>NZ_LLZN01000089.1 GCF_001509795.1 Streptomyces sp. NRRL WC-3605 | reverse complement strand
GTGTCTGGGTGTTCTGGGCCCAGCACCCGCTGCCGGTCGGCCAGCAGTTCTTCCAACGCCGTGACAGCACCCGCAGCATCCCCCGCCCTTCCCCTGTAGTAGGCAAGATTCAGACGGGTGTTGAGGGTTCTTGGGTGCTCTGGGCCCAGCACCCGCTCCCAACCGGCCAGCAGTTCTTCCAACGCCGTGACAGCACCCGCAGCATCCCCCGCCCTTCCCTGGCAATCGGCCAAGTTGTGCCGGGTTGCGAGGGTGTCTGGGTGTTCCGGGCCCAGCACCCGCTGCCGGTCGGCCAGCAGTTCCTCGTAGGCCGTGACAGCACCCGCATCATCCCCCGCCTCACTCCGCCAGCTGGCAAGGGTGTGCCGGACGGTCTGGGTTTCTGGGTGTTCTGGGCCCAGCACTCGCCCCATCTCTGGCAGCAGCTCCTCTAGGGCTGTGACAGCACCCGCCGCATCCCCGGTCTCACCCCTCCAGTCGGCGAGGTTGTGCCGGGTTACGAGGGTGTCTGGGTGTTCCGGGCCCAGCACCCGCTGCCGGTCGGCCAGCAGTTCCTCGTAGGCCGTGACAGCACCAGCAACATCCCCCGCTTCCCCCCGCCACATGGCGACCTGGTTCCGGGCGATCAGGGTCTCAGGATGGTCTGGGCCCAGACAGATGTGAGCAACGCTTGCCAGTTGCTCGAAGTGCCGGACGGCGGCTGTGACCTGACCTGCCTCGCCGAGGCTCCGGCCGGAGCGGAAGAGCACCAAGTGAGCCTCATCGGCTTGGTACAGGGACTCTTCATCCTGGCGCCTAAGCGCTTCGGCGTTGGCGCGCAGCGCCTGGGCTAGGGCAGTGTCCCTCTCGGTGTCCGGCCAAGCGGCGACTAGGGCATCGGCGGCTGCCCAGGCGGTCTTGCTGCGTTCCTGGCGGGCAAGCGCATCGCGGGCTGCACGTTGGACGAGTTGGTGGACGCGGACCATTGGGTGGGGGGTGTCAGAAACATGGTCGACCAGGCTTAGCCGATGCAGTGCCCGCAGCGCACCTGTGGCGTCCTGAGCTGTGGCCTCCCTGACAGCAGCAACGGTGCGGTGCTGAGAAATATAGGCAAGGGCAGGTGGGCTAGCGAGGATGGGCATGGGGATGCCATTGGGGTCGAGCACGGCTACTAGCTGCAGCATTGGGCGAGCGAGGCCCATAGGCGAGAGCTGATCGGCGCGATCCAGGGACAGCGACCAGGTGGCGGCGACGGCGGTGGGTTGATCGTCGGGCAACCCGGAAGGATCGGGTAGCAAGTTGGTGAGGGCGCGCCCTCGGTCGGTCAACTGGTGTCGGTAGGTAGCACAGTCCAGGCCAACGTCGATGAGGTAGGTGGCGGCCTGGGAAAGCGCCAGCGGCAGGAGTCCGAGGTCGTGGGCGAGGCCGACGAGTTGGTCGGCAGGCTCATGACGGTCGTGCGCGGCCAAGGCCGTGGTGAGGTAGGCGGTGGCCTCGCTCTCGGTGAACAAGCCCACCCGCACCAAGCGACGGCCATGTCCGGTGACGGCGGCATCGCGGCGGCGGGTGGTGACCAGGGTGCGACCGTGGGGGCTAGCGGGGGGCCACAAGCCGCGAAGGTCAACAGGGTCGGCAAGGTCGTCGAGAACCACCAGCCAGCGGCACGTGGTGCCGGGTTTCGGTTCTAGCCAAGCCAGGAACTCGCGAGCAGCGACCTCGGGGGTGGTGGGGTCGGCGCCGAGTACCTCTACCGCGGCTTGGGCGTAGCCTGCGACGATCGCGTCGCGTGAGGCGGCGGTGACCCAAACCAGCAGGTCCAGCTGCCCGGTCTGCCATAGGGTGCGTGCGTGGTGGGCGGCGAGCTGGGTCTTGCCGACTCCGCCCATGCCGGCCATCACCTGACTCAGCACCGCGGTGCCGCCGCTGTCCACCGCGTGCTTCAGCTGCTGGGCGGTGCCGCGGTCCTGGAAGGAGTCGGCCTGGCGGGGTAGCACACCGACCTGGTGCGGCCAGGTCACGGGGGGACGCGGTGCGGCGTGATAGTTGATCGCACCGGCGGCAATGCTGTGATCGAAGGCGTTGACGCTTCCCGGCCCGCCGTTGGGCCCTGGGGCGGGAGAGAGAGTAGCCGGTCCGCTCAGCCTTGGGGCGGATCCGGCGTCGGAGGGGGGCCAATGCGTGCACCCCCGTGGAGTACCCCGGCCGCGATGGAGTTGTCCCTGGCGTGAATCTTCACGTCGCGGCCGGCGCCCAGTCCGCCCTGCCCTACCGCCACCCCGATCTGCGGGACGTACTCGGCCAGCAAATCGCGCAGCTGGTCGGCGGCGCGGTCGCGCTCTGCCTCGTCCAGATCCTCCAGGACGGTCTCGACGCGAGCCTGCCAGGAGACCTCCTGGCTGATCCACATCCGTTCCGCCTCGGCCGGGTCGGTGGTCTGCAGAGCAGTTGCGGTCTGGTCAAGGCGATCCAGTGCTGCCTGTTCCCGCTGGGCGTCGCCCTGTCCGAACCAGCGCGCTACCGCCTGCCGAAACCCGTTCCATGCATCTGTCCCCGCAGCTTGCACCACTGCGGTGCCGCCAGCCGCAGCCAGCGGTGCCAGCGCCTCCATCAGCATCTTTTGGCCTCCTCATCTGAGTGGCCCTTCTTAAAACCGTAACGCTGTTCGAGATGCCCTGCACGACGCGCCCCGCGAGAACACCCCCGCGCGCCGCCCGACGGGTGCCGCTCTGGTTCCACCGGGCACAAGGCCATAGAAAGCCCTCATTTTTGCTGGTCAGATACACTTCTGCTTTCCTGACTGTCTGCCGGACAGCCCGCCCCCGTGAAAGCGCGAGGCTAGAACCGTCTCCCGCCGTGATCACGGCTCTGACATGGGGGATCAGGTCGTCGCGACGAGCGTGTTCCGCACGCCGGAGTTGTCGTAGCCCAACGTGTGCACCAGTGCCACGCCGTCCTTGCCGGTCACGTCGCCGACCCCCTGGGCCGCGGCGAGCAGGTTCTTCGGGTCCACCCTGGACTCGAAACGCCTCCAGGAGGCCGAGCGGCCCGACGCGGGCGGCAGGTCGCTCACGAAGCTCGTGGACGCCCGTCACGCGTTGTCCCTCAGCCCCTGGACCTCGGTCGGCTGTCTCACGGCCTTCCGCCGTGCCTGGGGCCTGTAGCGGGCCTCGTGCGCCGTCGTCGACGCTCACCGCGAACTCCGGATCCTGCGGCGGCGGAGGACCAGCCGTGGACCATGGGGATCAGTGCCTGGCTGTCGTGCAGGTTCGCTGCCGGGATCATGCGCCAGGAGGGGATTCCGGCCGGATGAAGTCCTCCGGATTGTGGCTGGACCACATCTCTCGCGTCCGCTTGGGAGGCAACTCCACACCGACCAGAGGCGTGTCGTCCGGATGGTGGAAGACCGCAGACCGCGCGCTATAGGCGGACCGTTGGTTGAAGTCCCAAGCCAAGGCTGCACTTGGCGGCTTCACGCGGTCCGGAATTCCGGGGGTCGACATCATGAGCGCCACCCGCCTGTCGAGTGGGATCACGACCGCATGCGCCGTCGCCAGCCCCACACCCAGCCAAGTCGGTGTCCTAGGGTCGCGCACGAGGGTCACGGGGTGGTCCGACGTGATCAACGCTTTGCGTTTGAAGCGGTACAGCACCCAACCGCGCTGCATCAGGACATCAGCTGCCGTCGGGATGCCGCTTGCCATGCTCGCTAAGTGATGCAGAACCGGGGCCTTCGCCGTGTAGCTGGAGAAGTCGGTCTTCTCAGCCCACTTCCGCTCGACCTCTTCGTCAGAGACAGGTCCTCCAGATTCCACTTCGAGTCGTTTACGTAGCTCCGGCTTCCCTCCGACCGCCAACGTGATCTTCGTCAGGTCGTCGAACATCTCATTGGCAGCCTGCCGCCTGGCCGGAACCCGCAGGTACTGAGCAGCGGTCCAACCTGCCATGATCTTTCGTTCGGGTCCTGGCAGCGGCCAGCAGTCTTCTTCGACCACCATCCGGAGCACACGGGCGGCATCCCCTTCCAGCTTGGAGAGTGCGATCTCAACAGAGTCATCCAGCTGTCCGCTGTCACCGGGGTATGAGTAGAAATCGTTATGCACCGCGACGTCCTTTACGCCGCACGGGCGAGGAGCTCGCTCGCCGCCGAGAGGTACGCGCATGATCCGCTCGTCCGCGTTGGCGAACCGCTTCAAGTAGAACCGGGGCACTGTGTGGTGCCGGCGGCTCGACGACCGTCGCCCAGGGGACTCTCCCATAGGCAGACGGTACGCCTTTCGCGCTCGAACATGCCTCATGTGCCTTACAGGCTTGCCGGCCAGCTACGAGCAGGTTCGCTTGACAACCCTAGATAA
>NZ_LLZN01000088.1 GCF_001509795.1 Streptomyces sp. NRRL WC-3605 | reverse complement strand
CCCCGGGGGAAGGGGGCCCGGGCGGGGTCCCCGGCCCCCCCCCCCCCCCCCCCCCCCCCCCCCCCCCCCCCGGGGTCCCCCCGCCATGACCCAGCCGCCGCCCCCGCCGCCGAACCAGCCTCCGCAGGGCGGCTTCGGCCCGCCCGGCGACCAGCCGCCCCAGCAGCCTCAGCCGCCCCAGCAGCCCGGCCAGCAGTACCAGCCGCCGCAGCCGCCGCAGGGTCCGCCCACCCCGCCGGCCGGTCCGCCGCAGCAGCCCGGCTACGGCTACCCGCAGGCGCCGCAGCAGCCCCAGCCGCCGTACGGCTACCCGGGCCAGCAGCCCAACCCGTACGCCCAGCAGCAGTACCCGACGCCCAACCCGTACGGCCAGCAGCCCGGTTACGGCTATCCGCAGCAGCAGCCCTACGCCACGCAGCCCGTCACGGCGGCCGGCGGCGGCTCGAACGGCTCGCGGATCGCGATGATCGCGGCCGCGGTGGTCGTGGTGATCGCCCTGGTCGTCGGCGGTGTGTACCTGTTCAAGAACGGTGACGACGGCGGCAAGGACGAGACGGCCAACTCCACCGGCGGCACCGGCGGCGGGGGCGACGACGGGCAGGGCGGCGGCGGGGACACCCCCGACGGCACCGAGAAGGTGCCCTCCGACGCCAACTCCGACGTGCTCTTCAAGGTCCCGTCGCCCAAGGTCGACGAGGACACCAGCATCGTGGTCGCCGGCTCGTGGCTGACCGAGAAGGCGTACGTCAAGAGCGGCGTCTCCGAGATCGTCGGCTACGACCCCGACAAGGGCACGAAGCTGTGGACGATCCCGCTGCCCGGACCGGTCTGCCAGGCCGGCCGGCACGTCACCGACGGGCACCTCACGGCGATCGCCTTCCAGCCCGAGAAGCCGACCAAGGACAAGCCGTCCCACGGCTGCAGCCAGGTCGCCGCGATCGACCTCGACACCGGCAAGAAGCTCTGGACGAAGACCGCCAAGGCGGGGAGCCGTGAGCTGCGCTTCGACAACCTCACCGTCAGCGGCGGCACCGTCGCCGCGGGCGGCACCAGCGGCGGCGCCGCCTTCGACCTGAAGTCCGGCCGGCAGCTGTGGTCCCCGAAGGCCGACGACGACTGCTACGACCTCGGGTACGGCGGCGGGCCCAAGCTGGTCACCGTGCGCAAGTGCGGCAGCTACGACCAGCCGCAGCTGCACATCCAGACCGTCGACCCGCAGAGCGGGAAGGTGATCTCCGAGTACAAGATGGCCGAGGGCGTCGAGTACGCCAGCGTCATCTCCACCGACCCGCTCGTGGTGGCCGCCGAGGTCGGCGAGTCCGACTCCATCGGCATCTCGGACGTCTTCTCCATCGACAACAAGACCGGCAAGCTCCGCATCCGCATCCCGCTGCCGGCCGACAAGTTCTCGGCCCGCTGCTCCGGCGTCACCACCATCGAGGCGTGCACCGGCGTCGTCGTCGGCAACGACCGGCTGTACGCGGCCACCAAGGAGCACTCCGGCGGCGGCGAGTACGGCCGCACCAACGAGATCGTCGCCTTCGACCTGGCCAGCGGCAAGCAGACCGGGCAGCGCGCCGACGCCGGCGACCGCTACACGATCACGCCGCTGCGCATGGACGGCGGCAATGTGATCGCCTACAAGCGGCCCCCGTACGACAAGGGCGGCCAGATCGTCAGCATCGACGGCGGCAGCTTCAAGGAGACGAAGCTCCTGGAGAACCCCGCCGCGCGCACGGTCCGGGACATCGAGACGCGGATGTCCCCGGACTACGCCGAACTCCTCTACTCCCAGGGCCGTCTGTACATGTCGTCCCGGTTCGCCAGCTCCCTGGGGAGCTCGGGCGAGCAGCGGTGGCATGTGATCGCGTTCGGCGCGAAGGGCTGACGCGCGCGCCCCTTCCGTGTCCGGCGGCCCCGTTCCTGGTCAGGAGCGGGGCCGCCGGCTTATCGCCTGCGCGCCCCGGCGTGCGGGGAAAGCCAGAAAATCCGCCGTTCCGGGGCACTTATCGCCGGTAGGGGGAGCGCGACGTCGAACAAGCGTGTAGCTTCCGGGGGCATGAAGGGCGGGGGGGCCGGGAGGGGGCTTCCGTCCGCGCGGACCAGTGGGCATCCGTGGTGGGGCGTCCGGACCGGCGCGAGCCGATCCGGGCATGGCGGGAGATCCATTGGGGGGACTGGGGGGTTGCTCGATGGGAGTGCGGCTGATGGTGGTCGACGACCACCGGTTGCTCGCCGAGGCGCTGGCCTCGGCACTGAAACTGAGGGGGCATCGGGTGCTGGCCGCTGCCGCTCCGGCCGCGGGGGCGGCCGAGCTGGTGATCACGCGGGCGCCCGAGGTGTGTCTGCTGGGGACGGCCACACCCGCGGAGCCGGGCATGTTCGACCCGGTGGTGCGGATCAAGCGGGAGCGGCCGCAGGTGGCGGTGCTGGTCCTCGGACCGGTGCCGAGCCCGCGCGGGATCGCGGCGGCGTTCGCGGCCGGCGCCTCCGGCTACGTACGGCACGACGAGCGCATCGAGGGCGTCGAGCGGGCGATCATGAAAGCGCGGGCCGGTGAGGCGGCGGTGGCGCCGCAGCTGCTGCAGGGCGCGTTCAGCGAGTTGCTCAACCCGGCGGCCCAGCCGGACGACGAGGGGCAGCGGCTGCTCCAGATGCTGACCCCGCGGGAGGTCGAGGTGCTGGTCCGGGTCGCCGACGGCGAGGACACCCGGCTCATCGCCGCCGGCATGGGCATCGCGCCGTCGACGGCCCGCACCCATGTCCAGCGGGTCCTGATGAAGCTGGGCGTCGGCTCCCGGCTGGAGGCGGCGGCGCTGGCGGCCCGCACCGGCCTGCTCGACCGGGCGGGCCCGCTGCCCCGCCCCCACGCGCCGCCGGAGCCGTAGCCACCGGGACGGGGGCGAGGGCGCGGGCCGCTCGCCCCGGCGGGGTCATTCGGACGGTTCGTCGCCCGGCTCGACCGGCGGGGGCGCCGGCGCGGCGGGCCGCAGCTTCAGCCAGGCCAGGAAGAACAGGCCGAGGAGCAGCATGCCGAGGCCGGTCCACAGGTTGATGTTGACGCCCTCGGCCTTGTCGATCGCGGCGTCGTCGTCGGTGATGCCGGCGATCGTGACGATGACGCCGTAGACGACGAAGAGCCCGCCGATGATGCGCCGGATGTCGAAGAGCCGGGCCGCCGTCTCGGACTTCTCCTGCAGCTCGGTGACCTGGCGCTGCACGTCCTCCTCGGACCAGCCGGGGTGGCGCGGGCGGTCGGGGTGCTCGGGATGGTCGGTCATGGTGGGTCAGGACCTTCCTGGTCAGAACGAGAACGGGATGTAGCAGACGGCCGCCAGGATCACGGCGCCCCAGCCCAGCAGGGCGGGCTTGCGGTACCAGGCGTCGTCGCCCTCGGCGGGCGGCTCCGACATGCCGGGGGAGCGGGTGCCGTAGACCAGGCCCTGCAGTTCGTGCGCCGGCTTGGGCGCGGTGAACAGGGAGACGGCGACCATGACGACCGCGCCGGCCACGAAGCCCGCGATGGCGGAGACGAAGTTCGCGCCCTGGTCGGTGGGGATGGAGATGATGTCCTGCTTGTACAGGACGAAGTAGTTCACCATCGCCGCCGTGGTGCCGGCCAGCAGTCCCCAGAAGCCCGACTTCATCGAGGCCCGCTTCCAGAACATGCCGATGATGAAGACCACGAACATCGGCACGTTGAAGAACGAGAACAGCGTCTGCAGGTAGCTCATGATGTTCGAGAACGACGAGGCCAGGAACGCCGTGCCGATGGAGGCCATGACGCCGACGGCCGTGATGAGCCGCCCGAAGCGCACGTAGTAGGTGTCCTCGCGGTCCTTGACCACGTACTTCTGCCAGATGTCCGTGGTGAACACGGTGTTGAAGGACGACACGTTGGCCGCCATGCCGGCCATGAACGCGGCCAGCAGACCGGTCACCGCGACGCCGAGCACACCGTTGGGCAGCAGCCCCTCCATGAGGAAGGGGATGGCGTCGTTGTACTGGTAGCCGGACTCCTCGGTGCCGAAGCCGGGGACCAGGGCGGCGGCCGCCAGGCCGGGGATCATCACCAGGAAGACGATGAAGATCTTGGGGAAGGCCGCGATCAGCGGGGTGCGCTGGGCCGCCGAGAGGTTCTTGGCGGACAGGGCGCGCTGGACCTCTGCGAAGTTCGTCGTCCAGTAGCCGAAGGACAGCACGAAGCCGAGGCCGAGGACGATCGTCAGCCAGTTGGCGCCGAGCGGGTTGGCGTCGCCGATGCCGGTGCCGCCCCAGGCGGTGACGAAGTCGTCGCCGTGGGCCTTGGTCAGGGTGTCGCTCAGGCCGTCCCAGCCGCCGACCTTCTTCAGGGCGAGCACCGTGATCGGGATGAGCGCGGCCAGGATCACGAAGAACTGCAGGACCTCGTTGTAGATCGCCGAGGACAGGCCGCCGAGCGTGATGTACGCCAGCACGAAGAAGCCGGCGACCACGATCGCCACCCACTGCGGCCAGCCCAGCAGGGCCTCGACCACGATCGCGAGGGCGTACAGGTTCACCCCGGCGATCAGGATGGCGGCGAAGGCGAACAGGATCGAACTGAGCAGGTGGGCCGCCCGGTCGAAGCGCAGCAGCAGGAACTCCGGCACGGAGCGGACCTTGCTGCCGTAGTAGAAGGGCATCATCACCAGGCCGAGGAAGACCATGGCCGGGATGGCGCCGATCCAGTACCAGTGGACGGTGTAGGCGCCGTACTGGGCGCTGTTGGCGGCCATGCCGAGGATCTCGGTGGCGGCGAGGTTGGCGGAGATGAACGCCAGGCCGGTCACCCAGGCGGGCAGGGAGCGCCCGGACAGGAAGAAGTCCAGGCTGGTCTTCACCGAGCGGCGGGCCGCGAAACCGATGCCCAGCACGACGACGAAGTAGATGCCCAGCAGCGTGTAGTCGAGCCAGTTCGTGGGGAGCCGTAGTTCCGCGGCGAGGTAGATGGGGTGATATGTGGGGGTTTCCATGTGTACTCGCTTCGTTTAGCGAACCGATCCAGAGCGGAACCTACGCCGCCATGTTCAGTAATTGAACACTTCGAGTGACGGTTTTTGTTTGATCGTGATGTTGACCGGCGATGGTGGGTTGTGTTCTCCTATGTTTGGTTCTGTTGGGTGAAGGCTCGGACAAATGTGGAGTCCCGCGTGAAGAAGACCTCGACCCGGCTGGCGGACGGTCGGGAGCTGATCTACTACGACCTGCGCGACGACACCCTGCGCCAGGCGGTCGACCGCCGCCCCCTGGAGCCCACCGTCACCACGTCGGAGATCCGCCACGACGACCTCCTCGGGGACGCCGTCGCCATCGCCTCCCACCGGCAGGGCCGCACCTACCACCCGCCGGCCGACGAGTGCCCGCTCTGCCCCTCCCGGGACGGCCGGCTCAGCGAGATCCCCGACTCCTCCTACGACGTCGTCGTCTTCGAGAACCGCTTCCCGTCGCTCGCCGGTGACTCCGGGCGCTGCGAGGTCGTCTGCTTCACCTCCGACCACGACGCCTCCTTCGCCGATCTGACCGAGGAACAGGCCCGCCTCGTCCTGGACGCGTGGACCGACCGCACCTCGGAGCTGTCCTCGCTGCCCGCCGTCGAGCAGGTGTTCTGCTTCGAGAACCGCGGCGCCGAGATCGGCGTCACCCTCGGGCATCCGCACGGGCAGATCTACGCCTACCCCTTCACCACGCCCCGCACCGCCCTGATGCTGCGTTCGCTCGCGCGCCACAAGGCCGCCAGCGGCGGCGGCAACCTCTTCGACGCCGTCCTCGAGCGCGAACTCGCCGGGGAGCGGGTCGTCCTGGAGAGTGAACACTGGGCGGCCTTCGTGCCGTATGCCGCGCACTGGCCGTACGAGGTCCACCTGTACCCCAGGCGCCGGGTGCCCGACCTGCTCGCCCTCGACGAGGCGGCGCGCGCGGAGTTCCCCCAGGTCTATCTGGAACTGTTGAGGCGCTTCGACCGGATCTTCGGCGAGGGTGAGCCGCCGACGCCGTACATCTCCGCCTGGCACCAGGCGCCGTTCGGCCGGTCGGCGGAGTCCGAGGGTGTCGTGCGCGACGACTTCGCGCTGCACCTCGAGCTTTTCACCATCCGCCGTACCTCCGGCAAGCTGAAGTTCCTCGCGGGTTCGGAGTCCGGCATGAACGTGTTCATCAACGACGTGCCGCCGGAGCGCGCGGCCGAGCGACTGCGAGAGGTAGCGAGTTAGATGAGCGGGAAGTTTCTGGTCACCGGGGGCGCGGGCTACGTCGGCGGTGTGGTCGCGCGGCACCTGCTCGAGGCCGGGAACGAGGTCGTCGTCCTGGACAACCTCTCCACCGGCTTCCGCGAGGGTGTGCCCGACGGTGCCGTGTTCGTCGAGGGCGACATCCGCGACGCCGCCAAGTGGCTGGACGCCTCCTTCGACGGTGTCCTGCACTTCGCCGCCTCCTCCCAGGTCGGCGAGTCCGTCGTGAAGCCCGAGAAGTACTGGGAGAACAACGTCGGCGGGTCCATGGCCCTGCTCGGCGCCATGCGCGAGGCGGGCGTGCGCACCCTCGTCTTCTCCTCCACGGCGGCCACCTACGGCGAACCGGCCGAGGTGCCGATCGTCGAGTCGGCGCCCACGCTGCCCACCAACCCCTACGGCGCCTCCAAGCTGGCCGTCGACCACATGATCACCAGTGAGGCGGCGGCCCACGGCCTCGCCGCGGTGTCGCTGCGCTACTTCAACGTCGCCGGCGCCTACAAGGAGCACGGCGAGCGCCACGACCCCGAGTCGCACCTGATCCCGCTGGTCCTCCAGGTCGCCCAGGGCCGCCGCGAGTCGATCTCCGTGTTCGGCGACGACTACCCGACGCCGGACGGCACCTGCGTGCGCGACTACATCCACGTCGCCGACCTCGCCGAGGCCCATCTGCTCGCCCTGAAGGCCGCCGTGCCGGGCGAGCACCTCGTCTGCAACCTCGGCAACGGCAACGGCTTCTCCGTCCGCGAGGTCGTCGAGACGGTCCGTCAGGTCACCGGGCACCCGGTCCCCGAGGTGGTGGCCCCCCGCCGCGGCGGCGACCCGGCCGTCCTCGTCGCCTCCGCCGCCACCGCCCGCGAGCGCCTCGGCTGGAACCCGTCCCGCACCGACCTCGCGGGCATCGTCCGGGACGCGTGGGAGTTCGCCCAGCGCACCAGTTAGGTTCTACGGCTGAACGGGCCGGTCAATCCACCGGCCACGGAAGCCGGTTCGGCAGGGAAGGTCAGGAGCAGGGGATGAGCGTCGACACGGCGGCCGCGGTCGCGGAGCGGTTCCGGGAGCTGTACGGGTCCGAGCCGGAGGGGGTGTGGGCCGCGCCCGGGCGGGTCAACCTCATCGGCGAGCACACCGACTACAACGACGGCTTCGTCATGCCGTTCGCGCTGCCGCACACCGCGGTCGCCGCGGTCGCCCGCCGCGACGACGGCGTGCTGCGCCTGCACTCCGAGGACGTCCGCGGCGGTGTCGTGGAGCTGCGCGTCGACGAGCTGGCCCCCGAGACCGACCGCGACTGGACCGCGTACCCGGCCGGCGTCGTCTGGGCGCTGCGCCACGCCGGGCACGCCGTCGGCGGCGCCGACATCCACCTGGCGTCCACCGTCCCGGCGGGCGCGGGCCTGTCCTCCTCGGCGGCCCTGGAGGTCGTCGTCGCCCTCGCCCTGAACGACCTGTGCGGCCTGGATCTGAAGGGCTGGCAGCTGGCCCGCCTGTGCCAGCGCGCCGAGAACGTCTACGTCGGCGCCCCCGTCGGCATCATGGACCAGACGGCGTCCGCCTGCTGCGAGGCCGGCAACGCCCTCTTCCTGGACACCCGCGACCTCTCCCAGCGGCAGATCCCCTTCGACCTGGCCGCCGAGGGCATGCGCCTGCTCGTGGTCGACACCCAGGTCAAGCACTCCCACAGCGAGGGCGAGTACGGCAAGCGGCGCGCCGGCTGCGAGAAGGGCGCCGCGCTCCTCGGCGTGGACGCCCTGCGGGACGTCCCCTACGGCGAACTGGACGCGGCCCTCGCCCGGATCGGCGACGACGACGAGGTGCGCCGCCTGGTGCGGCACGTCGTCACCGAGGACCAGCGCGTCGAGCGGGTCGTCGCCCTGCTGGAGTCCGGCGAGACCCGGGCGATCGGCCCGGTCCTGACCGAGGGCCACGCGTCGCTGCGGGACGACTTCCGTGTCTCCTGCCCCGAACTCGACCTCGTCGTCGAGGCGGCCCTGACCGCCGGGGCGCTGGGCGCCCGCATGACCGGCGGCGGCTTCGGCGGCTCGGCGATCGTGCTGGCCGAGGCCGGGGACGTCGAGGCGGTCACCAAGGCCGTCGAGGACGCCTTCGCCGCGGCCGGCTTCACCGCGCCGCGTGTGTTCGAGGCGGTGCCGGCGGCGGGCGCGCGACGCCTCGGCTGAGTGTTCAGCGCAGCCGTTTGGTGAGCGTGTACTCGGTGATCCCCGGCGGATAGCCGGGGATCACGCACACCACGTCGTACCCCTGCTTCCTGTAGAACTCCGGCGCCTGGAAGTCCCATGTCTCCAGGCGCACCGAAGCACAGCCCCGCTCGTCGCGGGCGACGCGCTCCGCGTGTGCGAGCAGATGCGAACCGAGCCGTGCGCCGCGGTGGCGTTCGTCCACCCACAGATACGTGACGTGCAGCCAGGTGGCCCAGGTGTGACCGACCAGACCCCCGGCCACGGCGCCCGCGTCGTCCAACGCCCACACATGGAGCGGAAGTTCGCGTTCACCTGGGGTTCCGCGCAGGGCGCGCAGCACCGGGGAGGCCGCCGTGTTGGTGTCCCGCAGTCTCCGCCGGAGCAGATCCCGCCGGGAAGAGTCGACTTCTGTCTCCAGACGAAACATGCGGCTCACCATAAACGCGTCCGCGAACCAGTTCTGCAAATTCGCTTCCGCTCCTGCCCCCCGCCCGTACTCTGATGAGCAGCACCGGTGGGGGCCGGTGCTGATCAGGGGGCGAGACAGTCGGGTTCGACGCCCGAAGTGGGGGTAGCAGTTCCTGCACGGCGGCGGCCGTGCCTGCCCTACGCGCTTCGGGCGTCGCGCCCGCGACCGTGTTCGTCTCCCGGTGTCGTCCTCATGACGATGGGGTATCCCCTGCTCTTCGAGAGCTTGGGGAAGGGGGTTTCGTGGTTCGCATCCGAGTCCTGGTCGTCGACGACCATCGCATCTTCGCCGAGTCGCTCGCCGCCGCGCTGGCGGCCGAGCCCGATGTCGAGGTCTCCGCCGCGGGCAGCGGTCCGGCCGCGCTGCGCTGCCTGGAGCGCGCGGCCGCCGAGGGCCGCCGCTTCGACGTGCTGCTCGTCGACTCCGACCTGGGCGGCGGCATGCCGGGCATACGGCCCGCCCCGCCCGTCCAGGAGGTCGGCGAGGACGGCCTGGTCGACGGCATCTCGCTGGTCGCGGGCGTCCGCTCCGCGCAGCCCGCCGTACGGACCGTCGTCCTCGCCGAGAAGGACGATCCGCGCCGGGCCGCGCTGGCCCTCCAGGCCGGGGCGTCCGGCTGGGTCGCCAAGGACTGCTCGCTGTCCCGGCTGCTGACGGTGATCCGCGGGGTGCTGCGCGACGAGACGCATCTGCCGCCCGCCCTGCTCACGGGGGTGCTGCGCGAGCTGACGGCGGCCCGCAAGCACCGCACGGAGAGCGAACGGCTCGTGGAGTCGCTGACCCCGCGCGAGCGGGAGGTGCTGCGCTGCATGGTGGCGGGCCTGGGCCGCAAGGCGGTCGCCGAGCGCCTGTTCCTCTCCCCGCACACGGTCCGCACCCATATGCAGAACGTCCTGGGCAAGCTGGGCGTCCACTCCACCCTGGCCGCGGTAGCCCTGGCCCGCCGCGCCGGAGTGGGCCCGGTGGACCTGGACCCCCCGACCAGAATCCTCCCGGAGGCAACGACCAGCGCCTGACGGATCGGCTTTTTACGGAGCACGGGGAACTCCGCACCCAGCCACGACGGCGCCGCACCCTGACTGCCCCCGCCCGGGTACGTCGTCGACGCCGCGAAGGACAACCCCCTCAGGGGCGCGGGGAACTGCGCGCCCAGCCACGACGGCGGCCGCACCCGCGACGAGCCCGTCCCGGCACCCCCGGGTGGGCGCACCAGGCAGACGGCGCCTCGCACATTCGGCCGCGGTCAACGCCCTCAGGGGCGCGGGGAACTGCGCGCCCAGCCACGACGGCGCCGCACCCGGCATACGGCATCCCGCATGACCCCGGCGGCGCCGCACCGCACCGGGCCTACCCCGGGATGTTGTCGAAGGGCGCCGTCAGCCTGCGCAGCAACCCCGCCAGTTCGGAACGCTGCCCACCCGACAGCTCCCCCAGGATCGCCCGCTCCTGCGCGAGCAGCCCCGCCAGCGCCTGGTCGGCCCGATCGCGCCCCTCGGCCGTGAGCCGCACGAGCACCCCGCGCCGGTCGCTCGGGTCGGGCAGCCGCTCCACCAGGCCCTTCTTGGCCAACCGGTCGATGCGGTTCGTCATCGTGCCCGAGGTGACCAGCGTCTGCGTCAGCAACTGCCCCGGTGAGAGCTGATAGGGATCACCCGCGCGCCGCAGCGCGGTCAGCACGTCGAACTCCCAGGGCTCCAGACTGTGCTCGGAAAACGCCAGCCGGCGCGCACGGTCCAGATGCCGGGCCAGCCTGCTCACCCGGCTGAGCACCTCGAGCGGTTCCACGTCGAGGTCCGGGCGCTCCCGGCGCCACGCTGCGACCAGCCGATCGACCTCGTCCTCCATGACGATCAGTGTAGTGGTTGTGTCGACGTGAAGTCTCTTGACGTCAAGATAAAACGAGGGGCAGGCTGGAACCCGGAAGACAGGAGGCCCGTCATGTCCGCAGCCACCCCCACCTGGGACCCCGCCCAGTACCTGCGTCACGCCGATCACCGCGCCCGCCCCTTCACCGACCTCCTGGCCCGCGTCCCCCCACTCCCCGGCGCCCGGCCCCGCATCGCCGACCTCGGCTGCGGCCCCGGCAACGTCACCGCCCTGCTCGCCGCCCGCTGGCCCACCGCCCACATCACCGGCCTCGACAACTCCGCCGCGATGCTCGACCGCGCCCACACCGAGCACGAGGGCCCCACCGAGGGCGGCGGCCGCCTGGACTTCGCCCACGCCGACGTGGGCACCTGGACGCCCGAGGAGCCGTACGACCTGATCGTCAGCAGCGCCACCCTCCAGTGGGTGCCGGGCCACGCCGACCGCTTCGGCTCCTGGGTGGCCGGCCTGCGCCCCGGCGGCACCTTCGCCCTCCAGGTGCCGGGCAACTTCGACGCCCCGAGCCACCGCCTGATGCGCGACCTCGCCGCGCGCCACGGCCTCGCGGACGTCCTGCGCCACTCCGACGCCGTGCTCGGCCCACGGGACTACCTGGCCCGCCTGACCGCCCTGGACTGCGCCGCGGACGTGTGGGAGACGACGTATCTGCATCTGCTGCCCGGCGAGGACCCGGTCCTGGACTGGGTGAAGGGCACCGGCCTGCGCCCCGTCCTCACCGCGCTCGCCGACGACCCCGGCCGCCGCGACGCCTTCCTGGACGCCTACCGGGCCGCGCTGCGCGAGGCGTACCCGCCCGGCCCGCACGGCACCCCGTTCCCGTTCCGCCGCGTCTTCGCCGTCGCCCGTAAGGAGACGTGATGATCAGCGCCGTCGACCACGTCCAGCTCGCCGCCCCGCCCGGCTCCGAGGACCGTCTGCGCGCGTACTACGTGGACGTCCTCGGCATGACGGAAATCCCCAAGCCGCCCGCGCTCGCGGCCCGCGGCGGCTGCTGGTTCCGGACGGGCGGCGTGCAGCTGCACCTCGGTGTCGAGAACGACTTCCGCCCGGCCCGCAAGGCCCACCCCGGACTGCGGGTCACCGGCATCGCCGCGTACGGCGCCCGGCTGGCCGCCCTCGGCGCCCCCGTGGAGTGGGACGGCGACCTCCCCGGGCACCGGCGCTTCTTCTCCCGCGACCCCGCCGGCAACCGGCTGGAGTTCCTGGAACCCGATCCCGTTGTTTGACCCGTGACCTGCGGGACACCCGTTCCGTGGCAGCGACGTCGAACCTTGCGGGAGTGAGACACGTGGCGAAGGAAGAGAAGTCCCGGGCCATGAAGGAACAGGCCAAGGGCAAGGCCAAGGAAGCCGTGGGCCGGATGACCGGCAACGAGCGGATGACCGCCGAGGGCAAGGCCGACCAGATGAAGGGCGACGCGCGCCAGGCGAAGGAGAAGGGCAAGGACACCTTCAAGCACTGACGCGTACGTCCGCACGACCGACACGGGCGCGCGGGGTGCTGTGGGGGCACCCCGCGCGCCCGTGTCCGTGTTCGTCCGTGTACCGGTACCCGCCGGCGTCAGCTCTTGCGGCGCCCGATCAGATGCGGCCGGGCCTCCAGCCCGTCGAGGCCGTGCCACGCCAGGTTCACCAGGTGCGCCGCCACCTCGGCCTTCTTCGGCCGGCGCACGTCCAGCCACCACTGCCCGGTCAGGGCGACCATCCCCACCAGCGCCTGCGCGTACAGCGGCGCCAGCTTCGGGTCGAAGCCGCGGCTCTTGAACTCGCGGCCGAGGATGTCCTCCACCTGGGTGGCGATGTCGGAGATCAGTGAGGCGAACGACCCCGTCGACTGCGGGATGGGGGAGTCACGGACCAGGATGCGGAAGCCGTCCGTGTACTCCTCGATGTAGTCCAGCAGCGCGAACGCCGCCTGCTCGCACAGCTCCCGCGGATGCCCCGCGGTCAGCGAACTGGTCACCATGTCCAGCAGCCGCCGCATCTCGCGGTCCACGACGACCGCGTACAGGCCCTCCTTGCCGCCGAAGTGCTCGTACACCACCGGCTTGGACACCCCGGCCTTCGCCGCGATCTCCTCCACCGACGTGCCCTCGAACCCCTTCGCGGCGAACAGGGTGCGACCGATCTCCAGCAACTGCTGGCGGCGCTCCGCACCGGTCATCCGGGTACGGCGCGCCCGCCGCGGCTTGTCGTTGCTGGAGGTGCTGGAGTCGGTCGCCACGGCGTCAATCATGCCGCCTTCGCGGGTTCCTTCCGGCGCCGGGCTCCGTCTTCCCCGGTGTTGCGGCGGGAATCGATACGCGAGCGTGACGGCCAGCGCACGTCGTAGGCCCAGCCGAACTTCTCGAAGATCCGGATGAAGCGGGCCGAGGAGTCGATCTGCCCGCGCTCCACACCGTGCCGCGCGGACGTCGGGTCGGCGTGGTGCAGGTTGTGCCAGGACTCGCCGCACGACAGCACGGCCAGCCACCACACGTTGCCGGAGCGGTCCCGGGACTTGAACGGGCGCTTGCCCACCGCGTGGCAGATCGAGTTGATCGACCAGGTCACGTGGTGCAGCAGAGCCACCCGGACGAGGGACCCCCAGAAGAAGCCGGTGAACGCGCCCCACCAGGACATCGTCACCAGACCGCCGATCACGGCGGGCAGCGCCAGCGACAGGATCGTGAAGGACACGAAGTGACGGGAGACGGCGCGGATCGCGGGGTCCTTGATCAGGTCCGGCGCGTACTTGTCCTGCGGCGTCTGCTCCTCGTCGAACATCCATCCGATGTGCGCCCACCACAGGCCCTTCATCAGGGCCGGCAGGGTCTCGCCGAACCGCCACGGCGAGTGCGGGTCGCCCTCGGCGTCGGAGAACTTGTGGTGCTTGCGGTGGTCCGCCACCCAGCGGACGATCGGGCCCTCCACGGCCATCGACCCGGCGACGGCCAGGGCGATCCGCAGAGGCCGCTTGGCCTTGAACGAACCGTGCGTGAAGTAGCGGTGGAAGCCGATCGTGATGCCGTGGCAGCCGAGGAAGTAGAAGAAGACCATCAGGCCGAGGTCGAGCCAGCTCACTCCCCAGCCCCAGGCCAGCGGAACCGCCGCGAGGAGCGCGAGGAACGGCACGATGATGAAGAGGAGAAGAGCGATCTGCTCGATCGACCGCTTCTTCTCACCGCCGAGCGTGGCGGAGGGAGCGTTGGTGTCGTCGTGCGCCTTCTGGGCGTCTTCGATCACATCGGAGCTCAGGGTCATGGGCGTCCCCTGTGGGGTCGAGGGTTGTGACAGATGCCGTGTCACGGTCGGGCAGGCGCCGGCGGCGCGGTGCCTACGGTTCCGTAACCTACGGCGTCGTAAGTATGGCAGCGTGCCGCCCTGCGGCAAGAGCCCGGCAGACAGCGCGTCCCCATCGACACCTATCCTTGTCTCGGTCGGACAGCGCGGTCCGCTCTGATTTCTTCCCGGATGTCAGGAGCCGTAAGCGGCGGTCCCGCCGTACGGCCCAGGCGCCGGGTTCCCCTCCCAGACGAGCTTCAACACTGCAAGGAGCCGCACCTGTGAGCAGTGCCGACGACCAGACCGTGTCCCAGGAGACCGCCAGCGCCGAGCTGCGTGCCGACATCCGCCGGCTGGGTGACCTCCTCGGCGAGACACTGGTCCGCCAAGAAGGACCCGAGCTGCTGGAACTCGTCGAGAAGGTCCGCCGCCTCACCCGCGAGGACGGAGAGGCCGCCGCCGAACTGCTGCGGGGCACCGAACTCGACACCGCGGCCAAGCTGGTCCGCGCGTTCTCCACGTACTTCCACCTGGCCAACGTCACCGAGCAGGTCCACCGAGGCCGTGAACTGCGGGCCCGGCGCGCCGCCGAGGGCGGCCTGCTCGCCCGCACCGCCGACCGGCTCAAGGACGCCGACCCCGAGCACCTGCGGCAGACCGTCCGGCACCTCAACGTGCGCCCCGTCTTCACCGCGCACCCCACCGAGGCCGCGCGCCGCTCCGTCCTCAACAAGCTCCGGCGCATCGCCGCCCTCCTGGAGACGCCCGTCCTGGAAGGCGACCGCCGCCGCAACGACACCCGACTGGCCGAGAACATCGACCTCGTCTGGCAGACCGACGAACTGCGCGTCGTCCGACCCGAGCCCGCCGACGAGGCGCGCAACGCCATCTACTACCTCGACGAGCTGCACGCCGGCGCCGTCGGCGACGTCCTCGAGGACCTCACCGCCGAACTGGAGCGCGTCGGCCACAAGCTGCCCGACGACACCCGCCCGCTCACCTTCGGCACCTGGATCGGCGGCGACCGCGACGGCAACCCCAACGTCACCCCCCAGGTGACCTGGGACATCCTCATCCTCCAGCACGAGCACGGCATCAACGACGCCCTGGAGATGATCGACGAGCTGCGCGGCTTCCTGTCGAACTCCATCCGCTACACCGGCGCCACCGACGAACTCCTCGCCTCCCTCCAGGCCGACCTCGACGCCCTGCCCGAGATCAGCCCCCGCTACAAGCGCCTCAACGCCGAGGAGCCCTACCGGCTCAAGGCCACGTGCATCCGCCAGAAGCTGGAGAACACCAAGACCCGCCTGGCCCGCAACACCCCGCACGAGCCCGGCCGCGACTACCTCGGCACCGGCGAACTCCTCGCCGACCTCACCCTGATCCAGAGCTCCCTGCGCGAGCACCGCGGCGGCCTCTTCGCCGACGGGCGCCTGGACCGCACCATCCGCACCCTCGCCGCCTTCGGCCTCCAGCTCGCCACCATGGACGTCCGCGAGCACGCCGACGCCCACCACCACGCCCTCGGCCAGCTGTTCGACCGGCTCGGCGAGGAGTCCTGGCGCTACGCCGACATGCCCCGCGACTACCGCGCCAAGCTCCTCGCCAAGGAACTGCGCTCCCGGCGGCCCCTCGCTCCCAGCCCGGCGCCCGTCGACGCGGCCGGCGAGAAGACCCTCGGCGTCTTCCAGACCGTCAAGCGGGCCCTGGAGGTCTTCGGACCCGAGGTCATCGAGTCGTACATCATCTCCATGTGCCAGGGCGCCGACGACGTCTTCGCCGCCACCGTCCTCGCCCGCGAGGCCGGCCTGATCGACCTGCACGCGGGCTGGGCGAAGATCGGCATCGTGCCGCTCCTGGAGACCACCGACGAGCTCAAGGCCGCCGACACCATCCTCGAGGACATGCTGTCCGACCCGTCCTACCGGCGCCTCGTCGCGCTGCGGGGCGACGTCCAGGAGGTCATGCTCGGCTACTCCGACTCCTCCAAGTTCGGCGGCATCACCACCAGCCAGTGGGAGATCCACCGCGCCCAGCGCCGGCTGCGCGACGTCGCCCACCGCTACGGAGTGCGGCTGCGCCTCTTCCACGGCCGCGGCGGCACCGTCGGCCGCGGCGGCGGCCCCTCGCACGACGCGATCCTCGCCCAGCCCTGGGGCACCCTCGAAGGCGCCATCAAGGTCACCGAACAGGGCGAGGTCATCTCCGACAAGTACCTGGTCCCCTCGCTGGCCCGCGAGAACCTGGAACTGACCGTCGCCGCCACCCTCCAGGCCTCCGCGCTGCACACCGCGCCGCGCCAGTCCACCGAGGCGCTCGCCCGCTGGGACGCCGCGATGGACGTCGTCTCCGACGCCGCGCACACCGCGTACCGCAAGCTCGTCGAGGACCCCGACCTGCCGACGTACTTCCTCGCGTCCACCCCGGTCGACCAGCTCGCCGACCTGCACCTCGGCTCGCGGCCCTCCCGCCGCCCCGGCTCCGGTGTCTCCCTCGACGGACTGCGCGCCATCCCGTGGGTGTTCGGCTGGACCCAGTCCCGGCAGATCGTGCCCGGCTGGTTCGGCGTCGGCAGCGGCCTGAAGGCCCTGCGCGAGGCCGGTCTGGACACCGTGCTCGACGAGATGCACGAGCAGTGGCACTTCTTCCGCAACTTCATCTCCAACGTCGAGATGACCCTCGCGAAGACCGATCTGCGTATCGCCCAGCACTACGTCGACACCCTCGTCCCCGACGAGCTGAAGCACGTCTTCGACGCCATCAAGGCCGAGCACGAGCTCACCGTCCGCGAGGTCCTGCGGGTCACGGGCGAGAGCGAACTCCTCGACGCCCAGCCCGTCCTCAAGCAGACGTTCGCCATCCGCGACGCCTACCTCGACCCGATCTCCTACCTCCAGGTCGCCCTGCTCAAGCGCCAGCGCGACGCCGTCGCCAGCGGCGCCGAGCCCGACCCGCTGCTCGCCCGCGCCCTGCTCCTCACTGTCAACGGCGTCGCCGCCGGCCTGCGCAACACCGGCTGACGCCCCCGCCCGACGACGGTGCCCCCGCGCTCACCCGAGCACGGGGGCACCGTCGTCTACGGCGGCGGTCCGGGTCAGGCCCTGCGTCGCCGCAGCACCAGATAGCCGCCCGCGCCCAGCAGCGCCGCGGCGGCCGCGGACAGCAGACCCACCGGGGCCCCACTGCCCGTCTCGGCGAGATCGCCCCCGGAGCCCTGCGGCGACGGCGAGGACGCCGACGACGGCACCGCCTCGCCGGGCGACCCGGACGGCACCGGCGAAGCCGGCGGCGTCGACGCCGGGGCAGGCGTCGAGGGTGCCGACGGCGTCGACGGCGTCCCGCCGTCCTCCTCGCCGCAGTCCGTCCAGAACACCTTGTGCTTCGCGGAACCCTTCTCGCCCGCGAAGTTCCAGAACAGCTTGTAGTGCCCGTCGGGCAGCGTCAGATCGGCCGTACGGCCGTGGCCCTCGCCGTCCAGCGTGAGCGCGCCCGACCGCACGGTCTCGCCCTTGACGCCGGCCGTCGGGGCCCAGACCTCGATGTGCCAGTCGACCTGCTGGACCCGGTCGAAGCCGAAGGCGTCCAGGTAGAACGTGCACACGTGCGGTTCGTTGCGGCGCGCCTCCTCACCGGTCGCGGAGTCATGGATCTTCACGGTGCCGTTGTCACCGGGAGCGGTGGCCTGAGCGGCCACCGGCAGACACAGCACGGCGGACGCGGCGACGGCGGACAGGGCGCCGGCGCGGAAGAGGGTACGCATGGGGCATGCAGTCCATCTGCGAGTGGGAACAGGAGTGATGTGGAGGGGGCGGCTCAGCTTCCTGCGTCCGTTGAATCCAGGTCAATCACGAACCGGCCACACTCCGGACCTCCACACACATGGAGAAACGGGCAGCCGCCTACACGGTCACGTACGCGCCCGTCAGCAGCGCCACGCCCGCGCCCGCCAGCAGCCAGGCCAGGCGGGCCCGGCGCAGACCGCCCGCTGCGACCACCGACGCCAGCAGCAGCGCGCCGCCCAGCGGCACCCACGCGTACAGCACGCCCGCCGGACCCGACCGCACCACCTCGTCCGTACCCGGCTTCACCACCACCGCGTACGTCTCCCCCTCGCGCACCGCGACGCTCTTCTCGATCACCACCGAAGCGCGCGCCCGCGACCCCACCGACACCGGCGCGTACGGCCCGGCGCACGTGTCCGCGCCGCACCGGGCCACCTCGATCGTGCCGTGCTCACGGCCCTTGGTGAGCATCACGTGCTGCGCGCTGCCCCACGACCCCCACACACCCGCGACGAGGATCAGCAGTACCACCGCCCCCATCACCGCGACCCGGCCGAACCGCAGCGCGGAGACAGCGCCCTGACTGGAGACAACGGCAGAAGGCATGGCCGCGATCTTTGGCCATGCCCCTGCGAACGGTCAACTTCGCGTCGGTCGCGCGGACCGACACATCACGAGTTGTACGTGCTTTGCGCCCGCTCCAGCCCCTCGATCACCAGACACTCCACCGCGTCCGCCGCCCGGTCCACGAAGTAGTCCAGCTCCTTGCGCTCCGCCGCCGAGAAGTCCTTCAGCACGAAGTCCGCCACCGGCATCCGGCCCGGCGGACGCCCCACACCGAACCGCACCCGGTGGTAGTCCGGGCCCATCGCCTTCGTCATCGACTTCAGCCCGTTGTGCCCGTTGTCCCCGCCGCCGAGCTTCAGCCGCAACGTGCCGTAGTCGATGTCCAGTTCGTCGTGCACCGCGACGATGTTGCCCAGCGGCACCTTGTAGAAGTCCCGCAGCGCGTTCACCGGGCCGCCCGACAGGTTCATGAACGACGTCGGCTTCGCCAGCACCACCCGGCGGCTCGCCGGCCCCGGCGGACCGATCCGCCCTTCGACGACCTGCGCCTGCGCCTTCCCGGCCCGCTTGAACTTCCCCCCGATCCGCTCCGCGAGCAGATCCACCACCATGAACCCCACGTTGTGCCGGTTCCCCGCGTACTCGGGCCCCGGATTGCCCAGGCCGGCGACCAGCCACGGCGCACTCGGATCGGTCGTCACGTCCACGTCTCCATCGATACGCGCCAGCCGCCGCCCCCGAAGGGACGGCGGCTGACGAAAGCGACGACGGAACCGGTCACACGGCCCCGCCGGAATGCGAGGATCAGGCCTCGGCGACTTCCTCGCCCTCGGCCTCGGCGCCCTCAGCGGCCTCCTCGGCCTGCGCGGCCAGCACCTGCAGCACGACCGTGTCGTCCTCGACGGCCAGCTTGGTGCCCTTGGGCAGCTCGATGTCCTTCGCCAGGATCGACGCACCGGCCTCCAGGCCCTCGACCGACACGGTCACGGACTCGGGGATGTGCGTGGCCTCGGCCTCGACCGGAAGCGCGTTCAGCACGTGCTCGAGAAGGTTGCCGCCCGGGGCCAGCTCGCCCTCGGCCTGCACCGGGATCTCGACCGTGACGGTCTCGCCGCGCTTCACCAGCTGCAGGTCCACGTGCTCCAGGAAGCCCTTCAGCGGGTCACGCTGCACGGCCTTCGGGATGGCCAGCTCGTTGGTCTTGCCGTCGATGTCCAGCGCGATCAGGACGTTCGGCGTACGCAGCGCCAGCAGCAGCTCGTGGCCCGGAAGCGTCAGGTGCAGCGGGTCGGAACCGTGGCCGTACAGCACACCCGGGACCTTGTTGTCACGACGGATACGACGGGCCGCACCCTTACCGAACTCGGTACGGGACTCGGCGGAGATCTTGACCTCGGACATGACGATCACTCCTCGTAGAAGTAGGACGGACGGGGTCACCCGGCCACGAACGGCCTGCTACGAAGAGCGCGTCGATAACGGACAACCGCATCCCGCAACGGGAAACGGCCTCCCTCGCCGAGCAACTGCAGCAGTCTACTCGGACCCGGAGGCCGTTCCCAAAACGATCTCTACAGCCGGCTCTACTGCTCGTCGAACAGGCTCGTGACCGAACCGTCCTCGAACACCTCGCGCGCCGCACTCGCGATCGTCGGCGCGATCGACAGCACCGTCAGCTTGTCCAGATCCGCCGCCAGCTCACCCGGAGTCGGCAGCGTGTTCGTGAACACGAACTCGCTCACGCGCGAGTTCTTCAGGCGGTCCGCCGCCGGGCCCGACAGCACACCGTGCGTCGCGGTGACGATGACGTCCTCCGCGCCGTGCGCGAACAGCGCGTCCGCCGCGGCGCAGATCGTGCCGCCCGTGTCGATCATGTCGTCGACCAGGACACACACGCGGCCCTTGACCTCACCCACGACCTCGTGGACGGTCACCTGGTTCGCGACGTCCTTGTCACGCCGCTTGTGCACGATCGCCAGCGGCGCGCCCAGCCGGTCGCACCAGCGGTCCGCGACCCGCACCCGGCCCGCGTCCGGCGAGACGACCGTCAGCTTGTCCTTGTCGACCTTGCGGCCCACGTAGTCCGCCAGCAGCGGCAGCGCGAACAGGTGGTCCACCGGGCCGTCGAAGAAGCCCTGGATCTGGTCCGTGTGCAGATCCACGGTCAGGATGCGGTCCGCGCCGGCCGTCTTCATCAGGTCCGCGATCAGACGCGCCGAGATCGGCTCACGGCCACGGTGCTTCTTGTCCTGACGGGCGTAGCCGTAGAACGGCACGATCACCGTGATCGAGCGGGCCGACGCACGCTTCAACGCGTCGATCATGATCAACTGCTCCATGATCCACTTGTTGATCGGCGCCGTGTGGCTCTGGATCAGGAAACAGTCCGCGCCGCGCGCCGACTCCTGATACCGCACGTAGATCTCGCCGTTCGCGAAGTCGAAGGCCTTCGTCGGGACGACCCCGACACCCAACTGCTGGGCGACCTCCTCGGCAAGCTCGGGGTGGGCGCGGCCGGAGAAGAACATCATCTTCTTCTCGCCGGTCGTCTTGATCCCGGTCACAGCACTGTCTCCTCAGAGGTGTCTCAGCTGGGTGTGCACCTATCACGGTACGCCGTGTCCGACGCACCCGTTTCCGGTCAGTCTTCGCTTCCGCCCTGCCGGGACGCCTCCTCCGCCGCCCGCGCCGCCGCGCTCCCCGGACGCTTACGAGCGACCCAACCCTCGATATTCCGCTGCTGGCCACGGGCCACGGCCAGCGAACCGGGCGGTACGTCCTTCGTGATCACGGACCCCGCGGCGGTGTACGCACCGTCCCCGATCGTGACAGGAGCCACAAACATGTTGTCCGAACCCGTACGGCAGTGCGACCCCACCGTCGTGTGGTGCTTGTCCTGGCCGTCGTAGTTCACGAACACGCTCGCCGCGCCGATGTTCGTGTACTCGCCGATCGTCGCGTCCCCCACGTACGACAGATGCGGAACCTTCGTCCCCTCACCGATCGACGCGTTCTTCGTCTCGACGTACGTACCGATCTTGCCCTTCGCGCCCAGACGGGTACCCGGACGCAAATACGCGAACGGCCCCACCGACGCCCCCGCGCCCACCACGGCACCGTCCGCCACCGTGTTGTCCACCCGGGCCCCCGCGCCCACGCGCGTGTCCCGCAGCCGGCAGTTCGGCCCGACCTCCGAGCCCTCGCCCAGATGCGTCGCGCCCAACAGCTGCGTACCCGGCAGCACCACCGCGTCCTGCTCGAACGTCACCGACACGTCGACCCACGTCGACGCCGGATCCACCACCGTCACGCCCGACAGCATCGCCGCCGTCAGCAACCGGTCGTTCAGGATCCGGCGCGCCTCCGCCAGCTGCACGCGGTTGTTGATCCCCGCGATCTCGCGGTGGTCCGCCGCCACCGACGCGCCCACGCGGTGCCCGGCCTCCCGCAGGATGCCCAGGACGTCCGTCAGGTACTCCTCACCCTGACTGTTGTCCGTGCGCACCTTGCCCAGCGCGTCCGCCAGCAGCTGCCCGTCGAACGCGAACACCCCGGAGTTGATCTCCCGGATCGCCCGCTGCGACTCCGACGCGTCCTTGTGCTCCACGATCGCCGTCACCGCACCCGAGGCGCCGTCCCGCACGATCCGGCCGTAGCCCGTCGCGTCCGGCACCTCCGCCGTCAGCACGGTCACCGCGTTGCCGTCCGCCGCGTGCGTCGCCGCCAGCGCCGACAGCGTCGCGCCCGTCAGCAGCGGCGTGTCGCCGCAGACGACCACGACCGTGCCCTGCACCGGGCCGCCCAGCTCCTCCAGTGCCATCCGCACCGCGTGCCCCGTGCCGTTCTGCTGCGCCTGCACGGCCGTGCGCACAGCGGGGTCGATCTCGGCGAGGTGCGCGGTGACCTTCTCGCGCGCGTGGCCGACCACGACGACGAGGTGCTCGGGGTCCAACTCGCGGGACGCGGCCAGGACATGCCCCACGAGACTGCGTCCGCAGAGCTCGTGCAGGACCTTGGGTGTGGCCGACTTCATACGGGTGCCCTCACCCGCTGCGAGAACGACGACGGCTGCCGGGCGAATGGCGCTCACGGGATGCCCTTCGGCTGTGATGGGGGAGGGGTGACATCCGCAGGATACCGGGGCGTTTCACGGCGGACATGAGAGCGGGCCCCGACCGTGGCGCTGCCAGGTGGGACCCGTATCGAGCATGTGCTCCCGGGGGAGGACTCGAACCCCCATGATCAGAACCAAAATCTGACGTCTTGCCCTTAGACGACCCGGGATGGGCTGGATGTCCGATTCAGTAGATCGTCCGACCGGACGGCTCCTACTATGCCGTACCAGGAGCCTTCGACGCGACGATACAAGTCCGCGCTGCGCAGGACCGTCGGGGAAAGTCGACGGAAATGGGTGGGGGTGCGCCCGTAGGGTGGAGGCATGACCAGGACGGGGGAAGAGCACGCCGGGGAGTCGCCGCCGGGGGCCGGGCCGTGGTGGTGGAGCAGGGCGCGGGGCGCCGTGCTGGATGTGACGCTGGCCGTCGCGTCCGCGGGGGAGTGTGCGTTCGAGGGGGTCGGGTTCGCCCGGGACGCGGGGCTGCCGGTGCCGGTCGGGGTGGTGTTCGGGGCGCTGGCGGGTTCCGTGCTGCTGCTGCGGCGCCGCTGGCCGATCGCCGTGGTGCTGGTGTCGATCGCGGTGCTGCCTGCGCAGATGGGTTTCCTGCTGAGCATCGTCGGCCTGTACACGCTGGCCGCCTCCGAGCTGCCGCGCCGGATCATCGCGTCGCTGGCGGGGATGTCGTTCGTCGGCACGCTGATCGTGACGTTCGTGTGGGTGCGCCAGGACGTGGCGCGCGGGAGTCTGACGGTCGGCGACTGGGTGGTGCCGTTCGCGTCGGTGACGACGGCGATCGGGCTGACGGCGCCGTCGTTGCTGCTGGGCCTGTACGTGGGGGCCCGGCGCCGGCTGATGGAGAGCCTGCGGGAGCGGGCGGACAGTCTGGAGCGGGAGCTTCAGCTGCTCGCGGAGCGGGCGGAGGAGCGGGCCGAGTGGGCACGCAACGAGGAGCGGACGCGGATCGCGCGGGAGATGCACGACGTCGTCGCGCACCGGGTGAGTCTGATGGTGGTGCACGCGGCGGCGTTGCAGGCGGTGGCGCGCAAGGACCCGGAGAAGGCGGTGCGCAATGCCGCGCTGGTGGGGGACATGGGCCGGCAGGCGTTGACGGAGCTGCGCGAGATGCTCGGGGTGCTGCGCAGTGGTGTGGCGTCGGCGGGTGCCTCGCGGGGTGCGGCGGCGCCGCTGGCGGCGGTGGGGGTGGCCGCGGCCGCTGCCGCTGACCGGGAGCGGGCGGAGGAGCCGGTCGCCGAGGGCCCCTGGCTGTCGGAGCTGGAGGAGCTGGTGGGGCAGTCGGCGGCTGCGGGGATGGTCGTGGATCTGTCGGTGGAGGGGGAGTCCCGGGCGTACGCGCCGGAGGTGGAGCAGACGGCGTACCGGGTGGTGCAGGAGGCGTTGACGAACGTCCACAAGCACGCGGCGGGCGCGAAGACGTACGTGCGGCTGGCGCACCGGGTGTCGGAGATCGCGATGCAGGTGGAGAACGAGCCGCCGCCGGAGGCGGGGTCGGCGTCGTCGGCGCGGCTGCCGTCGGGCGGCAATGGCCTGGTGGGGATGAAGGAGCGGGTGTCGGCGCTGGGCGGGGTGTTCGTGTCGGGGCCGACGGACGCGGGGGGTTTCCGGGTGTCGGCGGTGATCCCGGCGGCCTGATCCGGTCGCGGGCCGGGGTCAGGGTGCGACGAGGCGGGCGGGTTCGAGTCCGGTGACGAGGCCGGCGAGGGCCTGGTCGATGTCGGCGCCGAGGTACCAGTCGCCGGTGTGGTCGAGGGCGTAGACGCGGCCCTCGGTGTCGATGGCGAGCAGGGAGTCGGTGCTGGTCTCGGTGCCGAGGGGGCTGACGTCGGTGTCGAGGGCGCGGCCGAGGTCGCCGAGGGTGCGGGCCATGTGGAGGCCGTGCAGGGGGTCGAGGTGGAGGGCGGCGGGGGCGATCTGGCGTCCGGGTCCGCCGGGGGTGATGTGGAGGCCGCCGAATTCGGCCCAGGCTTCGACGGCGGCGGGAAAGACGGTGTGCCGGTGGCCCGCGGGTGAGGTGTGGTCGCGCAGGGCGTCGGCCCAGATCTCGGCTTGTTTGATGTCCCAGCGTCCGGGCTGCCAGCCGGCGGCGCGCAGGGCGGCGTCGACGGGGACGGAGAAGCGGGTGGTCGAGGTGCGGTCGGTGTGCATCGGCTCTTCGTTCGTCGAGTGTGCCGGGGCCGGGTGGG
>NZ_LLZN01000087.1 GCF_001509795.1 Streptomyces sp. NRRL WC-3605 | reverse complement strand
GTCATGATCGAGGCGTACAAGCAGCTCGCCGCCCAGTGCGACTACCCGCTGCACCTCGGCGTGACCGAGGCCGGCCCCGCCTTCCAGGGCACCATCAAGTCCGCCGTCGCCTTCGGCGCGCTCCTCTCCCAGGGCATCGGCGACACCATCCGCGTCTCCCTGTCGGCCCCGCCGGCCGAGGAGGTCAAGGTCGGCATCCAGATCCTCGAGTCCCTGAACCTCAAGCAGCGCGGCCTGGAGATCGTCTCCTGCCCGTCCTGCGGCCGCGCCCAGGTCGACGTCTACAAGCTGGCCGAGGAGGTCACCGCCGGTCTGACCGGCATGGAGGTCCCCCTGCGCGTCGCCGTCATGGGCTGCGTCGTCAACGGCCCCGGCGAGGCCCGCGAGGCCGACCTCGGCGTCGCCTCCGGCAACGGCAAGGGCCAGATCTTCGTCAAGGGCGAGGTCATCAAGACCGTCCCCGAGTCCAAGATCGTCGAGACCCTCATCGAAGAGGCCATGAAGCTGGCCGAGCAGATGGAGGCCGACGGCGTGACGAGCGGCGAACCCTCCGTCGCGGTCGCGGGCTGACCCGCCCGCGCCCGGACCGCCCCCGGCCGGGACCACCGGTCACGACCGCGGGGCGGCACGGCACAGCTTCCGCGGGTACAGTGCGGGGACCAGCAGAACCCCAGCGTGAGGCCCCGCACGTGTTGACCCAGACCACCTCACGGGTGCTCGAACCGAGTGACCTGGACGCCGCGCTCGCGGTCCTCGACCGCGACCCGGTCGCCAACGCCTTCGTGACGTCCCGCGTCCAGGTCGCGGGCCTCGACCCCTGGCGCCTCGGCGGCGAGATGTGGGGCTGGTACGACGACGGCATGCTGACGTCCCTGTGCTACGCGGGCGCCAACCTCGTCCCCATCTGCGCCACCCCGCGCGCCGTGCGCGCCTTCGCGGACCGCGCCCGCCGGGCCGGCCGCCGCTGCTCCTCCATCGTCGGGCCCGCAGAGCCCACCACGCAGCTGTGGCGGCTGCTCGAACCCACCTGGGGCCCCGCCCGGGAGGTCCGCGCCCACCAGCCGCTCATGGTCACCGACCAGATGCCGGCCGACATCGCCCCGGACCCGTACGTCCGCCGCATCCGCAAGGACGAGATGGAGACGATCCTCCCGGCGTGCGTGGCCATGTTCACCGAGGAGGTCGGCGTCTCGCCGCTCGCCGGCGACGGCGGCCTCCTCTACCAGGCCCGGGTCGCCGAACTCGTCGGCTCCGGCCGCTCCTTCGCCCGCCTCGACCAGAACGGCAAGGTCGTCTTCAAGGCGGAGATCGGCGCCGCCACCGACCGCGCCTGCCAGATCCAGGGCGTCTGGGTGGCCCCCGAGTACCGGGGCCAGGGGCTCGCGGCGCCCGGCATGGCGGCGGTCCTGCGCTACGCCCTCGCGGACGTGGCCCCGGTCGCCAGCCTGTACGTCAACGACTTCAACACCGCGGCCCGCAGGACCTACCGCAGGGTGGGCTTCCAGGAGGTCGGCGCCTTCATGAGCGTCCTGTTCTGACGGCACGCCCACGGGTGCGGGAGGGCCGCCGACAAGGCGCACCAGGACCCCGGCCCGGCATTGCTTGTAGGCTCCCCACCATGCGACTTCCCGGTCACGCACACCGCCGCCACCCCGACGACATCGTGATCGGCCCGCTCGACCTCCCGGCCCGGGTCGACGAGGCCCTCGCCGTCCAGGCGGTGGCGTTCGGGCTGGGCCCCGACGAAGTGGCCGTCCGCCGCCAGATCGTCCTGCGGCACATGACGTACCCCGGCGCCCGCGCGCTCGGCGCCACCGCGGGCGACCGCCTCGCCGGCTTCGTCTACGGCATGCCCAACAGCCGCAGCCACTGGTGGTCCACGGTGGTCGAGCCGTACCTGCGCGCCCAGGGCCTCGACGACTGGCTCGACGACTCGTTCGTCATCACCGAGCTGCACGTCCACCCCGCCTACCAGAACCGCGGCGTGGGCCGCGCCCTGATCACCACCATCACGGACAGCGCCGACGAGCCCCGCTCGATCCTCTCCGCGATCGACATCGACAGCCCGGCCCGCGGCCTCTACCACTCCCTCGGCTACCAGGACCTCGCGCGCCGGGTCCTGTTCCCCAGCGCCCCGAAGCCGTACGCCGTGATGGGCGCCCCGCTGCCGCTGCGCCGTTAGGGCCTTCGTTCGGGTCAGGCCGGGCTCGCGGGGTCTGGGGCCGCACCTCGCCGCGTTGTCGTCGGTTGCCATGGCTCCGCCATGGCGCCCTCCTCCGCCTTGCGATGCACGGCCCCAGACCCGCTCCCTGGTCCGGCCTGACCCGAACGAAGGCCCTAACCGATTTCCACCGTCCCGTCCCGCCCGGCTAACCTCCTGCCATCAACCACATCCGGCAGGAGTACGAGAACCATGGCGAAAGCACCGGTCCAGCGCATGTCCCAGTTGATGGCGAAGACGCTGCGCGACGACCCGGCGGACGCCGAGGTCCTCAGCCACAAGCTGTTGGTCCGCGCCGGCTACGTCCGTCGCACGGCGGCCGGCGTCTGGTCCTGGCTGCCCCTCGGCAAGCGGGTCCTGGCCAACGTGGAGCGCATCGTCCGCGAGGAGATGGACGCCATCGGCGCCCAGGAGGTGCTGCTGCCCGCCCTGCTGCCGCGTGAGCCCTACGACGCCACGGGCCGCTGGGACGAGTACGGCCAGGAGCTGTTCCGCCTCAAGGACCGCAAGGGCGGCGACTACCTGCTCGGCCCGACCCATGAGGAGATCTTCACCCTGCTGGTGAAGGACCAGGCGTCCTCCTACAAGGACCTGCCGGTCATCCTCTACCAGATCCAGCACAAGTACCGCGACGAGGCCCGCCCCCGGGCCGGCATCCTGCGCGGCCGCGAGTTCCTGATGAAGGACTCCTACTCCTTCGACACGGACGACGAGGGCCTCGCCCAGTCGTACGCCCTGCACCGCCAGGCCTACCAGCGCGTCTTCGAGCGCCTGGGCCTGGACTACCGCATCTGCGCGGCGACCGCCGGCGCGATGGGCGGCTCGAAGTCCGAGGAGTTCCTGGCCCCCGCCGGGGCCGGCGAGGACACCTTCGCCGACTGCCCGAACTGCGACTTCGCGGCGAACACCGAGGCGATCACCTACGAGCTGAAGCCGGTCGAGGCCGCGGACGTGCCCGCGCTCGAGGAGATCCCCACCCCGGACACCCCCACCATCGAGACCCTCGCCGCCCACCTCGGCGTCCCGGCCTCGGCCACCCTGAAGAACCTGCTGGTCAAGGTCGACGGCGAGATCGTCGCCGTCGGTGTCCCCGGCGACCGCGAGGTCGACATCGACAAGGTCGAGGCGCACTTCGCCCCGGCCGTCGTCGAGATGGTCACCGAGGCGGACTTCGCCGAGCGCCCCGACCTGGTGCGCGGCTACGTCGGCCCGCAGGGCCTGGGCGACAAGGTCACGTACCTCGCCGACCCGCGCGTCGCCCCCGGCACCTCCTGGATCACGGGCGCCAACAAGGAGGGCACGCACGCGAAGAACGTCGTCGCGGGCCGTGACTTCGAGGTCGACGCCTACGTCGACGTCGTGGTCGTGCAGGAGGGCGACCCCTGCCCCAAGTGCGGCACCGGCCTCAAGCTCGACCGCGCCATCGAGATCGGCCACATCTTCCAGCTCGGCCGCAAGTACGCCGACGCCCTCAAGCTCGACGTCCTCGGCCAGAACGGCAAGCCGGTCCGCGTGACCATGGGCTCCTACGGCATCGGCGTCTCCCGCGCGGTGGCCGCCCTCGCCGAGCAGACCGCCGACGACAAGGGCCTGTGCTGGCCCGCCGAGGTCGCCCCGGCCGACGTGCACGTCGTCGCCGCCGGCAAGGCCCTGCAGACCGAACTGGCCCTCGACGTCTCGGAGAAGCTGTCCGCGGCCGGGCTGCGCGTGCTGTGCGACGACCGCGCCGGTGTCTCGCCGGGCGTGAAGTTCACGGACTCGGAGCTGATCGGCGTCCCGCGGATCCTCGTCGCCGGGCGCCGCTCGGCCGAGGGCGTCGTCGAACTGAAGGACCGCAGGACGGGTGAGCGCGAGGAGCTGACCGTGGACGAGGCGATCGCCCGTCTGACCGCCTGAGCGGCACACCCCTTCCACGTCCGGCCGTCCCTCGGGAGAGAGGGGCGGCCGGCGCCGTCTCCAGCCCGGCGGCCGGGTGTCAGCCGGCCTCGGCCGCGTGCAGGCGGGGCAGCAGTTCGTGGGGGAGTTCCACGCCCATGCCGCAGAAGCAGCGCAGCGGTCCGCCCCGGGAGACGGGAGCCCCCAGGTCGATCATGAGGATGTCCACCACTTCTCTGAGCACGTCACCCGCCGGCGCACTGCGGGCCACCCTGATGCTGACCTCGTCGGGGTCCCAGACCGCGATGCTCGCCAGACCGTCCGTCACGGCAATGCGCACGCACACAACTGCCTCCCCAGGAATGCCTACGGCACGAGCGTTCCGCTCCGGGAGGTCAGCGGCTGACTGATGGTACCGATGTGTGTGGGGTTCGTGAGGAGTTTCGTCATATTCTTCCGGAGCGCGCCCTGTTCGGTTAGGTCCGGGGGAGACCGGCGGCCCCGCTCCGCGCGTGCCCGCTCGCACGCCGCTGACCTCACACGATGCGGCTAACCTGGAGCATCGCCTCGGCGTCCTTCAGCAGGGCGCGCTGCCGTGACTCCGGCAATTGCCGGTACAGCTTGAGGAGCCTGGCCTCGCGCTCGTCGCCGCTGGGGCCCGGCACCGGCCGGCCCACCGCTTCGAAGAACTCCCGCGGTGTGGTGCGCACGCCCCAGCGCCGGAACACGTCGACCATGGCCCGCAGCTTCTCCGGGTCGATGCGTGAGGTGCCGCGCGTGCGGTTCATCCAGGCGTTGAGCGTCGGGTACGAGATGCCGGACTCCGCCGCCAGGTCCTTCTGGGTCCGGTCCGGCACCTGGGCCAGCAGGCGTTCGAGCAGGGCCGCCAGATCCTCGTCCCGGTGCTGGGCGTGCCGGGCGGCTTCGGGATCGGCTGGGGGATGGCTCCGCTGGTTCGTCACGAGTCAGAGGATCGGTCATCAATATCTACAAGCGCAAGTAGATCGCAGATCAGCGAAGGTGCTTCGGGAGCACGCCGGAGCGTTCCGGGGGTGCCGGTGCTCCTGTGCGCCCCGTCCGCGCCCTCAAGTCTCACGCTCCGTAGGCTTCTTGACACGATATGCATCTACATGAAGACTGTAGACGCCCTGGGAGGGGATCGCGGGTTTCCGTCGTGGCCTGCGCGCGTCCGTCCAAGGAATCTACATCTACATGCGTATTGCAGAGGAGAAGCCGTCGTGTCCCATCCGGACAACGTCACCACCGCACCGGCCGGTCCGGAGCCCGAACTGGTCGCCCGGGCGCGCGCCGGCGACCGGGAGGCGTTCGCCGCCCTGTATTTCGAGCACTACCGCGCCGTCTACGCGTTCCTCCTGGTTCGCACCCGCAACAGACATCTCGCCGAGGACCTCACCCAGGAGGTGTTCGTCCGCGCCCTGCGCCGCATCGGCACCTTCCACTGGCAGGGCACCGCCTTCGCCGGATGGCTCACCACGATCGCCAAGAACCTCTGGCTCGACGAACTCGGGCGCGGCCGCACGCGATGGGAGACCCCCGTCGCCGAGTTCGACGACCCCCGGGACGCCCAGCGCGGCACGGAGGCCCTCGTCCTGCGCGAACTGGACGCCGTCGAGGCCCAGGAGACCGTCCACACCGCCCTGCACCGGCTCAACCCGCACCAACGGCACTGCCTGGAGCTGCGCTTCCTGGACGAACTGAGCGCGCAGGAGACCGCGTTGGCCATGGGGCGCAGCGTCGGCGCGGTGAAGACGCTCACCTACCGGGCCCTGCGCAAACTGCGCTGGACGACCGAGGCGGTGTCCGCGTGAACGCCGACAACTCCCGGGCCGGCGGCGCGGTCCTGCGGTCCGTGGACTCCGGACCCGCCGCCGTCACCCCGACCCTCGGCCCCGGCCGGCCCCAGGGCACCGTGCTGCACCGCACCGCGGAGGGCAGGTGGTCCCGCGGGCCGCGCCCGCTCACCGACCTGGAGCGCAAGGCGCTGGCCTGGGACGCCTCCTGCGCCCGCGCGCGCTCCGTCGCCCGCGCGGTCGAACGCCACCTCGCCGGGCACGCGGGCCCCTCCGACGTCCGCGTGGACGGCGACCGGGTCCGGGTCGTGCTGCGCGTGGACGGCGCCGAGTGCTGGACACGCTGGCGCGCCTACTTCCACATCACCGTCGTCGGGGAGGGCGGCCGCCCCCACACCCTGGTCGGCGAGGGCGAACGCGACGGTGTCCGCGTCACCGTGGTGGCCCACGGCGCCGCGCCGCGACGGCGGGGGCGCCGCCCCTTCCGCGTCGGCGACGCCACCTACGACCTCGCCTCCCCGCTGCGCGACGCCCACGGCGACGTCTGGTACTTCCAGGGCTGCCGGCGGCCCGACGGGATGCCCCTGCTCTCCCTGGACGGGCGCCCCGAGCGGTGCTCCCTGGCCAATGTGGCGGCCCACCTGGGCCCTCTGTCCCCGGTGTGCGACGCCCGCCGCGCCGGGGACCGCACGTCCCCGCCCGAGCCGGCCGGATGACCCCGGCGGTACCCGACGGCGGCTCACGGATCTGGGAACTGCGCGCGGCCTGCCGGGAGTGGGACGCCGATCTGTGGTTCACCCGCCGCACCTGGCCCCTCGCGATCGCGATCTGCGCACTCTGCCCCGTGCTCGAACCGTGCCGGGACGCCGTGCTGCGACGGGAGCGGGGCCTGCCCCGATGCCGCCGGCAGGGCGTCGTCGCGGGCCTCACCGGCCCCCAGCGGCACGCCATGGAACAGGCGGGACACCCGCCGGCGGCGCCGCCCTCGCCGGTGCTCCCCGCCCCGGCGCCCCGGCTCGCGCCGACCGCCCTGCCCGAGCGCGCGTCATCCCGTGCGAGGGAGGCGACCCGGGCCGTCTCCGGCCGGCGTCCGTCCACGGCGGCCGGCCTGTCCGGGACCGTCTCGTCCCAGTCCGACCTGCCCGATCCCGAGTCCGTCTCGTCCCAGTCCAACCCGTCCGAGTCCGCCCTATCCGGGTCTGGTCTGTCCGAGTCCGGCCTGTCCGAGTCCGAGTCCGGCCTGTCCGAGCCCGAGTCCAGCCCGTCCGAGTCCGGCCCGTCTGAGTCCGGCTCATTCGAGTCAAGCCCCTCCGAGTCCGGTCCGTCCGACCGTGTGCCGTTCGGCCGTGTGCCGTTCGGTCGTGTGCCGCCCCTGCCCGGGGACAACCCGGCCGACCACGCCGTCCCGCCCGGTCCGGTGCCGCTCGCCCCGGCGGAGGGGATCCCGCCCGCCGCCGGCCGGTGCGCGACCGAGGCGTCGCACTCCAGGTCCGGCGAGGAGCCCCAGCCCGCGACACGGACGCCGGAGCGGGGCGATGCGCCCGCGCGCATACGACCGGCGCCCTGTGGCACGCGCGCCGCCTACCAGCGGCATCTGCGGCGGGGCGAGCCCGTCGACGCGGCGTGCCGGGCCGCCAACACCCATGAGGCAGGGCGCTATCGCCGTACCGGGTCCACCCGTGCCCGTCCTCCGCGTCCGCCCGCCTGACCCGCGTCGCCCAGGGCCGTCCGCCGCCCCGGGCCACCGCCCGTTCGCCGACCGTCTCCGGAGAACCGCATGTCCAGGCCTTCCGCGCCCCCGCCCCGCGCACCCCTCCCACGCCGCCGCCCGCCCCCGTCCGCGTGCCGCGCCGCAGTGCCCGGCGCCCCGGTGCGCGGCCGTTCGTCCACCGTCACGGAGTACCCGATGCCCACGTCCCCCTCGTCCTTGCCGTCCCACGAGCCCGCGCCCGGCGGCCCCCGGCCTGCGGGACGCCTGCGCCGGGCGGCCACCGCGCTGTGGCGCGGGCTCCGGCCGGCTCGCCCGCCCCGGCGGCCGTGCGAGCGGGAACTGGACCTGTGCCGGCAGGAGCGCGACCGCTGGCAGCGCTACGCCGACTCCTACGAGCGGGACCTGACCCGCGTACGGCTCGAACGCGCCCAGCTGCTGGCCTGGCTGGCCGCCCTGCACCCGGCGAGCGCCGTCCTCACCCGGGGCGCCGACGGCATCCACCAGCTCGGTATCGAGGCGGGCGGCCGGCAGCTGTCCTGGCCCCTGCACCCGGCCGACCTGGCGCAGTTCGCGCACATCCCGTACGCCCCGCACGCCGCGGGACCGCACGGTCACGGGGGCGGCGACCAGGCGGCCCATCTGCGGCGGCACACGCGGCTGCTGGCCATGGAGGGCATGCTGTTCGCGACGGCCCCCGACGACCGCTGAACACCCCGCCGGACTCCGGCCGGCAGGCTCGGGAGGCACGTCGGCCGGACCCACCGCGCCCCCCTGCGAGAGCTCCCCGCAGGGGGGCGCGGCTCCCGGCCTACAGCCAGCTCGCGAACTCCAGGAGCAGCTCGGCGTCCTGCGGCCGGCCGACCCGCAGCGCCCGCACACCCGACTCCACGGCGCGGAACAGCGTCCACCCGCGCAGCCGCTCCTGGTCGACCTCCAGGGACTCGGCGAGGCGCTTGACCCTGCGGCGCGTCGTCGACGCGCCCGACGGGGCGGCGATCAGGTCCTCCACCCGGTCCCGCACCAGCCGCGCCAGATCGAACGCACACTCGCCGACCACCGGGTCCGGCCCGACCGCCAGCCACGGCATCCGCTCCCCGGCGAGGACCTTGCTCTGCCGGAACGTGCCGTGCAGCAGCTGGCGTTCCGGCGGGGCCGCCAGCAGTTCGTCCCGGGCCGCGAGCGCGGCGTCGACCAGCACCGCCACCTCGCCGTGCTCCGCCGCGGTCGCCCGCATCGCCTCCGACTGCCGTCCCGTGCGCTCCGCGACCGTCTCGAAGGGGTGCCCCTCCGGGGGTTCCACCCACAGCCGCCGCAGCGTCCCCGCCGCCTCCAGCAGCGCCTTCGCCTCCGGCAGCGACCGCACCGACCGGTCCGGGCGCAGCCGCTCCAGCAGCAGTACGCCCTCGGTCACGAACGGCTCGATCAGCTGGACGGCACCGGTGCCGCCCCAGTGCGCGAGCGCGGCCCGCTCGCTCTCCGGACGGGCGCGGGGCGGGGCCAGCTTCAGCACCGCCGGGGTGCCGTCGGCCCGCCGGACCAGCACCACGAGGCTGCTGCGGCCACCCGGCAGCTGCACCCGCTCCACCGTCAACTCGCGCAGCTCGACGGCCTGCCGGGCCGCCCGCGGCAGCTCCTCCAGCCAGGCGTCGCCGTCCGGGGCCGTCTCACCGAGCGCCCTGACCAGACGCTGCGGCGGTTCGAAAGCCATGCGCGAGTCGTCCCTTCCGTCCTGCCCGTCGGTGTCCTGCGGCCCGCGTCACGCGGTGGGCGCCGCCGGCGTGGCCGACGTGTCCGCCCGCTCCGCGAGCCCAGGGAAGGCTACGCTCCCGCCCCGCCAGCGCACCGCCCGGACCGCCGCCTCCCGCAGCGCCTCGGCGGCCGTGCCGCGCAGTTCGCCCCGGGCGGCGCGCACCAGGTCCGCGTACACACCGGCCACCCGGCTCTCCAGTTCGGCGGCGAACAGCGCCGCCGTGGCCCGGTCCGTCACCGGGAACGGCAGCGCGTACCCGGCGCTCGCGGCGACCGGGTCGGCGCCCAGGTCGCGCACCGCGCGCGCCAGCGCGTCCCGCCGCGCCCGGTGGGCCTCGTACGCGGCCCGCGCGTCGGAGCGCCGCTCCTCGCCGATCCGGCCGCCGACCACGCCGTACCCGTAGACGGCCGCGTGCTCGGCGGCCAGCGCCGCCTGAAGCGCCGTCACCGCCGCCTTGCTCGCCTTGTTCGCCTCGTCGGTGTCGCTCACTTGGCACCCTCCGTCAGCAGGAACGCGTGCGCGGCGCCGGCCGCCGCCACCGAGGCGAGCAGGCGGGCCAGTTCACCGGGCATCTCCAGCAGGGTCTTGGCCCGCTGGTCCGCGAGGGTCCGTTCGGCTGCGGCCAGTTCGGCCAGCGCATCCCGCTCGTCCGAGGGCACCGCCGGGACCGGGGCCGAGGCGGAGGGCGACGGGGAGCCGGAGCCTGAGGGGGAGGCGGAGGGCGACGCCCCGGACGCGCCCCCGCCGAACGCCTCCACATGCCGGGCCGCCTCCGCCCGCAGCGGGGCCACCAGCCCCTCCAGCGCCGGATGGGCGGCGAGGACGGCGTCGTACCGCCCGACCAGACCCTCGCTGTCCCGGGCCGCACGCGCGCGTGCCCGTTCGGCGAGCGACGGACTGCCGCCCGTACCGCCGTCCGGGTCGTCGGACGCCGGGGAGCAGCCCGCCAGCAGCGCGGCTCCGGCGGCCGAGGCGAGCAGGGTTCTTCTGCGCGGTCCCGGGAGGGCGCGCGAGGGCGGGGGGTACGGCACGGCGACTTCCTCGGGGAGTACGTACGAAAGCACTTGCGACGGCGGCCGCCCGGTCAGCGGGCCGGCGGACCCGTGATCACCGTACCCGCGCGGCGCGGCGGTGCCACTCATCGGCACCGGTCACCCACAGGTGGACGGCAACACACCCTGCGACCGGATACCCTTTGACCTGACACGCGACCCATCCCACAACAGCACACGCGGCCGAGGAGTCACCCGGATGAGCACCACCCAGAGCGAGAGGCTGCGAGCACTCCTGGAACCCCTCGTCAGCTCCCAGGGACTGGACCTCGAAGAGATCGAGGTGGACTCGGTCGGACGCAAGCGTGTGCTGCGCGTCGTCGTCGACTCCGACACCGGCGCCGACCTGGACCGGATCGCCGATGTGAGCCGCGCGCTCTCGGCGACGCTGGACGAGACGGACGCGATGGGCGAGGGCGAGTACACCCTCGAGGTCGGCACCCCGGGCGCGGAACGCCTCCTCAAGGAGCACCGCCACTACGTGCGCGCCGTCGACCGCCTGGTGAAGTTCGAGCTGGCCGAGGGCGGCGAACTGGTGGCCCGCATCCTCGAGGTCGACGACGACGGTCTCGACCTCGAAGTGCCCGGGGTCAAGGGCCGCAAGGCGACCAGCCGCAGACTCGCGTTCCCGGAGATCGAGAAGGCGCGCGTGCAGGTCGAGTTCAACCGCAAGGACAAGAAGGAAGAGGAGGCGTAGCCGTGGACATCGACATGAGTGCCCTGCGGGGCTTGGTTCGGGAGAAGGAGATCTCCTTCGACCTGCTGGTCGAGGCGATCGAGTCGGCCCTCCTCATCGCCTACCACCGCACCGAGGGAAGCCGCCGACACGCGCGCGTGGAGCTCAACCGGGAGACCGGGCATGTGACCGTGTGGGCGAAGGAGGACCCCGAGGACCTCGACGAGGGCCAGGAGGCCCGCGAGTTCGACGACACCCCGTCCGGGTTCGGCCGTATCGCCGCCACCACCGCCAAGCAGGTCATCCTGCAGCGGCTGCGCGACGCCGAGGACGACGCGACGCTCGGCGAGTACGCCGGCCGCGAGGGCGACATCGTCACCGGCGTGGTCCAGCAGGGCCGCGACCCGAAGAACGTGCTCGTGGACATCGGCAAGCTGGAGGCCATCCTGCCGGTGCAGGAGCAGGTCCCCGGCGAGACCTACCCGCACGGCATGCGGCTGCGGTCGTACGTGGTGCGCGTCGCCAAGGGGGTGCGCGGGCCCTCCGTGACCCTGTCGCGCACCCACCCGAACCTGGTGAAGAAGCTCTTCGCGCTGGAGGTGCCGGAGATCGCGGACGGATCCGTCGAGATCGCCGCCATCGCGCGTGAGGCCGGTCACCGCAGCAAGATCGCCGTGCGCTCCACCCGCAGCGGCCTGAACGCCAAGGGCGCCTGCATCGGCCCCATGGGCGGCCGGGTGCGCAACGTCATGGGGGAGCTGAACGGTGAGAAGATCGACATCGTCGACTGGTCGGACGACCCGGCCGAGATGGTGGCGAACGCGCTCTCCCCGGCCCGCGTCTCCAAGGTGGAGGTCGTGGACATGGCGACCCGGTCGGCGCGCGTGACCGTGCCGGACTACCAGCTGTCGCTGGCGATCGGCAAGGAAGGGCAGAACGCCCGGCTCGCGGCCCGGCTCACCGGCTGGCGCATCGACATCCGGCCGGACACCGAGCAGGCCGGGGAATAGATCCGGACCTCGGGTCGCTCAGATCACGTCAGGTTATCGTCCGGCAACTGTTCGAATCCTGCCCCAAAGGGGTGAGGTCGGCACGGGGAGGTAGACTTAGCTGTGTCTGGCCGGACACGCGTCCGCGCATGCCCTGAGCGCACCTGTGTGGGGTGCCGGGAGCGAGCGGCCAAGGCTGATCTGCTGCGGATCGTGGCGATCGAGGACGAGTGCGTCCCCGATCCTCGCGGTACGCTGCCCGGCCGGGGTGCGTATGTACACCCCGCCCTGGTCTGTCTCGACCAGGCGGTACGCCGCCGGGCGTTCACGAGGGCGTTGCGTGCCCCGGGAGCGCTCGACACAAAGGCGTTGCGCCGGTACGTCGAGCAGACGACAGTTGCCGAGCAGGCAACACCGTAAGAAGCGTCGCGCGGAACCCCGTGCGGCCCTGGTACCTCGCGAGTCGGAAGTAGGTCGAGATTGCGATGAGCACTCGATGAGTACGCGATGAGTACGCCCATGAAGTAGCGACGGTCCGGCCGCAACCCGGACCTAAAAGGAGCGAAGTGGCTAAGGTCCGGGTATACGAACTCGCCAAGGAGTTCGGCGTCGAGAGCAAGGTCGTCATGGCCAAGCTCCAAGAACTCGGTGAATTCGTCCGTTCGGCGTCTTCGACCATCGAAGCGCCCGTAGTCCGCAAACTGACGGACGCCCTCCAGCAGGGCAACGGCGGCGGCAAGCCCGCCCCCGCCCGCAAGGCTGCCCCGGCGAAGCCGGCAGCCCCCTCTCCCGCGCAGTCGGCCCGTCCGGCCGCCCCGCGCCCGCCGGCCCCCAAGCCGGCCGCCGAGAAGCCCGCGGCTCCCGCCGCGCCGGCCTCCTCCGGCGCCCGTCCCACTCCGGGCCCGAAGCCCGCGCCGCGGCCCGCCCCGGCGTCCCCGGCTCCGACCACGCCCGAGTTCACGGCGCCCCCGTCGGCGCCCGCCGCTCCGGCGGCCTCGCAGGGCCAGGGCACCGGCACGCGTCCGGGCGCCCCGCGTCCGGCCGGCCAGGCCCCGCGTCCGGGTGCTCCGCGTCCGAGCGGCCAGCAGGGCGGCCAGGGCCGCGGTGAGCGTTCCGGCGCCCCGCGTCCGGGTGGCCAGGGGCCGCGTCCCGGCGCCCGTCCGGCCGGTCCCCGTCCGGGCAACAACCCCTTCACCTCCGGCGGCTCCACCGGCATGGCGCGTCCGCAGACGCCCCGTCCCGGCGGTGCCCCGCGTCCGGGTGGCCCCGGTGCCCCCGGCGGCGCCCCGCGTCCGCAGGGCCAGGGCGGTCCCCGTCCCCAGGGCGCGGCGGGCGGTCCCCGTCCGCAGGCTCCGGGCGGTCCGCGTCCCACGCCGGGCGGCATGCCCCGTCCGCAGGGCGGCGGCCCCCGTCCCGGTGGCCCGCGTCCGAACCCGGGCATGATGCCGCAGCGTCCCGCTGCCGGCCCGCGTCCCGGTGGCGGCGGTCCCGGTGGCCGTGGTCCCGGTGGCGGCGGTCGTCCCGGTGGCGGCGGCGGTCGTCCGGGTGGCGGCGGCTTCGCCGGCCGTCCGGGTGGCGGTGGCGGCGGCTTCGCCGGTCGTCCCGGCGGTCCCGGTGGCGGTGGCGGCGGCTTCGCCGGCCGTCCCGGTGGTCCCGGTGGTGGCGGCGGCCGTCCCGGCTTCGGTGGCCGTCCCGGCGGTCCCGGCGGCCGTGGTGGCACGCAGGGCGCCTTCGGCCGTCCCGGTGGTCCCGCGCGTCGCGGCCGCAAGTCGAAGCGGCAGAGGCGCCAGGAGTACGAGGCCATGCAGGCCCCGTCGGTCGGCGGTGTGATGCTGCCTCGCGGCAACGGCGAGTCGATTCGCCTGTCGCGCGGTGCGTCGCTCACCGACTTCGCGGAGAAGATCAACGCCAACCCGGCGTCGCTCGTCGCGGTCATGATGAACCTCGGCGAGATGGTCACCGCGACCCAGTCCGTCTCCGACGAGACGCTCCAGCTCCTCGCGGACGAGATGAACTACACCGTTCAGATCGTCAGCCCGGAGGAGGAGGACCGCGAGCTCCTCGAGTCCTTCGACATCGAGTTCGGCGAGGACGAGGGCGACGAGGAGGACCTGGTGGTCCGCCCGCCGGTCGTCACCGTCATGGGTCACGTCGACCACGGCAAGACCCGACTGCTCGACGCCATCCGCAAGACGAACGTCATCGCGGGCGAGGCCGGCGGCATCACCCAGCACATCGGTGCCTACCAGGTCGCGACCGAGGTCAACGACGAAGAGCGCAAGATCACCTTCATCGACACCCCGGGTCACGAGGCGTTCACCGCCATGCGTGCCCGTGGTGCGAAGTCGACCGACATCGCGATCCTGGTCGTCGCGGCCAACGACGGCGTCATGCCGCAGACGGTCGAGGCGCTCAACCACGCCAAGGCCGCCGAGGTCCCGATCGTCGTCGCGGTCAACAAGATCGACGTCGAGGGTGCCGACCCGACCAAGGTGCGCGGTCAGCTCACCGAGTACGGGCTGGTGGCCGAGGAGTACGGCGGCGACACGATGTTCGTCGACATCTCCGCCAAGCAGGGTCTGCACATCGACTCCCTGCTGGAGGCCGTGGTCCTCACCGCGGACGCCTCGCTCGACCTGCGGGCCAACCCGAACCAGGACGCGCAGGGCATCTCGATCGAGTCCCGTCTCGACCGCGGCCGCGGTGCCGTGGCGACGGTCCTCGTCCAGCGAGGCACGCTGCGGGTCGGCGACACGATGGTCGTGGGCGACGCCTACGGCCGTGTGCGCGCCATGCTCGACGACAACGGCAACAACGTCGCCGAGGCCGGTCCCTCGACGCCGGTCCAGGTCCTGGGCCTGACCAACGTCCCGGGTGCGGGCGACAACTTCCTGGTGGTCGACGAGGACCGTACGGCCCGTCAGATCGCCGAGAAGCGCGCCGCCCGTGAGCGCAACGCCGCGTTCGCCAAGCGCACGCGCCGCGTGTCGCTGGAGGACCTGGACAAGGTGCTCAAGGCCGGCGAGGTCCAGCAGCTGAACCTGATCATCAAGGGTGACGCGTCTGGTTCCGTCGAGGCCCTCGAGTCCTCCCTGCTCCAGCTGGACGTCGGCGAAGAGGTCGACATCCGCGTCCTGCACCGCGGCGTCGGTGCGGTCACGGAGTCCGACATCGACCTGGCCATGGGCTCCGACGCCATCGTCATCGGCTTCAACGTCCGGGCAGCCGGCCGTGCGCAGCAGATGGCGGAGCGCGAGGGCGTGGACGTCCGGTACTACTCGGTCATCTACCAGGCGATCGAGGAGATCGAGGCGGCCCTCAAGGGCATGCTCAAGCCGGAGTACGAAGAGGTCGAGCTCGGCACGGCGGAGATCCGCGAGGTCTTCAAGTCGTCCAAGCTGGGCAACATCGCGGGTGTTCTCATCCGCTCCGGCGAGGTCAAGCGCAACACCAAGGCGCGCCTGGTCCGCGATGGCAAGGTCATCGCGGAGAACCTCAACATCGAGGGTCTGCGTCGCTTCAAGGACGACGTCACCGAGATCCGCGAAGGCTACGAGGGTGGTATCAACCTCGGAAACTTCAACGACATCAAGGTCGACGACGTCATCGCGACGTACGAGATGCGCGAGAAGCCGCGCGTCTGATCCAGCACGCGATCGGGGCCGGTCGGCGGGAGTTCCCGGAAGGGAAACTCCGTCGATCGGCCCCGGCCGTTGCGTGTACGGTTCCCGTATCGGCGCCGAGCCTGGCGCCCGTACCCCGAACCGGCGGGACATCCGGACACATATGTATGTGGGGACTCTGTCCTTCGACCTGCTCCTCGGCGACGTCCACTCGCTCAAGGAGAAACGCTCCCTCGTCCGTCCCATCGTGGCCGAGCTCCAGCGCAAGTACGCGGTGAGCGTGGCCGAGACGGACCACCAGAACCTCCATCGCCGGGCCGGGATCGGCCTCGCGGTGGTCTCCGGGGACATGGGACACCTCACCGGCGTACTGGACCGCTGCGAGCGGCTGGTCGCCGGACGCCCCGAGGTGGAACTGCTCTCGGTTCGACGCAGGCTCCACAGCGACGAAGACTGAAGCAAGACGTAAGCACTTAAGGAGACGGACCAGTGGCCGACAACGCGCGTGCCAAGAGGCTGGCGGACCTCATCCGAGAGGTGGTGGCCCAGAAGCTGCAACGCGGGATCAAGGACCCGCGGCTCGGCTCGCACGTCACCATCACGGACACCCGCGTCACGGGTGACCTGCGGGAGGCGACCGTCTTCTACACGGTGTACGGCGACGACGAGGAGCGGGCGGCCGCCGCGGCCGGTCTGGAGAGCGCCAAGGGCGTCCTGCGGTCCGAGGTCGGCCGGGCCGCCGGGGTGAAGTTCACCCCGACCCTCACCTTCGTCGCCGACGCCCTGCCGGACACCGCCAAGACCATCGAGGACCTCCTCGACAAGGCGCGCCAGTCCGACGAGAAGGTCCGCGAGGCGTCCGCGGGCGCCCGGTACGCCGGTGAGGCGGACCCGTACCGCAAGCCGGGCACCGAGGACGAGACGGACGGCGACACCGCGGAATGACGCAGAAGAACACCACGCCCGACGGCCTTGTCATCGTCGACAAGCCGTCGGGCTTCACGTCGCACGACGTGGTCGCCAAGATGCGCGGCATCGCCCGCACCCGCCGGGTCGGGCACGCCGGCACCCTCGACCCGATGGCCACGGGCGTGCTCGTCCTCGGCGTCGAGAAGGCGACCAAGCTGCTCGGTCATCTGGCCCTGACCGAGAAGGAGTACCTGGGCACGATCCGCCTCGGCCAGACCACGGTCACCGACGACGCCGAGGGCGAGATCACGGGGTCCACCGACGCCTCGAAGGTCACCCGCGACGCCGTCGACGCCGGGATCGCCAAGCTGACCGGCGACATCATGCAGGTCCCGTCCAAGGTCAGCGCCATCAAGATCGACGGGGTCCGCTCCTACAAGCGGGCCCGCGACGGCGAGGACTTCGAGATCCCGGCCCGCCCGGTCACCGTGTCGTCCTTCTCGGTGTACGACCTGCGCGACGCCGTCGCCGACGACGGGACCCCCGTCCTCGACCTGGTCGTCTCCGTCGTCTGCTCCTCCGGCACGTACATCCGGGCCCTCGCCCGCGACCTCGGTGCCGGCCTCGGCGTCGGCGGGCACCTCACGGCCCTGCGGCGCACCCGCGTCGGGCCGTACAAGCTGGACGCCGCGCGGACGCTCGACCAGCTCCAGCAGGAGCTCACGGTCATGCCGATCGCCGACGCCGCCACGGCGGCCTTCCCCCGCTGGGAGATCGACGCCCGGCGCGCCCGGCTGCTCACGAACGGCGTCCGGCTCGACATGCCCGACGAGTACACCGGCTCCGGACCCGTCGGGGTCTTCGACGCCGACGGCCGCTTCCTCGCGCTCGTCGAGGAGCACAAGGGCAAGGCCAAGAGCCTCGCCGTGTTCGGCTGAGCGCCCGCACGGCACGGGTCCCTGCCCGTGGAGCGGCGGTCACGGGGTCGTCCTCTGCCCGCCGCTCCACGGTCCCCCCTCGGTTCCCCCACCCCTAGGGTGTATCCACCCACCCCCGCCTGTTCACCCGTCCGGGCAGGCGCTCGGAGTGAACCGAGGGTGTGCAAGGGGGCGCGTTCGGCACGCGACCTGTCCCACTGATCATCTGCCGCCTACCGTCGAAGCGACAGGGCGGGCGATGAGCGTGCGGGTGCGGGGCGGGGAGGTTCGACGATGGCGGGACGGGGCCCGCGTGCGGCGGACACGGACGGGACGCGGGGGACGGGCGACGGCCCGGAGCAGCCCGACGGGGCCACCGCGTCCCACCGGTCACGGCGCGCCCGCCCCCACGACGACGGCCGCCCCCGGCACGCCCGCCGGCCGGACCCGGACCGCCCCGACGACGACCCGCCGGGCGCCCGCCTCCGGGACGACGCCCTGGTCCGCGTCCACGACCCGGCCGGCCGGCCCCGCGGCCTCGGCTTCCTCGCCGACCACCACGGCACCGTCGTCACCGCGCACGAAGTCGTCGACGGGCAGTCCCGGCTCGTCGTGCACACCGCCGGTGGCAGCCGCAGCTGCGTGGTGACCGCCGCCGCGGTGACCCCGCTGCCCGAGCGGGGCCTCGCCCTCGTCCGCACCGAAGGGCTGGGTGTCGACCCGCTGCCGGTGACCGTCCGGGACCGCTGCGGGACCGGCACCTACGTGCACATCCCGGCCGGCGGCTGGCGGCAGGCCCGCGTCCTCGACGCCACCCCCGCCACCTACACGGCGACCGACCGCCACCACGCCCTCGACGGCGTCCTGGAACTCGCCATCGGCACCGCGGGCCGGGACGCGCTGCGGCTCGGCGGAGGCGCCGCCGGCGGACCCGTGCTCGACGCCACGACCGGAGCCGTCCTCGGTGTCCTCGGCACCGCCCTGCACTCCGCCCACAGCGACGCCGTGCTCGCCGCACCGCTGCGGCCCGCCCCGGACGGCCCGCTCACCGACCTCCTCGGCGACAACGCCGCGACGGTGCCCGCCCACGGCGCCGACCTGAACCTCGCCGGAGTGCTGGAGCTGACGGCCACCCAGGTCGCCCAGGACGCCCCGCCCTCCGGATCACAGGGGGCTCCCGTCCAACGGGCCGCCGTCACCGCGGAGTTCGACGCCTTCCTCGCGGGCCCGGCCACCGTCCTCGGCCTGGTCGGGCCGCCCGGCAGCGGCCGTACGACGGAACTCGCGGGACTCGCCGCCCGGCGCACCCACGGCCCCGGCCCCGCACCCACCCTCTGGCTGCGCGGCGCCGACCTCGCCGGCGATGACACCTCCGTCGCCGACGCGGCACGCCGGGCGCTCGACCGCGCCGCGCGCATCCTCGCCGCGTCCGCCGGCGTAGACCTCGCCGCCGACCTCACGCCCGAGCGCCTGGCCCGCCTCGCCCGCGACGCGGGCCGCCCCCTGCTGCTCCTGCTCGACGGCCCGGAGGAGATGCCGCCCGCCGCCGCGGACCGCCTCGCCGACTGGACCGGCGCCACCGCGCGCTGGCTGCGCGACCACGGCGCTCGGCTGGTGGTGGCCTGCCGGACCGAGCACTGGGAGACCGCCGGTGCCGGATTCCCCGAGGACCAGCTGCACATCCCCGCGGGCCACCCGCCCCACGCACCCGTCCCGCCCTGCCTCGCCCTCGACGACCTCACCCCCGACGAGGCCCGGCAGGCCCGCGCCCGCCACGGCATCCCCGACGACGCCCTCGCCGACGCCGACGCCCGCCACCCCCTGACCCTCCGCCTCCTCGCGGACGTGCGCGCCGCCCTGCCCGGCGCGCCCGCACCCCACGGGGCCGACCGGCACGACGTCCTCTCCGCCCACCTCGACCTGATGTGCCTGCGCGTCGCCGTCCGCCTCGCCGCGGAGAACGGCCTGCGCGGCACCGCCGTCCGCCGGCTCGCCGCCCGCGTCGCCGGCCAGGTCCACGAGGCCGCCCGGCGCAGCCTCGGCACCGGCCAGGGCGAACTGGACCGGCCCGCCTTCGAGGCGGTGTTCCCCTGGGGCCACGCACCCCGGTGGCTCGGCGGCACCACCGGCTGGGCCCGCGCCGTCCTCACCGAAGGACTCCTCGTCCCGGCCGGCGACGGCTACCGCTTCGCCCACGAGGAACTCGCCGACTGGCTCCAGGGCCTCCACCTCGACCTCGACGAGGCCCTGCGCGCCCTGCTGCGCCCCGGCCCCACCGGCAGCACGGACCGGCCCGCCCCTCCCGTACCGCGCCACCGCATCGGCCCCGTCCTCCAGGCCCTCCTGCTCGTCCCGCGTCTCCACGGCACCGGCCGGCTCGGCGACCGGCTCGCGCAGCTGTCCGACGCGCTCGACGCCGACCGCACCGACTGGTGGGCGGCCCGGCTGCTCACCGAGACCCTGCTGCGGATCCCCGACGCCACCCCCCACCTGGACGTCCTGCGGCTCACCGCCGACCGGATCGTGGCCTGGCGCCGGCAGGGGCACCCCGCACCCGCCGACCTCGGCCCCGCCTTCTGGACCGCGCTGCCCCTGCCGGACACCGAACGCCTCGACCTGCTGCGCCGCCTCGTCCCCGCCGACGGCCCCCTCGACGACACCGAGGGACCCCGGCCGCCCCGCTACCTGGACGCCGTCGCCCGCCTCCTCGCCGCCGACCCCACCGCCGTACAGCCCCGGCTCACCCGCTGGTTCGACGACGACCGCCCGCTGCCCGCCACCCCGCACGCCACCGTCGCCCTCGCCGCCCAGGCCCTGCTGCACACCCACCGCCACCACGCCCTCGACGACCTCACCGAGACCCTCGTCGCCAGCGCCCACCCCCGCGCCGACGAACTCCTCGGCGCCCTCGCCGAGGAGGAGCCGTCCGCCGTCTGCCGGGCGGTGGACCGCTGGGCCCACGACGAACGCCCCGCCCGGCGCGTCGCCGCCCTCGCCCACGGGCTGCGCGCCGCACCCCACGTCCACACCGAGGCCGACCGCGCCCTGCTGCGCTACGCCGCCCTCGCCCTGCTCGCCCGCCCCGCCGACAGCGCCCTGCACGGCGGCGCCCTCGCCCTCCTCGTCCGCGACCCGCACTCCCGCGCCCGCCATCTCCCGCAGGCCCTCGCGCACTTCACGGCCGCCGACCCGCAGTTCCCGCCCAGCGCCCTCGTCGCCGCCCTGGCCACCCACCCCGAGCCGGTCCTGGAGGCCTTCCGCGCCCGCCTGGAGCGTCCCGGCACCGGCGCCGTGCTGCGCTCCCTCGCCGATGTCACCGCACCCGGCCTCGCCCGCAAGGTCGCCGGCCTCGTCCAGGACGCGGTACGGCGGCACCCCGAGACCGCCACCGACGTCGCCGCCTACGTCGACCGGTCCCTCGACCAGGGACCCGGTGCCAGGGCGGTCCTCTTCCCGCTCGTCACCGGCCTGCTCGACGGCGGCCCGGAACAGGTGCGGGCCGCCCTCGCCACCGTGCTCGCCGCCCCCGGCACCCCCGCCTCCCGCGGACTGCGCCGGGAGCTGCTGGACTTCCTGCTCACCCACGAACAGGCGCCCGCCGTCCTCGACGCCCTGCTGCACGCCGCCGTCCGCACCACGGGCGGCGCGGCGGACGACTCCCTGCGCGACCTCGTCCACCACACCGGGCTGCTGCTCGTCCGCACCCCGGACGGCGCCGCCCGCTTCGACCGCGGCCTGGTCGACCTCGCCCGGGAGGTCCCCGGCTTCGCCGCGCGGGTCGCCGGCTGGCTCACCGGCACACCACGGGACTGGGCGGCCGTCGTCGGCCCCAGCACCCGCCGCATGATCGAGAACCTGGCGGGCGTCCCCGTCTGAGCGGCGCATCGGCACGTGCACCCCGTCACAGCGCCCATGCCGATGCGGGCCGGGGGCCGTCGGCATGGCACCCTTAGAGCTGCGTAAGACCGTTTGGGCAATGACGGACACCGGTTCGACGAGTTTGCGACAAGGAGCAGGCACAGTGCAGCGCTGGCGTGGCTTGGAGGACATCCCCCAGGACTGGGGGCGCAGCGTCGTCACCATCGGTTCCTACGACGGAGTCCACCGCGGACACCAGCTGATCATCCGGCACGCCGTGGACCGCGCCCGGGAGCTGGGCGTCCCGGCCGTCGTCGTCACCTTCGACCCGCATCCCAGCGAGGTCGTCCGCCCCGGCAGCCACCCGCCCCTGCTCGCCCCGCACCACCGGCGCGCCGAGCTGATGGCCGAGCTGGGCGTGGACGCGGTGCTGGTCCTGCCGTTCACGACCGAGTTCTCGAAGCTGTCGCCGGCCGAGTTCGTCGTCAAGGTCCTCGTCGACAAGCTGCACGCCAAGGCGGTCGTGGAGGGCCCCAACTTCCGCTTCGGGCACCGCGCCGCCGGGAACGTCGAGTTCCTCGCCGAGCAGGGCAAGACCTACGACTACGAGGTCGAGGTCGTCGACCTGTTCGTCAGCGGTGAGGCGGGCGGCGGCGAGCCGTTCTCCTCGACCCTGACCCGCCGACTGGTCGCCGAGGGCGACGTCGCCGGGGCCGCCGAGATCCTGGGCCGCCCGCACCGCGTGGAGGGCGTCGTCGTACGCGGCGCCCAGCGCGGCCGCGAGCTCGGCTTCCCCACCGCCAACGTGGAGACCCTGCCGCACACCGCGATCCCCGCCGACGGCGTCTACGCCGGCTGGCTGCACGCCCAGGGCGAGGTGATGCCGGCCGCCGTCTCCGTCGGCACCAACCCGCAGTTCGACGGCACCGAGCGCACGGTGGAGGCGTACGCCATCGACCGCGTCGGCCTCGACCTGTACGGGCTGCACGTGTCGGTCGACTTCCTCGCCTACGTGCGCGGCCAGGAGAAGTTCGACTCGCTCGACGCGCTCCTGGAGGCCATGGCCCGGGACGTGCAGCGGTGCCGGGAACTGATCGCGGCGGCCGACGGTTCCGCCTGACGCGGACCCGCACAGCAGACGGCGGAGGGCCGGCACCCGTTCGGTGTCGGCCCTCCGCCGTTCTCGCGCTCGCGTCCGCTACTGCTGGGTCCAGCCGGGCGGGACGACGCCCTGCTGCTGCCCCTGCTGCGGTTCCTGCGGCGGCGGGGCCTGCTGCTGCCATTGCTGCCCCGGCGCCGGCTGCTGCGGCGCCTGCTGCCAGCCCTGCCCGGGCTGCGGGGCACCATCGGGCTGGGCGTACGGCTGCTGGGGCTGCGGCTGTCCGGGCTGCTGCGGGTAGCCCTGCTGCTGCGGGTGCTGGTACTGCATGTTCGGGTTGCCGAAGCCCTGCTGGGTCCGGGCGATGTCCTCGGCGATCAGGGCGGCGAGGTCGAAGTACGCCTCGCGCGTCTTGGGACGCATCATGTCGAGGTCCACCTCGGCACCCGCGGAGAGGTGCTCGTCGAAGGGGATCACGACGACACCGCGGCACCGGGTCTCGAAGTGGGCGACGATGTCGTCCACCTTGATCATCTTGCCCGTCTCGCGGACACCCGAGATCACGGTGACCGACCGCTGCACGAGATCCGCGAAGCCGTTCGCCGACAGCCAGTCCAGCGTCGTCGACGCGCTGCTCGCACCGTCCACGGACGGAGTCGAGATGATGATCAGCTGGTCGGCGAGATCCAGCACCCCGCGCATGGCGCTGTAGAGCAGGCCGGTGCCCGAGTCCGTGAGGATGATCGGGTACTGCCGCCCCAGCACGTCCAGCGCGCTGCGGTAGTCCTGGTCGTTGAACGTGGTGGAGACGGCCGGATCCACGTCGTTGGCGATGATCTCCAGACCGGAGGGCGCCTGCGAGGTGAAGCGGCGGATGTCCATGTAGCTGTTGAGCTGCGGGATCGCCTGCACCAGGTCGCGGATCGTCGCACCCGTCTCGCGCCGCACCCGTCGGCCGAGCGTGCCGGCGTCCGGGTTGGCGTCGATCGCCAGGATCTTGTCCTGCCGCTCGGTGGCCAGCGTGGCACCCAGCGACATGGTCGTCGTCGTCTTGCCGACACCGCCCTTGAGGCTGATGACCGCGATCCGGTAGCAGGACATCACCGGCGTCCGGATCAGACCGAGCTTGCGCTCCCGCTCCGCCTGCTCCTTCTTGGCACCGAGCTTGAACCGGGACGGACCCTGGTTGTTCTTGCGGGCCTTCGGCTGGTTGCGCAGCAGGCGGTCGGACGACAGCTCCACTGCGGCGTTGTAGCCGAGCGGCGTGCCGGGCGCGGCCTGCTGCTGCGGGGCACCCGGACCGGCCTGCGGACCGGGCGGCGCCGACCAGCCGCCCTGGCTGCCGTAGGCGGCGGGGGTCTGCGGGGCCTGTGGTGCCTGCGGCTGAGGCTGCGGCTGGGCCGGGGGCTGCTGCGCGGCCGGCTGCTGGGGCTGACCGGGCTGGCCGGGCGCGCCGGGCTGCTGGGGATAGCCGTAGCCCGGCTGCTGCTGCGGGTAGCCGTAACCGGGCTGCGGCTGACCCGGCTGCTGCGGATAGCCGTAGGGCTGGGGCTGTCCCGGCTGCGGCACCTGCTGGGGTGCCTGCGGCTGCGGCTGCGGCTGGCCGGGCTGCTGCGGGTAGCCGTACGGCTGCTGCGGCTGGCCGGGCTGGATGGGCTGGGTCGGCTGGTGCGCCTGGCGCGGGTCCACCGGCTGGCCGGGCTGGCCGGGCTGCGGCTGGGCCGGGCCGAATCCGCCCTGGGCCGGGAGCTGCTGGGGCTGCGGCTGTCCGGGCTGCTGCGGGTAGCCGTAGCCGTAGCCGGGAGCCGGCGGGGCGCCCTGGGCCGGCGGCTGCGGTACGCCCTGCTGCGGCGCGCCCTGCTGGGGGTGCGCGGGCACGAAGCCCTGGGGCAGCGGCGGCAACGGCTGGCCGGGCTGCTGCTGTCCGGCGGGCTGGGCGTGCGGCTGCTCACCAGGGGCCGCGGGCGGCTGCGCGGGGATGCCGGGCTGGGCGTGCGGCGGCATCGGGGCCTGGGCCTGGGCGGCGGGGTGGGCCTGCGGCTGCTCGGGGGCGGCGGGGTGCGCCTCCGGCTCGGCGGCGGGCGCCGCCTCCGGGGTGGTCGGCGCGGCCTCCGGCTGCACCTCGGCCTCCGGCTGTACCGGGGCTGCTTCGGGCTGCGGCTGCGGGTCGGCGTCGGCCCGCGCGGTGTCGTCGGCCGCACCGGACGGGGTGCCGGCCCCCGGCGCGGCGGTCTGCTCCGCCTCCGGCTCGTCGTTCCGTTCCGCCTCCGGCTCGTCGTCTCCGCCGAACAGGCGGGCCGCCTCGGCGTCGGCGGCGGCGTGGTTGAGCTCCGGCTCGGGCTCCGGCCGCTCGGCCTCGGGCTGCTCGGCCACCGGGGGAACGGGGGCGGGCGGCTCGGGCGCGGTGGCCGCGGGGACCTGGGCGCTGTCGTCGACCGGGCGCAGCACCGGGAAGCCGGGAGCGGCCGGGGGAGCGGCGGGGG
>NZ_LLZN01000086.1 GCF_001509795.1 Streptomyces sp. NRRL WC-3605 | reverse complement strand
CGAAGCCGTTGAGGGCGATGACGAAGGGCAGGCCGCTGTTCTCGAAGTAGTCGACCGCGGGGAAGCAGTCGGCGAGACGGCGGGTGTCCACCAGCACGATCGCGCCGATGGCGCCGCGCACGAGGTCGTCCCACATGAACCAGAAGCGGTCCTGGCCGGGCGTACCGAAGAGGTACAGGATCAGGTCCTGGTCCAGGGTGATACGGCCGAAGTCCATGGCCACCGTGGTGGTGGTCTTGTCCCCGGTGTGGGTGAGGTCGTCGATGCCCGCCGAAGCAGACGTCATCACGGCCTCCGTGCGCAGCGGGTTGATCTCCGAGACGGCGCCGACGAACGTGGTCTTGCCCACGCCGAAGCCGCCCGCCACCACGATCTTCGCGGAGGTGGTGGAGCGGGAAGGACCGCCGCTAGAGCTTGCGAAGTCCACTGAGCACCCTTTCGAGCAGTGTCACGTCTGGCTGGCCGCCGGCGTTCTCGTCGCCGCCGGGCTGATGGATCGCGACCAGTCCTGCCTCCGCCAAGTCGGCGACGAGGATCCTGGCCACGCCGAGGGGGATCGTGAGGAGGGCCGAGACCTCGGCCACCGACTTGATCTCCCGGCAGAGGTTGCAGATCCGCTGATGCTCGGGCAGCTGGCCCTGCATCTGGTGCGGCTGCGCGGTGGTGTGCACCAGCGCCTCGATGGCGAGCTGGTAGCGCGGGCGGGTCCGGCCGCCGGTCATGGCGTACGGACGCACCAGGGGGTTGTTCGACGCCCCGGCGGGCGTCGGCTCAGGGGCGCGTCGCTGCGGCTGCACCGGCTGGATGCGCGGCGCCGGCGGCTGGTCGTACGGCGAGGGTCCGGGACCCTGCGGGGCGTACGGCTGCCGCTGGTTCGGCTGGGAGGGGAAGTACCGGTTCTGGGAACCGTCGTTCTGACCCTGGGCAGGGCCGTACGACCAGTTGCCCGATGACGAACCGTCTGGGGGTGTTGCCACTTTCTCTCCTCCTCCGACTGTGCCTGGCACCCATCATGTGGAGCCGCGTCCCGAAACCTTACGGCCCCGGGACGCCAAGACGCACCGCTGTCCGTTCAGTTGAGCAGGCTCCCTTGGAGTTCCGCACGCAGATCCGGCGTCAGGACCGTACCGGCGCGGTCGACCAGAAGCGCCATCTCGTACCCGATGAGGCCGATGTCCGCCTCGGGATGTGCGAGGACGGCGAGGGACGAACCGTCGGAGATGGACATGATGAAGAGGAATCCCCGCTCCATCTCCACAACCGTCTGGTTCACGCTGCCACCCTCGAAGATGCGCGAGGCACCGGCGGTCAGCGAGGTCAGACCGGAGGCGACGGCCGCGAGCTGGTCGGCGCGGTCGCGCGGGAAGCCTTCGGACATCGCCAGAAGGAGTCCGTCGGCGGAGACCACCACCGTGTGGGACACCCCGGGGGTGTTGTCCACGAAGTTGGTGATCAACCAGTTCAGGTTCTGCGCCGCCTGGCTCATCGGGCTCACACTAACGCTCCTGGTTGTAGGTGCTGTCAGGACCGAAGCCCTGGCCGTTCGTTTCACTTCCCGCGCTGCGACCCCGCTGGACACCGCGGCGCAGGTTGCTCAGCCTGCCCCGGACGTCCTCGGGAGCACGGGAGACCTGTGGGCCCCCCTGGGGGGTGGTTTCGGCGGCTCCCTGGACCAGGTTGGCCTTCGGGACCCGCCGCGGCAGGCCGGAGGAGGTGACCCCGCCCGCCTTGGGCTTGCGGAGCGCCGAGGCCTGCTGCCAGCGCTCGTCGTTCTGGGAGCGCCAGGCGCTGTCGCCGTTGCTCTCCGGTGTGGGAGCCGGTGCCGGCGCGTCCTGCCGCGCGGGCCGCGTGCCGTTGGTGCCGCTCGCGGCGGCGCCGCGACGCGGAAGCCCGGCGTCGGTCATTGCGTGGGGCGCGGACTGGGCCGGTCCCGGACGGTCGAAGCCTACGCCGTCGGACTCGCCGGCGTCACTGGCCTGCGCGGATTCCGCTTCCGGAGCGTACTGCTCCTGGTAGCCGTCGCGGTAGCCGCTCTGCTGGGGCCAGTCGTCCTGGTGGCGGCGCTGGTCGAAGGCGGTGAAGCCGTCCTGCGCGGACCCGTTGCGCGCCACCGGCTCCTCGGCCGTGGGCTCCGCATAGCCGGAGTCCGGGTAGCCGTTCGGGGACGAGAACGTTTCGTCGCGCGGGAGGCCGCCGTTCGGCGCGTAGTACGTGTCGTCGTACGACGCCTGCTGGGGCTCCTCGTAGGCGGAGTGCTGCTGCTCGCCGTACGCCTGCTGCTGGTCCTCGTAGGACTGCTGCCGCTGCTCGTCGTACGCCTGCTGCTGGTCGTAGCCGTCCTGCTGCCCCGCGTAGCCGTTGCGCTCGTCGTAGGCGGGCCGGCCGAACTCGTCGTAGGCGGGCGCCTCGGTGCCGTCCGGGCCCTGCGCCTCGGCCTCGAGGGCCGCGCGGCGCTCCTCGCGCATCAGCGAGCGGCCGACCGGGTCGAGCTCGCGGATGTCGTCCGGGACCTCGGTGTAGGCGCTGTCGTCGAAGCCGAGCTCGGCCGCCGTGCGCATCGGCTGGCCGAAGTTCTCGCCCTGGTACTGCTGCTGCTCCGGGATGATCTGCGAGACGGTGAACTCGTCCTGCAGCGGCTGCTGTTCGCCGCCGCCGCCACCGTGCGTGATGGCGTCCGGGAGCATGACCAGCGAGGTGGTGCCGGCCTGCTCGCCCGAGGGGCGCAGCTGGACGCGGATGCCGTGCCGGTCGGACAGCCGGCCGACCACGAACAGGCCCATGCGCTGGGATATCGCCGCGTCGACGGTGGGCGGGTTCGCCAGCTTGTGGTTGATGTCCGCGAAGTCCTCGGCGGTGAGGCCGATGCCCTTGTCGTGGATCTCGATCATCACGCGGCCGTCGGGGAGACGGGTCGCGGTGACGCGCACCTTGGTCTGCGGCGAGGAGAACGTGGTGGCGTTCTCCAGCAGCTCGGCGAGCAGGTGCACGAGGTCGGTGACCGCGCGGCCGTGGATCTCGGCCTCCGGGACGCCGGACAGCTCGATGCGCTCGTACTGCTCCACCTCGGAGGAGGCGGCGCGCAGCACGTCGACCAGCGGGACCGGCTGGTCCCAGCGGCGGCCGGGCTCCTCGCCGGCGAGGACCAGGAGGTTCTCGCCGTTGCGGCGCATACGGGTCGCGAGGTGGTCCAGCTTGAAGAGGTTCTCCAGCTGGTCCGGGTCGGCCTCGTTGTTCTCCAGGTCGGTGATCAGGGTCAGCTGGCCCTCGATCAGCGACTGGTTGCGGCGCGACAGGTTGGTGAAGATCGCGTTGATGTTGCCCCGCAGCAGGGCCTGCTCGGCGGCGAGCCGGACGGCCTCGCGGTGGACCTGGTCGAAGGCGCGGGCGACTTCGCCGATCTCGTCGCGGGTGGTGATCGGGATGGGCGCGACCCGGGTGTCGACGCGGCCGGGGTCGGTGCGCGAGAGCTGGTCGACCAGCATCGGCAGGCGCTGCTCGGCGATGCCGAAGGCGGCGTTGCGCAGCTGGCGCATCGAGCGGGACATCTGGCGGGCCACCATGCCGGCCAGGATGAACGCGGCGAGCAGGGCGACCACGACGGCGGCACCGGTGATGAGCGCGTCGGTCTTGGCGTCCTCGGAGACGCTCGCGGCCTCGTCCACGGCCTTGCTGACGAGGTCGGTCTCGATCTCGCGGTAGCCCTCGAACTTGGCGGTGGAGGCGCCCAGCCACGCCTTGGGCGTGACGCCCTTGGCGGCGAGCTGCTCGGGGGTGAAGGTGCCCGCGGCGATGCCCTGGAGCATGGCGTCGGCGGCCGGCATGGCGGTGTAGGCGCCGCCCTGCGTGGAGCTGCTGTCACCGGCGTCGACGGCGGGGCCCTTGTCGCCGATCTTCTTTCGCTGCGCGGCCATGATGCCGTCGAGCTGATCGACGTCGTCCTGGGTGGCACCCGAGACGAACTCGTTGATCGCGATGCCCTCGAGGTAGCGGTACGACACGAGGGAGACGCTCTGCTGACGGACCACGGCCTCCTTGGTGCTCGGCCGGATCAGCATGTGCACGCCGATCGAGCGCTGGAGGGAGACGGCTGCCTTGGCGAGCGAGACGGCGTAGACGGTGCGGCCGTAGGAGGTGATGTTGCCGGTGCCCAGACTGAGCTCGTTGGCGAACTCCATCAGGGAGTGCTGGACGGCGACGTAACCCTCTTCGGTCTTCACCGGGTCCATCGCCTTGGTGTAGGCGGCCTGGCGCAGGGGCGACAGCTTGGTCTCGTTGGACCGGAAGAGCTGCATACGGCGGTCGAGCGCGGCCGTGTGCGGGAGGTTCTGTGCCGCCTGGTCGAACTTCTCCTTGGCGCTGTCGGTCGCCGAGCGCAGCTGCGTCACGGTGTCCGTGGTGCCCTTGCCCTGGAGCAGGTCGGCCGCGGTGAGGTCGCGTTCGTCCAGCAGGGCGTTGCCGTATTCCTCGGCGGCGCGCACCAGGAGGGCCACGTTCTCGGCGTCCTCGGCCTGCTGCCAGGTGTCGATCGAGCTCTTCACCTGGAAGCCGCCCATGACGAGGCCGACCATCACGGGTATGAGCAGGATCGCGTTCAGCCTGGTGGGCACACGCCAGTTGCGCGGCGAGAAGCGGCCGCCGCTCTGGGCCGGCGCGGCCGTGGGCTCGGATCCTGGCACAGGGGCGGGCGCCGCTCCGCGCGGCGGCGGGGTGAAGTTGCCCCGGGCCGACGGCTCGGGACTGTTCTTGCTTCGCCTCACTCGACCAACAACCTTCCGGCGGGGTCGGCACCTAGGTCGTGCCGCTGTGTCTCAGAGCCCATCGCCTTGAAGTACGCATTACTGATGAGTACGTCTTCGGCCAGTGGGCAGTTCTGGCATTCCAGCACGGGGGCCCGCGCTCCTCCAAACAGTGGAAGAGGAGGATTCCATGCGATGTAAGTCCCAGATAAAACGGTCATAAAGAGCGAGCCCCGTCAAAAGACGGGGCGGTTGTGCGCGCAGCGAGACCGGTTGACCGCGACGAGTTGCCGTACCACCCGATTCCTCTGCCGAAACGTTATGAACAGCGGAGCCGACCGTGTCAAAGGCCACAGCCGGCTCCGGGACATCTACGACAAGTGCCGTATGTGCCCGCAGACTTCCACTACCGCAGCCGCGCCATGAGCGCGTGCTCCACCAGCGTGATCAGCGCACTCTTGGCATCGGCCCGGTGCCGGGCGTCCGTCGTGATGATCGGCGCGTCCGGTCGAAGCCGTTGAGGGCGATGACGAAGGGCAGGCCGCTGTTCTCGAAGTAGTCGACCGCGGGGAAGCAGTCGGCGAGACGGCGGGTGTCCACCAGCACGACGGCGCCGATGGCACCGCGCACCAGGTCGTCCCACATGAACCAGAAGCGGTCCTGGCCCGGCGTACCGAAGAGGTACAGGATCAGGTCCTGGTCCAGGGTGATACGGCCGAAGTCCATGGCCACCGTGGTGGTGGTCTTGTCCCCGGTGTGCGTGAGGTCGTCGATCCCCGCGCTCGCGGAGGTCATGACGGCCTCCGTGCGCAGCGGGTTGATCTCCGAGACGGCACCCACGAACGTGGTCTTGCCCACGCCGAAGCCACCCGCCACCACGATCTTCGCGGAGGTGGTCGCCCGGCTTGGTTCAGAGCTTGCGAAGTCCACTGAGCACCCTTTCGAGCAGCGTCACGTCCGGTGCGCCACCGTTGTTCTCGTCGCCACCCGGCTGGTGGATGGCGACCAGGCCCGCCTCGGCGAGGTCCGCCACGAGGATCCTGGCCACGCCCAGCGGCATGGACAGGAGGGCGGAGACCTCGGCGACCGACTTCACCTCGCGGCACAGGTGGCAGATGCGCTGGTGCTCCGGGAGGAGCCCCATCAGCGCCGCCGGGTCGGCCGTGGTGCTGATCAGGGCCTCGATGGCCAGCTGGTAGCGCGGCCGGGTCCGGCCGCCGGTCATCGCGTACGGACGTACCAGCGGCTGGTCGCCCTCATCCTCGTACGGCTCCGCGTACGGATCATGAGAGGCGGTGGGCGGGGTCATGAATCCTCCGGGCTGGGACACAAGTCGGTCGGTCAAGCCGTCGGGTGAGGGGCCAGTGGGGGGATTGTGGCGGCCGGACGGTGATTTGGTGAGACGGGTGGATCCGGGAGATGTCAGTGGAGCAGACTGCCTTGCAGTTCGGCACGCAGGTCGGGGGTGAGGACCGCGCCCGCACGGTCGACCAGGAGTGCCATCTCGTACCCGACGAGGCCGATGTCCGCCTCCGGGTGAGCGAGGACGGCGAGGGACGACCCGTCCGAGATGGACATGAGGAAGAGGAATCCCCGCTCCATCTCGACGACGGTCTGTGCGACGTCCCCGCCTTCGAAGATCCGGCTGGCTCCTGCCGTCAGCGAGGTCAGACCCGACGCGACGGCCGCCAGCTGGTCGGCACGGTCGCGGGGGAAGCCCTCCGACATGGCCAGCAGAAGGCCGTCGGCGGACACGACGACGGTGTGGGACACCCCGGGGGTGTTGTCCACGAAGTTGGTGATCAACCAGTTGAGGTTCTGTGCCGCTTGGCTCATCTGGCTCAACTAACGCTCCTGCTGGTGAGTGGGGCTCGGGAAGCTGCCGGTCTGGCCGCTGCCGGCCTGGCGGCCCTGAGCGATGCCCCGACGGAGATTGGTCAGCCGGCCGCGTACGTCATCGGGCGCACGCGAGACCTGCGGACCACTTTGGTGCTGTTGCTGCTGAGCCGTGCCGGGGACGAGGTTCGCCCGGGGCACCCGGCGCGGCAGGCCGGAGGTGGTGACTCCGCCCGCGGCGGGCTGCCTGACGCGTTCAGCCTGCCGGACGAGGTCGTCGTTCGGTGAGCTGCGCCAGGCGGTCGACGCGGAGCGCTGGGGGGCGGAGGACGGCTGGGGCCGCTCCGCGGGGGCCGGACGCTCCTGCTGCGGAGCGGCGGCGGGGGTGTCGGTGCCCGGCTGGCGTCCCTGCGGACCGCCGTGGAACCAGTTGGTCTCGAGCGTGTCGTACAGCGGGGTACGGCCGTCGCCGGGACCGGTCGCCGGCGGCAGGGCCTCGGGCTCCTGACGCACGGGACGCTGCTGCGGGCGCTGCGGCGGCACGGGGGGCTGCTGACCGGCGCCGTAGCCGGTGTTGCCGCCGTACGAGCCGTTGCCGTTGACCTGGGGCCGCTCGAACTGGCCGGTCGACTCCGGGCTCTGCCGGCCCGGCAGCGAGTGCCGACCGGTCGAGCTGTTGTCGTAGGCCTGCGGCACGGCGAACTGGCCCGTCTGCGAGGCGTTGTACTGCCCCGAGCCGTTGGTGCCGAAGACGTCCGGGCGGACGAACTGGCCGGTGTCCTGCTGCGCGTCGGCACCGGGGCGGGCGAACTGACCCGTGTTCTGCGGGTCGTAACCGCCGGGCGCCTGGGCGTCGAAGTCCGGGCGGGCGAACTCCGAGGTGGAGGCCGGGCCCTGCCGGTCGTCGATCCGCGGCATCCGCGAGGTCTGCTGCGCCGGGTCCTCGTCGTGCCCGCGCGGGGTGTCGAGCGAGGCGCGCGGCACCGGGGGCTGCGCGTTCTCGTCGCTCCAGCTGGGACGCGAGGGCTGGTTGCCGCCGGGCAGCTCGGCCCGCGCGCCACCGCGCGGCGGCAGCTGCGGCCGGCGGCCACGGCGGGGGCCCTGCTCGCCGGCGGCGGGCTGCGCCTGCGGAGGTGTCGGGGCGCCCTGGCGGGACTGGTCGCGTCCGGGGGCGGTCCCGCGGGAGCCGAACATGTCCTGACCGGAGCCGTTGCTCTGCATGCCCTGCCCGGCGCCCTGCGAGGGGCCGCCGTACCCGGCACCGGCCTGCGCCGGCCGGCCCTGCGCGGGAGCACCGGGACCGCCCTGCGGTCCGCGCGGCGCGCCCGGTCCACCCTGCGCACCGGCGCCGTCACGTCCGGGCAGCGCCGCACGCGGGCCCTGACCGGCGCCGAGCCGGCCACCGCCCGGGGCACCGCCGCCGAGGGCACCGCCACCCGGCGCACCCCCACCGAAGGCACCGCCACCGGACTGCACCTGACGGCGCGCGGCGGCAGCGCCGGCGGCGGCCTGCGCGGCGGCGGGGCCGCCGGAGGCACCGGGGCCGTTCGGGCCGGGCTTGGCACCGGCCGGCTTCTTGCCGCCCTGGGCGACGTCGACGGGCAGCATGACCAGCGCGGTCGTACCACCGGAGTCCGACGGGCGGAGCTGGATGCGGATGCCGTGGCGCTGCGACAGACGGCCGACCACGAACAGACCCATGCGGCGGGAGACGGAGACGTCCACGGTGGGCGGCGAGGCGAGCCGCTCGTTGATCGCCGCGAGGTCCTCGGGGGAGAGGCCGATACCGGTGTCGTGGATCTCGATCAGCACACGGCCGTCGGGCAGTGCGTGACCGGTGACCTTGACCTTGGTCTGCGGCGAGGAGAACGAGGTCGCGTTCTCCAGCAGCTCGGCGAGGAGGTGCACGAGGTCGTTGACCACGCGGCCGGCCACTTCGGTGGTCGGCACGGCGGCCAGCTCGATGCGCTCGTACTGCTCCACCTCGGACGCGGCGGCGCGGAGCACGTCGACCAGGGGGACCGGGCGGGTCCACCGGCGGCCGGGCTCCTCACCCGCGAGGACGAGGAGGTTCTCACCGTTACGGCGCATACGCGTCGCGAGGTGGTCGAGCTTGAACAGCGAGGACAGCTGGTCCGGGTCGGCCTCGCGGGACTCCAGTTCGGAGATGAGCGAGAGCTGACGCTGGATGAGGCCCTGGGAGCGGCGCGAGAGGTTGGTGAACATCGCGTTGACGTTGCCCCGCAGGAGGGCCTGCTCGGCGGCGAGGCGGACCGCCTCGCGGTGCACGTCGTCGAAGGCCGCGGCCACCTGGCCGATCTCGTCCCGGGAGTGCACACCGACCGATTCCACGGACGTGTCGACGTCCTGCGGGTCGGCCTCGGAGAGCTGCTTGACCAGCTCGGGCAGACGGTCCTGGGCGACCTTGGTGGCGGTCTCCTCCAGCCGGCGCAGCGAGCGGATCATGGAGCGGGCCACGACGAAGGCGCCGACCAGCGACACACCGAGCACGAGCAGGATCAGCGCACCGGAGATGATCGCCTCGCGCTCCGACTCGTTGCGCAGCTCGCGGGCCTTCTGCTCCATCTCCTCGAGCAGCGTGGTCTCGATGGCGCGCATGCCCTGGATCTTGGTGGTGCTGTCGTCCACCCAGTCCCGGTAGGAGCGCTTGTCCAGCGAGGCGAGGCCGGTGGCCGAGGTCAGGGCGCGGGTGGCGTAGGTGTCACTGGCCTTGATCGTCGGGTTGCCGTCACCGATCGGCTTCAGCAGCTCCTCGGCGGGCTCGCTGCCGTAGATGCTCTTGAAGGAGCGGAGCTCGGACTTCTGGCTCTCCAGCGCGGAGTCGGCGTAGAGGCGGTCGTTGTCCGAGAGGTCGGCGTCGGTGGTGTTGTTCGCCGGGAGGGCCGCCGCGAGGACCGCGCGCTGGATGGAGGCGTACTCCTTGGCGGAGGAGAACGACGCCAGGGCGCGGGTGCTCTGGATCATGTCCGGGTTGCTGGTCGCCTCGGCCATGTCCTGGGAGAGGTCCAGCAGGTGGGTGATCAGCCGGTGGTAGGCCTCCACGGTCTGCGTGGAGTTGCCGTCGGCCTGGTACGCCGTGCCGCGGACCTCGGAGAGCGTGCCGAGTTCGCGGATGAGCTGGACGATGTTGTCGCGGACGCCCTTGAGGCTGCCGTCCTTGCTCTGGTCGTCGATCTCCTCGGAGGCGTCGCGGAAGCTCTGCGCGGCGCGGTCCGTCTTGTCGCGGTAGCCCTTGACCGTGTAGTCGGTCGACTTGGCGCCGTGGGCGAGCGGACCGGCGGACTGGTCGCGCTCCTCCTGGAGCGCGTGGGCGAGCTCGGTGGCCCGCTTCGTCATGTCCGTCAGCAGCCGCATGTTCTCCAGCTGCTGGATGTCGTCCATGTTGTCGCTGATGCGCAGGGCGCCCAGCGAGGTGGCCGCGACCACGGGGAGCGTCAGCAGCGCGACGAGGCGCGTGGAGATACGCCAGTTGCGCAGGGCTATTCGTGAGCCCGGGCCGACCTCGCCCCTGGCCGGCTTCTTCGTCGGAGGCGGGGGAACCGCGGCACCCGGGGACGCCGACACGGCGGGGCGCCCGGAGCGCTCACCGCTGTCGACCGACGGGGCCGGGCCCTGGGTCTGGGCGTGCTGGGGCGAGGGACCTCGGTCGGTCCCGCCGTGCTCCGGCTCCGCCGAAGCGCTGCCATCCCTCTTGAAACGTCCCTGCACTAGCGTCGCAACCTCTGGACCAGGCGCCCTTCCGCGTGAGCGGTCGGACACGGTGTCGGCGTATTGGGGAGCGTCCTGAACACGCTCCCTGGTGGTCGTGAGTGACCGGCGCTGGCTCCCCCTTCTCGCCGCCACTCGGCGCGTCGATGCGCCCCCTGTGCGCCGGCTCGATCCTGCGGCGGTCCGTGGAATTCCAGCACAGTGCAGGATTCCCAACAAGGCCCGTAGGTCGAGCCGTGACATACGTGACACCGCGTGAGTACGGGATTACCTGCCGTGGAACCTTATTCGCCCCAGAACGGACATAGGTCCGCGAGTCGCTTTCGCGTGAAAGGTGCCCCAGTCGCGATGATCAGGAGCGGAATGATGGGTTCAGAGGGCGATTGTCCGTTTCCTCGCCTGGGAGGGCAGGCCTGAATTGCCCGGATTGGGTATCGGGGCGTGAGCAAACTCACACCCAGATCAAGGGGTCTTCACGACTTCTCCGGGAAGCGGATGTTTAGCCTGACGCTTTACAAGAGGGATGTTTCTGCCCACTCGCGTCCGGACGCAGGCCCCGAGAGGCCCGTATCCGGGCGCTTCGTCACGACAGGACTCAGTACGACCGTGAAGACGACGATGATCCACACCATAGCCAACCCGCGGCGCACGAAGCTGGCCCACCTCGACAGCGCCGGCGAACTGCGTCTCCCCGAGCAGCCGGAGCACTCCCTCGACCTCCCCGCTCAGACCGCCAATCCCAAGCGCACCATCCTCCAGGAACTCCCCGCGACCACCGTCGCCGGTTAGTACGGACACGGGCGGCATGTCGTTCATCGTGGGACGACCGCCCGTCGGAGCTATCCGTCACGACGGCCCAGGCGTCCGCGCCGCTCGCGCGAGGCGCGGACGCCTCACCGCGCTAGCCTGGAGCGTCAGACTCCAGCCGGCTTCAAGTGAGGGGCGCAGGATCCCGTGCGCATCGCCAGATTCTCCATCGACGGGAACGTCGCCTTCGGCGCGGTCGAGGGCGACAGGCCGGACGAATACGTCCTCGACATCATCAAGGGCATCCCGTTCACGGACTTCGAGCTCTCCGGCACGAAGGTGCCGCTGAGCAAGGTCAGGCTGCTGCCGCCGGTCCTCCCCAACAAGGTCGTGGCCTTCGGCCGCAACTACGCCGAGCACGCCCGTGAACTCGGCAACGAGGTGCCCGACGCCCCGTTCGCCTTCTTCAAGCCGTCCACCTCGGTGATCGGTCCCGGCGACGAGATCCAGTACCCGTCCTTCACCCAGGACCTCCACCACGAGGCGGAACTCGCCGTCGTCATCGGCCGGCTGTGCCGGGAGGTCCCGCGCGAGCGCGTCAAGGACGTGATCTTCGGCTACACCTGCGCCAACGACATCACCGCGCGGGACGTCCAGAAGCGCGAGAAGCAGTGGGCGCGGGCCAAGGGCTTCGACAGCTCCTGCCCGCTCGGCCCCTGGGTCGAGACCGGACTGGACATCGGGACGGCGTCCGACCTGACGATCCAGCTCACGGTCAACGGCGAACAGCGCCAGCTCGGCCGCACCAGCGAGATGATCCACTCCATCGAGGACCTGGTCGTCAACATCTCCGAGGCCATGACGCTGCTCCCCGGCGACGTCATCCTCACGGGCACCCCGGCAGGCGTCGGACCCCTCAGCGTCGGCGACGAGGTCGCCGTCACCATCGAAGGCATCGGCACTCTCACCAACAAGGTTGTCAAGCGTGGCTAGCGCATCAGGCTCCCCAGTACGCGTCCGTTTCTGCCCGTCGCCCACCGGTAACCCCCACGTGGGCCTGGTCCGCACCGCCCTGTTCAACTGGGCGTTCGCCAAGCACCACCAGGGCACGCTGGTCTTCCGTATCGAGGACACCGACGCGGCCCGCGACTCCGAGGAGTCCTACAACCAGCTGCTGGACGCCATGCGCTGGCTGGGCTTCGACTGGGACGAGGGCCCCGAGGTCGGCGGCCCGCACGCGCCGTACCGCCAGTCGCAGCGGATGGACCTCTACAAGGACGTCGCCGCCAAGCTGCTGGACGCCGGCCACGCCTACCACTGCTACTGCTCCCAGGAGGAGCTGGACACCCGCCGCGAGGCCGCCCGCGCCGCCGGCAAGCCGTCCGGCTACGACGGGCACTGCCGCGACCTCACCGGCGCCCAGGTCGAGGAGTACAAGGCCCAGGGCCGCACGCCGATCGTCCGCTTCCGGATGCCCGACGAGCCGATCACCTTCACGGACCTGGTCCGCGGCGAGATCACCTACCTCCCGGAGAACGTCCCGGACTACGGCATCGTCCGTGCCAACGGCGCCCCGCTGTACACGCTGGTCAACCCGGTCGACGACGCGCTCATGGAGATCACCCACGTCCTGCGCGGCGAGGACCTGCTCTCCTCCACGCCCCGCCAGATCGCCCTCTACAAGGCGCTCGCCGAACTGGGCATCGCCAAGCAGACCCCGGCCTTCGGCCACCTGCCGTACGTGATGGGCGAGGGCAACAAGAAGCTCTCCAAGCGCGACCCGCAGTCCTCGCTGAACCTCTACCGAGAGCGCGGCTTCCTGCCCGAGGGCCTGCTCAACTACCTGTCGCTGCTCGGCTGGTCGCTCTCCGCCGACCAGGACATCTTCGGCATCGACGAGATGGTCGCGGCCTTCGAGATCGAGGACGTCAACCCGAACCCGGCCCGCTTCGACCTGAAGAAGTGCGAGGCGATCAACGCCGACCACATCCGCCTGCTCGACGTGAAGGACTTCACCGAGCGCTGCCGCCCGTGGCTCCAGGCCCCCGTCGCCCCGTGGGCCCCGGAGGCGTTCGACGAGGCCAAGTGGCAGGCGATCGCCCCGCACGCGCAGACCCGCCTCAAGGTCCTGTCCGAGATCACCGACAACGTCGACTTCCTGTTCCTGCCGGAGCCGGTCTTCGACGAGGCGTCCTGGACCAAGGCCATGAAGGAGGGCAGCGACGCCCTGCTCCGCACGGCCCGCGAGAAGCTGGACGCCGCCGACTGGTCCTCCGCCGAGTCGCTGAAGGAGGCCGTCCTGGCCGCCGGCGAGGCCCACGGCCTCAAGCTCGGCAAGGCGCAGGCCCCGGTCCGTGTCGCCGTCACCGGCCGCACGGTCGGCCTGCCGCTCTTCGAGTCCCTGGAGGTCCTGGGCAAGGAGAGGACGCTCGCCCGGATCGACGCGGCGCTGGCGAAGCTGTCCGCGGCCTGATCCGCACGCGTGCCCGTGAGGGGCGGCACCCGCATCGCGCGGGAGCCGCCCCTGCGTCGTCGGCGATGTCAGTGGGCCCCACTACGGTCGTCCCACCGAGTCCTTGATCAGGAAGGCGCGCCGCCATGCCGATGTCCCCTCGCGACTACACCTGGCTGTTCACGCCGGGCAGCACGTTCAGCCACTCCTCCGGGACGACCGGCGTGACCCACGTGGCCGACGGCGGCGAACTGGACCTGCCCACCGGCCGGGTCGTCGCCTGCGACCCCTTCGTCTACCTCGGCACCGGCGACATCGAGCCCTTCACGGTCACCGTCGCCCCCGGCCGCTACCGCGTCGAGGCCGCCGTCGCCACCCTCACCCGCGCCGGCGAGGCCCCGTCCGACCACCCGCACCGCCGGGTGGCGGCGGCCCGCCTGGTCATCCGCGACGAACCCACCGTGACGTGGGAGTTGGCCCTGCTCCCCGGCCAGGACCCGGCCGACCTCGGGGACGACGAGTTCTACGGCTACGGCGTCGACGCCGGCACCGGCTGCTTCTACGACGCCGCGGCCGAGCAGGGCTTCCCGGAGGCGCAGGAGGACGAGGGGCCGCTGTGGGACGCCTTCGAGGACAGCGACTGGTCCGGGGGACCCCATCTGATCAGGTCCCCCGGCACCGGGCACACCCTGGCCGCCTTCACCTCGGGCTGGGGCGACGGTGCCTACCCGACCTGGACGGGCCGCGGCGCCGACGGCGAGGTCACCTGCTTCGTCACCGACTTCCTCGTGGCCCCGGCCGAGGCCGGCGCCCCCGTCTGACCGGCCCGGTCTGACTGCCCGCGCGGCACGATCCCCGGACAGGCCGCGCAGGCGCGCGCTACCGTCGGATCATGGGCATTCGCGCGGTGGTCTGGGACGTGGACGACACGCTCTTCGACTACACCGCGGCCGACCGAGCCGGGATGCGCGCCCACCTGGCGGCCGAGGGGCTGCTCGAGCGGTACGGGAGCGCCGAGCGGGCCCTGGCGCTCTGGCGCGAGGTCACCGAGGCGCAGTGGGCCCGCTACGCGGCCGGCGAGGCGACCTTCCAGGGGCAGCGCCGCGACCGGGTGCGGGTCTTCCTCGGCGAGGAGCTGGGCGACGCCGGGGCGGACGCCTGGTTCGACCGGTACGTCGCCCACTACGAGACGGCCTGGGCGCTGTTCCCGGACGTCCTGCCGGTCCTGGACGCCCTCGCGGCCAGCCACCGGCACGCCGTCCTGTCCAACTCCAGCCTGCACGTCCAGGACCGCAAACTGCGGGTGCTGGGCGTCCACGACCGCTTCGAGGCCATCCTGTGCGCCGCCGAGCTGGGCGTGTCCAAGCCGGAGGCCGGTGCCTTCCACGCCGCCTGCGCGGCCCTGCGGCTCGCCCCGGACCAGGTGGCCTACGTCGGCGACCATCCGCTGATCGACGGGCGGGGCGCCGCCGACGCCGGGCTGCTGTCGGTCTGGATCGACCGTCACCGCCGGGCTGCTGTCGGTCTGGATCGACCGTCACGGCGTCGACGGGCGGGGCGCCGCCGACGCCGGGCTGCTGTCGGTCTGGATCGACCGTCACGGCGTGTACACCGCCGATGACGCGGCCGCCGGCCCCCACCGGATCGCCTCGCTCGCCGAACTCCCGGCGCTGCTCGGCGCCGATACCCGTTTTGGAGCCCGGCCCACGTTCAGGTAATGTTCTTCCTGCGCCGCCGGGGAGCGGGCCGAAAGGCCGGGAACCGGGGGAGCGAACTAGAACAAGATCCCCTCAGGGGCTTGCGTTCCAGTGGCCTATGGTGTAATTGGCAGCACGACTGATTCTGGTTCAGTTAGTCTTGGTTCGAGTCCAGGTAGGCCAGCTCGCAGAGCTCATCTGCGCCGCGGAGACCAATCCGCAAAGCCCCCGTTGTGTAGCGGCCTAGCACGCTGCCCTCTCAAGGCAGTAGCGCCGGTTCGAATCCGGTCGGGGGTACAGATCCTTCCCGCGAGGACGGTTCGGGTAGCTCCCGCCGACCTCGATGCAGGATCGCTAGGGCCCCCGTTGTGTAGCGGCCTAGCACGCCGCCCTCTCAAGGCGGTAGCGCCGGTTCGAATCCGGTCGGGGGTACAAACTGGTCTAAACCACATTGGTCTATGGTGTAATTGGCAGCACGACTGATTCTGGTTCAGTTAGTCTTGGTTCGAGTCCAGGTAGACCAGCTCGGATCTGCGGAAACGTACGATCCTCGCCCCCGTTGTGTAGCGGCCTAGCACGCCGCCCTCTCAAGGCGGTAGCGCCGGTTCGAATCCGGTCGGGGGTACAGCGAGAAGGCCCTCCGCTTCGGCGGGGGGCCTTCGCCGTGTTCCCGCTCACTCGAAGCCGTACCGCCGCTGGGCCGGCCGGTGCGGGGCCTGGAGCATCGGCTCAACAACCGGGCGCAGGGCAGCGGCAGTTGAGGGTCCCAGTCGTGGCCGAGGCGCGGTGGGGCCACCACGGGAGCGCGTTCTCGTAGCGCCAGAGGTTCCGTCGGTCCGGGAGCCGCCGCGGCGTTGGGGCGGCTCCCGGACCGACGGCGTGGACCGTCGGGAGGGGGAGGGGCGGTCAGCCCGTGCGGCGCAGGGCCTCGGACAGCCGGGAGGCGGCGTCGATGACCGCCTGGGCGTGCATGCGGCCGGGGTGGCGCGTGAGGCGCTCGATGGGGCCGGAGACCGACACGGCGGCCACCACGCGGTTCGACGGGCCGCGCACCGGCGCGGAGACGGACGCGACGCCCGGCTCGCGCTCGCCGATCGACTGGGCCCAGCCGCGGCGCCGGACGCCGGAGAGGGCGGTGGCCGTGAAACGGGCGCCCTGCAGGCCCCGGTGCAGCCGCTCCGGCTCCTCCCAGGCCATCAGGATCTGCGCGGACGAACCCGCCTTCATCGTCAGCGTCGAGCCGACCGGGACCGTGTCCCGCAGACCGGACAGGCGCTCCGCCGCGGCGACGCAGATGCGCATGTCGCCCTGGCGGCGGTAGAGCTGGGCGCTCTCGCCCGTGACGTCCCGCAGATGTGTGAGGACCGGGCCGGCGGTCGCGAGGAGACGGTCCTCACCCGCCGCCGCGGCCAGTTCCGCGAGGCGGGGGCCGAGAATGAAACGGCCCTGCATGTCGCGCGCCACCAGTCGGTGGTGTTCCAATGCCACGGCCAGTCGATGGGCCGTGGGTCGTGCGAGTCCGGTGGCCGAGACAAGTCCCGCGAGGGTGGCCGGGCCGGACTCCAGGGCGCTCAGGACAAGGGCTGCCTTGTCCAGGACGCCGACGCCGCTACTGTTGTCCATGCAACGATACTCGCGTCTCACTCTGTGAAACGCAAGTTCAATTTCTCGTGGAACACGCCACTCTGGATGTCACGAAGGCACAGCGGCCCGTGGACCAGAACGGGCCTGGCGGCGGACGTCCGGAAGCAGGGGCACGGACGGCGGTCGCCTTCTCAAGATCTCTAGTTGGGCCGGTGGACCGTAGACCGGCCGAAGGGAAAGCGATGGGTAGGACACTCGCGGAGAAGGTCTGGGACGACCACGTCGTCCGGCGCGCCGAGGGCGAGCCCGACCTCCTCTTCATCGATCTGCACCTGCTGCACGAGGTGACCAGCCCGCAGGCCTTCGACGGTCTGCGCAAGAGCGGCCGGCAGGTGCGCCGGCTCGACCTCACCATCGCGACCGAGGACCACAACACCCCGACCCTCGACATCGACAAGCCCATCGCGGACCCCGTCTCCCGCGTCCAGCTGGAGACCCTGCGCAAGAACGCCGCCGAGTTCGGCGTCCGGCTGCATCCGCTGGGCGACGTCGAGCAGGGCGTCGTCCACGTCGTCGGCCCGCAGCTCGGCCTGACCCAGCCGGGCATGACGGTGGTCTGCGGCGACTCGCACACCTCCACGCACGGCGCGTTCGGCGGCCTGGCGTTCGGCATCGGCACCTCCCAGGTGGAGCACGTGCTGGCCACCCAGACGCTGCCCCTGACCCGCCCGAAGACCATGGCCATCACGGTCGACGGCGAGCTGCCCGAGGGCGTCACCGCCAAGGACCTGATCCTGGCGATCATCGCCCGGATCGGCACTGGCGGCGGCCAGGGCTACGTCCTGGAGTACCGCGGCTCCGCCATCGAGAAGCTCTCGATGGAGGCCCGCATGACCATCTGCAACATGTCGATCGAGGCCGGTGCCCGCGCGGGCATGATCGCTCCCGACCAGACCACCTTCGATTACCTCGAGGGCCGTCCGCACGCGCCGAAGGGCGAGGACTGGGACGCGGCCGTCGCCTACTGGAAGACGCTGAGGACGGACGACGACGCCGAGTTCGACGCCGAGGTGGTCATCGACGCCTCCGAGCTGTCGCCGTTCGTCACCTGGGGCACCAACCCGGGGCAGGGCGCGCCGCTTTCGGCGTCCGTCCCCGACCCGGCTTCGTACGAAGACGCTTCGGAGCGCCTGGCCGCCGAAAAGGCCCTGGAGTACATGGGGTTGGAGGCCGGCCAGTCGCTGCGCTCCATCAAGGTGGACACCGTCTTCGTAGGCTCGTGCACCAACGGCCGCATCGAGGACCTGCGCGCCGCCGCCGAGCTGGTCAAGGGCCGCAAAGTCGCCGACGGCGTACGGATGCTGGTCGTCCCCGGCTCCGCGCGGGTCGGTCTGCAGGCCGTCTCCGAGGGCCTGGACGTCGTCTTCAAGGAGGCCGGCGCCGAGTGGCGGCACGCGGGCTGCTCGATGTGCCTGGGCATGAACCCCGACCAGCTGGCCCCCGGCGAGCGCTCGGCGTCCACGTCCAACCGCAACTTCGAGGGCCGGCAGGGCAAGGGCGGTCGTACGCATCTGGTGTCTCCGCAGGTCGCGGCGGCCACCGCGGTCCTGGGCCACCTGGCCTCCCCGGCCGACCTGTCCGACGCCGAGACCCGTACGCCCGCTGGAGTCTGATCAGTCATGGAAGCATTCACCACGCACACCGGCCGGGCCGTCCCGCTGCGCCGCTCGAACGTCGACACCGACCAGATCATCCCTGCTCACTGGCTCAAGAAGGTGACCAGGGACGGCTTCGAGGACGGGCTGTTCGAGGCCTGGCGCAAGGACCCGGAGTTCGTGCTCAACCGCCCCGAGCGCGAAGGCGCCACGGTGCTGGTCGCCGGCCCCGACTTCGGCACCGGCTCCTCCCGTGAGCACGCGGTGTGGGCGCTGCAGAACTACGGCTTCAAGGCCGTGATCTCGTCCCGCTTCGCCGACATCTTCCGCGGCAACTCGCTGAAGAACGGCCTGCTCACGGTCGTGCTGGACCAGAAGATCGTGGACGCGCTGTGGCAGCTCACCGAGAGCGACCCCACGGCCGAGGTCACGGTGGACCTCGAGGCGCGCGAGGTGCGCGCCGAGGGCATCACCGCCTCCTTCGAGCTGGACGAGAACTCCCGCTGGCGGCTGCTGAACGGCCTCGACGACATCTCGATCACCCTGCAGAACGAGGCCGACATCGCGGCCTTCGAGGCGAAGCGGCCGTCGTTCAAGCCGCGCACCCTCCAGGGCTGATCCGGACGCCGCGCAAGGCGACTTTCGGCCACGCCAACACACCCGCAGTACCCCCGATCGGTCCGATCGGGGGTACTGCCATGTCTGCACCCGAACGGCCCTGCGCGTTCCCGGCGCCGCTCACAACACCCCACGTTATGGCGGGTGTTGCGGGGGTACGCGAGGGGAGTCACCGCGGCTTCCGCAAGTGCCCGGAAGGCCAACTGAGGCCGGAGTTGCACCCCTGGCAGGCGACAACTCGCCCCAGATGGCACAATCTGTGCATGGAACACGACGGCCAACTCGAGCTCTATGCGGCGGTCGCGGACCAACTCAAGGAAGCGCACGCGACTGTGCGCGCACTGCAAGTCCCGGAGGGCGTACGGATGGCGCTGACCCGGAAGCTGCTGGTCATTACGGCCGCGGCCAAGCACGACGTCGCCGAAGCGGCAAGGCGTCTGGAGCGGTTCGTCGCGGACCTCGACGCGGGGCGATTCCCCGAAGAGGAACGCTGAGAACACCTTCGAGGCAGTCGAGTCTGTTGCGGCACAAGGGTGATTAGCCCGTTTCGTGTTTGATTTGCGGTATATATCTGCCTAACGTGCGAAAAAGCTTGAACACTTTCGTTCTGGCGATGTCTCCGAAGGGGAAGACGTGAACAAGGCGCAGCTCGTAGAAGCGATTGCCGACAAGATGGGCGGCCGCCAGCAGGCCGCCGATGCTGTCGACCACGTACTGGACGCCATCGTCCGCGCCGTCGTGGCGGGGGAGCGGGTCTCGGTCACCGGCTTCGGTTCGTTCGAGAAGGTCGACCGCCCGGCCCGGTACGCCCGCAACCCTCAGACGGGCGAGCGGGTTCGGGTCAAGAAGACCTCGGTTCCCCGCTTCCGCGCCGGTCAGGGCTTCAAGGACCTGGTGAGCGGCTCGAAGAAGCTGCCGCGCGGCGGAGAGGTCTCCGTGAAGAAGGCGCCCAAGGGCAGCCTGACCGGCGGCGCCTCGGCCACGGTCAAGAAGGCCGCCGCCAAGAAGACCACCAAGGCCGCCGCGAAGAAGACCACGGCCGCCGCCAAGAAGACGACGGCGAAGAAGACCGCGGCGACGGCGAAGAAGACGGCCGCGAAGAAGACGCCGGCGAAGAAGACGACGACGGCCGCCGCCAAGAAGACGACGGCGAAGAAGACCACGGCGACGGCGAAGAAGACGGCGGCCAAGAAGGCCCCGGCGAAGAAGGCCACCGCCAAGAAGGCGCCCGCCAAGAAGTCGACGGCTCGCAAGACCACCGCCAAGGCGACCGCCCGCAAGAGGTAGAACCGCAGGGGCACTCACGCGCCGGGCCGGACTCCGCACGGAGTCCGGCCCGCGGCGTTTCCGGGCCCCGTCAGAAGGTCTGGAGCGTCACCAGCGTCACGCGCAGCGAACCGCCGTCGCCCTCCGTCTCGATGCGGACCCGCTGTCCGGGCCGCAGCAGCCGCAGGCCGCCCGCGTCGAAGGCCGGGGCGTCGAAGGGGACCGGTGTGCCGTCGTCCAGCAGCACACTGCCGGAGCGGGTGTCGGCGTCGTAGGTGTATGCGGTGGCCTGCATGTTCGCAGCCTATGCGCTCTGCCGGGGGGCCGCGAGGGGGTGTTCGCCCGGCACGGTGCCGCTCCGGACCCTACGCGCCCTCGGTGAGCAGCCCGGCCGCCACCTGGGCCGTGCGCGGGCCCACACCCAGCGCCAGGGCGGCCCGCAGATCCGCGCCGGTGTCCACGTCCTGGCGTACGGAGTCCACCTCATGGAGGCGCAGTTCCCGTGCGCCGGAGGCGTGGTGCCGGGAGCGCGAGTTCTCCCCGAACTCAGGCCCCAGCGCGTTTCCGGGCGCCGCCGTCAGCAGCGTCGTACCGGTGCCCGCCGCGTCGGCGAGAAAAGCGCGCGGGAATTCCGCCGCCGCGTCCAGGACCCGGGCCAATTCCAGCGGGCGCAGCGCGGGGAGGTCGGCGTTCAGCGCGGCCACCGGCGCCTCGGGGCGGGAGGAGCGCACGGCGGCGGCCGCGTGCGTCAGTGCGGCGTTGAGACCGCCGCGCGGTTCGTCGGGGACGATGTGCGCGCCGAGCAGCGCCAGCTCGCGGCCCGCCCGCACGTCGTCCGTGACGACGGCCACATCCTTCACCGCCGAGCAGGCCAGCGCCGCCGCGACGGTGTCCTGGGCGAAGGCGAGGGCGAGCTCCGGGCGCAGTGCTCCGGCCGCGGTGTCCGACAGCCTGCTCTTCGCCCGTGCCAAGGGCTTCAGGGGTACGACCAAGGTCCACTGCACCGGCGTTCCGTCTCTCTCTCGTCGCCGTCATTGTCGCGCAGCCGGCGCCGGGGGCGTCCGGCGGCCGCGGCCCCGGCGGCGGACGGAGGGCCCGGGAGGGGTGGGGGGCGCGCAACGGGCGGGCGTAGTGTTCTCGACAGACCGGCGGCCTGGGGCGACACTTGTGCGGCCCCCCGGCCCGATGTCTTTGATTCCTAGAGGAAGGTGTCCGCGTGCCCCGCCGCAGAATCGGCTTCTGGTACCGCTTCGCCGCGGTGATCTGCAAACCGCCGCTGGTGGTTCTGATCAAGCGGGACTGGCGTGGAATGGAGCACATTCCGGCCGAGGGCGGATTTATCACCGCGGTGAACCACAATTCGCACATCGATCCCTTCGCGTACGCGCACTTTCAGTACAACACCGGCAGGGTTCCGCGATTCCTGGCGAAGAGCGGCCTTTTCAAGAAGGGATTCGTCGGTGCCGCGATGCGCGGTACCGGGCAGATCCCTGTCTACCGGGAGACCACGGACGCGCTGAGCGCCTTCCGAGCGGCGATCGACGCGGTCGAGCGCGGCGAGTGCGTGGCGTTCTACCCGGAGGGCACCCTCACTCGCGACCCGGACCTGTGGCCCATGACCGGCAAGACCGGTGCCGCGCGGGTCGCCCTGCAGACCAAATGCCCGGTGATCCCGGTCGCCCAGTGGGGCGCCAACGAGCTGCTGCCGCCGTACGCCAAGAAGCCGCACCTGTTCCCGCGCAAGACGCACCGCGTGCTCGCCGGCCCTCCGGTCGACCTCTCGGCGTTCTACGACCAGGAGATGACTCCCGAGCTGCTGAAGGAGGCGACCGAGGTCATCATGGCCGCGATCACCCGCCACCTCGAGGAGATCCGCGGGGAGAAGGCGCCCGACGTGCCCTACGACCCGCGCCGTGAGCGCATCGAGCAGCGCCGCAGGACCACCGCGCAGAGCCGGCGGCCCCGGGAGGAGCAGGCCGAGCAGGAGGAGGGGCAGGGCACGTGAGCAAGCCCGTCAAGGCGGCCGTCATGGGCACGGGATCGTGGGGCACCGCCTTCGGCATGGTCCTCGCCGACGCCGGCTGCGAGGTGACCCTGTGGGCCCGGCGCGCCGGCCTGGCCGACGCGGTCAACTCCACCCGGACCAACCCGGACTACCTCCCCGGCGTCGAACTGCCCCGCAACCTGCGGGCCACCACGGACGCCGCCGAGGCCACCCGCGACGCCGACTTCACCGTCCTCGCCGTCCCCTCGCAGACCCTGCGCGCCAACCTCGCCGACTGGACCCCGCTGCTCGCCCCGGGCACCGTCCTCGTCTCCCTGATGAAGGGCGTCGAACTCGGCTCCGCGATGCGGATGAGCGAGGTCATCGAGGACGTCGCCAAGGTCGGCCCGGACCGCATCGCCGTGGTCACCGGACCCAACCTGGCGCGGGAGATCGCCGCGCGGATGCCGGCCGCAGCGGTCGTCGCCTGCACCGACGAGGCGGTCGCCCAGCGGCTCCAGGCCCACTCCCACACGCCGTACTTCCGGCCGTACACCAACACCGACGTGGTGGGGTGCGAGCTGGGCGGCGCCGTGAAGAACGTCATCGGCCTCGCCGTCGGCATCGCGGACGGCATGGGTCTCGGCGACAACGCCAAGGGCTCCCTCATCACCCGCGGCCTCGCCGAGACGACCAGGCTCGGGATGGCGCTGGGCGCCGACCCGCTGACGTTCTCCGGGCTCGCCGGCCTCGGCGACCTGGTGGCCACCTGCTCCTCGCCGCTGTCGCGCAACCACACCTTCGGCACCAACCTCGGCAAGGGCATGACCCTGCAGGAGACCATCGCGGTCACCAAGCAGACCGCCGAGGGCGTCAAGTCCTGCGAGTCAGTGCTGGATCTGGCCCGCAGGCACGGGGTGGACATGCCGATCACGGAGACCGTCGTCGGCATCGTGCACGAGGGCAAGCCGCCCGTCGTCGCGCTGAAGGAGCTGATGTCGCGCAGCGCGAAGCCGGAGCGGCGCTGAGCGGCCGGGGCCGGGAGCACGGCGCCGCCGCGCACCCTTTCGGGGCATCTCTCGAACCGCCACCCGTCAACGGACGCTGACTCGGCCCCGTACCACCGGGTACTCTCATCGCGATATGAGCACCGAGAACCTCCCCCAGAGCCCCGACCGGCCGGCGCGCAAGCCGCGGGTGGCCGTCGTCTTCGGCGGACGCAGCTCCGAGCACGGGATCTCCGCGGTCACCGCGGGAGCCGTGCTGCGCGCGATCGACCGGACCACGTACGACGTCCTGCCGATCGGCATCACGCAGAGCGGCCGCTGGGTGCTCACCGCCGACGATCCGGACCGCATGGCGATCAGCGATCGCAGTACGCCCAGCGTCGACCAGCTCGCCGAGTCGCACGACGGCGGTGTGGTGCTGCCCGTCGACCCGGCGAACCGCGAAGTCGTCTACAGCGAGCCCGGTTCGGTGCCCAAGGCGCTGGGCGAGATCGACGTCGTCTTCCCGGTGCTGCACGGCCCCTACGGAGAGGACGGCACCCTGCAGGGGCTGCTGGAGCTCTCCGGTGTGCCGTACGTGGGTTCGGGCGTGCTCGCCTCGGCCGTGGGCCAGGACAAGGAGTACATGAAGCGGGTGTTCACGTCGTTCGGGCTCAAGGTGGGCCCGTACGTGGTGATCCGGCCGCGTGAGTGGGAGCAGGACGAGTCCGCCGCCCGCAAGAAGATCATCGACCTCGCGGGCGACCACGGCTGGCCGCTGTTCGTGAAGCCCGCCCGCGCGGGCTCCTCCATCGGCATCACCAAGGTCGACGACCTGTCCGGCCTGGACGAGGCGATCGCCGAGGCGCGCCGGCACGACCCGAAGATCCTCGTGGAGGCGGCCCTGCGCGGCCGGGAGATCGAGTGCGGGGTGCTGGAGTTCGAGGACGGCCCGCGGGCCTCCGTCCCCGCCGAGATCCCGCCGCCGGACGCCCACGCGTACTACGACTTCGAGGCCAAGTACATCGACTCGACGCCCGGCATCGTCCCGGCGCCGCTGACGGCCGAGGAGACGGCCGAGGTGCAGCGCCTGGCGGTGGACGCGTTCGAGGCGGCCTCGTGCGAGGGCCTGGTGCGGGCGGACTTCTTCCTCACCGAGGACGGGGAGTTCGTGATCAACGAGATCAACACGATGCCCGGCTTCACGCCGATCTCGATGTACCCGCAGATGTGGCAGGCCAGCGGTGTCGCCTACCCGGAGCTGATCGACCGGCTCATCAAGGCGGCCCTGCGGCGCTCCACCGGACTGCGCTAGCGGACATCCGGGCGGGGGCTCAGTCGGCGATCCCTTCGGGGATCGCCTTCTTGATGGCCGGGGCCAGGTCGATCAGCACGCCCGAACTGTCCCGGCCCCCGGGCACGTCCACCTCGACGTACGCCCTGCGCAGGGCCGAGGTGAACCGGTACCCCCCGTCGTCGCGCTTCTCCATCAGCCAGCGGACGCCTTCCACACCGCCGGCCACGGCGTCGGGGTCCCTGCCCTCGGCCACCCTCGGGTCCAGCATCTTGGGCGGCCGTTCCACACCGCACCGCAGTATGATCGCCGGGTCTCCCCAGCCCGCGGTCAACGCGGACGCGGGCGAGGGATCCTCACGGTCCGCCCCGTCCACCTCGGCCGGCAGCGCCTTGTCGAGGTTCCGGCACAGCTCCGTGGCTTTCGCACCGGGACTGGGAACCGCCGCCGACGCACCGCCGTCTGCTGAGGAGCAGCCCGCGGCGGTGACGAGAACGGCGAGTGCGGGCAGCCCGAGGACGACAGCGCGCCGGTGACGGAAAGAGTTCACCGGCCAAGGGTAGACGGGGGCTACAGATGGACGACGGGGCAGGTCAGCGTGCGGGTGATGCCGTCCACTTGCTGGACCTTGGCGACCACCATGCGGCCGAGGTCGTCGACGGTGTCGGCCTGGGCGCGCACGATGACGTCGTACGGTCCCGTCACGTCCTCGGCCTGGATGACTCCAGGGAGCTTGCCGATCGTCTCGGCGACGGTCGACGCCTTGCCGACCTCGGTCTGGATCAGGATGTACGCCTGTACCACGGAACCTCCAGGGCGGCCACGAGGATCATGTGGGGAAAAGGAACGCCACGGTATCGCGTCGCCGCTCGCCGCGGGGAGACCCGAGAGGGCCGGGGCTTGCGCGCCGGGGTGCACGCACGGCAGAAGTTGACGTGCACCTCGACCGTAGCGAGGGCAGCAGAGACGCGCGACCGGGTGCGAACAGGGACAGAAGGGGCGTAAGGGCAATGAAGGGCACTGTTGGTGAGCTAGGGGAGTTCGGGCTCATCAGGGAGCTCACCTCCCGTCTCACCACCACCCCGGCGGTCCGGGTCGGCCCGGGCGACGACGCCGCGGTGGTGGCCGCCCCCGACCGCAGGGTGGTGGCCAGCACCGACATCCTCGTCGAGGGGCGGCACTTCCGCCGCGACTGGTCCACCGCCTACGACGTCGGCCGCAAGGCCGCCGCCCAGAACCTCGCGGACATCGCCGCCATGGGCGCGGTGCCCACCGCGCTGCTGCTCGGGCTGGTCGTGCCGGCCGAACTCCCGGTGACCTGGGCGAGCGAGCTGATGGACGGCCTGCGCGACGAGTGCCAGGTCGCGGGCGCCTCGGTGGTCGGCGGCGACGTCGTGCGCGGCGACTCCATCACGGTGTCCATCACCGCCCTCGGCGATCTGCGCAACCAGGAGCCCGTCACCCGCGCCGGCGCCCAGCCCGGCGACCTCGTCGCCGTCACCGGCTGGCTGGGCTGGTCCGCCGCCGGATACGCCGTCCTCTCCCGGGGCTTCCGCTCGCCCCGCGCCTTCGTGGAGGCGCACCGGCGCCCCGAGCCGCCCTACCACGCGGGTCCGGCCGCGGCCGGACTCGGCGCGACCGCCATGTGCGACGTCAGCGACGGCCTGATCGCCGACCTCGGGCACATCGCCGAGGCCAGCAAGGTGCGCATCGACATCCGCTCCGGCGCCATCGACATCCCCACCCAGATGAACGACATCGGGCAGGCCGTCGGAGTCGACCCCATGCAGTGGGTGCTGACCGGGGGAGAGGACCACGCGATCGTGGCGACCTTCCCGCCCGACGTGAAGCTCCCGGCCCGCTGGAAGGTCATCGGGGAGGTCCTCAACCCGTCGGCGCTCCCGCAGGTCACGGTCGACGGGGCGCCCTGGACCCGCAAGGGCGGCTGGGACCACTTCGGAGGGGACATCGAGTCGTGATACCGGGTGTGCTCACGGTGGCCGGGTCCGACTCCGGCGGCGGGGCCGGCATCCAGGCCGACCTGAAGACGATGCTGGCGCTGGGCGTGCACGGCATGAGCGTGATCACCGCGGTCACCGCGCAGAACTCGCTCGGCGTCCAGGGCGCCTGGGAACTGCCGGTCGAGGCGGTCCGCGCCCAGTACCGCAGCGTCGTCGACGACATCGGCGTGCGGGCCGTGAAGACGGGGATGCTGTCCTCGGTCGAACTCGTCCACGCGGTCGCCGAATTGATCGGGGAGACGGACGCGCCGGCCGTGGTCGACCCGGTCGGGGTGTCCAAGCACGGGGACCCGCTGCTCGCCCCGTCCGCGCTCGACTCCGTCCGCACCGCGCTGCTGCCGGTGGCGACGGTGGCCACCCCCAACCTCGACGAGGTCGCGCACCTCACCGGGGTGCGCGTCGAGTCGGAGGACGACCTGAGGCGGGCGGCGGAGGCCGTGCTGGCGTACGGGCCCCGCTGGGTCGTCGTGAAGGGCGGCCATCTCGCGGGCGACGCAGTGGACCTGCTCACGGACGGCTCGGAGGAGCACTGGCTGCGCGCCCCCCGCCACGACAACCGGCACACCCACGGCACCGGCTGCACCCTCGCCTCCGCGATCGCCTCGCAGCTCGCCAAGGGGCAGTCCGTGCCGGAGGCGGTCACGGCCGCCAAGGAGTACGTCACCGGGGCGATCGCCGCCGGGTTCGCCCTCGGCGCCGGGATCGGGCCCGTGCACCACGGCTGGGTCTTCGGCTAGGCCGGGGCCCGTCCTCGATCAGGGGCAGCTTGTCGATCGGGCACAGCTTGTCGATCGGGCACAGCTTGTCGATCGGGCACAGCGAAAAGCCGGCCCACCCGAGGGTGGACCGGCTGTTTGCAGCGAACCAGCAGTGGCCGCGCGCTCAGCTGTGGGCGTCAGCGCGAGACCTTGCCGGCCTTGATGCACGAGGTGCAGGCGTTCACGCGCTTCGGCGTCCCGCCGACCACGGTACGCACGCGCTGGATGTTCGGGTTCCAGCGACGGGGCGTACGGCGGTGCGAGTGCGAGATGTTGTTGCCGAAGCCCGGCCCCTTGCCGCAGACGTCGCAGTTGGCAGCCACGGGTCACTCCAAAGACTTCAGATGCACTTACGGTTGATCCCGGCAGGCCGGGATCGAGATCGTAGGATCAGAGATCTGAGTGGCGTTGCCAGGGGAATGGCCCGATTGGATCGGGCAACCGGAGCAGCATACAACGGCTGCGCCAGTACAACGAAACTACCATGGCTGCCCGGGGGGCGGTCCCGGCCCACCTCCGGCGGTCCCCGGCCCTGGGTCTACGCTGCGTCCCACGTCCAGCAGTCCGAGGAGGCGCAGGTGGCGCAGGTGCCGCAGACATTCTTCGATGCTCTCGCGGTGCGTACCTGGTGCGGCCTCGCGCTGGAATCGCTGGGCCGGGCGCGCGAGGAGATCGACGCGATCAACGTCTACCCCGTGGCCGACGGGGACACCGGGACGAACCTGTACCTGACCGTGGAGTCCGCGGCCGCGGCCGTGGAGGCCGTCTTCACCGCCTACGACGTGGGCAAGCCCACACTCGCCGACGCCGTCCGCGCCATGGCGCACGGCGCCCTGATCGGGGCGCGCGGCAACTCCGGGACGATCCTCGCCCAGCTGCTGCGGGGCATGGCCCAGGTGCTCGCCGCCGAGCGGGAGACGGCCCACACCGACGGAACCGGACTGCGGCTGGCGCTGCGGACCGCGGCGGACTCGGCCCGCCAGGCCGTCGCCCACCCCGTGGAGGGCACCGTCCTCACCGTGGCCTCGGCGGCCGCCGACGCGGCCGGCGCGGCCACCGGCGACGACTGCGGGGCGATCGCCCGGGCCGCCTTCGACGGGGCGCGCGCGGCGCTGGCCGCGACCCCCGGGCAGCTGGCCGTGCTGGAGCGCGCCGGGGTGGTCGACGCAGGAGGGCGCGGCCTGGTCGCGGTCCTGGGCGCACTGGTCGAGACGTTCACCGGGGAGGCGGCCCCCGTGGTCGCCGGGGCGGTTACGCGCGTGCGTGCCGGCACGGAGGACGATCCGGCCGGGGCCGAGGACTGTGCCGACGACCCAGGCGAGGGCGGGCCCGCCTTCGAGGTCATCTACCTGCTGGAGGCCGAGGACGCGGCCGTGGCCCGGCTGCGGGACCGCCTCGACGCGCTAGGCGACTCCCTCGTGGTCGTCGGCGGGGACGGCCTGTGGAACGTCCACGTCCATGTGGACGACGCGGGCGCCGCCGTGGAGGCCGGGGTCGAGGCCGGACGGCCGTACCGGATCCGGATCACCCACTTCGGCGCCGGGGCCGCGCACAGCACCGGCGAGCGCACGCCCCGCGAACGGGTCCAGCGGGCCGTCGTGGCCGTCGTACCCGGCGAGGGCCTGGCCGGGCTGTACGGCGAGGCCGGCGCGACCACGGTGCTGGCCCGCCCCGGGGAGCCCCCGGCCAGCGGGGAGCTCGTGCAGGCCGTACGGCGGGCCCACGCGCGCGAGGTCGTGCTGCTCCCCAACGACGCCGACCTGCGGCACACCGCCGCCGCGGCCGCCGAGCAGGCCCGTGCCGAGGGCATCCGCGTGGCCCTCATCCCCACCCGCTCAGCCGTCCAGGGCATCGCGGCGCTCGCCGTGCACGAGCCCGAGCGGCGCTTCGACGAGGACGTGGTGTCGATGACCTCCGCGGCCGGCGCCACCCGGCACGCCGAGGTCGCCGTCGCCGAGCACCGGTCCTGGACCTCGGCCGGCATCTGCCAGGCCGGGGACGTCCTCGGCCTCATCGACGGCGACGTGGCCGTGATCGGCGCCGACGTCACCGCCGTCGCGGAGACCGTCCTCGACCGCATGCTCGCCGCCGGCGGCGAACTCGTCACCCTCGTCCTCGGCGACGACGCCCCCGAGACGATCGCCGGCCACCTCGAGACCCGCGTACGGGAGACGTACCTCGCCGTCGACACGGTGATGTACCGGGGCGGACGCCAGGGAGCGCTGCTGCTCATCGGCGTGGAGTGACCCAGGCCCCCCACGTCACCCCTGGTCCGGTTCCTCCACGACCTGGAGCATCTGCTCGGCCTCGGCCCGGCGCCCCCGGACGGTCTCGTCCCGGTGGTCGGCACCCTCGTAGGCGGCGAGCACGGCACGCGCGTGTGCCGCCGCCTCGGCCGGCCGGCTGAGGTCCGCCTGCAGCCAGCCCGCGGCGAGTTCGGCGCCGGTGCGGCTGTGCAGGGCGTGGTCACCCAGGGACGCGAACACAGCGACGGCCCGGGTCATCTGGGCCAGGGCCTCCTCCAGCGCCGTCCGGATCGAGTCGTCCTCCGCGTCCTCGGCCGCCGAGCGCGCCAGGAGGTCCCCGAACTGGCGGTGCGTCTGGCCGAGTTCGGCGACCAGCCGCTCCCGTGCCTCCTCGTCGGCGGCCTCGTCCAGCGCGGCCGCGCACTCCTCGACCGCGCCCGCCATCAGCCCGGCCGCACGCGCGCCGTCGCCGTCCTCCACCCGCAGCGCCAGCCACGCGCGGGCGCGCAGCGAGCGGACCAGACCGTGGACGTTGCCCAGAGAGCGCCACAGCTCGCCCGCGCGCGTGTAGGCGCGGTCGGCCTCCGTGTGCAGGCCGGCGTGGCCCAGCGACTCGGCGGCCAGGTGCGCCAGCGTCGCGTGGTCGTGCTGCTCGGGCCACTCCCGGGCGATCGCGGCCGCCTGCAGCCGCCGCTCCGCCGCGTCCCGGTGGTCGCCGAGCTCGCCCAGGCAGTCACCGAGCCACCACAGCGTCTGGACGACCGCGCCGTCGCCGTGCGTCTCGGCGGACAGGTCGGGCAGCGCCGACTCCAGCACCTCCGCCGCCTCGGCGAAACGTTGCTGCCTCACCAGGAACCCACCGAGCTGGTGCCGCGCCCAGGCGCCCAGCGTGCGGCTCTCACCCGCCTCGTCGGCCCAGTGCGCCGCCTCCAGCGCGTGCTCCGCGGCCTCCTCGGAGACCCCGGTGCCGCCCAGCACCTCGGCCAGCTGGAGGTGCAGCTGGGCCCGCCCGGTCGCCTCCAGGTACGGCCCGCCGTGCTCCAGGGCGGCCCGCAGCGCCCGCTCGGCCCGGGCCGTGTCGCCGAGATGGTGGGCGAGACCGGCCAGCCGGGCCTCGTACTCCACCGCGAACCACGGCAGCCCCGCCCCGACGAACTCGCCCGAGGCCCGCGCGAACAGCTCGGCGGCCCCCTCCACGTCACCGGTGAGCGCCGCCAGCTCGGCCAGCATCGCCCGGGCCTCCGCGACCCGGGCGAGCAGCCGTACGTCGTCCCCGGTGCGCCCCGAGACGAACGCCAGCACCTCCCGGACGGCCGACTCCGCGGCGGACAGCGCGGCGCCCTCGGCGCCCTCCTCCGCCTCGTGCGCCCGGCGCATCAGGATCCGCGCCCGGCTCATCAGGACGGCCGCCGTCTGCCGCACGCCCGTGCCGTCCTCGGCGTACAGCGCGAGGATCCCGTCGTACAGGGTCCCGATCGCGTCGAGCGCCGCGGACACCTCGCCGGTCAGCGCCCGGACGTACGCCCCACGCGCGCGTGCCGCCAGCGCCTCGCCGGGATCACCCGCCTCCGCGTACAGCGCGGCGGCCTCCTCGAACAGCGGGACACCCTCGGGACCGAGGTCCATCGCCCGGTGGTCGGCGATCTCCGCCCGGTCACGCGCGTCCAGCTCGACGCCCTCGGCGGCCCGGGACACCGCCGCCCACGCCTCGATGGCGCTGGGCCGCAGCGTGTCCGACAGCCGCCGCGCCCCGGCGAGCAGCTCCGGCAGGTCCAGAGCCTCGTCCGCTGCGGCCGGGGCGGGCGCCACGGGGGCCGCCGGGGGTGCCGACGCCGGGCGGTTCGCCGTCCGCACGCCCAGCGGCAGCCGCTCCACCAGCGGTTCCTGCGCCATGCGCAGCCGCGCCCGCTCGCTCGTGTACGACGTGCCGTTGCGCTCGTCGAAGCGCGCGGCCAGCGCCAGCGCCTCCGCACGCGTGTGTGCGGCCAGTTCGCGCGCCGTCCACGTCCGGTCCGCCGGGCCGGGCACCTGCTGCCCGCCCAGCCCCAGCGCGGTCAGCCGGTCCATGAGCAGGGTCACCGCCGCCATGAAGTCCAGCCTGCTGCGCGGCTGCCCGTCGTCCGTGAAGTACGCCGGACGCTCCGCCAGCAGCTCCAGGCCGCGCGCCTCGTTGCCCGTCAGCGCGCAGAACTCCACGTGGTCCGCGTACGCGCCCCGCATGCTCTCCATCGGCCGCACCAGCCGGAAGCCCCGCAGATGGTTGGCGCGGGCCTCGTCCACGCGGCCCAGGCGCAGCAGCGGGGCCAGCGACGACGCGAGGACGGTGTGCGGTTCGTGGGCGCAGGAGTACTCGCCGTCCAGGACCGGCCGCCACAGCCGGACCGCCTCCGCGTCCCGGCCCCGCACGGCCTGCCACCAGCCCTGCCCGTGCAGCTCGCACGCGTGGCAGTCGGCCATGGAGTCCCGGTCGGCCGCCAGCCACGCCGCGTACGCCCGCTCCGCCCGCTCCAGGTCGCCGATGTGCGCGGCCACGCTGAACTCGGCGCCGCGCACCGCCCGCTCGGAGTGGCCGGCCAGCCGGTAGCGGTGCTCCATCTCGCCGAGCCACTTCTCGATCGAGGGGAGCGGGATGTGCGGCTGGTCGAGCATCCCGGCCGACATCCACTTGAAGACCCAGTGCAGGCTGTGCGTCTCGTACTCGTCGAAGTCCTCGGGCCGCTCGTCCCACATGCGCAGCAGCCGCGCGAACGGGACGAACATCTTCGCCTTCTCGGAGCTGTAGTTGTAGACCTTCAGCTGGTGCCCGAGCGCCTCGATCACGGCGAGGGGCTCGCCCAGCCGCTCCGCCTCGGCGAGCAGCCGCTCCGCGCGCGCGTTGCGGGCCGGGCCCTCCGGCTGCTCGCCGTTCTCCGCCATCGCCCGGCGCAGTGCGTCGAGGTCGGTGATCTCCGTCATCAGCGGTCCCCCTCCCCGTTCGTGGCCCACTCCAGCAGGCCGATGAAGGCCCGGTTCAGCAGCGCCGAGTCCGTGGGCCTGAGCGGGCGCTGCGCCATCAGCAGGGCCTGCCCGTACAGGGACTCCACGGCGGTGCCGATCAGTTCCGGCTCGCCCAGCGAGCCGATCCGCCGGATCAGCGGACTGAGGTGGTTGAGCACCAGACGCGCGCGGGGCGCCTCTCCGCGCAGCGAGCCGAGGATGCCCGCCCACAGGTCGTCGGCCTCGTCCTCGGCCTGCGCGCGGGCCTGCTCGTGCCGGGCGGCCCGGTCGTCCAGGTGCAGCGCGGGCACCGACAGCGGATGGAAGGCGCGCAGCACGACGTCGCAGCCCAGCGGGTCGAGCGCGGCCCGCGCGGTCGCGAGGAAACCCGACAGGGCCAGCTCCACCGTCGGGTCGACGGCGTCCAGATGGGCGGTCACGGTGTCCGCGTCCAGCTCGGCCACGACCGTGCCCGGCCGCACCGACGGCAGCGCCTCCACGAGCTCGCTGTCGTACGTGTAACCGCCGTTGATCACGCCGACGCCCTGCGCGGACGCGATCGGCGCGACCTGGCGGTACTCCTCGACGGTCCGGGTGAAGTGCACGACCCGGTGCCGCCGCGCGAACTCCTCCAGGGACAGCCGGCCGTCGGTCGTCTCGAACGGCAGCCAGGGCAGCATCGTGCGCAGCATCTCCCGGTCGTGCCGCGCCAGGGACTTCACGCCCAGGTGGTGCACCGCGAGGAACGCGGCCAGCCGCTCAGGGTCACCGGCCGCCAGACCCGTCAGCCAGGCCCGGAGCCGTTCCCCCAGCGCCTCCCGCACCGCCGCCAGTGTCTCGTCCTCGTACAGCGCCTCGCGCGACGCCGTCGGCCGCAGGCTGTCGGTGTCCAGCACGCACCGCACGAAGAACGCCCAGTCGGGCAGCAGCTGTTCGGCGCGCTCGGTCAGCAGCATGCCCTTGAGGTGGACGCGATGGCCCGCCCGCTGGGCCGGGCTGACCGCCGACGGCAGGACGTACGCCACCCCGCGGATCCCCGCGAGCGGCACGTCCAGCTCGATCGCGTCCAGCGGTGTGAAGCCGAACAGGTCGTGGCAGTGCCGCCCGAGCGCCACCCGCCGGGCGGCGGGGGAGGGGTACGGCCGGTCCCAGGGCGCCGGCAGGTCGGTGACCGCCTCCTCGCCGACCCGCACGTCGTACGGCAGCAGCGAGCCGAAGTCCCGCGCCAGCGCCAGCACCCGGTCCTCGGCCAGCCACTCGGCCGCGCCGGCCCGGGCCACCAGGTGCACGGTCGTGCCGGGCTCCGGGCGCGCGTCATGCGGCAGCGTGCGCACGGTGTACGAACCGTCGTCCGTCGCCGTCCACTCCACGGGGGCCGCGTCCGGCGTCCGCGCGCTGCGGCTGACCACCCGGATCCGCTCGGCGACGACGAAGCAGGCGAGCAGCCCGATGCCGAACTGGCCGAGGAATTCCGACCGCGCTTCCTGAAGTCCCTCCGCCCGTTTGGAGCTGCGCCCGATCGTCGCGAGGAGGTCGTGCACGTCCGCCTCGGTCAGCCCGATCCCGGAGTCCTCGACGCGCAGCGCGCCCGGCTCGGTGAACAGCCGCACCCGCGCGGGCGCGTCCGGCTCGGCGGCGCGCCGGGCGGTGATGGCGTCGACCGCGTTCTGGAGCAGCTCGCGCAGGTAGACCTTCGGACTGGAGTACAGGTGGTGGGAGAGCAGGTCCACCAGACCGCGCAGGTCGACCTGGAAGGAACGGGGTGACGGGGAGGCCGGGGAGGCCGGGGATGACTTGGAGGTCTGGGAGTCCATCGTCGCAGCGCCGGCGGGGGGAAGGGCGACGGCGCGGGGTCGGGCGGTCCCGGTGAGGCGGTGACCGCGAAAGGGATGGCCGGGGCGCGTCATCCTAGATCCGAGACGAACCGGCTGACCAGGGGTTTCCGGGACGTTTACCCACAAGGCCACGGCGGCGCCCGACACGATGTCAGTGTTGTGGTGTGGAATGGATCTCGTGCCCGCACTGGACGAACCACTGAAGAAGGTGCTCGGCCCCCCCACCGCGAAGGTGATGGCCGAGCACCTCGGCCTGCACACCGTCGGGGACCTGCTCCACCACTATCCCCGCAGATACGAGGAGCGCGGTCAGCTCACCCACCTCGCCGACCTCCCCATGGACGAGCACGTCACCGTGGTCGCCCAGGTCGCGGACGCCCGGCTGCACAGCTTCGCCTCCGCCCGGGCGCCGCGCGGCAAGGGCCAGCGCCTGGAGGTCACCATCACGGACGGCAGCGGCCGCCTCCAACTGGTCTTCTTCGGCAACGGCGTCCACAAGCCGCACAAGGAGCTCCTGCCCGGCACCCGCGCGATGTTCGCGGGCAAGGTCTCCGTCTTCAACCGCCGCCTCCAGCTGGCGCACCCCGCGTACGAACTGCTGCGGGCGGACTCCGAGGAGGCCGTCGAGACCTGGGCCGGCGCGCTGATCCCGCTCTACCCGGCCACCGCCAAACTGGAGTCCTGGAAGATCGGCAAGGCGATCCAGACGGTCCTGCCGAGCGCCCAGGAGGCCGTCGACCCGCTCCCGGAGTCCCTGCGCGAAGGCCGCGGCCTGGTCCCCCTCCCGGAGGCCCTGCTCAAGATCCACCGCCCGCACACCAAGGCCGACATCGAGGACGCCCGCGCCCGCCTCAAGTGGGACGAGGCCTTCGTCCTCCAGGTGGCGCTCGCCCGCCGCCGGCACGCCGACGCCGAACTCCCCGCCGCCGCCCGGCGCCCCGCGCCCGACGGACTGCTCACCGCCTTCGACGCCCGCCTCCCCTTCACCCTCACCGAGGGCCAGCAGCAGGTCTCCCGGGAGATCTTCGCCGACCTGGCCACCGAGCACCCGATGCACCGGCTGCTCCAGGGCGAGGTCGGCTCCGGCAAGACAATGGTGGCGCTGCGCGCGATGCTCGCCGTCGTCGACGCCGGTGGGCAGGCCGCGATGCTCGCGCCCACCGAGGTGCTGGCCCAGCAGCATCACCGGTCGATCGTCGAGATGATGGGCGACCTCGCCGAGGGCGGCACCCTGGGCGGTGCCGAGCACGCCACCAAGGTCGTGCTGCTCACCGGGTCCATGGGAGCCGCCGCCCGCCGCCAGGCCCTGCTCGACCTCGTCACCGGCGAGGCCGGCATCGTCATCGGCACCCACGCGCTGATCGAGGACAAGGTGCAGTTCCACGACCTCGGCCTGGTCGTCGTCGACGAGCAGCACCGCTTCGGTGTGGAGCAGCGCGACGCCCTGCGCGGCAAGGGAAAACAGCCCCCGCACCTGCTGGTCATGACGGCCACCCCCATCCCGCGCACGGTCGCGATGACCGTCTTCGGCGACCTGGAGACGTCCGTCCTCGACCAGCTCCCCGCCGGCCGCTCACCGATCGCGTCCCACGTCGTCCCGGCCGCCGACAAGCCCCACTTCCTCACCCGCGCCTGGCAGCGGGTGCGCGAGGAGGTGGAGAACGGACACCAGGCGTACGTCGTCTGCCCCCGCATCGGCGACGAGGAGGACGACCCGAAGAAGGCGAAGGCCGCCTCGCCCGAGGACGACGCCGAGAAGCGCCCGCCGCTGGCCGTCCTCGACGTGGCCGACCAGCTCGCCAAGGGCCCCCTCCAGGGCCTCGCGGTAGAAGTGCTGCACGGCAGGATGCACCCCGACGACAAGGACGCCGTGATGCGCCGCTTCGCCGCCGGCGACACGGACGTCCTGGTCGCCACGACCGTCATCGAGGTCGGCGTCAACGTCCCGAACGCCACCGCCATGGTGATCATGGACGCCGACCGCTTCGGCGTCTCCCAGCTGCACCAGCTGCGCGGCCGCGTCGGCCGCGGCTCGGCACCCGGCCTGTGCCTCCTGGTCACCGAGATGCCCGAGGCGAGCCCCGCCCGGCAGCGCCTGGACGCCGTCGCCTCCACCCTCGACGGCTTCGAGCTGTCCCGGATCGACCTGGAGCAGCGCCGCGAGGGCGATGTCCTCGGCCAGGCCCAGTCCGGCGCCCGCACCAGCCTGCGGATGCTGGCCGTCATCGAGGACGAGGAGATCATCGCGGAGGCCCGGCAGGAGGCCGCCGCCCTCGTGGAGCGGGACCCGGAGCTCACGGGGCTGCCCGGCCTGCGGACCGCCCTGGACGCCCTCCTGGACGAGGAACGGGAGCAGTACCTGGAGAAGGGGTGAGGCGAGCCGGTCCGGGGGACGCGACCGGATGGACCAGGCGGGTACCCGGGCCCGTGCGCGACCGGCCACACTGATACCCACAACCGCCCACACCCGAGGACAGAAGATGACCCGCGTGATCGCCGGAGCCGCCGGCGGACGTCGACTGGCCGTGCCGCCCGGCACGGGGACCAGGCCCACCTCCGACCGCGCGCGCGAAGGTCTCCTCTCCACCTGGCAGTCGCTCCTCGGCGGCCCGCTGGACGGGGAGCGGGTCCTCGACCTCTACGCCGGCTCCGGCGCCGTCGGCCTCGAAGCCCTCTCGCGCGGCGCGGGCCACACCCTGCTCGTCGAGGCCGACGCCCGGGCCGCCCGCGTCGTCCGGGAGAACGTGAAGAGTCTCGGCCTCCCCGGCGCCGAGGTGAGGTCGGGCAAAGCGGAACAGATCATCCGCACGGCGGCGCCGAGCGAGCCGTACGACATCGTCTTCCTCGACCCCCCGTACGCCGTCTCCGACGACGATCTCCGGGAGATTCTCCTCACACTCCGTACCGGGGGCTGGCTCGCCCCGGACGCGCTCGTCACCGTGGAGCGCAGCACCCGAGGCGGGGAATTCCGGTGGCCGGACGGTTTCGAGGGTCTCCGGGCCCGCCGGTACGGCGAGGGAACGTTTTGGTACGGTCGCGCCGCCTCTACGTGCGAAGACGCACGATGATCGGACCGGAGAGCGAGGGATCGCAAGTGCGCCGCGCCGTATGCCCCGGGTCGTTCGACCCCATCACCAACGGACACCTGGACATCATTTCCCGAGCCTCCAGGCTGTACGACGAGGTCTATGTCGCCGTCATGATCAACAAGTCCAAGAAGGGCTTGTTCGAGGTCGACGAGCGACTGGACCTGATCCGCGAGGTCACCGCCGAGTACGGCAACGTCCGGATCGAGGCGTTCCACGGCCTCCTCGTCGACTTCTGCAAGGAGCGCGACATCCCGGCCATCGTGAAGGGCCTGCGCGCGGTCAGCGACTTCGACTACGAGCTGCAGATGGCCCAGATGAACAACGGCCTCTCGGGCGTCGAGACCCTCTTCGTCCCGACCAACCCCACCTACAGCTTCCTGTCCTCCTCCCTGGTCAAGGAAGTGGCGACCTGGGGCGGCGACGTCTCCCACCTCGTCCCGCCGGTGGTCCTGGAGGCGCTGAACAAGCGCCTGCGGCACAGCTGATGGGGCTACAGTCGTCCCGTCCGTCTCCATCACAGCTGTAGAGAGTGGCGAGCACCCGGTGGACGTGCAGAACAAGCTCGACGAGATCGTGTCGGCGGTCTCCAGTGCCCGGTCGATGCCGATGTCGGCCTCGTGCGTGGTCAACCGCGCCGAACTGCTCTCAATGCTCGAAGAGGTCCGCGCGGCCCTGCCCGGCTCGCTCGCCCAGGCCCAGGAGCTGATCGGCGACCGCGAGCAGATGGTCGAGCAGGCCCGCCAGGAGGCCGAGCGGATCATCCAGGGCGCCCACGCCGAGCGCGGCTCCCTGCTCTCCGACACCGAGGTGGCCCGCCGCTCCCAGGCCGAGGCCGACCGCATCCTCGCCGAGGCCCGTCAGGAGGCCGAGGAGATCCGCGCGGAGGCCGACGACTACGTCGACTCCAAGCTCGCCAACTTCGAGGTCGTCCTCACCAAGACCCTCGGCTCCGTCGGCCGCGGCCGCGAGAAGCTCCTGGGCACCGGCCCGGGCACCGACGAGAACGGCTACGAGGACGAGGACGCCCCCGAGCGCAGCCACGACCCGGAGACCCTGCGCCGCAGCGCCGACGAATACGTCGACGTCAAGCTCGGCGCCTTCGAGGCGGTGCTCGCCAAGACCCTGGAGGCGGTCGGCCGCGGCCGGCAGAAGCTGCACGGCCGGATCGCCACCGACGACCTCGGTGCCCTCGCCGACGACATGAGCACCGTCCAGCACTCCAGCGACGCCGACTACCTCGCCGACCTCGCCGCGCTCGCCCAGCAGGACGCCCCGGCCGCCGCCCCCGCCGAGCCGCCGGCGGCCGTACCGCCGCAGCCGCAGTACGACCCCGGCGCCGCGCAGCCCGCGTACGGCTACCAGCAGCAGAGCGCCGACCCGTACGGCTACCAGCAACAGGGCTACGGCGGCCAGCAGGACGCCTACGGCTACCAGCAGGCCGACCCGTACTCCCCCACCTCCGGCTACGCTGCGGCGGGAGGTGTCCCCTTCCAGGGCTACGACACAGGGCAGCAGGCGTACGACCCGCAGCAGCAGCCCCAGCAGCCCCAGCAGAACCACCAGTCCTACGCGCTCGACGAGACCAGCCTCTTCGACACCAGCATGATCACTCCGGAGCAGCTGAGGGCGTACGAGCAGGGGCGCGGCCAGTAGCGCGACCACCGGATTGGGCCGTGAGCGAAAGGTCCAGTATCCTGGCTCTTCGGTCGCGCGTACGTCCGCGATCAACGCTGCCCACAAGGCACCACTGGGCGGCAGAACCCCCTGAGCTCAGCAGATCGAAAGCAGGAACGGCGTGACAGCCCGCCTCGACCACCGCAACCCCCTCGTGTTCGACACACACGAGCTGGGCCGGCGGCCCGGTGCGCTGCAGCGCCTGACCCGCACGGTCGACGCCCCCAAGGATCTCGGGATCCCGAAGGTCGTCGGAGTGCCGGAAGGCGCTCCGCTGGAGCTCGAACTCCGGCTCGAGTCGGTCATGGAAGGTGTGCTTGTCACAGGCACCGGCCGTGCACGGGCCGAGGGGGAGTGCGTAAGGTGTCTGGAGCCGCTTCAGCTCGATGTGGAAGCGGACTTCCAGGAGATGTTCTCGTACCCTGACGCCGACGACCGGGGCCGTGCGCACCGCGCGGAGCCCGGCGACGACGCCGAGGACGACGAGGACAGGCTCTTTCTCGAGGACGGCCTGTTCGACCTCGAGCCTGTGCTGCGTGATGCGGTGGTGCTCGCACTGCCGATGCAGCCGGTGTGCCAGGAAGACTGCCCGGGACTGTGCGCCGAGTGCGGCGTGCGTCTCGCTGACGACCCGGACCACCACCATGACGCCGTCGACATCCGTTGGGCGGCACTGCAGGGACTCGCCGATTCACTCGAACCCGGCGATAAGGACGACAAGAGCGGCGCCGAACCGGGCGTCGACGAGAAGCAGGAGAAGTAGCCGTGGCTGTTCCGAAGCGGAAGATGTCGCGCAGCAACACGCGCCACCGCCGGTCGCAGTGGAAGGCTGCGGTCCCCACCCTGGTTGCGTGCGAGCGCTGCCACGAGCCCAAGCAGCAGCACATCGCGTGCCCGTCTTGCGGCACCTACAACAAGCGCCAGGTCCTCGAGGTCTGAGCGGCTGGTGAGAGGCACTGTGTCCACGCCCAAGAAGAACGCAGCGGACAACCAGGCCTCGTCCCACACGCTGTTGGAAGGGCGGCTCGGGTACAAGCTCGAGTCCGCCCTTCTGGTGCGTGCGCTGACCCACCGCTCCTACGCGTACGAGAACGGCGGTCTGCCCACCAACGAGCGGCTGGAGTTCCTCGGGGACTCCGTGCTCGGCCTGGTGGTCACGGACACGCTGTACCGCACCCACCCCGATCTGCCGGAGGGCCAGTTGGCCAAGCTCCGGGCCGCGGTGGTCAACTCGCGTGCGCTGGCGGAGGTGGGCCGCGGGCTCGACCTGGGCGCCTTCATCCGGCTCGGCCGTGGTGAAGAGGGCACGGGCGGCCGGGACAAGGCGTCCATCCTCGCCGACACCCTGGAAGCGGTGATCGGCGCGGTCTATCTCGACCAGGGCCTCGACTCGGCGGCGGAGCTGGTGCACCGCCTGTTCGACCCCCTGATCGAGAAGTCCTCGAACCTCGGTGCCGGCCTGGACTGGAAGACCAGTCTCCAGGAGCTCACCGCGACCGAAGGGCTCGGCGTTCCCGAGTACCTGGTCACGGAGACCGGCCCCGACCACGAGAAGACCTTCACTGCTGCCGCCCGCGTCGGAGGCGTCTCGTACGGCACCGGCACCGGCCGCAGCAAGAAGGAGGCGGAGCAGCAGGCCGCCGAGTCCGCATGGCGGTCCATCAGGACCGCGGCGGACGAGCGCGCCAAGGAGGCGGCGAACGCCGCCGCCGAACCCGACGCCGACGCGTCGGCCTCCGCCTGACCGAACAGCGCGATCCGAGCGCCCGTCCCGGCCCCGGGGCGGGCGCTCGGCCCGTATCCGCACGGTGTGAGGAGGTAGACCATGCCCGAGTTGCCCGAGGTCGAGGTCGTCCGGCGCGGCCTGGAGCGGTGGGTCGCCCACCGCACGGTCGCCGACGCCGAGGTGCTGCACCCGCGCTCCGTGCGCCGGCACGTCGCGGGCGCCGACGACTTCGCGCACCGCCTGAAGGGCCATCGCGTCGGTGTCCCCAGCCGGCGCGGCAAGTACCTGTGGCTGCCCCTGTCCGACACCGGCCAGGCGATCCTGGCGCACCTCGGCATGAGCGGCCAACTCCTGGTGCAGCCGCACACGGCTCCCGCGGAGAAGCACCTGCGCATCCGGGTGCGCTTCGCCGACGCCCTCGGCACCGAACTCCGATTCGTCGACCAGCGGACCTTCGGCGGCCTTTCGCTGCACGACACGACCCCCGACGGCCTGCCCGACGTCATCGCGCACATCGCCCGCGATCCCCTGGACCCGCTCTTCGACGACGAGGCGTTCCACCAGGCGCTGCGGCGCCGGCGCACCACCGTCAAGCGGGCCCTGCTCGACCAGTCGCTGATCAGCGGGGTCGGCAACATCTACGCGGACGAGGCCCTGTGGCGCGCCCGCCTGCACTACGACCGCCCGACGGCGACGCTCACCCGGCCGCGCACGATGGAGCTGCTGGGCCACGCCCGGGACGTGATGAACGCCGCCCTCGCGGTCGGCGGCACCAGCTTCGACAGCCTCTACGTGAACGTCAACGGCGAGTCCGGCTACTTCGACCGCTCGCTCGACGCGTACGGCCGTGAGGGCCTGCCGTGCAAGCGCTGCGGCACACCCATGCGGCGCCGGCCCTGGATGAACCGGTCCAGCTACTTCTGCCCGAAGTGTCAGAGGGTGCCGCGCGTCTCGTCGTAGTGCCGTCGTGCCGTGAGCACGTCGTCCATCTGCCCCTCAACGAACTGGATGAGGCTCATCAGCCGCTCGGCCACCCCGCGGCCCAGCGGGGTCAGCTCGTAGTCCACGCGCGGTGGGTTCGTCGGCTGCGCGTCCCGGTGCACCAGGCCGTCGCGCTCCAGCGCGTGCAGCGTCTGGGACAGCATCTTCTCGCTGACGCCGTCGACCCTGCGCCGCAGCTCGTTGAACCGCAGCGACCCCTCGTACAGGGCGCCCAGCGTGAGTCCGCCCCACCGTCCCGTGACGTGCTCCAGCGTGCCGCGTGAGGGACACGTCCTAGCGAACACGTTGTACGGAAGCTGCTGCTCCGCCGTGCGGTCCTGGGTGCTCTCCATATGCATAGCGTACTCGCATACAGCGCTGTCGCGGCGCTTGCGCTTTCGTGCAGGCCGCACTCGCCCAAGAGTGGCGCTTTCCTCAAGCTTGCGCTTTCTAGTAGTTAGTGCTTTCCTCTGGTTACTGTCATTGACCGGCGGCACGTCATCGCCGTTCGGTCCCTCTGCCGTCTCCCGCACCCAGGAGTGCCCTGTGACCACCCCTGTCGTTTCCATCGCCTACCACTCCGGCTTCGGCCACACCGCCGTCGTCGCCGAGGCCGTGCGCACCGGTGCCGCCGAGTCCGGGGCCGAGGTGCACCTGATCAAGGTGGACGAGATCACGGAGGAGCAGTGGACCCTCCTCGACCGCTCCGACGCGATCGTCTTCGGCTCGCCGACGTACATGGGCACCGCGTCCGGCGCCTTCCACACCTTCGCGGAGGCCACATCCAAGCGCTGGGCCGCGCAGGCATGGAAGGACAAGCTGGCGGCCGGCTTCACCAACTCCGGCTCCAAGAGCGGCGACAAGCTGCACACCCTGCAGTTCTTCCAGATCCTCGCCGGGCAGCTCGGCATGCACTGGATCAACCTCGGACTGCTCCCGGGCTGGAACCACAGCACCGCCTCCGAGAACGACCTCAACCGCCTCGGCGTCTTCGCCGGCGCCGCCGCCCAGACCGACGTCGACGCGGCCCCGGACGCCGTCCACAAGGCCGACGTGGCGACGGCGGAACACCTGGGCCGCAGGGTGGCGGAGACGGCGAGGACGTTCGCCTTGGGGCGCGCGGCGGCGGCCTGACGGTCCCGAAATCCCGCACGCACCCGTGCCGGAGCCCGCAGTAGCGTGGCCCACCGAGCCGGCCGGTGAGGTCATGGCCGGGGGCCGGGGGCCGGGG
>NZ_LLZN01000085.1 GCF_001509795.1 Streptomyces sp. NRRL WC-3605 | reverse complement strand
GCCGGGGGGGTTTCGGTGGCGGGGGTGGGTGGCTCCGTTCCGTGCCGGTCGGCGTCGGTGGTCGGAGGCAGGAGCGTCGCGGCCGTTGTGGGTGAGGGGGAGTCCGGGGACTCGAGGTCGGACCAGGGGGTCGGGGGTGTCATCCGAGGGGCTCCTTGGCCGGGGTGAGGGCTCCGGAGAGCCATTTGCGGTCGTCGCCGGGGACCAGGAGCTCCGCCACCTCCAGCACGTGGTGGCCCGCCATCGACGGCAGGCAGCTGCCGCGGGCCGGGGCGATCGCGGCCGCCCAGTCCGGGGGGATCGCCCCCTCTCCCTGGGTCGCCCCGGCCAGCGCCCCCGCCACCGCCGCCGTCGTGTCCGCGTCGCGGCCCATGTTCACCGCCGTCAGCACCGCCTGCACGAAGTCGCCGTCGGCCGCCGCGTACGCCCCGAAGGCCAGGGCGACCGCCTCGGGGGCGAGGTCGGTCCAGGGGTAGCCGCCGATCACCACCGCGGAGCGCACCGCGCGCTCCCCCTCGTGGGCGACCGCGGCGGCCCGGCGCAGGGAGCGGGCCGTCCAGGAGTCGTCCGGGACGACGGCGAGCGCCGAGGCCACCACCACCGGGGTGGGCGCCCCGGCCATGGCCGCGGCCACTCCGGCCGCCACGGCCTGGCCGCCGTAGATGCCCTCGCCGTCGTGGCTCACCGAGCCGTCGATCGCGACCAGCCGGGCCGCCTCCGCCGGGCGGCCCGCGGCGAACACCCCGAACGGCGCCGCCCGCATCGCCAGCCCGTCGCTCCAGGCGTGCCGGTGCTGGGCCGAGATGGGGGCGGCGAGGCCGCGGCGCAGGTTCTCCAGCGTGCCCCGCTCGCTGAACCCGGCGCCCCGGAACGGCCCTTCGGCGCGGTCCGCGATCCACTCGTGCCAGGCCGCCTCGACATGGGCCGGTGTGAGAGCCGAGCCGTGGCGGGCCAGCAGCAGCCCCGAGAAGATCGCGTACTCGGTGTCGTCGGTGCCGCAAGGGTGCTCGGCCACGAACCCGGTGATGCGGCCCCACCGGGCGCGGATCTCCGAGGGCTTCATGTTCTCGGCGGGAGCCCCCAGCGCGTCGCCGACCGCCAGGCCCAGCAGGGCGCCGCGGGCCCGCTCGCGGAGCTCTCCGGCGGCGCCGGGCGCCGGAACCGAGGGGGTGCGGGCGATCGATGCCATACGCGGCCTCTCCTCCGGGGGTTCCGCCAGGGCGCGGAGCCCTTTGCGGATGTGTCCCACCGTCGGCGGTTGACCTGAGCCTCACCGGGGCCACTGTCACCCGGTCGACCTGTCCTGCGAGGCCCCGGCCGCGTGGCGGCTTTCCGGGGAAAACCGCAGGTTAGCGCAGCCTTTCCTTGCTGGCGGGAGGGAATGCGACGGCGTAGATTTGTCGTTGTCGAAGAGTAGAACGCGTCTAAAGACAGCCTTACCTGACTTCCTCCGGGGGGAAATCCCATGGCGATCATCGAGACCGAGGCCGCGCTGCACGAGGCGCACCGCGACAACCACACCCACCGCGATGTGAACGGCGGCTGGCTGCGCCCCGCCGTCTTCGGCGCGATGGACGGCCTCGTCTCCAACCTCGCCCTCATGACCGGTGTCGCCGGCGGTGCCGTCAGCCACCAGACCATCGTGCTCAGCGGCCTCGCGGGACTCGCCGCCGGCGCCTTCTCCATGGCGGCCGGCGAGTACACCTCGGTCGCCTCGCAGCGCGAACTCGTCGAAGCGGAACTGGCCGTCGAGCGGCGGGAGCTGAGCAAGCACCCCAAGGACGAGGAGGCCGAGCTGGCGGCCCTCTACGAGGCCCGGGGCGTGGACGCGGACCTCGCGCGGGCCGTCGCCGAACAGCTCTCCCGCGACCCCGAGGTGGCCCTGGAGATACACGCCCGGGAGGAGCTGGGCATCGATCCCGGCGACCTGCCCTCGCCGCTGGTCGCGGCCGTGTCGTCGTTCGGGTCCTTCGCCCTCGGCGCCCTGCTGCCGCTCCTGCCGTACCTGCTCGGCGCCACCGCGCTGTGGCCCGCGGTGCTGCTCGCGCTCTTCGGGCTCTTCCTGTGCGGCGCGGTCGTCGCCAAGGTCACGGCACGCAGCTGGTGGTACAGCGGGCTGCGGCAGCTCGCCCTGGGTGGCGCGGCGGCCGGTGTGACGTACGCCCTGGGTACTTTCTTCGGAACGGCCGTAGGATAGCGCGCCTGGTACATATGCGAGGGACCGCATAAGTTTCCGTTACTCGCTGGTTTCGGGAGCATGACCACCGGGCATGAGCCGTAAGCACTGTGGGCAATGACGCCTCCAGCGCACGCGCGGGGTGGGCGACGACGCCCCTTCCGCCTCCCTGTGGGCCGTCGGGCATGGACCTGCCTCGTCCGGTCCTCCACATACTTCGAGCCATATCCGCGGGACCCCCGCCGCAGGCCGTGGTGTCCGCATGGTGGAACGGAGTATCCCGGTTCCCGAGAGTCGTTCCATCATGTAACCTGCACGAAATTTTGCGATCACGCAGAGGGCCAACGTCGTCCCTTGCACTGCTCCCCGGCCTTGTTCCCGGGGAACCCCCAGCCAAATGACGACGACGGGAGAGCCGATGCGTACGCCGCGCCAGCCGTCCCAGCACTCCACGAATGGCCAGAACTGGTCCTTCATGGATGCTCGCCCTGCTGCGCAGGGTATGTACGACCCCCGCGACGAGCACGACGCCTGCGGCGTCGGCTTCGTGGCCACCCTCACCGGAGAGGCGAGCCACACGCTGGTCGAGCAGGCGCTGACCGTTCTGCGCAATCTCGAGCACCGCGGCGCCACCGGCTCCGAGCCCGACTCGGGTGACGGCGCGGGCATCCTCTCCCAGGTGCCGGACGCCTTCCTGCGCGAGGTCGCCGGGTTCGAGCTCCCCGAGGCCGGCGCCTACGCCGTCGGCATCGCCTTCCTGCCGGAGGACGGCACCGAGGACGCCGTCGCGCGCATCGAGACGATCGCCGCCGAAGAGGGCCTCGACGTCCTCGGGTGGCGCGAGGTCCCGGTCGCCCCCGGACTGCTCGGCGCCACCGCCCGCTCGACGATGCCGGCCTTCCGCCAGATCTTCGTCGCGGACGGTTCCTCCAAGGACATCACCCTCGACCGCAAGGCGTTCGTCCTGCGCAAGCGCGCCGAGCGCGAGGCCGGGGTCTACTTCCCCTCGCTGTCGGCCCGCACCATCGTCTACAAGGGCATGCTGACCACCGGCCAGCTCGAGCCCTTCTTCCCGGACCTGTCCGACCGCCGCTTCGCCTCGGCCATCGCGCTCGTCCACTCGCGCTTCTCCACGAACACCTTCCCGTCGTGGCCGCTCGCGCACCCCTACCGCTTCGTCGCGCACAACGGTGAGATCAACACCGTCAAGGGCAACCGCAACTGGATGCGCGCCCGCGAGTCGCAGCTGGTCTCCGACCTGTTCGGCGACAAGGGCCTGGAGCGCATCTTCCCGGTCTGCACCCCGGACGCCTCCGACTCCGCCTCCTTCGACGAGGTCCTGGAGCTGCTGCACCTCGGCGGGCGCTCCCTGCCGCACTCCGTGCTGATGATGATCCCGGAGGCGTGGGAGAACCACGACTCCATGGACCCGGCCCGCCGCGCCTTCTACCAGTTCCACTCCACGATGATGGAGCCCTGGGACGGCCCCGCCTGTGTCACCTTCACCGACGGCACCCAGGTCGGCGCGGTCCTCGACCGCAACGGCCTGCGCCCCGGGCGCTACTGGGTCACCGACGACGGCCTCGTCGTCCTCGGCTCCGAGGTCGGCGTCCTCGACATCGACCCCGCCAAGGTCGTCCGCAAGGGCCGCCTCCAGCCGGGCCGCATGTTCCTCGTCGACACCGCCGAGCACCGCATCATCGAGGACGACGAGATCAAGGCCGGCCTCGCCACTGAGCAGCCGTACGCGGAGTGGCTGGAGGCCGGCGAGATCGAGCTGTCGGACCTGCCCGAGCGTGAGCACATCGTGCACACCCACGCCTCGGTCACCCGCCGCCAGCAGACCTTCGGCTACACCGAGGAAGAGCTGCGCATCATCCTCGCGCCGATGGCCAAGGCCGGCGCCGAGCCGATCGGCTCGATGGGCACCGACTCGCCGATCGCCGCGCTGAGTGACCGCCCCCGGCTGCTCTTCGACTACTTCACCCAGCTGTTCGCGCAGGTCACCAACCCGCCGCTGGACGCCATCCGCGAGGAGCTCGTCACCTCGCTGCGCTCCTCGCTGGGCCCGCAGGGCAACCTGCTGGAGCCGACCGCCGCCTCCTGCCGCTCGGTCACCCTGCCCTTCCCGGTGATCGACAACGACGAGCTGGCCAAGCTCATCCACATCAACGCCGACGGCGACATGCCCGGCTTCAAGGCCGCGACGCTCTCCGGCCTGTACCGGGTCTCCGGCGGCGGCGACGCCCTCGCCGCGCGCATCGAGGAGATCTGCGCCGAGGCCGACGCCGCCATCGAGAACGGCGCCCGGCTGATCGTCCTGTCGGACCGGCACTCCGACGCCGAGCACGCGCCGATCCCGTCGCTGCTGCTCACCGCGGCCGTCCACCACCACCTCATCCGCACCAAGCAGCGCACCCACGTGGGCCTGCTGGTCGAGGCCGGCGACGTCCGCGAGGTCCACCACGTCGCGCTGCTCATCGGCTACGGCGCCGCCGCCGTCAACCCGTACCTGGCGATGGAGTCCGTCGAGGACCTGGTCCGCGCCGGTACCTTCCTGCCCGGCATCGAGGCCGAGCAGGCCATCCGGAACCTGATCTACGCCCTCGGCAAGGGCGTGCTCAAGGTCATGTCCAAGATGGGCATCTCCACCGTCGCCTCCTACCGCGGCGCCCAGGTCTTCGAGGCCGTCGGTCTCGAAGCGGCCTTCGTCGAGGAGTACTTCAACGGCACCACCAGCAAGATCGGCGGCGTCGGCATCGACGTGATCGCCAAGGAGGTCGCCGCCCGGCACGCCAAGGCCTACCCGGCCTCCGGCATCGCCCCGGCGCACCGCGCCCTGGAGATAGGCGGCGAGTACCAGTGGCGCCGCGAGGGCGAGCCGCACCTGTTCGACCCGGAGACGGTCTTCCGCCTCCAGCACTCCACGCGCACCGGCCGCTACGACATCTTCAAGAAGTACACCGAGCGCGTGAACGAGCAGTCCGAGCGCCTGATGACGCTGCGCGGCCTGTTCGGCTTCAAGTCCGACCGCCCCTCGATCCCCCTCGAGGAGGTCGAGCCGGTCAGCGAGATCGTCAAGCGCTTCTCCACCGGCGCCATGTCGTACGGCTCCATCTCCAAGGAGGCGCACGAGACCCTCGCCATCGCCATGAACCAGCTGGGCGGCAAGTCCAACACCGGTGAGGGCGGCGAGGACCCGGACCGTCTGTACGACCCGGCCCGCCGGTCGTCCATCAAGCAGGTCGCCTCCGGCCGCTTCGGTGTGACCAGCGAGTACCTGGTCAACGCCGACGACATCCAGATCAAGATGGCCCAGGGCGCCAAGCCCGGCGAGGGCGGCCAGCTGCCCGGCCACAAGGTCTACCCGTGGGTCGCGAAGACGCGTCACTCGACGCCGGGCGTGGGCCTCATCTCCCCGCCGCCGCACCACGACATCTACTCCATCGAGGACCTCGCCCAGCTGATCCACGACCTGAAGAACGCCAACCCCCAGGCGCGCATTCACGTCAAGCTGGTCTCCGAGGTCGGCGTCGGCACGGTCGCGGCCGGTGTGTCCAAGGCCCACGCGGACGTCGTCCTCATCTCCGGCCACGACGGCGGCACCGGCGCCTCCCCGCTGACCTCGCTGAAGCACGCGGGCGGCCCCTGGGAGCTCGGCCTCGCCGAGACCCAGCAGACCCTGCTGCTCAACGGCCTGCGCGACCGCATCGTCGTGCAGACCGACGGGCAGCTGAAGACCGGCCGCGACGTCGTCATCGCCGCGCTGCTCGGCGCCGAGGAGTTCGGTTTCGCGACCGCGCCGCTCGTCGTCTCCGGCTGCGTCATGATGCGCGTCTGCCACCTGGACACCTGCCCGGTCGGCATCGCCACCCAGAACCCGGTGCTGCGCGACCGCTTCTCCGGCAAGGCCGAGTACATCGTCAACTTCTTCCGCTACATCGCCGAAGAGGTCCGCGAGCTCCTCGCCGAGCTGGGCTTCCGCTCCATCGAGGAGGCCGTCGGCCACGCCGAGGCGCTCGACGTGACCCGCGCGGTCGACCACTGGAAGGCGCAGGGCCTGGACCTGGAGCCGCTGTTCCACGTGCCCGACCTGCCGGCCGGCGCGGTGCGCCACCAGCTGGTCGCGCAGGACCACGGCCTGGAGAAGGCGCTCGACAACGAGCTGATCAAGCTCGCCGCCGACGCCCTCGCCGCCGACTCCGCGACCGACGCCCAGCCGGTGCGCGCCCAGGTCAAGGTCCGCAACATCAACCGCACGGTCGGCACCATGCTCGGCCACGAGGTGACGAAGAAGTTCGGTGGCGCGGGCCTGCCCGACGACACCATCGACATCACCTTCACCGGTTCCGCGGGCCAGTCCTTCGGCGCCTTCCTCCCGCGCGGTGTGACGCTGCGCCTGGAGGGCGACGCCAACGACTACGTCGGCAAGGGCCTGTCCGGCGGGCGCGTCGTGGTCCGGCCCGACCGGGCCGCCGACCACCTCGCCGAGTACTCGACGATCGCGGGCAACACCATCGCGTACGGCGCGACCGGCGGCGAGCTGTTCCTGCGCGGCCGGACCGGCGAGCGGTTCTGCGTCCGCAACTCCGGCGCCCTGGTCGTCTCCGAGGGCGTGGGCGACCACGGCTGCGAGTACATGACCGGCGGTCACGCGGTGGTCCTCGGCGAGACGGGCCGCAACTTCGCGGCCGGCATGTCCGGCGGTGTCGCCTACGTGATCGACCTCGACCGGGACAACGTCAACGCCGGCAACGTGGGTGCCGTCGAGGCGCTCGACGACGCCGACAAGCAGTGGCTGCACGACGTCGTGCGCCGCCACCAGGAGGAGACCGGGTCCACGGTCGCCGAGAAGCTCCTCGCCGAGTGGGACACCGCGGTGGACCGCTTCAGCAAGATCATCCCCAGCACGTACAAGGCAGTGCTCGCCGCCAAGGACGCCGCCGAGCGAGCCGGTCTCACCGAGACCGAGATCACCGAGAAGATGATGGAGGCGGCGACCAATGGCTGATCCCAAGGGCTTTCTCAACCACGGGCGCGAGGTCGCCAAGTCCCGCCCCGTCGACGTGCGGCTGAAGGACTGGAACGAGGTCTACGTCCCCGGCTCCCTGCTGCCGATCATCAGCAAGCAGGCCAGCCGGTGCATGGACTGCGGCATCCCGTTCTGCCACAACGGCTGTCCGCTCGGGAACCTCATCCCGGAGTGGAACGACTACGCCTACCGCGAGGACTGGGCGGCCGCCCAGGAGCGGCTGCACGCGACCAACAACTTCCCGGAGTTCACCGGTCGCCTCTGCCCCGCGCCCTGCGAGTCGGCGTGTGTGCTCGGCATCAACCAGCCGCCGGTCACCATCAAGAACGTCGAGGTCTCGATCATCGACAAGGCGTGGGAGACCGGGGACGTCGCTCCGCAGATCCCCGAGCGCCTGTCCGGCAAGACCGTCGCCGTCATCGGCTCGGGCCCGGCCGGCCTGGCCGCCGCCCAGCAGCTGACCCGGGCCGGCCACACCGTGGCCGTGTACGAGCGCGCCGACCGCGTCGGCGGCCTGCTGCGCTACGGCATCCCCGAGTTCAAGATGGAGAAGCGGCACATCAACCGCCGTATCGAGCAGATGCGCGCGGAGGGCACCCGCTTCCGCACCGGCGTCGAGATCGGCCGCGACCTCAAGGCGACCGACCTGAAGAAGCGGTACGACGCCGTCGTCATCGCCGCCGGCGCCACCACCGCCCGTGACCTCCCCGTCCCCGGGCGGGAGCTGAAGGGTGTGTACCAGGCGATGGAGTACCTGCCACTGGCGAACAAGGTCCAGGAGGGCGACTACGTCACCTCCCCGATCTCCGCCGAGGGCAAGCACGTCGTCGTCATCGGCGGCGGCGACACCGGCGCCGACTGCGTGGGCACCGCCCACCGCCAGGGCGCGGCCTCGGTGACGCAGCTGGAGATCATGCCCCGCCCGAGCGACGAGCGGAACAACGTCAGCCAGCCGTGGCCGACGTTCCCGATGCTCTACAAGGTGACGTCCGCGCACGAGGAGGGCGGCGAGCGGGTCTACTCCGTCTCCACCACCCACTTCGAGGGCGACGAGGACGGCAACGTCCAGTGGCTGCACCTCACCGAGGTCGAGTTCGTCGACGGCAAGCTGACCCAGAAGCCGGGCACCGAGCGCAAGATCCCCGCCCAGCTGGTCACCCTCGCGATGGGCTTCACCGGCACCGACCGGGAGAACGGCCTGGTCGAGCAGTTCGGCCTGGAGCTCGACGAGCGCGGCAACATCGCCCGCGACGCCGACTTCCAGACCAACGTGCCCGGCGTGTTCGTCGCCGGTGACGCGGGCCGCGGCCAGTCGCTCATCGTGTGGGCGATCGCCGAGGGCCGCTCGGCCGCCCGCGGCTGCGACCGCTTCCTGACGGGTGCGAGCGAGCTGCCGGCCCCGATCCGCCCGACGGACCGCGCCCTGGCGGTCTGATCTTCCCCGGATCATCCGAGAACGTCCCGTACAACGGCGTACGGGCGGGAATCCGGGGGTTTCCCCCGGACCCCCCGAGACGGCGTCTGCCTCGTCCCCGACCGGACGAACGGGCAGGCGCCGTCGGCATGTCCGGGACGGCCCGGACGGCCGGGGACGGCCCCAGGACGGCCGGGGGCGGGCCGGCGGCTACGGCAGGTGGTAGGTCTCCCCGTACACCTTCCACGTCAGCGGCGGCTTCAGGTCGAGGTTGCCGTCGTAGAGGAACTGCCGTTGGGCGGTGTCGATGCGGCTGGTGTCGATGCCGGGGCGCTTGTCCTTCATGGCCTCGCGGCGGATGTCGAGGAAGATGTCCAGGTACTCCTTCTCGGAGCCGCCCTGGGCGGGGGTGTCCGCCTCGCGCTGGGCGCGTTCGCGCAGCACGTAGAAGCCGTCGTCGTCGATGCCGGGGCCGTGGAAGACCATCGCGTCGTAGTAGATGAACTGGCCCAGGGTGCCCAGCCCGTCGAGCTTGGCGAGGCGCACGGCCGGTTCGAAGTAGGCGCGGTCGCGTTCGGCGAGCTGGGCCTGCTGGAACTCAGGCTTGCGGGCCTCCGCCTTCCACGCCTCGGTGAAGCCGGGGTCCAGGCCCTCGTGCGAGTCGGTGCCGTCGACGGCGCGCAGCGCGGGGAGGTACTTCGCGAGCCCGTTGCCCGGGTGGTCGGCGGTGTAGCGCTCGACCAGGATGCGCAGGTCGTTGGTGCCGGTGCAGAAGCCGATGATGCCCGCCGTGTAGCCCTGGCCGTCGCCGATGTCCTCGATGTAGCCGAAGGTGTCACGCCACTTCAGGGTGGAGTTCTCGGCGCTGGACACCAGCTGTTGGGCGAGGGTCTTCGTGGCCGGGGCGGCGAGGCCGGGCGGCTGGTCCGCGATCAGCTCGTCGTCCGCCGACCGCTCCTTCTCCGCACGGGACTTGGCCTCCTGACGGGAGGCCTCCTGGGTGCTGACGGTGGGGGAGGCAGGGCTCTCGGCGGAGTCGGTGGGCATGAGGAAGTACGCCGCCGCGGTGAGCGCCAGCGGCGCCGCCGCGAAGATCAGGATGCCGGAACGCTTCACAGGGGTATTCCTCCACCGGTCAGCTCGGAGACCTTGGCGAAGGCGGCCACGGCGAGCAGGACGAGGACGCCCGCGCACGCGGCCGTCTGGATCAGGGCCTGGCGCGGTCCGCGCGGGGCGTAGGCGAAGGCGGCGGTGACCGCCGCGCCGGTCAGCAGTCCGCCGAGGTGGCCCTGCCAGGAGGTCAGGCCCGCGGACAGCAGCATCCACAGCAGCAGGAACACCATGAACCGGTTGACGGACCGCATGTCCGCCCCGATCCGGCGGGCCAGCACGTAGTAGGCGGCGCCCAGTCCGAAGATCGCGCCGGACGCGCCCAGCGACTCCGTGTTCACGTCGGTGAGCATCAGCTCGAAGACCGAGCCGCCGAGCGTGGCCAGAAGGTACAGCGCGATGAACCGCAGCCGCCCCAGCATGGGCTCCACGACCCGGCCGAGCTGCCACAGCGCGAGCATGTTCAGCACGATGTGCAGCAGCCCGAAGGTGCCCTCCGTCGGCGGCAGGTGGAGGAAGCCGCTGGTGAGCAGCCGTTCCCACTGCCCGGCGACCAGACCGGACGGCTCGAAGCCGGGCGGGAGTCCGGGCTGGTAGACGTAGAAGGCGCCGTCCGGCCCGGTCAGGCGGGCGGACACCATCGCGAACCGGTCGACCAGCTCCGGGCGGGCCAGCTCGGCCAGGTAGGCGACCAGGTTCAGGCCGATGAGGACCGAGGTCACCAGCGGTGTGCTCGTGATCCGACCGCCGACGAGCGTGCGGGCCTGCCGGACCGAGCGCGCCCCCTCCTTCACACACTCCACGCACTGGTGCCCGACGGCCGCCTCCCGCATGCAGGAGGGGCAGATGTAGCGGTCGCAGCGCGTGCACCGCACATGCGACTCCACCCTGGGGTGGCGGTAGCACGTGGTGACGGCTGCGTCGGTGGGCTCGGGCTCCACTGCCGGCTCCCTGAAGGATCGAATGAACGGTGAGCCGATGAGGACGGCGGCGAACAAGATACGGCGGCGAACAAAATATCGAACCCCGGTGCCGAAATCGAATGCCGGTGCAGAGCAGAAGGGGAGAGCGGGACGGGTGTGCCGTAGGGTCGGGCCGCCGGGGTGCCGTACGAGGGGGCAGGGGACATGGCCGCGATCAGTCTGAGCAAGGTGGAGGAGACCGCGCCCGCGCTGGCGGGCCCGTACCGCAGCGCAGGGGTGTCGCTGCGCAAGCACGGTCTCGACGGGGCGCGGGCCGCCGTCTACCTGGTGGTGGACTACTCCGGGTCGATGAAGCCGTTCTACGGGGACGGCAGTGTGCAGGCCCTGGCCGACCGGGTGCTCGGGCTGTCGGCGCACCTCGACGACGACGGCCGGGTCCCGGTCGTCTTCTTCTCCACCGACGTCGACGCCGTCACCGAGATCGCGCTGGACGCCCACCAGGGCCGGATCGAGCGGATCGTGTCCGGGCTCGGGCACATGGGGAGGACCAGCTACCACCTGGCCATGGACGCCGTCATCGACCACTACCTGGACAGCGGGTCGAAGCAGCCGGCCCTGGTCGTCTTCCAGACCGACGGCGGGCCCATCAACCGGCTCGCCGCCGAGCGGTACTTGTGCAAGGCGGCACGGCTCCCGCTGTTCTGGCAGTTCGTCGGGTTCGGCGACCGGGGCAGCAAGCAGTTCGACTTCCTGCGCCGGCTCGACGAGCTCCCGGTGCCGGACAAGCGGGTCGTCGACAACGCCGGGTTCTTCCACGCCGGCCAGAACCCGTCGGCGATGCCGGACGGCGAGCTGTACGACCGTCTCGTCGGGGAGTTCCCGCAGTGGCTGGCGGCGGCGCGGGCGCGGGGCATCGTGCCCCCCGTCTGACGGCGGCCCGCGCTCACCGGAGGCCCGCGCCCCGCAGCACCTCGGTCCGGCAGGTGTCCGGGTCGCCCCAGGCGCCCAGCAGCGCACGGGCCTTGGTCAGCCACAGCGACAGGTCGCACTCCGCGGTGTAGCCGATCGCCCCGTGCGCCTGGAGGGCCGCCCGGGCGGTGGCGTACGCGGCCTCACCGGCGGCCACCTTGGCGGCGGCGACGTCGGCGGGGTCCAGGGTCAGCGCGGCGCCGAAGACGAGGGGCCGGGCGAACTCGAGACCGATCCGGGCGTCGGCCAGCCGGTGTTTGACCGCCTGGAACGAGCCGACGGGGACCCCGAACTGGGTGCGCCGCCGGACATGGCCGACGGCCTGGGCGAGCAGGGCCTCCCCGACGCCGAGGGCCTGCGCGGCGGTGCACAGACGGGCGTGGAGGAGGGCCCGCGCGGGCGGTGGCCCGGAGGCGAGCAGCCGCCCTCCGGGCGCGAGGGAGGTCAGACGGCGGGCCGGGTCCAGGGAGCGGCGCACCGGTCCGTGTCCGGGGGAGAGGAACAGGCCCTCGCCGGTGAGCGCGAGCCGTACGCCGGCCACGTCCCCGTCCAGCGCGTACGGCGCGTCCCACGCCACGGTCGCCAGCGCCTCGCCCGCCTGCAGCGCCGGCACCAGCCGCCCCGCGGGGCCGGTCTCGGGCAGCCCGGCCAGCAGCACCGCCGCCGTGACCGTCTCCACCAGAGGGCCCGGCACCGCGTGCCGCCCCAGTTCCACGAAGGCGACGGCGAGTTCCACGGGCCGGGGGCCCAGCCCGCCCCGGGACTCGGGGACCGCGAGCGCCCACACGCCGGCGTCGGCGAGCCGGGACCACAGGGCGCGGCCCGCCGCATGCTCGCCCCGGCTCCACGCCCGGACGACCGCCGGGGTGTCCGCCGTGGTCAGCATCTTGTCCAGCGATCCGATGAAGGCACGCTGCTCGGCGTCGAACAGAAACCTCATGGGCACCGCCTCCTCGGTGGCGTGGGCGGGGTACGTCGTGGGCGGGGCCCCTTCGGCGGCGCGGGCGGGAAGGTCATGGGCGGTGCGGGCGGGCACCTCATGAGCGGCGCCCCCTCGGCGTCGCGGGCGAGGCGCCTCATCCGCGGCGCCCCTTCGGCAGGCCGAGCAGGCGCTCGGCGATGATGTCCCGCTGGATCTCGTTCGTGCCCGCGTACAGCGGTCCGGCCAGCGCGAAGACGTACCGCTCCGCCCACTCGGTGTCGGCCGCCTCGCCCTCGGCGCCGAGCAGATCGAGGGCCGTCTCGTGCAGCGCGATGTCGTACTCCGACCAGAACACCTTGTTCAGGCTGGACTCCGGGCCGATCGACCCGCCGTCCGCGAGCCGGGACACCGCGGCGCAGGCGAACAACTGGTAGGCGCGCGCCCCGATCAGCGCGTCGGCGACCCGGGCCCGCGCGCTCTCCGGCTCGCCCCGCGCCCGCCACAGCCGGTGCAGCCGGCCGGCGCTCGCGAGGAAGCGGCCGGGGGAGCGCAGCATCAGCCCGCGTTCGTTGCCGGTCGCGGCCATCGCGATCCGCCAGCCCTCGCCGGGTTCCCCGATCACGTCGTCGTCCGGCACGAACACCTCGTCCAGGAACAGCTCCGCGAAGGCCGGCCTGCCGTCGAGCCGGGCGATCGGACGGACCGTCACCCCCGGGGCGCGCAGGCCGAACATCACGTAGACGAGACCGAGATGAGGCCGCTCGGCGTCCGGGTCGCAGCGGAACAGCCCGAACGCGCGGTCCGCGAACGCGGCTCGCGACGACCACGTCTTCTGCCCCGACAGCAGCCAGCCGCCGGACACCCGGACGGCTTTCGACCGCAGCGCGGCCAGGTCCGAGCCCGCCTCCGGCTCCGACCACGCCTGCGCCCACACCACCTCCCCGGTGCCCATGGGCGGCAGCACCCGCGCGCGCTGCTCCTCGGTGCCGTGCGCGAAGAGGGTCGGGGCGAGCAGGCTGACGCCGTTCTGCCCGACGCGGCCCGGCGCGCCCGCCGCGTAGTACTCCTCCTCGAACAGCAGCCAGCGCACCAGCGAGGCGTCCCGGCCGCCGTACCGGGCCGGCCAGTCGACGACCGACCAGCGGGCGGCGGACAGTTCGGCCTCCCACGCGCGGTGCGCGGCGAAGCCCTCCGCGGTCTCCAGCGACGGCGGCGGACGCTCCGGCACATGCTCCCGCAGCCAGGCGCGGGCCTCGGCGCGGAACGCCTCGTCGGCGGCGGAGTACGTGAGGTCCAAAGCGTCCTCCTCACGGACGAGCGGAGCTTCCCCGACGGTCTTCCCTAACAAGTGTTTGGTAGGTTAGCGTGCTGCCATGACACCCGTCGAGGCACCGGCGTACGTTCCCGGGCACGGACTGCTGCGCGGTCGCACGGCCGTCGTCACGGCGGCGGCGGGCGCCGGCATCGGCGGGGCGACCGCCCGGCGCCTTCTCCAGGAGGGCGCGCGGGTCCTGATCAGCGACCCGCACACCCGGCGCCTCAAGGATCATCAGGCCCAGCTCGCCCAGGAGTTCGGGGACGCGGTGACGTCCACGGTGTGCGACGTCACCGACGAGACCCAGGTACGCGCCCTGTTCGACACCGCGGAACGGGAGCACGGCCGGCTCGACATCGTCGTCAACAACGCCGGGCTCGGCGGGACGGCCCCTCTGGTCGACATGACCGACGAGCAGTGGACGCGCGTCCTCGACGTCACGCTCGGTGGCACCTTCCGCTGCACCCGGGCCGCCCTGCGCCGGATGCGCGCCACCGGCGGCGGCGTGATCGTCAACAACTCGTCCGTCGTCGGCTGGCGCGCCCAGGCCGGGCAGGCCCACTACGCCGCCGCGAAGGCCGGGGTCATGGCGCTGACCCGGTGCGCCGCCGTCGAGGCCGCCCCGTACGGGGTGCGGGTCAACGCGGTGGCGCCCAGCCTCGCCCTGCACCCGCATCTGTCCCGGGTGACGACCCCCGCGCTGCTGGAGGAACTCACCGCCCGTGAGGCGTTCGGACGGGCCGCCGAACCCTGGGAGGTGGCCAACGTGATCGTCTTCCTCGCGTCGGACTACTCCTCGTACATGACCGGGGAGACCGTCTCCGTCAGCAACCAGCACGCCTAGACCCCGATGACGACCGACGACAATGGACCGGTGCCGACCAAGAAGAAGGAACCCCAGGTGACCGCCGCGGCCGCCCGACGCCGTGAACTCCTCGACACCGCCGCCGAGGTGTTCGCCGAGCAGGGCTACAACGCCACCACCGTCCGTACGATCGCCGACCACGCCGGCATGCTCGCGGGCAGCCTCTACTACCACTTCGACTCCAAGGAGTCGATGCTCGAGGAGATCCTGCGCTCCTTCCTCGACGAGCTGTGGTCCGGCTACGACGCCGTCCTGGAGGCCGGGCTGGGCCCGCGCGAGACGCTGGAGGCCCTGGTCACCGAGTCGTTCCGGGAGATCGACCGGCACCGGGCCGCCGTCGCGATCTACCAGAAGGAGAACCGGCAGCTCGCCGCCCAGGAGCGGTTCGCGTTCCTCGCCGAGTCGCAGCGCCGGTTCGAGAAGGCGTGGCTGTCGACGCTGGAGCGCGGTGTCGCGGCCGAGGTGTTCCGGCCCGACCTCGACGTCCGCCTGACCTACCGGTTCGTCCGCGACACGGTGTGGGTCGCCGCGTCCTGGTATCGGCCCGGCGGACAGCACAGCCCCGAGGAGATCGCCCGGCAGTACCTGTCGATGGTGCTGGACGGGATCGCCGTACGCGCATAGCCCCCCGACGCAGGGAGTCGCCATGGCCGAGGCCTACATCGTCGAAGCGGTCCGTACGCCCGTCGGACGGCGCGGGGGAGGGCTCGGGGCGGTCCACCCCGCCGACCTCGGCGCCCACGTCCTGACCGCGCTGCTCGGCCGGGTGGACGTCGACCCGGCCGCCGTCGAGGACGTCGTCTTCGGCTGTCTGGACGCGGTCGGGCCGCAGGCCGGTGACATCGCGCGGACCTGCTGGCTGGCGGCCGGTCTGCCCGAGGAGGTCCCGGGCGTCACCGTGGACCGGCAGTGCGGCTCCTCGCAGCAGGCCGTGCACTTCGCCGCCCAGGCCGTGCTCTCCGGCACCCAGGACCTGGTCGTGGCGGGCGGCGTGCAGAACATGTCGATGATCCCCATCGCCTTCGCCACCCGGCAGGCCGCGGAACCCCTCGGACTGACCGAGGGCCCCTTCGCGGGCAGCGAGGGCTGGCGCGCCCGGTACGGGACCAAGCCCGTCAACCAGTTCGCGGGCGCCGAGATGATCGCCGCGAAGTGGCGGATCGGCCGGCGCGAGCAGGAGGAGTTCGCTCTGCGCTCGCACCGGCGGGCGCTGCGGGCCGTCGACGAGGGCCGCTTCGAACGGGAGATCGTGCCCTACGGGCCGGTCGCCGTGGACGAGGGTCCGCGCCGGGACACCTCGCTGGAGAAGATGGCCGCCCTGCGGCCGGTCGTCACCGGGGGCACGATCACCGCCGCGTGCTCCTCGCAGGTCTCCGACGGGGCGGCCGCGATGCTGCTCGCCTCCGAGCGGGCGGTGCGCGAGCACGGCCTCACCCCCCGGGCCCGCGTGCACCACCTGTCGGTGCGCGGCGAGGACCCCCTGCGCATGCTGACCGCGCCGATCCCCGCCACCGCCCACGCCCTGAAGAAGACCGGCCTGCCCATCGACGCCATCGACCTCGTGGAGATCAACGAGGCGTTCGCCCCCGTCGTCCTCGCCTGGCTGAAGGAAACAGGCGCCGACCCCGACCGGGTCAACGTGAACGGCGGGGCCATCGCGCTCGGGCATCCGCTCGGCGCGACCGGCGCGCGGCTGATGACGACGCTCCTGCACGAACTGGAGCGCACGGGCGGACGGTTCGGCCTGCAGACCATGTGCGAGGGCGGCGGCCAGGCCAACGTGACCATCATCGAACGCCTCTGACGGCCCCTCAGTACCGGCCCACCCGCTCCCGGGCCTCCTCGGCCTCCCGCATGATCCTGGCCACGAGGTCCGCGCACGACGGCAGGTCGCCGATCACCCCGGCGACCTGCCCGGCGGCCATCACCCCCAGGTCCGTCCGGCCGTCCACCATGGCCGCCCGCAGCAGCATCGGCGTGTTCGCGGCCATCAGGACCTGGCTCCACGTCAGGTCCTTGCCGTGGCGCAGCGCGCGGCCCTCCCGGACCATCCGGCGCCAGCCCGTGCCCGACAGCGCCCGGTAGCCCGCTGCCGCGCGCACCGCCCGCGCCAGCGCCCGCACCCGGCCGGAGCGCTCCAATGCGTCGACCAGGTCCGTGCGCAGCACGCGGTGCGGCAGCCCGTCCACGGCCCGCGTGACCGTCACGTCCCCGACGGCCGCCGCCAGATAGCGCGCCTTCGCCGCGTCCGGCACCGTCGAGTCCGACGTCAGCAGGAACCGCGTCCCCATCGCGACCCCGGCCGCCCCGTACGCGAGCGCCGCCGCCAGGCCGCGCCCGTCGAAGAAGCCGCCCGCGGCCACGACCGGTATCCGCACGGCGTCCACCACCTGCGGCAGCAGCACCGTCGTCGCCACCGCGCCGGTGTGCCCGCCGCCCTCCGCGCCCTGGACGATCACCGCGTCCGCGCCCCAGCCGGCGACCTTCTCGGCATGCCGCCGGGCGCCCACGGTGGGCACGACCAGCACCCCGGCCTCCTTGAACCGGGCGATCAGCTCCGGGGAGGGCGCGAGGGCGAACGAGGCGACCCGCACCCCCTCGGCGATCAGGACGTCGGCCCGGTCGCCGGCGTCCGGGGCGTCGGCGCGCAGGTTCACCCCGAACGGCGCGTCCGTACGGGACCTGACCTCGCGCACCGCCTCCCGCAGGCGGTCCACCGTCATCGTCGCCGACGCCAGGACGCCCAGCGCCCCCGCGTTCGCCGTGGCCGCCACCAGACGCGGGCCCGCCACCCAGCCCATCCCCGTCTGCACGACCGGGTGCCGCACCCCGGTCAGCCGGGTCAGCGCCGTCTCCATCACCCGGCGACCTCCCTCGCCCGGGCGTTCCCGGGGTCGATCACCTCGCGGATCAGCCGCAGTTCGGCCGCGGTCGGCGACCGGGTCACCGCCACCTCGTCCGCCACCGCCGGCTCGAACGAGGTCGCCTCCCGCACCTGCTCCACGGTGACGCCCGGATGCACGGCGACGAGCCGCATCGTGCGGCCCGGCCCGCCGAAGTCCAGGACGCCGAGGTCGGACACCACCCGCCGCAGAGCGTGGTACCGGGCGCCGGCCGCACGGTCGTGGCCCACCCCGCACACCATGTCGACGCGCTCCACGAAGACCCGCCGCGAGTGCCGGGGCACCCAGTAACTCACCGGATTGTTCAGCGTGTTGACGGGCGCGCCGCGCACCCCGAGCAGCTGGCGCACCGGCCGCTCCCAGGGGCCGACGCACGAGATGTTCTGGTTGCCGTGGCGGTCGATCTGGCTCGCGCCCATCATCACGTGCCGGCGCCCCCCGGTGACCAGCGTGAGGTGCCGCCGGTACGGCAGCCAGCCCTCGACCGTGCCGTCCGGCGTGACGAGCAGGGCCTCCCCGTCGGTCAGCAGCAGCTCCGGCGCGAAGGTGAGCCGGGCGAGCCGGGCGCCGATCGACGGGATCAGGCCCATGGGGCTCGCCAGCACCTCCCCGTCGCCCCGCCACTCCTCCGCGCAGGCGATCACGCAGTGCTCGGCGCGGGTCGCCTCCGTCATGGCCTCCGTCATGACCGCCCCCCGTCCGCCGCCGCCCGGTACGCCCGCTCGTCGCCGCCGAGGTAGCGGGCGGCGAACCGGGGCCAGGGCGTCGTCGCGTAGACACGCTGGAACTCCTCGTCCCGGCCGTAGTCGGGGGCGCAGGACGTGAAGTGGGCGCCGCCCGGCGCCTCTATCACACCCGTGACGGTGTGCCGTCCGACGAGCAGCGACTGCGGCGGCCCGGCCTTGGTCAACTCGGCGGTGTCGACTAGCCGTTCACAGGAGACGTACGCCGTGTCCGCCGCCTCGCAGAACAGGTCGTCGAAGTACGGGTCGGGGCCCAGATACTGCCCGTTGCCCCGCCGGTCGGCGCGGTTGACGTGCACCAGGGCAGCGTCGAGCCGCAGCGCGGGCATCGCCACGAACGTCTCGCCGTCGTCGTACGGCGAGGTCACCGTCCGCAGGCCCGGGTTGACCCGCATCACGTCGGAGCCGAGCCCGGCCCGCACCGGCAGGAACGGCAGCCGGTTCGCCGCCGCCTGGAGCCCCCAGAGGAACATCGCCTCGTCGACCTCCGTCAGATCGAGGTCCCCGCGCTCGCGCGCCGTGCGGAAGTGCGGTTCCAGGGGGATGGAGTCCAGCGTCGCGAACGGGGCGACCAGTCGGCGGATCCGGCCCGCCGCCGCCAGCATCCCGACGTCCGGGCCGCCGTACGACACCACGGTCAGGTCCGAGACCTCGGACCGCAGCAGCGCCCTGACCAGGGCCATCGGTTTGCGGCGCGAGCCCCAGCCGCCGATCCCGACCGTCATGCCGTCCCGCAGCCGGGACACGGCCTCGTCGGCGGTCATCGTCTTGTCCCGCATCTACGCCTCCTCCGTCCCGCCCGCCGCGGGCGCGCCGAAGCCGGCCCGCACCCGCTCGGCGACACCGCTGAGGGCGGCCTCGAAGGTGAAGCCCTGCTCGAAGCGGTAGCCGCGGCGCACGTCGACCGGGTCGATGCCGTTGAGCGCGGCCTTGGCCAGCCGCAGCAGCCGCCCGTCCTTCGCCGCGATCTCCCGGGCCAGCTCCAGGGCCGCCGACGGCAGTCCGGCGCGCGGCACGACCCGCCACACCGCGCCGTGCGCGTGCAGCTCGGCCGCGGTGACCGTGCGCGCGGTGTAGTACAGGGCGCGCAGCAGATGCAGCGGGACCAGCCGGGCCAGATGGGTGGCCGCGCCCAGCGCGCCCCGGTCCAGCTCGGGCAGCCCGAACACGGCGTCCTCGCTCGCCACGATCGCGTCCGCGTTGCCCACCAGGCCGACGCCGCCGCCCAGGCAGAAGCCGTGCACCGCCGCCACCACCGGCACCGGGCACTCGTACACCGCCGCGAACGCCTCCGCGCACGCGTGGTTGACGCCGATCAGCGTGTCGTGGCCGCCCCGCTGGAGCTCCTTGATGTCGACCCCGGCGCTGAACCCGCGCCCCTCGGCCGTCAGGACGACACAGCGGACCTCCGGGTCGCGGCCCGCGGCCCGCACGGCGTCGGCGAGGGCCCGCCAGCCGTCCACCGGCAGGGCGTTCACCGGCGGGAAGGCGACCGTGACGACGGCGATTCCCTCGTGATCCGTCCCTTTTCCGGGGGACGAGGTGGAGACACCCATGGCCGCATCAGCTACCTTTCCACCAAACGTTTGTTAGGTGGAGGGTAGCCGGGCATGGGGCTGGACGGGAAGGTCGTGGTCGTCACCGGCGGCACCCGCGGTGTCGGCGCCGGGATCGCGCGGGCCTTCGCCGAGGCAGGCGCCGAGGTGCTGACCTGCGCCCGCCGCCCACCCGAAGCGCCCCTGCCCCGCGCCCGGTTCGTCCCCCTGGACCTGCGTGACACGGGGGCCGTCCAGGACTTCTTCGGGGCGCTGCCGCGCCTCGACGTCCTCGTCAACAACGCGGGCGGCACCCCGTACCGGCGGCTCACCGACGCCGGCGCCGAGCGCCACGCGCGCGTGATCGAACTGAACCTCCTCGCCCCGCTGACCGCGTCCCTGGCCGCCCACGAGCACCTGGCCCGCGCGCGGGGCTCCGTCGTGATGATCGGCAGCGTCAGCGGCGGCCGGCCCTCACCGGGCTCGGCGGCCTACGGGGCCGCCAAGGCCGGGCTGGAGAGCCTCGCCCGGTCCATGGCGGTCGAATGGGCGCCGCGCGTACGGGTCAACACCCTGGTCGTCGGCATGGTCCGCACCGAGCGGTCCGGCCCGCACTACGGGGGCGACGCCGGAGCCGCCCGCGCCGCCCGCACCGTCCCGATGGGCCGCCTCGCCGACCCGGCCGACGTCGGAGCGGCCGCCGTCTTCCTCGCCTCCGACGCCGCCGCCTACATCAGCGGCGCGAGCCTGCTCGTCCACGGCGGCGGCGAACGGCCCGCGTTCCTGGACGCCGTGAGCGACACCGACGGAGGCACACCATGAGCGGGATCTGCACGGGACGGGTCGTCGTCGTCACCGGCGCCGGCCGGGGCCTGGGCCGCGCGCACGCGCTCGCGTTCGCCGCCGAGGGCGCCCGCCTCGTCGTCAACGACCTCGGGGTCGGCCCGGACGGCACGGCGGCTGACGGCGGCCCGGCCCGGCGGGTGGCCGACGAGATCCTCGCGGCGGGCGGCGACGCCGTCCCCCACACCACCGACGTGGCCACGGCCGACGGAGCGGCCTCCCTGATCACGACGGCCCTGCGGACGTACGGACGGCTCGACACCCTCGTCAACAACGCGGGCTTCCTGCGCGACCGGATGCTGGTCAACCTCGGCGAGGACGACTGGGACGCGGTCGTCCGCGTCCACCTCAGAGGCCACTTCCTGCCTTTGCGGCACGCCGCCGCGCACTGGCGGACGGAGACCAAGGCGGGCCACCTCCCGGCCGCCCGCGTCGTCAACACCAGCAGCGGCGCCGGACTGCTCGGCTCCCTCGGGCAGGGCGCCTACAGCGCCGCGAAGGCCGGGATCGTGGGCCTCACGCTGGTCGCCGCCGCCGAACTGGCCCGCTACGGCGTCCAGGTCAACGCGATCGCCCCGGCGGCCCGCACCCGCATGACCGAGGACGTCTTCGCCGAGGCCATGGCGGCGCCCGGCACCGGCTTCGACGCGATGGCGCCGGAGAACGTCTCCCCGCTGGTCGTCTGGCTGGGCTCGGCCGCGAGCACCGGGGTCACCGGCCGGGTCTTCGAGGCCGAGGGGGGCCGGATCACCGTCATGGAGGGCTGGACGCCGGGCCCGACGGCCGACAAGGGCGCCCGGTGGACCCCCGCGGAGGCGGGGGAGGCGGCACGCGGGCTGCTGCGGGAGGCGGCACGCCCGCGCCGCGTGTACGGGACCTGACCGCGCGCCTCCCCGTCAGGTGTCGCACTCCAGCACCGTCCGGCACAGCGCGCACCGGGCACGGACCCGCCCCCGCACCGGCACCCGGATCCGCTGCCGGCACGTCGGGCACGGGAACGACACCTTCAGTGACTCCCCGCCCTCCGGGGTGAACGCGTACGGCACGCCCGGCCGTTCGCCGCCCTCCCGCTGCTCCCGCTGCTCCCGCGCCCGGCGCCGGTCGTGGGCGTAGCGCCGCCGGCCCGCCCAGCCCGCGGCGGTCAGCGGAGGCTGCCGCGCGTCCTCACGCGCCCGGTCCATGCCCTTGCCGTACGCCGTGTACGCCTGCGGGCTGGTGAACCACACCGAGGGGTCCTCACCGAACAGCAGCGACCGCTTGGCCAGGACGTACCCGAACTCCTCCGGCGTCAGATAGCCCAGCTTCTGCGAGGAGGCGGAGTCCTCCCGGTAGGCGTCCAGCAGCAGCCAGCCCGCGCCCAGGTACGTGGTCACCGTGTCCGTCAGGATCTCGTTCTCCCGGGTGCCGGGGAACGACAGGTCCAGCCGGTGCAGATACACATGGGTCACCTCGTGCGCCAGGGCCGCCCCGATGTCCCGGCGATGCGTACGGAAGCGGTCGTTCAGCTCGACGAAGTACTCCGGGCCCGCCGTCAGTTCGACGTTCGCCGCGTGGCTCATCTCCCGGAACCCCACGACCAGGCGCGCGTCCGGCAGCCGGAAGTGCCGCACCAGCTCGCGCGCGACCCGCTGCGCCCCCAGATGCAGGTCGTCGACGTCGCCGAACGCCACGTCGGCGGGGGCCACGCTGGCCGAGAAGGTCCGCACGGTGTCGTACGACAGACGCCGGTAGAGCGCCGTGATCGACGCCCGCACCGTCTCCAGGTGCGGAAAGCCGTGTTCGACCGGTCCGCCGTTGGCCACGCCGCACCCCCTGGACGTCTCCGACCCGATTCCACTCTACGGGGAGGTGAGGGGGATTTCCCCGGCGTGGTTCCACACCCCCGGCGTGAGATCCGTCCTTGCCACACCACTGGGCCGATCTTCATACTGCGGGCCGCTCAACACACCATGAAAGGACGTCTGTTGACCCAGAGCCCGCCGAGAAGAACCGGCATATCCCTGGCCACCCGAGCCGCGGCGGTGGGCGCCGTGGCGCTCGCGGTCGCCTCGCTTCAGCCCTTCACCGCGCACGCCGATTCCCGTTCCACCCGCGTCGTCGGGGGAACGACCGCCGCGCAGAACGAGTTCCCGTTCATGGTCCACCTCTCCATGGGCTGCGGCGGGGCGCTCTACAAGAAGGACGTCGTCCTCACCGCCGCCCACTGCATGGACCGCTCCGGCCCGAACACCGGCATCACCGTCACCGCCGGCGTCAACGACCTGACCTCGTCCTCCGCGATCAAGGTCAAGTCGACCAAGGTCAAGGTGGCCACCGGCTACGACGGCACCGGCAAGGACTGGGCGCTGATCAAGCTGGCCCGGCCGATCGACAAGCCGACGCTGAAGATCGCCACCACCGACCGCTACAACCGCGGCATGTTCACGATCGCCGGATGGGGCGACACCAGGGAGGGGGCCAACACGGGCACGACCAAGCTCCGCAAGGCCACCGTCCCCTTCGTCGCGGACCGCACCTGCAAGCGCCACTACGGCAACCGGCTGGTGTCGAAGGAGGAACTGTGCGCCGGCTGGCAGTCCGGCGGCATCGACACCTGCCAGGGCGACTCCGGCGGCCCCATGTTCCGCAAGGACGACGCCGGCAAGTGGATCCAGGTCGGCATCGTCAGCTGGGGCGACGGCTGCGCCCGCACGGGCGTGCCCGGCGTCTACACGGAGGTCAGCCACTTCGCCAAGGACATCGCCCGCGCGGCGAACGCCCTGTAGGACGGGACCTCTCACACGGGCCGCAGGAGCGGGGCGGGAGCGGCGGGGCCCGCACCCTCCAGCTCCAGCAGCCCCACGTCGTTGACGCCCTCCGCAGGGCCGGCCCGGGCCCGCACAGCGCACGCTGCGGGCCCGCGGACCAGTAGCGGCCCAGGCGGAAGCCGCCGACCCGCACGAACCCGCGGGTCTACCCGGCAGCTCCAGCCGGGCGTCACCGGCACCCCGCACCACGACGGTGCCCCGGTCCAGCCCCGGGGCACCGTCCCCGGGAACATCGCCCGACGCCACCTCCCGCACCGCCCCGAGGGCGTCCAGCGCCTCCAGCGGCAGCCACCGCGCGCGTGCCGGGCGACAGGCTCGCCGAGGACCGCGTCCTCCCCGGTCAGCACCCCGGCCCGCACCCCGTCGACCTACCCCGCCGATCCCCCCGTGATCCGGCCGACGCCCGCCCCGCCCGCCCCGTAGGCTGGGCGCCCATGACCAGCAACACGTCACCCGGCGCCGTCGACCCCGCCGTCCGCGAGGAACTCGCGCGGCTGCGCGACAGCATCGACAACATCGACGCGGCCGTCGTCCACATGCTCGCCGAACGCTTCAAGTGCACCCAGCAGGTAGGCCACCTCAAGGCCCGCCACCAGCTGCCGCCCGCCGACCCGGCCCGCGAGGCCCGCCAGATCGCCCGGCTGCGCACCCTCGCCGAGAACGCCAAACTCGACCCCGCGTTCGCCGAGAAGTTCCTGAACTTCATCATCGCCGAGGTCATCCGGCACCACGAGCGCATCGCCGACGACAAGACCAACGGCGCCGCACCCGCCGCGGACGCGTCCGGCCCGGGGGAGTGACCGCGGGGCGGGCCCGCCCCGATCCGGGACCGGCACCGCCCCCTCAGCCCCACCCTGTCCCCGGTGAACCGGACATCACGTCCTTACCGGGCCCGCTCTGTGCCTGACCGGCGGCATCAGGCAGCATGTCGTTCATGTCCGTACTGACGCGCGACGAAGCGCAGACCCGTGCCCAGCTCCTCGACGTCCACCGCTACGAGATCGCACTCGATCTGACCACCGGGGACGACACCTTCGACTCGCACACCGTCATCGCGTTCACCGCGCGCGCCGACGCGGACACCTTCGTCGAGCTCAAGCCGGCCCAGCTGAACACCGCCACCCTCGACGGCCGCCCCCTCGACCCCGAGACCCTGGACGGCAACCGCCTCCCCCTGAAGGGCCTCACCGCCGGCGAGCACGAACTGCGGATCGACGCCGCCATGCGCTACTCCCGCACCGGCGAGGGCATGCACCGCTTCACCGACCCCAGCGACGGCGAGACCTACGTCTACACCCAGCTGTTCCTCGACGACGTCCAGCGCGTCTTCGCCGCCTTCGACCAGCCCGACCTCAAGGCCGTCTTCGACCTGACCGTCACCGCCCCCGACGACTGGACCGTCCTCGCCAACGGCGTCACCGAACACCTCGGCGACGGCCGCTGGCGCGCCGCCACCACCCCGCTGATCTCCACCTACCTCGTCGCCGTCGCCGCCGGACCCTGGCACTCCGCACGCACCGAACACCGCGGCCTGCCCTTCGGCATCCACTGCCGCCGCTCCCTGGCCCCCTACCTCGACGCCGACACCGAGGAACTCTTCGAGATCACCCGGCAGTGCTTCGACCGCTTCCACGAGAAGTTCGAGGAGCCCTACCCCTTCGACTCCTACGACCAGGCGTTCGTCCCCGAGTTCAACGCCGGCGCCATGGAGAACCCCGGCCTCGTCACCTTCCGCGACGAGTTCGTCTACCGCTCCGCCGTCACCGACACCGAACGCCAGACCCGCGCCATGGTCATCGCCCACGAGATGGCCCACATGTGGTTCGGCGACCTCGTCACCCTGCGCTGGTGGGACGACATCTGGCTCAACGAGTCCTTCGCCGAGTACATGGGCTACCAGATCTGCTCCGAGGCCACCCGATTCACCGACACCTGGACCGACTTCGGCGTCGCCCGCAAGTCCTGGGGCTACGACGCCGACCAGCGGCCCACCACCCACCCCGTCGCCCCCGAGAACGTCGACGACACCGCCTCCGCCCTGCTCAACTTCGACGGCATCTCCTACGCCAAGGGCGCCTCCGCGCTCCGCCAGCTCGTCGCCTGGCTCGGCGAGAAGGACTTCCTCGCCGGCATCAACACCCACTTCGCCCGGCACAAGTTCGGCAACGCCGCACTCGCCGACTTCATCGACTCCCTCGCCTCCGCCACCGAACGCGACGTCCACGCCTGGGCCGACGCCTGGCTGCGCACGACCGGAGTCGACACCCTCACCCCGACCGTCACCGCCGGCGAGAACGGCACCTGCGCCCTCACCGTCGACCGCGCCGGCAGCCGCCCCCACCGCGTCGCCGTCGGCCTCTACGACCAGGACCTCGGCGCCGACGAAGGCCGCCTCACCCTGCGCGAACGCCTCGACCTCGACATCCCGCAGAACGCCCCGCTGCCCGTCGGCAAGCGCCCCGCGCTGCTCCTCCTCAACGACGGCGACCTCACCTACGCCAAGGTCCGCTTCGACGCCGCGTCCTTCGACACCGTCCGCACGAGCCTCGCCGGACTGCCCGACCCGCTCACCCGCGCCGTCGTCTGGAACGCCCTGCGCGACGCCGTCCGCGACGGCGAACTCGCCCCCCTCGCCTATCTTGAGGCCGCCCGCGCCCACCTCCCGCACGAACGCGACCTCGCCGTAGTCCAGGGCGTCCTCGCCTTCGCCGGCACCCACATCGCCGACCGCTACCTCACCCCCGCACAACGGCCCGGCGGACTGGCCCTGCTCGCCGCCCTGTGCCGCGACCTCATCCGCCGCACCGAGGACGGCGACAACCCCGGCCTGCGCCTGATCGCCGTACGCCACTTCATCGACGTCGCCGCCCACCCCGACACCATCGCCGCCTGGCTCGCCGACGGCACCGTCCCCGGCGGACCCGAACTCGACCCCGACCTGCGCTGGCGCGTCCTCGCCCGGCTCGCCGTCCTCGGCGCCACCGACGAGGACGCCATCGCCGCCGAACTCGACCGCGACCCCAGCGCCACCGGCCAGGAAGGCGCCGCACGCTGCCGGGCCGCCCTGCCCGGCGAGGAGTCCAAGGCCCGCGCCTGGGACGCCATGTTCGCCTCCGACGACCTGTCCAACTACCTGTTCACCGCCACCGCCCAGGGCTTCTGGCAGCCCGAACAGGCCGACCTGGTACGGCCGTACGTGGCCCGGTACTTCCAGGACGCGCCCGCCGTCGCCGCCCGCCGCGGCCCCGCCATCGCCGACGCCGCCGGCCGCCACGCCTTCCCCGCGCACGCCGTCGACCCCGACACCCTGCGGCTCGGCGAGACCTGCCTGACGGACGCCGACCCCGCCCCGGCCCTGCGCCGCCGGCTCGCCGACCACCTCGACGACCTCGCCCGCGCCCTGCGCGTCCGCGAAGGACAGGAGGGGCAGGGCGGGCAGGACGGACAGGGCGACTAGGACGCGATGAGAGGGGGCGCCGGTTCCGCCGGCGCCCCCTACTCCGCCGTACGGGCGACACCCCGTACGACACGCGCTCGACGAACACAAATACCCCCTTTCGGGTTCCGGTCAGGGGGCTTTCCGGGTGCCGCCGCGCCACCGGGTCCAAGCTGGAGGTCCTTCTCGTCCAGCGCGCCCGGGAGGACACGATGAACACGCCCTCACCGCTCGCCTCAGGCCCCGAAGGCCCCGACGCCCTGCGGCCGCTGCTCGACACCGTGCTCACCGCGCTCGACACCGGCGCCCGCGCCCGCGGCGGCCCCCTGCCCTCCGGCGGCCCCCGGGCCGTCGCCGCCCGCGTCCGGGCCGCCCTCCCCGACGTCCTGCCCGAACACGGCGACCCCGATGCCCTCCAGCACCTCGTGCACGCCCTCGCCGAAGGCTCCGCCGACCCCGCCGACCCGCTGTGCGCCGCCCACCTGCACTGCCCGCCCCTCGCCGTGGCCGTCGCCGCCGACCTCGCCGCGAGCGCCCTCAACCCCTCCCTGGACTCCTGGGACCAGGCCCCCGCCGCCTCCGTCCTCGAAGCCCTCGTCACCCGCGCCCTCGCCGAGGAGATCCACCCCGCGCCCGCCACCCCCGACGCCCTCATGACCACCGGCGGCACCGAGTCCAACCAACTCGCCCTCCTCCTCGCCCGCGAGACCCAGGGCACCGGCGTCCGCCTCCTGCACGGCGCCAACGCCCACCACTCCCTGCCCCGCGCCGCCTGGCTGCTCGGACTCCCCGACCCCGTCACCGTCCCCGCACCCGCCGGCGTCCTCGACCCCGCCGCCCTCGACGAAGCCCTCACCCGGCTCCCCGGCCCCCACCTCGTCGCCGCCACTGCCGGCACCACCGACGCGGGACTCATCGACCCGCTCCCCGAGATCGCCGCCCGGTGCGCCGCCCACGGCGCCCGCCTCCACATCGACGCCGCCTACGGCGCTGGCCTGCTGTTCAGCCACCGGCACCGGCACCGGCTCACCGGCCTCGACGCCGCCCACACCGTCACCCTCGACCTGCACAAACTCGGCTGGCAGCCCGTCGCCGCCGGACTCCTCACCGCCCGCGACCCCGCCGACCTCGCCGCACTGCACCACCGCGCCGACTACCTCAACGCCGACGACGACACCGACGCCGGCCTGCCCGACCTGCTCGGCCGCTCCCTGCGCACCAGCCGCCGCCCCGACGTCCTCAAGATCGCCGTCACACTCGCCACCCTCGGCCGCCACGGACTCGGCCGGCTCGTCGACCAGGTCTGCGACCTCGCCGCCGGCCTCGCCGACCTCGTCGCCCACCACCCCGGCTTCGACCTCTACGACCGGCCCACCCTCAGCACGGTCCTGTTCCGGCCCGCGCACGCCACGGACACCGCCGTCGCCGCCGTACGCCGCCGCCTCCTCACCGACGGCCGGGCCGTCCTCGGCCGCGCCCACGCCGACGGGCGCCTCTGGCTCAAAGCCACCCTGCTCAACCCGCGGGCCCGCCCCGACGACCTGGCCGCCCTCCTGAAACTGGTGGAAGGAAACACCCCCGGATGACCCCGCAGTCCCCGCC
>NZ_LLZN01000084.1 GCF_001509795.1 Streptomyces sp. NRRL WC-3605 | reverse complement strand
GCCCCCCAAGACCAACGCCCCCCAAGGCCGACGCCTCCCGGGCACCCCCCGTAGACACGCCCTACGGCAACACGAACCCCGGATCCATCCCCCCCAGCGCCCCGGCGCACAGGCAGTCCCGTTCGTCGTTCGACGGCAGGGCCGCCACCGCGTCGAAGAGGACCCCGCGCAGCCGGTCGACGTTGGCCGCGAACACGCGCAGCACCTCGTCGTGGGACACGCCCTCACCGGTCTCCGCGCCCGCGTCCAGGTCGGTGACCAGGGTCATCGAGGTGTAGCAGAGCTCCAGCTCACGGGCGAGCGCCGCCTCGGGGTGGCCCGTCATGCCGACCACGGACCAGCCCTGCGCCTGGTGCCACAGCGATTCGGCGCGCGTGGAGAAGCGGGGCCCCTCCACGACGACCAGGGTGCCGCCGTCCACCGGCTCCCAGTCCCGTCCGCGCGCGGCCTTCAGCGCGGCGGCGCGGCCGGTGGGGCAGTAGGGGTCGGCCAGTGACACGTGCACCACGTTGGGCACGGTGCCGTCGGGGCGCGGCAGCCCGTCGAAGTAGGTACCCACCCGGGACTTGGTGCGGTCGACCAGCTGGTCCGGCACGAGCAGCGTGCCGGGGCCGTACTCGGGCCGCAGACCGCCGACCGCGCACGGGCCGAGCACCTGGCGCACGCCGACGGAGCGCAGCGCCCACAGGTTGGCGCGGTAGTTGATGCGGTGCGGCGGCAGATGGTGGCCGCGGCCGTGCCGGGGGAGGAAGGCGACCCGTCGGCCGGTGATCTCGCCGAGGAAGAGGGAGTCGCTGGGCGGTCCGTACGGGGTGTCGACCTGGACCTCTGTCACGTCGTCGAGGAAGGAGTAGAAACCGGAGCCGCCGATCACGCCGAGCTCGACGTTCACCTTGTTCGCCATGTCCGCACCCTAACCGCCCCCGACGCCCCCCGGACACGCCGAGGACCCCGTCGCCGTACGACGACAGGGTCCCGTAAGAAATGGTGCGCGCTACGCGGCGGAGCTGCTGGAGGAGGTGCCGGTGCTCGACGCCTTCTTGTCCGAGGAGGACGAGGAGGACGACGACGAGGAGTCGGACGACGTGGAGGTCGACGACTTCGACGACGCCGGCGAGCTGCTCGACGAGGAGCCGCGGCTGTCGTTGCGGTAGAAGCCGGAGCCCTTGAAGACGATGCCGACCGCGGAGAAGACCTTCTTGAGGCGGCCCTGGCAGTTGGGGCACTCGGTCAGGGCGTCGTCGGTGAACTTCTGCACCGCCTCGAGGCCCTCGCCGCACTCGGTGCACTGGTACTGGTAGGTCGGCACTGTCTTCCTCCTGGCACTCTCACTCGATGAGTGCTAACGACGATCCATAGTGACGTATTCCGGCCGCTCAGTCCACTGCCACCGGCACGCGGTGACCCACGCCACGTGCGACCGTCCGGCCGGCGGCCCGCGCCGAGAGCCGTGAGCGCAGGGCGACGAGGGTGGTCAGAGCCAGCAGTGTGCCGCCCATCGGCACCAGGAAACCGGCTCCGCCCCACAGGCGGTCCTCCAGCTGTCCGGCCACCGTGACGGCCGCGGCCTGGCCGAGCGCGACGGCACCGGTCAGCCAGGTGAACGCCTCGGTGCGGGCCCCGGCCGGGACCAGGCTCTCGACCAGCGTGTAGCCGGTGATCAGGGAGGGCGCGATGCACATGCCGACCAGCAGGCCCAGGGCGGCCAGCACGAGGACCGAGTGCGCGGCCCACAGTCCGGACGCGGCCAGCGCGAGCGCGGCGTACCCGACGAGGAGGCGGCGCTGCGGCGCGACCTTCCAGGCGATGGCGCCGCAGACGAGCCCGGCGAGCATGTTGCCGGCCGCGAAGGTGCCGTACAGGACGCCGTTGAGGCCGGGGCGGCCGATCGACTCGGTGAAGGCGGCCAGCGAGACCTGCATGCCGCCGAAGACGGAACCGATGCCGAGGAAGGTCACGATCAGCACGCGCACCCCGGGGACGCGCAGCGCGGAGCCGTGCTCCACACGCGTGTGCCCGCCGCCGGTGACGGCCGGCTGGGTGCCGCGCTGCGCGGCGAACAGCAGGCCGCCCACCAGGGTGAGCGTGGCCTCGGTGACCAGGCCGGCGGCCGGGTCGACGGCCGTGCACAGGGCGGTGGCCAGCAGCGGTCCGACGACGAAGGTCAGCTCGTCGGTGACGGACTCGAAGGCGGCGGCCGTCGTCATCAGGGGTGAGTCCTGGAGCTTAACGCCCCAGCGCGCCCGCACCATGGGCCCGACCTGCGGCACCGAGGCACCGGTGGGCACGGCCGCCGCGAACAGGGCCCACAGCGGCGCGTGGGCGAGGGCGAGGGCGGTCAGCGTCAGCCCGGACACCGTGTGCACGAGGACACCGGGCACGAGCACGGCGCGCTGCCCGTAGCGGTCGGCGAGACGGCCGCTGTAGGGCGCGAAGACGGCCATGGAGACGCCGGTGACGGCCGCGGCGGCGCCCGCCGCGCCGTAGGAGCCGGTGGTGTGCTGGACCAGCAGCACGATGGAGATGGTGAGCATCGCGAACGGCTGGCGTGCCGCGAAGCCGGGGAGCAGGAACGTCCAGGCGCCGCGGGTGCGCAGCAGCTGTCCGTATCCCGGGCGGGTGGAGGCCGATTCCTTCGACGGCTCTCCGGTGACCGTGGATGCCACGGCCCGTGCCTTTCTGCCGCCTGGTAGCGCGGCACCCCGGTGGGGGCGGCGCCGAGAGCTGTCCTCTTGCGCGGAACTGCGGTAGATACCGGCGCCCACGATGAGGAGGGGCGTCCCGGCCGCCATACGGTCGCGCCAGCTCTGCGTCAGGCAGAGTTGGTTCGATCTGGGTCACCTGCATTGTACAGGGCGTTCGTCCGGTGATCCTGTGAAAGCCAGCACGTCCCGGCCCCCCGCCTGCGCTTCCCCGGAAGGCATGGGACAGGCCCGGTGAAACGGCCCTACGAGCGGCTCAGCCCGTCCGTGCCCAGCCAGCCGGCCAGCTTGCCGCCGGCGCTCACGGCGCGCAGCCGCCGCTCCGCCGCGTCACGCACCGGGTCGGTGGCGACCACGAGGAGTTCGTCGCCGTGCCGCAGCACGGTCGCCGGCTGCGGGACGAACGACTTTCCGTCGCGGACGACGAGGGTGACGGCGGCGCCGGGCGGCAGGCGCAGCTCGGCGACCTCGACGTTGTGCATCTTCGAGCCCTCGGGGATGACGAACGACAGCAGGTGCCCGCCGAGGCGCTCCAGGGGCGCCGACTCGATGCCGAGGTCGGCCGCCTCCGGGCCCTGCCCGAGGCTCAGCTTGCGGCCGAGCCAGGGCAGGGTCGGCCCCTGGATCAGGGTGTAGACGACGACCAGCACGAAGACGATGTTGAAGATGCGCTCGCTGCCCTCGACGCCGCTCACGACGGGGATCGTCGCGAGGATGATCGGCACGGCGCCGCGCAGGCCGGCCCAGGACATCAGGGCCTCCTCCCGCCAGGGCACCCCGAACGGGGTGAGGCAGGCGATGACGCTGAGCGGGCGCGCCAGCATGGTCAGCGCGAGGCCGATGATCAGGGCGGGCACGATGTCGTCGCCCAGTTCGTGCGGGGTGACCAGCAGTCCGAGCAGGACGAACATCCCGATCTGCGCGATCCAGCCGAGTCCTTCGGCGAAACCGCGGGTGGCCGGCCAGTGCGGCAGGCGCGCGTTGCCCATCATCATCGAGGCGAGGTAGACGGCGAGGAATCCGCTGCCGTGAGCCATGGCCCCGGCCGCGTAGGCCGTGACGGCGATGGCCATGACGGCGATCGGGTACAGGCCGGAGGCGGGCAGCGCGACGTGCCGCAGACCCAGGGTGCCGAGCCAGCCGACGGCGAGTCCGATGGCCGCGCCGATCGCCAGTTCCAGCCCGATCTCGCCCACCAGCACGTACCACTGCTCCAGCGGCCCGCGGTGGGAGAGGGCGACCACGATGATGACGACGGGGGCGTCGTTGAAGCCGGACTCGGCTTCGAGGGTGCCGGTCACCCGCGAGGGCAGCGGGATGCGGCGCAGCACGGAGAACACGGCGGCGGCGTCGGTCGAGGAGACCACCGCGCCGATGATCAGGGCCTGCTGCCACTCCAGCCCGACCAGGTAGTGCGCGGCCGACGCGGTGACGCCGACGCTGACCGTGACGCCCAGCGTCGCCAGCGCCGAGGCGACCGGCAGGACGGGCTTGACCTCTTTCCACTTCGTCCCGAGTCCGCCCTCGGCCAGGATCACGACCAGCGCGGCGTAGCCGATGACCTGGGTGAGCTCGGCGTCGTCGAAGCGGATGCCGATGCCGTCCTGCCCCATGAGGACGCCGATGCCCAGGTAGACGAGCAGGCTGGGGAGGCCGCTGCGCGAGGAGATGCGGACCGCCGCGACGGCGCTGAGCAGCACGAGCGAGCAGACGAGCAGAAGCTGGTTGAGGTCGTGGACAGTCAGCGGCCGTTCCCTTCCCTGGCCCACGTGTACGCGCGCGGGGGCTCATGAACATAGGACACGAAGTGGTGGTGCTCCGCACCCAACTACTTCGTTACCTTACCTAACTCTTGACGATTTCTTGACGGTCATGGGTGCATGATCGAACGTCCGTCCGCTCGGGTTGCCCACTCCGCGTCAAGTCCGACCGGGCCCTGCGCCTATGGTTGCTCCAGCACTCCAGGACCGTCTGCCGCTCGCGTTAGGACAGCAAGGACAGCGATGCCCCCCAACACCACCGCCTCCACGGGTCAGCAGCCCGGCAAGTCCGGCAGGAAGAAGGGGCGCAGAGCGCGTCTGCTCGTCCTGGTCCTGGTGCTGGCCGTCATCGCGGGTGTCACCGGCGGTGCCTACTGGTCCATCAGCACCGTCCGCGCGTCCTTCCCGCAGACGAAGGGCTCGATCACGCTCGACGGCCTGTCCGGGCCGGTCGACGTCAAGCGGGACGGCTACGGCGTCCCGCAGATCTACGCCTCCTCCGACGAGGACCTGTTCATGGCGCAGGGCTTCGTGCAGGCGCAGGACCGGTTCTGGGAGATGGACGTCCGCCGGCACATGACCTCCGGGCGGCTGTCGGAGATGTTCGGCAAGGGACAGGTCGACAACGACGAGTTCCTGCGCACCCTGGGCTGGGACCGGATCGCGAAGCAGGAGTACGACACCAAGCTGTCGGCCGCCACCAAGAAGTACCTCCAGGCGTACGCCAAGGGTGTCAACGCCTACCTGGCGGGCAAGGACGGCGCGGAGATCTCCCTGGAGTACGCGGCGCTCGGCTTCACCAACGACTACGCGCCCGAGCAGTGGACGCCGGTCGACTCGATCGCCTGGCTGAAGGCGATGGCCTGGGACCTGCGCGGCAACATGCAGGACGAGATCGACCGCGCCCTGATGACCAGCCGCCTCGGCCCCAAGCAGATCGCCGAGCTGTACCCGCAGTACCCGTACAGCCGGAACAAGCCGATCGTGCGGACCGGCGGCTACGACGAGGTCACCAAGACGTACGGGCCGCAGGACGCCACGGGCGGCGCCACCGGCGTGGGCGGCACGGCCGGGACCTCCGGCGCGTCCGGCACCACGGGCCTGCAGAGCCAGCTGGCCGGCCTCCAGGACGTCCTGGACGGGCTGCCCACCGCCGTCGGCGTGAACGGCAACGGCATCGGCTCCAACTCCTGGGTGGTCGGCGGCAAGCACACCATCACCGGCAAGCCGCTGCTGGCCAACGACCCGCACCTGTCGGCCTCGCTGCCGTCCGTCTGGTACCAGATGGGCCTGCACTGCCGGGCGGTCTCCGCCTCCTGCCAGTACGACGTGGCGGGCTACACCTTCGCGGGCATGCCGGGCGTGGTCATCGGCCACAACCAGGACATCGCCTGGGGCATGACCAACTCCGGCGTCGACGTCACCGACCTGTACCTGGAGAAGCTGTCCGGCGACGGCTACCTGTACGGCGGCAAGACGGTGCCCTTCACCGCCCGCCAGGAGACGATCAAGGTCGCCGGCGGTGAACCGAAGAAGATCGTCGTCCGCACGACGAAGAACGGCCCGCTGCTGTCCGACCGCAGCTCCGAGCTCGTCAAGGTCGGCAAGAAGGCCACCGTGGACACCGCGGCCCCCGACCGCGGCGACGGCTACGGCATCTCGCTGCGCTGGACCGCCCTGGACGCGGGCACCACCATGGACGCCGTCTTCGCCATGGACAAGGCGAAGAACTGGAAGGACTTCCGCTCCGCTGCCGCCCTCTTCGACGTCCCCTCGCAGAACCTGATCTACGCGGACCGCGAGGACAACATCGGCTACACGCTGCCCGGCAAGATCCCCACGCGCGCACAGGGCTACGACGGCTCGGTGCCGGCGCCCGGCTGGGACCCCCGGTCCCGCTGGACCGGCTACATCGGCCAGGACGAGCTGCCGTACGAGTACAACCCCGGGCGCGGCTACATCGTCACCGCCAACCAGGCCGTCGTCGACAAGAAGTACCCCTACACGCTCACCACGGACTGGGGCTACGGCGCCCGCAGCCAGCGCATCAACGACCTGATCCAGTCGAAGATCGACGGCGGCGGCAAGATCTCCACCGACGACATGCGGCAGATGCAGCTCGACAACAGCAGCGAGATGGCGAAGCTGCTGGTGCCCCAGCTCCTGAAGATCGACATAGCGGACCCGGACGTCCGTGAGGCGCAGGAGCTGCTGGAGGGCTGGGACTACACCCAGGACGCCGACTCTGCGGCCGCCGCCTACTTCAACTCGGTGTGGCGCAACATCCTGAAGCTGGCCTTCGGCAACAAGCTGCCCAAGGAGCTGCGGGTCAAGGGCCAGTGCCTGTACGTCGACCCGGTCAACACCACCGGCCCCGCCGACGAGGTGCAGAAGGTCCGTGAGTGCGGCGAGCGCGACGCCGACCAGGCGCAGCCGGACGGCGGCGACCGCTGGTTCGAGGTCGTGCGCGGCCTGATGGACGACCCGGACAGCGACTGGTGGACGACGCCGGACGCGGGCCCCCGCGACGGAGCCGACCGCAACCGCGACGACCTGTTCGCGCGGGCCATGGTCGACGCCCGCTGGGAGCTGACCGCGAAGCTCGGCAAGGACATCGACACCTGGAGCTGGGGCCGGCTGCACCGCCTGTTCCTGAAGAACCAGACCCTCGGCACCGAGGGCCCGGGCTTCCTCCAGTACGCCCTCAACCGCGGCCCCTGGAAGCTCAGCGGCGGCGAGGCCACGGTCAACGCGAGCGGCTGGAACGCGGCCGGCGGCTACGGGGTCGTGTGGGTGCCGTCGATGCGGATGGTCGTCAACCTCGGCGACCTGGACAAGTCGAAGTGGATCAACCTCACCGGCGCCTCCGGGCACGCCTACCACGCCCACTACACCGACCAGACGGACAAGTGGGCCGACGGCGAACTGCTCGACTGGTCCTTCTCGAAGCAGGTGGTCGACAAGGCCACCAGCGACACCCTGGTGCTGCGGCCGTGACCCGCTGACGACACGGAACGGGCCCTCCACGCGCGCGTGGAGGGCCCGTTCCGCGTGTGGGGGCGCCGGTCAGGACTCCGGCAGGCGGCGCACCCCGGACGGTGTCACCACCGCGTCCACCGGACGGTCGTGCGGCTCCTCGGGGACCCGCCCGACGACCTCCGCGTCGTACAGGAGCACCACCAGCGCCGGATGGACCCCCGCGCCCTCCAGCCGCGCGAGGACCCGGTCGTACGAGCCGCCGCCGCGACCCAGGCGCATCCCGCGCGCGTCGACGGCCAGGCCCGGCAGCAGCACCGCGTCGGCCTCGGTCACGGCGTCCGGGCCGAGGTGCGGGGCGGGGGGCTCGAAGAGCGCCATCCTCCCGCCGTGTCGGACGCGGACGAGGGCGTCCCGGCCGGTGTAGGGACCCCAGTCCAGGTCGTTGTCGGGGAGCAGGGCGGGCAGCAGGACGCGCACGCCCCGCGCGCGCAGCGCGTCGAGCAGCGCGAGGGTGCCGGGTTCGCTTCCCACGGACACGTAGGCGGCCACCGTGCCCGCGCCTGCGAGCTCGGGCAGCTCCAGCGCGCGCCGGGCCAGCGCCTGCGCCGATTCCCGCATGTCATCCGGCGTCAACCTGCTTCTCACCGCGAGGAACTCCCGCCGCAACGTCCGCTTGGCAGACTCGGTGCCCTGTCCGAAGTGAGGCATAGCTCGCTCCCGTACCCTTCCCAATGTGCTCATATGAGAGCCAAATAACCGGAGCTTCAGATTCCATACAAAGGCTCCGGATAAGGTGTCGGGCATGACTCAGTCCCACCCTCGGATCAGCAAGGCTGTCATCCCCGCAGCGGGTCTCGGCACCCGCTTCCTGCCGGCCACCAAAGCGACTCCCAAGGAGATGCTGCCGGTCGTCGACAAGCCCGCGATCCAGTATGTGGTCGAAGAGGCCGTCTCCGCGGGCCTCGACGACGTCCTCATGATCACCGGCCGCAACAAGCGGCCGCTCGAGGACCACTTCGACCGCAACTACGAACTCGAGTCAGCCCTGCAGAAGAAGGGCGACGCCGATCGGCTCGCCAAGGTCCAGGAGTCCAGCGACCTCGCCACCATGCACTACGTGCGTCAGGGCGACCCCAAGGGCCTCGGTCACGCCGTGCTGTGCGCCGCCCCGCACGTCGGCCACGAGCCCTTCGCCGTCCTCCTCGGCGACGACCTGATCGACCCCCGCGACCCCCTGCTCCAGCGCATGGTCGAGGTGCAGGAGCAGCGCGGCGGCAGCGTCATCGCGCTGATGGAGGTCGCGCCCGAGCAGATCCACCTCTACGGCTGCGCCGCCGTCGACCCCACCGACGACGGCGACGTCGTCAAGGTCCACGACCTCGTCGAGAAGCCGGCCGCCGCCGACGCCCCGTCGAACTACGCCATCATCGGCCGGTACGTCCTCGACCCGCACATCTTCGACATACTCCGCAAGACCGAGCCCGGCCGCGGCGGCGAGATCCAGCTCACCGACGCCCTCCAGCAGTTGGCCGCGGACGAGAAGGTCGGCGGCCCCGTGCACGGCGTCGTCTTCAAGGGCCGCCGCTATGACACCGGCGACCGCGGTGACTACCTGCGTGCCATTGTCAGACTCGCATGCGAACGTGAAGACCTGGGCCCGGACTTCCGGACCTGGCTTCGCAGTTACGTAGCCGAGGAGATGTAGCGAGTTGAGCACCGCCGCGCCCCGTCCCGCAGGCCACGACCAGCTCTGGTCCGTGGACGAACACCTTCAGGACATCCTCGCCACCGTCCGCCCCCTCGAACCCATCGAGCTGCAGCTCCTCGACGCCCAGGGCTGCGTCCTGGTCGACGACGTCACGGTGCCGGTCTCCCTGCCGCCGTTCGACAACAGCTCCATGGACGGGTACGCGGTACGGGTCGCGGACGTCGCGGGCGCGAGCGAGGAGTTCCCGGCCGTCCTGGACGTCGTCGGGGACGCCGCGGCGGGCCAGGCCGAGCTGCTCCACGTGGGCCCCGGCCAGGCCGTCCGCATCATGACCGGCGCCCCGCTGCCGCCCGGCGCCGAGACCGTCGTCCCCGTGGAGTGGACCGACGGAGGGCTCGGCGAGGGCCCCGTCAGCGGGATGCGCGCCCGCAGCCAGGCCCCCGAGGGCGCCACCGGCACCGTGCAGATCCACCGGCCCGCCGAGGCCCGGGCGCACGTCCGTGCGGCCGGCAGCGACGTCCGGGCAGGCGACAGCGCCCTGCGGGCCGGCACCGTCCTCGGCCCGCCGCAGATCGCCCTGCTCGCCGCCATCGGTCGCGGCACCGTCCGGGTGCGGCCCCGCCCCCGGGTCGTCGTCATGTCCACCGGCAGCGAACTCGTCCAGCCCGACGAACCGCTCGGCACCGGCCAGATCTACGACTCCAACAGCTTCGCCCTCACAGCCGCCGCCCGCGACGCCGGAGCCATCGCCTACCGCGTCGGCGCCGTCGCAGACGACGCCGAGACGCTGCGCGACACCATCGAGGACCAGCTCGTGCGCGCCGACCTCATGGTCACCACCGGAGGCGTCAGCGTCGGGGCGTACGACGTCGTCAAGGAGGCCCTGGCGCACGTCGGCGACGAGGACGAGCCCGGCAGCGGCGTCGAGTTCCGCAAGCTCGCCATGCAGCCCGGCAAACCCCAGGGCTTCGGCTCGATCGGCCCCGACCACACCCCGCTGCTCGCCCTGCCGGGCAACCCGGTGTCGTCGTACGTCTCCTTCGAGCTGTTCGTGCGCCCCGCGATCCGCACCCTGATGGGGCTGACCGACGTGCACCGGCCGCGCACCCGGGCCACCCTCGCCGCCGACAAGGCGCTCACCTCGCCCAAGGGACGCCGGCAGTTCCTGCGCGGCACCTACGCCGACGGCGAGGTCCGGCCCGTCGGAGGCGCCGGATCCCATCTGGTCGCCGCCCTCGCGCACGCCGACGCGCTGATCGTCGTCCCCGAGGACGCCGAGAGCGTCGAACCGGGCGGCGAGGTCGACGTGGTCCTGCTCGGCTGACCGTCCCTGGTTGGCGGTACCGTGTCGCGCACAGCAGGCCCGTGCGCCGCACCGCGACGGGCCCGGACCGGGAGCGCCACACCAGCATGAGCACGCAGAACCCACCCCCGCAGGACCACCTCACGCACCTCGACGAGGCAGGCGCCGCCCGGATGGTCGACGTCTCCGAGAAGGACGTCACCGCACGCACGGCACGCGCGAGCGGACGCGTCCTCGTGTCGCCGCGCGTGGTCGAGCTGCTGCGGGGCGAGGGGATGCCCAAGGGCGACGCCCTCGCCACCGCCCGGATCGCGGGGATCATGGGCGCCAAGCGCACCCCCGACCTGATCCCGCTGTGCCACCCGCTCGCGCTGTCCGGTGTGAAACTGGACCTGTCGGTCGCGGACGACGCCGTGGAGATCGTGGCCACCGTGAGGACCACGGACCGCACGGGCGTCGAGATGGAGGCCCTGACCGCGGTCACCGTCGCCGCGCTCACCGTGATCGACATGGTCAAGGCGGTCGACAAGGGAGCGGTCATCACGGACGTACGGGTGGAGCAGAAGACGGGCGGGAAGTCGGGCGACTGGAGCCGGGCATGACCTATCGCGCTCTCGTGGTCACCGCCTCCAACCGGGCCGCCGCCGGGGTCTACGAGGACCGGGGCGGACCGCTGATCGCCGACGGCCTGAAGCGGTTCGGGTTCACCGTCGACGGCCCGCGGGTCGTGCCGGACGGCGACCCGGTCGAGGCGGCGCTGCGCGCCGGCGTCGAGGCCGGGTACGACGTGATCGTCACCACCGGCGGCACCGGCATCTCGCCCACCGACCGCACCCCCGAGGCGACCCGGACGGTGATCGACCGCGAGGTCCCCGGCATCGCGGAGGCCGTCCGGGCGTACGGCCGGGACAAGGTGCCCACCGCCGCCCTGTCCCGGGGCCTGGCCGGGGTCGCCGGGCGCACGCTGATCGTGAACCTGCCCGGCTCCAGCGGCGGGGTGAAGGACGGCCTGGCCGTCCTGGAACCCCTCCTGATCCACGCCGTCGACCAGCTCCGCGGCGGCGACCACCCCGGACCGAGCAGTGGGGGTGCGAGCTGAACAGCCCATCCTGGCCCGTCGAGCTGAGGGACGGCGACGTCGTCCTCCGGCCGATAAAGATGCGCGACCAGCGGGTCTGGCGCGAGGTCAACCGGCGTAACCGCGACTGGCTGCGGCCCTGGGAGGCGACGATCCCGCCGCCCACGCCCAGCGGCCCGATCGTGCACCGGCCGACCTACCGCCAGATGGTTCGCCACCTGCGGTCCGAGGCGAACGCGGGCCGCATGCTGCCCTTCGTCATCGAGTACCAGGGGCGCCTCGTCGGGCAGTTGACGGTGGCCGGGATCACCTGGGGATCGATGTGCTCGGGGCACGTCGGCTACTGGGTGGACGAGTCCGTGGCGGGCCGCGGGGTCATGCCGACCGCCGTCGCGCTCGTCGTGGACCACTGTTTCCGCACCGTCGGTCTGCACCGCATCGAGGTCTGCATTCGCCCCGAGAACAGGCCCAGCCGCCGGGTCGTGGAGAAACTCGGATTCCGCGAAGAGGGACTGCGGCCGCGTTATCTGCACATCGACGGAGCCTGGCGCGACCACCTCGTCTTCGCGCTCACGGCGGAGGAGGTCCCGGACGGACTGCTCGGACGCTGGCACCGCGCCCGTGCGCAGGCCACCCCGCCGGCCAAGCCGCAGAACACGCAAGGGAATCCCGCGTAACCCCGGGAATTGAATAAGTGTTCGAAATTGATCGCTGGATGACCGGCTGAGGGCGTGAAATTCGCGGCCTCGGCAGGCTGCTGATCGCATCGGTCACAAAAAAAGTTCGAAATATCAGCCAGATCGTGCGACACACCGGCTCAATTGGCGGATGGCCTCACGCAAACCCCTCTACCGTGTGAGGCGTGAGCAGCAGCGGCCTCATCTACGCAGTCATCGTCGGGGCCTGGGCCGCCTACCTGGTGCCGATGTGGCTCCGTAGGCAGGACGAGCTGAACGAGGCCCGTCCGACGGAACGCTTCAGCACAGCCATCCGGTTGCTGTCCGGACGGGCGGGCATGGAGCGCCGGTACGCCAAGGACCTGCGCGCCCGCTCCACCGGCGAGGAGGAGCCCGGCGCGGGCGACCCGGACGACGTCACCGAGTCGGTGGACGTCCGGGCCTTCGCCGTACCCCCGACCCGTCCGCACACCCAGGCGGGGGCGGCGGCGGCCCAGGCACCGGCACGCCCGGACCCGGCCCACCCCGACCCCACCCGCGACACCCCCAGGGAACCCGAAGCCCAGGCCCGCAAGCGCGTCCCCGCCCCCCGGAGGTCCCCCTCCGAGGAGGCGGCCGCAGCGCGGGCCCGGCGCCTGAAGGTCCTCGCGCGCCGCCGGCGCACCACCGTCCTCCTCTTCCTGGCGTTCACCCTCGGCGCGATCGTCGCCGCCGTCGGCGGACTCGCCTTCCTCTGGGCACCCGGCGTCCCCGCCGTGCTCCTCAGCGGGTACATCGCCTACCTGCGCTCCCAGGAGCGCCGGCGCTTCGCCTACCAGATGGACCGGCGCCAGGCCGAGGCCGCCGCCCAGCGGGTACGCGAACACGCCCGCCAGAGCCGCCGCCGCGGACCCGGCGACGCCGCACCCGGCGCCGCCGAGTCCGACGAAGAGGGCGGCCCGGACACCGGCACCGACCTGTCCGCGCTCGCCGCCGACCGGCGCGCCCTCGTCGAGCAGACCGACCACGCCGAATGGGTCGACCAGCAGCGCGAGCGGCAGCGGCGCCCCGGACACGGCGACAGCTGGGACCCGGTACCCGTCCCGCTGCCGACCTACGTGACCGCGCCCGTCGCCCCCCGCGCCACCTCCGACGTCGACCTCGGTGCACCGGACGCGTGGAGCTCGGCCCGCTCCAGCGCCGTCGGCCACGAGCACGAGGCCCCGGCCGCCGACGCGCCCGCCGCGTCCGCGCCGGAGGACGACCGCGCCGAGGGGGGCGAACGCAGCGACGCCCGCCGGGCGGCGTCCGCCCGCCGCGCCCGTGAGCGGGGCCGCACCCCGCTGTTCGACCAGTACGAGGACGGCGACCGGCCGCGCGCCGCCAACGAGTGACGGCCTCCCGGCACGGTCGCCCGGGCCCCCGGCAACGGATTTCCGAGCACCCCGATCGGGGTGCTAAAGTTTCACTCGTTGCAAGGGCCTGTGGCGCAGTCCGGTAGCGCACCTCGTTCGCATCGAGGGGGCCAGGGGTTCAAATCCCCTCAGGTCCACGCAGCTCAAAGCCCCGGTAGGGATATCCCGACCGGGGCTTTGACATGTCTCCGGGCCCGGACGAAGCGGCGGGCGCCGGGGTCTGACCCCCGATCACCCGCCGCGGGTGTGCCAGGTCTCACAGCGCCTTGGCGTAACACAGGCTCAGTTCGTGGAAGCGGTAGTAGCCGAACTTCCCGCAGGGCTCGTAGCCGCTCGACGTGTAGAGGGCCACCGCCTCCGGCTGCTTCGCCCCCGTCTCCAGCACCATCCGCCGGCGTCCCGCCGCCCGTGCGTCGTCCTCCAGCGCCGCCAGAACGCGCCGGGCGATCCCGCGGCCGCGCATGTCCTCCACCACGTACATGCGCTTCAGTTCGGCGTCGCCGTCCTGGTTGCCCTCGCCGTTCTCGTCCTGCGAGCGCCAGCCGCCGGAGGCGACCGGGACGCCGAGCGCGTCGTACGCGATCAGGTACAGGCCGCGCGGCGGCGCGAAGTCGGCCGCGGCGAGCGGTGTGGCGTCGCCGTCGTCGCCGTAGCGGACGGCGTACTCGGCCTGGACCTGGTCGTTGAGCTTGACCGCGTCGGGGTGGTCGAAGGGAACCGGGCGAATATGCATGCTGAATACCGTATATCAATTCAAGATCGGGACATTCCAGAACCGGACAGCGTCCAGTGTGCCGGTAAAGTGCCGGGGTGCTGACTGTGACCTCTGTGAATGTGAACGGACTCCGGGCCGCCGCGAAGAAGGGCTTCGTGGAGTGGCTGGCCGGAACCGATGCCGACGTGGTGTGCCTCCAGGAGGTCCGGGCCGAGCCGCAGCAGCTCCCCGAGCACGTCCGCACCCCCGACGGCTGGCACGTCCTGCACGCGCCCTCGGCCGCCAAGGGCCGCGCCGGGGTCTCCCTCTACACGCGCCGCGAGCCCGACCGGGTACGCGTCGGCTTCGGCTCCAGCGAGTTCGACGCCAGTGGCCGCTACGCCGAGGTCGACCTGCCGGGTGTGACGATCGCCTCCCTCTACCTCCCCTCCGGCGAGGTCGGCACCGAGCGGCAGGACGAGAAGTACCGCTTCATGACCGAGTTCCTGGCCCACCTCAAGGACCTGCGTGAACGCGCCGCCGCCGACGGCCGCGAGGTCCTGGTCTGTGGCGACTGGAACATCGCGCACGACAAGGCCGACCTGAAGAACTGGCGGGGCAACCAGAAGAGCTCCGGCTTCCTCCCGGAGGAACGCGCCTGGCTCACCCGCGTCTTCGACCCGTCCGAGGGCGGCTACGTCGACGTCGTCCGCGCCCTGCACCCGGACGTGGAGGGACCGTACTCCTGGTGGTCGTACCGGGGACGGGCGTTCGACAATGACACAGGATGGAGAATCGACCTCCAGGTCGCGACGCCGGGGCTCGCCGGCCGGGCGCTCAAGGGGTACGTCGAGCGCGCCGCCACGCACGCCGAGCGCTGGTCGGACCACGCGCCGGTGGCGGTCGTCTACGGGAGCTAGTCCCCCGGCTGGTCCCGCTCGCTCTGCTTGAGCAGGCGGCGGTCCAGGGCCAGGGAGAGTTCCGCCTCGACGACGCTGCGGGCCAGGGGGCGCAGGCGGGGGAGGTCGGATTCGCCGGCGTGGCGCAGGACCAGGTCGGCGAACAGGTCGGCCATGACGTCGACGTGTTCGCGGACGCGGCGGCCGGCGTCGAGGACCTCGGCGAGGGGGATGCCCTCGCGGACGAGGGCCGAGGAGACGTCGAGCAGGCGGCGGCTGATGTGGACGATCTCGTCGCCGTCGGTGCCGAGGTAGCCGAGGTCGAGGGCGGCGGCGAGGTTCTCGGGGGTGACCTGGCCCTCGAAGCGGGCGGCGAGTTCCTCGGGGGTGAGGCGGACCGGCTCCTCCTCGGTGGGGGTGACGCCGAGGACGTCGGCGACGTCGCGGCCGTGGTCGAGGGCCTCGGCGAGTTCGGCGATGCCGGTGAGGGTGTGGCCGCGTTCCAGGAGGGCCGCGATGGTGCGCAGGCGGGCCAGGTGGTGGTCGTCGTACCAGGCGATGCGGCCCTCGCGGCGGGGCGGCGGGATGAGCTTGCGTTCGCGGTAGAAGCGCAGGGTGCGGACCGTGATGCCGGCCAGCCGGGCCAGTTCCTCCATGCGGTACTCACGCTTCTCGGTCACTCGGGCACCTTAATTCGTACCGGGGGTAACTTTCCTCGGCCGCCCCCTACCGGTCGGTACGGCGCTCCTCTACGCTCCCCATCATGCCAGTGTTCACTGGCATGGTTCCGGTGGAGCAGGGAGGCACACGCATGGCCGAACGCGAACATGTGCGGGTCGCGGTGATCGGGTCCGGGTTCGGCGGGCTGGGAGCGGCGGTACGGCTGCGGCGCGAGGGCGTCACGGACTTCGTCGTCCTGGAGCGGGCGAGCGGCGTCGGCGGCACCTGGCGGGACAACAGCTATCCGGGCTGCGCCTGTGACGTGCCGTCCCATCTGTACTCCTTCTCCTTCGCGCCCAACCCCGAGTGGCCGCGCACCTTCTCCGGGCAGGAGCACATCCGGGCCTATCTGGAACACGTCACCGACACCTTCGGGCTGCGGCCGCACATCCGCTTCGACTCCGAGGTGAAGCGGATGACGTGGAACGGCGAGCGGCTGTGCTGGGACATCGAGACCAGCCGGGGAGAGCTCTCCGCCGACCTCGTGGTGTCGGCCACCGGGCCGCTGTCCGACCCGAAGATCCCCGAGATCCCGGGCCTGGACTCCTTCCCGGGCAAGGTGTTCCACTCGGCGCGCTGGGACCACGAATACGACCTGCGCGGCAAGCGGGTCGCCATGGTCGGCACGGGCGCGTCCGCCATCCAGATCGTGCCGTCCATCCAGCCCGAGGTGGAGCGGCTCACGTTGTTCCAGCGCACCCCGCCGTGGGTCATGCCTCGCATGGACCGCGCCATCAGCGGGGCCGAGCGGTCGCTGCACCGGGCGCTGCCGTTCACCAGCCGGGTGCGCCGGGGCCTGCTGTGGGGCATCCGGGAGCTCCAGGTGCAGGCGTTCACCAAGCACCCCGACGAGCTGGGCTTCATCGAGGGCCTGGCCAAGCGGAACATGGGCCGTGCGATCAAGGACCCGGAGCTGCGGGCCAAGCTGACCCCCGACTACCGCATCGGCTGCAAGCGGATCCTGCTGAGCAGCTCGTACTACCCGGCGCTCGCCCAGCCCAACGTGGACGTCGTCGCGAGCGGCCTCAGCGAGATCCGGGGCTCCACGCTCGTCGCCGCCGACGGCAGCGAGGCCGAGGTCGACGCGATCGTGTTCGGCACCGGGTTCCACGTCACCGACATGCCCATCGCCGAGCGCGTGGTGGGTGCGGAGGGCAAGACGCTCGCCGAGGTGTGGAAGGGCGGGATGGAGGCGCTGCGCGGCGCGTCCGCCGCCGGGTTCCCGAACTGGATGACCATCATCGGGCCCAACACGGGCCTGGGCAACTCGTCGATGATCCTGATGATCGAGTCCCAGCTGAACTACCTGGCCGACTTCGTGCGCCAGCTCGACGTGCTCGGCGGGCGGGTCGCCCTGGACGCCCGGCCGAGCGCCGTGCACGCCTGGAACCGGCGGGTGCAGCAGCGGATGACGCGGACCGTGTGGAACACGGGCGGCTGCACCAGCTGGTACCTGGACGCCAACGGCCGCAACACCACTGTCTGGCCGGGCACGACGGCGGAGTTCCGGCGGGCCACCCGCCGGGTGGACCTCGCGGAGTACGCCGTCGTCCGGGCCTCTGCGCCGGAGCGCGCGCAGAGCGGCGAGAGCGCGGAGGTGTCCGCGTGAGCCGCCCGACGAGCGTGGCCTCGGGGCCGTACGCGCCGCCCGTCCCCGTCCGTGAGCTGACGGTGGAGTCCGCCGACGGGGCCCGGCTGCATGTGGAGGTGCACGGACCGGAGGGTGCGCCCGCCGTGGTGCTCGCGCACGGCTGGACCTGTTCGACGGCCTTCTGGGCGGCGCAGATACGCGAACTCGCCGTGGACCACCGGGTCGTGGCCTACGACCAGCGCGGTCACGGACGCAGCCCGGCCGCCGCGGCGTGCAGTACGGACGCCCTCGCCGACGACCTGGAAGCCGTCCTGAGGGCCACGCTGGCCCCCGGTGAGCGGGCCGTCATGGCCGGGCACTCGATGGGCGGGATGACGGTGCTGGCCGCGGCCGCCCGCCCGGCCTTCCGTGAGCACGCGGCCGCAGTCCTGCTGTGCAGCACGGGCGCGTCGCGGCTGGTCGCCGAGTCGACGGTGCTGCCGCTGCGGCCGGGCCGGCCGCGGACCTGGCTGACCGGGCGCCTCCTCGGGTCACGGGCGCCGCTGGGGCCGGTCACGGCCGCGGCCCGGGCGATCCTCAAGTACGCGACGATGGGCCCGCGTTCGGCTCCCGAGATGGTGGAGGCGTGCGCGCGGATCGTGCACGCCTGCCCGCGGACCGTGCGGCACGCCTGGTCGCAGGTGCTGGCCCTGCTCGATCTCGACCACGGCATACGGGAGCTGACCGTCCCCGCGGCGGTGGTCGTCGGTACGGCCGACCGGCTCACCCCGCCGGTGCACGCCCGCTCGCTGGCCGCCGCACTGCCGAACTGCCTGGGCGTCACCGAGCTCGCGGGGCTCGGGCACATGACGCCGATCGAGGCACCCGAACTGGTCACCGGGAAGATACGCGAACTCGTCACGACGTACGCGCGGGCCGAGCAGGTCACGCCGGTCACGCAGGTCAAGGAGGGTGCATGAGCAGGGTGAGCCTTGAGGGGCAGGTCGCCGTCGTCACCGGGGCGGCGCGCGGGGTCGGGGAGCTGCTCGCGCGCAAGCTGTCCGCGCGGGGCGCGTCGGTGGCGCTGGTGGGGCTGGAGCCGGACGAGCTCAAGCAGGTGTCGGAGCGGCTGCACGGCGACAGCGACCACTGGCACGCCGACGTCACCGACCACGAGGCGATGGCGCGGGTGGCGCGGGAGGTCAAGGAGCGGTTCGGGAAGGTCGACATCGTGGTCGCCAACGCCGGTGTGGCGACGGGCGGTCCGTTCGTCGAGTCCGATCCGGAGTCCTGGCGGCGGGTCATCGAGGTCAACCTGATCGGGTCGGCGGTGACCGGGCGGGCGTTCCTGCCGCTGCTTATGGGGAGCCGCGGCTATCTGCTGCAGATCGCCTCGCTCGCGGCCATCACCCCGGCGCCGATGATGTCGGCGTACTGCGCGTCCAAGTCCGGTGTGGAGGCGTACGCGCACAGCCTGCGGGCCGAAGTCGGCCACAAGGGCGTGCGGGTGGGCGTCGGCTATCTGTCGTGGACGGACACCGACATGGTGCGTGGCGCCGATCAGAACGACGTGATGCGGGAGTTGAGGCAGCGGCTGCCGTGGCCGTCGAACAAGACGTATCCGCTGGGCCCGGCGGTCGACCGGATCGTGGCCGGCATCGAGCGGCGCTCCAGTCATGTGTACGGGCAGTGGTGGCTGCGCGGGATGCAGGGGGTGCGCGGGTATCTTCCGGCGCTCATCGGGACGGTGGGCCAGCGGGAGATGCGGCGGTTCGCGGACCGGCTGGACGGCGTGCGGACGGGCCTGGTCGGGGCGGGTGGTGCGGCCGACGAACAGGCCAGGACTACGCGGCGTGACTGATCGACATGCGCAGGGTCACGGCCCGTGTGAATCTGGTCGAGGCCCCAGCGAGGGGCCGATCCGACCCACTACGGGAGTGAACCCACATGGGCATGAAGGACCAGTTCAAGGAGAAGTCCGAGCAGCTCCAGGAGCGTGCGCGCCAGCACGGGCAGCAGGAGCGCCGTCCGCAGGAGCAGCCGGAGCGGGGTCGTCCGCCCCAGCGCCCGCAGCGTGACGAGGAGCCCGACCGCATGCGTGAGCGTGAGGAAGACGAGCGCTTCGACCTCGACTACGACCGGTAGTCCGTCGGTTCGCTGAAACGCGGGGTGCCCCCGGCTCTGGTGGGTGCCCCGCGTTGGCGTGCATCCCCTAGGAAGCCGGGCGCGGCGGGAGTTCCGGACGGGACCGGTCCGGTACGTGGGAGTAGTCCGGGGGTGTCGCCGCCGGGTGGGACTCCAGGAGTTCCAGGGCGAGTTCGACGGCGTCGGCGAGCTGGGCGTGGCGGCCCTCCGCCCAGTCCAGGGGGGTGCGCAGGACCTCGACGTCGGGGGTGACGCCCTTGTTCTCGACGGACCAGCCGTAGGCGTCGAACCAGGCCGCGTTCATCGGGACGGTGATCACCGTGCCGTCGCCGAGGCGGTGACGGCCCGTCATGCCGACGACGCCGCCCCAGGTGCGCTGGCCGACGACGGGTCCGAGGCGCAGCAGCTTGAACGCGGCGGTGATCATGTCGCCGTCGGAGGAGGTCGCCTCGTCGGCGAGGGCGACGATCGGGCCGCGGGGCGCGTCGGAGGCGTACGACACCGGCTGGGCGTTGCGGGTGAGGTCCCAGCCGAGGATGGTGCGGGTCAGTTTCTCCACGACGAGTTCGCTGATGTGGCCGCCCGCGTTGCCGCGCACGTCCACGATGAGCGCGGGACGGGACATCTCCATGCGCAGGTCGCGGTTGAACTGGGCCCAGCCGGAGCCGCCGAGGTCGGGGATGTGCAGATAGCCGCAGCGTCCGCCGCTCAGCTCCCGGACGACGGCCCGGCGTTTGGTGACCCAGTCCTGGTAGCGCAGGGGCCGTTCGTCGACGAGGGGGACGACGGCGACGCGGCGGGCGCGGCCCGCGACGCCCTCGGCCGGGGTGAAGGTCAGCTCCACCGTGGTGCCGCCTGCTCCGGCCAGCAGCGGGTACGGGCCGGTGCGGGGATCGACCGGGCGCCCGTCGACGTGGGTGAGGACCGCGCCCTCGCGGATGCCGGTGCCGGCCAGCGGGGAGCGGGCCTTGGAGTCGGAGGAGTCGCCGGGCAGGATGCGCCGGACCGCCCAGCCGTCGTCGCGGCGCACGAGGTTGGCGCCGAGCAGGCCCTGCCGGCGCTGGTAGTGCGGCGGGCCCTCGTTGCGGCGGGCGGCGGTGACGTAGGCGTGCGAGGTGCCGAGCTCGCCCAGAACCTCGCGGAGCAGGTCGGCGAACTCGTCGGGGGTGGCGACGCGTTCGACGAGCGGGCGGTACTGGCCGAGGACCGCGTCCCAGTCGATGCCGCACATCCCGGGGTCCCAGAAGTACGCCCGGATCAGACGTCCGGCCTCGGCGTACGCCTGGCGCCACTCGGCGGCCGGGTCCACCTCGTGCAGGATGCGGCGGGCGTCGATCCACACGGTGCTGTCGCTGTCGCCGGACTCGCTCGCGGGGACGGCCCGCAGGTCGCCCTCGTCGACGACGACGAGGCGGGTGCCGTCGCCGCTGACCGCGAACCAGTCGAGGTGGCCGACCAGTTCGGTCTTCTTCGCCTTGCCGATGGAGAAGTGCTCCAGGGTGGGCCGGCCCGTCGTGTCGTCGGGGTTGGCGAACGTCTCGCCGAGCGCGCCCGAGATCGGCCAGCGCAGCCACACCAGTCCGCCGCCGGCGACGGGGTGCAGCGACGAGTACTTGGAGGCGGTGACCGGGAACGGCGTGACGCGGCTCTCCAGCCCCTCGGTCTCCACGGTCGTCGTGCCGGGGTCGCCGCCCTCCTCGTCGGTCAGCGGGTCCAGGCCGCCGGCGGCGGGGCGGCCCTCCGGGGTCAGGGCGAACGGGGAGGGGGTGGCCGAGGACAGCGGGACGAGGTAGGGGCGGCAGCCGAGGGGGAAGGACAGGTCGCCGGTGTGCACGTCGTAGACGGGGTCGAAGCCCCGCCAGGACAGGAACGCCAGATAGCGGCCGTCCCGGGTGAAGACGGGGCTCTCGTCCTCGAAGCGGCCGTCGGTGACGTCGACGATGAGCCGGTCCTTCATCCGGGCCAGCTTGATCTGGCGCAGGGAGCGGCCGATGCCGGGGTGGGACCAGGTCAGCCAGCCGCCGTCGGGGGAGAACGCGAGGTCGCGCACGGGTCCGTTGACGGACCGGATCAGCTCGGTGACCTCTCCGTTGGAGTCCTCGGTCGCGTCGAGCAGCAGCAGCCGGCCGTCGTGGGCGGCGATCGCGAGCCGTTCGCCCTGGGGGTCGGCGACCATCTCCAGGACCCGGCCCAGCTCGCCGGAGGCCAGCCGGCGCGGCTCGCGGTCGCCGGTGGCGCGCGGGAGGTAGGCGATCTCGACGGCGTCCTCGCCGTCCGCGTCGGTGACGTAGGCGACCTGCCCGACGGAGCCCAGCATCTCGGGGAGGCGGACCCGTACGCCGGGGGTGTCGGTGATGGTGCGGGCGGGGCCGTCGCGGTGGGTCAGCCAGTACAGGCTGCCCCGGACGACGACGGCGCTGGCGCGGCCCGTCTCGTCCACGGAGACGCCGTCGACGTGATGGGCGGCCGGCACCTGGTAGCGGCGGCGTCCGGCCGCGGGGCCGGACAGCCGTACGTCGAGCCGGCGGGGCTCGGAGCCGGCCGAGAGGTCGTCCACGATCCACAGGTCGCCCGCGCACTGGTACACCACCCGGGTGCCGTCGCTCGCCGCGTGCCGGGCGTAGAAGGCGTCGTGGTCGGTGTGCCGGCGTAGGTCGGAGCCGTCGTGGGCGCAGGAGTAGAGGTTGCCGACGCCCTCGTGGTCGGAGAGGAAGGCGATGCGGCCGCCGACGAACATGGGGGAGTGCAGATGCCCGTCGAGTCCGGCGAGCAGGCGGGTGCAGTGCAGCCACAGGCGGCCCGTGGCGCCGCCCCGGTAGCGCTTCCAGTACGCCGGTTCGTGCGGCGGGGTGCCGGTCAGCAGCAGGGTGCGGCGCTCGCCGTCGATGTCGGCGACCTGGATGTCGGAGCAGGGGCCCCAGGGGAGCTTGCGGCCGGGGTCGCCGTCGGGGCGGACCTGGTGGGCGAACGTGTAGTGGGAGAAGGGCTCGCCGTGGGAGCCGACGGCGAGGATCACCCCGTCGGGGTCCCAGCCGCACACCTGGGTGTCGCCGGAGCCCCAGTGGGTGAGCTGGGTGGCGGCGCCGCCGTCGACGGGCACGAGGTGGATCTCGGGGACGAGGGTGCGCCAGCTCGTGCAGGCGATGTGCCGGCCGTCCGGGGAGAAGCGGGGGTGGCCGGTCTTCGCGCGGTCCACGGTGAGCCGCCAGGCCCGGCCCGGGGCGTCGAGGGGGGCCAGCCACAGGTCGTCCTCGGCCACGAAGCACAGCAGGTCGCCGCTCAGGTGCGGTAGGCGCAGGTAGCTCACCTCCCCATGCTTCGTCCGGGGACTGGTGGGGGCAAGTCGTGACATGCCGCCCGTCCGGCGCGGGGTGCCGGGCCCGGGTGGTCGGGAACCGGCGTACGTGACCCAGAACACGAACGAAACCGTTTCGTTTCGCTAGTGGGGTGCGCTATCGTCTTAGGTGTACGAAACCGTATCGTTCGGAGGGGGAGGGTGGCAGCGATGACCGAGGTGTCCACGACACGGCGTTCCCGCATCACCCCCGAGCGCGAGGCCGAGCTGTACGCGGCCGTGCTCGACCTGCTCCGGGAGGTCGGCTACGACGCCCTCACCATGGACGCCGTGGCGGCCCGCACCCGGTCCAGCAAGGCGACGCTCTACCGCCAGTGGGGCGGCAAGCCGGAGCTGGTGGTCAAGGCGATCCGGCACAACAAGCCGGGCAACGTCTCCGAGATCGACACCGGGTCCCTGCGGGGCGACCTGCACACGCTCACGTCCCAGGAGGACGACTGCACCATGCAGCAGAACGCCGCGCTCATGCGCGGTCTGTTCATGGCGGTGCATGGCAACCCCGACCTCCTGCAGGCGTTCAAGGAACTCCTCATCGAACCCGAGATGGCGGAGTTCCGGCGGATCCTGCAACGGGCCGTCGACCGCGGCGAGGTCCGCGCCGACCGCCCCGCGCTCGACTACGTCGTGCACATGCTCGTCGGCGCCTTCGCCACGCGCACGCTGATCGACGACAAGCCGCCGACGAAGGCCTTCCTCACCTCCTACATCGACGCCGTCGTCCTCCCCGCCCTCGGCGTCACCGTCGTCTGACGAATCCCCTCACGCAAGCCCCTTCCTGACGTAACCGCTCACGTCGTCGGGCTGATCACCCCTGCCCAGAACCAACCCCACGACCTGACCGGGAGACGCCTCCGTGGCCACGTTCCTGTACAAACTCGGCCGGCTCGCCTTCAGGCGGCGCCACTTCGTCGCCCTCATCTGGGTCGCGCTGCTCGCCCTCGCGGGGGTCGGCGCGGCCACGGCCCCGAGCGCGGGCAGCACGTCCTTCTCCATCCCCGGCACCGAGGCCCAGAAGGCCTTCGACCTGCTGGACGAACGTTTCCCCGGGATGAGCGCCGACGGCGCCACCGCCCGGGTCGTCTTCAAGGCGCCGGACGGCCAGAAGGTGACGGACGCCGGGAACAAGGCGACCGTGCAGGACACCGTCCGGGAGCTGTCCGACGGCTCCGAGGTGGCCTCCGTCGCCGACCCGTACACCGCGAAGGCCGTCAGCAAGGACGGCACGATCGCGTACGCGTCGGTGAGGTACGAGGTCTCCGGCATGGAACTGGAGGACACCTCGCGCGAGGCCCTGGAGGACGCCGCGCAGGACGCCCGCGACGCCGGACTGACCGTCGAGGTCGGCGGTGACGCCCTCCAGACGGCCCCCGAGACCGGGGCCACCGAGGTCATCGGCATCTCGATCGCCGCGGTCGTCCTCGTCATCACCTTCGGCTCGCTCGTCGCGGCCGGACTCCCGCTGCTGACCGCCCTGATCGGCGTCGGCATCGGCGTCTCCACGATCAGCGCCCTGGCCGCCGCGCTGGAGCTCGGCTCCACCACCTCGATCCTCGCGACGATGATCGGCCTCGCCGTCGGCATCGACTACGCCCTGTTCATCGTCTCCCGCTACCGGGCCGAGCTCGCCGAGGGACGCGAGCGCGAGGAGGCGGCCGGACGCGCCGTGGGCACCGCCGGCTCCGCGGTCGTCTTCGCCGGACTGACCGTCGTCATCGCCCTCGTGGGCCTGTCGGTCGTCAACATCCCCATGCTCAGCAAGATGGGCATCGCCGCCGCCGGCACCGTCGTGATCGCGGTCCTGATCGCCCTGACGATGATCCCCGCGCTGCTCGGGTACGCCGGCCGCCAGGTCCGCCCCGCCGGCACCAAGAGCCGCTGGATGGGCGGCCGGCGTGCCGAGCGCAAGGCCGCGTCCGGCACCGCGAAGCCCAACATGGGCACCCGCTGGGCCAGCTTCGTCGTCCGCCGCCCCGTCGCCGTGCTGCTGCTCGGCGTGCTCGGCCTCGGCGCGGCCGCCGTCCCCGCGAGCTCCCTGGAGCTCGGCCTCGGCGACGACGGTTCGCAGCCGACGTCCACCACCCAGCGCCGCGCCTACGACCTGCTCTCCGACGGCTTCGGGCCGGGCTTCAACGGACCGCTGATGGTCGTCGTCGACGCCCGCGGCACCGACGACCCGAAGGCCGTCTTCGGCGACGTCGGCACCACCATCGAGCGGCTGGACAATGTGGCCACCGTGACGCCGCCCGCGCCCAACAAGGCCGGCGACACCGCCACCATCACCGTCATCCCGAACGCCAAGCCGTCGTCGGTCACCACCGAGGACCTGGTGCACTCCATCCGTGACGAGGGCGCCCGCGTCCAGGCCGACAGCGACGCGACCGTGCTGGTCACCGGCTCGACCGCGATGAACATCGACGTCTCGCAGAAGCTGAACGACGCCCTGCTGCCGTATCTCGCGCTGGTCGTCGGCCTGGCCTTCCTGCTGCTGATCGTGGTGTTCCGCTCGGTCCTCGTCCCGCTCAAGGCGGCCCTCGGCTTCCTGCTGAGCGTCCTCGCGGCCCTCGGCGCGGTCGTCGCGGTCTTCCAGTGGGGCTGGCTCTCGGGCCTGCTGGGCGTCGAGGAGACCGGACCCGTCATGTCGATGATGCCGATCTTCATGGTCGGCGTGGTCTTCGGCCTCGCCATGGACTACGAGGTGTTCCTCGTGACCCGGATGCGCGAGGCGTACGTCCACGGCGAGAAGCCGAGCCAGGCCGTCGTCACCGGCTTCCGGCACGGCGCCCGGGTCGTCACCGCGGCCGCGGTGATCATGATCGCGGTCTTCGCCGGCTTCATCGGCTCCAGCGAGTCCATGGTCAAGATGATCGGCTTCGGCCTGGCGATCGCGGTGTTCTTCGACGCCTTCGTCGTCCGCATGGCCATCGTCCCGGCGGTCCTCGCCCTGCTCGGCAAGCGGGCGTGGTGGCTGCCGAAGTGGCTGGACCGCGCCCTTCCCAACGTGGACGTGGAGGGCGAGGGCCTGCGCGCCCCCGAGGACGGCAAGGACGCCGACCGCGCGCCGGCCCTCGTGTGACCCGCGGCCGCTGATCAGGACCGGCCGGTGAGGGCTCCGTGGGGACGGGGCGCCCTCACCGGCCTCCGCGTTCCGGTCCCGCCGTGCCGGACTGGCCGTGCCGGACCCGTCGTGCCGGTCCGGCCCGCGAAACGGGCTCGCGTGGCTCCTACACGCACCGCTAGCGTGCCGTGCATGACGACGACCGACAGCACGGGCTCCGGAGCCCACCCCCGGTTCGCCGAGGCCCTTCAGGAACTGGGCCTCGGCGAACTGCTGCCCCGCGTGCGCCGCTTCCCGGACGCCACCCGCACCGCCGCCGAGGCGGCCGCCGCGATCGGCTGCGAGCTCAGCGAGATCTGCAAGTCCCTGATCTTCGCCGCCGACGGCGTACCCGTCCTCGTCCTCATGGACGGCGCCTCCCGCGTCGACCTCGAACGGGTGCGGGAGGAGCTCGGCGCCGCCAAGGTCACCCGCGCCAAGGCCGACGTCGTCCGCGAGACCACCGGGTACGCCATCGGGGGCGTGCCGCCCTTCGGGCACCGCACCCGCACCCGCGTCCTCGCCGACCGGTCGCTGCTGGAGCACGACGTGGTGTGGGCCGCCGCCGGGAACCCGCACGCGGTCTTCCCGATCGAGCCGAAGGCCCTCGTCGCCCACGCCGGCGCCGCCCTCGTGGACGTGCGCGAGCAGTGACCCCGCTGGTCACCGCCGCCGTCCTGACCGCCGCCGTCACCCACGCCGGCTGGAACGCGATCGCGCACCGCATCACCGACAAGCTGGTCGGGTTCACCCTCATCGCGGGCGGCGGCGCGCTCATCGGTGCCGCCCTGCTGCCCTTCGGGACGTTCCCGGCCGCGGGCGCCTGGCCGTACCTCCTCGCCTCCGCGCTCGTCCACGTCCTGTACTACGCGCTGCTCATGACGTCGTTCCGGCTCGGGGACTTCGGGCAGGCGTACCCCATCGCGCGCGGCACCGCGCCCCTCGTGGTCGCCGTCCTCGCCGCCGTCTTCGCCCACGAGCTGCCGGACGGCTGGGCGGCCGCCGGGATCGCCCTGTCCTGCGCGGGACTGACCGGGGTCGCCCTGTGGGGGCTGCGCGGCCGCCGCCCCGACTGGGCCGCGATCGGCGCCGCCCTCGCCACCGGGCTGACCATTGCCGCCTACACCCTGCTCGACGGCCTCGGCGTCCGCGCCTCCGGGTCGTCCCTCGGCTACATCGCCTGGCTGATGCTGCTCCAGGGCCTCGTCATCCCCGCGTTCACGCTGGCCCGCCGGGGCGGCTCGGCCGGGGCCGCGCTACGGCCGTACGCGGGGCTGGGGCTGCTCGGCGCGGCCCTGTCCGTCGCCGCGTACGCCCTGGTCCTGTGGGCGCAGACCCAGGCGGAACTGGCACCGGTCGCGGCGCTGCGCGAGTCCTCCATCATCGTCGGCGCCGCCATCGGTGCCGTCTTCTTCAAGGAGCGCTTCGGGGCGCCCCGCATAGCGGCCGCGTTCCTGCTGGTCGCCGGGATCGGGCTGATGCTGCACGCGGGATGACCCGGCGTCAGCCCGCACCGAGCGCGAGGGCGTCCACGACACCCGGCCGGCCGGACCGGGTGGCGAGACCCGCCCCCACCGCCCGCCCGCCGCACTACGATCGTCCTGGCGGACGGTTCACCGAGGGGGGCGGACAGTGACGGCGCTGAGCGAGGGGTCGGACGCGGGGGTCGGCGACCGGGAACCCCTGCATCCCGACCGGGTCAAGCACCTGGAGTTCATCCAGGCCACCATCTCGCGGCTGGGGACCAACTCGTTCCTGGTGAAGGGCTGGGCCCTCACGCTGGCCGCCGGTCTGCTCGCCCTGTCCGCGAGCCGGCTGAGCTGGCACCTCGCGGCCGTCGGCGTCGTCCCGCTGGCGTGCTTCTGGTACCTCGACTGCTTCTTCCTGCGTCAGGAACGGGCCTACCGCCGCCTCTACGACGACGTCCGCCGCCCCGGCAGCACCGTCGAGCCGCTGTCGATGAACGTGGCGTCCCAGCTGAGCACCATGCCCTGGCGGGAGGTCTGGTTCACCCCGACCCTCCTGCTGTTCTACACACCCCTGCTCCTGGCCGACCTGGCGCTGCTCGCCCTGGCCGTCTGAGCCGGGCTCTTCTGGCGAGCCCGTCGGTGAAGGAGCACCCTGGAAGCAGGTCTTCCGGAGGTGGTCGTCATGATGCACACCGCAGTGGGATGGCACGTGGAGATGGAGTTCATGGAGGACGACCAGCACACGCGGGCCGTCGCCATGGTGCGGCTCCCCGACGGCACCGAGGTGCGGGCCCACGGACACGCCAGCCGGCACCACACCGACTCCTACCAGCCCCGCGTCGGCGAGGAGATCGCCGGAGCCCGCGCGCTGAACGAACTGGCGATGCAGATGCTCACCAAGGCGCACACCGAGATCGACGCCGCGTCCGGCCGCACCTCGCACCCCATCAACGTCTAGGGGGTGTCTTGTCGATCGGGCCGGGTCAGCTCCCGGTGTCGAGGAGGGAGTCGATGCGGCGCATCGGCGACCGACGACAACGCGGCGAGGCGCGGTGCCAGGCGCCGGGAGCCCGGCCTGATCGACAAGACACCCCCTAGGGCCGTGCCGGGCGCCGCGAGCTTCCCGGCGAACCTTCCCGGTCACAGCACTAGCCGTCCAGCGACGCCCGCACCGCGCGGATCAGCGCCTGCGCCCTCGGGTCCGCCGTCACCGACTTGCGGAAGCCGTTCGTCACATAGCCGAAGGCGATCCCCGCCTCCGGGTCGGCGAAGCCGAGGGCGCCGCCGCGCCCCGGGTGCCCGAACGAGCCGGGGCCGAGCAGCGGGGACGCGGTGCCGTGCAGCATGTACCCCAGTCCGAACCGGGTGTTGACGACCAGGACGCGGTCCGGGCCCGACGACTCCTCGGCGCGGGCCAGCTCCACCGTAGCCGGGTCGAAGAGCCGTACCCCGTCCACCTCGCCGGCCAGGGCCGCGTAGAAGCGGGCCAGACCGTCGGCCGTCGCGACGCCGTTCGTCGCGGGGAGCGCGGCCGCGCGGTACGCCGGGTCGTTCTGGTCGGGGAACGGGCTGATCGCGGCGAACGCGCGGCGCGTGAGCGACCCCGGGTCCTCGTAGGCCGCGGTCACCGACCGCTTCGGCCGGGCCCGCAGCGCGCCCGCCGGCTCCGGCCCGTCCACCCGCCCGGAACGGCCGGCCCGGCCGGCCACCTCCTCCGGCAGCCCCAGCCACAGGTCGAGCCCCAGCGGGCCGGCCACCTCCTCGGCGAGCCATGCGCCGGTCCAGCGTCCCGTGACCCGCCGCACCAGCCCGTCCAGCAGCCAGCCGTACGTCAGCGCGTGGTAGCCGTGGTCGGTGCCGGGCTCCCACACGGGCGCCTGCGCGGCCACCGCCGCCGGGCCGCGCTCGGGGTCCAGGGCCTCCTCGGGGGTGAGCGGCACGTCCAGGACCGGCAGCCCCGCGCGATGGCCGAGCACGTGCCGGACCAGCAGCCGCTCCTTGCCGTGCGCCTTGAACTCCGGCCAGTACGCCGCGACCGGCGCGTCCAGGTCCAGCTCCCCGCGCTGGTGCAGCAGCAGGGCCACGGCGGCGGCGACGCCCTTGGTCGCCGAGCGCACGACCTGCGCGGTGCCGCGCTGCCAGGGCTCGGTGCCGTCGACGTCCCGGGTGCCGGCCCACAGGTCGACGACCCGGTGCCCGTCGCGGTACACGGCGAGGGCGGCGCCGCGTTCGCCGAGCCCGGTGAAGTTCCGTGCGAACGCTTCCCTGACCGGCTCGAAGCCCTCGGCGACTGTGCCGTTCACGTCCACGTCCGTGCTCCCTCGACCGAACCTCCGGCGCCTCCGTGGCGCCTGCGGTGTCCAGTCCAACATGGGTGCGCGACCTTCGATTCCGAAGTGTGGCCGACGTCTCGCGCGCGATGCCGGCGGTCAGGCGCCCGTGGGTACCGAGCGCGGGTCGAAACCGTAGGGGAGTTCCAGCCGGTGTGCGCTCATCAGGGCGTCGTCGGCGAGGAGTTCACGGGTCGGGCCGTCCGCCGCGATCACGCCCTCGCTCAGGATCAGCGAGCGGGGGCACAGCTCCAGCGCGTACGGCAGGTCGTGGGTGACCATGAGGACGGTGACGTCCAGGGAGCGCAGGATGTCGGCCAGTTCGCGGCGGGAGGCCGGGTCGAGGTTGGACGACGGCTCGTCCAGGACGAGGATCTCCGGTTCCATCGCGAGCACGGTGGCGACCGCGACCCGGCGCCGCTGCCCGAACGACAGGTGGTGCGGCGGGCGGTCCTTGAACTCCGCCATGCCGACCCGCTCCAGCGCCCGGTCGACGCGCGCCTCCAGCTCGGGCCCCTTCAGCCCGGCCGCGGCCGGGCCGAACGCCACGTCCTCGCGGACCGTCGGCATGAACAACTGGTCGTCCGGGTCCTGGAACACGATGCCGACGCGGCGCCGGATCTCAGCCATGTGCTCCCGGCCCACGGGCAGTCCGGCGACCCGCACCGTGCCGGTGCCGCCGCTCAGGATGCCGTTGAGGTGCAGCACGAGAGTCGTCTTGCCGGCGCCGTTCGGGCCGAGCAGCGCGACCCGTTCGCCGCGCTCGATGGAGAAGTCCACGCCGAACAGGGCCTGATGCCCGTCGGGGTAGGCGAAGGCGAGGCCGGAGACCTCGAGGGAAGCGGTCACAGGGTCCATCCCAGCAGACAGACGACGAGGGCGGCCAACGGGAGGGTCAGGGCGTACGTCCACTGCGCGCGGGACGCGGTGACCTCGTCGATCACCGGCATCGTCCCGGCGTACCCGCGGCTGACCATGGCCAGGTGCACCCGCTCGCCGCGTTCGTAGGAGCGGATGAACAGGGCGCCCGCGGACTTGGCGAGCACGCCCCAGTGCCGTACGCCCTTCGCCTCGAAGCCGCGGGACTCGCGGGCGATGCGCATGCGCCGCATCTCGTCGGCGATGACGTCGCCGTAGCGGACCATGAAGGACGCGATCTGCACGAGCAGCGGGGGGAGCTTCAGCCGCTGCAGACCGAGCAGCAGCTCCCGCAGCTCGGTGGTGGAGGCGAGCAGCACCGAGGCGGCGACCCCGAGGGTGCCCTTGGCCAGCACGTTCCAGGCACCCCACAGCCCGCCGACGCTCAGCGACAGACCCAGCACCTCGACGCGCTCGCCCTCCGCCACGAACGGCAGGAGCAGGGCGAACGCGACGAACGGCACCTCGATCAGCAGCCGCTTCAGCAGGAACCGGGCGGGCACGCGGGCGGTGCGGGCGACGGCCGCGAGCAGCATCGCGTACAGGCCGAACGCCCACATCGCCTCGCGCGGTGTGGAGACCACGACGACGACGAACGCGAACGTCGCGGCCAGCTTGGTGTGCGGCGGCAGACCGTGCACGGGTGAGTGCCCGTGCCGGTAGAGCCGGTGCGCGTGGCCCGCCCCCATGTCAGGCGCCGCTCGTGCTCGCCGGGGAGACGTCGGCGGGATGGGCCGTACGGCGCCGGCGCACGGCCCAGAAGACCGCGCTGCCCGCCACGACGGTGACGCCGACGCCGATCACGCCCGCGAGACCGCCGGACAGCCGGGCGTCGGTGACGTCCTTGACGCCGTAGTCGGCGAGCGGGGAGTCGGCGGCGGCGTGGTCCTCGGCCTTCTTGTCGATGCCGTGGTCGGCGGCGACCTTCTCCAGGCCGTCCGGGTTCGCGGAGGCGTAGAAGCTGACGAACCCGGCGAGGACCAGGGAGGTGACCAGGCCCACGGCCCACACCTTGCGCGGAGAGCGCGAGGCGACCGGGGCGGGCTCGGCGGCGGGCGCGTCGACCAGCTCGCCGTTCACCCTGAGCCTCAGCCGCTGCCGCAGGTCACGGGCGCCGTACACCAGGTCGGGGCGCACGGCGACGACGGCGCCGACGGTCAGAGCGGTGATCGTGGCCTCGCCGAGGCCGATCAGGACGTGCACGCCGACCATCGCGGTGGCGACCTTGCCGAGGGAGACGTCGGTGGTGCCGCCGACCGCGTACATCAGGGTGAACGCGAGAGCCGCGGCCGGGACGGACAGCAGCGCGGCGGCGAAGGAGGCGACGGTGATCGAGCGGCGGCCGCGGGGGAGCACCTTCACCAGGAGCCGGAAGACGGCGTAGGCGACGACGGTCGTCACGATCGCCATGTTGGTGATGTTCACGCCGAGCGCGGTCAGGCCGCCGTCCGCGAAGAGGACGCCCTGCATGAGCAGGACGACCGACACGCACAGCACGCCGGTGAAGGGCCCGACGAGGATCGCCGCGAGGGCGCCCCCGAGCAGATGGCCGCTGGTGCCGGCCGCGACGGGGAAGTTGAGCATCTGGACGGCGAAGATGAACGCGGCGACCAGACCGGCCAGCGGGGCGGTGCGTTCGTCGAGTTCCCGCCGGGCACCGCGCAGGCTCACGGCGACCGCGGTCGCGGCGACCACTCCGGTCACGGCGGAGGTGGGGGCGTCTATGAATCCGTCAGGTACGTGCACCGTTCGATGATAGTGGCTTAATGCGAACGGGTTGCAAGAGCGAGGGGATGCTCATTGCGGTCGCATCCACCATGGACGGGTGCCTGACGAATCCACCGGGCGCCGCATGAATCCGCCGGGCGCCGCATGATTCCGACCACATCTGAGCCCGATCCGGCTACGACGAGCGGAATCGGGAAGATGTGCGACATTGGAGAAGGAGCGGAGGCACGGCCTTCGCACAGGTCACGCGTCAGGTCACGCGGGTTAGGGGCCGTCCGATGTCCGTAGTCGAGCAGTACGCACGAGCCCACATCGTCACCGACGCGGACATCCTGGCCGCGGAGCAGGACGCGGTCCCCGTGGTCCTGCGCTACGACCCCGACACGGATCCGCGCGTCGTCCACATCCGGCTGCCCGGAGGGGACACCCACGACTGGACGTGTTCGCGCACCCTGCTGGAGCAGGGGCTGCGCGCCCCCGCCGGGAGCGGCGAGGTCCGCGTGTGGCCCTGCGGCCGGGTGCAGGCCGTGGTCGAGTTCCACTCCCCGCAGGGTGTCTCCGTCGTCCAGTTCGAGACGAAGGCGCTGATGCGGTTCCTGCGGCGGACCTATCTGGCCGCCACGGAACCCGTGCACAGCTGAGCCTCGGTCGCCGGAGCCTCGGTCAGCGCAGCCTCAGGCACCGGAGCCTCAGCCCCCGGCCTTGAGCAGCGCCGCCACGATCGGGCCGGCCGTCGAACCGCCGTGCCCGGCCGCCTGCACGACGCCCGCCGCCGCCAGGTCGCCGCGGTAGGCGGTGAACCAGCCGTTGGGCTTCTTCTGGTTGTCGACCTCGGCCGAACCGGTCTTCGCGCCGACGTCACCGCCGACCCCCGCCATCGCCTCGGCCGCCGTGCCGTACCGCGCCGTGTACCCCATCAGATCGCGCAGCTGCGCCAGCGTGGACGCGGACATCGCGCGGGACGCCTTCGCGAGCGTGCGCCCGTCCACCTCGGGGGAGACGAGGTAGGGCTGCTTGAAGGTGCCCTGCTTCACGGTCGCCGACACCGACGCCATGTTCAGCGGGTTCATCCGCACCCCGCCCTGACCGATCAGCTCGGCGGCCATCTGCGCCTGGGACTGCACCGGGACGGCGCCGTCGAAGGTGGGCACGCCCACCGACCAGTTGTCCAGGGAGAGGCCGAAGACCTGCTGGGCCTGCTTGGTGAGGCTGTCGTCGTCGAGCTTCGGCGCCTGGCTGATGAAGGCCGTGTTGCAGGACCGGGCGAAGCTCGCCTTGAACGTCCCGCCCTTGATCTCGAACTTGTCGTCGTTCTGGAACTTCCAGTGCCCGTAGGTGAAGTACTTCGGGCAGGGGTGCTGCTTGTCTGCCGACGCCAGGCCCTTCTCGATCAGCAGCGAGGAGGTGACGACCTTCATCGTGGAGCCGGGGGCCAGCGACCCCTGGAACGCGGTGTTGAAGCCGTGCGAGGAGTTCGCCACCGCGAGGATCTCGCCCGTGGAGGGGCGCAGCACGACCACCGACGCCTTCTCCTTGGCGGCGACCTGCTGCTCGGCGAGCGCCTGGAGCCCCGGGCTCAGCGTCGTCTTCACCGTGCCCGGCGTGCCTTCGCTCAGCTCCACCAGGGTCTTGTCGGACAGCTCAGCCTTCCGGGACTCCTTGCCCCGGACCACCTGGAGTTCGACGCCCGCCGTGCCGCCGGCCTTGTCGCCGTACTTCTCGCGCAGCCCGTCCAGGACGGAGCCCAGCGACGGGTAGGCCTTCGCGGTCAGCTCGCCGCCGTCGCGGTCGAGCGCCTTCACCGGCGGGGTGCCGGACGCGCCGGTGACCAGCCGGTCGCCGTCCTTCAGCTCGGGGTGGACGACCGCCGCGTGCCACTTGACCAGCGGCTTGCCGTCCTCGGCCCGCCGGACGACGGTGAGGGCGCTGTCGTACGTCAGGGGCTTGCTGGTGCCCTTGTGCGTGACGGTGCCCTTCACCGAGAAGGGGACCTTGTCGCCGGTGCGGGTGCCCGCCGTGAGGGTGACGTCCTTGATGTGGGCGTCCTTGGAGTAGCCGGTGAGCAGGGCTTTCGCGGCGGCGGTGTCGTCGGTGGCGGCGGCCGCCTCGGCCACCTCGCCCTTCTGCCACGCCGTGAGGAACGCCTCGGCGGCCGTGGTGACCTCCTTGCCGGACAGCGGGCCCGACTTGACCTTCCTGGCCCGCTGCTCGGCGGAGGACGACTGGGTGTCGGCCGCCGCTCCGCCGCCGTACAGGGCGTAGACGCCGAACCCGGCGCCACCGATGACGACGGCGATCATCCCGCCGAGCACGGCGGGGTTGGTCCTCCGCCGCTCGGCGACGCGCTTTCTTCTGCCCACTGCTTTCCGTTCCCTCGCGAATCCCAGGGGTCCCCGGCGCCCCGCTGCCCTCACGCACAACGACGACGACAGCCTAGAGTCCCCGGGCGCCGAGGGTGAGGTCAGCCTGCCGCTCGTAGCACGGCTGCGACAATCGGCCCGGCCGCGTCGCCGCCGTGTCCGCCCTGCTGGACCAGCGCGGACGCCGCCACGTCGTCGCGGAAGGCCGCGAACCAGCTGTCCGAGGTGGCCTCCCCGTCGACCTCGGCCGAACCGGTCTTCGCACCGATGTCGCCGCCCAGCCCGCGCATGGCCGGAGCGCCGGTGCCCTGCGTCGCGGTCAGCCGCATCATCTGCCGGATCTGGTTCGCGGTGCCGGGCCGCAGCCCGGCCGCGGTCGCGAAGTCCCGGTCGTCGAGCGCGCGCGGCACCAGGTACGGCTGCCGGAACGTGCCGGTGATCGCGGTCGCCGTCACCGACGCCATGGTCAGCGGGTTCATCTGCACCGTGCCCTGCCCGATCGCGTTGGCCGCGCGGTCCGGGCCGCCGGAGGCCGGGACGCTGCCGTCGAAGGAGCTGATGCCGGTCCGCCAGTCGCGGCCGATCCCGAACCGCTGCTCGGCCTCCGCCGTCAGGGAGGAGTCCGTGACCCCGTCGCGGCCGACCTGCTTGATGAAGGCCGTGTTGCAGGACCGGGTGAAGGCGGCCGAGAGGGTGGCGCCCGGACCCTCGTCCGGCTTCATGTTCTTCAGGTTCTTGAACGTCTGGCTCTGCCAGACCGCCGTGTCCGGGCAGGGCGCCGGGCCGTTCATCGTGGCCAGGCCGTTGTCGATGAGCATGGCCGAGGTGAGGATCTTCATCGTGGAGCCGGGGGCGACCTGCCCCTGGAAAGCGGCGTTGAAGGCGTCCTCGCGGTTGTTGGCCACGGCCAGCACCTCGCCGGTGCTCGGCTTGAGGGCCACCACCGAGGACTGCCCGTACCGCTTCACCGCCTTCTCGGCCGCCGCCTGGACGCTCGCGCTGAGCGAGGTGCGCAGCTTGCCGGGGCGGCCCTTGGAGAGGGTCAGCAGCGAGGTGTCCGGGGCCTCGGTGACGGTGTGCCGGATCGACAGCTCCACACCGGGCTCGCCGCCCGCCTTGTCGCCGTAGCGGGAACGCAGGGTGTCCAGGACCGGGCCGAGGGAGGGGTACTTCTCCTTCGTCAGCACGGTGCCGTTCCGGTCGACGGCCTCGATGGGCGGGCTCGCGGCCTCGCCGGTGACCAGGGTGTCGCCCTTGCGCAGGTCCGGGTGGATCACGGACGGCTGCCAGTCGACCAGCGCCTTGCCGGTGCTGACCCCGCGCACCACGGTGAGCCGGCTCTCGTAGCGCAGCGGCTCGGACTTCCCGCCGTACGACACCTTGGCGTCCACCGTGAACGGCACGGTGGTGCCCTTGGCCTTGCCCGGCGTGATCTTCACATCGGCGATGTGCGCGGCCTCGGTGTAGGCGCGGAGCAGGACGCCGGCGGCCGCGTCGTTGTCGGTCAGGCCGGCGGCCTGCTCGACCTTGCCCTTCTCCCAGGCCCCGAAGAACGCCTCGGTGGTCTCCGCGACCTCGTCCGCGTCCGGCGGCCCGGACCGCGCGGCCCCTCCGGCGCCGGTGGCGCCGCCCCCGTCCAGCGCGGACACGATGTTGTAGGCGCCGTACCCGGCCCCGCCCACCATCAGGGCGAACACCCCGCCGACGACCGCGACTTTGACCCCCTTGGCCATGATCCCCTCCCCGTTCCGTCCTCCGCACTGTAGGTGGCGTGAGGGGAACCTGTGAGGGGTGTTTCCTTTTGTGACCGAGGGACACCGAACATGTGACCGAAGACCGACCGGGTCGCGAAGACACCCCCTAGACCCAGCTGTCCAGCCACATCCGCGACCGCCACTCGTCGATCGGGATCGACGTGCCCGTGTGCAGGGGCCAGAAGTAGATGAAGTTCCAGGCGATCAGGAGGACCAGGACGCCCGCGGCCGTCGCGCCGATCACGCGGCGGGTGTCGCCGGAGCGGGGTGGGCCGATGATCGCGCCCAGGAGCATCGCCACGGCCAGGCACAGGAAGGGGAGGAAGACGACGGCGTAGAAGAAGAAGATGGTGCGTTCCTGGTAGAGGAACCAGGGGAGGTACCCGGCCGCGACGCCGCAGGCGATGGCGCCCGCCCGCCAGTCGCGGCGCAGCAGCCAGCGCCACAGGACGTACAGGACGGCCGCGGCCGCCGCCCACCACAGGACCGGGGTGCCGATCGCCAGGACCTCGCGGGCGCACTTGCCGCCGGCGTCGGAGGGGCAGCCGTCGGCGCCGGGCAGCGGGGACTCGTAGAAGAACGACACGGGACGGCCGTCGACGATCCAGCTCCACGGGTTGGACTGGTAGGTGTGCGGCGAGGACAGGCCGACGTGGAAGTCGTAGACCTGGTTCTCGTAGTGCCACAGGCTCAGCCACCAGTCGGGGAACAGCCAGGACCAGTCGCTGGTGCGTCCGTTCGCTGTCGCCCAGTCCCGGTAGTAGCCGCCCTTGCCGTTGGTCGGGGAGAGGATCCAGCCCGTCCAGGACACGAGGTAGGTGATCACCGCCACCGGCACCGTGGCGAGGAAGGCCAGGCCGAGGTCGTGGCGGGCCACCGCCCGGTACGGGCGGCCGGCGCCGGCGACCCGGCGGGCGCCGACGTCCCACAGCACGGTCATCAGGCCGAAGGCGGCGAGGAAGTACAGGCCGTTCCACTTGGTGCCGATGGCCAGGCCCAGCATCAGGCCGGCCAGCCAGCGGTAGGGGCGCCGTCCCAGGCGGAGGGTCCCGGCGATGTGCGCGTCCGGGCGGACCCGCCCGTCGGCGTCCACCGGCAGCGCGGCGGCGAGTCTCGCGCGCGCCCGGTCCCGGTCGAGGACCAGGCACCCGAAGGCGGCCAGCACGAAGAACATCAGCACCCCGTCCAGCAGCGAGGTGCGGGCCATCACGAACGCCAGCCCGTCCACGGCCATCAGCGCGCCCGCGACACAGCCGAGGAAGGTGGAGCGGAAGATGCGGCGGCCGATGCGGCACAGCATCAGCACCGAGAGCGTGCCGAGCAGCGCCGTCATGAAGCGCCAGCCGAACGGGTCGAACCCGAACACCAGCTCGCCCAGCCCGATGACGTACTTGCCCACCGGCGGGTGCACGACGTACGCCGCGTCCGTCGGGATCGGGACCTTGTCGCCCAGCTCCAGGACGGACTTGTTGGCGGTCTTGTCCCAGCTGACCTCGAATCCGCGGTGGATCAGCGCCCAGGCGTCCTTGGCGTAGTACGTCTCGTCGAATATCACCGCCTTCGGGCTGCCCAGGTGCCAGAAGCGCAGCGCGCCGGCCAGCAGGGTGACCAGCAGCGGACCGCCCCACGCGGACCAGCGGGTGATCCGGCCGGCCAGCGGCCCCGAGACGCCGAGGAACTGCCACATCCGCGGGCTGGGCGCCACGTACGGCGGCACGAGCCGGTCGCGTACGTCGCCGCCGGGCGCGGCGGAGTAGCCGAATCGGCGCAGCCGCTGCTGCCACGACGGCCGCTGCTCGTGCGATGCCTGGCCCTGCCGGGTGTCCGTGGAGGACGCGGTACTGGTCACCGCGCCATCGTAGGGAACACGTCTGTGACAGTCGCGCGGATGCGCCCTGCGAGACTGGAAACGTGACAGGAACCCTTGTACTGGCAGGCACCCCCATCGGCGACGTCCGGGACGCGCCGCCCCGGCTCGCACAGGAGCTGGCCGGCGCGGACGTGGTCGCCGCGGAGGACACCCGGCGCCTGAAGCGCCTCACGCAGGCGCTCGGTGTGCAGCCGTCCGGGCGGGTCGTGTCGTACTTCGAGGGCAACGAGTCGGCACGCACCCCCGAGCTGGTCGAGGCGCTGCTGGAGGGCTCGCGGGTGCTGCTGGTGACCGACGCGGGCATGCCGTCCGTGTCGGACCCGGGGTACCGGCTGGTCGCGGCGGCGGTGGAGAAGGACATCCGGGTCACCGCCGTGCCCGGCCCGTCCGCCGTGCTGACCGCGCTCGCCCTGTCCGGGCTGCCCGTGGACCGGTTCTGCTTCGAGGGGTTCCTGCCGCGCAAGGCGGGGGAGCGGCGCTCGCGCCTGGCCGAGGTCGAGCGGGAGCGCCGCACGCTCGTCTACTTCGAGGCCCCGCACCGGCTCGACGACACCCTCGCCGCGATGGCCGAGGTGTTCGGGCCCGAGCGGCGGGCCGCCGTGTGCCGGGAGCTGACCAAGACGTACGAGGAGGTCAGGCGGGGCGGGCTCGGCGAGCTCGCGGCGTGGGCCGCCGAGGGCGTGCGCGGGGAGATCACCGTCGTCGTCGAGGGCGCCCCGGACAAGGGCGCCGAGGAGGTCGACGCGGCGGAGCTCGTGCGCCGGGTCCGCATCCGCGAGGAGGCGGGGGAGCGGCGCAAGGAGGCGATCGCGGCGGTGGCCGCGGAGGCCGGGGTGCCCAAGCGGGAGGTCTTCGACGCCGTCGTGGCGGCCAAGAACGCGGGGGCGTGAAGACGGTGTGAGCAGGGCGTATGCACGGGTGAGCGGGCGCCCCATGCCGGAGTAAAGCGACTCGGGCGTTTCTGCAAGGAACGGCCAATTCGCCGCCAACACTGGACAGATCGCGTGCACGCGCCGCCGTCGGGGAGTCCACTGGGTCGTGGGGCGCCGACCGTCCCAGCCCTGCGGACCACAGGAGCCGGCATGAGTGAGAGCGCACAGCAGATCCCGGGCCTTCGCGACGCCGCGACCGGCGTCGTCCACGAGTCGTACTCGTTCGCGTGCATGCGCTGCGGGCACGGCTGGGAGCAGTCGTACGAGATAGAGCACCACCGCGACGGTGACGGCCAGGAGTTCGTCCGGTACGTGGCCGACGGCCGGGTCGTGCCGTCGCCGCTGAGCAGGCCCGCCTGCCAGAACTGCGACGGGCACGTGGTGCGCATCATGCGCGCCGGGCGGGTGTCGTCCGCGCAGAACTCGCTGCGCCGCCCCGGCCCCGCGCCGGCCGTCCCCGCCCAGGCGGGCGAGGCGCCGCACCACTGGCAGCTCTCCGACCTCCTGCACGTCTTCCACCGCAAGGCCGTCTGACCCGGCGCCCGGCTGGGCGGGCGGGCCCCTTCCGTAGGATCGGGGCATGCCTTCGAACGCCGCCGACAAGCACGCCGCCCCGCCCGCGCCGGAACCGCTGCGGGTGCCGGTCGCCGACTCGCACACCCACCTCGACATGCAGTCCGGCAGCGTGGAGGACGCCCTGGCGAAGGCGGCCTCCGTCGGGGTGACCACCGTCGTGCAGGTGGGCTGCGACGTACGCGGCTCGCGGTGGGCGGCCGAGACGGCGGCGGCGTACGACGCCGTGCACGCCACCGTCGCCCTGCACCCCAACGAGGCCCCCCGCATCGTGCACGGGGACCCCGACGGCTGGTCCCGGCAGGGCGCGCGGGAGGCCGGAGGCACGGCGGCGCTCGACGAGGCGCTCGCCGAGATCGACCGGCTCGCCGCGCTCCCCCACGTCAAGGGCGTCGGCGAGACCGGCCTCGACCACTTCCGCACCGGCCCCGAGGGCGTCCAGGCGCAGGAGGCGTCGTTCCGCGCGCACATCGAGATCGCCAAGCGGCACGGCAAGGCCCTCGTCATCCACGACCGCGACGCCCACGACGACGTCCTGCGCATCCTCAAGGAGGAGGGCGCCCCCGAGCGGACCGTCTTCCACTGCTACTCCGGCGACGCCGAGATGGCCCGGGTCTGCGCCCGCGCCGGGTACTACATGTCCTTCGCCGGCAACGTCACCTTCAAGAACGCGCAGAACCTGCGGGACGCCGTCGCGGTGGCCCCGCTGGAACTGCTCCTGGTGGAGACCGACGCGCCCTTCCTCACACCGGCCCCGTACCGCGGACGGCCCAACGCTCCGTATCTCATTCCGATCACGGTCCGGGCCATGGCCGAGGTGCGCGGCATCGACGAGGACACGCTGGCCGCGGCCCTGGGATCGAACACCGCGCGGGCCTTCTCCTACCCGCGCTGACACCCGCCCGACGGCCGTCCCGGCTCCCAACGCCCGTAAAAATTACGGTGCGTAGCCGCGTCGCCTTGGTGACCGCCCGGCGCTCCGCTAGGTTCTGGTGGCCCTGAACGGACCCCTCCGCTGGAGCGTCGTCGTGAGCAACGCGCAGTTCGAGACGTATGGACCGAGCCCGTCCCCGTACCCCCCGGGGTACGGCGGCTTCGACCCGCACACCGCTCCCACGGTGCCCTACGGCACGCCCGCCGCCTTCGAGGCGTACACGGAACGTCACGACACCCCGTACGGGGGCGGCAGCACGACCGAGGCGTACGCGGACACCTACCGCCCGGCGTACGAGGTGGCCGAAGGGGCGTACGCGCCCGGCGCGGACCACCGGACCGGGCGGCGCGCCGCGCACCGCCGGCGCGGCCGGACCGTCGAGCGGGTCGAGGGACCCATGCGCCGGCTCGTCCCGCAGGCCCTGGTCGTCGCGTTCCTGGCGGGCGGCACCAGCGCCTTCGTCGCCAGCGACAAGGCGGTCGAGCTGACCGTGGACGGCACGCCGCGCACCCTGCACACCTTCGCCGACGACGTCACCGGGCTCCTCGCCGACGAGGGCGTCGAGGTCGGCGCCCACGACGTGGTGCACCCGCCCGCCGGGTCGGCGCTGGAGAGCGGCGACCAGGTCTCGGTGCGCCACGGGCGCCCCCTGCGGCTCACCCTCGACGGCCGCCGGCGCGAGGTGTGGACGACCGCGCACACCGTGGAGGCGGCGCTGCGGCAGCTCGGGGTGCGCACCGAGGGCGCGTACGTGTCGGTGCCCCGCTCGAAGCGCATCGGACGCGAGGGGCTCACGCTAGACGTGCGCACCGAACGCGCGGTCACGGTCCTCGCCGACGGCCGGGCCCGCACCGTCCGCACCAACGCCGCGACCGTCGGCGAGGTCGTCGAACAGGCCGGCGTCACCCTGCGCGGCGACGACACCACCTCCGTGCGGGCCGGGGACTTCCCGCGCGACGGGCAGGCGGTGACCGTGCTGCGGATCACCGGCGGCCGGGAGATCCGCGACGAGGTCATCCCCTTCGACGTACGGCGGGTCGAGGACCCCACCGTGTTCCGGGGCACCGAGGTCGTCGAACAGCCGGGACGGGCCGGCCTGCGCCGCATCACCTACACGCTGCGCACCGTCAACGGGGTGCGGCAGAAGCCGCGGCGCACCGGCACCGAGCTGGTGCGCCGGCCGCAGACCCAGATCGTCAAGGTCGGCACGAAGCCCCTGCCGGTGTCCACGGACTCCACGGGCCGGCTGAACTGGGAGGGCCTCGCCGCCTGCGAGTCCGGTGGCCGGCCCGACGCCGTCGACTCCTCGGGGACGTACGGCGGCCTCTACCAGTTCGACACCGAGACCTGGCAGAGCCTCGGCGGCCGGGGCCGCCCCCAGGACGCCCCGCCCGCGGAACAGACGATGCGGGCCAAGAAGCTCTACGTCCGCCAGGGCGCCAGCCCCTGGCCGCACTGCGGGCAGCGCCTGCACGGGTGAGCCGGGTGCCGGGGCCGGCGCGGCGATCCGGCCCGGCGGCGCCCCGTACCCTTGTCGGGTGAGCAGCCCCACCCCCGACGCCCTCCTGGGCCCCGCCGACATCCGTGAACTCGCGGCCGCCCTCGGTGTGCGCCCCACCAAGCAGCGCGGCCAGAACTTCGTGATCGACGCGAACACCGTCCGCCGCATCGTCCGCACCGCCGAGGTCCGCCCCGACGACGTGGTCGTCGAGGTCGGCCCGGGGCTCGGTTCCCTCACGCTCGCCCTGCTGGAGGCCGCCGACCGGGTCACCGCCGTCGAGATCGACGACGTGCTGGCCGCCGCGCTGCCCGCGACCGTCGCCGCCCGCATGCCCGAGCGCGCCGACCGGTTCGCGCTGGTCCACTCCGACGCGATGCACGTCGCCGAGCTGCCCGGCCCGCCGCCCACCGCGCTGGTCGCCAACCTCCCCTACAACGTGGCCGTCCCGGTCCTGCTGCACATGCTGGAGACCTTCCCGAGCATCGAACGCACCCTGGTCATGGTGCAGTCGGAGGTCGCCGACCGTCTCGCCGCCGCCCCCGGCTCGAAGGTGTACGGGGTGCCGTCCGTCAAGGCCAACTGGTACGCCGAGGTCAAGCGGGCCGGCGCCATCGGCCGTACCGTCTTCTGGCCCGCCCCGAACGTCGACAGCGGACTGGTGTCGCTGGTGCGCCGCACGGAGCCGCTCGCCACCACCGCGTCCCGGCGCGAGGTCTTCGCCGTCGTCGACGCCGCATTCGCCCAGCGCCGCAAGACGCTGCGGGCCGCGCTCGCCGGCTGGGCCGGCTCCGCGGCCGCCGCCGAGGCCGCCCTCGTCGCGGCCGGCGTCTCCCCGCAGGCCCGCGGCGAGTCCCTGACCGTCGAGGAGTTCGCGCGCATCGCCGAGCACAAGGACGCCGGACACAAGGAGCAGGGCCAGCAGTGAACGTCACCGTCCGCGTCCCCGCCAAGGTCAACGTCCAGCTCGCGGTGGGCGCCGCCCGCCCCGACGGCTTCCACGACCTCGCCAACGTCTTCCTCGCCGTCGGCCTGTACGACGAGGTCACCGCGACGCCCTCGCCAGGCGGCCCGCGCGTCACCTGCGACGGCCCCGACGCCGCGCAGGTCCCGCTCGACGGCACCAACCTGGCCGTCCGCGCCGCCGAGGCGCTGGCCGCGCGCCACGGCCTGACTCCCGACGTGCACCTGCACATCGCCAAGGACATCCCCGTCGCCGGCGGCATGGCGGGCGGCAGCGCCGACGGGGCGGCCGCCCTCCTCGCCTGCGACACCCTGTGGGGCACCCGCGCCTCCCGCGAGGAACTCCTGGAGATCTGCGCCGAACTGGGCAGCGACGTGCCGTTCAGCCTGGTCGGGGGTGCGGCCCTCGGCACCGGGCGCGGCGAGAGGCTGACGGAGCTGGAGGTCGGGGGGACTTTCTCCTGGGTGTTCGCGATGGCCTCACGGGGGCTGTCCACACCGGCGGTGTTCCGGGAATACGACCGGCTGGCAGGAGCGCGGGAGATCCCGGAGCCGGTGGCTTCGCAGGAACTGCTCGGCGCACTCGCCAAGGGTGACGCGGAAGTGCTCGCGGCCACCGTGTCCAACGATCTTCAGCCGGCGGCGCTGTCGCTGTTCCCGGAGCTGGCGGACACGCTGGCCGCGGGGCGCGCGGCGGGGGCACTGGCCTCGCTGGTGTCGGGTTCGGGGCCGACGACGGCGTTCCTGGCGCGGGACGCGGAGGCGGCGGAGTCCGTCGCGGCGGCGCTGCGGGCCTCCGGCACCTGCCGAGACGTACGCACGGCGTCGGGGCCGGTGCCGGGGGCTACGGTGGTCTGAAGCGCCCAGTCCTCAGAGCTCGTCGACGGCAGTCAGGTCGATGTCGATGGAGTAGGGCTTGTCGACCTTGACGCGGTCGCGGTGCATGCCCATGTGCACATAGGACTGCGTCATGGGATCGAGCTCGTAGACGTGAATGACAGGCCTGCCGCTGACGCCGTTCTCCTCCACACGCCAGAAGCTCGGGATGCCTGCGGTCGCGTACTTCTGCGGCTTGGTGGTGCGGTCCCGTGACTCGGAGTCCGGGGAGACGACCTCGACGGCGAGGAGCACGTCCTTCGCCGCGTAGCGCGTCTGGCCCGATCCGGTGATCGCGTCGGTACGGACGACGCTCACGTCGGGCTCGGGGCCATTACGTTGATCAAGGACGACGGTCATTTCCCGCCTGATCCTGAACCCGGGTGGCGCGGTCTGACGGAGCCCGTTGACCAGCAGGTCGATGACGACGCTGTGGAAGTCTCGCTGCGGACTCACGAAAACCAGACTCCCGTCGATCAACTCGGTGTGCGGCGGGAGATCGGGCAGCGTGAACAGGTCGTCCACGGTGTAGCCGTCCTGCGGCGGCACCGGCCACCGGACGCGGTGCTTCACGGGCTCGGCGGTCATGATTCCTCCCATGGACGGGATCCTGCTGCCTGCCACCTACGGTAGCCGCCCGTTTCCGATCACGTCATCACAAAGAGTGACCGTCTCCTCGCGTCCCGACCGCTCCCCGGCAGGGCCTAGGCTGGAAAGCTGATCGATCCACCGGGCAGGAGAGAAATGGCCGTCAATCTGGTCAATGTCGAGAACGTCAGCAAGGTGTACGGCACCCGTGCGCTGCTGGACGGGATTTCGCTCGGCGTCTCCGAGGGGGACCGCATCGGCGTCGTCGGCCGCAACGGCGACGGCAAGACGACCATGATCCGGATGCTCGCCAAGCTGGAGGAGCCCGACACCGGCCGGGTCACCCACTCCGGCGGGCTGCGCCTCGGCGTCCTCACCCAGCACGACTCCCTCGACCCCGAGGCGACCGTCCGCCACGAGGTGATCGGCGACCTCGCCGACCACGAGTGGGCCGGCAACGCCAAGATCCGCGACGTGCTCACGGGCCTCTTCGGCGGCCTCGACCTGCCCGGCTTCCCGCAGGGACTCGACACCGTCATCGGTCCCCTGTCCGGCGGCGAGCGGCGCCGGATCGCGCTCGCCAAGCTGCTCATCGACGAACAGGACCTGATCGTCCTCGACGAGCCCACCAACCACCTCGACGTCGAGGGCATCTCCTGGCTCGCCCAGCACCTTCGCGAACGCCGCTCCGCCCTCGTCTGCGTCACCCACGACCGCTGGTTCCTCGACCAGGTCTGCACCCGCATGTGGGACGTCCAGCGCGGCGTCGTCCACGAGTACGAGGGCGGCTACTCCGACTACGTCTTCGCGCGCGCCGAGCGGGAGCGCATCGCCGCGACCGAAGAGGTCAAGCGGCAGAACCTGGTCCGCAAGGAGCTGGCCTGGCTGCGCCGCGGCGCCCCCGCCCGCACCTCCAAGCCGCGCTTCCGCATCGAGGCGGCCAACGAGCTGATCGCGGACGTGCCGCCGCCCCGTGACAGCAGCGAGCTGATGAAGTTCGCCTCCTCCCGGCTCGGCAAGACCGTCTTCGACCTGGAGGACGTCACCGTCCAGGCCGGCCCCAAGGTCCTGCTGAAGCACGTGACCTGGCAGCTCGGCCCCGGCGACCGCATCGGCCTCGTCGGCGTCAACGGCGCCGGCAAGACGTCCCTGCTGCGGGCGCTCGCCGAGGCCGCCTACAGCGAGGGCGAGACACAGCCCGCGGCCGGGCAGATCCGCGTCGGAAAGACGGTCAAGCTGGCCTATCTGTCGCAGGAGGTCGCCGAACTCGACCCCGAGTGGCGGGTGTTGCAGGCCGTGCAGCAGGTCCGTGAGCGCGTCGACCTCGGCAAGGGCCGCGAGATGACCGCCGGTCAGCTGTGCGAGACGTTCGGCTTCGGCAAGGAGAAGCAGTGGACGCCGGTCGGGGACCTCTCCGGCGGTGAGCGGCGCCGGCTGCAACTGCTGCGCCTGCTGATGGACGAGCCCAACGTCCTCTTCCTCGACGAGCCCACCAACGACCTCGACATCGAGACCCTGACCCAGCTGGAGGACCTCCTCGACGGCTGGCCCGGCTCGATGATCGTCATCTCCCACGACCGGTTCTTCGTCGAGCGCACCACCGACCGGGTCTTCGCCCTGCTCGGCGACGCCACCCTGCGGATGCTGCCCCGCGGCATCGACGAGTACCTGGAGCGCCGCCACCGCATGGAGGCCGCCCAGGTCGCCGCCGCCGCGTCCGCCCCGGCCGCCGAGAAGGCCGTGCCCGAGCGCAGCGCCGCCGATCTGCGGGCCGCCAAGAAGGAGTTGCAGCGGATCGAGCGGCAGCTCGACAAGCTCTCCGAGCGGGAGACCACGCTGCACACGGCGATCGCCGAGCACGCCACCGACTTCGCGAAGGTCGCCGAACTCGACGCGGAACTGCGCGATCTGGCCACCCAGCGGGACGAACTCGAACTGCGCTGGCTCGAACTCGCCGAGGACGCGTAGGGCCTCCCGTCCGGAGCACCCCGGCGTCGCACGGGCGCCGGGCCCCGCACGTGAAGAGCGAGTGAAGGGTCATAACGAGGGCATCACAGGCCGGTCCTCCCTTGGGTACAGGGGTGGACGGGGCCCGGTGCGCCGCCGGTGACGGGTGATAGAAAGGGCCGCTGAGGACAGTCTGAGAAACGCCGGTGTGGCGAGATCGCGACGGCACAGGACGTGGCACCGCACCGGCCCACCAAGGGGGACCGCTCATGAGCCAGCCGCCCAACCAGCCGCCGCAGGGCGGTTTCGGCGCACCGCAGGATCCGCGGCAGGGCGGCTTCGGCGCCCCGCAGCCGCCGCAGCCGCCGCAGCCGGACGGTGCCCCGCAGACCCCGCCCCCGCCGCAGGGCGCCCCCCAGACGCCTCCACCGCCGCAGGGCCCGCCGCAGCCGCCGGCCGGTCCGCCCCAGCCTGGCTACGGCTACCCGCAGCAGCCTCCGCAGCAGCCGGGCCCCTACGCGTCCGGCCCGTACGGCCAGCCGCCCCAGCAGCCGGGCCCGTACGGCCAGCCGCAGCAGCCCGGCCCCTACGGCCAGCCGCCGCAGCCGGGGTACGGCTACCCGGGCCAGCCGCAGTACCCGGGCCAGCCGCAGTACCCGGGCGCGCCCGGCACCCCGCCCGGCGGCTCGCGCAACCCGTTCAAGGGCAAGCCCGCCCTCGTCGTCGTCGCGGCCGTCGCCGCGCTCGCGGTGATCGGCGGCACCGTGTACGCGGTGACCAGCGGCGACGACGACCCGAAGAAGCCGGTCGCGCAGAAGACCGACGACCCGAAGGGCTCCGCGTCCCCGACCGGTGACGACGAGGGCGGCGACGAGGGCAGCGGCGGCGGCGCCGACCCGGAGAACCTCAACGGCGGCCGGCAGGCCGGCGAGGCCAAGGTGCTCTGGTACAAGCCGGCCCCCGACGCCCCCGGTTCGGGCGCCGACGCCCCCGGCATGTGGATCACCGACAAGACGGCGGTGAAGGCCGCGTACAAGCAGGTCTTCGGCTACCGCGTCGCCGACGGCGAGGCCGCCTGGGACCCGATCTCCTTCCCGCAGAAGATCTGCTCGGTCACGGCGCAGAAGTCGTCCGACGACAAGGTCGTCGTGGCCTACATGAGCGGCAGCAGCGACCGCGCCAAGTGCAACCAGCTCCAGCAGATCGACCTGAACACCGGTGACAAGGGCTGGAAGGGCACGGTCGCCGAGGGCGGCCTGTTCGACACCACCCTCAAGGTCGAGATGTCCATCACCGGCAAGACGCTGATGGTGGGCCGCTCGCAGTCCGGCACCGCCTACGACATCGGCACCGGCAAGAAGATGTGGGACAAGCAGCGCTACGGCGACAAGTGCTTCCCCGACGCCTTCGCGGGCGGAGAGGCCCTGGTCGGTGTGGCGTCCTGCGACGCCGGCGGCTCCGGCGAGCACGACGAGATCCAGATCCTCGACCCGGCGACGGGCAAGGCCGAGTGGACGCGCAAGATCGACGGAGGATGGCGGGTCGCCCGTGTCTTCTCCGTCGACCCGCTGGTCGTCTACAGCACCAACAAGGACAAGAAGACGTGGAACATCTCCACGTTCGACACCTCCAGCGGCAAGCGCCGTTCGCAGGTCTCCGTCGACCTGGAGATCGGCGCCGAGTGCGGCTGGGCCATCCTGGAGCGCGCCCTGCAGGGCTGCGGCGGTGTGGTCGCCGACAAGGACACGCTGTACATGCCGACCAAGGCCATCGCCGCCGCCAACGAGATCGTCGCGATCAGCCTGGACAGCGGCAAGGAGAAGTGGCGCGCCAAGTCGCCCGCCGAGGAGACGATGCTCCCGGTGAAGGTCGAGGACGGCAAGCTCGTCGCGTACGTGACGCCGTCCTACGACGCGGGCGGCCAGGTCGTGTCGATCCCGCTGACCGGCGGCGGCCACGAGCCGGCGAAGCTCCTGCAGAACCCGGTGAGCGCCGCGCGGATCGAGAACGGCTTCTTCTCCAAGGCGTACGACTGGGTCGACGGCCGCTTCTACCTGTCGAGCACCCGCCTCAGCGGCCAGGACGACGCCAAGGAGAAGCTGATCCTCGCCTACGGCAAGTGAGTCCGGCGCGGGTGCCCGGCACCCGCGCCTCCGCCGCGCTCCCGTCCCCCTCCCCGAGGTGCCCCCGCC
>NZ_LLZN01000083.1 GCF_001509795.1 Streptomyces sp. NRRL WC-3605 | reverse complement strand
CCGGGCCCCCCCCGCCGCAAGCCCGCCCCGCCGGCCACCGCCCCGCCCCAGCAGCTGGCGGCCGGCTGACCGCCCCTGCGCGAAGATCGCCCCGCCCCGTGGCTACCCTGGGACCCATGGACTACGTCTCCGCACTGCTCCCCCCGGTCGTGATGGCCGTGTTCTTCATCGGGCTGATCCGGGTGATCGTGAAGACGCAGGGCGGGGCGAACAAGGCCAAGGAGGACGCCGCCGTGGACGCCGCCCTCGCGCGTGTGGAGAACTCCCGCGGGGCCTCCGCGCAGCCCGACGCCTGACCCGCCCGGCCCCTCCGGCGTACGACTCCGGCCGGCGCACGCTCTGCGTGCGCTTTCCGGGTCGTACGCCCTTTTTGTTGACGTTTTGTTCATGTTTGCGGGGGAAGGCGCACGTCGGGGCGCCAACGATCACTTCTCCCACTATTGTTCTGAGTTGTGCCTCGCCCCTTGGGAGAACTCGAAGACGCGGTCATGACGCGGGTGTGGAAGTGGAACCGCCCGGTGACCGTTCGAGAAGTCCTGGAAGATCTCCAGCAGGAACGGTCCATCGCGTACACGACCGTGATGACCGTTATGGACAATCTCCATCAGAAGGGCTGGGTCCGGCGTGAAGCGGAAGGCCGGGCCTATCGATATGAGGCGGTCTCCACTCGCGCCGCCTACGCGGCGGCCCTGATGAACGAGGCCTGGTCCCAGAGCGACAACCCCGCAGCCGCTCTCGTCGCCTTCTTCGGCATGATGAGCGACGAACAGCGCACCGCCCTGCGGGACGCCGTACGCATCGTCCAGGGCCCCGAATCGGCCGAGCCGCCGCAACCGCCCGATACACGCGGAGTTACCGGCGGCGATAGCGGCGGCGCCTAAAGCCCCGGCACCGAAACCGCCTCCGATACGGCCGGCGATACCGCCGGGGAGAACCCCGGCTCGGCGCGGGGGCCCGGCGGGCGATAGCGTCCGCTCATGTCAGCAGAGAGCCACTCCGGGGGAAGCGCCTCGGCGGGGAGCACGGAAGTCACCGCAAAAGCCATCACCGTCCGGCGGGCGCGAACCGGCGATGTCCCGGCGGTACGCCGACTCCTCGACGCGTACGTCCAGCGCCGCATCCTGCTCGACAAAGCCACGGTCACGCTTTACGAGGACATCCAGGAGTTCTGGGTCGCGGAACGTGACGACAACGGCGAGGTCGTCGGCTGCGGTGCCCTGCACGTGATGTGGGAAGACCTGGCGGAAGTCCGCACCCTGGCCGTGAAGCCCGGCCTGCGCGGCGCCGGCGTCGGGCACCAGGTGCTCGAGAAGTTGCTGCACACCGCGCGCTGGCTGGGTGTTCGCCGGGTTTTCTGTCTGACCTTCGAAGTGGACTTCTTCGGCAAGCACGGCTTCGTCGAGATCGGGGAGACCCCGGTCGACACGGATGTGTACGCCGAGCTGCTGCGTTCCTATGACGAAGGCGTCGCGGAGTTCCTGGGTCTCGAACGAGTGAAACCGAACACCTTGGGCAACAGCCGGATGCTTCTGCATCTGTGATCGCCGGATCGGCAAGCAGTATTCCGCCCGACCCGGCATGCCCAGGTGCCCTATGTCCGAAACGCGCATGTTTCCGGGCCGCAGGCGGGAGCCGGGTCTCTCCCGGGGGTTTGTGTTTTTCCGGCAAAAGCGGTTTGCTTTCCGACGTACTGCAGTACTGCATATAACAGGGGACGGCGAAACGGCGGACGCCGCGACCCCCGGCCCTCACGTTATCGATGAAAGGAAATCCGGTGGCACAGAAGGTTCAGGTCCTTCTTGTCGATGACCTCGACGGCGGCGAGGCGGACGAGACCGTGACGTTCGCGCTGGACGGCAAGACATACGAGATCGATCTCACGACTGCCAATGCGGACAAGCTCCGTGGCCTTCTCGAGCCTTACGTGAAGGGCGGCCGTCGTACCGGGGGCCGTGCTTCGGGTGGGCGTGGAAAGGCGCGTGCCGCGTCCGGCGGCGGCAGCCAGGACACCGCGCAGATCCGCGCGTGGGCGAAGGAGAACGGTTACGAGGTCAACGACCGCGGCCGTGTGCCCGCGAGCATCCGCGAGGCCTACGAGAAGGCCAACGGCTGAGCTACGGACCGACCGCGGGCCGGGCACACCCGCGCCGCAGCCGCAGACGGTGGCAGTGCGTCGCCACCGTGTCCAGCACCCGCACCAGATCGGGGGCGCCCCCACCGCCCCCAAGCGCCGACAGCGTCGGCAGCGAGGCCTCGACCTCGCCCCCAGGCTCGGGGGGCCGCATCCACACGGCGGCCCCCTGCACGGCGAGCCCCTGCCCGGGCGGCAGGGGCGCCTCCATGTGGGCGCCCGCGCCGAGCACCGCCAGGTCGAGCGGCAGCGCGCCCCACTCCAGCCAGTCCAGCACCCCCGGCACCTCCGCGGCGCTCCCCGCGGCCACCAGCAGCCGCATCCGGCCGCCCCGGGCCGCCACCGGTGACCCGGGCGCGAGATGGCGCAGCGCGGCCCGGCCCGCCTCGGCCGGGACGTCCAGCACGTCGAACCGCACCCCCAGGCACAGTCGCGGTGCCGGGCCGGGCGAGGTGAGCAGCGCCGCCCAGCCGGGGACCGTGCCGTACCACCGGCGCAGCGGCCCGTGCGGATCGGACGGCCGACGGGGCGGGGGGATCAGGGCGGGTTCCGCGGCGACCGCGGGGCGGGGGCCGGCCATGTCCGGTGAACAGCCGGACCACCTCGACGGTTACGGTATGCGCCGGGACGACTGCGGAGCGTGCGGCTCCGGGGGGCGCTCGAAGGCGTGAGGTGGCGCAAGGTTGTTCGCCCGTAGCGGAGGGAACCGGGGCCTACGGCATGGAGTGTCAGTCCCAGCGGGTAAGACATCCCTAGTGGGAGGGGGCGACACGCAGGACAGTGGGTCTCACGTTCGCCATCGGCGTACTGATGGTGAGGGTAACCACCTGGCCTGCGGGAACATCGTCTCGCACCATCGGGTTGGAGCAGATGTCGGCGTCACGGGTCAGGAGGCCATCGACGGTGTCGGCAGTTGGAATGAGCGGTCCCCGCTTGCGGGACTAAGCTGCGGAAGGACAGGGAGGGGAAGTTCCCCCCACTGCCTGACCGCTCTGAGGAGCGATTAACGATGTTCGAGAGGTTCACCGACCGCGCGCGGCGGGTTGTCGTCCTGGCTCAGGAAGAAGCCCGGATGCTCAACCACAACTACATCGGCACCGAGCACATCCTCCTGGGCCTGATCCACGAGGGTGAGGGTGTCGCCGCCAAGGCCCTTGAGAGCCTCGGGATTTCGCTCGAGGCGGTCCGCCAGCAGGTGGAGGAGATCATCGGCCAGGGCCAGCAGGCCCCGTCCGGGCACATCCCCTTCACCCCCCGTGCCAAGAAGGTCCTGGAGCTGTCGCTCCGCGAGGCCCTTCAGCTGGGCCACAACTACATCGGCACGGAGCACATCCTGCTCGGCCTGATCCGTGAGGGCGAGGGCGTCGCCGCCCAGGTCCTGGTCAAGCTGGGCGCTGATCTGAACCGGGTGCGGCAGCAGGTGATCCAGCTGCTCTCCGGTTACCAGGGCAAGGAGACCGCCACCGCCGGCGGGCCTGCCGAGGGCACCCCCTCGACGTCCCTGGTCCTCGACCAGTTCGGCCGGAACCTCACCCAGGCCGCTCGTGAGTCCAAGCTCGACCCGGTCATCGGGCGCGAGAAGGAGATCGAGCGGGTCATGCAGGTGCTGTCCCGCCGTACCAAGAACAACCCGGTCCTGATCGGTGAGCCCGGCGTCGGCAAGACCGCCGTCGTCGAGGGCCTGGCCCAGGCCATCGTCAAGGGCGAGGTGCCCGAGACCCTCAAGGACAAGCACCTCTACACCCTGGACCTCGGCGCGCTGGTCGCCGGCTCCCGCTACCGCGGTGACTTCGAGGAGCGCCTGAAGAAGGTCCTCAAGGAGATCCGCACCCGCGGCGACATCATCCTGTTCATCGACGAGCTCCACACGCTGGTCGGTGCGGGTGCCGCCGAGGGCGCCATCGACGCGGCCTCCATCCTGAAGCCGATGCTGGCCCGCGGTGAGCTGCAGACCATCGGTGCGACCACCTTGGACGAGTACCGCAAGCACCTGGAGAAGGACGCGGCCCTCGAGCGCCGCTTCCAGCCCATCCAGGTCGCCGAGCCGTCCCTGCCGCACACGATCGAGATCCTCAAGGGTCTGCGCGACCGGTACGAGGCCCACCACCGGGTCTCCATCACCGACGAGGCGCTGGTCCAGGCCGCCACCCTCGCCGACCGGTACATCTCGGACCGCTTCCTGCCGGACAAGGCGATCGACCTGATCGACGAGGCCGGTTCCCGGATGCGCATCCGCCGGATGACCGCGCCGCCGGACCTGCGCGAGTTCGACGAGAAGATCGCCGGTGTCCGCCGGGACAAGGAGTCCGCGATCGACTCGCAGGACTTCGAGAAGGCCGCCTCCCTGCGCGACAAGGAGAAGCAGCTCCTCGCCGCCAAGGCCAAGCGGGAGAAGGAGTGGAAGGCCGGCGACATGGACGTCGTCGCCGAGGTCGACGGCGAGCTGATCGCCGAGGTCCTCGCGACCGCCACCGGCATCCCGGTCTTCAAGCTGACCGAGGAGGAGTCGAGCCGTCTGCTCCGCATGGAGGACGAGCTGCACAAGCGGGTCATCGGCCAGAACGACGCCGTCAAGGCGCTGTCGAAGGCGATCCGCCGTACGCGTGCCGGTCTGAAGGACCCGAAGCGCCCCGGTGGCTCGTTCATCTTCGCCGGCCCGTCCGGTGTCGGTAAGACCGAGCTGTCCAAGGCGCTCGCCGAGTTCCTCTTCGGCGACGAGGACGCGCTGATCTCCCTCGACATGTCGGAGTTCAGCGAGAAGCACACGGTCTCGCGGCTCTTCGGTTCCCCGCCCGGATACGTGGGCTACGAAGAGGGCGGCCAGCTGACCGAGAAGGTCCGCCGGAAGCCGTTCTCCGTGGTCCTGTTCGACGAGGTCGAGAAGGCCCACCCGGACATCTTCAACTCGCTGCTGCAGATCCTGGAGGACGGTCGCCTGACCGACTCCCAGGGCCGGGTCGTGGACTTCAAGAACACGGTCATCATCATGACGACCAACCTCGGCACCCGGGACATCTCCAAGGGCTTCAACCTGGGCTTCGCGGCCTCGGGCGACACGAAGACCAACTACGAGCGCATGAAGAACAAGGTGTCGGACGAGCTCAAGCAGCACTTCCGTCCCGAGTTCCTCAACCGCGTCGACGACGTGGTCGTCTTCCCGCAGCTCACGCAGGAGGACATCCTGCGGATCGTCGACCTGATGATCGGCAAGGTGGACGAGCGACTGAAGGACCGGGACATGGGCATCGAGCTCTCCCAGTCCGCCAAGGAGCTGCTGTCCAAGAAGGGTTACGACCCCGTGCTGGGCGCCCGGCCGCTGCGCCGGACCATCCAGCGCGAGATCGAGGACTCCCTGTCGGAGAAGATCCTCTTCGGCGAGCTGCGCCCCGGCCACATCGTGGTCGTGGACACCGAGGGCGAGGGTGAGAGCAAGACCTTCACCTTCCGCGGCGAGGAGAAGTCGGCTCTGCCGGACGTCCCGCCGATCGAGCAGGCCGCCGGTGGGACGGGCCCGAACCTGAGCAAGGAGGCGTAAGCCTCACGACCCACCCGAAGGGGTCGGTGCGACCAGCACCGGCCCCTTCGGCATGCCCGGAGCCCTACGACAGCTGTCCGCCATAGTCGGGGAGCTTGTACGTCTTCTCGGCGTGGCCGCCGGAGAGGTCGGTGGCGCTGTTGCCGATGTTCGCGATGATCGTGTAGCCGCGCTTCTCGATGTCGACGCGCTGGGCCGTCTTGTAGTCGGCGACGTTCTTGAAGAGGTCGAGGAACCCGCGCACGTACAGGCCCGAGACGTCGTAGCCGACGTGTTCGAGGTTGAAGTCGGTGACCCCGGCGATGATGCCCGGGCGGGCCGTGACGAAGAACAGCGCGACGCCGTGGTCCTGGGCGTACTGGGCGACGCGCAGGGCGGGTCTGTTGGCCGGCTGCGGGAAGCTGAAGCCGAAGTCCGTCTCCAGGGTCGTGTTGTCGATGTCGAACACGACGGCCTGCTTCTCGCCGGGGCGGGCGTCGGCGATCCGCTGCTTCAGATACGGCAGGGCCTGGTCCATCACCGCCTGGCAGTCCCGCTGCCAGGTGGCGTAGTCGACGTCCGCCGCGGCCGTCACGGCGGCGGCGGACGTGGACGTCGTCGCGGGGGCCGCCGCTTCGGCGGGGACCGCGAGGGCCACGAGAGCGGCGGCGGAGGTGGCTCCGACCGCGATACGGCGCGCCCAGGGGCGAAGCGTCATCTGGGGGGTCCTCTCACGTCATGTGCGCTGGATGGTCGCGTGCATGGTCGTGGAACGTAGTGACCCGCGGGAATCCCGCGGGTTACCGGACGGTAGCCGACCAAGAGGCGTGGCTCGCATAGGCGGGCGCGAATTTGTTACCGAAAGGCGGGTGCATTCGCGTAGCGCGGGTCACATTCCGGGGTTCCTGAGAGGGCGGGGCCGGTGACATGGGGCACGCGAGGTACGTCACGTACTAACCGAAATAGTGGATGTGCCCTATTGGATAAAACGGACATTCTGCCCCTCGAGGAGCCCATGTGGCCCTCTGTCAAGGCGTCTGACCTGGTTCGTCCGTATTGAGTACTCTGCCAAGATTCATTGGTTTTTAGGGGCACGTACTAGGGGGTGTCGTAGAAGGGGGGTTTTGGGGCGAGGCGGGAGAGGGGTTACCAAGGGATGGCGCCATCCGGTGCGGCTCATGTGCCGAATGGCTTTCCCCGTCGTCTTCCCCGTGAGGTTTCGAATGTCCCCGCGCTTTTCTCTCCGTTCGCCCCGTACGTCCGCGTTCCGCACCCGTGCAGCTGTGCTGGCCGCCGGCCTGGGGGCCTCGGTCGTGCTGGGTGCCGGAGGCGCGGTCGCTGCCGAGATGAACTCGGGCACCGGTGCCGCCGCCGCCGTCACGGCGCAGAGCGCCGCGGCCAAGAAGGCCGCTGCCAAGAAGGCCGTCTCCTGGGTGGCCCCGGTGAAGAAGTACACGAAGTCCGCCTCGTTCATGCAGAACGGCGCCCGCTGGGCCCACAAGCACAGCGGTCAGGACTTCGCGGTGCCCACCGGCACCAAGGTCATGGCCGCGCACGGCGGCACCGTCGTCAAGGCCGGCGGCAACGGCGCCGGTGACGGTCCGGCGTACGGCAATGCCATCGTGATCAAGCACGGCAACGGCACGTACTCCCAGTACGCCCACCTGTCGCGTATCGAGGTGAAGATCGGCCAGGTCGTGAAGACCGGCCAGGAGATAGCGAAGTCCGGCAACACCGGCAACTCCAGCGGTCCCCACCTGCACTTCGAGATCCGCAAGACCCCGAACTACGGTTCCGCGATCAACCCGGTGGCCTTCCTGCAGGCCAAGGGTCTGAAGATCTGACCTACCGCGACGTCCGGGCGCCCTGATGCGCCTGGGTGACCAGATCGACGGCGACCTTGAGGACGGCTTCCCGCTTCTCCTCGGGGTCGCCTTCGAGGTCTCTGAGCACGAACATCCCGGCGTGCAGCGTGAACAGCGCGCTGATGCAGCGCACCTGGTCGACGAGTTCGGAGTCCGGGTCGATGATGATGTCCCGCATGCCGAGCATGCGGGACTTGAACATCTCGCCGATGCTCAGCTCGCGGACCGTCGCCTGGTTCTCCTGCATGAACTGGAAGAGCGGGGCCGCGTCGGTCAGCGTCTGGCTGTAGCGGCGGACGATCTCCTGCTTCGTCGCCAGGGTGTGCGGCTGCTGCCGGCCCCAGTCGATGAGCTCCTCGATCGGTTTCGTCAGATCCTCGAAGAGGCTGACGATGATCTCTTCCTTGGTCTTGAAGTGGTAGTAGAGCGCCGCCTTGGTGACGTCCAGACGCTCGGCGATCTCCCGCAGCGAGGTCTTCTCGTACCCCTGCTCGGCGAAGAGCTCCAGGGCCACGTCCTGGATGCGCTGGCGGGTGTTCCCGCGGCGCCGCTGTTTGGTGCCGTCCATGGTGCCACCCATCCTCGTACTCCTCGGCCCTCAGGGAAAACTTACTTGACGCCCGGCTAGTTGATTCTCTACCTTGCTCCCTGAGTGTAGACAACTAGCCGGGCGGCAAGTAAGTAGCTGGGGGAGTGGGGATCATGGCCGAGACACTGACGGTGGACACCGGACCGGCGGGTCAGGAGGACCAGGCCGGCAAACAGCCGAGGAGCGTACGCGTCGTCCTCCTCGCGCTGATGATCACGATGATGCTGGCGATGCTCGACAACATGATCATCGGCACCGCGATGCCGACGATCGTGGGCGAGCTCGGCGGTCTGGAGCATCTGTCGTGGGTCGTGACGGCGTACACGCTGGCGACCGCGGCCTCCACGCCGCTGTGGGGCAAGTTCGGCGACATGTACGGCCGCAAGGGCGTCTTCATGTCGTCGATCGTGCTGTTCCTCGTCGGCTCCGCCCTCAGCGGCATGGCCCAGGACATGGGCCAGCTCATCGGGTTCCGGGCCGTGCAGGGCCTCGGCGCCGGCGGTCTGATGGTCGGCGTCATGGCGATCATCGGCGACCTGATCCCGCCCCGGGAGCGCGGCAAGTACCAGGGCATGATGGCCGGCGTCATGGCGCTGGCGATGATCGGCGGCCCGCTCGTCGGCGGCACCATCACCGACCACTGGGGCTGGCGCTGGGCCTTCTACATCAACCTGCCCCTCGGTGTCGTGGCGCTCGCCGCGATCAGCGCCGTGCTGCACCTGCCGAAGAAGCGGGCGCAGGCGCGCATCGACTACCTGGGCGCCGGGCTGCTGACCGTGGGCATCACCGCGATCGTGCTGGTGACCACGTGGGGCGGCACCGAGTACGCCTGGACCTCCGCGATGATCATGGAGCTCGTCGCGATCGGCGTCGTCGCGCTCGTCGGGTTCGTGTTCTGGCAGACCAAGGCCGCCGAGCCGGTCGTGCCGCTGCACATCTTCCACAGCCGGAACTTCACCCTGATGTCCCTGATCGGCTTCATCACCGGCTTCGTGATGTTCGGCGCCACGCTGTTCCTGCCGCTGTACCAGCAGTCCGTGCAGGGCGCCTCGGCCACCAACTCCGGTCTGCTGCTGCTCCCGATGCTCGGGGCGATGCTCGTCACCTCGATGGTCGCCGGCCGCGTGACCACGAACACCGGGCGCTACAAGCTCTTCCCCATCGTCGGCAGCGCGCTGATGGTCGTCGGCCTGTACCTGCTGTCGACGATGGACACCGGGACCAGCCGGTTCACCTCCGGGGTGTTCATGGCGGTCGTCGGTCTCGGCATGGGCTGCCTGATGCAGATCACCATGCTCGTCGCGCAGAACAGCGTCGAGATGAAGGACATGGGCGTCGCCTCCTCCTCCACCACGCTCTTCCGCACGCTCGGCTCCTCCTTCGGTGTCGCGATCATGGGCGCGCTGTTCAACCACCGGGTGCAGGACGTCATGTCCGAGCGGGCCGGTGCCCTGGGCGCGAAGATCACCGAGCAGTCGGCGCAGCTGGACGCGGCCAGTCTGGCGAAGCTGCCGGAGGCGGCCCGTGAGGCGTACCAGCACGCGGTGTCGTCCGGGACGCACTCCGCGTTCCTGCTGGGCGCCGTGGTCGCCGTGCTGTCCCTGGTGACGGCCGTGTTCGTGAAGGAGGTCCCGCTCAAGGGGACCGGGCCCGAGACGGCCGCCACGGAGTAGGCACGCCGAAGGACCACACGTAGGCCCCCGCACGGTGATCCGTGCGGGGGCCTACGCGCGGGTCAGGAGAGCCGAGGGCCTACGGGTGTGTCAGGAGAGCCGAGGGCCTACGGGTGTGTCAGGAGAGCCGAGGGCCTGCGCACGGGTCAGGGGAGCGGGGGCCTCGCGCAGGTCAGGGGAGCAGGGGGTAGCTGCCCGTGCTCGTCGGCGCGTGCTCCGGCAGCCACAGGACCGCCACCGCGCCCTCGGCCGGGACGTGGTCCGGGGAGCCCGCCGGGCGGATGTTGCGGAACGTCAGCCGGGCGCCCAGCACCCTGGCCTGGCCCGCCGCGATCGTCAGGCCCAGGCCGTGGCCGTGCCCGGCGCGGTCGCTGCTGCCCGTGCGGAAACGGCTGGGACCGTCGGCGAGCAGGTCCTCGGGGAAGCCGGGACCGTGGTCGCGCACCCGGACGACCCGGCCCTCCACGGTGACCTCGACGGGCGGCCTGCCGTGCCGCGCGGCGTTCGCCAGCAGGTTGAACAGCACGCGCTCCAGCCGCCGGGGGTCCGTCGTGACCTCCGACTCGTGCACGACCCGCACCTCGATCGCGGGGTCCTTCACGGCGACCCGGCGCACGACGAACTCGCCCAGCAGGATGTCCTGCAGCTCGGCCCGCTCCGAGGCGCTGTCCAGCCGGGCCACCTCCAGGACGTCCTCGACCAGCGTGCGCATGGCCTTCGCCCGGTCCAGGACCAGCTCCGTGGGCCGCCCGGGCGGCAGCAGCTCGGCCGCCGTCAGCAGTCCGGTCACCGGCGTGCGCAGTTCGTGAGCGATGTCGGCGGTGACGCGGCGCTCCGCCTCCAGCCGCTGCTGGAGCGCGTCCGCCATGGCGTCCACCGCACTCGCGAGGTCGTCGGTCTCGTCCCGTACGACACCCCCGATGGCGTCCCGCACCCGGACGTCCGGCTCGCCGCTCGCGACCCGGTTGGCCGCGGCCGCCGCCTTGCGCAGCCGGCGCGACAGCTGCCCGCCGATGAGCACACCGAGCGCGCTGCCACCCAGCACCACCGCGATACAGCCGATGATCATGGCCTGGTCGAGCCGGTTGAGGATCTGTTCGCTGCGGTCGGTCCAGCCGGTCCGCAGCGACAGCACATGCCCGTTGCTCAGCGGGACGGCCGCCCAGATGTCGGGCGCACCGCCGGCGGTCTCCGTGACATAGGTCGCGCGCCGGCCCTCCTCGACCTTGTCGCGCAGCGCGGCGGGCAGCTCAGGGTCGTCGATCGTGGCGTTGGGGAAGTTCAGCCGCTTGGACTGCTCGAAGCTGCGCTGGGCGATCTGCACCCGCTCGTCCGCGACGTCCCGTGCGCTGTCCAGCATCGAGACGCGGGCCTGGTTGTGCACGACCAGGCTCAGGACGACCGCGACGAGCGCGCCGACCAGTGCGATCGCCGCGCTCAGCTTCCAGCGCAGGCCCGTGCGGATCGCGACCCGGCCCCGCAGACCGGCGAAGCGCCCCCGCGTCCGACCTCTCATGAGCGCGCCCCCAGGCCGGTCCAGGTCCATGACACCGCCGGCGCCCGGGCCCCCGCCCGTGGCCGGCTCGGCGAGCCCGGCGCTCCCCGCGCCCGACGCGGCCGTACGTCCGAACAACCCCCGCATGCCGCCCCGCTCAGGCCTTCAACTTGTAGCCGAAGCCACGGACCGTCTCGACCCGGTCCTGGCCGATCTTCTGGCGCAGCCGCTGCACATGGACGTCCACGACCCGGGTGTCCCCGCCCCAGCCGTAGTCCCACACGCGCTCCAGCAGCTTGTCGCGGGACAGCACGGTCCCGGGCGCGGAGGAGAACTCCAGCAGCAGCCGCATCTCGGTCGGCGTGAGCGCCACCGGCTGCCCGGCCCGGCGCACCTCCATGCCCTCGGTGTCGACCTCCAGGTCCCCGAAGGTCAGCAGCCCGCCGGCCGCCGCGCCGCCGTCGTCCTCCGCCCGGTCGCCCCCGCTCGCGTGCCCGAAGCGGCGCAGCACCGCCCGGATGCGCGCGACCAGCACGGCACCGTCGAAGGGCTTGGTCACGTAGTCGTCGGCGCCCGCCTCCAGGCCCAGCACGACGTCGATGGAGTCGGCTCGGGCCGACAGCATGATCACCGGCACCGTCGACTCGTCGCGGATGCGGCGGCACAGGCTCACGCCGTCCAGGCCCGGGACCATGACGTCCAGGAGCGCGATGTCGGGCCGGTCGGCCCGGAACGCCTCCAGCCCCGACAGCCCGTCGGGCATGGCCGTGACCGCGAAGCCGTCCCGCTCCAGGGCGAGCTGGGTGGCCTCGCGGATGACGTCGTCGTCCTCGACGAACAGGACGTGGGTCTGCTCTGCCATCCAGCTGCTCTCAGTCCTCGTGTGCGGTCGGGGGTGCGTCGGACGTGCTCACTTGACAGACGCGTGGGCCCGGCGATGCGTTCACCGTCGTGGGCGGCGCCACTCAGCCGGCCGGCGCGGGCGTTTCCTGGCCGTCGTCCAGGGTGCCGTAGTCGGTGTGCGTGCTGTACTCGCGCACGAACCGGCCGGACCTCCACCGGTAGGACACGACGTTCTCGCTCGACGGGTTCGACAGCGCGTCGTCCTTGGCGTACACCTGCTCGGTCACCACCAGGTAGCCCCGGTCGATCTCGGCGTAGACGGGGGGCTCCTCGGCCCTGAAGACGTTCTTGTACGCACCGTCGCGTTCCTGGTACACGTACGAGGCGACCCCGACCGCGTCCCCGCAGGACAGGACGTTGACCACGATGTCGTCGGCCGGCCCTCCGGTGAGGTCACCGTACGACACGTCCACCGGGTACTCGTCGGACACGCACGGCTTCAGCTCCCGCTTGACCTGCCGGGAGACCTCGGGGTCCGCCAGCACCAGCCGTACGGCCGCGCGCCGGTCCGGGACCGGGGTGGGGGAGGCCGAGGCGAGTTCCGGCGAGGTGTAGGCCGAACTGCCCACGCTCTCCGCACGCGCCGGGCCCTCGTCCCGGGCGCCGGTGCCGCCGGTGGCGCAGGCGGAGGCGGAAAGGGCGAGGGCGACGACCACGGCCACCGCCGTGAACGCCGCCTGAAGATTCCCCCGGACCGCCGGTTCGTCGTCCTCGGCGTCCGGCTCGGTGCCGGGACCGCCGTCGTCCGAGCGTCCGGTGCCGCCCGTCCCCGTGCCTAGGCCGCGCAACGCTCCCGCTCCTCACGCTCCAGCGCGCGTGCGTCCAGATCGCGGTTCTCCAGCTCCTCGCGGAGCCGGGCGAGCGCCCGGTGCAGCGTGCTCTTGACCGTTCCCGCCGACATGCCGAGGGCGGCGGCCGTCTCCTCCGTGGACATCTGCTCCCAGTGTCGCAGGACCACGACACTGCGTTGCTTCGGAGCGAGAACCTTCATGATGTCCATCAGCAGGGCGCGGTCCGCGTGCTGCTCGGTGGCGTCGTCGACCGAGGCGTCGGGCAGCTGCTCGGTGGGCACCTCCTCCAGTTTGCGGGCGCGCCACCACTCGGTACGGGTGTTGATCATCACGCGGCGCAGGTAGGCGTCGGCGAGGCGCTTGTCCGCGATGCCGTCCCAGCGGTGGTACGTGCGCACCAGCGCGGTCTGCAGCAGGTCCTGGGCGTCGACCGGGTCCGGGACCAGCCGGCGGGCGCTGCGCAGCAGCGCGTCCTGCCGCGTACGGACGTACTCCTCGAACTCGAGCACCTCTCCCTGCGCCATGCTGACCGCCTCCTGATTCCCCGTCACCGGCGGCCCGTTCGCCGTCGGTCTTCCTGCCTGTGCTTCGTGGTCGTCCCCGTCTGCCGGGTACGGGAAAGAAGCTACGGAGGCGTTGTCACGGGGCTGTCCGAGGCAGCCTGCGGGGAACGCTCGGCTGTCCGTCGGTTGTGTAACGGAAGCAGGAAACGGACGAAACGACCAAGGTAGTTGGAAGTGCTATGCGGCGATATGTCCGAGTCTGAGCTGGGAAACTGCTGTGAAGTACGGGGCGCGGGAGCCCGGTTCCTGTGACAGGGACCGGTCCCCGCGACGGCCGTCAGCTCGCCGGCAGACGGTACATCCCGTCCGGCAGCGGCTCCACCAGGCCGTCCGCGACCAGGCCGTCCAGGGCGCGGGCCCGCTGCACCGGCTCGTGCCACACCCGGTCGAGCGCGGCCTGCGGCACGGGCGCGTGCGCGTCGCGCAGCACGGCGAGCAGCTTGCCGCGCACCTGACGGTCGGTCCCCGCGTACGTCTGCCCCCGGCGCGGCGGGCCCTCGTGCTCCGGCTTGCCCGCCAGCTGCCACGCGCACTGCGCGGCGATCGGGCAGCGGTGGCACGCCTCGTTCTTCGCCGTGCACACCAGCGCGCCGAGCTCCATCGACGCGGCAGCCCACCGCGAGGCGGTGCGCTCGTCCTCGGGGAGCAGTGCGCGGGCGAGCTTGCGCTCGGCGGCCGTCGTGGCGTTCGGCGGGTACTGCACGCCGGTCACGGCGCGGGCGAGCACCCGGCGGACGTTGGTGTCCAGCACCGCGTGCCGCTGCCCGTACGCGAACGACGCGACCGCCGCCGCCGTGTACTCGCCGATGCCGGGCAGCGCCAGGAGCTGGGCGTGGTCGGTCGGTACGTCGCCGCCGTGCCGTTCCGCTATGGCGACGGCGGCACCGTGCAGCCGCAGCGCGCGGCGCGGGTAGCCGAGCCGGCCCCAGGCGCGGACCGCCTCGCCCGGCGTGTCCTTGGCGAGGTCGGCCGGGCGGGGCCAGCGGGCCAGCCACTGCTCGTAGACGGGCAGGACGCGGCTGACCGGTGTCTGCTGGAGCATGAACTCACTGACCATCACGCCCCAGGGGCCGGCGTCGGGGCGCCGCCAGGGGAGGTCGCGTGCGTTCTCCTCGAACCAGTCGATGACGGCGCCGTGCAGCGGCTGGCCGAGAGGGCCGTCGGAACGGGGCGCGGCGGAGTGGCTGTGCGGGGGTTTCGTGGGCGCAGTCATGGCCTTCCGATCCTGCCATGCCGGGGGCGGCGGGAAGGGGAGGCGGCGGTGTCGGTGCGTTTCCCGCCGGGGAGCGGCGGTGGTCCGCCGGTGCCCGGCGCCCGGGACGCCGCCGTGAAGTGCCCTCCGGGTCCGCGCAGTTCGACGGCGAAGGGGCGTTCCGGAAGGTGTCCGGGATGATGATCCGGAAAAGTTGTCGTCTCGGCGGCGGGTGACGCCAGGTCGGGCACCGATCTCTCGTACAGTTTGCGCCGTGGGATCTCTGCGCAATCCGGTCGGGCCGCTTCCCTCCTCCATCTACTGGCGACGGAGGGCCGTCATGCTGTCCGTGGTCGCCTTGTTGGCCCTCGTGGTCACCTGGGTGGTCACCTCGGGCGGTGGCGGCGGCAAGAACGGCGCCGACGGGTCCGACGGCAAGAATCCCTCGCCCTCGACGATCACTCCGGGCCCGTCGGGCTCGGGCCCGGCCATCAGCCAGGCGCCGGGCGGACGCGACGAGTCGCCCGGTGGCTCGGACTCCGCCGGAGCGGGCTCGGACGACGGTTCCGGATCGGGCTCCGGCGGCGGGGAGGCCGGGAGTTCCGGCGGTGAGGCCGGCTCCGGCGGCGGTTCCGCGGGCGGCGGTCCGGGCACCGCGGTGGGTGCGGGCGACACGGTCGCCGAGGGGTCCTCGCTGCCCAACTGCGTGGCCGGTCAGGTGAAGTTGACGCTGCGCAGCCTGCGCAACTCCTACGCGCCCGGCCAGCAGCCCACCCTGCGGCTGACGGCGGCCAACTCCTCCGGCTACGACTGCAAGATCGACCTCGGCCCGAAGAACGCCGTGACGACCATCACGCAGGCCGGCGCCGACGACGACATCTGGTCCTCCGCCGACTGCCCCAAGGGTGCCGGCAACCTGCAGTTCCGGGTGCCCGCCAAGGCGAGCATCACGTACACCGTGAAGTGGGACCGCAAGGCGAGCGCGCCGCAGTGCGCGACCCCGAAGGCCGGCGCGGCCAAGGCCGGGACCTACCTGGTGGAGACGAAGACGCCCGGCTTCGGCTTGGTACAGACGTCGTTCGTGCTGGACAAGGACTAGGTCGTGTCCGTGGGGACCGGCTAGACGTACCGCTCCAGGATCGAGCTCTCCGCCAGGCGGGACAGGCCCTCGCGGACGCTGCGGGCGCGGGCCTCGCCGACGCCGTCCACGGTCTGGAGGTCGTCGACACTGGCGGCCAGCAGCTTCTGCAGGCCGCCGAAGTGCTCCACCAGCCGGTCGATGATGGCGCCGGGCAGCCTCGGCACCTTGGCCAGCAGCCGGAAGCCGCGCGGCGAGACCCCCGAGTCCAGCGCCTCCGGGGAGCCGGTGTACCCCAACGCCTTGGCGACCGTGGGCATTTCGAGCAGCTCCGCGTGGGACAGGGCGTCCAGCTCGTAGAGCGCCTCGTCGACCGTGCGGGAACGCTTGGCGGTGGGCTCGGGGACGTAGTCCCGCACCACGAGCTCGCGCTCGGGCTCCACACCGGCGATCAACTCGTCCAGCTGGAGCGCCAGGAGCCGCCCGTCGGTACCCAGCTCCACCACGTACTCGGCGATCTCCGTCGCGATGCGCCGGACCATCTCCAAGCGCTGTGCGACCGCCGAGACGTCCCGGACCGTCACCAGGTCCTCGATCTCCAGCGCCGACAGCGTGCCCGCGACCTCGTCCAGGCGGAGCTTGTAGCGCTCCAGGGTCGCCAGTGCCTGGTTGGCGCGGGACAGGATCGCCGCCGAGTCCTCCAGCACGCGGCGCTGACCGTCGACGTACAGCGCGATCAGCCGCATCGACTGGGAGACCGAGACGACGGGGAAGCCGACCTGCTTGCTGACCCGGTCCGCCGTGCGGTGCCGGGTGCCCGTCTCCTCCGTGGGGATCGTCGGGTCCGGGACCAGCTGGACGCCGGCCCGCAGGATCTTCGACAGGTCGGACGAGAGCACGATGCCGCCGTCGAGCTTGCACAGCTCACGCAGACGCGTCGCCGTGAACTCGACATCCAGGACGAATCCGCCCGTGCACATCGCCTCGACGGTCTTGTCGGAGCCGAGCACGATGAGCCCGCCGGTGTTGCCGCGGAGGATCCGCTCCAGGCCGTCGCGCAGCGCCGTGCCCGGTGCCACGGCGCTCAGTGAGGCGCGCATCAGGCCATCGGCACCGGAGCTCCCACCGGCCTTTCCGGGAGCTGCTGCCCGGTCGTTGGCTGCCACTGCACTCCTCCGGTCGCAGGTTCCAAGGCGCTCCCGTTTCGCACATTCGGTTCGTACGGACGGGCGAGACCTGGGCAAAGTCTACCGGCGGTCCTCGTCGTCCCGTGGGGCCTCTCGCCGACGCGAGCGCGGAAGGACCCTGAGGGCGTCCCCCATGTCGGCCACTTCCAGCACCTTCATGCCCGGCGGGACCTTCCCGGGGTCGCCCGGGACGAGGGCGTGCGTGAAGCCCAGACGGTGCGCCTCGGACAGCCTGCGCTGCACGCCCGTGACCCGTCTGACCTCGCCCGCGAGGCCCACCTCGCCGATCGCGACGAGATTCTTGGGGAGAGGTGTGTCACTCGCGGCGGAGGCCAGCGCGAGGGCCACCGCGAGATCGGCCGCGGGCTCGGAGAGCTTCACCCCGCCGACCGTCGCCGTGTAGATGTCCCGCTTGCCGAGCGCGCTGATCCGGCCTCGCTGCTCCAGCACGGCGAGCATCATCGACACCCGCGAGGTCTCCAGCCCGGACGTCGTACGCCGGGGGGAGGGGATCTGGGAGTCGACGGTGAGCGCCTGGACCTCGGCGACCAGGGGGCGGCGGCCCTCCAGGGTGACCGTCAGGCAGGTGCCCGGGACCGGCTCGTCACGGCGGGTCAGGAAGAGGCCGCTCGGGTCGGTCAGGCCCGTGATGCCCTCGTCGTGCAGCTCGAAGCAGCCGACCTCGTCCGTCGCCCCGTAGCGGTTCTTGACGCCCCGGACGAGCCGCAGGCGCGCGTGCCGGTCGCCCTCGAAGTGCAGCACCACGTCGACCAGGTGCTCCAGGAGACGGGGCCCGGCGATGGCGCCGTCCTTGGTGACGTGTCCCACGAGCAGCGTCGACATGCCGCGCTCCTTGGAGGCGCGGATCAGGGCCCCGGCCACCTCGCGGACCTGGGCCATGCCGCCCGGGGCGCCGTCGATCTCCGGGGACGCCACCGTCTGCACGGAGTCGAGGATGAGCAGGGACGGCTTCACCGCGTCCAAGTGCCCGAGCACGGCCGCCAGATCGGTCTCGGCCGCGAGGTACAGATGGTCGTCGAGGGCGCCGATGCGGTCGGCGCGCAACCGCACCTGGCTCGCGGACTCCTCGCCGGTGACATAGAGGGTGCGGTGCTCGTCGCTCGCCGACTTGGCGGCGACGTCCAGCAGCAGCGTGGACTTGCCGACGCCGGGCTCGCCCGCGAGGAGGACGACCGCGCCGGGCACCAGGCCGCCGCCGAGCACGCGGTCCAGCTCGGGCACGCCGGTGGTGCGGGCGGTCGCCGTGCGGCCGTCGATCTGGCCGATGGGCAGCGCGGAGCTGGTGACCCGGCCGGGGGCCGTGGTGCGGACCGCGGGCGCGCCGTACTCCTCGACCGTCCCCCACGCCTGGCACTCGGGGCAGCGGCCGAGCCACTTGGCCGTCTGCCAGCCGCACTCGGTGCAGCGGTAGGACGGGCGGTCCTTGGTGGACTTGGTACGGGCAGCCATGCGAAGAACCGTAGCCGAGGCCACTGACAGCGCCCCGGCCGCGGACCGGCTCGGCATGCACAGGACATGGAATCCGGGGCTTCTGTACCCCATTGAGGGATCGTTTCACCCGTACGGATTAAATGTGCTCAAGCAGGGAGAAGGCACCGGCTCAGGCCGCCTACGGTCCCCCAATGACGAGCAGCAGTCCGGAGACCCCGACCCGCACCACCGGCGCGCACAGGGCGCATCGGGAGGCGCGTGATCGTGCGGCGGCGCGAACGGTGGCGCAGCACCCGCCCGCGCGCTACGAGCCGTATCTGGACGGGCTGTTCACCTACTGCCTGTCCGTCCTGTGCGACCACGACGCGGCGACCGCCGCCCTCGCCGACGTCCTCGCGCTCGCCGAGCGCCGCGGGCAGCGGATGCCCTCCGGCGCCGCCGACCGCCGGTCCTGGCTGTACGCGCTGGCCCGCTGGGCGTGCCTGCGCAAGCTGGCCGAGGCCAAGCAGAAACGTCAGGGCAGCCACGCGGCCGGCCGGCACGGCCACCGGGGGGCCGGCCCCGCGCCCGGCCCGTCCGTCCCCGAGGACGTCCAGGAGCAGCGGCGCCGCGAACTCTCCCGGCTGGCCTGGCCGGAGGCCGCCGGCACCACCCCGGAGCAGCGCGAGGCCCTCGAACTCGCCGTGCGGCACCACCTCGCCGCCCACGAGGTCGCCGCCGTCCTCGGCCTCGGTCCCGCCGCCGCACGCGAACTGCTCGCCTCCGCCGCCTGCGAGGTCGAACGCACCCGCGCGGCCCTCGCGGTCGTCGAGACCGGCATCTGCCCGGACGTCGCCCGGCTCACCGGCGACCGGCAGCTGGTCCTCGGCACCACCCTGCGCCGCGAGCTCGTCCGGCACGTCGACGACTGTCCGCGCTGCCGCCGCACCGCCGAGCGCGCCGTCCCCGGCCGGTGGCCCGGCGCCGCCGTCACCCCCGCGGAGCTGCCCGTCCTGCCCGCCCCGCGCGCGGCCCTGCACATGGCGCTCGCGCACTCCCCCCGCGCGCGGGGCGCCGCGACGCCCCGCTTCGACCGGCGCGGCTTCCCGATGGACCCGAAGGACCACGCCGCCCGCCGGGACCGCCTGCGCGCGCGTGCCGTCACCACGACCGTCGTCGCCACCGTCGTCGCCGCCCCGGTCCTCGCCCTGTGGGCCGCCTACCGGGGCACCCCGACCGGCGAGTCCGTCGACGGCCACTCGGCCACCGCCGGCGCGGCGCACGGCCCCGGCGCCCTCGACGGACAGGGCGCGGACGGCGGCTACGAGAACGCCGGGAACGCCAGCCCCCGCCAGGACGGCCGTTTCGCCGGCCGCGACGACGACCCGGACGTCTCCGTGGAGGTCGTCAGCGTCGGCGGTACCGACGCGAAGGGCGCCGCCCGGCTGGAGGTGTCCGCGGCCACCAGCGGCGACACCACGCTGGTCACGCTCCGGGCGACGGGCCGCGCGCCGGTGCGCTGGTCCGCGAGCACCTCCGCCCCCTGGCTCTATCTGAGCCGGTCGTCGGGCACGCTCGCGCCCGGCGAGTCGGTCACGGTCAAGGTCTTCGTCGACCATCTGCGCGAGCCGTCCGGGTTCTGGAGCGGGCGTCTGGCGATCTCGCCCGCCGGGACCCCGGTCACCATCCAGGGCTACGGCACCGCGCCGACCCCCTCCGACCCGGGCGGCCCGAGCGGCCCGGGAACACCCAGCGATCCGCCGCCGTCGTCGTCCGGTCCCGACCCGACGCCGACCACGCCGGCGCCGACGGACCCGACGCCCGGCGAGCCTGACCCGAGCGACCCGCCTCCCTCGACGGACCCGTCCACGCCCGGCCCGACGGACCCGTCCGGCCCGGCGGACTCCACTCCGCCGTCCGACGGGAGCGGCGAGCCGAGCCCATCGGACTCGTAGGACTCGTGTGACTCGTAAGGGAGGGCCCTCTAGTGGGCGGGGTCCGCCGGGTGCGGTGCCACCAGAGGGAGCTGCGAGGCCAGCCGCTCCTCGCACAGCTCGACCAGGCGGTCGTAGCCCTCCTTGCCCATCAGCTCGATCAGCTCCGGCCGGTAGGACACGTAGACCGGCTCGCCCGCGCCGTGCGCCGAGGTCGCCGAGGTGCACCACCAGTGCAGGTCGTGGCCGCCGGGGCCCCAGCCGCGGCGGTCGTACTCACCGATCGAGATCTGCAGCACGCGCGTGTCGTCGGGCCGGTCGATCCAGTCGTAGGTGCGCCGGACCGGCAGCTGCCAGCAGACGTCCGGCTTGGTCTCCAGCGGCTCGCGGCCCTCCCGCAGGGCGAGGATGTGCAGCGAGCAGCCCGCGCCGCCCGGGAAGCCGGGCCGGTTCTGGAAGATGCACGAACCGTTGAAGGGGCGCGTCTGGCGGTCGCCGTCCTCGTCCTCGGACACCCAGCCGTTCCGCGTGCCCTCGTCGTTGTGCTGCCAGATGTCCGGCGTGAGTCGCGCCACATGCTCCGCGACCCGCTTCTCGTCGTCCTCGTCGGAGAAGTGGGCGCCCAGCGTGCAGCACCCGTCGTCCGCGCGGCCCGCCTGGATGCCCTGGCAGCCGCTGCCGAAGATGCAGTTCCAGCGAGAGGTCAGCCATGTCAGATCGCAGCGGAAGACCTGCTCGTCGTCCGCCGGATCAGGGAACTCCACCCACGCGCGTGCGAAGTCGAGCCCCTTCTCGTCCGCTTCCGGGGCCTTCCTGGGAGACTTCGCCACCGCGGCTGCCTTCGCCTGCGAAGAAACCCTGGCTGATTTGGCCGTCTTGTCGTCCTTCGCCTTTTTCGTCTTTGGCACGGGTCCAGGGTACGGCGTGCGTACCTGCGACTTCGAGGACGGAGCGGCGCCCCGCGGGCAGTAGCGTGCCGTACATGAGACTCGGTGTCCTCGACGTGGGTTCGAACACGGTGCATCTGCTGGTGGTGGACGCGCATCCCGGCGCGCGCCCGCTGCCCGCGCACTCGCACAAGGAAGAACTGCGCCTCGCCCAACTCCTCGACGACAAGGGCGCCATCGGCACCGACGGGGTCGACCGCCTGGTGGGCGTGATCCACGAGGCGCTCCAGGCCGCCGAGGACAAGGGGGTCGAGGAGGTCCTGCCGTTCGCCACCTCCGCCGTGCGTGAGGCGGTCAACGCCGACGAGGTCCTCGCGCGCGTCAAGGACGAGACCGGCGTCGAGCTCCAGGTCCTCGCCGGGGACGACGAGGCCCGACTGACCTTCCTGGCCGCCCGGCGCTGGTTCGGCTGGTCGGCCGGGAAACTGCTCGTCCTGGACATCGGCGGCGGCTCCCTGGAGATCGCGTACGGCATCGACGAGGAACCGGACGCCGCGGTGTCCCTGCCCCTGGGCGCGGGCCGCCTCACCGCGGGCTGGCTGCCGGGCGACCCGCCGGACCCGGAGGACATACGCGCGCTGCGGCGCCACGCACGGGCCGAGATCGCCCGTACGGTCGGCGAGTTCAGCCGGTTCGGGCCGCCCGACCACGTCGTCGCCACGTCCAAGACGTTCCGGCAGCTGGCCCGGATCGCCGGTGCCGCCCGCTCCGCCGAGGGCCTGTACGTGCAGCGCGAGCTGAAGCGGGAGTCCCTGGAGGCGTGGGTTCCGCAGCTGGCCGGGATGACCGCCGCCCAGCGCGCGGAACTGCCCGGTGTCTCCGACGGCCGCGCGGGACAGCTGCTCGCCGGGGCGCTGGTCGCCGAGGGCGCCATGGACCTGTTCGGCGTGGAGACGCTGGAGATCTGCCCGTGGGCGCTGCGCGAGGGCGTCATCCTGCGCAAGCTGGACCACATGACTCCGTGACGGCCGTGCGCCCGGGCCGCTGGCGACGCCCGGCTCCCCGCTAGCGGCGCCCGGCTCACCCCCACGCGCCCCACCGGCGGCGCCCCGCGCGCTCCAGCCGTCGACCGCACGCCGCCGGGTGGCGCCCGGCTCTCCGCCTCGCGCCCCGTCGGTGGCGCCCGGCCTCGCCCCGCGCGCCCCAGCGGTGCGCCGCACCACCCGCGTGAAGCCCGCCACACACCGGTCGGAGTCCGGGCCGCCTTACGACCCGCGAATGCCCTGTTCGCACAGGTGGCCGGTTGTGTGCGACGGCGCCGGGCACATGGTCATCCCGTTCCCGCGGGCCGGGTGAGTCCCCGTACGCTGTCCCTCGTGGCAGATCCAGTGGTGCGCATCCCGGATGCGAAGGTCGCCCTGTCGACGGCCTCGGTCTATCCGGAGTCGACGGCGACGGCCTTCGAGATCGCCGCGCGCCTCGGCTACGACGGTGTCGAGGTCATGGTGTGGACCGACCCGGTCAGCCAGGACCTGGAGGCGCTGCGCCGGCTCAGCGACTACCACCGCATCCCCATCCTGGCCGTCCACGCCCCCTGCCTGCTGATCACCCAGCGCGTGTGGTCCACCGACCCCTGGACCAAGCTCCAGCGCGCCCAGGCCGCCGCCGAGAAGCTCGGGGCCGGCACGGTCGTCGTGCACCCGCCCTTCCGCTGGCAGCGCCAGTACGCCCGGGACTTCGTCGAGGGCATCTGGCGCATGGCGAACGAGACGGACGTGCGCTTCGCCGTCGAGAACATGTACCCCTGGCGCTACCGCGACCGCGAGATGCTGGCCTACGCCCCGGACTGGGACGTCACCCGCGACGACTACCGGCACTTCACGATCGACCTCAGCCACACGGCCACCGCCCGCTGTGACGCGCTCCAGATGGTCGACCGCATGGGCGACCGGCTCGGGCACGTCCACCTCGCCGACGGCCGGGGCTCCGCGAAGGACGAGCACCTCGTCCCCGGCCGCGGCACCCAGCCCTGCGCCGAGGTGCTGGAGCGCCTCGCCCGGATCGGCTTCGACGGGCACGTCGTGATCGAGGTCAACACGCGGCGCGCGATGTCCGGCGCCGAACGGGAGGCGGACCTCGCCGAGGCCCTCGCCTTCACCCGGCTCCACCTGGCGTCCGCGGTGAAGGTGCCCCGGCCGTGACCGACGCCGGGCCGGCCCCGGGCGGACCGGGCGCGCGGCGCCGCGGTCGCCCCCCGCGCACCGAGTCCGCCGGCACCCGCGAGCGCATCCTGGACGCGGCCCGCGAGGAGTTCTCCGAGCGCGGCTACGAGAAGACGTCGGTGCGCGGCATCGCCAAGGCCGCCGGGGTCGACGCGGCCCTCGTCCACCACTACTTCGGCACCAAGGAACAGGTCTTCGAGGCGGCCGTCGAGGTCGCCCTCGTCCCCGCGCTGAAGGCGCGCGACACCGTCCTCGCGGCACCGCTGGACGACGTCGGCGAGCGGATGACCCGCTTCCTGTTCGGGCTCTGGGAGAACCCGGCGACCCGTAAGCCGCTGCTCGCGGTCGTCCGGTCCGCGGTCACCAACGAGGTCGCGGCCACCGTGTTCCGCCGCCTCGTCGCCAGTCAGCTGCTGCGCCGGATCGCCGGGGAGATCGACGCGCCGGACGCCGAGCTGCGCGCCGAGCTGGCCGCCGCGCAGCTCGTCGGGATCGCGATGATGCGGTACGTCATCAAGATCGAGCCGATCGCCTCGGCCGACCTGGAGCGGATCGTCGCGCGCGTGGCCCCCGTCGTGCAGGGGCACCTCACCGGCCCCTGAGGCCCGTCAGGCCGGTCAGGCCCGTGCACGAGGCCCGCCCCGACGTGCGTCCCCGAGGCCGTACCGCCCCGTCCGCGAGATATCCGTCCCGTATTCCGGACGCCTCGTCCCGCCCACTGGATGACCGGCGTACGCTCATTAGCAGCCCTATCTGTCTGAAGGAGCGAGCGAGATGCCCGAGCTGAGGTCCCGCACAGTCACCCACGGCCGCAACATGGCGGGCGCCCGCGCCCTTATGCGCGCCTCCGGTGTACCCGGTGCGGACATCGGCCGGAAGCCGATCATCGCGGTGGCGAACTCCTTCACCGAGTTCGTGCCGGGCCACACCCACCTCCAGCCCGTCGGCCGGATCGTCTCCGACGCCATCCGCGAGGCCGGCGGCATCCCGCGCGAGTTCAACACGATCGCCGTCGACGACGGCATCGCGATGGGCCACGGCGGCATGCTCTACTCCCTGCCCTCCCGCGACCTCATCGCGGACAGCGTGGAGTACATGGTCGAGGCGCACTGCGCCGACGCCCTGATCTGCATCTCCAACTGCGACAAGATCACTCCGGGCATGCTGATGGCCGCCCTGCGCCTCAACATCCCGACGGTGTTCGTCTCCGGCGGCCCCATGGAGTCCGGCCGCGCCACGCTCGTCGACGGCACGGTCCGCACCCTCGACCTGGTCGACGCGATCTCCGACGCCGTGAACGACAAGATCTCGGACGAGGACATCCTCCGCATCGAGGAGAACGCCTGTCCGACCTGCGGGTCCTGTTCCGGCATGTTCACCGCCAACTCGATGAACTGCCTCACCGAGGCCATCGGCCTCTCCCTGCCGGGCAACGGCTCGATCCTCGCCACGCACACGGCCCGCAAGGGCCTGTACGAGGACGCCGCCCGCACCGTCATGGACATCACCCGCCGCTACTACGAGCAGGACGACGAGACCGTCCTGCCGCGCAACGTCGCCACCTTCGCGGCGTTCGAGAACGCCATGGCGCTCGACATCGCGATGGGCGGCTCCACCAACACGATCCTGCACCTGCTGGCCGCGGCCCAGGAGGCGGGCGTCCCGTTCGGCCTGGAGGAGATCGACGCCGTCTCGCGCCGCGTCCCCTGCCTGGCCAAGGTCGCCCCGAACGTCGCCAAGGACCGCACGTACTACATGGAGGACGTGCACCGCGCCGGCGGCATCCCCGCCCTGCTGGGCGAGCTGCACCGCGGCGGCCTGCTCAACGAGGACGTCCACGCCGTCCACAGCCCGTCGCTGTCCGACTGGCTGAAGACCTGGGACGTGCGCGGCGGCTCCCCCTCGCCGGAGGCCGTCGAGCTGTGGCACGCGGCCCCCGGCTGCGTCCGCTCCGCCGAGGCGTTCTCCCAGTCGGAGCGCTGGGCGGCCCTCGACGAGGACGCCGAGGGCGGCTGCATCCGCAGCGTCGAGCACGCCTACTCCAAGGACGGCGGCCTGGCGGTCCTCAGGGGCAACCTCGCCGTCGACGGCTGCGTCGTGAAGACCGCGGGCGTGGACGAGTCCATCTGGACCTTCGAGGGCCCGGCCGTCGTCTGCGAGTCGCAGGAGGAGGCCGTCGAGAAGATCCTCAACAAGCAGGTCACCGACGGGCACGTCGTCGTCATCCGCTACGAGGGCCCCAAGGGCGGCCCCGGTATGCAGGAGATGCTGTACCCCACGTCCTTCCTGAAGGGCCGCGGCCTGGGCAAGACCTGCGCGCTGATCACCGACGGCCGCTTCTCCGGCGGCACCTCGGGCCTGTCCATCGGCCACGCCTCCCCGGAGGCCGCGTCCGGCGGCACCATCGCCCTCGTCGAGGACGGCGACCGCATCCGCATCGACATCCCGAACCGCACCATCGAACTCCTCGTCGACGACGCGGAGCTCACCCGCCGCGAGCAGGCGCTGAACGGCGTGTACGCGCCGAAGAACCGCGACCGCAAGGTGTCGGCGGCCCTGCGCGCCTACGCGGCGATGGCCACCAGCGCGGACAAGGGCGCGGTGCGCGACGTCTCGAAGCTGGGCTGACCCGGACTGGTCACGACGCGGTGGGGCCGTCTCCTCGGGGGCGGCCCCTTCGCCGTACGGGGGCCGGTTCGCCGGGCGCCGTACGAGGGGCGGCTCACCAGGCGCCGGGCGACGGTCCCGTTCCCTGGGTGCCGGGCTCGGGGTCGGTTCGCCGGGCGCCGTACGAGGGGCCGCTCACCAGGCGCCGGGCGAAGGTCGGTTCACGGGTGCCGGGCGAGGGGCATCTCACCAGGCGCCCGGCGAACGCGCGTCCACGGCGAAGACCGTGCCGTCCGGAGCGGTGGCGTGGACCCGGCCGCCGCCCAGCGCGGGCACCGGCAGGTCGGCGGTGGCCGCCGCCGCGTCCGGGTTCAGCCGGGGGTCCGTCTGACCGGCGAGGCGCCCCTCGCCCGCGTCCACCGCGAGCAGCCGTCCGTCGGCCGCGCTCAGATACACGTGCCGGCCGTCCGCGACCGGCGCCGAGCCCTGACCGACACCCGTCTGCACCGACCACCGCTGCCGGCCCGCGCGCAGGTCGACGGCGACCAGGGAGCCGCCCGAACCCAGCAGGTAGACGGTCCCGTCGTGCACCGCGGCCTGCGCCTGGGCGAGCGACTGCGACAGGGCCACGCGCCGCGTCGCGCCGGACGCCGGGCTGTAACGGACCACAGCCGTCGCCTCGCCGTAGCCTGCCCCTGTCGCGACGAGGAAGACCTCGCCGTCGGTGGCGCCGACGGGTGTCACGGTGCCGTCGAACGGCGCGTCCCAGCGCACCGTGCCGTCCTTGGGATCGATGGACCGCACGCGCGTACGGCTGCCGTCGGCCGACGTCCGCGCGACGAAGAGCCAGGGATTCCCCGGGAACGAGAGGGCCTGTGCGTCACCCAGCCCCGGTATCCGCCGCGTCCAGCGGGTCTCGCCGGACGCGCTGTCGACGCCCCGCGCGCCGCCGTCCGCGCCGATCAGCACCAGCATGCCGCCCGCGTACCGGAACCCGCGGTACGCCGACACGTCCAGCTCCCACCGGAGCTCGCCGGACGCGGGGTCGAGCGCCTCCAGGCGCCGGCCCTCGTGGGTCAGGACGTGCACGAGCCCGCCCGAGACCTCGGGTGCGCGGCCCGCCACATCCCCCTCGGCCGGCTCGTACCGCCACAGCACCCGGCCGTCCGCCGGGTCGAGCGCGCTGACCAGACCCGGCTGCGCGCACAGCAGCCGCCGGTCCGTGTGCGCGCACCGCGGCAGACCGCCGTCCTTCGGGGACGGCTTCACGGCCCAGGGCCGGACCGCCGACGCGGCGGCCGGCGTGCCCGCACCCGCCTTACGACTCGGCCCGTCCCCGTCACCCGGCCACAGCACGGCACCCGCGGCGACGCCCAGCGCCACCACGGCGGCCGCCGTCACCAGGGCCAGCCGCCCCCGGCTCGTCGTGCGCGGGCGCCGCGGCCCGGTGGATCCGTCCTCCGGCCGCGGCCCGGGCCCGGGGTCCCGCTCCCCGCTCGTGCGCTGCGCCGGTATGAACGCCTGTGTGTCGTACGAGGCCGCCACGGAGCGCAGTTCCCGCATCAGCTCGTCGGGGGTGGGCCGGTCCTCGGGCTCCTTGGCGAGACAGCGCAGCACGAGCGGCGCCAGGTCCTCCGGCAGCCCGGTCAGATCCGGCTCGTCATGGACGACCTGGTAGGCGACGACATACGGGCTGTCTGAGTCGAACGGCCCGCGCCCCGTCGCCGCGTGCACCAGCACCGAGCCGAGCGCGAAGACGTCCGCGGCGGGACCGACCTCCCGGGGCCGCCGGAACTGCTCCGGCGCCATGAACGGCGGTGTGCCGATCAACTTGCCCGTCTCGGTCCGCAGTTCGCTGTCCTTTGGCCGAGAGATGCCGAAGTCGATGACCTTCGGCCCGTCGTCGGCGAGCAGGACGTTGCTCGGTTTGAGGTCGCGGTGCACGACGCCGACCCGGTGGATGTCCCGCAGCGCCTCCGCCAGCCCGGCCATCAGCCGCCGCAGCTGCGAGGGGTCCATCGGGCCGTTCCGCTTCACCTGTTCGGAGAGCGTCGGGCCGGGGATGAACAGCGTGGCCATCCACGGCCGTTCGGCCTCCGGATCGGCGTCCACCACCGGTGCCGTGAAGGCCCCGCTGACCTTGCGCGCCGCCCCGACCTCCTGCCGGAAACGGCCCCTGAACTCCGGGTCCTTCGCGAACTCGGCATGCACGACCTTGACGGCGACCTGCATGCCCGACGTGCTCCTGGCCAGGTGGACGACGCCCATGCCCCCGGAACCGAGGTGCGACTCCAGGCGGTAGGGCCCGGCGTGCTCGGGACGTTCCGCTTCCGCGCCCGCCCCGATGTTGTGCCGTGACGCCATGGGACCACCCCCGTGCTGTTCGTCCACGCGCGCGACGCACGGAGCCTAGTCGATGATGCGTGCGAGACAGAGGCGGCTTGCTAGTGTGCGCGTTCGATGTGTGGACGCCTGTTTCGTGGCGTGATTTGTGGGAATCAACGGGGCCCCACGATCGTCGTGGGCTCCAACGGGGGGGAGTACCTATGTCTGTCGACCGTGCCGATGTGACGGACCGCGGCGAGGACGACGCCGTCACCACGCTCGCCGCCGCCACGGCGGTGACCTACTTCCCGGTCGCACCGGGCGTGCGCCTCAACGTCCGCAGCGGACCCGGCACCAGCTACCCGATCGTCAACGTCCTGTCCGAGGGCGCACAGGTCGCGATCTACTGCCAGCGGCCCGGCACCACCGTGACCGGCCCGTACGGCACCTCGTCCATCTGGGACAACATCGCCGGCGGCCAGTACGTCTCGGACGCGTACATCAAGACCGGCAGCGACGGCTACATCCGCCCGCGCTGCTCGTAACGGGACTAAGTCCCGGGCGAGGGCCTGGCGGGGGAGGGCTGGGCTCGGGCCGTGGGCCCGCGACCGGGCCGGGGCGATAATCGACGCGTGAGCGACACGAACGGCACCCCGGCCACCCCCGCGGGCTCCTCGGGCCCCCGCCCCGAGCCCCTGCGCTTCTTCGGCACGACCTGGGTCGACCACGACCACGGCTACGCGCTCCGCCGCATCGGCGTGGCCGTCGGCTCGCTGGCCGCCGCGGCCGCCGCCTGCCTCGTGCTGCGCTTCGCCTACGAAGGAATCGCGCTCGCCGGCAGCGGCAGCTTCGTGACCGTGCTGGTCGTGGTGATGTTCGCGGTGTGCAGCGCGCTCGCGTTCCGTCACACCTGGGACGGCTTCACCAAGCGCCCCGACCCGGATCGTCAGGCGAGCCTGCGCGGCCTGCTCACCATCGGCTTCGTCGGCTCCCTCCTCGCCTACTTCTTCCGCTCCCTCATGGAGGCCCCCGGCGAGAAGCTGCACCGCCAGGAGTACGAGACGGCCCGCAAGCGGCACGAGTCCCGGACCACCCGCCGCACCGGCAACCCGTCGAAGCGCAAGCGCCGCACCTGACGGCACGACGGCCCGCCCGCCTGGCCGCCCGCGCTGTCACGGCCCGCCCGACGGCTCGCACCGCTTCGCCGCTACAGCCCGATCGCCCTGCGACCGAGGTCGCCCGCGCTGTCACGGCCCGTCCGACGGCCCGCGCTGTCGCGGCCCGCCCGGCCGCCTGCGCTCGCCTGCGTTGTGGCGGCCCATCCGACCGCCCGCGCCGCTACGGCCCGCCCAGCCCGCCCGCGTTGCCGCGGCCTGCTCGCCCGGCCGACCGAGGTCGCCTGCGCTGCCACGCCCCGCCCCGCCCCGCCCGCCCGGCCGCCGTCGCCCGCGCACCTCCCGCACTTCCCGAACCCCCCGCCACCCCCCGTCGCCCCGCCATCC
>NZ_LLZN01000082.1 GCF_001509795.1 Streptomyces sp. NRRL WC-3605 | reverse complement strand
ATCTGGCGTTGACTTTTGGCACGCTGTTGAGTTCTCAAGGAACGGACGCTTCCTTCGTACTCACCCTCTCGGGCTTTCCTCCGGGCGCTTCCCTTCGGTGTTCCAAACTCTATCAGTGTTTTTCCGTCCTCCTGACCACCGTTCCGCAGGCATGCAGAAAGGGATCCGAAGATAGGATCTGACAAGTTTGAGTGCTGCCGGGCCACGACACACAGCGGCGTCGCTCACCCCCAAGCAGGAGTACGACTGTACACGCGCCCGACGAGCGGGTGCAAATCGGTTTGCTGTATGGTCTAGACCACTCTGGAGTGCTCGCACGGAATCGGCACTTCATGTGACATACCCTGCTCAACAGTGCCGTCCCGCACAGGCAGAGACGGCCCTATCGATCTCCACCCCTGGGAGGCTTCCCATGACCACCGTGACGTCCCCGCTCGCCGGACGCGCCGTCGGACTGGCGTCCGTACCGGATCCGGTCTTCTCCGGGGCCATGGTCGGCCCGGGCACCGCTATCGACCCCGTCCGTGAGCCCTCCGAGGCCGTGTCCCCGGTGGATGGAGTTGTCGTCTCGCTCCATCCGCACGCTTTCGTCGTCGTCGACGACCAGGGCCACGGCGTCCTCACCCACCTCGGCATCGACACCGTGCAGCTGAACGGTGAGGGCTTCGAGCTGCTGGTGAGCAAGGGCGACACCGTTACGCGCGGCCAGGCCGTCGTCCGCTGGGACCCGTCCGCGGTCGAGGCGGCCGGCAAGTCCCCGGTGTGCCCTGTCGTCGCGCTCGAGGCCACGGCCGAGGCGCTGTCCGAGCTCCGTGAGAGCGGGGAAGTGAAGGCCGGCGACAGTCTCTTCGCCTGGAAGTGACTTCACCGCCGTCGTACGGCGGCGCACAGGTAGCGATCACAACCACCGCGGCGGCGGGGCCCGCCGCGTCAACGGAGACGGGTGAGATGGAGACAACGCTGCGAGGCGTCGGCGTGAGCCACGGTGTGGCGATCGGCGAGGTACGGCACATGGGGACGGCGGTCCTGGAACCGCCGGCCAAGCAGATCCCGGCGGAGGACGCCGAGCGTGAACAGGGGCGCGCTCGCAAGGCCGTGGAGGCGGTGGCCGCCGATCTGACGGCACGCGGCAACCTGGCGGGCGGCGAGGCCCAGGCCGTGCTCGAGGCGCAGGCCATGATGGCCCAGGACCCCGAGCTGATGGCCGACGTCGAGCGTCGTATCGCCGTCGGCAGCACGGCCGAGCGTGCCGTGTACGACGCCTTCGCCGCCTACCGCGAGCTGCTGGCCGGTGCCGGCGAGTACCTGGCGGGGCGAGTCGCGGACCTCGATGACGTGCGGAACCGTATCGTCGCGCGGCTGCTGGGTGTCCCGATGCCGGGTGTCCCTGACAGTGACGAGCCGTATGTACTGGTTGCCCGTGATCTCGCTCCGGCGGACACTGCGCTGCTGGACCCGACGCTCGTCCTCGGGTTCGTGACCGAGGAGGGCGGGCCGACCAGCCACAGCGCGATCCTGGCGCGGGCCCTGGGTGTCCCCGCCGTGGTCGCGCTCCCGGGTGCCGGTGAGCTCGCCGAGGGCACGGTCGTCGCGGTGGACGGCAGCACCGGCGATGTCTTCGTGGACCCGAGTGCGCAGAAGCGGGCCGAGTTGGAGGCCGCGGCCGCCGAGCGCAGGGCCGCGCTGTCCGCTTCGACCGGTCCGGGCGCCACCGCGGACGGGCACAAGGTGCCGCTGCTGGCCAACATCGGCGGACCGTCCGACGTGCCGGCGGCCGTGGAGGCCGGTGCGGAGGGCGTGGGCCTGTTCCGCACCGAGTTCCTCTTCCTCGACGACAGCAAGCAGGCGCCGTCCGAGGAGAAGCAGGTCACGGCCTACCGCCAGGTGCTGGAGGCCTTCCCCGAGGGCCGGGTCGTCGTCCGTGTCCTGGACGCGGGCGCGGACAAGCCGCTGGACTTCCTGACGCCCGCCGACGAGCCGAATCCGGCGCTGGGTGTGCGCGGGCTGCGGACGCTGCTGGACCACCCGGACGTGCTGCGGACGCAGCTGACGGCGCTGGCCAAGGCGGCCGAGGGCCTACCGGTGTACCTGGAGGTCATGGCGCCGATGGTGGCCGACCGCGCGGACGCCAAGGCGTTCGCCGACGCGTGCCGCGAGGCGGGGCTGCGGGCCAAGTTCGGCGCGATGGTCGAGATCCCGTCGGCCGCGCTGCGGGCCCGGTCCATCCTGCAGGAGGTCGAGTTCCTTTCATTGGGGACGAACGACCTCGCGCAGTACACGTTCGCCGCGGACCGTCAGGTGGGTGCGGTGTCCCGTCTGCAGGACCCGTGGCAGCCCGCGCTGCTCGACCTGGTCGCGCTGTCCGCCGAGGCGGCGAAGGCCGAGGGCAAGAGCTGTGGCGTGTGCGGTGAGGCGGCGTCGGATCCGCTCCTGGCGTGTGTGCTGACCGGTCTGGGGGTCACCTCCCTGTCCATGGGGTCGGCGTCGATCCCGTATGTCCGGGCGACGCTGGCGAAGTACACGCTGGCCCAGTGCGAGCGTGCGGCTGCGGCGGCGCGTGCGGCGGACAGCGCCGACGAGGCGCGCAGCGCCGCTCAGGCTGTGCTGTCGGGCGAGTAGCCGGACGCGTTCGGCGGTGTGCCGGGGCGCTCCACCTGTGGGTGGGGCGCCCCTTTCACGTCAGTGCCGGTGTGCCGGTGGTGCCCCGCCGTCCCCGAGGTCGGGCGGGACGCAGTAGTCGACGCCGGATTCCGGGGAGATGAGGTCTCCGGATTCCACATCGGTGCAGTAGGCGTCGAAGACCTCGCCGGCGGTGAGGGGGACGAGGCCGTCGCCCTGGTCGCCGCGCAGGCGCCACCCGTAGACGCGGTCGGTGGTGCCTGGGGCGCTGGTGCGCATGACGAGGCCGCCGGGGCTGCGCGTGGCGAGGCCGAGGGCGAGGACGGTGGTGAACTCCAGCAGTTCGGCCTCGTCGAGGTGGTGGGTCCCGTCGGGCTGCCGGTCGGCGTGGAGGACGGCGAGGAGGGTTTCCGGGGTGCCCGTCACGCTGCACACGAGGTGGCGGTTGCCGGGTGGGGCGGTGTCGAGGACGCGGGTGACGAGGTGGGAGGCGCGGGCGAAGGTCGCGCGGCCGATGTCCTCGCCGCAGGTGGCACAGGGGCCGAGGCGTGCCAGGAGCGTGGCGGCGTACTCCCAGGTGGCCTGCCGGACGGCTTCGTCGACGAGTTCCGGGACGAGCTCCGTGAGGGGGCGGCCGTCGTAGGGGACGGTGGGGCCGGTCGTCGCGAGTTCGGCGGTGAAGCGGGTGCGGCTGGCCGGGGTGTCGGGTTCGAGGCCGGTGCCGGCGCAGAAGGCGGCGTAGTCCTCCGGATCGAACAGGGCGATCGTGGTGTGGCTGCCCTGGGCCGCGCGGGTGCGGAGGAGGGCCTCGACCTGGTCGAGGTAGGTCGTGTGGTCGTCGAAGGTGAAGCTGCGGTACCGGCGCATGACCCGGAAGTCGTGTTCGTCGGTGAGCAGGCCGATCGTGCCGGCGATCTCGCGGCGCAGGACGTGGCGCATGGTGCGGTGGTCGGTGTCCGTCATCGTTCCCCCTGTGAGCAGTGCGGCGATCAATGCTCACTCACAGTAACCAGGGCCACTGACAACGGGCCCGCCCTCGGCCCCGGCCTCCCGCGGTGTGGGGAAGTCCGGGGCCGAGGGGTGGTCAGGCTCGCTTGCGGGCCAGGTCCTCGTAGAAGTGGAGGAGGTCGAGGTTGTCGATGGAGCCCGGGTTGACGGCCTTGTCGAGCGGGGTGCCTTGCAGGAGGCGCTTGACCGGGACCTCGATGCGCTTGCCGGTGAGGGTGTGGGGGACGCCGGGGACCTCGATGATCTCGTCCGGGATGTGGCGCGGGGAGAGCTCTTCGCGGATGGTCTGTTTGATGCGGCCGAGCAGGGCGTCGTCGAGGACCGCGCCGGGCACCAGGTGGACGAACAGGGGCATCCAGTAGCCACCGTCGGGTTGTTCGATGCCGATGACCAGGGATTCCCTGATCTCGGGCAGGCGCTCCACCGCCTCGTAGATGTCGGCGGATCCCATGCGGACGCCCTGGCGGTTCAGGGTCGAGTCGGAGCGGCCGTGGATGACGACGGAGCCGCGTGAGGTGACGGTGATCCAGTCGCCGTGACGCCACACGCCGGGGTAGGTGTCGAAGTAGCTGTCGTGGTACCGGGTGCCTTCGGGGTCGTTCCAGAAGTAGACCGGCATGGACGGCATGGGGTTGGTGACGACGAGTTCGCCGACCTCGTCGACGAGGGGTTTGCCGCTGGGGTCCCAGGACTGCAGGTCGGTGCCGAGCCCGGGCGCCTGGAGTTCGCCGATGTGGACGGGCAGGGTGGGGACGGCCCCGGCGAAGCAGGAGCACACGTCCGTGCCGCCGCTGACGGAGGCGATCCACAGGTCGTCGCGGACCTCGTCGTGGAGCCAGCGGAAGCCGTCGGGAGGCAGGGGCGAGCCGGTGGTGGCGACGCACTGCACCTTGGAGAGGTCGAAGTCGCGGCCCGGGTGGACGCCGGCCTTGCGGCAGGCCATGACGTAGGCGGCCGAGGTGCCGTAGAGGGTGGCTCCGGTGCGTTCGGCGATCCGCCACTGGGCGCCCGTGTCCGGGTAGCCGGGGCTGCCGTCGTAGAGGACGACCGTGGTGCCGGTGAGGAGGCCGGAGACGAGGAAGTTCCACATCATCCAGCCCGTCGAGGTGTACCAGAAGAACCGGTCGTCGGGGCCGAGGTCGCAGTGCAGGCCGAGCTGCTTGAGGTGTTCGACGAGAATGCCGCCCTGGGACTGCACGATGGCCTTGGGCAGGCCGGTGGTGCCGGAGGAGTAGAGCACCCACAGGGGGTGGTCGAAGGGCACCTGTTCGAAGACGGGCTCCTGGTCGGCGGCGGTGAGGGCCGACCAGTCCAGGGCGCCCTCGGGTGCGTCCGTGCCGAGGAGCGGGATGTGCACGACCGCGCGCAGGGTGGGCAGTTCGCGGCGCAGTTCGGCGACGACGGCGCGGCGGTCGTGTTCCTTGCCGCCGTAGCGGTAGCCGTCGACGGTGAAGAGGACGACCGGTTCGATCTGCTGGAAGCGGTCGAGGACGCTGCGGGCGCCGAAGTCGGGGGCGCAGGAGGTCCAGACGCCGCCGACGGCGGCGGTGGCGAGCAGGGCGACGACGGCCTGCGGGATGTTCGGGAGGTAGCCGCTGACGCGGTCTCCGGGGCGTACGCCGAGGGCGCGCAGTTCGGCGGCGAGGGAGCCGACCTGGCGGCGGAGCTCGGCCCAGGTGACGGGCTGGGGTTCGTGGGTCTCGTCGACGTGCAGGAGGGCGGGTTCGTCGGGGCGGGTGGCGGCGGCGCGCAGGGCGTGTTCCGCGTAGTTGAGGGTGGCGCCGGGGAACCACTGCGCGCCGGGCATCGAGCGGTCGCCCAGCACGCGCGTGCAGGGGCTCGTGAAGCGGACGTCGAACCACTCCGTGACGGCTTTCCAGAAGGTCTCCAGCTCGTCGACCGACCAGCGGTGCAGCGCCGCGTAGCCTCCGTCGGCCGGGGCGCCGTGGTGCTCGGCGGCCCAGGTCTGGAACCTGGTGATCTGCGCGTCGGCGATGCGCTGCGGATCTGGCTGCCACAGCGGCTGCGGGTTCTCGATCGTCATGGGGTGGCTCCCGGACTCTGCGCGTCGTGTGCGTCGGCCGCGCACGGCGGGGGTGTGCGCGTGACGCGGATGACACGGACGATGCCATGTGATCGACTTCGGCACCAGGGTGCACCGCACATAGTCCGTGTCGTGAAGATGTGGTCCGGGCACGAGTGAACGGCAGTTGAACGACCCCCCGCGTGTGGGGCCCTCAATGGCAGGCTGAGCAGCATGAACGGTCGTGACCTGGTGCGTTCGATGAAGGCGGTGGGCGCTGCGGGGGCCGCCCATGCCGTGCGCACCCTGAGGGGGGCGTGGCGTACGCGGCGTGCCGATGCCGCCGGGTTGCCGCCGAGGGGGCCCGAGCGGGCCCGGGTGCCGGGCACCGTGCAGGAGGTGCGGCCCGGCCCAGGGGGCGGCGTCATCCGGTTCAGCCGCTCCGAGCTGCGGGTGATCGTGGCGGTGAACGGGGCGGTCTTCTGGGGGTGGGACGGGGCCTGCCCCGAACCGTCGTACGCGCTCGCGGGGTCTCCCGAGCCGGATGCCCGGGCGGTGCTGGAGCCGGACACGGAGGGCGGCTGGCGGGTGGTCGCCGAGCGCGTGACGGTGGTGATCTCGCGGCACGGCGCCGTGGAGGTGCAGACGCCCGGTGGGGTGCTGGTGCGCCGGGATCAGCCGCCGCGGTGGTGGGAGCCGGTCGGTGGCGGGGTGGCGCGGTGGACGCAGCGGTCCGAGGTCGCCGCGGACGCCCGGTTCTTCGGGCTGGGCGGGCGGGCGTCGGGGCCGCGTCTGAGGGGTGGCACCTACCGGTTGTGGAACACGGATCCGGGCCGTGCGTTCGGGCCTGCCGACGATCCGCTGTACATCACCATGCCGGTGCAGCTGGTGGTGGCGGACGCGGCGTCGCATCTGGTGTTCCACGACACGTCGTGGGACGGCACGGTCACGCTGCGCGAGGGCGAGGAGGGCGCCGGTTCGGGGCACGACCGTCCCGGCGCGAGTGTGCTGCGGATGCAGGGCGGGCCGCTGCGGTGCTGGGTGATGGTGGGCACCCCCGCGCGCGTGCTGCTCGTCTGGGCGTCACTCACCGGTGCGCCCACACCGCCTCCGTCGTGGGCTCTGGGGCACCATCACGCGCGGTGGGGTTTCGGCGGCGCGCGCGAGGTGCGCCGGATCGTCTCGGGCTATGTGGAGCGGGGCCTGCCGCTGGACGCGGTCCATCTGGACATCGACCACTACGACGGTCACCGGGTGTTCTCGGTCGACCAGGAGGCGTTCGGGAAGCTGCCGGAGCTCGCCGAGGACCTGCGCGAGGAAGGGGTGCGGCTGGTGTCGATCGTGGACCCGGCGGTCGCGGCGGAGCCGGGCGACGCCGTGTACGACGGCGGGAGCGCCGAGGACGTGTTCGTGCGGGATGCCGCGGGCCGTGTGGTGCGCGGGGTGGCCTGGCCCGGCGAGGTGGTCTTCCCGGACTTCACGCACGCGCGTGCGCGTCGGTGGTGGGGCGCCCTGTACGCGGAGCGGCTCGGGCAGGGCTTCGCGGGGTTCTGGCACGACATGAACGAGCCGACCTCGTTCGCGGCCTTCGGGGAGCCGACGCTTCCCCGTTCGGCGCGGCACGCGCTGGAGGGCCGGGGCGGGGACCACCGGGAGGCGCACAACGTGTACGGCCTGAACATGGCCAGGGCCGGGTACGAGGGGCTGCGGGACCTGGCTCCCGAGCAGCGGCCCTTCGTGTTCTCGCGGTCCGGCTGGGCGGGGATGCAGCGCTACGGAGGAGCGTGGTCCGGTGACGTGGCCACGGGTTGGCCGGGTCTGCGCGCGTCGCTGTCGCTGGTCATGGGGCTCGGTCTGTGCGGGGTGCCTTTCTCGGGGCCCGATGTGGGCGGCTTCGACGGCTGCCCGTCTCCGGAGCTGTATCTGCGCTGGTTCCAGATGGCCGCCTATCTGCCGCTGTTCCGCACGCACGCGGGTCTGCGGGCGGGACGCCGGGAGCCGTGGGAGTTCGGCCCCCTCGTGCTGGAGCACGCGCGTGTGGCGCTCGTCGAGCGTCGCCGGCTGCTGCCGTACTTCGTGACGCTGGCGCATCTGGCCGGGCGTACGGGCGCGCCCTATGTCCGTCCTCTGTGGTGGTCGGCGCCCGACGACCGGCGGCTGCGCGACTGTGAGGACGCCTTCATGCTCGGTGACGGTCTGCTGGTCGCGCCGGTGCTGGAGCGGGGCGTCGAGCGGCGTGCGGTGCGGCTGCCGAGGGGGCGCTGGTACGACACGGCGACGGAGCGGGCGTACGAGGGGCCCGGGGAGGTGTTCGTCGACGCGCCGCTGTCACGGATCCCGGTGCTGGCGCAGTCGGGCGCCGTCGTCCCCGTGCGGGGGGACGACGGCGGGCTGGAGCTGGAGGTGTGGGCTCCCGCCCCCGGATGCACCGGGGGCGGGCTGGTGGTGCCGGACCCCGGCGACGGCTGGGAGGAGCCCGTGATCGAGCGCTACGCCACCCGCTGGGAGGGCGAGGAACTGGTCGTCGAGCTGGAGCACGAGGACGGCGCGATCCCGTCGCCCCGTCCTGTGCGGGTGCGCGGGCTCGGCGGACGCCGGGCTCAGATGTAGCGGCCCTCGAAGAACGCCTGGACGGCCAGCGTGTGCAGGGGGAAGGCGAGTTCCTCCGGCCTGCGCAGGAGCTGCCATCCCTCGGTCTCGTCGGTCGCGGCGGAGGCCGGCAGGCGGTCGGCGGGGCGCTCGGGGAGCAGACCGAAGAGCAGCAGATGCCCGTCGGGCGAGCTCATCGCGTCGACGAGCCGCACGTCGCGTGCGGCGGCGTCGAGGCCGGTCTCCTCCTTGAGTTCGCGGACGACGGCCTGCCGCCAGTCCTCCCGGTCGTCGATGTAGCCGCCGGGCAGGGCGACGCCTCCGCGCGCGGGGGCGATGCTCCGGGTGATGACGACCAGGGCGGTTCCCTTGGTGTCGTACACGGGCTGGAGGGCGATGGCCACGGGCAGCGGGTTGCGGTAGGCCACGGTGCCGCACGCGGAGCAGGTGCGCGGCCAGCCGGAAACGCCCTCTCCGTAGGGCGCGCCGCAGCTCGAACAGTGGGAGTTCGCCGCGGAGTTGGGGTCGGAGTGCTGAGATTCGGACACGCGCGGACTGTATCCGATCAGTGGAAGGGCGTCTTCCGGGGGCCGGTATATGGCTGCGCGGCAGGGAGGTCGGCCGGGGCGGGCGCTGGAACGTCGGCCTCCGCCCCCCGGGGCCGACGCGGGCCCCTGCCGTTCGGCGGCTGCCTCTGGCACACTTCTGACGTCCCGTCAGATTCGGCGCCGGGAGGGCTCATGCCGCGTACGCGTACGCCTGTTGTCGCCGGGTGGTTCACCGGCGACGGGGACGGCTTCCGGCTGCTGGGCACGCGGTGTTCCGCCTGTTCGACGGTCTTCTTCCCCCGGGAGGACGTCCACTGCCGCAACCCTCATTGCGGCGGCGGCCGGCTGACAGAGGAGCCGCTGTCCTCGCGCGGGCACGTCTGGTCGTTCACCGACAGCCGGTACCGGCCTCCGTCACCCTATGTGACGGACCCGGAACTTTCCTGGGCGGCGTGCACGTTGATCGCTGTGGAGCTTCCGGCCGAGCGGCTCGTGGTGCTGGGGCAGGCGGCTCCTGGGATCACCGTCGCCGATCTGACGGTGGGCATGGAGGTGCGGGCCGTCCCCGGTGTGCTGCACGAGGACGCGGAGACGACCTGGACGACCTGGCACTGGCGGCCTACGGGGGTGGAGGCATGACGCGGGATGTGGCCGTGCTCGGCGCGGGCATGCATCCGTGGGGCAAGTGGGGACGCGGCTTCGTCGAGTACGGCGTGCGGGCGGCCCGCGCGGCGCTCGCGGACGCGGGACTGGAGTGGCGGGACGTCGGGTCGGTAGTCGGCGCGGACACGGTGCGTGGCGGCTACCCGGGGTACGTGGCCGGAGCGACGTTCGCCAAGGCGCTCGGCTGGCAGGGTGCCCGTGTCACGAGCGTCTACGCGGCCTGCGCCTCGGGAGCCCAGGCCATCGCCACCGCGCGGGCGCAGATCCTCGCGGGCCTGGCGGACGTGGTGCTGGTGGTGGGGGCCGACGCCGCCCCCAAGGGGTTCTTCCGGCCCGCGGGCGGGGACCGTCCGGACGACCCGGACTGGCTGCGTTTCCGCCTCCTCGGGGCGACGAATCCGGTGTACTTCGGGCTGTACGCGCGCCGGCGGATGGCGGTGCACGGGGACACGCTGGAGGACTTCGCACAGGTCAAGGTCAAGAACGCCGCCCTGGGCGCCCGGAACCCGTACGCCCGCTACCGCAAGGCGGTCACCGCCGAGGAGGTGGCCGTATCGGCCGTGGTCGCCGATCCGCTGCGGCTCCTCGACATCTGCGCGACCTCCGACGGCGGGGCCGCGCTCGTACTGGCGGGCATGGACTTCGCCCGCCGGCACGGCGCAGGTGATGCCGTGCGGATCCGGGCGGTGTCCACGGTGACGCCGCGCTTCCCGAGCACCGTCCTGGACCTGCCCGACATCGCGACGGACTCCGCCGTCGCGGTGCGGCCCGGTCCCGAGACGTTCCGGGAGTCGATCGCGCGGGAGGCGTACGAGGAGGCCGGGGTCGGCCCCGGGGACCTGTCCCTGGCGGAGGTGTACGACCTGTCGACCGCTCTGGAGTTGCAGTGGTACGAGGATCTGGGCCTGTGCGGTGCCGGCGAGGCCGTGAAGCTGCTGCGGGAGGGGGCGACGGCGCCGGGCGGGCGCATACCGGTGAACACGAGCGGAGGGCTCGCCTCGTTCGGTGAGGCGGTTCCGGCGCAGGCGATCGCTCAGGTGTGCGAGCTGACGTGGCAGTTACGCGGAGTCGCCGGTGACCGGCAGGTCCCCGACGCCCGTGTGGGCCTCGCCGCGAATCAGGGGTTGTTCGGGCACGGCTCCGCGGTGGTCGCCGTGCGGTGAGGGCCCCGGACGGCTGCCACCGGCAGGCTGCGTGGCGCCCGGGGCGGCGAAGGCCACGGTCGGCGGCGCGGGCGGGCGGTGGCGGACCCGGGCAGACGGTGAGATTCTTCTGTTGCAAGGTCGGCGGAGGCCATCCGATCGACCTGATGTGAGCCATGGTCAGTGGCCACTGCCCGGCTCGGCAGGAGCTGGCCCGCCTGTCGTCCGTGCAGGGCCGCGTCGTTCGTCCCGCACCCGAGCGGGCGTGCCACGGACCGGGTCGGTGACGGCCGGTGGCCGTCGGCACGTCCCACAACCGTCGGCGTCCGCGACCTTGACGCCCCTCGGACGCCGGTGAACACTTCCCGGTGTCAGCCGACATCGCCCCATATTTGTCGGCGTATCCACGCAGAGCGCCGCGCGGTTGCGCCCGTATCAAGGCCCTCCCCCCTCCGGCGACTCGGTTGCGACGGCAAGCTCGTCACGGACGCCGGGCGGGGCGCGGGACACGCCCCGCCTTCGGCTGAAGTCGCCAAGGGAACGCACCCCGCACGGAGAAACCGGGGCCGATCGTCCCGGCCAGGCCTAGGAGCCGCCATGAGCAATGGAGACATCTTCGTCGGTGAGGTCATAGGCACCGCGATTCTGATCCTGTTCGGCGCCGGAGTGGTCGCCGCCGTCATCCTGAACTACTCGAAGGCGAAAGACGGTGGCTGGATCGTCATCGCGTTCGGATGGGGTTTCGCCGTCATGGCGGGCGCCTACACCGCCGCCCCGCTGTCCGGTGGGCATCTCAATCCAGCCGTGACACTCGGGATCGCCATCGACACGGGCGACTGGGACAAGGTCCCCCTGTACATCGCCGGCCAGATGGTGGGCGCGATGCTGGGGGCGGTGCTGTGCTGGCTGGTCTACTTCGCGCAGTTCCAGGCCAACGCCGACAAGGACATCGCACAGCCGACGCTGGGGATCTTCTCCACGGCGCCGGCGATCCGCCATCCCGTGGCGAACCTCATCACGGAGATCATCGCGACGATCGGTCTGGTGCTGCCGATCCTGGCGTTCGGGCTGACCAAGGGGCTCGCCCTGTCCGGGACCGGGATCCTGATCGTCTCGCTGCTGGTGGTCGGCATCGGTCTGTCCCTCGGCGGTCCCACGGGATACGCGATCAACCCGGCCCGTGACCTGGGCCCTCGCATCATCCACTCCCTGCTGCCGATCCCCAACAAGGGGACGTCGGACTGGGGCTACGCGTGGATTCCGGTGGTCGGACCGCTGATCGGCGGGGTGCTGGCGGGCCTCATCTTCAACGCAGCTTTCTGACGGATACGACGAAGGGGACGTCATGACGGACAAGTTCGTCGCCGCGATCGACCAGGGCACGACCTCCAGCCGCTGCATCGTCTTCAACCACGACGGCGCCATCGTCGCCGTCGACCAGCGGGAGCACCGGCAGATCTTCCCGAAGCCCGGCTGGGTGGAGCACGACGCGACCGAGATCTGGTCCAAGGTGCAGGCGGTCGTCGCCGGTGCGCTCGCGAAGGCGGGGCTGAAGGCCCACCAGCTCAGCGCACTCGGCATCACCAACCAGCGCGAGACGACCGTCCTGTGGGACCGCGCGACGGGCAAACCGGTGCACAACGCCATCGTGTGGCAGGACACGCGTACGGCCGCGCTGTGCGCCCAGCTGGGCGGCGCGGAGGGGCAGGACCGCTTCCGTGAGCAGACCGGGCTGCCGCTGGCCAGCTATTTCTCCGGGCCCAAGGCGGCCTGGCTGCTGGACAACGTGCCCGGCCTGCGGGACCGGGCCGAGCGCGGGGAGATCGCGTTCGGCACGATCGACTCCTGGTTGATCTACAACCTCACCGGCGGGACCGACGGCGGCAAGCACGTCACCGACGTGACGAACGCCGGACGCACGATGCTGATGAACCTGCAGACCCTCCAGTGGGATCCGTCGATCCTGTCGGCCATGAACGTGCCCGAGGCGATGCTGCCGGAGATCAAGTCGTCCGCCGAGGTGTACGGCACCGCCGTCGGCCAGCTCGCCGGGGTGCCGGTCGCCTCGGCGCTCGGCGACCAGCAGGCCGCCGTGTTCGGGCAGGCCTGCTACGACGTGGGCAGTGCGAAGAACACCTACGGCACCGGAAGCTTCCTGCTGCTCAACACCGGCAACCGTCCGGTGCCGTCGAAGAGCGGGCTGCTGACGACGATGGGCTACAAGATCGGCAGCGAGGCGCCGGTGTACTGCCTGGAGGGCGCGATCGCCATCACGGGCGCCCTGGTCCAGTGGTTCCGCGACCAGCTCGGCATCATCCGGACCGCCGACGACATCGAGCCGCTGGCGGCGAGCGTCGAGGACAACGGCGGCGCCTACATCGTGCCCGCCTTCTCCGGCCTCTTCGCGCCGTACTGGCGTTCGGACGCACGCGGTGTCGTCACCGGTCTGACCCGGTACGTCACGAAGGCGCACCTGGCCCGCGCCGTCCTGGAGGCGACGAGCTGGCAGACGCGGGAGGTGGTGGACGCCATGGTCCAGGACTCCGGGGTGCACATCACGAGCCTGAAGGTCGACGGCGGCATGACGAAGAACAACCTGCTCATGCAGCACCAGGCCGATGTGCTGGACGTGCCGGTGATCCGGCCGAAGATCTCCGAGACGACCTGCCTGGGCGCCGCCTATGCGGCCGGCCTGGCGACCGGCGTGTGGAACGACCTGGACGAGCTCAAGTCGCACTGGGCGAAGGACGCCGAGTGGACGCCCTCCATGTCGGCCGAGGAGCGGGACCGCGAGTACCACAACTGGCGCAAGGCGGTGGAGAAGAGCTTCGGCTGGGAGGAGGACGGCGACAGCTGAGGCGGTTCGCCCCGGGACCGGTGCCTCCCCGTGGGGTACCGGTCCCGGTGTAAGGGGCTCGCAACGGGGCACACGCGTGTGCGAGCCGCGCGAACCCACAGGCGCGTGGCCCAGGGGCCGCGGCCCGTACCCCTGTCGGCGGGGGTAGGGGCCGCGGCTCTCGCCGGATCTCGGTGATGTCAGGTGGTCACGGCCTCGCGGCGCTCCGCCTGGAACGCCATGGCGTGCTGGACGACGCCGATCAGGACCTCCTTGACCGACTCGCGGTCCCGGGCGTCGGTCAGGAGCAGCGGTACGCCCGGGTCGAGGTCCAGGGCCTGCCGTACCGTCTCCGCGGGGTAACGGGCGGCCCCCTCGAAGCAGTTGACGCCGACGACGAAGGGGATGCCGCGCCGCTCGAAGTAGTCGACGGCCGCGAAGCAGTCCTGGAGCCGGCGGGTGTCGGCCAGGACGACGGCTCCGAGCGCCCCCTCGGACAACTCGTCCCACATGAACCAGAACCGCTCCTGTCCGGGTGTGCCGAAGAGGTACAGCACCAGGTCCTCGCGCAGGGTGATGCGGCCGAAGTCCATGGCCACGGTGGTGGTGCGCTTGCCCTCGACACCGCTCGTGTCGTCGACCGGCCGTCCGGCCTCGGTGAGCAGTTCCTCGGTGCGCAGCGGCCGGATCTCGCTGACCGCGCCGACGAGCGTGGTCTTCCCCACGCCGAAGCCGCCGGCCACGAGGATCTTGAGCGTGACGGGCTCGACCGGAGGCTTCCCGCGCTCAGAACGCCCGAAGATCATCGATCTCTTCTCCTGCTTGGTGGGGGTCGCGCGGCGGTGGGCCGTAGCCTCCGCCGCCGGGGGTTTCGACGACGAGTACGTCGCCGGGGCCGACGTCGGCCGAGTCGCTTCCGGCCAGTGTCGTGACCGTGCCGTCCGCGTGTTCGACGCGGTTGGTGCCGAGGGCGCCGGGTGCGCCGCCCGCCATGCCGTACGGCGGCACCCTGCGGTGCTGGGACAGCGTCGAAACGGTCATGGGTTCGAGGAAGCGGATGCGGCGCACGGCGCCGTCGCCGCCGCGCCACCGTCCGGCACCGCCGCTGCCGTGCCGGACCGCGAACTCGTCGAGCCGAACGGGCAGCCGCCACTCCAGCACTTCGGGGTCGGTCAGGCGGGAGTTCGTCATGTGGGTCTGGACGACGGGGGCGCCGGGGAATCCGTCGCCCGCGCCGGAACCGGAGGCCACGGTCTCGTAGTACTGGTGGCGCGCGTTGCCGAAGGTGACGTTGTTCATGGTCCCGGAGCCCTCCGCCTGGACGCCGAGGGCGGCGTACAGGGCACCGGTGATGGCCTGGGACGTCTCCACGTTGCCGGCGACGACGGCGGCCGGTGGTTCCGGGGCGAGCAGGGAGCCGGGCGGCACGACGATGCGCAGGGGCCGCAGGCAGCCGTCGTTGAGGGGGATGTCGTCGGCGACCAGGGTGCGGAAGACGTAGAGGACCGCGGCATTGACGACGGCGAAGGGGGCGTTGAAGTTGCTGGTCGACTGGCCGGACGTGCCGGTGAAGTCGACGGTGGCGGTGCGCTGGGCGCGGTCCACGCGCACGCGTACGCGGATGACGGCGCCCGAGTCGGTCTCGTAGGCGTATTCGCCGTCGTCGAGGGCGTCGATGACGCGGCGGACCGCTTCCTCGGCGTTGTCCTGGACGTGCCGCATGTAGGCCTGGACGACGTCGAGGCCGAAGTCGTCGATCATGCGCGCGACCTCGTCGGCGCCCTTCCGGTTGGCTGCGATCTGGGCCCGCAGGTCGGCGAGGTTGGTCGTGGGGTTGCGGGAGGGGTAGGGCGCCTCGGTGAGGAGGCGGAGGGTCTCCTCCTCGCGGAAGCGGCCGTTCTCGGCGAGCAGCCAGTTGTCGAAGAGGACGCCCTCCTCGTCGATGGTGCGGCTGTTCGCGGGCATGGAGCCCGGCGCGATGCCGCCGATCTCCGCGTGGTGGCCGCGTGAGGCGACGTAGAAGAGGATGCTCTGGTCACCCTCCGTGTCCGTGCCGGGGTCGGTCCCGAAGACCGGGGTGATCACGGTGACGTCCGGGAGGTGGGTGCCTCCGTGGTACGGGTCGTTGACGGCGTAGGTGTCGCCCGGGCGCATCCGGCCATCGCGGCGGCGGATGACCTCTTTGACGCTCGTGCCCATGGAGCCCAGGTGGACGGGGATGTGCGGGGCGTTGGCCACCAGGTTTCCGTCCGGGTCGAAGAGCGCGCAGGAGAAGTCCAGGCGCTCCTTGATGTTGACGGACTGGGCCGTGGACTCCAGCCGGGCGCCCATCTGCTCCGCGATGGACATGAAGAGGTTGTTGAAGACCTCCAGCAGAACCGGATCGACTTTCGTGTCGAGGTCGGAACTCTCCGTGACCGCCACGCGTTCCATGACCAGATGCCCGCCATCGGACGCCCCGGCTCGCCAGCCGTCGTCGACGACGGTCGTCGCACCCGACTCGGCGATGATCGCCGGGCCGGTGACGGATGCGCCGGGGGCCAGTCGCTCGCGGCGGTGCAGGGGGACGTCGCGCCAGGTGCCGCCCGTGTGGAGGGGGACGGTGCGCGGGGCCTCCGGGCCGTCCTCGCGGGCGGTGCCGGGGGGCGCGAGAGCGGAGAGATCGGGGGGTTCGGTGATGCCGGTGGCTTCGACGGAGAGGGCTTCGACGACGATCGGGCGGTCGAGCGTGAAGGAGTACGTGGCGCGATGACGTTCTTCGAAGGCCCGCCGCATGGCGTCGGGCTCGGTGAGTTCGACGGTGAGGGTGGTGTCGGTGCCGTCGTAGCGCAGTTGGGCGCGGCGGCTTACCTTGATGCGGTCGGCGGGGACGTCCTCGTCGAGGAGTTCGGTGCGGGCGGCCGCCTCCAGGTCGTCCGCGGTCTTCAGGACACCGCCCATCGAAGCGGGCTCCAGGGGTGCCTCGACGGACTGTTCCCGCATCGCCGTGGTGTCGGCCAGGCCGATGCCGAGCGCGGACAGGACACCGGCCATGGGGGGCACCAGGACGGTGCGGATGCCGAGGGAGTCCGCCACCTTGCACGCGTGCTGGCCGCCGGCGCCGCCGAAGGTGGTGAGGGCGTAGCGGGTGACGTCGTGGCCCTTCTGGACGGAGATCCGTTTCACGGCGTTGGCGATGTTGGCGACGCCGATCCGCAGGTAGCCCTCGGCGACCTGTTCCGGGGTGCGGTCGTCGCCGGTGCGGTCACGGATCTCGGCCGCGAGCGCGGTGAAGCGTTCGCGGACCAGGTCGGCGTCGAGGGGTTGGTCACCCCGGGGACCGAACACGGCGGGGAAGTGCGCGGGCTGGATGCGGCCGAGCATGACGTTGGCGTCGGTGACGGTGAGCGGGCCGCCGCCCCGGTAGCAGGCGGGCCCCGGGTCCGCGCCCGCCGAGTCCGGCCCTACGCGGTAGCGCGACCCGTCGAAGTGCAGCACCGAGCCACCGCCTGCCGCGACGGTGTGGATGTCCAGCATGGGGGCGCGCAGCCGGACCCCGGCGATCTGTGTCGTGAAGACGCGTTCGTAGTCACCGGCGAAGTGGGACACGTCGGTGGAGGTGCCGCCCATGTCGAAGCCGATGACCCGGTCGTGGCCGGCGAGCTGCGACATCCGGGCCATGCCGACGATGCCGCCCGCGGGACCCGAGAGGATGGCGTCCTTGCCGCGGAACTGCCCCGCTTCGGCGAGGCCGCCGTTGGACTGCATGAACATCAGCCGGACGCCGTCGAGCTCGTCGGCGACGTGCCGGACGTAGCGGCGCAGGACCGGCGAGAGGTAGGCGTCGACGACGGCGGTGTCCCCGCGGGGCACGAGCTTCATCAAGGGGCTGACCTCGCTGGACAGCGAGATCTGCGGAAAGCCGATACGGGCGGCGAGGCGGCCGACGGCCTGTTCGTGTCCGGGGTGCAGATGGCTGTGCAGGCAGACCACGGCGACGGCCCGGACACCGTCGTCGTACGCCTCCTGGAGGGGACCGGCGAGGGCACGCAGGTCGGGCGCGCGCAGGACGGTCCCGTCGGCCGCGATGCGCTCGTCGACCTCGACCACCCGTTCGTACAGGAGTTCCGGGAGGTCGATGCGGCGGGCGAAGATGTGCGGGCGGTTCTGGTAGGCGATGCGCAGGGCGTCACGGAAACCGCGGGTGATCACCAGGAGGGTCCGCTCGCCCTTGCGTTCGAGGAGGGCGTTCGTGGCGACGGTGGTGCCCATGCGGACGGCTTCGATCGGGTCGGTGGAGTCGCCGAGGAGTTCGCGGACGCCCGCGACGGCCGCGTCCGCGTAGCGGGCCGGGTTCTCCGACAGGAGTTTGTGGGTCAGCAGCCGGCCGTCCGGGCGGCGCGCGACGATGTCCGTGAAGGTGCCACCCCGGTCGACCCAGAACTGCCAGGCTGTCACGTCACTACCCCGCTTCCGCGCCGCTCACAGCGCCCGCAGGCCGTCGATCACGTCGCGCAGAATACTCTCGTCGACCATCTCGGCCGGTGGGACGGGCCGGTTCACATGGACGAATTCCCCGTCCACGAGGTCGCCGACGAGGACCCGTACCACTCCGACGGGCAGGTCGAGCTCGGCGGAGAGTTCGGCGACGGACTGCGGGGTCTGACGGCACAGCCCGACGATCTCCACGTGTTCCGGGGACAGCGTCGAGTCGGCTTCCGGATCGCCCGCGTGCGGTTCGGTGACGACCACCGCGATCAGGTCGAGGCGATGCTGGGCCGCACTCGTGGTGCGGCCGCGTGTCATCGCGTAGGGGCGGACGACCGGTCCGGCCTCGTCGTCGAACCAGTGGCTTCTTCCCTGACCGTCAGCGCTCATGCCTTCCCACTACCCGCCCGAGGACAGATCGGTGCGCGGTGCGGTCCCCAGATGCACGCCGACGCGCTTGACGAGGAGTGTCATCTCGTAGGCGACCTGGCCGACGTCCGAGTCCGCATCGGAGAGCACCGCGAGGCAGCTGCCGTCACCGGCGGCCGTCACGAACAGGAAGGCTTCGTCGAGCTCGACGACGGTCTGGCGGACGCTGCCCGCCTCGAAGTGCCGGCCCACGCCCTTGGCAAGGCTGTGGAACCCGGAGGCGACGGCGGCCAGGTGCTCGCCGTCCTCCCGGGTCAGGTCCTTGGACACGCCGGTCGGCAGGCCGTCCCCGGAGAGCACGACGGCCTTGCGGATGCTGGCGACGCGGTCCACCAGGTCGTCGAGAAGCCAGTTGAGCTCGCCGTTCTGGGTGGTCGTGGCGTGGTCGGTCGCCTTTGGTGCGGTCATCGACCGTCCCCCTCTGTCGTTCCCTGTGGTGCTGTGCCGCCCGGGGCGGTGTCGTCGCCCGCGGCGTTCTCCTTGCGCCCCCGCTGCCAGCCGCGCTGGAGCGAGGCCATACGGCTGCGGACCTCGTCCGCGTCGCGTTCGCCGGGGTCCGGCGCCGCGGGACCGGGGGCGGGTGCCTTCTTGAGCTGGGGTGCCAGGCTGGCCTGCCGGACCCGCCGGGGCAGGGGGCCCGTGCCGGGTGCGGTCGGCTCCGGGGCCGTGCCCTGGTCCGGGGTGGTGGTGTCCGGTCCGGCGGCCGCGATCTCGGGGCGCCGGGCCCGCCCGGTCAAGGCGGCGGGCTCGTGCGGGCCGACGGCGTCGGGCCCGGCGGTGCGCGGTGTTTCGGAGCGGCCGGATCCGGCCGGGCGTCCGGGCCCTGCGGGGTCGCCGGACCGTGGCGGTTCCGCGGCGCCGGCGATGCCGCCGCGGGGGCCTGTGCCCCGGCGCCGGGTGGGCAGCGGGGCCAGACCGTCCGACTGCGCGCGGCTCGGGCGGTACGAGGGTTCCGCGTCGGTCTTCTCCAGGCGGGTCCGGTGCTCGGTGACGGGGCGTCCGTGGGAGCTGACCAGCTTGGGGGTCCGGCGCCGGAGCAGGGAGACCGGGGCGTTCGGGTCGTCGTCCGGGTCGTCGGGGACCTCGGTGACCGGGCCCAGGTCGCCGCGCCGGCTCGCCGGGTCCTCCTCGGAGCGGCCGAAGGCACGTCGCGGGTGGAAGAGACCGCCGCGCTCGCCGTCCTCCTCGTCGAGGGGGTCCGGGAAGTCGCTCAGGGCGTCGAGGTCGACGGGGGCCTCGAGCTCGACGGGGCCGTCGAGGAGCGCGGCCGGCAGCCCTGGCGTGCGGGCCGGCACCTTGGAGAGCGCGGCTCGTCGCGACTCCTCCAGTTCCGCCTCCTTCGAAGGGGTGGGGCGGTCCAGGCGGAAGCCGATGCCGTTGGTGTCCGGGACGTCGTCGGTGAGCAAGGCGTCCGGGATGAAGACGACGGCGGTGGTGCCACCGTAGGGCGAGGGCTGGAGGGAGACGCGGACGTTCTGCCGCTGGGCGAGCCGGCTGACCACGAAGAGACCGAGCCGGTCGGTGTCGGACAGTTCGAACTCGGGGGTCTCGGCGAGCCGGAGGTTGGCGTCGAGCAGGGCTTCGGCGGCCATGCCCAGTCCGCGGTCGTGGATCTCCAGGGTGAAGCCGTTGGCGACCCGCTCGCCGAGGACCTGGACGGCGGTGTGCGGCGGGGAGAACATCGTGGCGTTCTCGAGGAGTTCGGCGACCAGGTGGGTGAGGTCGGCGACGGCCGGCCCGGTGACGGCGACGCGGGGCAGCCGGCGCACCTCGATGCGCTCGTAGTCCTCGACCTCGGCGACCGCGGCGCGTACGACGTCCATGAGCTGGACGGGTTTGCGCCACTGCCGGGACGGGGCGGCGCCGGAGAGGATCACGAGTCCCTCTGCGTGGCGGCGCATGCGCGTGGTCAGGTGGTCCAGCCGGAACAGGTCGGCGAGTTCGTCGGTGTCCTCGGTCCGGCGTTCCATCGTGTCGAGGAGGGTGAGCTGCTTGTGCAGGAGGACCTGGCTGCGGCGGGCGAGGTTGACGAAGACCTCGGAGACCCCGGCGCGCAGTTCGGCCTGTTTGACGGCGGCCTCCACGGCGGCCCTCTGGAGAGTGTTCAGTGCCTGGCCGACCTCGCCGATCTCGTTCTTGTCGTAGGCGAGGCGCGGGACCTCGGTCTCGACGTCGACGTGTTCACCGGCCGAGAGCCGGCGCATCACGCTGGGCAGCCGGACTCCGGAGGCTTCGTGGGCGTCGAGACGGAGCTGACGCAGGTCACGGACGAGGCCCCGGCCGATCCGTACGGACAGGAAGAGCGAGAAGAGCACGGCGAGCAGTCCGAGGACGCCGGCGACGACGGCCTTGACGATGACGGCCATCGCGACGGGGCGGACGCGGTCCTGATAGCGGTCGCCGGCCTCGTCGTTCAGTTTGCCGAGTTCGTCGAGCACACCGCCGGCGGCGGCGTCCCAGTCCTGGGCGTCCACGGTGCTGGGGCGTCCCGGCTGGGAGAAGATGACGGACTGTTCGGCGACCCGGAGCGGGGCCGTGGAGCCGTTCTTCCAGAAGTGCTGGAAGCGTTCCCGTTCGGACGAGGGCAGGTCGGTCAGGCTCAGGTCGTACATCAGGGTGCGCTGGGCGACGAGATCGGAGACGTCGCGGATCTCGTCGCGGGTGAGCCGGCCGACCACGAGGGCGGAACTGAGCAACGCGTCCTCGCGGGAGAGCAGTTCGCGGGCGCGCGTGATGTTGAGGAGGGCGCGGGCCTCCTTGTCCATGGCGACGTCGTCGATGCCGTCGAGGGAGGCGAGGAGGGCGTAGCAGGGCTCGACGAGGAGGTTGTACTGGTGCAGCGCCTCGGCGCGTTTCACCGTGCCGTCCTCGACGCTGCGGCGCAGGGGCCCTATGCCGTCGAAGGCGTCCAGGACGGCGGTGAGGCGTGCGGTGTCGCCCGCGTCCATGCCGTCGCGCACGTCGGAGTCCTCGGCGCTCCCGCGGATCTCGGCGATGGCGGCGTCGGTGGCCTTCCGGCTCTCCCGGAGGGCGGACAGCGCGTCCGAGGCGCGGCGGTCGGCGAGGTAGACGAGGGCCTGCCGTCGCTCCTGCTGGATGACACGGACGGCGTCCTCGGTGGAGTAGCCGATCTTCTCGACGAGGGAGGACACCGTGAACAGCTGGGCCACCTCTCGCCCGGTGAGTACCGTGGCGAATCCCCAGATCGCGGTCAGGGACACCAGCGGCACGAGAAGCAGCGCCACCATTTTCCGGCGGATCGACTTCCCGCGAAAGCGCATGGCCTCCCCCAGCTCGGTCCCCCTGCCGGCGAGGGGGCACACCTGTGCGTCAACAATGGGCGCGAGCCTACTACCGACGCACAGGTAACTCGAAGAGACATCCGGAGCCTGAACTTCCGCACTGGTGACGAGACATGGGGAGTTGTCCGTTCATGACGGGAATTACCTCCCGCAAACATCGCGCGGCCCGGTGAATCGTTCCGGCCCGCCCGCTCGGCCAGTTGGCCGGAAATCTCTCTTCGGTGGGAATCTTCCCGGGGTGCTGATCGTCCTTCTCTACGGGAAATGGGGGCGGATGGGACCACGAGAGCCGCGTCCAGCCCCCCGGCGGCGTAAAACAGCGCAAGCCGGGCAGTCGCTGAGGGGCTGGGTCTTGGGGTGCGGGCGAGCGGTCCGCGGACGGTGGGGAGTGACACGGTGACGGGTACGGCGGAGCAGCGCGAGGCGTCCCGGGGCAGCGCTGCGGTGCGGCGCGGACCCCAGGTGCTGGATCGCGGCATTCCGGTGAGCGACGGCGGGCACGCCGAGCGTGCCGGGAGCGACGAGCGGGCGTACTACCGGCCGCTGTGGGTCGAGGATCCGGCGCCGCGACGGCGTATGCCCGATCCGGTGCGGACGGCGTCGGTGCGGGCGGTGCTCGTCGTCTCGGTGACGCTCATCCAGGCGATGGTGGCGTTCCTGTGCACGCTCGCGGGGTCCTGGCTGGCCTTCCCGATGGTCATCAGCAGTGTGGTGAGCGTCGTCGTGGCGACCTGGGCCGCCCTCGACGTCTGGGTCACCCGCCAGGTCTGGAACCAGCGGCACGGGGTGGTCTCGACACCCAGCAGCACGGCGCGGTCCCTGCGGCGGGAGCGGCGCGCGGCGCGGCGTCAGGCGCGGGCGGCCGAGCGGGCCCAGGGGCGTATACGCCGGCGGGCCGGCGCGGGGCAGCTGTCGCACCCCTGACCCCGGCCCGCGCGGCGTTGCCGCCCGTCATGCCCCCTGGGCATCCACGGGCGCGGGACGCTTGAACATCCGGGTGGCGGTGATCTCGCTGTGCCCGGCCTCGCCCGCCTGCTGCTGCGGCAGTCCGGGACGCAGGTGCTCCTCCACGCTGATGTACTTCAGGCCCGCCCTGAGGTCGGCGTCGTTGCGCAGCCGGATGACGAGCGGGAACTCCGCGAGGGCGGTCGTGTCGAACAGGCCGGTGGTGTAGAGCAGTTGGACGCCGAGGGCGTCGGACACGGCGCGCTGGAGCTCCAGCAGATACGTGGCGTTGGCCCGCCCGATGGGGTTGTCGAGGAACAGCGTCCCGGCGTGCCGGTGCTTGTCCCGGCCCCGGTCGTTGGACCGCAGCGCGGCCATCGTGCAGTACAGCGCGATGGCGGCCGTCAGCAGCTGCCCGCCGGAGAAGACGTCGCCCATCTGGCCGACGGGCACCCGCTCGGCGCGCAGCACGGCGTCCGGCTTGAGGATCTCGACGGCGACGCCCTTCGGCTGGAGCGCCGCGGCGACGCCCCTCAGCAGCAGGGACATGCCGTCCCGGCGAAGGTCGGAGTTCTTCTTCACGGCGGCCCGGGTGGCGTCGTCGATGACCTCACCCAGCCGTTCGGTGAGGGTGGCCTGGTCGGGCTCCTCGAAGCGGATACGGAGGAACTCCTGACCGGACCACTCCCCCAGTCCCTCAGGCAGCCGGGACAGCCGCTGGGCCGACCGCAAGGTCGCCAGAGCCGACTCCACCAGGCCGCGGAGCCGGTCGACGATCGAGTCGCGGTTGCGCTCCAGCTGGGCCAGTTCGTCGGTGAGCACGCGCAGCCGGGGCGCGAAGGCGTCCGCCCACTTCTGGGCGTGCTCGGGGAGCGCGGAGGCGGGCAGCTCGCGGATCTGCTGACGCGCCGGGGTGCGGACCTGCTCGTAGCGGCTGGAGTTGGCGTGCCGGACGAGGATGTCGCTCGCCTCGCGCACGGCGGCCTCGGCGGCGGACAGATCGGCGGCACAGCCGCGCAGGGAGCGGCGGGCCTCAGCCGCGGACCGCCGGGCTTCCTCCAGGCTGCCGGGGTAGGGCTCGACATCCTCCTGTTCCTCGTCCGAGCTGTGCTCGCGCAGCAGGTCGCGCAGCATCGCGGCGATCTCGTCGAACCCTCCCGCCGCGTCCTCGGCGGCGCGGTGGGTCTCGAGGAGTTCCGTGTGCGCGTCACGGGCCTGCGCCAACGCCTCGCTGTGGGCGGCGAGTTCACCCGTCGCCGTCCGCAGCAGGGACTGGGCGTGCTCGGCGTCGCGCGGCTGCAGCTCCTCCGGCAGCTCGGTGTGCGCCTCGCCCTCCCGGGGGGCGTGGCGCTCGGCCTCGCCGCGCAGCCGGCCCAGCTGCTCGCTGGCGGCGGACATCCGCGTCTCCAGAAGCTGGACCAGCTCCTCCGCGCGTGAGGCCGCCGCCTGCCGGGAGGGTCCGTCGGAGCCGTCGGGCGACTCGAGGAGCTGCTCGGCGCGGGTGCGGACCTTGTTGCTCAACCGGTCCAGCTCGGTGCGGGCCGCGCTCTCGTCGCTCTCCGCGCGTGCCTGTTCGGCGCGCAGGTCGGCGCCGACGCCGACCTTCTCGTACACCTGGGACGCGGCCCGGTACGCCTCACGGAGCGCTGGAAGGGACGCCTTCGGGCTGTCCGCGTCGGTGTCCGGTACGTCGTCGGGGGCGCCCGCGATCTCGGCGCGCTCGGCGCGCAGGGCCCGTGCGGTGCGGCGCGCGTCGTCGGCCGCGCGCTGGGCGGCGCGGCGGTCCTCGTCTGCGGCGCGGGCGCGTTCCAGACAGGACTGGGCGCGGGCCTCGGACTCCGCGGCCTCGTCTGCGAGTTCCCGCAGTCTGACCTGCCAGCCGGCCCGCTCGCGCAGGCGGAAGGCGAGTCCGGCGAGGGCGTCGGCGGCGCGCCGCGCCTTCTGCGCGGCCTCCTGCCGTTCGTCGCGGACCGCCGCGGCCTCGGCCGCGGTCTCGTCGGCCTCGGCGCGTACGGTCCGCGCCTCGGCGAGCTCCGCCTCGGACTCCTCGGCGAACGCACGCGCGTCATGGGCGGCCTGGGCCAGCTCGACCAGTCGTCCGGCCGGGCAGCCCGTGCGCCAGGAGGCCAGGCGTGCCGCCAGCTCCCGGTCCTTGCCGAGGCGTGCGGCGAGGCCGCGGATCTCCTCGTCCCGCTCGGTGGCCCGGGCCCGCAGCGCCTGCCGTTCCTCGTCGGCGGCGTGCTCGTCGTGCATGGCGGGGTTCGGCGGCACGAGGAAGACGTCCGTGTCCGACGCGTCGCCGGCCGGGGTAGGGGCGAGCAGGGCCGCCGCCGTGCCGACGGCGACGGTGGAGCGGGGCAGGAGCGCCGCGTCGGCCAGCGCCTCGCGGGCCCGGGCGTGCGTGCCGGGGTCGGTGATGATCACGCCGTCGACGAGCTCGGGTCGGGCGGCGAGCACGCGCGCATGATCGGTGGGGTCGACGGCCTGGGCGAGGTAACGCCAGCCCGGCAGCGCGGGGATGCCCTGCTCGCCGAGGAACTCCACGGTGGCGAGGACGTCGGGGCCGGGCGGGAGCAGCCCGCCGTCACCGAGCGCGCCGAGGATACGGGCGTCGTCGGCGGCGGCCGTCCGCAGGTCGAAGAGCTGGCGCTCGGCGGAGGAGACGGCGTCGTCGAGCAGTTCGCGCAATTCGTCGGCGAACCGGTCGAGGTCCTCCGGCGTGAACGCCCCCTCGACGGCCCCGCCCTCCACGGCCCCGCCCGCGTCGGATCGCGCCCGCGCGACCGCCTGGTCGCCCGTCTGATCGCCGGTGCGCGGAGCGGGCACCGAGCCGCGCCTGCGGCCCGAGTCGCCGGCCAGGCCGAGCAGTTCGACCAGCCGTTCCTCCGCCGCGAGGCTCTCGGCGAGGCGACGTTCGGCGTCGTAGGCACGTTCCGCCGCCGCGGCGGCGTCGGCCGCGCGGGCGGCCGTCAGCTCGGCGCGGGACTCGGCGGAGGCCGCCTCGCGCGCGTGCTCCGAGGCTCGCCGGGAGGCCTCACGGGCGGAGTCCCAGGCGGTGACGGCGGACTTCTCGGCGTCGCTCGCCGCGAGGGCGGCACGGGCCGGGTCGGCGTCGGGGGCGCTGTCGTCGAGCCAGCCGGCGCGGACGGCCTCGGCGGTCTCCTGCTCGACCTCGGTCAGCCGCTGCCGCAGATGCCCGGCCTCGCTGCGGGCGCGCTGCGCCTCGGTGGCGGCGGCCGTGGAGTCCCGGTGGGCGGACTCGCCGGCCTCCTGGAGCGCGGCGGACCGCTCCTCCCCCTCGTTGGCCTGGGCCTCGGCGCGCTCGGCGGCCGCGTGCAGGGCTCGGACGAGATCCACGGCGGCCTTGGCCCGGGCGGCCAGCGCCGGGGCAGCGTCCCGCTCGGCCTCCTGGATGGCGGCGGCCACACGCGCCACCCGGTCGGCGGCGGCGCGGTGGCGCAGGACGGCTTCGGCGGCCTGCCAGGCGGAGTGCAGGGTGCGGGCGTCGGCGAGCTCTCGCTTCTGCGCGGCGGCGGACTTCTCAGCGGCGGCGAGCGCCAACGAGGCGTGTCGGTAGGCGAGTTCCGCGGCGATCAGGGCACTGCGCTCACGCGCGCCCTCGGCGTGGGTGACGGCATGGGCTGCGGCGGTGACGCGCTGGGCGAGGTCGGCCGCGCGGACGCGTTCCTGCGCGCCCCGCGCGGTGAGGCGCCGGGCCAGGGCGCGGGTGCGGCGCTCGGCGCCGGCGTGGATGTCCCGCGCCCGCGCGCGGGTCTCCGCGGCATCGACGATCCGGCCGAGCAGGTCGACGGACCCGGCGGTGAAGTCCCGCTCGGCGATCAGCTCGGCGCGCCGGCCCAGCTTGTTGCCGAACCCGCTGACCAGGTCGGCGAGGCCGTCGGTGTCCCGGGTGTCGGTCACGGCCCGCAGCAGCAGGTCGGTGAAGTCGGAGTCCTTCTTGACCGCGAAGAGGCCGGCCGCCTCACCCTCGTCGGCGTTCATCTCACGCTGGTAGCGGAAGAGTTCGGGGTCCAGGCCCAGGTCGCCGAGGTGCTCGATCCAGCGGTCGTGGATGTCCTCCCAGTGCACCTCGAGATGCGGGTACGCCTTGCCCGCCTCGGTGAGCGCGTCCCGGAAGCCCTTCATGGTGCGGCGGCGGCCCTGCGCGCCGGACTGCCCCTCGACCGGCGGCCGTACGGCCGTGGACTCGGCCACGGGGAGGTTGTCCAGGCTGAGGCCGGGGCCGGGACGGAAGGAGTACCAGGCCTCCGCGAACTTGCGCGGGTCGTTGGAGACCTGGCGGCCGCGCCACTCGCTGACCTTGCCGACCACCACGCACTCGCCGGTCAGGGTGTGCTGCCACTCCAGGGCGACGTGTCCGCAGTCGTCGGCGAGCAGGAACTTGCGCAGCACACCGGAGCTGGCGCCGCCCAGCGTGTTGCGGTGGCCGGGCAGCATCACCGAGAAGATCAGCTTGAGCAGGACCGACTTGCCGCCGCCGTTCTCCAGGAAGAGCACGCCCGCGGGGGCGGGCCGGCGGCGCGGGCCGACCGGCTCCTCCTCGAAGAACTCCGCCTGGGTCGGCGCGGGATCGGGCACGGGCTCACCGACACCGCGCAGGTCGAGCACGGTGTCGGCGTAGCGCGCTCCGGCCGGTCCGATGGAGTAGAGGCGGACCCGGGACAGCTCGTACATGGCGGACTCTCGTAAGTCTTCGGCAGGTGGGGGAGGTCGGTGGCGCTCAGGCCGAGTGGAACGGCAGACCGGCGTCGGCCACCAGATCCAGGGCGTCGGTGTCCTCGGCGGGCAGCAGGGTCGGGGTGCCGTCGGTGACCGGGACGACGCCCAGTTCCAGCAGCTCGGTCATGGCGGCGCTGCCCGCCATGTCACGGACCTGGAGCTGGTAGCGGGCCGTGGTGCGGTAGGTGCCGCCGTGGTCGTCGCCGGTCCGCTGGAGGAAGCCTGAGTCGGTGAGGAAGGCGACGGCCTTGCCGACGATGCCGGTGGTGGAACCGGCGAGCCGGCGCGCGTCCTTGGTGGCGCCGGCGGCGCTGCGCCTGATCCAGATGCGCCAGGCGGCCTCGAGGCCGGGGGCGTCCGTGGCGGGGTCGGTGTTCTCGCCCTGCTCCTCGGCGCGTTCTTCGAGGCGGCGGCATGCCTGGCGGACGAAGGCGTCGACGCCGTTGACGGTGACGCGCCCGATGTAGCCGTCGTCGGCGAGGTCCTCGGGGCGCGGGAACGCCATCGCGGCGACGGCGAGATGGGCCAGCCCGTGCAGGAACCGGTCGCCGCCGTCGGCGGACGTGCGGCGGGCGTAGTCGCTCATGCGCACCGCGAACACCGAGTCCTCGGCGGCGGTGACGGCCATGCCCGCGCGCGGGGACACCTCCAGCACGACCAGCCCGAGCCCGGTGGCCACGGCGTCGGCGAGCCGCGCGAACGACGGGTCCTCGCGGTAGCGGCGCAGCAGTTCGGTGTACTCCTGGTCGCGGGCGGGCTGGAGCTTGGGCTGCAGCCCGAAGGAGACGAGCCGCGCCGCGTCGGCGGCGTCGGCGGGGGTGACGGCGGCGGGCGCCTGCGGTACGGCGGCCTCCGGCTCACTCCGATCGACGTGCTCGGTCACGGTTGGGGCTCCTTGTGGGGGTGGTGCGAAGTCGTGCGGTGGTGCGGGGTCATGCGGTTGTACGAGGTCACGCGGTCGTGCGAGGACATGCAGTGCGCCGCGTGCTGGTGGCGCCCAGTCGTCCGGTGCCCGGCGTGCGAGGCGCGCACGTCGTGCGAGGCGTGCCGGTCGGGCGAGGCGTCCGAGGCACGACCGGCATGCGACACGCGTCCGGCGCCGCTCATGCGGCTTCCGTCCGGTCGGCGGCCATCCCGGCCGCGTCGAGCAGTGCCGTGCCGACGATGAGGTCGGCGCCGCCGAACTCGGGGTCGTCCAGCTCCGTCCCGTCGTCCACGGCGAACAGCAGCTTCTCCTCGCCCTGCCGGTAGGCGGTGCCCACCGGAGGGCTGGCGGCGTGCACGGCCAGCAGGGCGACCAGGTACGGCAGTTCGGGGTCCTGTCGGCGCGCCTCGGCCAGCAGGCCGGACAGCCGGCGGGGCGCGTCGGCGGGCAGGTCGAGCAGCTCCATGGCGGCGGCGAGCTGCTCCTCGCTGAACCGGCTGTCGTCCGGGGTCGCGATGAGGTCCGGCTCGGGCATCTCGGCGCCCAGGTGCTCCCGCTCCACGGGCGGGGTGAGCAGGATGTCTACGAGGTCGCCGAGCCGCACCGACACCGGTGTGCGCAGCCCGGTGCCGTGCGCGAAGAAGGCGTCCGTGACCCGGACGGCCCGCTCCAGCGGCAGTGGCAGGACGGGCGAGACGAGATGCCCGTACAGGTCGATGCCCGACGTCGTCAGGGGGGTGGCGAAGGCCTGCCGGTCCTGCTCGGCGCGGAACAGCGGTCCGGCCTCCAGCAGCCGGGACTGGAGCTGGGTGTGGCGCCGGATGCAGTCCTTGACGATGTCGACCAGCTCGGCCGCGCGGCGCTTGTGCTCCGGGTCCTCGGTCTCGTCACGGGCCTTGCGGATGTTGGTGAGGATCGCGTTCTCGTGGCGGTACCGGTCGGCGACGTGGTCGAGGGCCTCCGCGATCATGTCCGGGACGGCGTTCAGCCAGTCGACCGCCCGGACGTTGCGGCGGGTGGCGTCCAGGGCGCGGCGCAGCGTCTCGGAGTACTGGACGGTGCGGTACCTGGCCTGCTCCGCCGCCAGCTGGGCGTCCGCGAGGCGGCCACGGCTGATCAGCACCTCAAGCTTGACCTCGGCGGCGATCTGCGCGCTGGTGACGTCCGTGTCCAGGGCGCCGACCAGGACGTTGACGGCCTCGTCGGTCGTGCGGAGGTACACGGTGCCGCCGGGGCCCGGGACCTCCTCGATCAGCTTGAAGTCGTAGTCCCGGCGGACATAGCTGCCGTCCGGCGTGAACGTGCCGTACACGGCCCGGAAGCCGCGGTCGACACTGCCGACGTTGATCAGGTTCTCCAGGACCCAGCGGGCCACCCGCTCGTGCTCGGCGACGGGGCGCCGAGGGGCCTGGGCGGCGATGCGGGGGATGAGACGGGCGACTATCTGGTCGTGGTCGGCGCCCGTGTCGAAGTCCATGTTGAGCGTGACCAGGTCGATGGCGGCGAGCGCCACCTCGGCCATGCCGTACACCGAGTACTCGCCGGCCAGATTGGCCTTGCGGGCGTCGAGGTCGTGCAGCGGCGCGGTGCAGGCGAGCGCGCGCAGCCGCCGCGCCAGGCCCTCGTCGGCGGCCGGGCCCGGCGCCGGGCGCGGCCCCGCGCTGAGCTGGGGCGGAACGCGGTCCGTCGATGCAGGCGAAGTCACGGAGCACAGACTAGGTCCTAGGTCTGACATCGATCCAAACGGCACGGATCGCCTCCGGCGGACGCGAGCTCCTCCGCGAGCCCTTCCGCGAGCCCTCCCCGAGTCCTACGCCAGCTCTCCACGTGGCCCCGCCTGGCCCCTCCTGGCCCCGCCTTGGGCCCAACTGGCCCAGCGTCACGCCGTCCGCCCCGGACCCCCGTCTCAGGGCACGATCTCTCCCTCGCCCACCCGGCGCCGGTACACCTCGACGACGCGCTCCAGGGAGTCGTCGAGGTAGACGGCGAGGATCCGCTCGGCCCCGGCCGTGTCGCCCGCCTCCAGCGCCCGCAGGAGTTCCTGGTTGCGGGCGAGGTAGGGCTCGTGCAGGCGTCGGGGATCGTCGGCGACGTGGAAGGCGAGCCGCAGCTCGGCGAAGACGCTGCGCATCAGCTCGTCGGTGCGTTCGCTGCCGGCCAGCGCCACCAGTGCGCGGTGGAAGTGGATGTTGGCGGTCCCCAGCGCTTTCCAGTCACCTTCGCGTACGGCGCGCTGCCCTTCGGCGACGGCTTCGGCGGGCCCCTCCAGGGGGTACGGCGGCTCGCCGAGACCGCGGACGACCGCGCACTCGACCAGGCGCCGGGTGCGGTAGATGTCCTCCACGTCCTCCACGGTGAGGACCCGGACGAACACCCCCCGGTTCAACTCGTGCACGAGGAGCCGTTCATGGGTGAGCAGGCGGAACGCCTCGCGGAGTGTGTTGCGGGACACACCGAGGGCCCCGCCGATGCTGTCCTCCGACAGCCGGGTCCCGGGCGGGAAGAAGCCCTCGGAGATACGGCTTCTGAGAATGTCCGAGACCCGCTCCGCCGTGCTCGTCCGCCCCAGGAGGGCACGGTCGTCGGCCAGTCCGCCCAGCTGCTCTGCCATGCCCGGAATTCAACCGCAGTCAGGGGAACGGAACAACAGGGGTATTGAAGGATCGTTCAACGATCCTCTACCTTGCTGCACACCGCCCGGCTCGGCACGGCACACCTTGACCCGCTCCCGTCCCCGCACCCGTCGGCTCCCCCCACACCCGCCGAC
>NZ_LLZN01000081.1 GCF_001509795.1 Streptomyces sp. NRRL WC-3605 | reverse complement strand
ATAGCCAATTTGCCTGACACCCCTCGGATACTGTTAAGGCAAGTGCAGAACTACCCCACTTACCTCACGTGCCTGAAGAAACTCAGACACCCAAGATAATCGTGGCGGCGGTGGCCTTCGCCGTGGTGCTCTACAAAGTCGTGACGAGCGGGGAGGTCAGTGCGGAGCTCCAGGGCATCGTGAAGCGGGCGCTCGATGGCGGGGCGTGAGCGGGGCGACGGACGCGGGCCGGGCGGTCGTCCGGCCCGCGGGGCCCCCGCGGCAGGCAGGGCAGACAGGAAGGGCCGGGTCGGTGTGCTCGGCTCGGACCGGGGGTTCGTGACGGCCGAGTCGGCTGTCGTGCTGCCGGTGCTCGTGCTGTTCGCCATGGCGCTGGTGTGGGGGCTGCTCGCGGTGGCGGCGCAGATCCAGTGCGTGGACGCGGCCCGCACCGGGGCTCGCGCGGCAGCCCGGCAGGACCCGGACGACGCCGTCATCAAGGTGGCCGGCGACGTCGCCCCGCGCGGCGCGAAGGTCACGGTGGCCCGGGAAGGGGGCGTGGTCCGGGTGATTGTGGTGGCCAGACCGCCGATGCTGCGCGGGCTGCCGTTCGAGGTACGCGAGGAGGCCGTGGCGTCGGCGGAGGAGATGGTGGGGGTGGAGCCGTGAGCGCGGGGAGCGGACGAGGGCGTAGGCGCCTCGTGGGGGTGTCCCGGGCAGGTGTCGCCGGGTCCGATCGGGGGTCGGCCACCGCCTGGAGCCTCGGCCTGATCGCCGTCCTGTGCGTCGTGTTCGGCGTGGTGCTGGCCCTCGGGCAGGCGGTGGTGATCCGGCACCGGGCCGCGGGCGGTGCGGATCTGGCGGCGCTCGCGGCGGCCGACCACTGGGCGGAGGGCACGGCTGGGGCCTGCGCCCGGGCGGAGCGGGTCGCCGAGGCGAGCGGGGCGCGCCTGGTGCGGTGCGCGGTCGTGGGCGACGTGTCGGACGTGACGGCGGCATCCGGACGGGGGCCCTTCACCGCGGAGGCCAGGGCTCGGGCGGGGCCCGGGGGAGCGGCTGTGCCTGGGGCACCGGGTGAGGTTGCAGGAGGGGGCGTACTCGAGGTGCCGGGCGGCACCGGAGGAGCGGGCGGGTCTGGAGAGCCGGGCGTGCCCGGGGGACTAAAGAAGGCCGAGGGACCGAAAGGGCCCACCCCGCGAGAGGGAGAAGGCCCCCCCGCGGCGGGGAGCCGTAAGGGTTACGCGAGGTACCGGCCGAGCGCGCCGACGCCCACCGCCTACGCCCGCGCTTCCTCCTCGTCCGCAGCCGGAGAGGTCGCCCCGGGCTGAGCCGGAGAGTTCCCTCCGGGGGGAGCCGAAGAAGTCCGACCGGTCGGAGCCGAAGACGTCCCCTCGGCCGAATCTGCTCCCGTGCTGCCGGCCGCCTCCCCGCCGGCATCCCCCGCCTGCGCCTCCGCCCGGGGTTCCCCCTCAGGCCCGGGCTTCCCTCTCCGCCGGGGCTTCCCTTTCCGCGCGATCCTGCGCCTCCGCCCCGGCCTCCCCGTCCGCCCCGTCCGCCCCAGCCTCCTCCTCCGCCCCGGCCGCCGCCGCCTCCCTCAGCAGCACCGTCAGCAGCCGTACGGCTCCCCGTTTGTGCAGTGGGTCGTTGCCGTTGCCGCACTTGGGGGACTGGATGCAGGACGGGCAGCCGGCCTCGCACTCGCAGGAGGCGATGGCCTCGCGGGTGGCCGTCAGCCAGGCGCGGGCCGTGTGGAAGGCGCGCTCCGCGAAGCCGGCGCCACCGGGGTGGCCGTCGTAGACGAAGACCGTCGGGAGCAGCGTGTCGGGGTGCAGCGGGATCGACACGCCGCCGATGTCCCAGCGGTCGCAGGTCGCGAAGAGGGGCAGCAGGCCGATCGAGGCGTGTTCGGCGGCGTGCAGGGCGCCGCCGAGGATCTCCGGGGTGATCCGGGCCTCGTCGAGCTGGTCCTCGGTGACCGTCCACCACACCGCGCGGGTGCGCAGTGTCCGAGGAGGGAGGTCGAGTTTCGTCTCGCCCAGCACTTCGCCGGTGATGAGCCGGCGCCGCAGGAAGGAGACCACCTGGTTGGTGACCTCGACGGAGCCGTAGCAGAGGCGGCCGTCGCCCCACGGGATCTCGGTCTCGGTCTCGAGGACGGAGATGGCCGTGGTGTCCCGGGCGACCGTGGAGTACGACGGGGACGCCTGCTCCACCAGGGCGACCGAGTCCTCGAGGTCGAGGGAGCGGACGAGGTAGGTGCGGCCCTGGTGCAGATGGACCGCGCCCTCGTGCACGCTCGTGTGCGCGGCGCCCGCGTCGACGGTGCCGAGCAGGCGGCCCGTGCCGGCCTCGACGACCTGGACAGGGCGGCCGCCCCCGCCGCGGATGTCGGTCAGGTCGGCGGCCCGTTCCCGGCGGGTCCAGTGCCACGCCCTGGTGCGGCGGCGCAGCAGCTTCGCGGCCTCCAGCTGGGGCAGCAGGCCCTCGGCCTCCGGGCCGAAGAGGACCAGGTCCTCCTCGGTGAGCGGGACCTCGGCGGCGGCCGCGCACAGGTGGGGTGCGAGGACGTACGGGTTGTCGGGGTCGAGGACCGTCGACTCCACCGGGCGGTCGAAGAGGGCCTCCGGGTGGTGGACGAGGTAGGTGTCCAGCGGGTCGTCGCGGGCGACCAGGACGGCCAGCGCGCCCTGCCCGGAGCGGCCGGCCCGCCCCGCCTGCTGCCACAGGGAGGCACGGGTGCCCGGATAGCCGGAGATCAGGACGGCGTCCAGGCCGGAGACGTCGATGCCGAGTTCCAGGGCGGTGGTGGCGGACAGGCCGAGGAGTTCGCCGGAGTGCAGAGCCTGCTCCAGGGCGCGTCGCTCCTCGGGGAGGTAGCCGCCCCGGTAGGCCGCGACACGCCCGGCGAGCGAACGATCTACTTCGGCGAGCCGTTCCTGCGCGATGACCGAGATGAGCTCGGCGCCGCGCCGGGAGCGGACGAAGGCGACCGAGCGGATGCCCTGCACCGCGAGGTCGGTCAGGAGGTCCGCCGTCTCGGCGGTGGCGGTACGCCGGACGGGTGCGCCCTTCTCACCCTGGAGTTCGGTGAGCGGGGGTTCCCAGAGGGCGAAGACGAGTTCGCCGCGTGGGGAGGCGTCGTCGGCGATCTCCACGACCGGCAGCCCGGTCAGGCGCCGCGCCGCGACGGCGGGCTCGGCGGCGGTGGCGGAGGCCAGCAGGAAGACGGGGGAGGAGCCGTAGCGGGCGCACAGGCGGCGCAGGCGCCGCAGCACCTGGGCGACGTGGGAGCCGAAGACACCGCGGTAGGTGTGGCACTCGTCGACGACGACGTACTTCAGCGCCTTCAGGAAGGAGGACCAGCGGGGGTGGGACGGGAGTATGCCCCGGTGGAGCATGTCGGGGTTGGTGAGGACGTAGTTCGCGTACTGGCGGATCCACTCGCGTTCCTCGAACGGCGTATCGCCGTCGTACACGGCCGGCCGGACCGAATTGCCCAGCGGATGTGAAAGTTCCTTCACGGAGCGGCACTGATCCGCCGCGAGCGCCTTCGTCGGCGACAGGTACAGGGTGGTGGCGCCGCGTCCGTTCGGGGCCTCGGAGCCGTCCAGGAGGGTGGAGAGGACCGGCACCAGGTACGCGAGGGACTTGCCGGAGGCGGTGCCCGTGGCGACGACCACGGACTCGCCGTCCAGGGCGTGCTCGGCGGCGCGTGCCTGGTGGGCCCAGGGATGTTCGATCCCGGCGCCCTGCACGGCGGCGATGACCTCGGCGCGGATCCGGTCGGGCCAGACGGCATGACGCCCTGCTCGCGGGGGCACATGCTCCGTATGAGTGATGCGCGAAGCCCGACTCGGCCCCGAGGCGAGTCGGCCCAGCACCGCGCCCGGGTCCACCCGGGAGACGGGGCCCGTCGGGGATCGATCGGATCGGTGATTCTTGGCCATCGGCACCGAGTGTGTCACTGGCGTGACGGACAATGGGACCAAGGCGTCGTGCACGCCTGCCGGTAAGTGATTGAATGCCATCGCGGCTGGCGAACCGTCCTTGGGGTTGCAAGCCGAGGTGTCCCGAGGGGCGACCGCTCGATAGCAAGGTGCTGGAGGATCCGTGGACCTGTCCCTGTCGACCCGTACCGTCGGCGATCGTACGGTCGTCGAGGTCGGTGGCGAAATCGACGTATATACCGCGCCCAAGCTGCGCGAGCAGCTGGTCGAGCTGGTGAACGACGGGAGTTTCCACCTCGTCGTCGACATGGAGGGCGTGGACTTCCTCGACTCCACCGGGCTCGGCGTGCTGGTCGGCGGCCTGAAGCGCGTGCGTGCCCATGAGGGCTCCCTGCGCCTGGTCTGCAACCAGGAGCGCATTCTCAAGATTTTCCGTATCACCGGCCTGACCAAGGTGTTCCCGATCCACACCTCGGTCGAGGAAGCGGTGGCGGCGACCGACTGAGTCACCGCACACCCGGGGGCGCGGTGACGCGTGCCCGGACTGGGAAGTGGTTAGGAGACGGGGGACTGGGCTTTCGGCGGCCCGGTCCCCCTGACAGCACGCCCGAAGTTCCGAGGGGGATGCATGGCCACCGTTGAACTCCGCTTCAGCGCGCTGCCCGAGCACGTCAGGACCGCCCGTCTGGTGGCGGCAGCGGTGGCGCGCAGGGCCGGAGTGGACGAGGCCGTCCTGGACGAGGTCAGGCTCGCCGTGGGTGAGGCGTGCAGCCGTGCCGTCGGACTGCACCAGAGCGTCGGCATCACGGCGCCGGTGAAGGTGTCGCTGATCGAGGAGGAGAAACAGTTCTCCATCGAGGTCGGCGACAAGGCCCCGCACGCCGTTCCCGGTGAGGGGGCCGCCGGTGGTCCCGGTGGCGACGAGATCGACGCCGAGGAGGACGAGATGGGCCTCGCGGTCATCAGCGGGCTCGTCGACGACGTCGAGGTCTCGGCGGGCGAGCACGGCGGTCTCATCCGTATGACGTGGCCGACCGCGCCGCAGACCGTGGTGCTGCCCTGAACCAACTGAGGCATCCGCGCACTTCTTCCGAAGGGGTCCTGCTGAGCAGGGCCCCTTCGTGTTTTATCGTATGACGCCGGTGAATTCGTGAAGGAATTCACGATCGATTGTCCGATCATTGATCAAGGTCGCGATCATCGGATCAAGGGGCAATCAGGGCGTCAATGGTTTTGGGGCATTAGCGCTTTCGGGTTCTGTGGCTGGATGTCGATCATTTGCTGAACGGCATGTGAAGGCCAATTCCGCTTACCGCCATCTGTTTTGATCAGGTTCCGGTACCTAGAATCCGTCCACATCTTGAGCTCAGCCCAAGCGTCAAGGAGGACGAATGGCGGGGCTTTCTACCCCTCATCAGCTTGACCATCCCACTACTCTCGCAGCGGCCGTACTGACGGATGACAACCGGGTGATCATCTCGGTGATCGGCGTGGTCGCCCTGGCGGCGCTCGTCGTCGCCGGCGTCCTGGTGCGTCAGGTGCTCGCCGCGGGCGAGGGTACCGACAGCATGAAGGAGATCGCCGCCGCGGTCCAGGAAGGCGCCAACGCCTATCTGGCCCGTCAGCTGCGCACGCTCGGCGTATTCGCCGTCGTCGTGTTCTTCCTGCTCATGCTGCTGCCCGCGGACGACTGGAATCAGCGCATCGGCCGATCGGTCTTCTTCCTGATCGGCGCCGCGTTCTCGGCTGCCACCGGCTATATCGGCATGTGGCTCGCCGTGCGCAGCAATGTGCGCGTCGCCGCGGCGGCACGGGAAGCGACCCCCGCGGAAGGTGAGCCGGAAAAGGATCTCACCGCCGTCTCGCACAAGGCCATGAAGATCGCTTTCCGCACGGGCGGCGTCGTCGGCATGTTCACGGTGGGGCTCGGTCTGCTGGGCGCCTCCTGTGTGGTGCTCGTCTACGCGGCCGACGCGCCGAAGGTGCTCGAAGGATTCGGTCTCGGTGCCGCGCTGATCGCGATGTTCATGCGTGTCGGCGGTGGCATCTTCACCAAGGCCGCCGACGTCGGCGCCGACCTGGTCGGCAAGGTCGAACAGGGCATTCCGGAGGACGACCCGCGCAATGCCGCGACCATCGCCGACAACGTGGGCGACAACGTCGGCGACTGCGCCGGAATGGCGGCCGACCTCTTCGAGTCGTACGCGGTGACGCTGGTCGCCGCCCTGATCCTCGGTTCGGCCGCGTTCGGCGACCTGGGGCTCGCGTTCCCGCTGATCGTGCCCGCGATCGGCGTGATCACCGCGATGATCGGCATCTTCGCGGTGGCGCCGCGCCGCTCCGACCGCAGCGGCATGACCGCGATCAACCGCGGGTTCTTCATCTCCGCGGTCATCTCGATCGTGCTGGTCGCGATCGCCGTGTTCGCCTACCTGCCGTCGTCCTACGCGGACCTCGACGGCGTCACCGACGGCGCCATCGCGGCCAAGGACGGCGACCCGCGCATCCTGGCGCTCGTCGCCGTCGGCATCGGCATCGTGCTCGCGGCGGTCATCCAGCAGCTGACCGGGTACTTCACCGAGACCAGCCGGCGTCCCGTCCGGGACATCGGCAAGTCCTCGCTGACCGGTCCCGCGACCGTCGTCCTCGCCGGCATCTCCGTCGGTCTGGAGTCCGCCGTCTACACCGCCCTGCTGATCGGCCTCGGCGTGTACGGGGCGTTCCTGCTCGGCGGCACGTCGATCATGCTGGCGCTGTTCGCGGTGGCGCTCGCCGGCACCGGCCTGCTCACCACGGTCGGTGTGATCGTCGCCATGGACACCTTCGGTCCGGTCTCCGACAACGCGCAGGGCATCGCCGAGATGTCCGGCGACGTCGAGGGCGCGGGCGCCCAGGTGCTCACCAACCTGGACGCGGTCGGCAACACCACCAAGGCCATCACCAAGGGCATCGCCATCGCCACAGCCGTCCTGGCGGCCGCGGCGCTGTTCGGGTCGTACCGCGACGCCATCACCACCGGAGCGCGGGACGTCGGCGAGAAGCTCACCGGCGAGGGCGCGCCGATGAACCTGATGATGGACATCTCGCAGCCCAACAACCTGGTCGGCCTCATCGCCGGCGCGGCCGTCGTGTTCCTCTTCTCGGGACTCGCCATCAACGCCGTGTCGCGGTCGGCGGGCGCGGTGGTCTACGAGGTGCGGCGGCAGTTCCGTGAGCGGCCCGGGATCATGGACTACACGGAGAAGCCGGAGTACGGCAAGGTCGTGGACATCTGTACCCGGGACGCCCTGCGCGAGCTGGCCACGCCCGGTCTGCTCGCCGTGATGGCGCCGATCTTCATCGGGTTCACGCTCGGCGTCGGCGCCCTCGGCGCCTTCCTGGCGGGCGCGATCGGCTGCGGCACGCTGATGGCGGTCTTCCTCGCCAACTCCGGAGGTGCCTGGGACAACGCCAAGAAGCTCGTCGAAGACGGCCACCACGGCGGCAAGGGCAGCGAGGCCCACGCCGCGACGGTGATCGGCGACACGGTCGGGGACCCCTTCAAGGACACCGCCGGACCGGCGATCAACCCGCTGCTGAAGGTGATGAACCTCGTCGCGCTGCTCATCGCGCCCGCGGTCATCCAGTTCAGCTACGGCGAGGACAAGAACGTCGCCGTGCGCGTCCTGATCGCCGTGGCCTCGCTGCTGGTGATCATCGGCTCGGTCTACGCGTCCAAGCGCCGTGGCATCTCCATGGGCGACGACGGCAACGCCGAGAGGGTGTCCAAGCCGGCGGATCCCGCGGTGGTTTCGTAGGCGGTCTTACGACGGCCCGGCTCCAGGGGCGGGCGGCCCGGCGCGCATCGACGTGCCGGCCGCCCGCTCCGCGCTTGTTCACGCCCCACGCCGTGACGCTTGTCTCACATGGTGTAAACAGCGTGAACAGGTAATAAAAGCCGCAAATAGCACCCTGTCATCATCTGCCCGCCGTGTAGGGTCCCGTGGCCGAGAGCCACGAAGGGACCAGACCGGTGAACAAGAAGCTCGCTGCCTCGCTGTCCGGCGGTGCGGTACTGATACTGGCGCTGACGGGCTGCACGAGCGACGAGGGCAACAAGGAGCTCGACGCCTGGGCCAAGAAGGTCTGCGACCAGGTGCCGGCCCAGAACGCCAAGATCTCGGCCGCCTACGTCGCGATCACCAAGGCGGCCAAGGACACCTCCAGCACGCCCAAGGAACTGCAGGCGGCCGACTCCAAGGCCTTCCAGGACCTCGCCGACGGCTACAAGGCGCGCGCCACGCTCATCCGTGACGCCGGTGCGCCCCCCGGCGTCGAGGACGGCGCGAAGAACCAGCAGGACGTCGTCAAGAAGCTGACCGAACTCTCCGCCGCCTACGGCGACCTGAAGAAGGAGGTCGACGGGCTGAACACCAAGGACCAGGGGAAGTTCGCGTCCGGCCTGAAGGACGTGTCGGCCGAGATGAAGCAGGTCGAGACGCAGCGTCAGAGCGCCATCGCCTCGTTGAAGAAGCTCGAGTCGGGTGACGTCAAGACGGCCCTCACCTCGCAGGAGGGCTGCAAGCAGGCCGTCGAGTCCGGGTCCGCCGGCTGACCGCCCGATGACGCGGCGCGGGTCACAATGAGGGCGTGAGCGACTCCAGCCAGCCTGACCCGACCGTCCTGCCCGACCTCCCCGCGCTGCCCGGCACCGGGCAGCCGGATGCCGCAGCCCGTCTGCGGGAGGCCCTCCTCGGGGCCTCCTTCACCGCCGACGGGCTGCTCGAGCTGCTGGGCGCGCCCGCGTACGCGGCGCTCGCCCGCAGCGAGACGGTGCCCGCGCTCCGGGCCACGCGCGGTGACACCCCACTGGAGGCGCTCGTACGGCTGTTCCTGCTCCAGCAGCCGGTGCCGTACGCGCGCGTGGTGGACGTCCTGCCCGTCGACCCGTGCCTGGAGAGCGGCTGGCTGGCTCGGGCCGGCGGCGACGACGTCCGTGCCACGGTCGACGTACGGCCCTACGGCGGGCCGCGGGGCGAGGACTGGTTCATCGTGTCCGACCTGGGGTGCGCGGTCGGTGGTGCCGGCGGCATCGGGAACTCGGCCGAGGAGGTCGTCCTCGGCGTGGGCGGCGCCTCGACGACCCTCGCCGGGATCACCGTGCGCACACCGGTCGCCTCCGCGCTCGACCTCGGCACCGGCTCCGGCATCCAGGCCCTGCACGCCGCGCAGCACGCCACGCGCGTGACGGCGACCGACCTCAACCCGCGCGCGCTGCACATCACCGCGCTCACCCTGGCGCTCTCCGGAGCCCCGGCGGCGGACCTGCGGGAAGGATCGCTGTTCGAGCCGCTTGAGGAGGGGGAGACGTACGACCTGATCGTCTCCAACCCGCCCTTCGTGATCTCGCCGGGCGCCCGGCTGACGTACCGCGACGGCGGGATGGGCGGCGACGACCTGTGCCGCTCCGTCGTCCAGGGAGCGGGCGACCGCCTGAACGAGGGCGGGTACGCCCAGTTCCTCGCCAACTGGCAGCACGTGGAGGGCGAGGACTGGCAGGACCGGGTCCGCGCGTGGGTGCCGCGCGGCTGCGACGCGTGGATCGTGCAGCGCGAGGTGCAGGACGTCACGCAGTACGCCGAGCTGTGGCTGCGGGACGCCGGTGACCACCGCGGGGACCCGGCCGCGTACCAGGCGCGGTACGACGCGTGGCTGGACGAGTTCGAGGCGCGCAAGGTGAAGGCCGTCGGTTTCGGCTGGGTCACCCTGCGCCGGACGTCGGCCGCCGAGCCGTCGATCACGGTCGAGGAGTGGCCCCACCCCGTCGAACAGCCGCTCGGGGACACCGTGCGCGCGCACTTCGAGCGCCTCGACTATCTGCGCGGCCGGGACGACGCCGCGCTGCTGGAGGACCGCTTCCGGCTGGTGGCCGAGGTCGTGCAGGAGCAGATCGGGCTGCCGGGCGCCGAGGACCCCGAGCACGTGGTGCTGCGGCAGCACCGGGGCATGCGGCGGGCCACCCAGGTCGACACGGTCGGCGCGGGCTTCGCCGGCGTGTGCGACGGCTCGCTGACCGCGGGCCGGATCCTGGACGCCATCGCCCAGCTGATGAGCGAGGACCCGGTGCTGCTGCGCGACCGTACGCCCGCCCAGATCCGGCTGCTGGTGGAGCAGGGGTTCCTCGAAGCCGTGCGGTGACGGGTCGCCGGGCGCGGCCGGGGCCGGGACGTCGGACGTGGCCGTGGCCGGGACGCCGGACGCGGCCGGGAGGCGGGCGAAACAGGCCAACCTCCTGGAACCGGCCACGTACGCCGACGCCGCGCGCGGACTCCCGTTCACCCCGGGTTCGCCCGCCCGTCCCCCGCGCCTGACAGCCTCGCCGGGCCGAGGCACGCGCGTGTGGGGACGCGCGGCGGGAAGAGGGGCGAGCCAGATCATGGAAACCGGACCGGCGATCTTCATGGGCGTCGTGTTCGCCCTGTTCGGCGGGGGCCTCTCGGTGTGGACCGTGGTCCGGGTGCGGCAGCGCCGGCCCGTCGCCCACGGTGTGAACCCCGTCGCATCGGCGGCGCTCGCGGGCCTGGTCTCGGCGCTCGCGTTGATCATCGGAATCTGGGGCTTCTCCCGTCTCTGATCACGGCTCGTGAGCTGCGCGGCCGATAATCGGGGGCCGATCTTCCGGAAAGGCTCGAAAAGGCCGCCGGCCACTCCGGGCGGCAGGAATGGCGGAAGTCGGGTTACCGTTCGAGTGGCCGTTGCGGGCTTTTCCCGTTTGACAACAGGGCGGGATGTACCGTCACACTCCGCAGCGTCACCACCACCCGACCCCGGGCGCAACCGATCCTGGGGAGGCCCAGTGTCGACCGGAGAGAAGAGCGAAGTTGTCCCCGACCAGCGAGACCGCACAGGGCGGCCGCCGACTCGTCATCGTCGAGTCGCCTGCCAAGGCGAAGACGATCAAGAGCTATCTCGGCCCCGGCTACGTAGTCGAGGCGAGCGTCGGGCACATCCGCGACCTTCCCAACGGCGCCGCCGAGGTGCCGGAGAAGTACACGGGTGAGGTCCGCCGGCTCGGCGTCGACGTCGAACACGACTTTGCGCCGATCTATGTGGTCAACGCCGATAAGAAGGCTCAGGTCAAGAAGCTCAAGGACCTGCTGAAGGAATCCGACGAGCTCTTCCTCGCCACCGATGAGGACCGCGAGGGCGAGGCCATCGCATGGCACCTCCAGGAGGTGCTGAAGCCGAAGGTCCCGGTCAAGCGGATGGTCTTCCACGAGATCACCAAGGCCGCGATCCAGGCCGCCGTCGCGAACCCCCGCGAGCTGAACCAGAAGCTGGTCGACGCCCAGGAGACCCGCCGCATCCTCGACCGCCTCTACGGCTACGAGGTCTCGCCGGTCCTGTGGAAGAAGGTCATGCCGCGCCTGTCGGCCGGCCGTGTCCAGTCCGTCGCCACGCGCCTCGTCGTGGAGCGGGAACGCGAGCGCATCGCCTTTCGTTCCGCCGAGTACTGGGACCTGACGGGCACCTTCGCGACCGGCCGAGCGGGGGACCCCTCGGACCCGTCGACGCTGGTCGCCCGCCTCCAGACCGTCGACGGCAGGCGGGTCGCGCAGGGCCGCGACTTCGACTCCCTGGGACAACTAAAGAGCGCGAACACCCTCCACCTCGACGAGGCCAACGCCCGCGCGCTGGCCGCCGCCCTGGAGCAGACGCAGTTCGCCGTCCGCTCCGTCGAGTCCAAGCCGTACCGCCGCTCGCCGTACGCCCCGTTCCGTACGACGACGCTGCAGCAGGAGGCGAGCCGCAAGCTCGGCTTCGGCGCGAAGGCCACCATGCAGGTCGCGCAGAAGCTGTACGAGAACGGCTACATCACGTACATGCGTACGGACTCGACGACGCTGAGCGACACCGCGATCGCGGCCGCACGCGCCCAGGTCACGCAGCTGTACGGCGCCGACTACCTGCCCCCGCAGCCCCGCACCTACGCGGGCAAGGTCAAGAACGCGCAGGAGGCGCACGAGGCGATCCGCCCCTCCGGCGACCGCTTCCGCACGCCCGCCGAGACGGGTCTGACCGGCGACCAGTTCAAGCTGTACGAGCTGATCTGGAAGCGGACCGTCGCCTCCCAGATGAAGGACGCGACCGGCAACAGCGTGACCGTCAAGATCGGCGGCACAGCGGCCGACGGCCGGGACGTCGAGTTCAGCGCGTCCGGCAAGACGATCACCTTCCACGGCTTCCTCAAGGCGTACGTCGAGGGCGCCGACGACCCGAACGCCGAGCTCGACGACCGCGAGCGCCGCCTGCCGCAGGTCGGCGAGGGCGACCGGCTGACCGCCGAGGAGATCACGGTCGACGGGCACGCCACCAAGCCCCCGGCCCGCTACACCGAGGCGTCCCTGGTCAAGGAGCTCGAGGAGCGCGAGATCGGCCGCCCGTCGACGTACGCGTCGATCATCGGCACGATCCTCGACCGCGGCTACGTGTTCAAGAAGGGCACGGCGCTCGTCCCGTCCTTCCTGTCCTTCGCCGTGGTCAACCTCCTGGAGAAGCACTTCGGGCGGCTCGTCGACTACGACTTCACCGCCAAGATGGAGGACGACCTCGACCGCATCGCCCGCGGCGAGGCGCAGTCCGTGCCGTGGCTCAAGCGCTTCTACTTCGGCGAGGGCGACGGCCCGGGCATCGGCGGAGCGGCCGAGGCCGGCAACGGCGACGGGGACCACCTCGGCGGCCTCAAGGAGCTGGTGACCGACCTGGGCGCGATCGACGCGCGCGAGGTCTCCTCGTTCCCCGTCGGCAACGGCATCGTGCTGCGCGTCGGCCGCTACGGCCCGTACATCGAGCGCGGCGAGAAGGACACCGAGGAGCACCAGCGCGCGGACATCCCGGAGGACCTGGCGCCCGACGAGCTGTCCGTCGAGCTGGCCGAGGAGCTGCTGGCCAAGCCCAGCGGCGACTTCGAGCTGGGCACCGACCCCGCCACCGGCCACGCCATCGTCGCCAAGGACGGCCGCTACGGCCCGTACGTCACCGAGGTGCTCCCCGAGGGCACCCCGAAGACCGGCAAGAACGCGGTGAAGCCGCGCACCGCCTCCCTCTTCAAGTCGATGTCGCTCGACACGGTGACGCTGGACGACGCGCTGAAGCTGATGTCGTTGCCGCGTGTCGTCGGCAAGGACGCCGAGGGCCAGGAGATCACCGCGCAGAACGGCCGCTACGGCCCGTATCTGAAGAAGGGCACGGACTCGCGGTCGCTGCAGTCCGAGGAGCAGCTCTTCACGATCACGCTGGACGAGGCGCTGGCGATCTACGCCCAGCCCAAGCAGCGCGGCCGCGCGGCCGCCAAGCCGCCGCTGAAGGAACTCGGCACCGACCCGGTGAGCGAGAAGCCCGTCGTTGTCAAGGACGGCCGCTTCGGTCCGTATGTGACGGACGGCGAGACGAACGCGACCCTGCGCTCCGGCGACAGCGTCGAGACGATCACCCCGGAGCGCGGCTTCGAGCTGCTCGCCGAGAAGCGGGCGAAGGGCCCCGCGAAGAAGACGGCGAAGAAGAGCGCCGCCAAGAAGGCCCCGGCCAAGAAGACGGCCGCCAAGAAGACCGCGGCGAAGAAGACGACGACGGCCAAGAAGACGGCGGCGAAGAAGACCGCCGCGAAGGCCACCGCCGCGAACGGGGCGGGCGCCTCCGACACGCCGGTCTCGTCCAGCGAGGACTGAGCCAGGGCGACGGCCTCGGCCGGGAGGGAGCGCGGGTCGGACAACACAGCCCGAATCCGGCGCTCCCGGCGCCGGGTTGGGGGCCCGTACCTCGTTCCGGGTTCGCGAAACGAACGCCTCGGCATCAGTTTGGTGTCGGGGCGGGCGTACGTTCGGGCGGGCGCGCCGGGCTGTCGGTGCGTCCCGATAGGCTGAACGCATGACGCGAGCCGAGCAGCCAACGGCCCATCCCGAAGCCCCCGACGACGCGCTGGTCGCGGACTCCCGAGAGCGTGCCATCCGCGCCCTGCTGCGCCGACCGCAGTTGAAGCGGCTGTGGAGCGCGCAGCTCGTCGGCGGTGTCGGCGACTTCCTCGCGCTGCTGGTGCTGGTCCTGTTGGCCCTTCAGACGGCGATCGCCGAAGGGGCGTTCGACGACGGTTACCGCGGCGCGGCGTTCGCAGTGGCGACGGTCTTCGGTGTGCGCCTCCTGGCCACGCTCCTCTTCGGTGCCGTGCTCCTCGGTCCGCTGACCGCGCTGACCGGCCAGGACGGTCCCCTCGACCGCCGCTGGACCATGGTCGGCGCCGACGGGCTGCGCGCCGCCCTGCTGATCGTCGCCCCCCTCTGGATCGACTGGACCCCGGACAACGCGCTGGCGCTGCTGCTGGTCACCGTCTTCGTGACCGGCGTCGCGGAGCGGTTCTGGACGGTGGCCCGCGAGAGCGCGGCCCCCGCCCTGCTGCCGCCCCCGCCGCCGGAGGGCGCGACCGTACGGCCGCTGCCCGACCACCTCGACGCGCTGCGCCGGCTGTCGCTGCGCACCGCCTTCGTGGCGGTCCCGCTGGCCGCCGTCGCCCTGATCGCCGCGTCCCTGCTGAACAACCTGCTGGGCGCCGGCCTCGACTGGTTCGCCCAGCACCAGGCGGCGCTCGGCTCGTACGTCGCGGCCGGACTGTTCGCCGCGTCGCTGTCCGTCGTCACCTTCCTGGAGCTGCCGGACACGCGCACCCCGCGCGCGCGGTCGCCGCTCGAGGGGCTGCGCCGCCCCAAGACCGGCACCGGTGCCGACAAGGGCCGTACCGGCGCGATCGCCCTGCTCGTGGCGGCGTGCGCGGCCGTCGCCGCCGCGGTGGCCGCCGCCGTCGCCGTGGCCGTCCTGCACGCCAAGGACCTGGGTGGCGGCCCCGTCCTGTACGGCCTGATGGTGCTCGCCCTGACCGGCGGCGTGGTCGCCGGCATCCGTACCGCTCCCTCGGTGCTGCCGGCCCTGTCGCGGCGCCGCCTGCTCGCGCTCGCCGTCGCCGTCACCGGCGTCGCCCTGCTCGCCGCGGGCCTGGTCCCGGACGTCACCACCGTCCTGCTGATCCTCGCCCTGGCCGGATACGGCGCGGGCGTCTCCGCCAACACCGGGCACGCCCTGCTCGACCAGGAGGCCGAGGAATTCCGCCGCCCCCGCACCACGGAGCACCTGCACGCGGTCGTACGGCTGTGCGTCGCGCTCGGCGCGGTGCTCGCCCCGCTGGTGGCCGCGCTCATCGGGCCGCATCGGCTGGAGAGCGGCAAGTTCGTCTTCGCCCACGGGGGCGCCGCCTTCACGCTGATGCTGGTCGGCGCGCTGCTGCTGCCCGTCGCCGTGCTGGTCCTGGCCAAGGTCGACGACCGCTCCGGGGTGCCGCTGCGCAAGGATCTGCGGGACGCCGTCCTCGGCGGGGACGACCCCGAGCAGGTCCCGGCCGACGCCGGTTTCTTCATCGCCCTGGAGGGCGGTGACGGAGCCGGGAAGTCCACCCAGGCCGAGGCGCTGGCCGAGTGGATCCGGGGCAAGGGCCACGAGGTCGTCGTCACCCGCGAGCCCGGGGCCACGCCCGTCGGCAAGCGGCTGCGCTCGATCCTGCTGGACGTGTCGAGCGCCGGCCTGTCGCACCGCGCGGAGGCGCTGCTGTACGCGGCGGACCGCGCCGAGCACGTGGACACCGTCGTCCGGCCCGCGCTGGAGCGCGGCGCCGTCGTGATCTCCGACCGGTACGTCGACTCCTCGGTCGCCTACCAGGGCGCGGGCCGCGACCTGTCCCCGACGGAGATCGCCCGGATCAACCGCTGGGCCACCAACGGCCTGGCCCCCCATCTGACCGTCCTGCTGGACGTGGCGCCGGAGACCGCGCGCGAGCGGTTCACCGAGGCGCCGGACCGGCTGGAGTCGGAGCCGGCGGAGTTCCACGCGCGCGTGCGCTCCGGCTTCCTGACGCTGGCCGCCGCCGACCCCGGCCGCTACCTGGTGGTGGACGGCGCCCAGGAACCCGAGGCCGTCACCACGGTGATCCGGCACCGGCTCGACCAGATGCTCCCCCTCTCCGAGGCCGAGATCCAGGCCCGGGAGGAGGCGCGCCGCAAGGCCGAGGAGGAGGCCCGCCGCAAGGCCGAGGAAGAGGCCGCCCGCAAGGCCGAGGAGGAGCGCCTGGAGCGCGAGCGCCAGGAGCAGCTCGCCCGGCTGCGCGCCGAGGAGGAGGAGCGCAAGCGGCGCGAGCTGGAGGAGGCGCAGCGGCGCGAGGCCGAACGGCAGGCTGAGGAGGCCCGGCAGCGGGCCGAGGAGGCGCAGCGCCGCGCCGAGGAGGAGCGCAAGCGGCTTCTCGCGGAGGAGAAGGCGCGCGCCGAGGAGGAGGCGCGCCGCAAGGCCGAGGAGGAGGCCCGCCGCAAGCAGGCCGAGGAGGAGGCGCGCATCCGCGCCGAGGCCGAGGCGCGGCGCCTGGAGAAGCAGCGAGCGGCGGAGGAGGCCCTGCTGCGGGCCGAGGAGGCCCGGCGGCTCGCCGAGCAGGCCGCGGCCGCCGCACAGGCCGGCCCCCGGCCGACGGCTCCCGCGGCCCCCGCGGCACCGGACGACGCGATGACCGTCCCGACGCCCGTGGTGACCCCGGAACAGGCGGCGGCGGGCAGGGCGGCCGACGAGACGACGGTCCTGCGCCCGGTGCGCGAGGAGGAGCGGCCGCGGGACGAGGAGTCCGCCGCGGAGTCCACCTCGAAGCTGCCCCGGGTGTCGCCGCCGTCCGGCGCCGCCGATGAGACGGCGGTGCTGCCCCCGGTCCCGCCGGGCGCGGCGGACGAGACGGCCGTGCTGCCGCCCGTGCCGCCCGGTGCCGCCGACGAGACGGCCGTCCTGCCGCCGGTGCCGGCGGACGGCTCCGACGACCGTGTCCCGCCGGGCTACTTCCGCGAGGAGGAGCGCACGCGCGAGATGCCCCAGGTCGACGAGACGGGCGCACCGCGCCGCCGGACCCGCTCCGACTGGGCCGAGGAGACCCCGCTCGACGACCTGCCGTCCCTGGCGGACGAACTGCTGGGCCCGCATGAGGACGTGTACGACGACGAGGACGGCGGCGGCCGGGGGAAGGGCCGGGGCCGACGGCGCTGACCCCACGTCGGCTAGGGCAGGGGCCATGGCGCTGACCCGCGTCGGCTGAGGCAGGGGCCGGGGTCGACGGCGCTGCCCCACGTCGGCAGGGGGCAGGGGCGGGAGCGGATGCCGCTGACCCCCACCGGCCCTGGTCGGCGTGGTTGTCAGTGCCGCCCCGCACAATGGACGCGGTGACCCGAAGTGTGACGAAAGGCGGGCGGCGCCCATGACCGTGTGGGACGACCTGGTGGGGCAGGAGCGGATCAGCGAGCAGCTGGACGCCGCCGCCAGGGACGCCGACGCCCTCGTCACGGCCGCGGCCACGGACGCCCCGCCGCCCGAGGCGTCCAAGATGACGCACGCCTGGCTGTTCACCGGCCCGCCCGGCGCGGGCCGGAACCAGGCGGCCAGGGCCTTCGCCGCCGCCCTCCAGTGCGTCAGCCCCGACCGCGCCCTGGGCGGCTCGCCCGGCTGCGGGTTCTGCGACGGCTGCCACACGGCGCTGCTGGGCACGCACGCCGACGTGACCACCGTCGCCGCCGTGGGCTCCCAGATCCTCGCCGACGACATGCGGGACACCGTCCGCAAGTCCTTCACCTCACCGGCGAACGGCCGCTGGCAGGTGATCCTCGTCGAGGACGCCGAGCGGTTGAACGAGAAGTCCGCCAACGCCGTGCTCAAGGCCGTCGAGGAGCCCGCCCCCCGGACCGTGTGGCTGCTGTGCGCGCCGTCCATCGAGGACGTCCTGCCCACGATCCGCTCCCGCTGCCGTCATCTGAACCTGAGCACGCCGTCGGTCGACGCCGTCGCCGACATGCTCGTCCGGCGCGAGGGCGTCGAGCCCGCGGCCGCCGCCGCGGCGGCCCGCGCCACGCAGGGGCACGTCGACCGGGCCCGCAGGCTGGCCACGGACCCGGCCGCGCGGCAGCGCCGGGCCGCCGTCCTCAGACTGCCGCTGCGGCTGGGCGAGATCGGTGCCTGCCTGAAGGCCGCCCAGGAGCTGGTGGACGCGGCCGCCGAGGACGCCAAGCAGCTCGCGGAGGAGACCGACGCCAAGGAGACCGACGAGCTGAAGACGGCGCTGGGCGCGGCCCAGGGCGGGAGGATGCCGCGGGGCACCGCCGGGGTCATGAAGGACCTGGAGGACAAGCAGAAGCGCCGCCGCACCAGGACGCAGCGCGACAGCCTGGACCTCGCGCTGACCGACCTCACGGCGTTCTACCGGGACGTCCTCGCCCTCCAGCTCGGCTCCCGGGTGGCCCTCGCCAACACGGATGTCGAGGACGCCCTGGAGCGTCTGGCCCGGGAGAGCTCACCGGAGTCCACGCTCCGCCGGATCGAGGCGATCGCCGCGTGCCGGGACGCCCTGGACGGCAACGTGGCGCCGCTGCTCGCGGTGGAGGCGATGACGATGGCGCTCAGAGCGGGCTGACGGCTCGGAGCGGGCCCACGGCGCGGGCGGGCTGACGACCGGGCTGATTCCAGGGCCTCGAGGTGACCGAGGTGACCGAGGTGACCGTGCGCGTAACACGTACGAGCGGAGACTTGCACGGAGAGCTTCCGTGCGACTCCATAGAGTTACCCTCGCCAGATGCACACCTGGCGCAGCACCTCAGCTCACCCCGGCCCGGCCCCGAGCACGCCGGGCGCACGTGACCGCCGTCGCCGCTCCCGGCGGGCGAGCACCCTCGGCGCCCTGCTCGGCGTCGCCGCGCTGCTCGTCTCGGCCTGCTCCTCCGGCGGATCCGCGAAGCCGGCCGGGCACCCGGCGGCGGGGGCGGCCCTGGCCGCGCTGCCGCGGTCGACACCGGCGGCGCTCGCGCCGTACTACGACCAGAAGCTGACCTGGCGGGCGTGCGGCGTGCCCGGGTTCCAGTGCGCCACGCTGAGGGCGCCGCTCGACTACGCCAAGCCGGATGCCGGGCAGACCCGGCTCGCCGTGGCCCGCAAAAAGGCCACCGGCCCCGGCGAACGGCTCGGATCACTCCTGGTGAACCCGGGCGGTCCGGGCGGTTCGGCCATCGCCTACCTCCAGCAGTACGCCGGGATCGGCTACCCGCTCGACGTCCGGGCCCATTACGACATGGTGGCCGTCGACCCGCGCGGGGTCGCCCGCAGCGAGCCCGTCGAATGCCTCGACGGCCGGCAGATGGACCGCTACACGCAGACCGACTTCACGCCGGACGACGAGCAGGAGGTCGGCGAGCTCGTCGACGCGTACAAGAGGTTCGCAGAGGGGTGCGGGGCGGACGCCCCCGGTCTGCTGCGCCATGTCTCGACCACCGAGGCGGCGCGCGACATGGACCTCCTGCGCGCGGTGCTCGGCGACGAGAAGCTGGCGTATGTGGGCGCGTCGTACGGCACCTTCCTCGGGGCTACGTACGCCGGCCTGTTCCCCGACCGGGTGGGGCGGATGGTCCTGGACGGCGCGATCGACCCGTCCCTGCCCGCCCGGCGGATGAACCTCGACCAGACGGCGGGCTTCGAGACGGCGTTCCGGGCGTTCGCCCGGGACTGCGTCCGGCAGGAGGACTGCCCCCTGGGCGACGAGGCGAAGAACGTGGGCACCAACCTCAAGGCGTTCTTCAGGAAGCTCGACGCACGGCCCGTCGCGACCGGCGACACCGACGGCCGCAAGCTCGGCGAGTCCCTGGCCACCACGGGCGTGATCGCGGCGATGTACGACGAGGGCGCCTGGCCGACCCTGCGGGACGCGCTGAACTCGGCGATGCGCGAGAACGACGGCTCCGGACTGCTCGCCCTGTCCGACAGCTACTACGAGCGGGACGCCGACGGCCGCTACACGAACCTGATGTTCGCCAACGCCGCCGTGAACTGCCTGGACCTGCCGTCGGCCTTCTCCACCCCGGACGAGGTCCGCAAGGCCCTGCCGGCCTTCGAGAAGGCGTCCCCGGTGTTCGGCGAGGGCCTGGCCTGGGCCACCCTGAACTGCGCGTACTGGCCGGTCGCCCCCACGGGGCAGCCGCAGCGCATCGAGGCGAGGGGCGCGGCCCCGATCCTCGTGGTCGGCACGACCCGCGACCCGGCGACCCCGTACCGCTGGTCCCGTGCCCTCTCCCGCCAGCTCTCCTCGGCCCGCCTCCTGACCTACGACGGCGACGGGCACACGGCGTACGGGCGGGGCAGCACGTGCGTCGACCGCACGATCAACACGTACCTCGTCCGGGGGAAGGCTCCGGCCCAGGACAAGCGCTGCTGACACCCCGCGCCCGCGTCCCGGCTCCGCCCCCGTGCCGCCGCCCTGCCGCGCCGGAAGCGGGACTCAGAGGCGGTGCGGGGGGTGGGCCGGGGGCTGGTTCGGAGCACCACAGAAACTGTGTAGACTTACCGACGTTGCTGATCGCACCATAGTGCGGACAGCGCGCCGCCTTAGCTCAGATGGCCAGAGCAACGCACTCGTAATGCGTAGGTCTCGGGTTCGAATCCCGAAGGCGGCTCCATCCGAAGCCCAGCTCAGAAGTCCCTGAGCTGGGCTTTTCGCGTCAGCGGATAGGGCGACGGCGCAGGGCCCGTTCCAGTACGCGGTGAGTGCGTCGCCGGTCTTCGCGGCCGGGCGGCGCTCCCGGCGTCAGCGCCCATCGCCGTCTCGCGGTTCATGCGAGACGGCTTCTCGGGATTGCGGACGGCGTCGAGGCCGGTGACGAGGCCGGCGTCCAGACGGTGGGCCACGATCGTGTCTGTCCGATGACCTGGGGTTTTTCTGCAAGGTGTGGCACTTCGGTCTCGCTGCGGGCCGACCGGCGCCGATCGGCCCGGGAGAGAGCGCACTGGAGTCAGACGGCGTGAGAGCCGATCCGGTTGTGCGCCCTCGGGACCATCAGGTTCGGCCGCCGTCCGTCTCTCGGGCGACACATCCTGTCCCACAGGGTGATGCCCTCAACTCGTCCGCACGAGAGGGTTGGTGTGTCTCATACGGACCAGCCCCAAGGATCTTCCGCACGTGCGCCCACGCCCTGTTCCCGCCTGCGTCCTCGGCAGCTCCCACGCGGAGCCGGTCGTCACCGCCGGGCATGACCCGGACCGGTACGCGGAGATGGGGTCGTTCACCAAGGTCGTCACCGCGACCGTCCTTCAGCGGCTGTCCGAACAGGGCGTGGTCGCGCTCGACGATCCCGTCGACCGGTGGCTCGGCGTTCCGGCGGGGACGGGCATCACCCTGCGCCACCTCGCGGGACACACGTCGGGGCTGCCTCGCGTGCCGCCCGGCACCGCGCGGTTCGACCCCTACCGGAAGTTCACCGGCGACCGGCTGCGCACGCTGCTCTCCGGGCTCGACCGCCTCGTCACCAGCCCCGCCGGAGAGCGGGAGGAGTACTCCAACCTCGGCTACGCCGTGCTCGGAGCCGCACTGACCGCGGCGGCCGGGCGGCCGTACATGGATCTCGTCGCCGAGCACCTGCTGTCGCCCCTCGGTCTGCCGCACGACGCGATGGTCGTCGCACCACCGAGGCACAGTCGATCGCTGCCGACCAGGCGGTTCGGGCGCAGCGCGGAGCCGTGGACCATGTCGGGAGCGATCCTGCCCGCGGGAGGTCTGTGGGCGAGCCCTCGGACGATGGCCCGGGTGCTGACCGGACTTGTGGTCGACCGCTGTCTGGGGGAGCCCGTTCTCGGCTGGCAGCGGACTGGACCGCTGCCCCTGATATGGCACAACGGGGGGACCGGTACGGCCTCCATGTTCGCCGGCGCCCTGCCCGACGGCCGCTGGACGGTGGTCCACCGGCTGTGCACCGCGTACGACGAGACGGACGGCCTCGGCCTGGACGAGCTGCGTGCCGCCACATCTGCCTGACCGGGAAGGAATCCATGGGTCACGAGAACCCCTCCACCACGCCGGACCAGCCTCCGGTCTCCGTCAGCGGCGATGCCTGGCCGGTGCTGCCGCTCGGCCTGGCCGCCCTGCTGCTGCGCACCCTCGGTGACCACACCTGGGCGTACGCCGTGGGGGCCGTGATCGGCGCGTTCGGGTTGGTCGCGGCGGTGGTCGGCCTCGGCGTGTGCGTGGGCGCTCTGCGACGGGGGGCCGACGTCGGCAAGGCCGTCTGGGCGGGCGTGCTGTTGCTGGTCGGCGGGTTCGCCGTGGTGCATCAGCTGGCGACCGCCTGGTGAGACGTCGAGGGTAAGTGGGGCTACATCCCTCGGAGTTGGGCGGTGCTCGCGGGCTGTCGCTCCGTCGTGTGACGGTCTGACGGTTACCTCCAATAACCCGCCGCGCCCTTTGGCGGCCCTCAGCCCTGCGGTGCCGTGCCGGCCGTCGCTAGCGTCCCCGTATGAAGCGACGTACACGTGTCGGGGCGCGGCGTATCAGGGACTTACAGCGCGTGCGGGACAAGGTGCTCAGCCGGCGGGAGAGCCGCCGGTCGGGGGGCTGGCGCAGGCGGCTGGGGCGGCGGGCGGAGCGTGCGCGGCCCTGGCTGCAGTTCCTCGCCGACGTGGCCGCGCTGCTCGCCAAGGTGGTGCGGTAGCGCGTAGGCCGGCCCTCCTTCGGTGGCCCGGCGGATTCATCTGCCGCCAAGTTCTGACCATGGCACGGCACGGGCGTTGACCCGGCCTCCGGCCGCCAGCAGAATGAGCGCGCGCTCTTGAGAGCGCTCTCAGAAGTGCGTCGCTTCCAGCTCCGGCCGAGGGAGATCCATGACCGACTTCAGCGACAGACAGGGCCCGGCGCTCAGCCGCCGAGGGCTCCTCGGGGCCGGCATCGGTGCCGCCGTGCTCACCGCGGCCGGCGCGGGCACCGCGCACGCGGGTGTCCCCTCCGGCGGGAGCGGCACCGGGTCGGCCGGGCGGCGGGCCGCGGCCTTCCTCGCCGCCTGCATGGACGCCTACCCCGAGCAGGGCGGCATCCGGCTCGCCCAGAGCTACACCGACCAGGCCGGCCTCTTCAGCACCGCCTTCACCTACGACAACGGGCTCGCGGTCCTCGCCCTGCTCGCCGCGCGGACGCCGGACGCGCACGCCCGCGCGGTCGCGCTCGGGGACGCGCTGCTGTACGCGCAGGCGCACGACCCCGAGCACGACGACGGGCGGCTGCGGCAGGCGTACAACGTGGGGCCGTACACCTTCTACGACGGCTCGCTCCAGCCCGACGGGTTCGTGCGGGCGGACGGCACGGCCAACGTGGGGACGCAGTTCGGGTTCACGGGGACGGCCGTCGGCGACATGGCCTGGGCCGGGATCGCGCTGGCCGCGCTGGCCGGACGGACCGGCAGGCGCCGCTTCCGTGACGGCGCCGTGCGGATCGGGGAGTGGATCGAGCGCAACGGGCGTACGGACGACGAACCCCTCGGCGGCTACAAGTTCGGCGTCGACGGGGCCGGGGCGAAGCTCCCGTTCTCCTCCACCGAGCACAACACCGACCTGGTCGGTCTCTTCGGCCGGCTCGCCCGGCTCACGGGGGACCGGGTCTGGCGCGAGCGGCGGGCTCACGCGCGGGCCTTCGTGGAGCGGATGTGGGAGGCGGACGGCGGCTTCTTCTACACCGGCACCAACGACGGGGTGAGCGTCAACCGCTCGCCGGTCCCCGAGGACACGCAGACCTGGACGTACCTCGCCCTCGACGCGCGGTCCCGGGCCGGCTCCCTGGACTGGGCCGCGCGTCACCTCGCCGTCCTCGACCACGCGGGCCGGCCCAACAGCACGGTCCCGGCAGGGCAGTCGTACGAGGGTGTCACCTTCAGCTCGGCCAGTCTCCTCGCCGACGAGAGCGCCCCGATCGCCGACGGGCAGCCCGAGCCGGACCGCAACGGCGTGTGGTTCGAGGGCACCGCCCACCTCGCGCTCTCCCTGCGCGACCGGCACGGCCGGGGTGACGAGGCCCGGGCACGGCGGCTGCTCGCCTCGATCGAGCGGGCCCAGGACCGGCTCGGCGGCGGCCAGACCGTCGGCGGGCGCGCCCTGCCCGCGCGGGCCGGGGTGCTCTCGGCAAGCAGCCCGATCGACACCGGGTTCGGGTTCGGGTACTACCCGTACCGGCATCTGGGGGCGACGGCCTGGTACGTGATGGCGGCCGAGCGCTTCAATCCGCTGCGGGCCTGACCGCGGCGGGGGCGAACGCGGCACGGCGTCCCGGTGAACCACTAGCATCACGGCGGTGACGGCCGGCAGCACGCCGGTGACGGTGGTAGCCGGACGAGAGGCGCGAGGGACGGGCATGACGGAACCGAGGATCGCCGTGGCCGTGGTGACCATGGGCAACCGGCCCGCGGAGGTCGACGCGCTGCTGGAGTCCGTGGCCAAGCAGGACCTCGCCCCCCACCGCATCGTGGTCGTCGGCAACGGCTGCCCGCTGCCCGAGTTCGCGGAACGCCTGTCGCTGCCCGGCGAGTTCACCGGCATCGAACTCGACGAGAACCTCGGCTGCCCCGGCGGACGCAACGCCGCCCTGGAGCGGCTGCGCGCGTTCGGGGACGTCGACGTCGTGGTGGAACTGGACGACGACGGGCTGCTCGTCGACGCCGATGTGCTGCGCCGGGTACGGGACCTGTACGCCGCCGACGACCGTCTCGGCATCGTCGGGTTCCGTATCGCCGACGAGAACGGCGAGACCCAGCAGCGGCACGTGCCGAGGGTCGGCAAGTCCGATCCGCTGCGCGGCGGTTACGTCACCGGTTTCCTCGGCGGCGGGCACGCGCTGAGCATGGCGATGCTGGCGCAGACCGGTGACTGGCCCGCGCGCTTCTTCTTCGCGCACGAGGAGACCGACCTGGCGTGGCGGGCCGTCGACGCCGGCTGGCGCATCCTCTACGCGCCCGAACTCCTCCTCCAGCACCCGAAGACCTCGCCGGCCCGGCACGCCATCTACTACCGCGTGAACGCCCGCAACCGGGTCTGGCTGACGCGCCGTCGGCTGCCGCTCCCGCTCATCCCGGTCCATCTGGGGATCTGGGTGCTGCTCACGCTCGCCCGCACCCGGTCGGCGGCCGGTCTGCGGGCCTGGTTCGGCGGCTTCCTGGAGGGCGTCAGGGAGCCGGCGGGCGAGCGGCGGCCCATGCGCTGGCGCACGGTGGTACGCCTCACCCGGCTGGGCCGGCCTCCGGTCCTCTGAGGACACGGCGGAGCGACCGGCACGTCCTCACTTCGCGTCCGCGTAGCACTCCACGACCGCCGTGGTGAACGGGAACCGCACCGGCGTGTCCCCGAACGTGAGCCGTCCGGCGAGCGCGGACGCCTCGCGGATCGCGGCCACGACGGCCTCGGCCTCCTCCTCGGGGCAGTGCACGATCACCTCGTCGTGCTGGAAGAAGACCAGCTCGGCCGCCATGTCCGCACAGGACTGGCGCAGCGCGGCGAGCAGCAGCAGGGCCCAGTCGGCGGCGCTGCCCTGAACGACGAAGTTGCGGGCGAAGCGGCCGCGGGCGCGGGCGTTCGTGGAGGCGTAGCCGGGCACCCAGTCCTGGGGTGTGGACCCGTCGGCCGGGCCGTCCGGAGCCGAGGGGGTGTCCGGGGCGGGGATGCCCGCCTCCTCGGCGGCCTCCTCCGACGCGCCGGCGGCCGGGGGCGAGGTGCGTCCCAGCCAGGTCCGCACGAGCCGCCCTTCCTCCCCGGCCCGCGCCGCGTCGTCGACGTACGCGACCGCGCGGGGGAAGCGGCGGCGGAGCGCGGCGAGGTTCTTCAGTCCGTCACCGGAGGTCTGGCCGTAGACGGCGCCCAGGACGGCGAGCTTGGCCTGGGCGCGGTCGCCGGAGAACGCGCGGTCGGAGACTGCCTGGTAGAGGTCGCTCTCCCGTGAGGCGACCTCCATCAGCCCGGGGTCCCGGGAGATCGCGGCGAGCACGCGGGGCTCCATCTGGTCGGCGTCGGCGACGACGAGCCGCCAGCCCGGGTCGGCGACGACCGCGCGCCGGATCACCTTGGGGATCTGCAGGGCGCCCCCGCCGTTGGTGACCCAGCGCCCGGTGACGGTGCCGCCCGCGAGGAACTCGGGGCGGAACCGCCCGTCGCGCACCCAGTCCTGGAGCCAGGACCAGCCGTGCGCGACCCAGATCCGGTACAGCTTCTTGTACTCGATGAGGGGCTTCACCGCGGGATGGTCGACGGACTGGATCTCCCAGCGCCGGGTCGACCGGACCTTGACGCCGGCCTGGGCGAACGCCTTGATCACGTCGGCGGGCAGATCGGGCCGCACCCGGCGCCCGAACGCGGCCGACACCTCGTCCGCCAGCTCGGCCAGCCGGCGTGGCTCCCCGCCGCCCGCGTACCGCTCGCCGAGCAGGTCGGTGAGCACCTGGCGGTGGACGTCGGCGCTCCAGGGCAGCCCGGCGCGGTTCATCTCCGCGGCGACGAGCATGCCCGCGGACTCGGCGGCGGTCAGCAGGCGCATGCGGTCGGGGTGGGCGGTCCGGTCGTGCCGCCGCTGCTGGTCGGCGTACACCTCGGCCAGGTCGGCGAGCGGCACGGGGACCGTCTGCGGGTCGAACAGGGAGGACTGGGCGCCGGGCTCGGCGGCGCGCTGCGGCGGGTCGGGCGGCACGGGGCCGCCGCGCAGCCGGGCGAGGGCGGCGGCGGCCGACCGGGGCGCGCCGTGCCGCCCCTCGTGGCCGAGGAGGAGGGTCTCGGCGTCCTCGATGTCGTAGCACCGCTCGACGCGGACGCCCGCGGCGAGGAGGCGCGGATAGACCTCGGCGGTGGACCGCCACACCCAGCGGGTGACTCCGGGCCGGGCGCGCACCGCCTCCGCGAGGTCGGGTGCGCGCAGCGGCGGTGCGGCGAGCAGCCCGTCCGGGCCGAGGGGGGCGATCTGCGCGCCGTCGTCCTCGGCCGGGGCGAGCGCCCACCGGTCGGTCATGCCGCGAGTGTGGCACCCGGGTCTGACATCGGCCTCAGTCCTGTGCCGTGCCGTCCTCGCCGGCCGCCTCCCGGGTGGTCTGCTCACCGCTGCGGAGGTACTGCGAGAGGGCTTCGGCGATGAACGCCTCGGCCCCCGCCTTGGTGATGCCGAGGCCGGACAGGACGCCGGAGCCGTTCTCGAACTCCAGCAGGGCCAGCAGGACGTGCTCGGTGCCGATGTAGTTGTGGCCGAGGCGCAGGGCTTCGCGGAAGGTGAGCTCCAGGACCTTCTTGGCGTCGGAGCCGTAGGGGATGAGCTCGGGGACCTCGTCGGCGGCGGGCGGCAGGGCGGCGGTGGCGGCCTGCCGCACGGAGTCCAGGAGGACGCCCCGGTCCAGGATGGCCTTCGCGGCGATCCCGTCGGGCTCGGCCAGCAGGCCGAGGACCAGGTGCTCGGGGCGTCCCTCGGGGTTGCGGGCCGCGATGGCCTCGTTGTGGGCGGCCATCACCACGTTGCGGGCGCGCGGGGTGTAGCGGCCGAAGCCCTGCTGGGGGTCGAGGTCGTTGCCCTCCTTGGGCACGAACCGCTTCTGCGCGGCCTGCCGGGTGACGCCCATGCTCCGGCCGATGTCGGTCCAGGAGGCGCCGGAGCGCCGGGCCTGGTCCACGAAGTGGCCGATCAGGTGATCGGCCACCTCACCGAGGTGGTCGGCGGCGATCACGGCGTCCTGGAGCTGGTCCAGGGGCTCCTCGTGAACCTTCTTGATGGCCGCGATGAGTTCGTCGAGCCGGACGGATGACGTGATGCTGGGGTTCGTCGACATGTGTCAACCGTAGGTTGACAGTCCTCAGGTGTCAACCCATGGTTGACAGGGGGATCGCGTGAACAGACTTACGATCGCCTGGTGAGCACGCCCAGCACCGTCGACCGCGCCTTCGAGGCCGCCCTCTACGACACCGGGCACGCGACGCTCGACACGGGCGCCTCGCTGCTCGCCGCCGACCCCGCGTCCGACACCGAACTCGCCCGTCGTGGCGAGGAGTTCGTGGCGGCGGCCTGGCGGCGCGGCTGGCAGCCCGCAGACGTCGTACGGCTGGTGCGGCGCGACCTGGACGACCTGCACATCCGCCTGCTGGCGGCGCTGGTCCGTGCCCAGGCGCCCCGGGACCGGGCGCGCGGCCCCCGCTGGCGGGCCCAGCTCGACGACCTGCCCGGCGAGGCACCGGCCCGCACCGACCGCTTCTCGCACGCGACCGCCGTCCTGGAGCTGTACCGCCTGCTGCTGCGCCTGCCCGCGCTGGAGCCCCTGGAGGAGACGGCCGCCCCGTCCGGCGCCGCCGCCCGCCCGGAGTCCCGCATGCTCACCCGGGTCCGCGCGCTGCTCGCGAAGGCCGAGGCGACCGGGTTCCCTCAGGAGGCCGAGGCGCTGACCGCCAAGGCGCAGGAGCTGATGGCCCGGCACAGCATCGACGAGGCGCTGGTCGCCTCCCGTGCGCCGGCCGGGGCCGCCGCCGCCGCGCCGGGCGCCTGCCGGATCGGCGTGGAGCCGCCGTACGAGCAGGCCAAGGCCGTGCTGCTGGACGCGGTGGCGCGGGCCAACCACTGCCGGGCCGTGTGGAACGAGCCGTTCGGCTTCTCCACCGTCGTCGGGTTCGAGGCGGACCTGGAGGTGGTGGAGCTGCTGTACACCTCGCTGCTGGTGCAGGCCCAGACCGCGATGACCAAGGCGGAGGCGGCCCAGCGGGCGGGCGGCCGCAAGCGGACCAAGACCTTCCGGCAGTCGTTCCTGGCGGCCTATGCCCATCGGGTGAGCACCCGTCTCACCGCCGCCGCGCGGACGCAGCTGACCGACGACCTGCTGCCGGTCCTGGCGTCCCGCGACGTGGCGGTCACCGACCGCCTGGACCGGATGTTCCCGGAGACGACGACGACCCGGCTGCGCGGGGTGAGCGACGACGCGGGCTGGACGGAGGGTTCGGAGGCGGCCGACCGGGCCCGGGTGGACCCGCGCCGGCCGCTGACCTGAGCGTCGTCAGTCGGTCGACTGCTGGAAGCCGGTCACCGAGGCGTCCGGCGTGCGCCCGTCGCTCTTCAGGGCCACGGCGCCGTACGCCCACTCGAAGCTCTCGGTCTTCGCGGCCCCGGGCAGCCGGACCGCGGCCGACCGTGCCGCGAGAGAGGTGTCGCCGCCCTCCTCGCCGCGGACGTAGGTGAGCGTGAAGGCCAGCGAGGCGCCCTTGGCGAAGGTCGCCTTCCCGGCCGAGGCGGCGTCGGCGGCCGGGACCGCGGCGGTCGTGTCCCCGGCGACCAGCTCGACGCCGGGCAGGCCCTCCACGGTGCACGGGGCGTCCCCGCGGTTGGTGACGGTGACGGGGACGTTGCCGGTGTCCCCGGCGGCGGGCGCGGCGTTGGCGGGCCCGAAGCGCACGGCGAGATCGGCGACGCAGCCGGCACCGGCCGCCTTGTCCTCGGTGTTCTTGTCGTTCCCGGCGCTGTCGCAGGAGGTCAGGAGGAGCGCCGCGGCGAGGGCGGCGACGGTGGCGGTGACGGAGATGGTGCGCATGGAGTCCTCGGGAGTCGCGTCGGTGAGCCGGTCACCGATGGGACATCACGATCCCAGACCGGCCGTGGGCAGGCCCGTGGGCAGTTTGCCACCCTCCGCCTTGGTGTACGTCTCGACGCCGAGGCCGCCTTCCCAGGTCACCTTCAGCTCGCCCCCGCCGACGGAGTCGACGGTCCCGGCCGCCCGGTCCTTGCTGCCGTCCGTGCACTTCAGGCGGATGGTCCGCTTGCCGCCCTGCTCGCCGGCCGTTCCGCTGCACACGGAGCCGCCGGTCGCGAAGAGCCCGGCCTTGTCACCGGTGACCACCAGGGCGACGGCCTTGCCGTCGGTGGTCGCGAGCCAGCTGCCCTCCAGATCGCCGGCGGACGAGGCCGAACCGCCTCCCGAGCCCTCGCCCGTGCCGCCACCGGTGCCGGCGTCGGCGCTGGTCGGGGCGCCGCTGGGAGTGGAGTCGCCGTCCGAGTCGCCGCCCCCGCCGCACGCGGTGAGCGCGAGCACGCCCGCGAGGGACGCGGCCACGGCCACGCTCCTCACCCACCGGCCCGACGTGGTGCGCGTACGCGAGAAAAGCGCCGAGGTCACTGAGAGCCCCCAAGCTGTAGCGGTCGGCATGGCCGGATCGGCCGAGCCTGGCCGAAACGTCCGCAGCAAGTTACCAGGGAGTCGGTTCATGGTCCCGGGGAAGGACGGGACTTCTGTGCGGAGTGCCGGGCACGCGGAGCCCGGCTGACAGGTAGGGGATTTCCTACGGTTGACGCGTAGGGAATCGCCTACCTATTCTCGGATCATGACCATCACCCACGCCTCTTTCATCACGCTCCCCGTCGCCGACCAGGACCGTGCCCTGCGCTTCTACACCGACGTCCTCGGCTTCCGCGTCGCCGCCGACCTCGCCACGCCCCAGGGCAGATGGCTCCAGGTCGCGCCCGAGGGCGCCCAGACGGTCTTCACGCTGTCCGGCCCCGGGATGGGCGGCTTCGAGCCGGGCACGACACGGGGGATCATGCTGGTCACCACCGACGTCGACGCGGACTGCGCACGGCTCGCGGAGGCCGGGGTCGCCGTACAGGGCCCGGACGACGTGCCCTGGGGGCGCATGGCAGGCTTCCAGGACCCCGACGGCAACGGCCTGATGCTGCTGACGGAGGCCGCTCACTGACCGGAGAGGGACGGGCATGACCACGACCGGGGTCCAGGAGGCGCCGCAGGACCGCGTCTTCGCCGCGCTGGCCAACGGCACCCGCCGCGAGGTGCTGCGGCTGCTCCGCGAGGGCGGGCCCCAGGCCGTCCAGGACCTGGCCGCGCACTTCGACATGCGCCGGCCCAGCCTGTCGGAGCATCTGCGGGTGCTCCGCGAGGCCGGGCTGGTCTCCGAGCAGCGGTCCGGCCGGCAGCGCATCTACCGGCTGGAGGCGGCCCCGCTCGCCGATGTGCAGGACTGGCTCCATCCGTACGAGCGGTTCTGGCGCGAGCGTCTGAAGGACCTCGGCGATCTGCTCGACCGCATGCCCGACGATGACCCGACATGAGCACAGACCCGGGCCACGGCCCCGATCCGGCCTTCGAGCCCCCCGAGGACGACCTCACCGTCATCCGGGTGGACCAGTACTTCCCCCACCCGCCCGCCAAGGTCTGGCGCGCCCTGACCGAGCCCGATCTGCTCGTGCAGTGGCAGATGCAGGGGGTGGAGGCGTTCCGGCTGGAGGTCGGGCACCGGTACACGATGACGTCCGTGCCACGGCCGAACACCGACTTCTCCGGCACGGTCGAGGCGGAGGTCCTCGCCTACGCTCCCGAACGGATGCTGAGCGTCCGCTGGCGTGACGTCTCTCCGGCCAACTCCGCTGACTGGACGGTTACTTGGAGTTTGGAACAAGAAGGGCGAGGAACACGTCTTTTTCTAGTGCACGAGGGGTTCGATCCGGACGACCCCGCTCAGCTCATGGCGCGGAAGATCATGGGCGGGGGCTGGCGCACTCATGTGATGCGATCCCTGGGGCACGCGCTGGAACGCATGGACCACCCGCGTACGTCCCAGGAGTAACCACGGGAACACTCGGCGTGCACGTGCATCTGCTCATGCAGTTGCACGTGAACAGAGCTATGATCCGAAAGCAGTTGTCCGGCACACACACCACTGCATCACCTCATGCCTCAACGCCTCATGGCGGAGAGCCACCGCACCATCGGGGAGCGACCTGTGGACCACGACGTGTACAACGGCATGGCGGCCACGGAGCTGGACGGGGTGGCCTGGCAGAAGAGCAGGCACAGCAACTCCCAGGGCTCCTGCGTGGAGTTCGCGCGGCTGCCCGGCGGAGATGTCGCCGTGCGCAACTCACGCTTTCCCGACGGCCCGGCCCTCGTGTACACCCGGGCCGAGATCGAGGCGATGCTCCTCGGGGTCAAGGACGGCGAGTTCGACCACCTGGTCGTGGGCTGACGCCTCGCGGGCGCGCCCAGGGCGCGGAGGGGCGCCGCCCCGGCCGTGATGACGCGCGTAGAACCCGCACATCACGGCACGCGGCGCCTCGTCAGTCCGCGGTGCCCGTGCAGGCGCCGGGCTGGAGGCGGAAGAGCGCCCAGACCACCTTGCCGCTCAGGGTGCCCGCCATCGGGTGCCAGCCCCAGCCGTCGCTGAAGGACTCCACGAGGAACAGCCCTCGGCCGGACTCCGCCGAGAAGTCCTCCGAGTCGCGCGCGACCGGGCTGTCGTGACTGGGGTCGCGTACCGCGCACACCAGCCGCTCGGTCCACCGCATCAGGTGCAGCCGCACCGGCGGGGGCTGCTCGCAGGCGCGGGGGGCGTTCGACGGCAGGGCGTGCCGCAGGGCGTTGGTCACCAGCTCGGAGACCACGAGGCAGACGTCGTCGAAGCGGTCGCCCAGTTCCCACTGGTCCAGGGTGCGGCGTGTGAAGCCGCGGGCTTCCCGGACGGCTTCGTAGCGGGCCGGCAGGGCGCAGGAGGCGGCGTTGGAGACGGCTGCGGGGTCCAGTGGAGGAAGGCCCTGCCGTAACGGCTCGAGCATGGTCGATCCATTCGTCCCCATGCGAGGCACTCCCGGGAGTTCGCGGTCGTGGCGATGCAGCGGTTGCGCGGGACCATGGTTTCGGAAGCCAACGGCAGATGCAAGGGCAGATGCACGTGCACGTGACCGAATTGGACCTTCCCGTACCGCTTGTTGGCCATTTTTTCCGCCAACTTCACCTCCTCTTCTTGTCTTCCGCTGACTGCTTCACGAGTGGAATCCTTGGCTTCTTTCCGTCTCTGTAATCGGGCGAGTACTGCTCGAAGTGTTTTAGTGGCAGACTGCGGGCCGGGAAGACGGTTGGGGAGGCTGGCGAACGTGAGCGCGGGAGAGCCCGGATCGGTGGTGCGGCGCATGCTGCTCGGCTCGCAACTGAGGCGACTGCGGGAAGCGCGCGGGATCACCCGTGAAGCGGCGGGGTACTCGATCCGTGCGTCCGAGTCGAAGATCAGCCGGATGGAGCTGGGCCGGGTGAGCTTCAAGACACGTGACGTGGAAGACCTGTTGACGCTGTACGGCATCACGGACGAGCAGGAGCGCGCCTCCCTGCTCTCGCTGGCCCGCGAGGCCAATGTCGCCGGCTGGTGGCACAGCTACTCGGACGTCCTGCCCAGCTGGTTCCCCACCTACGTCGGCCTGGAGGGCGCCGCCAGCTCGATCCGCGCCTACGAGGTGCAGTTCGTGCACGGTCTGCTGCAGACCGAGGCGTACGCGCACGCGGTCGTGAAGCGCGGCATGAAGGGCGCGAGCGCGTCCGACGTCGACAAGCGCGTCGCGCTGCGCCTGGAGCGGCAGAAGTACCTCGTCGCGGAGAACGCCCCCGAGTTCCACATCGTCCTCGACGAGGCGGCGCTGCGCCGGCCGTACGGGGACCGCGAGGTGATGCGCGGCCAGCTCCAGCACCTCATCGAGATCTCCGAGCGTCCCAACGTCCGGCTGCAGATCATGCCGTTCGGCTTCGGCGGGCACTCCGGCGAGTCCGGCGCCTTCACCATCCTCAGCTTCCCCGAGTCCGACCTCTCGGACGTCGTCTACCTGGAGCAGCTCACGAGCGCGCTCTACCTCGACAAGCGCGAGGACGTCGCCCAGTACGAGCTCGCCCTCAAGGAGCTCCAGCAGGACAGTCCGGGACCGGACGAGAGCCGGGATCTTCTCCGGGGACTCCTTCAACTCTCTTGAAACACACGTACGATGACGTGTGATCAGACCGTGAGGACGATCACGATGGCGACCGGGCCGATCGGATGTCTGCAAGGGATTGAGGGATCACATGTCGTCCTATTTCACCGACCTGGCTCAGCAGTACATCGACGGTGAGTGGCGCCCGGGCACAGGCTCCTGGGACATCATCGACTTCAACCCGTACGACGGTGAGAAGCTGGCGTCGATCACGATAGCCACGGTCGACGAGGTGGACGAGGCGTACCGGGCGGCGGCCCGCGCCCAGGAGCAGTGGGCGGCGACCAACCCCTACGCCCGGCGCGCGGTCTTCGAGAAGGCGCTGCGCGTGGTCGAGGAGCGCGAGCAGGAGATCGGCGACGTGATCGTCGCCGAGCTGGGCGGCACCCGGCTCAAGGCCGCGTTCGAGCTGCACCTGGCCAAGGAGTTCCTGCGTGAGGCGGTGCATCTGGCGCTGCGTCCCGAGGGCCGGATCATCCCGTCGCCGGTGGACGGCAAGGAGAACCGCGTCTACCGGGTGCCGGTCGGTGTCGTCGGTGTCATCAGCCCGTTCAACTTCCCCTTCCTGCTCTCCCTGAAGTCGGTCGCCCCGGCCCTCGCGCTCGGCAACGGCGTGGTGCTCAAGCCACACCAGAACACCCCGATCGTCGGCGGTTCGCTGGTCGGGAAGATCTTCGAGGAGGCGGGTCTTCCGGCCGGTCTGCTCAACGTCGTCATCACCGACATCGCCGAGATCGGCGACGCGTTCATCGAGCACCCCGTCCCCAAGGTCATCTCCTTCACCGGCTCGGACAAGGTCGGCCGGCACGTCGCCACCGTCTGCGCCTCGCACTTCAAGCGCTCGGTGCTCGAACTCGGCGGCAACAGCGCGCTGGTGGTCCTGGACGACGCCGACCTCGACTACGCCGTCGACGCGGCCGTCTTCAGCCGCTTCGTCCACCAGGGCCAGGTCTGCATGGCGGCGAACCGCGTCCTCGTGGACCGTACGGTCGCCGACGCGTTCACCGAGAAGTTCGTCGCCAAGGTGAAGTCCCTCAAGGTGGGCGACCCGCGCGACCCCGAGACCGTCATCGGCCCGGTCATCAACTCCTCGCAGGCCGAGGCGCTCACCGGCACCGTCGCCCAGGCCCTCGCCGAGGGCGCGACGGCCCTGGTGCACGGCACGGCCACGGACAACCTGGTCGAGCCGTCCGTCCTGACCGACCTCCCGGCCGACTCCGCGCTGCTGCGGCAGGAGGTCTTCGGCCCGGTCGTCTTCCTCGTGCCGTTCGACGGCGAGGAGGAGGCCGTACGGCTGGTCAACGACACCCCGTACGGCCTGAGCGGCGCCGTGCACACGGCCGACGTCGAGCGCGGTGTCGCCTTCGCCAAGCGGATCGACTCCGGCATGTTCCACGTGAACGACGGCACCGTCCACGACGAGCCGATCGTCCCCTTCGGCGGCGAGAAGCACTCCGGTGTCGGCCGACTGAACGGCGAGACCATGCTGGATGCCTTCACCACCATGAAGTGGATCTCCGTGCAGCACGGCCGCAGCGGGTTCCCGTTCTAACCTGGGCGGCATGTCAGCCATCCGCCTCCTCGTCCTGGGCGCGGTCCGTATGCACGGCCGCGCCCACGGCTACCAGGTGCGCAACGACCTGGAGTACTGGGGCGCGCACGAGTGGTCCAACGCCAAGCCGGGCTCGATCTACCACGCGCTCAAGCAGATGGCGAAGCAGGGACTGCTGTACGCGCACGAGATCGCCCCGTCCACGGCGGGCGGTCCGCCGCGCACCGAGTACGAGGTGACCGGCGAGGGCACCGAGGAGTACTTCCGGCTGCTGCGCGAGGCGCTGGTCACCTACGACCAGCGCGGCGACATGAAGACGGCCGCCGTGGGCTTCCTGGTGGACCTGCCGCGCGCGGAGGCCGTGGAGCTGCTGCGCGAGCGCGTGCGGCGGATCGAGGAGTGGCGGACGGCGGTCCTCAAGCACTACGTGCCCGAGGAAGGCGCCGAACAGCTCGGCCACATCGGCGAGATCATGAACATGTGGGTCCACACCGCCGACTCCGAGGGCGAGTGGACGCGCGGGCTCATCGAGCGTGTCGAGGGCGGCGCCTACACCTTCGCGGACGAGGGCGAGCCGTTCGTCGGCCTCCTGGCCGGTGAGGAGAACCCGTACGCCACTGGTGAGCGGCACCCCGAGGACGACCTCTAGGGGGTGTCTTGCCGATCAGGCCGCGCCTCGCCGCGTTGTCGTCGGTCGCCGATGCGCCGCATCGACTCCCTCCTCCGCCTTGCGATGCACGGCACCAGACACCGGGAGCTGACCCGGCCTGATCGGCAAGACACCCCCTAGTGATGGAACCCGGTGGCCGCGCCCCTGTCGTGCGTCAGGGGGTGCGGCTGCCGGCGCAGGTCCTCCAGGGAGCGGCGCACATCGTCGATGAACAGGTCCGCCAGGTCCTCCGAGAAGCCGTTGCGGCACACCACCCGCAGTACGGACAGGTCCTCGCGGTTCGGCGGGAACGTGTACGCCGGCACCAGCCAGCCCGCCTCCCGCAGCCTCCGGGACACGTCGAAGACGTCGAACCGGGTCACGTCCGCAGCCGTGGTGAACGCGAACACCGGCAGCTGGTCGCCCCGGGTCAGCAGCCGGAAGTCGTCCAGCTCCTCCATGGCCTTCGCGACCCGGCCTGCGACGTCCCGCGCCGCCTGCTGCACGGCCCGGAAACCGTCCCGGCCCAGCCGCAGCAACGTGTAGTACTGCGCCACCACCTGCGCGCCCGGCCGCGAGAAGTTCAGCGCGAACGTCGGCATGTCGCCGCCCAGGTAGTTCACCCGGAACACCAGCTCCTCCGGCAGCGCCTCCTTGTCCCGCCACAGCGCCCAGCCGACGCCCGGGTACACCAGCCCGTACTTGTGCCCCGAGGTGTTGATCGAGGCGACCCTCGGCAGCCGGAAGTCCCACACCAGGTCCTCGTCGAGGAAGGGCGCCACCATCGCGCCGGACGCGCCGTCCACATGCACCGGGACGTCCAGGCCTGTGCGCTCCTGGAGCGCGTCCAGCGCGGCGCACAGGTCCGCGATCGGCTCGTAGGACCCGTCGAAGGTGGAGCCGAGGATGCCGACGACCCCGATGGTGTTCTCGTCGCACAGCTCGGCCGCCACCTGCGGATCGAGGTGGAAGCGCTCGCCCTCCATCGGGACCAGCCGGGCCTCCACCTCCCAGAAGGTGCAGAACTTCTCCCAGCACACCTGGACGTTGACGCCCATGACCAGGTTGGGGCGTGCCTGCGGGGACGGGTACCGGTCGGCGTTGCGGCTCGCCCAGCGCCGCTTCAGCGCCAGGCCCGCGAGCATGCACGCCTCGCTGGAACCCGTGGTGGAACAGCCCACGGCCGCCGACGGATCGGGCGCGTTCCACAGATCGGCGAGCATCGACACACAGCGCCGCTCCAGCTCGGCGGTGCGCGGGTACTCGTCCTTGTCGATCATGTTCTTGTCCCGGCACTCCGCCATCAGCACCGCCGCCTCCGGCTCCATCCAGGTGGTGACGAAGGTGGCGAGGTTCAGCCGCGAGTTGCCGTCCAGCATCAGCTCGTCGTGCACCAGCTGGTACGCCGTCGACGGCGCCATGGGGGAGTCCGGGAGGCGATGCGTGGGCGGGGCCTCGGTCATGCCGGCGGCCGGGTTCGTGGCGCCGTAGAAGGGGTTGACGGCCAGCCTGCGCCCGCCGCCTCGGGGGGCCGGTGATTCGCTGTTCCCGCGGTGCAGTGCCATGACTCGACGGTAGGACGGGACATGAGGGCTTGCACCTCACGCGGCGTGAGGGCGCACCGTGGTGCGCGTACCGAGAAGGGAGCGGAAGTGGGCTACTCCGTGGGACAGGTCGCCGGATTCGCCGGAGTGACGGTGCGCACCCTGCACCACTACGACGACATCGGTCTGCTCGTGCCCAGCGAGCGCAGCCACGCGGGACACCGGCGCTACAGCGACGCCGACCTCGACCGGCTGCAGCAGATCCTGTTCTACCGCGAGCTCGGCTTCCCCCTCGACGAGGTCGCCGCCCTGCTCGACGACCCGGACGCGGACCCGCGCGCACACCTGCGCCGGCAGCACGAGCTGCTGACCGCCCGGATCGAGAAGCTGCGGAAGATGGCGGCGGCCGTGGAGCACGCCATGGAGGCACGCACGATGGGAATCAACCTGACGCCCGAGGAGAGGTTCGAGGTGTTCGGCGACAAGGACCCCGAGCAGTACGCCGCGGAGGCGGAGGAACGCTGGGGCGGCACCGAGGCGTACGCCGAGTCGCAGCGCCGCGCGGCGAGCTACACCAAGGAGGACTGGAAGCGCGTCCAGGCCGAGGTCGACGACTGGCAGGAGCGGTACACCACCCTGATGGCCGCCGGAGGGCAGCCGTCCGGCGAAGCCGCCATGGACCTGGCCGAGGAGCACCGCCGGCACATCGGCAAGTGGTACTTCGAGGTGCCCTACGAGATGCACAAGTGCTTCGCGGAGATGTACGTCTCCGACGAGCGCTTCAAGGCGTACTACGACTCCATGCGGCCCGGTCTCGCCGAGCACCTCAAGGAGGCGATCCTCGCCAACGCGCACCGGCACTCCGCCTGAGGGTCCTGGCCCGCGCGAGGCTCTATTCGCGGGCCAGGACCACCGCGGTCCCGTAGGCGCACACCTCGGTGCCCACGTCGGCCGCCTCCGTCACGTCGAAGCGGAAGGCCAGGACCCCGTTGGCGCCTCGCGCGCGTGCCTGCTCCACGAGGCGTTCCATCGCCTGGTTGCGGGTCTCCACCAGCGTCTTGGTGAGGCCCTTCAGCTCGCCGCCGACCAGCGACTTCAGCCCGGCGCCGATCTGGCTGCCGACGTGCCGGGAGCGCACGGTCAGTCCGAAGACCTCCCCCACGACCCGGGTCACGCGATGCCCGGGGACGTCGTTCGTGGTCACTACAAGAACGTCGGGGCTGGGACCCTGCCCGCCGCCGTACTCATCGATGCCCATGACCCACAGCTTTGTCGCCGGGGCCGGGCGGTGCATCCTGAACGGGTCCATGGAACCCGGGACACCGGTCGCGCGTTGATATTTTTGACTCGCTCGTGACCGAACGTCCGCCCCTTCCCCCGCAGGAGCCACAATCCCGTGACCACCCTTGCGCTCGGCCCCGAGTGGCTCAGCCCGGACTACCTCATCGAGACGTTCAGCCTTCCCGGCATCCTGCTGATCGTCTTCGCGGAGTCGGGCCTCTTCGCGTTCCTGCCCGGGGACTCCCTGCTGTTCACGGCGGGTCTGTTCGTCGCCGAGGGGACCTACATCAGCCAGCCCCTGTGGCTGGTCTGCACGCTCATCGTGCTGGCCGCCGTCATCGGCGACCAGGTCGGCTACATGATCGGCAAGTTCTTCGGCCCGAGGCTCTTCAGCCGCCCCAACTCCAAGCTCTTCAAACAGGAGAACCTGGACAAGGCGCACGAGTTCATGGAGAAGTACGGCCCCAAGGCCATCGTGCTGGCGCGCTTCGTGCCGATCGTGCGGACCTTCGCCCCCATCGTGGCGGGCGCCGGCCGTATGAAGTACCGCACCTTCCTCACGTACAACGTCATCGGCGGCATCGCCTGGGGCACCGGCGTCACCCTCGCGGGCTACTGGCTCGGCCAGATCTCCTTCATCAAGAGCAACGTCGAGGCGATCCTGGTCCTGATCGTCGTCGTCTCCGTGGTGCCGATCCTCATCGAGTACCTGCGCGAGCGCGGCAAGAAGAAGCGCGCCGCCGCCGAGGCCCCGGCCGCCCAGGACGGGCAGCCGCACCAGGGGTACCAGCCGATGGACGACGCGACGACGCAGCTGCGCCGCATCCCGTCCCACGACCAGCCCCAGCAGCCGTACGGCGGCCAGGGCGGCCCCGGGCAGGACCAGCGGCAGTACGGATACGGGCAGCAGCAGGAACCCGGGCGGCAGCAGGGCTACGACGACCGGGGCTACGACGACCAGGGCTACGACCAGCAGTACTACGGGCAGCGGCACCCGCAGCAGCAGCCCGGACAGCCGTACGCCCAGCAGTACCCGCAGGGCTACGGCAGGCAGAACCAGCAGTACCCGCCGGACCAGGGCTACTGAGCCCACCGGCCGGCCCTCTCGCCACGGACGCCCTCCCCGGGGGGCGTCCGTCGCCGTCTCAGAAGCCGCGCGTCCGCTTGGCGGAGCGGCGCTTCTCCGGCGAGCTGATCCGCAGGAAGAGCCGGGAGATCTCGGACCCGAGGTTCACGCCGATCGCGATGGCCAAGGCCAGCGAGGCCGCCGTCGCCAGCGACACCAGCCCCGCGTCCACCTCGTTCTGCGCGATCGACAGCAGCCCGAAGTACGTGGCCGAACCGGGCAGCAGGGGCCCGATCGCCGCCGTCGTGTACGGCAGCGCGGACGCGAACCGGTAGCGGGCCATCAGCTGCCCGAACAGACCGACCAGACCGGCCGCCACCGCCGTCGAGGCGACCGGCGACAGCTCGCCCGCGTAGCGCATCGCCCCGTACACCACCCAGGCCACACCCCCGTTGAGGGTCACGGCGAGCACGGTGGACCGTTCCTGCTGGAGCAGCACCGCGAAGGTCAGCGACAGCAGCATCGACGCGGCGATCTGCCAGTACGGCCGCTCGGAGATGTGCAGCGCCGCGTCCGGGTTGAGCTTGGCGCCCAGATTCACCCCGAAGTACAGAACCACCAGCACGCCGGTCACGATGCCGACGAAGAAGTACATGACCTCCAGCAGCCGGGCCGACGCGGTGATGTAGAAGCCGGTCAGCCCGTCCTGCACGCCCGCCACCAGCGCCCGCCCGGGCAGCAGCGCGAACAGCCCACCGGTGATCACCGCGGACGCCTTGACGTCGGCGTGCGACAGCGTCAGCGCGACCCCGACCGCTGCCGGCGGCATCGCCGCGACCGTGAACTGGTAGAACTCCGGCAGCCCCCGCCCCGCGGCCAGCCACGCCAGCCGGTCGCCGAGCATCGCGCCGACGGCCGCCGCGACGAACACCAGCAGCCCGCCGCCCACCAGCACGGACGCCGCGCCCGCGAGCAGCCCGCTGGCCGCCGTCAGGACCCAGGTCGGGTACGGGTGCCGGTTGCGCCGGATCTCCGCGAGCCGCCGATAGGCCTCCTCCAGGGAGATGTGGGTCTCGGCGTCGCTGAGGTCGTCGACCAGCTGGTACACGGCGGCCAGCCGGGTGTAGTCGGTGCCGCGCCGGCGTACCGTGCGCGCCGCCGACACCGGGTCGTCCACCAGCGACGGCTGGTACGAGATCGACAGCAGGGTGAAGGTGACGCTCGGCTCGCAGCGGTCGAGGCCGTAGGACCGGCAGACCGCGAACATCGCGGCCTCCACGTCCTCGGCACCCTCACCGCCCGCCAGCAGCAGCTCGCCGATACGCAGGGTCAGGTCGAGCACGCGCGGGACGGCCGGACCCTCCTCCTCGGCCTTGTGCGGCCGCTCCGGCGCGGGCCGCTCGGCCACCGGCATGCGCAGCATCGTGCGCATCCGGTCCTGCCAGGGCACGTCCTTGGTCAGACTGATCTGCGGGATGCCGCCCGGCGGTGTGAAGCCGGGCAGGGTGTCCTCGGCGGCGTAGCCTCTCGGCGTGCTGAACGCCGAGCCCTCCCGGTCGGCGGGCGGCTGCTGAGGGACGTCGAGACCCTTGGGGAGCGCGAACTCCGACGTGGTCTCCGACTCGCTGTCCCCCACCTCCACCCCGGCGGGCGGCGTGAACGCCATCCTCGCCTCGTCCGACTGCGGCTTGCGGTCCTCCGCGTCCGTCACGTACGCAGCTCTCCTTGGAACGACACCTTCCGCCGTTCTTCAGTATGCGCACAGACACCAGGGATACACGGACGGGCCGTACGCCCGGCGTACGGCCCGTCCGTGGAACGGCTGTGGGACACGGCCCAGGGGGAAGCTCAGTGGCCGCCCTGGTCCTTGAAGCGCTTGTAGGACCGCTCGATCTCGGCCTCGGCCTCGGTACGGCCCACCCAGTCGGCGCCCTCGACGGACTTGCCCGGCTCCAGGTCCTTGTAGACCTCGAAGAAGTGCTGGATCTCCAGGCGGTCGAACTCCGACACGTGGTGGATGTCGCGCAGGTGCTCCACGCGCGGGTCGGTCGCCGGGACGCACAGCAGCTTGTCGTCGCCGCCGGCCTCGTCCGTCATGCGGAACATGCCGATCGCGCGGCACTTGATGAGGCAGCCCGGGAACGTCGGCTCGTCCAGGATGACCAGCGCGTCCAGCGGGTCGCCGTCCTCGCCGAGGGTGTTCTCGACGAAGCCGTAGTCGGTCGGGTAGGCGGTCGAAGTGAAGAGTCGACGGTCCAGGCGGATCCGACCGGTCTCGTGGTCCACCTCGTACTTGTTCCGCGAACCCTTCGGAATCTCGATCGTGACGTCGAACTCCACCGGTGGCTCCTCCATGATCAACACATAGTTCTGGTGGTTAAGTGTCCCTCACGCAGGTGTGTGATCGCGAAAGGGGCTGGTGGTCGTGCCAGAGCTGAGGCCTTGGCGAGCCGCGGGACCGCGGGTGACGCGGCTCGCGAACGCCGTGGGACCGCGACTGACGCGGGCCGCGGACGCCCTGCGACCGCGTCTCGCACGCGCCACGAGGCCGAAGACCTGGCAGTACACCGCCTGCGCCGCCACCGCCGGACTGGCGCTGGCCGCCACGGTGGTGACCGCCGCGGGCCCCTGGGACTCCACCGGTCAGCGTACGGCCGAGCGGGACCGGGCGGCCGCCCAGGAGCGCACGGGTGGCACAGATCACGGCGGGGACACCGACCCCTCCGGCGCGCGGGCCAGGGGTCCGCGCCCCGCGCCCAGCGCGGGCGCCGTCCTCACCGCCCTGGGCGCCGGTGCCGGGCACGCCGGGTCCGTCCCCGACGGCAAGGCCCTCGCGACCGTCCTGCGGCCCCTCCTCGGCGCCCCCGAGCTCGGCCGCCGCACCGGCGCCGCCGTCGTGGACGTGGCCACCGGCCGGCGCCTCTACGGCGAGGGCGCCTCCGACGCCCTGACGCCCGCCTCCACCACCAAGATCGCCACCGCCGTCGCCGCCCTCACCGCGATGGGCGCCGACCACCGCCTCACCACCCGCACCGCGCTGGAACCCGACACGAAGGAACTCGTCCTCGTCGGCGGCGGCGACCCCACCCTCACCGCCCGCGAGAAGACCGGCGGCTGGGCCGGACTGCGCGACCTCGCCGCGCGGACCGCCGACGCCCTGAAGCAGCGCGGCCTGCGCAAGGTCACGCTCTCCTACGACACGACGCTCTACGCCGGACCCGCACGCCACCCCATCGGCAAGAACACCAACCTCGCCCCCGTCAGCGCCCTGATGGCCGACGAGGGCCGCCTCGACGACTCGAGCAGCGGCACCGCCGACCGCAGCGACGACCCCGCGAAGGACGCGGCGGAACGCTTCGCCGACCTCCTCGCCGACCACGGCGTGCGCACCAGCGCGCCCGGCCCCTCCAAGGCCACCAACCGCGCCGAGTCCCTCGCCCAGGTCAGCTCGCCCCCGCTCACCGCCCTGGTCGAACGCATGCTGACCAACAGCGACAACGACATCGCCGAGGCCCTGGCCCGCCACACCGCCCTCGCGAGCGGCGAGCGCCCCGACTTCGCAGGCGGCGGCAAGGCCATCGAGGCCCGGCTCGGCAAGCTCGGACTGCCCGTCTCCGGCGTCGCCTTCCGGGACGGCAGCGGCCTCGACCGCCGCGACGCCCTCACCGCCGACCTCCTCACCGCCCTGCTCGCCCACGCCGCCGACCCCGCCCACCCCGAACTGCGCCCCGTCCTCACCGGCCTGCCCGTGGCGGGTTTCACCGGCACCCTCACCAGCCGCTACGGCGACGGCGCCGCGGGCGTCGTCCGCGCCAAGACCGGCACCCTCACCGGCGTCAACACCCTGGCCGGCACCGTCGTCGACCAGGACGGACGCCTCCTCGCCTTCGCGTTCCTCGCCTCCGACACCACCGACCGGGACGCCGCCCCGGCCGCCCTCGACCGGGCCGCCACGGCCCTCGCCGCCTGCGGCTGCCGGTGACGGCCCCGTGGGCACCGGTCCGCGGGGCGTCCGCCCGCACGCCCTGCCCCGACCGGGAACGCTCACGTACGGTTGACGCATGACGAGCATCGGTGGTGCTGCTTCTTCTCAGATGGTCGACTGGAACCTCGCGGTGGCGACCGCGACCCGGTTCGTACGGCCGGGCCCCGAGGTGAGCCGCGACGAGGCCCGGGCCGTCGTCGCGGAACTGCGCCGGCACGCGAAGTCCTCCGAGGAACACGTCCGCGGGTTCACCCGCATGGGCACCGAGGAGATGCACGACACCCCGGTCCTCGTCGTCGACCGGCCCGGCTGGATCCGGGCCAACGTCGCCGGGTTCCGCGAGATCCTCAAGCCCCTGCTGGAGAAGATGCAGGAGCGCCGCGGCAACGGCACCGGCCAGGCCGTCCTCGGCGCGGTCGGCGGCAAGGTCACCGGTGTCGAGCTCGGGATGCTGCTGTCGTTCCTCGCCTCCCGCGTCCTCGGCCAGTACGAGACCTTCGCCCCCGCCACCCGCGACATGCCCGCCGGGGAGAACGGCGGCGGCCGGCTGCTGCTCGTCGCCCCCAACATCGTCCACGTCGAACGCGAACTCGACGTCCACCCCCACGACTTCCGGCTGTGGGTGTGCCTCCACGAAGAGACCCACCGCACCCAGTTCAGCGCCGTCCCCTGGCTGCGGGACCACCTCGAGGGCGAAATCCAGTCTTTCCTCGGCGAGACCGACGTCGACCCCATGACCGTCCTGGAACGGGTCCGCGAGGCCGCCCAGTCCCTCGCCGGCGGCCGTCCCGAGGGCGAGGAGGACGACGGCGGACGCTCCTTCGTCGAACTCGTCCAGACCCCCGGCCAGCGGGAGATCCTCGGCCGGCTCACCGCCGTGATGTCCCTCCTGGAGGGACACGCCGACTTCGTCATGGACGGCGTCGGCCCCGCCGTCGTCCCCTCCGTCGCCGAGATCCGCGAGAAGTTCCAGCAGCGCCGCGCCAAGGGCGCCTCCCGGCTCGACACCACGCTGCGCAAGCTGCTCGGCCTGGACGCCAAGCTCCGCCAGTACCGCGACGGCGAGCGCTTCGTGCGGGCCGTCGTCGACGAGGTCGGCATGGACGGCTTCAACCGCGTCTGGACGTCCCCGAACACGCTGCCCACCAAGGCGGAGATCGGCGCACCGGCGGACTGGATCGCCCGCGTGCACCGCAAGGCCGACGGATGACGCCCCCGGCCCGCCGCGCATCTCATACGACGGCCGTGAACCGAAATCGGCCGACGGCAGACGAACGCCCCTCCAATCACCCGTCCGAGGGACCGTGAGCCATGGGTAGGCGTGCAATGCTCGGGGAACGGCCCGCTTCTGTCACCATCTACACACTCTGAGTGACCGAAGTCGGCCACATCCCCGGACAACTTCATGAAGGGAACCGGACATGGGTCCCCATCCTGCGGTCGCGGCGATACGCCTGGCGGTTCGCCGCGTACTCCACGACCTCCTCACCGAACACAACCGAACCACCGACGTCCCCGGCAGCCGCGCCTCCCGGCCGCAGGCACCGGCCGCGACGCCGGTCGCCGCCGCGCGCGTCGCCCGCGACACCGCGCGCGAGACGGCGTACGACCTCCCCGGCCCGGCCCAGCGCACGCCCCGGCGCGCCACCCCGCACGAGCGAACCCCCTCCCCGCTCGTCCTCGTGGCCTGCTCCGGCGGCGCCGACTCCATGGCCCTCGCCTCCGCCCTCGCCTTCGAGGCCCCCAAACTCGGCATCCGCGCCGGTGGCATCACCGTCGACCACGGTCTGCAGCCCGGCTCCGACCTGCGCGCCGAGGAAGTCGTCCTGCGCCTGCGCGAACTCGGCCTGGACCCGGTCGAGTCGATCGCCGTCACCGTCGGCCGCGGCGGCGGGCCCGAGGCCGCCGCCCGCGACGCCCGCTACGCCGCCCTCGACGACGCGGCCGAACGCCACGGCGCCGCCGCCGTCCTGCTCGGCCACACCCGCGACGACCAGGCGGAGACCGTCCTGCTCGGCCTCGCCCGCGGCTCCGGCATCCGCTCCCTGTCCGGGATGGCCGCGGTCTCGGGGGCCGACGGCCGTTACCGTCGCCCCTTCCTCGGCCTCGACCGGCAGACCGCCCGCAAGGCCTGCATGGTCCAGTCCCTGCCCGTCTGGGACGACCCCCACAACTCCGACCCCGCCTACACCCGCTCCCGGCTGCGCCAGGAGGGCCTGCCCGCCCTCGAGAAGGCGCTCGGCAAAGGCGTCGTCGAAGCCCTCGCCCGCACCGCCCAGCTCTCCCGCGACGACGCCGACGCCCTCGACGCGTGGGCCGGCCAGGCCGAGACCGCCGTCCGTGACGCCGCCGGACTCCTCGACTGCGCCAAGCTCTACACGCTGCCGCCCGCGGTGCGCCGCCGGATCCTGCGCCGGGCCGCCATCGAGGCGGGCGCACCCGCCGGTTCGCTCTTCGCCCGGCACGTCGAGGAAGTGGACCGCCTGATCACCGGCTGGCGCGGCCAGGGGGCCATCAACCTCCCCGGCAAAGTCGTCGCACGTCGCCAGGGTGGCAGACTGGTGATTCGGCAAGGCTGAAAAAGACCCCCACAGGGAGAGACCGGGCCTCCGGACCCGGAAGGCCCCGGACTCCCGCGGGGGACGTCAGCCGTAGGGCCGTGAGCCGTGCAGAAGCGGGACGACCGACCGAAAGTGATGCGGGTGGACGCGAAAGACATGGGTGCCGACCTCAAGAAGGTGCTCATCACCAAGGAAGAGATCGACGCGAAGCTGGCCGAGCTGGCCGCGAAGATCGACGCTGAGTACGCGGGCAAGGACCTGCTGATCGTCGGCGTGCTCAAGGGCGCGGTGATGGTCATGGCCGACCTCGCGCGGGCGCTGTCCACCCCGGTCACCATGGACTGGATGGCCGTCTCCTCGTACGGCGCCGGCACCCAGTCCTCCGGGGTCGTGCGGATCCTCAAGGACCTCGACACCGACATCAAGGGCCGGCACGTCCTGATCGTCGAGGACATCATCGACTCCGGCCTGACCCTGTCGTGGCTGCTGTCCAACCTCGGCTCCCGCGAGCCGGAGAGCCTCAAGGTGTGCACGCTGCTGCGCAAGCCCGACGCGGCCAAGGTGGCCATCGACGTCGAGTGGGTCGGCTTCGACATCCCCAACGAGTTCGTCGTGGGCTACGGCCTCGACTACGCCGAGAAGTACCGCAACCTCCCGTTCGTCGGTACCCTCGCGCCCCACGTCTACGGCGGCTGACCCCGTTCCGTAGGAAGATCGGGAACCCCGGCGGGCATCGCGCCGTTGGAGCAAGCAGACGGGCTTGACGGCCGTCCCGTGCGGCTACGGGCGTCGAAGCTGGGGTACCGTCAGAAGAACTGTCTTATCAAACTCACTATGGCAGGAGGGACGGGGCGGCACCGCTCCGTATGGATGGACGTGAAGCGATACTTCCGTGGGCCGGTCATGTGGATCGTGCTGGCCGTCCTTGCCGTGGTCGTGTTGATGCAGGTCGTCGGCTCGTCCGGCGGCTACAAGACGGTGGACACCGGCCAGGTCGTCCAGGCGATCAATGAGAACAAGGTCGAGTCGGCCAAGATCACCACCGGCGACGAGCAGAACATCAAGGTCCAGCTCAAAGACGGTGTGAAGGTCGAGGGATCCACCAAGATCCAGGCCAGCTACATCGGCGACCAGGGCGTGGACATCGCCAACACCCTGCAGAACAAGTTCCAGCAGAAGCAGATCCCCGACGGCTACACGGTCTCGCCGTCCAAGCAGAACCCGTTCGTCGGCATCCTGCTCTCCCTGCTGCCCTTCGTCCTCATCGTCGTCGTGTTCCTGTTCCTGATGAATCAGATGCAGGGCGGCGGCTCCCGGGTCATGAACTTCGGGAAGTCGAAGGCGAAGCTCATCACCAAGGACACCCCGAAGACGACGTTCTCCGACGTCGCCGGCTCGGACGAGGCCGTCGAGGAGCTCCAGGAGATCAAGGAGTTCCTCCAGGAGCCCGCCAAGTTCCAGGCCGTCGGCGCGAAGATCCCCAAGGGCGTCCTGCTCTACGGCCCTCCCGGCACCGGCAAGACGCTCCTCGCGCGCGCCGTCGCCGGCGAGGCGGGCGTGCCCTTCTACTCGATCTCCGGTTCCGACTTCGTCGAGATGTTCGTCGGTGTCGGTGCCTCCCGGGTCCGCGACCTGTTCGAGCAGGCCAAGGCGAACGCCCCGGCGATCGTCTTCGTCGACGAGATCGACGCGGTCGGCCGCCACCGCGGCGCCGGCCTCGGCGGCGGGCACGACGAGCGCGAGCAGACGCTGAACCAGCTGCTCGTCGAGATGGACGGCTTCGACGTCAAGGGCGGTGTGATCCTCATCGCCGCCACGAACCGGCCCGACATCCTCGACCCGGCCCTCCTGCGCCCCGGCCGCTTCGACCGGCAGATCGCCGTCGACCGCCCGGACATGCAGGGCCGTCTGGAGATCCTCAAGGTCCACCAGAAGGGCAAGCCGGTCGCCCCGGACGTCGACCTTTCGGCGGTCGCCCGCCGTACGCCGGGCTTCACCGGTGCCGACCTGAGCAACGTCCTCAACGAGGCCGCCCTGCTCACGGCCCGCTCCGACAAGAAGCTCATCGACAACCACATGCTGGACGAGGCCATCGACCGCGTCGTGGCGGGCCCGCAGAAGCGGACCCGGATCATGTCGGACAAGGAGAAGAAGATCACCGCGTACCACGAGGGCGGACACGCCCTGGTCGCGGCGGCCTCCCCGAACTCCGACCCGGTCCACAAGATCACGATCCTGTCCAGAGGCCGGGCCCTCGGCTACACGATGGTGCTCCCGGACGAGGACAAGTACTCGACCACACGCAACGAGATGCTGGACCAGCTGGCCTACATGCTGGGCGGCCGCGCGGCCGAGGAGCTGGTCTTCCACGACCCGACCACGGGCGCCGCGAACGACATCGAGAAGGCCACGGCCACGGCTCGCGCGATGGTCACGCAGTACGGCATGACCGAGCGTCTCGGCGCCATCAAGTTCGGCGGCGACAACACCGAGCCGTTCCTGGGACGTGAGATGGCTCACCAGCGCGACTACTCGGAAGAGGTCGCCGCGCTGGTGGACGAGGAGGTCAAGAAGCTCATCGAGACGGCGCACAACGAGGCCTGGGAGATCCTGGTCGAGAACCGCGACGTCCTCGACAACCTCGTCCTGGCCCTGCTGGAGCGGGAGACGCTGGGCAAGGAGGAGATCGCCGAGATCTTCGCCCCCATCGTCAAGCGCCCGCCCCGGCCCGCCTGGACCGGCTCCTCCCGCCGTACGCCGTCGACCCGTCCGCCGGTGCTCTCCCCGAAGGAGCTCGCACTGACGAACGGCGCCAACGGCACGACTCCGGCGATCAGCACCGCCAAGTCGACGGTGACGGATCCCGCCCCGGCGACCGAGCAGGCCCCCGAGGAGCGTCCCGAGAGCTGACGCCCCACCCGGTCGGTGACCGGGCCCGGAATGGATGCCGTGCCCCCCTGGTTCTAGCCTGGGGGGCGCGGCATTTCGTATGACCGCAGATCAGACGCGTGACCAGACGCGTGACCCATACGCGCACCCGCGAAGGAACGAGGCACCCCATGACCGACCCGGTGACGCTGGACGGCGAAGGCCGCATCGGCGAGTTCGACGAGAAGCGCGCCGAGGCCGCCGTACGGGAGCTGCTGATCGCGGTCGGCGAGGACCCGGACCGCGAGGGCCTGAAGGAGACACCGGCCCGGGTGGCGCGGGCGTACCGGGAGCTGCTGGCGGGACTGCGTCAGGACGCCGAGGACGTGCTGACGACGACCTTCGATCTCGGGCACGACGAGATGGTGCTCGTGAAGGACATCGAGATCGTCAGCCTCTGTGAGCACCACATGCTGCCGTTCCACGGCGTGGCGCACGTGGGGTACATCCCGGCCGAGAGCGGCAAGATCACGGGTCTGTCGAAGCTCGCCCGGCTGGTCGAGGTGTTCGCCCGCCGGCTCCAGGTGCAGGAACGTCTCACCACGCAGGTCGCCGACTCCCTGATGCGGATCCTGGAGGCCCGGGGCGTCATCGTGGTCATCGAGGCCGAGCACATGTGCATGTCGGTGCGCGGCATCCGCAAGCCCGGCGCCAAGACCACGACGTCGGCGGTGCGCGGCCAGCTCCGCGACGCCACGACCCGCGCCGAGGCGATGAGCCTGATCCTGGCCCGCTGATCCGGCGCCGCGTGAACAGTCCTGTGGGTCAATACACCTAGGTGGTGGGGGCCGCCCCGGTGCCGTTGTGGTCGTCCTCGTCGTCCGGGAGCTTGCAGACGCGCTCCAGGAACAGGGCGGCCGCTATGACGCCGACGGCGGCCACGACCGAGAAGCCGGCGTAGATGGCCTGGTCGCGGCGGGCGGGGACGTCCAGGAGCTCCAGCAGGAAGACGCCGGTGCCGCCGTACATGCCGGCGACCAGGGCGGCCACCAGCGCGCTGGCCTGGCCGAAGACGACGGCGCGGGCCGCCATCAGGGGGTCGACGCCCTTGGCCTCGGGGTCGCGCTCGCGCTGCGCTCTGAGGCGGGAGCGGATGGACAGCGCCGTGGACAGCAGGATCACGGCGATGATCGCCAGCACGATGGGGGCGGCCAGGGGGACGCTGGGCAGGGTCCCCACCGAGTTCCAAAGGCGGGCGCCCGCCCAGGAGAGGACTCCGGCGATCACGAACACGCCGACCAGCATCCTGATGTGCAGCTCTCTCACGGTGTCCCTTCAGCTCCCCCCGGGGCCCCACGGGGTGTGGGCCGGCTCTTGACCTTAACGACTACTCGGGCAGCCGGAGTTCCAGGTCCTGGCGGGGGACGACGCCCTGGCGGGTGACGGTGCCGAGCAGGTCGGCGACAGGGCCGCGGCCGGGCAGCAGGGCCTCCGGGTCCAGGTCGAGCCAGGGTGCGAGGACGAAGGCCCGCTCGTGTGCGCGCGGGTGGGGGAGGGTCAGCACCGGGTCGTCGGAGACGACATCGGCGTAGGCGACGATGTCGACGTCGAGGGTGCGGGCGCCCCAGCGCTCGTCCCGGACGCGGTGGAAGGCCTCCTCGACGGCGTGGGCCCGCTCCAGCAGCGAGGACGGCGGCAGGGTGGTCTTGAGGACCACGACCGCGTTGAAGTACGACGGCTGGCTGCCGGGCTCGACGCCCCAGGGCTCCGTCTCGTAGACGGGGGAGACGCCCTTGACGCGCAGGCCCGGGGTGTCCGCCAAGGCGTCCACGGCGCCCTGCAGGGTCTCCAGGCGGTTGCCCAGATTGGAGCCGAGGGAGATCACGGCCCGTTTCGGGTTGTGGAGGGTGGTGTCGGCGGCGTCGACCTTGTCGACGACGGAGGCGGGTACCGGCTGGACGGTCGGGTCGCTGGGGCCCTTGATGAACGGTGCGGTCATACTCGGCTCCGGGTGATGGTGACGGTCACGTCGTCGAAGGGCACGGTGATCGGCGCGTCCGGTTTGTGGACGGTGACCTCGACCTCCTGGACTCCTTCGTGCTTCAGACAGGCCTGGGCGACGCGCTCGGCGAGCGTCTCGATGAGGTTGACCGGCTCGCCCTGGACGACGGCCACGACCTCCTCCGCCACGATGCCGTAGTGCACGGTCTTCGCCAGGTCGTCGTCGGCGGCGGCGGGCCGGGTGTCCAGGCCGAGGACGAGGTCCACGACGAAGGTCTGGCCCTCTCTGCGTTCCTCGGGGAACACACCGTGGTACCCGCGGGCCTTCAGGCCGCGCAGCGCGACACGATCCACGCGAATCACTCCTGCAGTCGTCGGTGACGGCCGGTCGGTGCCGTGTGCGGGCGGCACACCGGCCTCGACCGAATCTACCCGCGGCCACCGACAGGGCCGGGCCGCGGGGGCGCGGCCCGGTCCGTCGCCCTCAGGGGGCGCGACGCGCGTTTCCCTGGGGGATCGCGGCGGCTCACGGGTTGGTAGCCGCCCCTACCCGCGGGTGCGTGATTCCAACCACCTCTTGGTCCCTGTGGCCCGCGTACCCACTCAACCGGGGGTCTCGTCGCCCTCTTCCCGGTCGTTCTCGGCGAGGACGGGGGAGGCGTGGTGGGTCCACATCTTCCAGCCGTCCGGTGTGCGCCGGAACACGTTCGTGGCGACGACGAGCTGTCCCACGAGGGGCCCGAGCTCGTCGTCGTGTCCCTCGGGGGCCGGGCCGCCGCTGAGGATGTTCTCGGTGCAGGTGACGATCGCCGTGTCACCGGTCACGGAGGTGTGCACGTCGGTGAGGAAGAACTGGATGTAGTCGGTGTTCGCCATGATCAGGGCGTACGACCGCAGGACCTCGCCGCGGCCGGTGAGCACGGGCCAGCCGGGGTGCACGCAGGAGATCACGCCGGCGTCGGCCGGGTCGTGGTAGCTCTCGTCGACGCCGAGGTCGGACGGGGTGAGCCAGAGCGAGGACAGCGTCTCGAAGTCGCCGCGCTCCAGCGCCTCGTAGAAGGCGGTGTTGGCGGCCTCCACCTGTTCGACGTCGGTGTGGGGGGCGCTCACCGGGCTCCTTCGCGGCCCGCCGCGCCGCCGCGCGCCTCCTCGATGGCCTGCACGACGCGTACGGCGTCGGCGGTGGCGCGCACCTCGTGGACGCGGACGGCCCAGGCGCCGGCGTGCGCGGCGAGGGCCGAGACGGCGGCGGTGGCGGCGTCGCGTTCCCGCGCGGGGGGCGGCTCGCCCTCGGGACCGGCGAGGACCCGGCCGAGGAACCGCTTGCGGGAGGCGGCGACCAGGACCGGGTGCCCGAGGGCGTGCAGCCGGTCGAGGTGGGCGAGCAGCACGAGGTCGTGCTCGGCGTCCTTGGAGAAGCCCAGGCCGGGGTCGACGACGATGCGGTCGGGGGCGATCCCGCCGGCCAGGACGGCGTCGACCCGCGCGCGGATCTCGTCGACGACCTCGGAGACGACGTCGGCGTACACGCCCCGGACGTTGCCGCCCTGGAGGAAGCCGCGCCAGTGCATGACGACGAAGGGAGCGCCCGCGGCGGCGACGACCGGGATCATCGCGGGGTCGGCCTGCCCGGCGCTGACGTCGTTGACGAGGGCGGCGCCGGCGGCGAGGGCCCGCTCGGCGACGGAGGCGCGCATGGTGTCGACGGAGATCGTGACGCCCTCCGCGGCCAGGCCGCGGACGACGGGTATGACGCGGCGCAGCTCCTCGTCCTCGTCGACCCGGGTGGCGCCGGGGCGGGTGGACTCGCCGCCGACGTCGACGAGGTCGGCGCCCTCCTCGACCAGCGCGAGACCGTGCTTGACGGCGGACGTGGTGTCGAACCAGCGGCCGCCGTCGGAGAAGGAGTCGGGGGTCACGTTGACGACCCCCATGACCGCGCACCGGTCCCACTGCGGAAGGCCCGCGACCCGCCCGCGTCCGCTCTGCTTGCTCATACGTTCAGCGTAGGCCCAAGCGGGGGCGGTGACGTGCCGTGGCCCCGTCCCCGCCCTGGTGGGGGCGTCAGGCGGCCCGTACGCCCCCTTCCGGGACGCGGTGCGGGCAGGGGCGCGGGGCGGCGCCGCGGCGGCGCAGGAAGCGCGGCAGGGCCAGGTTCACGAAGCCCTCGGCCTGCATGGCGGCGATCCCGAGGCGGGGGAGGTCGGCGGAGGCGCGGTAGACGACGAAGCGGGGCTCCCAGCGGGGCTGGAACTTGGCGTTGAACCTGTAGAGCGACTCGATCTGGAACCAGCGCGACAGGAAGACCAGCAGGCCGCGCCAGGCCCGCAGGACGGGGCCCGCGCCGATCTTCTCGCCGCGGGCGAGGGCCGAGCGGAACATGGCGAAGTTCAGCGACACGCGCGCGATGCCGAACCGGGGGGCGGCCTGGAGCGCGGCCACGATCAGCAGTTCGTTCATGCCGGGGTCGGCGGAGCGGTCGCGGCGCATCAGGTCCAGGGAGACGCCGTCGGTGCCCCAGGGCACGAAGTGCAGGACGGCCTTGAGGTCGCCGTAGGGGCCGGGTTCGGCGTCGCTCTTGTGGGCGGTGGCGATCAGGCAGTCGCCGTCGGCGGGGTCGCCGACACGGCCGAGGGCCATGGAGAAGCCGCGTTCGGTGTCGGTGCCGCGCCAGTCCTCGGCGGCGCGGCGGACCCGCTCCAGTTCGGTGGGACCGAGGTCACGGACGCGGCGTACCCGGGTCTCGTAACCGGCGCGCTCGATGCGCTTGACCATCTGGCGCACGTTGCGCATCGCGCGGCCGGCGAGCGAGAAATCCGGGACGTCCACCACCGCCTCGTCGCCCAGTTCGAGGGCGTCGAGCCCGGTCTCGCGGGTCCAGACCTCCGCGCCGGTCTCGGAGCAGCCCATGACGGCCGGGGTCCAGGAGTGGGCCTTGGCCTCGTCCATGAAGCGCTCGATGGCGCCGGGCCACGCCTCGACGTCGCCGATGGGGTCGCCGCTGGCCAGCATGACGCCGGAGACGACGCGGTAGGTCACCGCGGCCTTGCCGCTGGGGGAGAAGACGACGGCCTTGTCGCGGCGCAGCGCGAAGTGGCCGAGGGAGTCGCGGCCGCCGTGCCGGGCGAGCAGGGCGCGCAGGCGTGCCTCGTCGTCCTCGGTGAGGTGCGCGGCCGGGTGTTCGGGCCGGAACGCGAGGTAGATGGTGGTGACGGCGGTGATCCAGCCGAGGGCGCCGAGGGAGAAGGCGACGGTCCAGGAGGTGCTGCCCCGGTAGTCGACCGGGCCCTCGAAGCCGGCCATGCCGTACAGGACGTGGCTGATGCGGTCGGCCAGGCTCGGGTCGCCGAGGAGCGTGCCGGGGTGGGCGCTGACGATGACGAGGCCGAGGGCGAGCGAACCGGCGCCCATGAGGATGAGGTTGGCCAGGGCCCGCCAGCGGCTGCGCGGGTCGGGCAGGGCCACGAACTGGTCGCGGTGGCGCACCAGGGTGGCGAGGAGCCAGACGGAGATGAAGAGGCCGATGACGGAGTGGCGGTAGGAGAACTGGGCCACCGCTCCGGCGGGCAGCAGGACGACGGCCGCGCGCCACGCACGCCGCTTGCCGCGCCTGAGCCCGTGGGCGAGCAGCAGCAACAGCACTCCGGCGCTGAGCGACAGCGCGGCGGCGAACGGGCCGAAGGAGCCCGGCAGCACCTCGGCGAGGGCGTGCATCCAGCTGTGCCGGAAGCGCGGGAAGACGCCCGCGGCGATGTCCAGCAGGCCGACCAGGGCGCAGGTCCGTCCGACCAGCAGGGGGACGGACTCGGGGCGCGGGCCCAGCAGAAGCGGCCGCAGACGGCCCGACAGATGCCGTATCCGGCTCACCCGTTGCGGAACCCCGCCCGACATTTCCACATCTGTCCTGACAGACATCGCATCCCATGAGTTCTGCGAGAGTTTTGGATCCGGTCCCGATTCGGGCATCCGGCGACATTGCGCCCTCTAGGACGGTGTCATACGGGGAGAGGTTCACTCGGCTCCCCAAATGCGTGTTCAAAGGCCAAGGAAAGCGCGGACGGGTAACCATCGATGGGTCTGACGAGCGACAAGGTGCTGGCGCTGGCGGTCCTGACGGCCGTGGGGCTGTTCGCCGGGACGGTGTGGGTGTGGCCACGGCTGGCCCGGCGGAGCGTACGGGTCGTGGCCGGGCGGGTCGGGCTGCTGCTGGGCACGCAGTTGGCGTTGTTCGCGTCGGTCGGGCTCGCCGCGAACCAGGCCTTCGGCTTCTACGCGGGCTGGGCCGACCTGTTCGGGCGGGAGAAGGGCATGGGGGTCGTGGTCGACCACACCCCGCCGGGCGGTCCGCTGCGTGTCGTGGAGGCGCGGCGGGTGCCGGGGGCGGTCAGCGGGGACCCGTCGGTGAGCGGGCGGATCCAGAAGGTCGAGATCGTGGGCCGCACGACCCGTATCGCCACGCCCGCGTACGTCTATCTGCCACCGGAGTATTTCCAGCCGGGATTTCGCACCCGGGCGTTTCCCGCGGCCGTCGTCCTGACCGGCTATCCGGGGACGGCGCAGGCGCTGGTGGACAAGCTCGACTATCCGCAGACGGCGGCGCGGCTCGCCGGTCAGGGCCGTATGCCTCCGATGGTGCTGGTGATGATGCGTCCGACCGTGGCGCCGCCCCGGGACACGGAATGCGTCGACATCCCCGGTGGACCGCAGACCGAGAGCTTCTTCGCCCGGGATCTGCCCGACGCCGTGGGCGGCCACTACCGGGTGGGCTCACAGCCCGGCGGCTGGGGCGTGATCGGTGATTCCACCGGCGGGTACTGCGCGTTGAAGCTCGCCATGCACCACCCCGCGGTGTTCGGCGCGGGGGCCGGGCTCTCCGCCTACTACGAGGCGCCCGTCGACGCCACGACCGGCGACCTCTTCCACGGCGACCGGGCCCTGCGCGACCGCGCCGACCTGCGGTGGTGCCTGGAGCACCTGCCCGCGCCGGACACCTCGCTCCTCGTCAGCAGCAGCAAGGCCGGCGAGACCAACTACCAGGACACCCTGAAGTTCATCGAGCGGGTGAAGGCCACGAAGCGGACGCGGATCTCCTCGATCATCCTCGAAAGCGGCGGGCACAACTTCAACACATGGCGGCGCGAGATTCCGGCGACGCTGGAGTGGATGGGGGAGCGGCTGAGAACCCCGGAGAGGGCCGAAGAGCCCCTCCGATCTTGATTCCTGGTCAATTCCGCGGCGAATGTGATTCCTGATGCCGTGTGAACGGCGCGGGATGGCCGTGTTTTTACGGGGCGGGGCTCCAAGAATCGCCTACGCGCGGTAAGTTTCTGGCCATGCCACGTGGACGTCACCGTCATTCCCCGCCCTTGCACAGGGTGCTGCCCCCGTCGGCGATCGCAGGCGTGTCCGTCGTCTGGGCACTGGCGCCCTGGGTGTTCACCGAACCCGTCGTGCTGCGCGGCCTGGCCGCGGCCGCCGCGGCCACCGCGGTCGTCGGCGCGGTCGTCATGCGCCGCTGGGACGCCCAGGCGGGCAAACAGGTCGCCGACCTCACACGCGCGCGGGCGGGCGACGAGTGGCGGCACGAGGAACGGGTCGCCGAACTGGAGACCGACCTCGACGAGTCCCGCGAGCTGCGCCAGAAGCTGGAGCAGCGGCTGCGCGCCAAGCGGGCCGAGCTCGCGAAGCTGCGCAACGAGCACGCGGCCCTGCTGCGCCGCTACGCCACCGCGGAGACGGAGCGGGCGAGCGTCCTGGAGGAGCGCCGGGTCCTGGAGATAGAGGCGATCACGCCCGCGCGCGCTCTGCCGCCGGGCGCCCCCGCCGCCGACGGGGCTGTGGCTGCCCCGGCGGGTGAGGACACCGCCGCGGCCGAGGCCGCGGCGGACGCGGAGGCGCTGGACGAGGCCGGAGCCGTGGAGCCGGATGGAGCCGTGGAGCCGGACGGGGCCGCGGCGGCCGAGGGCGGCGAGTCCGGCGAGGATGCCCCGGCGGTCTTCTCTCCGGAGGGCTCCCGCCTGTTCCTGCGGGCCCAGGCGGCGCTGTCGCGGTTCGACGAGGACGCGCAGGATGCCGGGGACGCTCAGGACGGCGGGGACGCGCTGCACGGCGAGGCGGACGAGAACGCGGACGAGACCGCGGACGCGGAAGCCGACGCCCCGGAAGCCGACGCCCCGGAGGCCGGCGAGGACCAGGCGGAGGATTCGGCGGACGACCCGGCGGACGACTCCGCCCCCCAGGACACCGCCACCGCCGCCGCCAAGGACACCGACGGGACGCCGGACGGCGGTTCCCCGAAGGACGAGCCCCCGCACCACGTCCCGCCGCAGGGCCCCTCCGGCCGGAGAAGCGTGAAGACCGGCGCGGGCGCGCCCGAGACGGCGCGCACCGCGGCGTCCGAGACGGAGCGCGCGCCGGAGGACGACCCGCAGGGGAAGTCCGGGGCGGCCGGGCACGAGCGCGCGGCCGCCACCACCCCGGCCGGCGCGTCCGCCCCGGCCCAGCCCGCGCTGCCGCCTGCCCGGCGCCCCTCGGGCCACTTCATCGCGCCGACCGCGGTGGCCGTCGTCCCGGGGACTCCCGTACGGCGTCCCTCGGTCGAGGGCGGCTTCGACTTCTTCGGCACCCAGAAGCAGGCCGGGCCCGCCGCGTTGGAGTCCGTGCAGAACGAGGACCTGGCCGACGTGGTCGGCGAGGAGGCGCTCGCCCTGCACAAGGCCGAGGCGGAGGCGGAGTTCAAGCCCGCCGACGACCGGTCCCGCGGCGTCGGCCAGGTCATCGACCTGACGGCCCACGACGAGACCGAGCACATCGACGTGCAGGGACTGCGCAGCGCCGTCTCCTGAACCGTGCGAAGGGGCGCCGGGGACGAGGGCCCCCGGCGCCCCTTCGTGCTTCTCACGCCATCCAGCGGTCCGGCCGCGCGTCCCGGCGTCCCGTGCGGGACCGCTCGGCCTGCGTCCGCAGCAGCTCCGCGGCCTCCCCGGCGTCCCTGAGCCGCGCGGAGACGGTCTTGCCGGCACCGGTGTCCACGTGCACGTCGGCGACGTTCCAGCACCGCTCCCAGGGTCCCTGGGTGAGCCGTACGCTCTGCACCTTGGCGTGCGGGACGAGGGCCAGGCTGCGGCTCAGCAGACCCGAGCGGGCCGCGAACACCGTGTCCGTCACCGCCAGTCCGTGCCCGCGCCACCACAGCGGCACACACCGGCCCGCGCGCCGGGGCGGACGCGCCAGGTCCTCCCGCGGCGGCACGGTCACCCCGGGCAGCACCCGTGCGACGACCGACTCGGCGATCTCGCGCGGGGCGACCGGCAGCAGCACCGAGTTGGACGAGCCCGCCACGTCCAGCTCCACCCGCACCCAGCCGCGCCGCCGCCACAGCAGCGGCTCCACCAGCCGTACGGTCTGCACCCGGCCCGGCGGCACCGTCTCGTGGGCGCGGTCGAGCAGACCGTGGTCGAGGCGCAGTCCGTCCGGCGACTCGCCCACCGTCCAGTCGTACTCGGTGACGAACCGTCCGACGCTGGCCGCGCCCGCCGCGCCGACCAGCGGGACGGCGGTGGCGAGGACCGTCCACGCGCTCTCCGTGACCAGCCACAGCACGGTCGGCACGATGAGTGCGGCGGCCAGCGAGCCCCAGGTCGCGCCGGTCAGGACGAGGGAGACGGCGAGGACGCGCGGCGGCACCCGCAGCAGCTCCCGGGAGGGGGCCTCGCCCACCTCGTGCGCGGTCTCCGGCGCGAACCCGGCGGCGCGCGCGAGGAGTTCCGCGCGCAGGGCGCGCGCCTCCTCCGCCCCGAGGAAGGCGAGCTCGTCCTTCTTGTCCGCGCCGACGACGTCCAGTTTCAGCTTGGCGACGCCCGCCACGCGCGCGAGGAGCGGCTGGGTGACGTCGACGGCCTGGATGCGCTCCAGCCGGATGTGCGCGGTGCGCCGGAACACCAGGCCCGTACGGATGCGCAGTTCGCTGTCGGTGACGGCGAAGTGTGTGTACCACCAGGTGAGGAAGCCGTACAGGGCGGCGGCCGGGACCAGCACGGCGAGCGCGATCAGCAGGGTCGTGGTCGTCAGCCGGGTCAGCTGGCGCTGCGCCTGGTCGGGGTCGTGCACCGCCCACCCGATGAGCACGGCGACGGGCGCCCACGCGCGCCTGAGCGGCGTCACGGGGTGCAGCCGGCGCTCCGACACGGGCCGGGCCTCGCGTATGGCGTCGTCGACGCCCGGGGACGTCACAGGCCCGCCGATCGGGCCTCGCCCAGCTCGGTGAGCCGGTCGCGCAGCCGTTCCGCCTCGGCCGGGTCGAGGCCGGGGATGGCGGCGTCGGTCGCGGCGGCGGCCGTGTGCAGCTGCACGCTGGCCAGCCCGAAGTGACGTTCCACCGGCCCGGAGGTGACCTCCACCAGCTGCATGCGGCCGTACGGCACGACGGTCTCCTCGCGCCACAGCACGCCCCGGCTGATCAGCAGGTCGTCGGCGCGCTCGGCGTAGCGCCAGGAACGCCAGTTGCGGCCGAGCATCACCCAGCCCCACGCCATGAGCGCGAGCGGCAGCGCGGCGAACGCCGCCCAGCCGGGCCCGGCGAGCCAGCCGAGCAGCACGCCCAGGCCGGCCGTCAGCAGCCCCAGCCACACCACCAGCAGCAGCCGGCGCATCCGCAGCAGCCCCGGCGGCAGCGCGGTCCACACCGGCTCGTCCCCCGTGCGCGCGTCCCGCGTGATTCCCGTGTCCTTCGGGCTCCCCGTCTCCATGGGGCCAGCGTACGTAGGGGAGACTGGGGCCATGACTCCTACGACGGAGACCATGGTCGGTATCGGCGGCGCCGCGGAGAGCACCGACATGGTGCTCAACATCGGCCCCCAGCACCCCTCGACGCACGGTGTGCTGCGCCTCAAGCTCGTCCTGGACGGCGAGCGCATCACGAGCGCCGAGCCCGTGATCGGCTACATGCACCGCGGCGCGGAGAAGCTCTTCGAGGCCCGTGACTACCGCCAGATCATCATGCTCGCCAACCGCCACGACTGGCTGTCGGCCTTCTCCAACGAGCTGGGCGTCGTCCTCGCCGTGGAGCGCATGCTCGGCATGGAGGTGCCGGAGCGCGCCGTGTGGACGCGGACGCTGCTGGCGGAGCTGAACCGCGTCCTCAACCACCTGATGTTCCTCGGGTCGTACCCGCTGGAGCTGGGCGGGATCACGCCGATCTTCTACGCCTTCAGCGAGCGCGAGGAACTCCAGCACGTCATGGAGGAGGTCTCCGGCGGGCGCATGCACTACATGTTCAACCGCGTGGGCGGCCTCAAGGAGGACCTTCCGGCCGGGTGGACCACGCGCGCGCGTGCCGCCGTCGCCGACGTGCGCTCGCGCATGGACCGGTTCGACGACCTGGTCCTCGGCAACGAGATCTTCCGCGGGCGCACCCGGGGCGTGGGCGCCCTCTCGCCCGAGGCCGTGCACGCGTACGGCGTGAGCGGGCCGATCGCGCGCGCCTCGGGCGTCGACCTCGACCTGCGCCGGGACGAGCCGTACCTGGCCTACGGCGAACTCGGGGACGTCCTGAAGGTGGTGACCCGCGAGGAGGGCGACTGCCTCGCCCGGTTCGAGTGCCTGCTGGAACAGACGCACAACTCCCTCGACCTCGCGGACGCCTGCCTCGACCGGATCGCGGAGCTGGCGCCCGGGCCGATCAACCAGCGGCTGCCCAAGGTGCTGAAGGCGCCCGAGGGGCACACGTACGCGTGGACCGAGAACCCCCTCGGCATCAACGGCTACTACCTGGTCAGCAAGGGCGAGAAGACGCCGTACCGGCTGAAGCTGCGCTCGGCCTCCTACAACAACATCCAGGCGCTCGTGGAGCTGCTGCCGGGGACGCTGGTCGCCGACATGGTCGCGATCCTGGGGTCGATGTTCTTCGTGGTCGGGGACATCGACAAGTAGTCCGGCGCGGGTCCGTCACGCTTCGCCCGTCCCCGTGTCCAGCACGTCCGGGACGCCGGCCGGCTGGAGCAGCCAGCCGAAGTCGCCGAGCCCGCCCGTCGCCGTCAGCTCGGCGGCCTCACCGGCGCTCGCGAGGGCGCGCACGTATGCGGCGGGGCGGGTGGGGGCAAGTTCCAGTGAGGGGCGTGCGCCGGTGATGCCGAGGGCGCGCAGTGCCTCGCGCTGGGAGAGCAGTCGGGCGCCGGGCAGCGCGCACGCGTCCAGCGCCACATGGGCGGTGAGATCGCACGAGCCGTCCGGCACGGGGGCCGTCTCCCGCCCGTCCCGGAAGCCCGTGAGCGTGCCGAACGGGGGTCGCGACCGGCGCGTGTGGGCGTAGTCCACGGCGACCGCCAGGCCCCGCTGGAGCGTCCCGGCCACGGCGGCCCACGCCTCGTCCCGGGGCAGCCCGATCTCGGCGCGCAGCCCCTCGCCGCCCTCCTCGGGCAGCGGCCACCAGCGGGCGAGCCACCGCGCCTCGGCGCCGGTCACCGGGTCCCCGAGGCGTTCGGTGCCGTCCCGCCGGACCAGCACCCGGCGCGGCACCCCGGCGGAGTCCACCTCGGCGACCTCCACCGGGACGTTGTCCAGCCACTCGTTGGCGAACAGCAGTCCCGTGACCCGACGCGGGGGCTCGGCCAGCCACGTGATCCGGGGGTCCAGGCCCGGCGGGCGGGCGGCGATCTCCACGGCGTACGCGCGCGTGCGGGCCGCCACCTCGGCGGGGAGCGCGGCCAGCACCCCGGTCACCAGCTCACCCCGGCCCGCCGCCATGTCGACCAGGTCCAGGGCCTCGGGCCGCCCCAGGGCCTCGTCCACCCGGCACAGCAGCCGGGCCACGGCGGCCGCGTAGAGCGGCGACGCGTGCACGGACGTCCGGAAGTGCCCGGCCGGCCCCTCCGGGCGGCGGTAGAAGCCCTCCGGCCCGTACAGGGCGGACTCCGCCGCCGCCCGCCACCCCTGCCATCCGCCTGCCGCCTCTGCCACCGGCCCAGGCTAAAGGCTGTGCGAGCCGGGCGTTCTCGTGCGCACAGGAGAGCGGGCCCTCCACCTTGCGGAGTACGCGCGCGGGGTGCGGATCGGCCCTCCGGTTGACCCTTGCACGCATCTGGGGTCCCTACGCTGGGTTACGTGCAGCGCCTCTATGACTTCCTCCGCAGGCACCCGACCGGGGTCGACACCTTCTGGGCCGTCCTCCTGTTCGGGATCTCCGCGGTGAGTGTGGCCGTCCGGCCGGAGGGCGGGCAGGCGGGCGGACAGGGCACCGGGTCCGAGGCCGTCATCGTCCCCGTCCTCCTGCTGCTGTCGCTGGTGATCGCGCTGCGCCGGCGGATGCCGGAGAAGATGCTGCTGCTGGCCATCGGCGTCGGGCTGCTGCAACTCGTGCTGGACGTGGCGACCACGCCGTCGAACTTCGCCTTCCTGGTGATCACCTACACGGTCGCCGCGACCGGCGTCCGCTGGGCCTCCCGGCTCGCGCTGGGCGCGGGCCTGTGCGCGGCGCCGCTGTCCCAGCTGCGGTGGCCGGAGCAGGAGGCCACCGTCCTGAGCAACATCGCGTTGATCATCTTCCTCACGGTCCCCTTCGCGCTCGCCTGGGTGCTCGGCGACTCCATCCGCACCCGCCGCGCCTACTACGAGCAGCTGGAGGAGCGCGCGACCCGGCTGGAGAAGGAGCGCGAGGCCCAGGCGAAGGTCGCGGTCGCCGCCGAACGCGCCCGTATCGCGCGCGAGCTGCACGACGTCGTCGCGCACAACGTCTCCGTGATGGTGGTGCAGGCCGACGGCGCCGCCTACGTCCTCGACGCCGCCCCCGACCAGGCCAAGAAGGCCCTGGAGACCATCTCCTCCACGGGCCGGCAGGCCCTCGCCGAGATGCGCCGCCTGCTCGGCGTGCTGCGCACCGGCGAGCACCAGGAGACCGGCGAGTACGTCCCGCAGCCCGACGTGGAGCAGATCGACGAGCTCGTCGAGCAGTGCCGCAGCTCCGGGCTCCCCGTCGACTTCAAGGTCGAGGGCACCCCGCGCCCGCTGCCCAGCGGCGTCGAGCTCACGGCGTACCGCATTGTGCAGGAGGCGCTCACCAACACCCGCAAGCACGGCGGGCCCAACGCCGGGGCCAGCGTGCGCCTGGTCTACTTCGACGACGGCCTCGGGCTGCTCGTCGAGGACGACGGCAAGGGCGCCCCGCACGAGCTGTACGAGGACGGCGGCGCCGACGGCCAGGGGCACGGCCTGATCGGCATGCGCGAGCGGGTCGGCATGGTCGGCGGAACCCTGGACGCCGGGCCGCGACCGGGCGGAGGATTCCGCATCAGCGCGCTGCTGCCGCTGAAACCGGCCCACTGACACGGCCCCGGCACACTCGTAGGGACCCGGAGGAACCGGGCCCGAAGGACACGGAAGAGGACCCGATGGCGATCCGCGTGATGCTCGTCGACGACCAGGTGCTGCTGCGCACCGGGTTCCGGATGGTGCTCGCCGCCCAGCCGGACATGGAGGTCGTCGCGGAGGCGGGGGACGGCGTCGAGGCCCTCCAGGTGCTGCGCTCGACCGCCGTCGACGTCGTCCTCATGGACGTCCGCATGCCGAAGCTGGACGGCGTGGAGACCACCCGCCGCATCTGCTCGGAGCCCGAGCCGCCCAAGGTGCTGATCCTGACCACCTTCGACCTCGACGAGTACGCGTTCTCGGGGCTGAAGGCCGGAGCCTCCGGGTTCATGCTGAAGGACGTGCCGCCCGCGGAACTCCTCGGCGCGATCCGCGCGGTGCACAGCGGCGACGCCGTGGTGGCCCCGTCGACGACCCGGCGGCTGCTGGACCGGTTCGCGCCCATGCTGCCCTCCACCGGCGGGGAGCCGAAGCACAAGGAGCTGGAGCGGCTCACCGACCGGGAGCGCGAGGTCATGGTGCTGGTCGCGCAGGGCCTGTCCAACGGCGAGATCGCGGCCCGGCTGGTGCTGTCCGAGGCCACCGTGAAGACCCACGTCGGCCGCATCCTGACCAAGCTCGGCCTGCGCGACCGCGTGCAGGTGGTCGTCCTGGCGTACGAGACGGGTCTCGTACGCGCGGGCGGGCACGGCTGAGCCCGGCCCCACCAGGGACCGCGCATGCTCCTGTGGATCAACGGCCCCTTCGGGGGCGGCAAGACACAGACCGCACACGAGATCCGGCGCCGGCTCCCCGGCAGCGTCGTCTGCGACCCCGAGCACGCCGGGTTCGGCCTGCGGCGCATGCTCCCGCCGGAGCTGCGAGGGGACTTCCAGGATCTGGCCGCCTGGCGGCAGGGTGTCGTCGAGGTCCTCGACCTGGCTCTCACCCGGCACGACGGCGTGGTCATCGCGCCGATGACCGTCACGCACCCGGGCTACTTCGCCGAAACCGTGGGCCGGCTCGGGGAACTGGGCCACGACGTCCGGCACTTCACGCTCCTCGCCGAGCGCGAGACCGTCCTCAGGCGCCTGCGCGAGCGCGGCTTCCGGCATCTGGCGCAGTACGTCGCCGGGAAGGGCGCCGCGCCGCGCCGGGAGAGCTGGGCGGTGTCCCGGCTCGACCACTGCCTGGAGCGGCTGCGCGAGCCGGAGTTCGCCGAGCACCTGTGGACCGACCACACGAGTGTGCCGAGGACGGCGGACCGGATCGCCGTCCTGGCCGGGCTGAGGCTCCGGCCCAACGACGAGGGCGCGGTCCGCACACGGCTGCGGCAGGCCGCGGTCGGGATCCGGCACATCCGCTTCGACTGAGGGCGGCGCGGGTCCCGGACGCCGTCAGCGCAGCAGCGCCTCGAGGAAGTCGCTGCCGAGCCGGGCCACCGCGGTCACGTCCAGCTGGTGGAGGACGTACCGCCCCCGGCGGCGCGTGGTGATCAGGCCCGCCTTCTTGAGGACGCCCAGGTGCCGGGATATCTCCGGGGCGGACATGCCGTGGATCTGGACCAGCTCGCTCGTGGTGTACGTGCTGCGGGCGAGGTTGCGGCACAGCTGCATGCGCACCGGGTGGGACAGCGCGGTCATACGCAGGGTCAGCTGCCCGACCGACGGCGGGGAGGCGATCTCCGGGGAGCCGACCGGGTAGTGCAGGACGGGCTGCCAGCCGTACCGGTGCAGCACCGTGAGATGCGGCCAGCCCAGACTCGTCGGCACGAGCAGCAGACTGCCGTCCTTGATCAGGCTGTGGCCCTGGCGGAGCTTGTCGATGGTGACGCGTCCCGCGCGCTCGTCGAGCGTCACCGCGGCGGAGATCGAGGTCAGCGCCTCGGTCAGCCCCTTGTGCCGCAGGAGGTCGGTCCTGCGGCGGGCGTCGGCGGTCAGCTGGTGGCGCAGGCGGGACCAGGTGTCGGCGAAGAACGCCTCGTCGCAGTCCTCCAGGAACTGCCGCAGCCAGGCCCGGATCAGCACCGGCTCGTCGAGCAGCCGCCTGGTGAACCGCAGCTGCTGCGGCCCCCGCGCGGCGGCCAGCTCCAGGGAGCGGCGGCACAGCTCGGCGTCGGCCAGGACGCTCGGGCTCGGTGTGCCGTAGGGCAGGGCGCAGGTGAACTCCAGGGCCGCGTCCACGAACTGCTCGTCGGAGAGCTTGTCCAGCAGGTCCAGCTCCTCGGCGAGCGTCGCGCCGGGCAGGGCGCCGCCCGGGACGCCCGCGTAGGGCAGGAACAGGTCCGAGAACGTCGTCCGCCACAGGAAGTCGGCCTCGCACATCCGGTCGGCCAGATGCGGGTCGAGCCGGGCCGTCACGCCCGTCACCCAGCCCTGGAGGCCCGGGTGGTGCCCCGGCTCGGACAGCGCGTGCAGCGCCATGCCGAGCTCGGCGAGGGGGGAGGGCACGACGGCGACCCTCTCCGGCCGCAGCCCCGCGATGTCGATGCTCACGCTCATGCCCTCATGGTGCACCCCGCCACCGACAACGCGGCCGCCGATTGACGGCGGCCGTCAATCGACGCGACAGCGGCCCGGACCCGGAGCAGGCTGGGATGTCCGGAGGGGCCGCGGAGCCGCCCGCCGCCCCGCTGACCGGGAGAGGGCGATCGGCCATGAGCAGCATCCAGGACCACCTCCTCGACACGCACCGGGCGCGGTGGCTCGGCGAGGCGGAGCCCCCGGCGCCGGGCAGCCACGACCGGCGGGTGCTGCGCGAGATGCGCGAGCTGCGGGAGTTCCGGGCCGTCCTGGCGGGCCGCCCGGCCCGCGGCCCGGTCCGGCGGGCTCTGGACCGGTGGCGGCACGCCTGAGGGGGTCCTGTCGATCGCACCGGGCACCTGAGCGCTGTCCGTGATCCGCGTCCGCCGGGGATTACGGGACAGCCCTCAGCTGCTGACCTACCGCAACCGTGCCGCGAACCCGGCGACGGCCTCCCGTACGTCGTCGGCCGACCAGTCGAGCCCGGCGGCCTCGACGGCGACCTCGGTGAAGGCCAGTCCGGGGCCGGCAGCCTCCCACGCGCGGGCGAACAGGAGCGTCCCGGTCTCCTCCGCCTGCCGGACCGCGGCCTCCGTGAGCACGTCGGCGCCGTACGGCAGCCACACCTGGAACTGGTGGGTGTGCGGCGGCTCGGGGTGGACCCGCGCCCAGGGCACGCCGGCCGCCGCGAGCCCCTCGCGCAGAGCCGCGGCGACCACGCGCGCGTGGGCGACGTACTCGGGCAGCCTGGGCAGCCGCGTCTCCAGGCCGACCAGTGCCGACAGCGCGGTGGGGAACTGCTGGAAGACCTGGCCGCCATAGCGGTGCCGCCAGGTCTTCGCCTCCTCGATCAAGGTGCCGGGGCCGGCCAGGGCGGCGCCGCCGAAGGCTTCGAGCGACTTGTAGAACGACACGTACACGCTGTCCGCCAGGCCCGCGATCTCGTGGAGCGGGCGGCCGAGCCGGACCGTGGACTCCCACAGCCGGGCGCCGTCGAAATGCACCACTGCGTCCCGTTCGCGCGCCGCCTCCACGACCTCGGTCAGCTCGTCCCAGGTGGGCAGCAGGAACCCGGGCTCCCGCAGGGGCAGTTCGAGCATGAGCGTCCCGAAGGGCTCCGGAAGGTCGCGCACCTCGGCGGCCGTCGGCATCCGGGGCTCGGACGTCACCCGCACCGGACGCAGGCCGCTGACCTGGCTGAGCGCGTCGCGTTCGTGCACCTCGGGGTGGCTCAGCGCGTGCAGGGCGACCGCCGGGTTCCCGGTGCGGCCCGCCCAGCAGCGCAGGGCGATCTGCTGGGCCATGGTGCCGGTCGGGAAGAACGCGGCGGCCTCCATGCCGAGCAGTCCGGCGACCTTGGCCTCCAGCGCCTCGACGACGCGGTTGCCGTAGACGTCGGACGGCTCGTCCAGGTCGTACACGTCCTGGGCCGCGTCCAGCAGGGCCAGGCGTTCCCGGAGGGTCTGCTGGAAACCGTGGCGCGCGAGCACGCGCGATGCGGTGCGCTGGGCCGTGATGCGCCGCTCGCGCAACCGTTCCCGGCGTTCCTCGTCCGACATGTCGTCCTGTGGGCGGCCGCGCCGCGGCTCCGTTTCGCTCATCCGGGGATGATCCCGTACGGCGGTGCGCGCGAGCACCCGGATTAGCGGCACCGGTCGCCTCCCCCACCCGGATCCAGGGGCGTGCGATGGCCCACAGCCTGTGGACGACGGGGCCCCTCCGGAACCAATCGCGTTAACATGACGAGAAATCGTCCGGTACCCCGAGCGGACTGGAACGGAAGGCCACCGTCGAGTGAGTACAAGCCAACAGCCGGATCCCAGGGACCGCCCCGCGCGGCTCACCGTCGGTGTCGTCGGCGCCGGCCGCGTGGGCCCGGCGCTCGCCGCGTCCCTGCAACTGGCCGGCCACCGCCCGGTCGCCGCCTCGGGGGTCTCCGACGCCTCCCGGCGCCGCGCCGAGCACCTGCTGCCCGGGGTGCCGCTGGTGCCGCCCGCCGAGGTCCTGGCCCGCTCCGAGCTCGTGCTGCTGACCGTGCCCGACGACGCGCTGCCCGGCCTGGTCGAGGGGCTCGCCGAGACCGGCGCGGTCCGCCCCGGCCAGCTGCTCGTGCACACCTCCGGGCGGTACGGCGCGAAGGTCCTCGACCCCGCTCTGCGCGCGGGCGCGCTGCCGCTGGCCCTGCACCCGGCGATGACCTTCACCGGCACCCCCGTCGACGTCCAGCGCCTGGCCGGCTGCTCCTTCGGCGTCACCGCCCCGGAGGAGCTGCGGCTGGCCGCCGAGGCCCTCGTCATCGAGATGGGCGGCGAGCCCGAGTGGATCGCCGAGGAGCGGCGCCCGCTCTACCACGCGGCCCTCGCCCTCGGCGCGAACCACCTGGTCACCCTGGTCGCCCAGTCCATGGAGCTGCTCCGCGAGGCGGGCGTGGCCGCCCCCGACCGGATGCTGGGCCCGCTGCTCGGCGCCGCCCTGGACAACGCCCTGCGGTCCGGCGACGCCGCCCTGACCGGCCCCGTCGCGCGGGGCGACGCGGGCACCGTCGCCGCGCACGTCACCGAGCTGCGCCGGCACGCCCCGCAGACCGTCGCCGGCTATCTGGCGATGGCCCGCGCCACCGCCGACCGCGCCCTGGCCCACGGGCTGCTCAAACCGGAGCTCGCCGAGGACCTGCTCGACGTGCTCGCGACCGGGACCGACGGCGCCGAGGGAGAGGCCCGATGACCACCACCCTGCTGCGCACCGCCGCCGAGCTGCACGCGCGCGTGCGTACGGGCCGCCGTGCCGTCGTGATGACGATGGGCGCCCTGCACGAGGGCCACGCGACCCTGATCCGCTCCGCCCGCCGGATCGCCGGCCCGGACGGCGAGGTCGTCGTCACCGTCTTCGTGAACCCCCTCCAGTTCGGCGCGGGCGAGGACCTCGACCGCTACCCGCGCACCCTGGACGCCGACGTCGAGGTCGCCGGGCGGGCGGACGCGGACGTCGTGTTCGCCCCGGCCGTCGACGAGGTCTACCCGGGCGGCGAGCCCCAGGTCCGGGTCACCGCGGGACCCATGGGGGAGCGGCTGGAGGGCGCCTCCCGCCCCGGCCACTTCGACGGCATGCTCACCGTCGTCGCCAAGCTGCTGCACCTGACCCGGCCGGACGTCGCCCTGTACGGGCAGAAGGACGCCCAGCAGCTCGCGCTGATCCGCCGGATGGTCCGCGACCTGAACTTCGCCGTGGAGATCGTCGGCGTCCCGACCGTGCGCGAGGAGGACGGCCTCGCGCTGTCCAGCCGCAACCGCTACCTCTCGCCCAAGGAGCGGCGCACCGCGCTCGCCCTGTCGCAGGCGCTGTTCGCCGGCGCCGACCGGCACGCGGCCCAGGAGGCGCTGCGCGCGCGGGCCCGCGAGGTGCCCGCCACGCGGGCGCGTGCCGAAGCGCTCAGCGCCATCGGCGAGTCCCGCGCCGCGGCCGACGCGCACGCCGTCGCCAAGGCCACCCCCGGCTCCGCAGCGGCCGTCCGCGCCGCCGCCCGTTTGGTCCTGGACGAGGCCGCCCGGCTCACGCCGCCGCTCGAACTGGACTATCTCGCCCTCGTCGACCCGTCCGACTTCACCGAGATCGGGGACGACTTCACCGGCGAGGCCGTCCTCGCCGTCGCCGCCCGGGTCGGCGCGACCCGGTTGATCGACAACATCACCCTCACCTTCGGAGCCGCCTCGTGACCAGCACAGGCATACGACTGCACGCGCCCGCGCCAGGATGGGCCATCTCCGCGGACGTCGTGGTCGTCGGCTCCGGCGTGGCGGGCCTGACGGCCGCCCTGCGCTGCGAGGCGGCCGGCCTCGCCACCGTCGTCGTCACCAAGGCACGCCTGGACGACGGCTCGACGCGCTGGGCCCAGGGCGGCATCGCCGCCGCGCTCGGCGAGGGCGACACCCCCGAGCAGCACCTGGACGACACCCTGGTGGCCGGCGCCGGGCTGTGCGACGAGGAGGCCGTGCGCATCCTCGTCACCGAGGGACCCGACGCCGTCCGCCGGCTGATCGAGACCGGCGCCCACTTCGACGAGTCCTCCGAGGGCGAGCTGGAGCTCACCCGCGAGGGCGGCCACCACCGCCGCCGCATCGCCCACGCGGGCGGTGACGCGACCGGCGCGGAGATCTCCCGCGCCCTGGTCGAGGCCGTCCGCGCGCGTGGCCTGCGCACCGTCGAGAACGCGCTGGTGCTCGACCTCCTCACCGACGCCGAGGGCCGTACCGCCGGCGTCACCCTGCACGTCATGGGCGAGGGCCAGCACGACGGCGTGGGCGCGGTGCACGCGCCCGCCGTGGTCCTGGCGACCGGCGGCATGGGCCAGGTCTTCTCGGCGACGACGAACCCGTCCGTGTCCACCGGCGACGGCGTGGCCCTGGCGCTGCGCGCGGGCGCCGAGGTCAGCGACCTGGAGTTCGTGCAGTTCCACCCGACCGTCCTCTTCCTCGGACCGGAGGCGGAGGGCCAGCAGCCGCTGGTCTCCGAGGCGGTCCGCGGTGAGGGCGCCCACCTGGTCGACGCCGACGGCGTGCGGTTCATGGTCGGGCAGCACGAACTGGCGGAGCTCGCGCCCCGGGACATCGTCGCCAAGGGCATCACGCGGCGGATGCAGGAGCAGGGCGCGGAGCACATGTTCCTGGACGCCCGGCACTTCGGCGCCGAGATGTGGGAGCACCGCTTCCCGACGATCCTGGCCGCCTGCCGCGCGCACGGCATCGACCCCGTCACCGCGCCCATCCCGGTCGCCCCGGCCGCCCACTACGCCTCGGGCGGCGTGCGCACCGACCCCCGGGGCCGTACGACGGTCCCCGGCCTGTACGCGTGCGGCGAGGTGGCCTGCACCGGCGTGCACGGCGCCAACCGCCTCGCCTCGAACTCGCTCCTCGAAGGGCTCGTCTACGCCGAGCGGATCGCCGCCGACATCGCCGGGGCCCGCGCCGCCGACGGCCTCCCCGCGCGCGTGCCGCAGCCCGTGCCGTACCCGGGGACGCCCGAGCATCCCCTGCTCGCGCCCGAGGCCCGCTTCGCGATCCAGCGGATCATGACCGACGGCGCCGGCGTGCTGCGCTCCGAGGCGTCCCTCACCGAGGCCGCCGAGCGGATCGAGCGGCTGCGCGCCGAGGCCCGCGACGCCCTCCTGGAGAACGGCAAGACCGCCGAGCCCGGCGTCGACACCTGGGAGGCCACGAATCTGCTGTGCGTGGCGCGCGCCCTGGTGGCCGCCGCCCGGATGCGCCAGGAGACCCGGGGCTGCCACTGGCGCGAGGACCGGCCCGACCGCGACGACACGGCCTGGCGGCGCCACATCGTCGTACGCCTGAACCCCGACCGCACACTGGCCGTGCACACCACCGACACCGCAGACCTCCCCCCGACCCGGCCCCAGGAGCAGTGACAGCAGTGACCACCCCCGACCTTCCCCTCGCCTCGAACGGCGGCTGCGGCGACGACTGCGCCTGCGGCGCCGGCGAGGAGTACCTGGAGTGCGGGCTCGACCCCGCGCTCGCCCAGCTCCTCGCCGACGCGGGTCTCGACCCCGTCGAGGTCGAGGACATCGCCAACGTGGCCCTCCAGGAGGACCTCGCCGGCGGCGTGGACGTGACGACGGTCGCGACCATCCCCGAGGACGCCGTCGCCACCGCCGACTTCGCCGCCCGCGAGGACGGCGTCGTGGCCGGCCTCAGGGTCGCCGAGGCGGTCCTCTCGATCGTCTGCGAGGACGAGTTCGAGGTCGAGCGGCACGTCGAGGACGGCGACCGGATCACGGCAGGGCAGAAGCTCCTGTCCGTGACCACCCGCACCCGCGACCTGCTGACCGCCGAGCGCAGCGCGCTGAACATCCTGTGCCGCCTGTCGGGCATCGCGACGGCCACGCGCGCGTGGGCGGACGCCCTGGACGGCACCAGGGCCCAGGTCCGCGACACCCGCAAGACGACGCCGGGCCTGCGCGCGCTGGAGAAGTACGCGGTGCGCTGCGGCGGCGGCGTCAACCACCGCATGTCCCTGTCGGACGCGGCCCTGGTCAAGGACAACCACGTCGTCGCGGCGGGCGGGGTGGCGCAGGCCTTCAAGGCGGTCCGCGAGGCCTTCCCCGAGGTGCCGATCGAGGTCGAGGTCGACACCCTGCACCAGCTCCGCGAGGTCGTGGACGCCGGAGCCGACCTGATCCTGCTGGACAACTTCACGCCGGGCGAGTGCGAGGAGGCCGTCGCGCTGGTCGACGGCCGCGCCGCCCTGGAGGCGTCCGGCCGGCTGACCCTGGACAACGCCGCGGCGTACGCGAACACCGGCGTTGACTACCTCGCGGTCGGCGCCCTCACCCACTCCTCGCCGATCCTGGACATCGGCCTGGACCTGCGCGCGGCGGAGTAGGTACCGGCATGCTGCTCACGATCGACGTAGGCAACACCCACACCGTCCTCGGCCTCTTCGACGGCGAGGACATCGTCGAGCACTGGCGCATCTCCACGGACGCGCGCCGCACCGCCGACGAGCTCGCGGTCCTCCTGCAGGGCCTGATGGGCATGCACCCGCTCCTCGGTGACGAACTGGGCGACGGGATCGACGGCATCGCCATCTGCGCGACCGTCCCGTCGGTCCTGCACGAGCTGCGCGAGGTGACCCGCCGCTACTACGGCGACGTCCCCGCCGTCCTCGTCGAGCCGGGTGTGAAGACCGGCGTGCCGATCCAGTTCGACAACCCCAAGGAGGTCGGCGCCGACCGCATCATCAACGCGGTCGCGGCGAACGAGCTGTACGGCGGCCCGGCGATCGTCGTCGACTTCGGCACGGCGACCACGTTCGACGCGGTCTCCGCGCGCGGGGAGTACGTCGGCGGCGTGATCGCGCCCGGTATCGAGATCTCGGTGGAGGCGCTCGGGGTCAAGGCCGCGCAGCTGCGGAAGATCGAGGTGGCCCGCCCCCGGACCGTGATCGGCAAGAACACGGTCGCGGCGATGCAGTCGGGCATCGTCTACGGCTTCGCGGGCCAGGTCGACGGGGTCGTCACCCGGATGGCGCGCGAGCTCGCGGACGACCCCGACGACGTGACGGTGATCGCCACGGGCGGGCTGGCGCCGACGGTGCTCGGGGAGAGCACCGTCATCGACGAGCACGAGCCGTGGCTGACCCTGATCGGGCTCCGCCTGGTCTACGAGCGCAACGTCGCCCGGAGCTGACGCCGCCACCAGGGCCGGTCCGCCGTATCGGCCCTGGTGAGCCCGGTCGTCCCGGTGCACCTCCAGCCGGGTGTCTCCCCGGCGACACCCATTCCCCTATGCCGGGATTGTCCGATTAGCGCGTATCGTCGCGGGCATGCCCACGCCCTACGGATCCCTCGGCGGCATGGCCTTCGGTGCGGAGGAGCTGCGTGTGCTCCGCCGCGCCCTCGCCCTCGCCCTCCACGCCGGCCCCGCCTCGGCCGAAGACGTCCAGGACTGTCTCCACCTCGCCGGGTCGCTCGACGAGGCGATCCGCGAGGGCGCACGGCAGCGCGCCTTCCTGCTGGACGACCTCGCCCGCTACCGCGCCGCCCTGCCCGGCAGCGCGACGGGCTACCTCGCCCTCCTGGCGGAGGCCCTGGACGCCGGGCACCGGCCCACCGCCGACGACCTCGCCGCTCTCGGGGCCCTGCGCGGCAACAGCGTCGCGGCCGCCCTGCTGGACCGCTGCCGCCCCCGGACCGCGATGGACGTGGTGGCCCTCCCGGCGCCTCCCGCCGCCGCTCCGGTCGCCTCGGTCAGGCCGCTCATCCCGGCGTCCCGTGCACGCCTCCAGGCCCTTCCCGGGGGCCTCCAGGACGCGACCGTCACCCTGCCCGCCCAGGCCGCCGGGGACGAGCCCGCGAAGCCGGCCCGCAAGCGGCCCGCGGACAAGCCGGCCGCCCCGGCTCCCTCGCCCGGCCGGGAGCCCGCGGCCCCGAAGCCGGGCCGCCCCATCCCCACCCCCGGCGAGGTCTTCCCC
>NZ_LLZN01000080.1 GCF_001509795.1 Streptomyces sp. NRRL WC-3605 | reverse complement strand
CCGCCCCCGCCGCCCCCACCGCCTTCGATGCCGCCGGGCTTCGGCGCGGCACCCGCCGCGCTGCCCGAGCCGGGCGGGCCCGCAGCTCCGGGGGCCGCCCCCTTCCAGGCGGCGCCACCCCCGCCGCCCGCCGCGCCCCAGGCGTACGGCATGCCGCCGGCCGCCTTCGCGGGTGCCCCGGCCGCCTTCGACGCCGCCCCGCGGGGCGCGGCACCGGCCATGCGGTCGCGGCGCGCCGCCCCCATGCCCCCGCCGCCGGCCGCCGCCGCGCCGCCCCAGCCGCGTGAGGCCGAGCTCGACTACGCCGCGCTCGTACTGTCCGGTGCCGACGAGCCCGGTGACCGCCGGGGCCGGCTGTTCCCCGGGCCGTCGTACGACCCGCGGGCGGACGAGTTCCGGCGTCGGGCCGAGGCGGTGGCCGCGCTGCCGCTGCCCGGGCACGCCGTGCGGCCCCGCGCGTCCGCCGGGTCCTTCGACCACCGCTACGACGCGGTCGCCCGGGCCGACATCCCCTCCGACGGTGTCTGGCACACCGTCACCGTGGCCGAGATCCCGGTGGGGTTGCGCACGGAGTACGTGTGCGTGCCCTCGGTGGAGCAGACGGTGTACGCCACGGTCGTCCTCTCCAACGCGACCGACCAGGCCCTGCTGGCCGGGCCGGTGGAGGTCATGAGCGGCGACGACTTCCTGACCACCGCCGCGCTGCCCACGCTCGCGCCGGGCGGCGTCCGCCGGATGGGGCTGGGGCCCGCCGAGGGCGTCCGGGTCACCCGCCGCACCCAGCTGCACGAGTCGACGGCGGGACTGCGCAACAACACGACGGTCCTCGCCCACCGCGTCCACGTCGAACTCGCCAACCGGCTCGACCACGCCGTCACCGTCGAGGTCCACGAGCAGGTCCCGGTCACCTCCGAACCGGACGTGCGCGTCGACGAACAGGCCGACTGGACGGCACCCGGGCAGGACGGCCCCGACCGGTACGCACCCGGCACCCGCGTCTGGCGCGTGGACCTGCCCGCCGGCGGCGGCACCGCCCTCGACGGCGGCTACGACATCCGCGTCCCGGCCGCCAAGGCCCTGGCCGGCGGCAACCGGAGGAGCTGACACCATGACCACGGACACCCGGCCCGTCCCGCTGCCCGTCACCGCCGTCACCTGCCTGGAGGACCGCGCCCACATCGAGCGCACCGCCGACCTCGACGTCGGCGCGGGCGTCCAGCGGCTGCGCCTCGGCCCGGTCAGCGCGCTCGCGGTCGACCGCACCCTCCACGCCGAGCTGACGGGCGAGCACGACGCGGACGTCCTCGACGTACGGATCGTGCGGACCTGGACGCCGCGCGGACCGCTGCCCTCCCCGGACGACTCGGCGCTGCGCACCCGCGTGCACGCTTTGGAGGAGGAGCAACGCGCCCTCGGGCACACCTGCGACCGGCTGCGCACCCGGCTCGACCTCCTCGGCCGGCTCGCCGCCGACCTCCTGCGGGACATCGCGGAGGGCGCGGGCGGCGGTGAGACCGACGAGGACCGCTGGGCCCGTGAACTGGACCGCGCCGACGGCGAACGCGACACGTGCGCCGAGGAACTGCGGGCCGCCGAAGCCCGGTCGGCGGCGCTCGCGGGGGAACTGGCGCAGGCGCGGCAGGCCGTCGCCCTGGCCGAGGAGCAGCCCGCGGAGCTGGTCGGCCATGTCGAGCTGACCCTGCGGTCCGAGGCCGCCGGACGGCTCCGGCTGCGGCTGACCCACCTCACCTCGTGCGCGCTGTGGCGCCCCGCCTACCGGGCCGTCCTCGACGGCGACTCGGTGACGCTGGAGACCGACGCGATGGTGTGGCAGCGCACCGGCGAGGACTGGTCGGACGTACGCCTCACCCTGTCCACGGCCCGCTCGGCGCTCACCACCGATCCGCCGCGCCTGACGGAGGACCGGCTCACCCTCACGGACCGCACCGCGGAGGAGCGCCGCACGGTCGAGGTGGAGCTGCGCGAGGAGGACATCGCGGAGCTCGGCCCGTCGCCGGTCGTCGGCCTGCCCGGAGTGGACGACGGCGGGCGGACGAGGGTGCTGCACTCCCCCGCGCCCGTGTCCGTTCCCCCCGACGGCCGGGCCCACCGGGTGCCGGTCACCTCGGTGACGACGGCCGCGCGCAGCCAGTTCTCCTCGTCGCCGGAGCTGTCGCCGCTGGTCACCCGGGTGGTGCGGTTCGACAACACGTCCGGGCACGCGCTGCTGGCCGGGCCCGTGGACCTGGTCCGCGGCAGCGGGTTCACCGGGCGCGGCACGCTGGAGTTCACCGCGCCGGGCGCCCCGGTGGAGCTCGCCTTCGGCAGCCACGACGACTACCGGGTGGTCCGGCACACCGAGGAGTCCCGTGACACCTCGACGCTGACGCAGCGCACGCTGATCACACGGACGGTCCGTCTGCACGTGTCCCGCTTCTCGGCGCCCGGCGCGCGGGGTGAGCAGGTCGTCGTCGTACGGGAGCGGATTCCGGTCTCCGAGGTGTCCGCGGTGGACGTACGGCTGCGCAAGGAGGCGTGCGCGCCGGAGCCGGACGCGGTCGACGCGGACGGCATCGCGCGCTGGGACCTGTCCCTGCCGCCGGGCGGGCAGCGCACGGTCACGCTGGTGTACGAGATCTCCGCGAGCGGGAAGGTCGCGGGGCTGTGAGGCGGCGGCTCCTTCTCCTGGCCGCCTGCCTGCTGGTCGCGGGGTGCTCGGGCGGGGACGCGGGTGGCGGTTTCACGCTGGGCGAGGACGGCATCGCCACGGTGGCGAAGGAGGACAGGGCCCTCGCGCCGGACCTGTCCGGCCGTACCCTGCACGGCGAACGGCTCTCCGTGCGCTCGTACCGGGGCGACGTCGTCGTGGTGAACGTGTGGGGGTCGTGGTGCACGCCCTGCCGTGAGGAGGCCGTGCACTTCCAGAAGGTCCACGAGGACCTCGAGGCGCGGGGCGTGCGGTTCGTCGGCATCAATGTCGGCGATCCCCGTGCCGGTCACGCCCGGGCCTTCGAGGAGGAGTTCGGAGTGACGTACCCGAGTCTGCACGACCCGAGCAGCAGGCTCATGCTCCGTTTCGAGAAGGGCACGCTGAGCCCGCAGACGATCCCGTCCACGCTGGTGCTCGACCGGGACGGCAGGATCGCCGCCCGCTCGCTGGCCGCGCTCGGCGAGCGGAGTCTGCGCTCGATGATCGAGCCGGTGCTCGCTGAGCGCTGACCTCGCACGGCGAGGCGGGGCCGCCCCGGTGAGGACGGCCCCGCTCGGTCGGACGGCGCTACCGGGTCACTCGACGACGACCCTGAAGGTGCTGGTCGTGTTGCGGATGTCCTGCGCGTTGCCGTTCATCCGCAGGTTGCGGAAGACGGCCTCGCCGACGGCCGGGCCCTGACCGGGTTCCGGCATCTCGTTGGCCCAGATGCCGAAGCCGGACTTGGCGTCGTACGCGTCGCCGCTCTTCTTGGAGTCGGTGATGGAGATGTCGGTGAAGATCGTGTCCTTCACCGGGAACTGCGGTTGCCCGCCCACGTAGTTGGTCTGGAACATCACGCCTCCGTAGGTGGAGTCGCTGATGTCGACGTCGTTGACCCGGATGCCCTGGAAGACCTTCGAGGCGGAGAACGCCCAGATGGCGGGGAAGACCTGCGAGCCCCAGAAGTGGCCGCCGGTGCGTTCCAGGGAGACGTTCTCGATCGTGGTGGGCTCGGTCCCGAAGCCGTTCATCGGGTAGCCGAAGTCCAGCGAGGAGATCGTGATGCCGGAGTAGACCAGGGTGTCGGCGACGCGGATGTTGCGGAAGGTGTTGTCGTAGCCGCCGTAGACGGCGATGCCGGCCGCCCGCCAGGTCAGGGTGGAGGTCAGGTTCTCGTAGAGGTTGTTCTTCTCGTCGGCGCCGCCGGCGTCGATGGCCGAGAAGAGGGCGAAGCTGTCGTCGCCGGTGGCGCGGGCGTCGTTGTTGACGACGTGGTTGTCCGTGGAGCCGTTCGTCATGTTGACGCCGTCGGCGAACAGGTCGCGGATACGGGAGTTCTTGATGGTCATGCGGTCGGTGTTGGCGCCCCAGTAGAGGCACACCATGTGCTCGACCCAGATGTCGTCGATGGTGATGTCGGAGACGTTGGAGAAGTCGAACACCTTGCCCGGGCCGTCGATCCGGGACGTGTAGTTGCCGAAGTAGGCGAACCCGGCGAACGTCGAGCCCTTCGCGCTGGCCTCGGCCCGGAAGCCGACGTCGGTGTTCTCCTGCGAGGCGGGGGCGTGGAATCGGGTGAACCACGGCCCGGCGCCGACGACGCGCACGGCCTTGCCGTAGACCTGGAACTTGCCGGACGTCTCGTAGTCGCCGACGGGCAGGTAGACGCCGACGAGCTTGCCGGTGGTGTCCATGCGGACCTTGTCGAGGGCGTTCTGCACGTCCTGGTGGGAGAAGCCGGCCGGTTCCGCGTAGGCGGCCGGATCCGGGTTGGGTTTCGCCGTCGCCTGTTCGGTGTTGACGAAGTCGATGGCGTAGGTGGAGGAGTTGGCGGCGTCCTTCTGCAGCCGGATCCGGGAGCCGGCGGGCACGGTCTTCCCGAGCTGGACGTTCGCCTCGTCGTAGATGTGGCGCGGGGCGCCGGAGCCGGGCGAGTTGCCGGGCGCGGTCTCGTTGCCGTAGAGCCAGGCGTACTTGGAGGTGAGGTCGACGGGCTTGAGGAACTGGCCGTCGACGTAGACGTTCAGGGTGGTGTTCGTGCCGTCCGGGATCGAGAAGCGGGTCACCAGGGTGTTGGTGGCGGCACGGGTGGTCCACTCGACGTACTGCCCGGTGCCGGTGAGGGTGACGGCCTTGCGGCCGCTGGCCTCGCCCGCGATGTCGCCGACGGTGCGGTTGGGGCCGACGACCTTGGCTCCGCCGCCGACGGTGCCGTCCTCGGCCTCGTACATGTCGTACGGCATGTCGGCGCCGCGGCCGACGAACAGCGGGTGGGTGGTGGTGTTGTTGGCGCGCTTGACGGGCAGTTCGTTGGCGTCGTCGGCGATGACCGTCCTCACGGTGTACTTGCCGTTCGCGGCCGTCCAGGTGCCGAGGCCGACGGGTGCGGTGGTCTGGCCCGCCGCGATGGCTCCGGTGTAGGAGCCGGTGAGCGTCTTGACGGTGGCGCCCTTGGCGTCCTGGACGGTCAGGGTGATGGCGTGGGCGCCGGACGCGGAGGCCACCGATCCCTGGTTCTTCAGGGCGACGGTGAACTTGACGTCGTCCCCGGCCGAGGCGCTGGTGGGCGTCCAGGAGACGGGGGCGGCGAGCAGGTCGGAGCTGGCGACGGGCTTGACGACGAGGGCGTCGGGGCGGGTGGAGGTGTTGTTCGCCTCGTTCTGCTCGATGACCTTCTGGGAGGGGTCCACCTCGGCGCCGACGGGGTAGCTGCCGGCGTCGCGGGTGCCGATGCTCGCGGTGACGGCCTTGGACTCGCCGGCCGCGAGGGCGGGGACGTCGGCCGTGGCCGCCTTGGTGCCGCCGAGGGTGAAGTCGAGGTCGGTGGCCTTGGCCGCCCTGGTGCCGCTGTTGGTGACGGTCGCGGTGAGACCGATGGTGTCCGACTCGACGGGGGCCGCGGGGGTGTGGGTGATGCCGGTGACCTTGAGGTCGGGGTTGGCTGCCGGGGTGCCGACGACCTGGAGTTCGGCGACCTGGGCGCCCGGTGCGCCGGAGTTGGCGGTGAAGCGGAGCCGGATGTCGGCCGCGGAGCCGGTGACCGGGATGGTCACGCTGTTTCCGGTCGCCGGGTCGAACCTGTACTCCTTGGCGGCGGCCAGGGTCTCGAAGGTGGTCGCGTCCTGGTCGCGGCCGAGAACCTGGATGTTCTGGGTGCGGGTGGACCAGGCGGGGTCGGGGTTGAGCTTGACGACGATCCGGTCGAGGTCGGCGTTGGCGCCGAGCTTCGTGGTGAGGGTGGCCGGGTAGGCGCCGCTGCCGCTCTCCCAGTAGGTGCCGATCTGCCCGTCGTTGGCGTTGGCGGCGACGTAGGTGAAGACGGACGAGGACGCCTCGACGGGCTTGCCCTGGGCGAGGTCGGAGCCGGCCGTCGTTCCGGGCCGGGTGACGCTGTTGCTGGCCGCGGACACGTTGCCCGCGGCGTCCTTGGCCTTCACGTGGTAGGTGACGGTGGCCCCGGCGGACGGGGTGTCGGTGTACGTCGTCACGTCACCCGCCACGGACTTGAGGAGCTGGTTGTTGCCGTAGACGTCGTAGCCGGTGACCTTGACGTTGTCGCTGGACGCCTGCCAGGTCAGCTTCACGTCGCCGCCGGACTGCGTGTAGGCGAGGTTCGCGGGCGCGGTGGGCGGCTGGGTGTCGCCGCCGGATCCCTTGCGGGTGACGCTGTCGCTGTTCGCGGAGACGTTGCCGGCGGCGTCCTTCGCGCGGACGAAGTAGGTGACGTCGGTGCCGGCGGGCTGGGTGTCGGTGTAGGTCAGGACGTTCCCCGCGACGCTCGCCCGCAACTGGCCGTTGGCGTAGACGTCGTAGCCGGTGACGGCGGTGTCGTCGCGCGCGGCGTCCCAGGTGAGCCGTATCTGGCCGGTGGCGGGCTCGGTGTAGGCCAGGTTCGCGGGCGCGGAGGGTGCCTGGGTGTCGCCGGTGGCGGGCCCGTAGACCTCCAGCTCGGAGACCTGCCCCGCCGGCCAGCCGGTGTTGGCGGTGATCAGTACGCGGACGTACCGGGTCGTCGTCGCGTCGAAGGAGAGCGTCGCCGACTGGTCGTTGCCGCTGTCGAAGGTGTACGCCTTGGAGGCGGTCAGGTCGGTGAAGTTCTGGTTGTCGGTCGACCCCTGGAGCTTGAGGGTCTGGCTGCGGCTCGGCCAGCCGGCGGGCAGCCGCAGCGTCACCTGGTTCACCTTGACGGACGAGCCGAGGTCGACCTGGAGCCACTGCGGGAAGGCGTTGTTCCTGCTCTCCCAGTAGGTGGCCCGGTTGCCGTCACCCGCGTTCGCGGCACCGTAGACGTCGGCGTGCCCGCTCTCGGTGAACGGCCTGCCCTGCGCCAGGTTGGGAGTGGCGGCTGAGGTCGTGAGGACCTGCATCTCGGCGAGCTGGGCGGTGCCGGCGACCGAGTTGGCGCTGAAGTCCGCCCGGACGTAACGGGCCAGCGTGGCCGGGACGTCGATGCGTACGGTGTTGTCGTTGCCGGGGCTGAAGACGTACGGCGCCGACGGCTTGAGCGTGGCGAACGTCTTCCCGTCGGCGCTGCCCTGCAGGGCCAGCGTCTGCCTGCGGGTCTCCCAGTGTTCGGGCAGGCGCAGCACGACCTGCCGGACGCGCTTGCTCCGTCCGAGGTCGGTCTGGACCCACTGGGCGGACTTCTTGGCGGCCTGCCAGTAGGTGTCGGTGTCGCCGTCGGTGACGGCGGCCGCCGCGTGGGCGTGCCGGGCGCTGCCCGCCGTGGCCGGGGCGGTCGCGGCGGCGTCAGGACCGCCGGCTGCGTGGGCGCCCACGGCGGGCAGCCCCAGCACCGCGACGGCACACGCGAGCAGGGCGAGGGCCGTGCGCCGTTGCGGGGATCTCGGCTTGTGTCGCGTCATACGGGGTCACTTCCTGGGGAGGCTCGCACGCCGGGGGCGGCGAGGGCGGCTCGTTCGGGGAGGACCGGCCCACGGTGAGGGGCAGGATTTTGCGTTGATTCATCGAAATATTGCAGAGCACTGTGAGCCGGTCTACAGTCGCGACGGCACAAATTCCACCAGAATCACTCACCGGAGGCTACCGAGGGCGCCGGGGTAACGGAATCCAGGGGCGCCGACCCTCAATAGGCGTGTCATCGGGAGCCGTTCAAGCGCATCACCCATCCCTGCGCGCACGGAGCGGCATGCCGTTCACTTACGCCCCCGGAACGCAAGGGAACGCAAATGCGCGCAACTTCTTGCGTGACGGTGAGGTGCGGACGGCAGGGACTTTCAGGGCGTGAGCTGTGCCTGCACGGCCGGTGCGTACCGGGCGACCAGGTCGTCGACGTCGGCATCGCGCACGTCGGTGCCGCGCGCGATGCCGTACACGACGCCGAGACCGAGGAGCGTGGCGACGGCCAGTTCGGCGCGCAGACCGGCGTCGGGGCCGTCGAGGCGCGCCGTGATGCGTTCGGTGACCTGGCGGCGGAAGTTGGCGCGCAGGATGTCGCCCTGTTGGCCGTGCAGCGGTGCGAACACGATCCGCAGGAGCGGGTCGACGCCCTGCTCGGACTGACTGACCAGCACATGCCGGACCATATGGGCGCCGAGGCGCTCCAGCGGCGCGGCCAGCAGGGCCTCGGCGTCGGCCTCGAAGGACATGACCTGCGCGAACAGGGAGTCCTTGTTGCCGAAGTACTTGAGGATCAGCGGCGGGCTGACGCCCGCGCGGTCCGCGACGGCCTTGAGGGTGATGTCGGCGTGCGCGTGCCGGGCCAGCAGATACCGGGCTGCCCGGAGGATGGCCGCCTTGGTGGCGGCGGCGTCCCTGCGGGCCGGTGTGGGCGTGACGGGTGGAGTGCTCACGGCACTCATGCTCCCTCCAGCGCCTCGTCCCGCGCGCCCCGGGTGCCGCCTTCGGCCGCGCTCCGGACCTCGTCGGCGCCGCCGGACGGTTCGGCGGGGATGCACCAGGCGGCGACGGCGGCCACCACGGCGACGACGCCCGCCATCACGAACGCCAGCTGGTACCCGTGCAGGGTCGGCACCGGCACCCCGGCGACGGGACGGGTGTGGTGCACGAGGATCGCGGCCACGGCGGCGCTCGAACCGGCCTGGCCGACCGTGCGCATCAGGACGTTGACGCCGTTGGCGGAGGCCGTCTGCTCGGCGGGGACGGCGCGCAGGATGAGCGTGGGAAGCGCCGAGTACGCGAGGGTGGTGCCGACGGCGACCACCGTGGCCCCCGTGATGATCATCCACAGGTCGCGGCTGTCGGTGATGCGGACGGCGTATCCGGCCGCGATGACCAGGGCGCCGAGGGCGAGCGTCACACGGGATCCGCGCGCGGCGGAGATCCGGGCGGAGACGGGCGACAGCACCAGCATGACGATGCCGCTGGGCAGCAGGCACAGGCCGGTGGCGACGATGGACAGCCCCAGTCCGTAGCCGGTCGCCTTCGGGGCCTGCACCAGCTGCGCCGTCACGAGGGTGTTGGCGTAGAAGGCGAACCCGGCGAGCAGCGCCGCCACATGGGACAGGCCGACCCTCCGCCGGGCCACCAGCCGCAGGTCCACCAGGGGTTCCCGGGAGCGCAGTTGCTGCGCGCACCACAGGGCGAGCACGACGACGGCCCCGGCGAACAGGCCGATCACCCGGGCGCTCCCCCAGCCCCACTGACCGCCCTGGGAGACGCCGAGGAGCAGGCAGACCAGGCCGACGGCGAGGCCCAGCGCGCCCGCGACGTCGAAGCGGCCCGGCTGCCGGACCGGTGACTCCCGCACCGCCCACCGGACCAGCGTCACACCGGCGACGCCGAGGGCGCTGGTCACCCAGAACATGGTGTGCCAGTTCGCGTACTGCACGATCAGCGCGGCCAGCGGCAGGCCGAGGGCGGCGCCGATGCCCACGGTGGAGCTCATGAGCGCGACGGCCGACCCGCGGCGCTCGGGCGGCAGTTCGTCGCGCAGGATGCTGATGGAGAGCGGGACGACCGCCGCGGCCGCACCGGACAGGGTGCGGGCGGCGATCAGGACGCCGATGTCGGAGGACAGCGCGCACAGGACCGAGCCGAGCGTCATCAGGGTGAGGGCCGCCATGAGGACCCGCCGCTTGCCGTACATGTCGCCGGCCCGGCCGAGCACGGGAGTGAGGACGGCGCCGGACAGCAGGGTGGCCGTGACCATCCAGGAGACCGCGCCGGGCGAGGCGCCGGTGAGCGCGGGCAGGTCGGGCAGCAGGGGGACGACCACCGTCTGCATGACGGCCATGAGGATGCCGCCGTAGGCGAGCACCGGCACGGTGAGCCGGTTCCTGAGGCCGCCCTCGCGGAGCGGCTCGGGTATCGCGGCGGTCTGGTCCATCGGCACGTCACTCCAGTGGGGAGCGCCTGGTGAGGCAGCGGGTGGGGGTCGGCTGAATGGCGGGTGAATGGCCATTCACCCTATCTGGTGAATTGCCATTCACCAAGGTCGGCCGTGGATCCGGCCGTCGAGACGTGGACCCCATTCCCCCTCCCTCCCTTGCTCCGGGCGCCCGGCCCCCGTACGCTCACCGGCCATACCGACTGGACGGTAGGTCCCGGCGAGAGGGCCGCCGTCCCCGTGGTACCGCTTCGCCGACCCCCAGGGAGCCGCCGCACATGTCCGCAACCAATCACCAGGTACGTCTGGCCGCGCGTCCCGTGGGCGAGCCCCGGCCCACCGACTGGGAGCACACCCGGGAGCCGGTCGGGGAGCCCGCCGACGGGGAGTTTTTGGTCCAGGTGCTGTACCTGTCGATCGACCCGGCGATGCGCGGCTGGATGAACGCGGGCCGGTCCTACATCCGGCCGGTGGAGATCGGCGAGGTCATGCGGGCCGGCGCGATCGGCCGGGTGATCGCCTCCCGTCACCCCGGGTTCGCCGTGGGCGACCACGTGTCGGGGTCGTTCGGCGTCCAGGAGTACTGCGTGTCGGACGGGCGCGGGGTGACGACGGTCGACCCGGCGGCGGCCCCGCTGCCGACGTACCTCGGCGCCCTCGGCATGTCGGGGCTCACCGCCTACTTCGGCCTGGTGGACATCGGGCGGCCCGAACCGGGCCAGACGGTGGTCGTCTCCGGCGCGGCGGGAGCGGTCGGCAGCGTCGCCGGCCAGGTCGCCAAGGCCCTCGGCTGCCGGGTCGTCGGCATCGCGGGCGGCGAGGAGAAGTGCCGGCTGGTGGTGGACGAGTTCGGGTTCGACGCCGCGATCGACTACCGCGGCGAGGACATCCGCAAGGCGCTGCGCACGCACGCGCCCGACGGCGTCGACGTCTACTTCGACAACGTCGGCGGCGACGTGTTGGACGCCGTCCTGCCCCGGCTGGCGCGCGGCGCCCGGGTCATCGTCTGCGGTGCCGTCTCCCAGTACAACAGCACCGAGCCGAAGGGTCCGGCCAACTACCTCTCCCTGCTGGTCAATCGGGCCACCATGACGGGGATGGTCGTCTTCGACTACGCCGACCGGTACGCCGAAGGCGTCGCGCGGCTCGCGGCGTGGCGGGCCGAGGGGCGGCTCACCTCCCTGGAGGACGTGGCCACCGGGGGTGTGGCGGCCTTCCCCGACACCCTGATGCGTCTGTTCCGCGGCGAGAACCACGGCAAGCTCGTCCTGAAGATCGCGGACTGAGCGGGCGGACGGGAAGGGGAACACGATGAAGGCCCTGAGCTTCCACGGCCGGCACGACATCCGCTTCGGCGATGTCCCGGACCCGGCCGTCACCCACCCCACCGACGCGGTCGTCGAGGTGACCACGGCCGGCATCTGCGGCAGCGACCTGCACATCTACTCGGGGCAGCCGTTCAGCCCCGACCTCGGCTACACACCGGGACACGAGTGCGTCGGCGTGGTGGCGGACACCGGGAACCAGGTCACCGGCTTCCGGCCCGGCGACCGGGTCCTGGTGCCCGCCTCGGTCGGCTGCACCCGGTGCCGGACCTGCGCGGCCGGCTTCACGGCCCGCTGCGAACGCGCGACGTCGAGCCTGGAGCTGTGCTACGGCGTGAGCCCGCTGCTCCCCGGCAGCCAGGCCCAGTTCCTGCGGGTCCCGCACGCCGACATCAACCTGGTGCGCCTGCCCGAGGGCATTTCCGACGAGGCCGCCGTGGTCCTCACGGACAACGCCCCGACCGCCTGGTACGGCTGTCGCCGTGCCCGTATCCAGCCGGGCGAGACCGTGCTGGTCGTGGGCCTGGGACCGGTCGGCCTGATGGCCGCGCAGTCCGCATTCGCCATGGGAGCGGCGCGGGTGCTCGGAGCGGACCTCGTGCCGGAACGCCGCGCGTTCGCGGCCTCCTTCGGCGTCGAGCAGGTGGAGGGCGACGACCCGAAGGCCGCCGTCCGCGAGCTGACCGGCGGCCGGGGACCGGACGTCGTGGTGGAGGCCGTGGGCTCGGACGCCACCATCGAGCTGGCCCTCAAGGCGGTGCGCCCGGCGGGCCGGGTCAGTGTGATCGGGGTCAGCCACAGCAAGGCGTTCCCGTTCCACATGGGGCTCGCGCAGATCAAGGAGCTCGAGTTCCACATCGGGCTCTGCTCGATCCACTACGAACTGCCGCCTCTGATCGCCCTCGCCCAAAGCGGCCGCATCACCCCCGAAGCGGTGATCTCCCACCGCTTCCCCCTCTCGGAGGGCCCGGCGGCCTACACCCTGTTCGCCGACCGCTCGGACGGCGTCCGCAAGATCCTCCTGGACCCTACGGCCTGACCGGCCGAGGAGTTCACCGGGTCAGGTCGCGCGGGAGCGGATGGTCATGCCGGGACGGCGGCGGTGGACGGTCACGTAGGACAGGCCCTGCTCCCCCGCGGCCAGGGCGCGGCAGCTGCCGCGGGGGAGCCACAGCAGGGCGCCCGAGGACAGGTGCGCGTCGCCGTCCGGGCCGGTGACGGTTCCGTCGCCGGTGACGACGAGGAGCAGGACGTCCAGGTCGGGTTCGACGTGGGTGTCGACCCGCCGGCCCGGCGGCAGATGGACCACGTTGGCGTCCAGCTGCCGCCCCGGCTCGGTGAGTTTCCAGAGGACCCCGGCCGACGCGGGCGCGTCAGTGAGGGCCGTGACGTCGCAGAGGAGCCGTGCGAGCGGCTCCTCCTCCGGGCCGGTCGCTCCAGCAGGGTCGCCCACGGGCCGTTCCTTCCGATCAGGTGCTGCGGGCGATCATACGGAAGCGGGCGCGGCCGCTCAGACCGAGAACCGCTCCTTGCGCAGCAGGGGCCGCACCCGGCTCGCGAACCCGCCCGTGCGGAACGGCGTCTGGAGCAGGCCGGGGCGCAGCCGCTGGGCCAGCGCGGCGATGACCATGCCCTGGTCGAGCGCGAGGACGAAGTCGCTGACCCGTCCGGTGGTGACGTCGACCGAGTCGCGGAAGCCGTACCAGCGGGGGTGCCCGGTGTGCCGTTCACCTGCGGAGGATCTGTCAGCGGGGCGCACGTCGCAGGGGACACCCGCGGTGGACGCGGCCCGCGAGGGCTGGAGAGGCCGACGGGGCTTTGCTTCCGCTACCCGGCGGGCGACCGAGCGGCGCTACGGGTGCGTCAGCCGGCGTAGTACTCGTCGCAGGAGGCGGAGAACTCCTCCACGGAGAAGTCCTCGAACACTCCGGCGGTCTCGAGCTCGCGCAGTCGGTGCAGTGCCGCCGCGGCAGAGGGCGTCGGGTGGGCCGAGAGGTGGGCCTTCGTCGCGTCGAGCCCGTGCCCGAGCAGCACCTCGACGTCGATCGAGCACGCCGCGTCGAAGCTGGACCGCTTCGCGTCCCAGATGAGGAGCACGTCGTCGAGGGCGCCGCTGTTGAAGAGCTGGACGCAGCAGAGCCTCATCAGGATCGTGTCGCCCTCGCCCTGAGCCCGTCGCTCACGCGCCGCGTGCTCCCCGAGGAGCACACGGACCTCGTCGAGGTCCGCACCGGCGGGACGGAGCCCGTAGCGGCGCAGACACGCCTCTTCATCCATACCGACCCCCCCGAGATCACCGCCGACACCCGCATTCATAGGCTGGGTGGGCGGTCGAACGCAAGACGAGCCGCACATGCAGGACGAGGGGGATGCGGGTGACGAGGGGGATGCAGGGGCCGTCTGCCTACGAGGTCGCGATCGGAACCGAACCGCTGGCCCGTCCGGCGCGGAACTCGGTGGGCGGCTGGCCCTTCCTCGACCCGGGCCAGGACTGGCCCGAGTGCTTCTGCGGTGAGCGGCTGGTCCTCTTCTTCCAGTTCGACATCCCCTCGGACCTCGGACCCCTCGGCGGAGTCCACATCCTGGTCTTCCACTGCCGTGCGCACAACGACGCGTCCAATCCGCGGCTCGCCGACGGCAGGCTCGTGCCGCGGTACTGGGACGCTCCGCAGCCGCCGCACCCGGCCCCGTTCTGGCGTGTGCTGATCCAGAGCGCCGGGGCGCGGCCGGCTCCGGAGGCCGAGCCCTCCGTGCGCGCGCTTCCACTGACCCTGCGGCCCTTCACGGACACCCCTCGGGGCGCCCAGACCTTCAAGGTGGGCGGCACGCCGTCCTGGGCGCAGGGTCCCGAGCTCTACACGTGCGCGTGCGGCGCGGACCTGGTGTACATCTGCCAGGTTCCGGAGGACATGGAATTCGCCGTCCACCCCGGGCAGCCGGAACAGCCGGACAGCGTTGGGCCGGACGCCTACGGGCTGTTCCTGGGCAACGAGGTCTACCTGCTGGCGTGCCCGGAACGGTGCGATCCGGCGGCCGTCTGGCCGGTCAACCAGAACTGAGGCCGAGCCGTCCGCTTCCGCGGAAACAACGCGCGCGAGGTGCGGCACCGGCCCCCACACCCGGCACCCGGGTCCCGGGCCCCCGCATCCGGCATCCGGCATCCGGCATCCGGCATCCGGCATCCGGCATCCGGCATCATCCGAACGAATGACGTTCGAGGTGGGACGATCCATCGGTGAGTCGACCCGTACTGAACCGCGACCGTTCCCTGGAAGAGCTCGAGCACGACCGCTGGCCGGTCCCCTCGGACGGTGAAACGCGCTTGATGGCGACCGTGCGCGCACTGCGCCGCAAACCGCTCGCCGCCCTGACGGTCGAGGACCTGCGGCTCTTGATCAGGCAGGACGTGGGGCTTCCGTATCTCCTGCCCTTGGCGGTGGAGGTCCTGAGGATCGACCCGCTGGCGGAGGGTGACCTGTATGAGGGCGATCTGCTGGCCGCCGTGCTCACCAGGAGGGTGGAGGTCTGGAGCAGGCTCCCGCAAGTCCGGCGGGAGGTCCACCTCATCGTGGCCGGGCTGGCTGAGGTGCCGCCTGCCCTGAAGCACGAGGTCCGGCAGTGGCTGACCCTGTAGGACTACGGACCGTTCCCGGGCGCACCGATGAGTTCGCGCGGTCCGGACGGTCTGATCACTGTCGTCGTCGCAACCCAGGAGAAGACACATGGCTCAGTTGCTGAGGGTCCAGAACTTCAATGTCTCGAGTGACGGCATCGGTGCCGGTGAGGAGCAGACCCTCGAGAGGCCGTTCGGACACGGGGTCGATCCCGCGAAGCTGTTCGCGTGGGCCGGTGCCACGGCCAGCTGGCCCATGCGTACCGATCCCGGGGGCAGCCGCGGCCTCGACGACTATCTGACGCGGGACTACCCACGCAACATCGGCGCCGAGATCATGGGCCGCAACAAGTTCGGGCCCCAGCGCGGCCCTTGGGAGAACCACGAGTGGCGCGGCTGGTGGGGCGACGAACCCCCGTTCCGCACCCCGGTGTTCGTCATGACCCACCACGCGCGTCCTTCGTTCACGCTCTCCGACACCACCTTCCACTTCGTCTCCGGCGATCCTGCCACGGTGCTGGAACAGGCGCGGGAGGCGGCTCGGGGCAAGGACGTCCGGCTCGGTGGCGGGGTCACCACCATCCGGCAGTTCCTCGACGCCGACCTCGTCGACACCCTGCATGTGGCGGTCTCTCCGGTGAAGCTCGGATCCGGACTGCGGCTCTGGGACTCCCCCGACGAGTTGCTGGACCGGTTCCATCTCGACGTCGTGCCCAGCCCGAGCGGTGTGACGCACCACCTGTTCTGGCGGAAGTGACACGACCGCGTCCCCGAGGTCAGTTCTCCGGCTGCGGGGTCCACCCCGGTGGGCCGAACGCGTAGCCCGCGCGGTCGCGCCAGCGGGTGGCCGTCCGGATGTCGTGCCAGGTCGCCGCGTACTCGTGGAAGGCGACGCGCAGGGGGTTGTAGGTGTCGATGTTCTTCGTCAGCCCGTACACGACACGTTCGCCCTCCGGCTGGAACGTCCTGAAGAGGCGGTCCCAGATGATGAGGATGCCGCCGTAGTTGCGGTCCAGGTAGACGTTGTTGGAGCCGTGGTGGACGCGGTGGTGCGAGGGCGTGTTGAAGACGAGCTCGATGGGCCGCCACAGGCGGTCCACCCGCTCGGTGTGCAGGAAGAACTGGTAGATGAGGCTGATCGACTGCTGGAGCAGGATCATCCACGGCGGGATTCCGAGCAGGGCGAGCGGCATCCAGAACGGCAAACCGCTCATCGGCGTCCAGCTCTGCCGCAGCGCCGTCGACAGGTTGAACCGCACGCTGGAGTGGTGCACCACGTGGCTCGCCCACAGCAGCCGTACCCGGTGGTGCGCGCGGTGGTAGGCGTAGTAGGCCAGGTCCTCGGCGAAGAACAGCAGCACCCAGGTCCACACCGATCCGGGGGACGGCTGCCAGGGCGCCACGGTGTAGAGGGCCGCGTACGCGACGATCACCACCGCCTTCCACGGCAGGGCGATGACCTGGCTGCCGGCGCCCATCGACATGCTGGTCGCGGTGTCACGGGCCTCGTAGGCGCGTTCGTCGTCGTCCGGCAGGAAGCGGTACGACAGCGCCTCGACGGCGACCAGCAGGACGAACGCGGGGATGGCGTAGACGACGGCGGGTATCACGCCGTACCTCCTTCGGACTCCCGGGTGGTGGGGCGGGCGGCGCGGACGCTGCGGGCCAGCAGGGCGCGGGCCGCGGCCTCGGCACCCTGCTCGTCGCGGGAGGCGATCAGGGCGGCGAGCTTCATGTGCCCCGCGATGTCGAGCAGTTCGGTCGCGCGCAGGGCGACCGGGACCTCGCCGGCGGTGAAGCGGTCCTCGACCAGCGTGTTGAAGGCCAGTAGATAGGCGATGTTCCCGGAGCCCTCGACGATGAGCCGCCACCACGCGACGTCCGCGGCCGCCAGGTCGGCGAGGTCGGGACCGCGGTGGGCGTAGGCCGCCGCGGCGCCGACGATCTCGGACACGGTCTCCTCCGGGCAGCGCGCGGCGCACAGCCTCGCCGCGTCCGCCCCGATGGACGCCCGCATCTCCAGGATGTCGCGGCTGAGGTCGTGGGACACGGACAGACCGTCGGTGTGCGCGAGTTGCAGGGCGAGGTCGAGTCCGGCCGTGCGCCGCCAGTCGAGCACGCGCGTGCGGCCGCCGTGGCTCACTTCGACGAGCCTCGCCTGCTGGAGCCGCTTCACCGCCTCCCGCACCGCGTGCCGGTTCACTCCGAACTCCGCGGCCAGATCACGCTCGGCTGTCAGCGGTGTGCCCGGGGCGAGGGCGCCGCTGAGGACCCGGTCCCGGAGCAGCGTGAACAACTGGTCCGAGACCGCCTCACGGCGGATGCGCTGCTCTGTCATGCACACAGCCTGGCGGTGTCGGCGGTGACTGGTCAACTGGTTGGACCAGAACGGCGCCGTGGCTTGAACCAGTTCCCCGGCGGCGTCGCTAATCGGACTCGGACGGTTGCCGATTCGTTCGTGAAACCCGGCTCCGAACCTGTGCGTTGGCAATCGATGAACGTCGGGCGGCGGTCGGGTCAGCGCTTGAGCCGTTAGATTCTGCATACGTGCGGACCCGGTGTCCGCGACAGGGACACGTAGAGAGAGGTGCCACGCGTCATGTCCGGAAACAGCACCACGGTCACGGAGTTGACCTCGCAGTACAGCGCCCAGGTGACCGCCGACCTGGAGCGCAACCGCAAGGAACAGGACCGCATCGCCGGTGAGATCGAGGCGTTGCGGGGCCAGTTGACGGCGCTGCGGCACGACCAGAGCGTGCTGGAGAACATCCAGCGGGCCCTGGGAGCCGCCCAGGAGTCCGTCGCCGCGCCGGAACGGCCGGAGGCGGAACAGCCGGCAGCGGAGCACAAGGAAGCGGAGCACAAGGAAGAGGACGAGCCCGTCGCGGTCGTGCCCGCGCCGCGCACCCAGGAGCCGCGCACCACCCGGCGCACCAAGGCGGCGGGCGCCGGCAAGCGGACGAAGGAGACCCGCCCGGCCAAGCCGGCCAAGGGCAGGAGCACCGGCACCGGCGTCCCGGGCCGCCGCCGCACCGGCGCCAAGAGCGCGTCCACGAACAGCGACAAGAACGCCGGTAAGAACCTCGGCAGGAACACCGGCAGGAGCACTGCCAAGACCTCCGCCAAGGCCGTCGAAGCCGCCACTTCGTCCAGCGCGTCCTCGCCGTCACTCGTCGAACTCGTGCGCGGTCATCTGGCCGAGCGCCAGGAGCCCCGCTCCGCCGCCGAGGTCGCCTCGGCGCTGGCCGAGCGGTACCCCGAGCGCGGTGTGAAGGCGACGGTGGTGCGTAGCACGCTCGAAGGTCTCGTGGCCAGGACCCAGGCGCACCGCAGCAAGCAGGGCCGGTCCGTCTTCTACACGGTCCCGGACGCGTCCGGGTCGTCCGCACCCACGACACCCTCCGCGCCCACCGCGCCCTCCGCCTCCTCCGAGCAGAGCCCGGAGGAGGCCGGCTGACGCCCGCCCCGACCGCACTGCGCAAGGCGCGCCGACCGCCCTGCGCCACCCCCGAACGGACCAGCGTCCGGCGCCGTTCCGGTGATTTGCGGCTGCCCGGGTCCGTCGCCCGGGCGGTGGCGGGTACGGCGTCTGCGGACCGGCTCACGACCTGGAGGAGAGTGGCCATGTACGCAGTGGTGCGGCGGTACGAAGGCGTGACCGATCCGGCGGAGGCGGGTCGTCGGGTGAAGGAGGAGTTCGTGCCGCTCCTTCGCCAGGTCCCGGGGTTCGTGGCCTACTACTGGGTCGACGCGTCGGACGGCGTGATGCTGTCGACCGGCGTCTTCGAGGACCGGGCGGGTGCCGACGAGTCGACGCGGCGGGCCGGTGACTTCGTACGGGAGCGGCTGGCCGAGCTGCTGCCCCAGCCGCCCCTGGTGACGGCCGGCGAGGTCGTGGCCCATTCGTAGCGGGCGCCGGCACCGTACGGACCTCTCCCCCGCATCCGCGGCCCCGGCCGGGACCACGACACTCTGGAGGCAACGGTGACGGTCAACCGACTGGGACTGGTGGTGCACGGCGGGCGTCCGGAGGCCGCGACCGCGGCCGCCGCGGTGCGTGCCTGGTGCGCCGAGCAGGGTGTGCCGTGCGTCGACATCGACGTGTGGCAGGAGGGCGGCCGGCACAACGCCCGCGACGAGGTCGAGGCGGCCGGTTACCCGGACCTCGTCGTGACGCTGGGCGGGGACGGCACGTTCCTGCGCGGCGCCCGGCTGGCCGCGGAGAACGACGCCCTCGTCCTCGGGGTGGACCTGGGACGGGTGGGCTTTTTGACGGAGGTGTCGGCGACCGCCATGCGGGCCGCGCTGGACGCGGTGCATGAGGAGCGCTTCGACATCGACAGCCGCCTGCTGCTCGCCCTGCGCACCTCCCGTCTGCTGGAGGTGCCACCCGGCATGGAGGCCCTGATGGAGTACGGGCGCGGCCCGCTGCTGCCGCCTCCCCGGGTGCGGTCGGACTGCCGGGTCGACGAGGACTGGGGCGTCCCGCTGGACGTGACGGCGCTCAACGACGTGGTGCTGGAGAAGCTGGCCCGCGACCGGCAGGTGTCGGTGGGCGTCTATGTGTCGGGCAGGCTGCTGGCCTCGTACTCGGCGGACGCCCTGCTGGTGGCTACGCCGACGGGGTCGACCGCCTACAGTTTCGCGGCCGGCGGGCCGGTCGTCTCGCCGCGTGCGGAGGCGCTCGTCTTCACGCCGGTCGCCCCGCACATGGCGTTCGACCGGTCGGTGGTCACCGCGCCCGACGAACCGGTCGGGCTGCGCATCCTGGAGCGGTCCGGGCAGGCGGCGATCAGCATCGACGGGCAGCTGCGCGGTGTGCTGGGGCCCGGTGACTGGATCGGTGTGTACGCCGCACGGCGCCGGCTGCGGGCCGTACGGCTGGGGCCGATGGACTTCTACGGGCGGTTGCGGGAGCGGATGAACCTGACCGACGCGCCCGCGGCCGTCGCCGACGGTTCGCCCGCGCCCCTGTGGTCGGTGACCACGCCACCGCCGGGCGACATCGCGCACCTGGCCCTGCTGACGGCACCGGACGGGCCGCCGCGCGCACCGTAGGACATGGCCGGGATCAACGCCGTCTTCTTCCCTTCGCTCTTCCTAGGCGACGATCCCGCCCGCTTCTACGCGGCGAACGGCTGGGGCACGACGGCCTCGACGGGGGCGCTGTCCGGCAGCCGGCTGCTCGCTCCGGGCATCTCCCTTCGCCGCAGCGCCACCCGGAGGCCGGCCGCCGGCGTAGCCGCACGGGTCACCGCCCGGCGTTGACGTCCGCCGTCGTCCACTCGAAGGCGTCCGGGTCGGTGAACGGTCCTGCGGCGCTGCCGATCGTCAGACGGTGGGAGCCGGTGCCCTCCGGGGAGACGCCGGCGACCTTGGCGAGGCCGCGGCGCTTGTAGAGCGCCAGCTTCACGGGGCCCGCGCCGGTCTCGAACTCGGCGTACTTGCCGCCGAAGCTCTTTCCCACCGCGAGGCCGTGCTCGACGTAGAACTGCTTGCTGGCCTTGACGTCCTCGACGCCGAGCAGCAGCACGATCTCCTGGAACGCGCGGGTGGCCGGGCCGGTGTTCTTCTTGGACGAGGAGGCCAGCTGCCAGATCGTCCCGTCGGGTGCCTGGACGACACCCCCGTAGCCCCACAGCGACTTGGCGGCGGGCGTCAGGATGGTGGCGCCCGCGTCCACCGCCGCGCCGACGAGGGCGTCGACGTCGGCGGGCTGGGCCACCACCAGGGAGAGGGTGAAGCCGCGGAAGCCGGTGCTGGGTGCCTCGGAGGCCTGGAAGCGGATCTGGCCGTCCAGCCCGAAGGCGGTGGTGTAGAAGCGTTCGGCGGCGGCCGGGTCGGCCACTTCGAGGGTGAGGAAGTCGATGGAAGTCATGGGGAAGACGCTAGAAGGGTCCCGGGCGCCGCGCTTCTCGATTCCTGACCGGTCTGCTGCGCCCGTCCGCACCGTCCCGCGGAGACGCCTTGCCGTGCGCTGTCCAGGGGTCTCTGGCACATTCACCGGATCGGGGGAGAAAGCGTTTGTGCCGCGCGTGTCGCGTTCCGCGGTCCTCTAGCCTCGCGCTCCTGTTCCCGACTCCGTCGTCCGGTGGCGGCACCGCCCCCGTGAGGCGGTTCCCGTGCGGCGCCGGAGCCGTCAGGTCGCCCCGGGGACAGCACCACCCTTCACGACCATGGGAGCACAGTGCCGGGCACCAGCCTTCCCGAAGACCGCTACAGCCGCACGGAGGCCACCCGGCTGCTGTGCGCCGGCGTCTACCAGGACGCCACCTTCCGACGCCAGGTCATCGACGAGCTCGTCGGCCACCAGGAGCGCCCCGTCGCCCCCTCCCTCGGCGTGGACGTGGTGCCGGTGCTGGCACACGCCGTCCGCGTCGCCCGCCAGGAGGTCCGGACGGCGCTGCTGATGCTCGCGGCCTGGGCCGGGTTCCTCGTCTCCGACTTCCTGATGGCGTGGGACAGCCTGTCCGACCGCTGGGGCCCCGACGCCGACGTGGGCTTCGGGGACGTGTTCCCCGCGATGTACGAGGGCACGCTGAACGTCTCCGGCGAGCTGTGGCTGCCCTGGTCCCAGCTCTACGCCGTCGTGACGCTCACCCTGTGGTTCGCCGCCGCGCTCAGCGAACGGGGGCCATCCGTCAAGGAGCTGGGGCTTCCCGCCCCGGTGGCCCGCGCCGCCGACGGCATGAGCAGCCTCGCCACCGCGGGCAGTCTGCTGTTCGTCGCCCTGTACTGGTACTGGTACCTGGCCGGGCTGCTGGACGGCACCGCGCAGACGCCGTACCCGGCGCTGTTCCCCCTCCTGATCGCGCTCATCGGCTGGCAGCACCAGGCGGCGCACCGCAAGGCGCTGTGCCAGTGGCTGTCGAAGTGGACGTTCCGCACAGCCACCCAGCCCGGCCTGCCCGCGGGCCTGCCGTACGACGGCCTGGTCCGCGACATCCGCCGCGAGCAGCACGCCCCGGTCACGCTGTACGACGTGGAGCGGCCGTTCGTCGGGCTCGGCGCACGCAAGCGGAGCTGGTCGTTCGCGATGGAGCTCCGCAAGCTGCCCGACGGCCGCCGCGACCGTATCCCCGCGCAGGTCGACGGCGGGGACCGCGGTGCCCACGACGGTCACGCGGCCGGTGGTCCGCCGCGCGCCAGGGAGCGGCTGACGGCCCGTGCCGCGCTGGACCTGATCGAGCCGCAGCTGGTGGAGCTGCGGGAGTCCGCGGCGCGCACCGGGCGCGACCGGCTGCGGGACCTGGAGATCGAGCGGTTCCTGTTCCTGCCGGGAGGCGTCGGCCGGTCGGAGCAGGTGGAGCTCGGGGGCGTGGACGACGCGAGCGCCCACGCCGTCACGGACCGGGGCCGCGGCACCGCCGAGTACGCCGTCTACGACCCGGAGCAGATCGCCGCGCATCTGGACGAGGCGATCGACGAGGGCGGCGAGGCCCGGCGCGTCTTCCTGCGCGTCCGTGTCGGCGGCTGGCACGAACAGCTCGTGGTGACGGTGCTGGTGCGCGTGCACACCCAGGGCGGGATGCTCGTCCTGGAGGCCGAGTCCTATGTGCTGGGGCCGATCCGCAAGGAGTTCCGCGGCGTGGACGCGCTGGTGGAGCGGCTGCCGGAGAAGTGGCACAGCGCGGCGCTGCGCGCCCTGCGGCACGCTCCCGCGATCGGCCTGGACTGCGCGATCGGCGCGCTCGGCGGTCTGCGCCGGGAGATCGCCGCCGGCTGGTCCGAGGGGGCGGAGCCGCCGGACGTGCCCCGTGTGTCGCTGCGGGGGCTCGCCGCGCAGCAGAAGCTATCGCGCTTCCAGGACATGGACGCCGAGCGGTACATCAAGACGGTCGAGGAGCGGATCGTGGGCGGTGTCCGTACGGCGCTGCGCGAACACGGCTACCGGACCGAGGAGTTCGAGCAGCACATCTACCAGGTCAGCGGTGGAGGCGTCTTCATCCAGGACATGTCGGGCGGCTCCATCGCCACCGGCAGCCACGGACAGGCGAACTCGCACACCGCTCCCCCGCCCGGCAGCGGCCGTGCGCGTCAGGAAGGTAACCCCGCATGAGCCAGAACACCACCTCCCCGCAGCCCGCCGGGAGCGAGGGCCCGGACGCGGCCGGAGGCGGCGTCACCATCGGGTCGATGACCGGCGGCTCCATCGCCACCGGCCGGGAGGGCCGGGCCGTGTCGTACAACACCACGGGTGGCGCTCCGCTCGACACCGCCCATCAGGAACTGCTCACCGCCGTACGGGAGTTGCTGGCCGAGCTGCCCGAGGGGGCCGGACGCGGGGCGGACGACGCGGCCCTGCACGACGAACTCGTGGGCCTGCAGGAGGAGCTCACCCGCTCGGGCACGGCGGAGCAGGGGCGCCTCACCCGGGTGCTGGGCGGCGTGCGGCGCTGGCTCGGCTCGCAGGCGGCAGCGGCGGGCGCGGTGGCGTCGGCGACCGCCGTGGTGCAGGGCATCGCCCAGTTGCTCGGCTGACGCCGACCGGACAGTGCGAGACGGCCGGCAGCCTGGAGGGACGACGGCGATGAAGGTGTACGACAGGGAGCGGCAGGACTGGGCGGACGGGCGCCGTGAACGCCTGTACCAGCCGGACCGGGACCTGGATCTGCCGCGCCAGCAGCGCGTGGTGCGGCGCGGCGGCATGGTCCTGGCCGCGGTGGGGATGTGCTTCGGCGTGTGGGCGTTCGGCTGGAAGGACGAGCCGGAACCGCCTCCGCCGCCCCCGTCCCCCACCGCGCAGGAGCAGGAGGGGACCGAGCCCTCCGACCCGGCGACGGAGAGCACGGACGGCACGGCCACGGCGTCGGCGGTCCTGCCCGGGGGCTACGCCGAGGTGCAGGACGACGAAGGGTTCCGTATCGCGGTCCCCGCCGACTGGACGGCGGAGCGCAGCGAGTCGAAGTACGGCATCCGGATCGTCGACTACAGCAGCCCGGACGGACTGCGCCGCCTGCAGATCTTCCAGCTGGAGGAGTTCGCGCCGTACGACTCGCTCGTCATCGCCCAGGAGGCGGCCGCCCGGCTGGACGGGTACGAACGGATCGACATGGGCCCGATCCCGTCGGCGCCCGACGACGCCGCCGAACACGAGTACCGGGCCACCGAGATCGCCGGCGAGTCGGACTCCGGGACCGTGCGGCATGTCATCGACCACCGGTTCCGGGCGGCCGACGGCAATCGCTACGCGCTGGTCGCCTACGGCCCCGACAACGACGACTCCGCCGAACGGGAGCTGATCGACACGGCCGCCGCCTGGTTCTGCCCGCCCGGGGAGACCTGCCCCGCGCCCGGCGGCCCGGACGGCGGGTGAGCCGTCCGGCCGCGCGTGGGTGGCAGCGCGGCCGGGCCGGAGTGATCCTTGGACAGGCGTGTCGTTCGGGGGTCCGGTGGTGCAGGAGGTCCGGTGGGAAAGCTCGTGGTCGCCGGTGTGGACGGTTCGTCGTCGTGCCGGGCGGCGGTGGAGACGGCCGCGCACGAGGCCGGGCGGCGCGGTGCCGGGCTGCGGGTGGTGCATGCCTTCGGCCCCTTGACCCGGCCGATGTACTCGCCGCCGGACCCGGCCCCGGTGGAGGAGCTGATGCGGGAGGCGGCGGACCACGCCCACGCGGTGGCCCCCGAGCTGGAGATCACCCATGAGGTGGTGCACGGCGGCGCGGTGGAGGTGCTGACCGCCGAGTCACGGACCGCGGACCTGCTGGTCGTCGGCGCCCGGGGTGTCGGCGGCTTCGTCGGGATGCTGCTGGGGTCGACGGCCGTCTCCCTCGCCGCGCACGCCCTGTGCCCGGTGCTGGTGATCCGGGGCGAACCGCACGAGAGCGGTCCGGTCGTGGTCGCCGTCGACGGGTCCCCGCAGGGCGAGCGCGCCCTGGAGTTCGCCGTCGCCGAGGCGGAGCTGCGCGGGGCCGAACTGCTCGCCGTGCACGTGTGGCAGCCGGACTACGCGCCGGCCGGTACGGGCGTGGAGGCCGCCGAGCGGCTGCTGTCGCTGGCGCTCGCCGGGTTCGCCGAGCGGTACCCGGACGTGGTGGTCAGGCAGCAGGTGCTGAGCGGCGAACCCCGCGAGATGCTGATCGAGTCCAGCAGGAACGCCCAGGTCGTCGTGGTGGGCGCGCGGGGACGCGGGGGTTTCGCCGGGCTGCTGCTCGGCTCGGTCAGCCAGGCCGTGCTGCACCACGCGCACTGCCCGGTGGCCGTCGTCCGCGGCAGGGACTGACCGCCTGGATGCATCGGTCTCAAGGCCGTACGTCCACGTAGTCGCCGGTGGCCTTGGCCGCGCCCGTGGTGGTGGTGCCGGCGAAGTTCCAGCGCCAGTAGCCGTCCTTGGCGGCCTCGACCATGATGTGCAGGTCGCCGGTGCCGTTCGTCCTGGCGGTCGCCACCGTGGTGTAGGCGCTGGAGTCCTTGGGGCGGAACTGCAGCGTGACCGTCCGGCCCGCGTATCCGGTGTACCGGTAGGTGTCCCAGTCGGCCCGTACGAGGCGGCCCGTGACGATGAACCGGGCGCCCTTGGTCACCGGTTCCGGCGAGGCGTTCACCGTGAGCCGTGCGGCCCGCTTGAGGGAGAACGACCCCACGTCCCGGGCGAAGACGGACGTGCCGTCCCCGGTGTCGGCGAGCGCGTCGACGGACCAGGTGCCCGCCTGCGCGTTGCCGAGGTCCACCGGGTCGTCGGCGCCGGGCGCGAGGTGCGCGTCGACGGTGAACCTCGTCGTGCAGGCCGTGGCGGTCTCGCAGAAGGCGTCCGTGGTGTAGAAGCCGCCGTGCGGCCCCTTCAGGTCGACGTCGACGAACGTCAGGGCGGGGTCGCCCGAGCCGGTGACCGTGACCGGGAAGGTCACGTCGTGCGTGGTGCCCACGACGACGTCACGCCCCTCGTTGACGACGGCCTGGCCGACCACCGGCCCGCCCGCGCGGTCCACGGGGGCGGCCCCGGCCGGGACACCGGCTCCCGCCAGCAGCACCACGGCGGTTCCCACGACGACACCGCGACGACTCATCGTTCCTCCAAGGGGGCGCTCCCACTGCCGCGTTCGGCACTGCGTACGACTGCCGAAGGGGCCCGGCCGTTGCCCTCCCCGCAGACATGAGTCCGCCGGATGGGGGCATTCGGGCAAGGCAGCCAACAGTGAGGAGAGCGCGGCGCGTTCGGCGTCGCGCGAGGCGACAGGGAGTGTGCAATGGCGAGTTACGGTGGTTCCTCGGCCGCGACCTCGGGGTCGCGCACCAACGGCATGGCGATCGCGAGCCTGGTCTGCGGCATCGTGGGGCTGTTCATCCTGAACATCATCCTCGGCCCCCTGGCCATCGTCTTCGGTGCCCTCGCCCGGCGTCAGGCGGGTGGGAAGAACGGCGCGGGCATGGCGAAGGCGGGCATCATCCTCGGCGTGGTCGACGTGGTCCTGTGGATCCTGTTCGTCACGCTCGCCGCGAGCAACGGTGGCTTCAGCTGGTACGTCGGCGGCTGACCGCCGCGGGGACACCCGTACGGCCGCGGGGCGTGAGCACGCGACGACGGGGCATCCGCTCAGGGGGCCGCGGGAGCGGCCCCCTGACGTACCCCTCTTCTCGCCCTGTGGGAGACCCGACGTGATACTCGACGGCATACCGGCACCCAGTCCCGAGCAGGACAGACCGTCGGCGGCGGAGGACCGCAAGCAGCGCTTGCGCCGCCGTCTGGAACGGCTCATCGGGGTGGCGGCGACGGAGGGCAACACGCTCGTCCCGCTGCGCAACGGCGACGAGATCTTCCCCGCGATGCTCGGCGCGATCCGCGCGGCCGAGCACACCATCGACATGATGACCTTCGTCTACTGGAAGGGTCAGATCGCCCGTGACTTCGCCGTCGCCCTCGCCGACCGCGCCCGCGCGGGTGTACGGGTGCGGCTGCTGCTGGACGGGTTCGGCGCGAAGGAGATCGAGGGCCGGCTGCTCGAGCTGATGAGCTCGGCCGGCGTGCAGATCGCGTGGTTCCGCAAGCCCGTGTGGCTGTCCCCGTTCAAGCAGAACCACCGCTGTCACCGCAAGGCCCTCGTCGTCGACGAGCACACCGCGTTCACCGGGGGTGTGGGGATCGCCGAGGAGTGGTGCGGCGATGCCCGCAACCCCTCGGAGTGGCGGGACACGCACGTACAGGTCCGTGGCCCGGCGGTCGACGGGATCGCCGCCGCGTTCGCACAGAACTGGGCGGAGTGCCACGAGGAGCTCTTCGACGAGCGCGACCGCTTCACCGAGCACCCGCAGGAGGGGTCGTCGGTGGTGCAGGTGGTGCGCGGGTCCGCCAGCATCGGCTGGCAGGACATGCAGACCCTCATCCGGGTCATGCTCACCTCGGCGGAGGAACGCTTCCGGCTGGCCACCGCCTACTTCGCGCCCGACGACTACTTCGTCGACCTGCTGTGCCGGACCGCCGAACGCGGGGTGCGCGTCGAGATCCTGCTGCCCGGGCCGCACACCGACCAGCGGGCCTGCCAGCTCGCGGGCCAGCAGCACTACACGCGGCTGCTCGAAGCCGGCGTGCACATCCGGCAGTACCAGCCGACGATGATGCACGCGAAGATCATCACCGTGGACTCGGTGGCCGCCCTGATCGGCTCCACCAACTTCAACCGGCGGTCCATGGACCACGACGAGGAGGTCATGCTCGCCGTGCTGGACGAGGACTTCACCGCCACCCTCGACCGGGACTTCGAGGCCGACCTCGAGAAGAGTGTGGAGATCGACCTGAGCCGGTGGCGGCGGCGCGCCGCGGTGCAGCGTGTGAAGGAGGCCGCGGTCACGCCCATCCGGCGCTTCCTCTGAGCGGGGCGCTCAGTCCAGGCAGAACTCGTTGCCCTCGATGTCCCGCATCACGATGCAGGAGTCGTCCCCGCCGTCGTACAGCAGGCGCTCGCGGACCGCGCCCAGCGGGAGGAGACGCGCGCACTCGGCCTCCAGCGCGGCGAGGCGTTCCTCGCCCCGGAGGCCGGTGCCGACCCGCACGTCGAGGTGGACCCGGTTCTTGACGACCTTGCCCTCGGGGACGCGCTGGAAGTACAGCCGCGGCCCCACCCCGGAGGGGTCCTGGCAGGCGAACCACGCGCCGCGCTCCTCCTCCGGCTGGGCGGCGCGGTAGGCGTCCCAGGTGCCGAAGCCGGCCGGGGGCGACGGCACCTCATACCCGAGGACCTCGCACCAGAAGCGGGCGAGGCGCTCCGGATCGGCGCAGTCGAACGTGACCTGGACCTTCCTGATCGTTGACACGGGAGGCACCCTAACAACGGGTGCCCGCATGCTCATCCGTTTTTCGTCCACGCGTACGGGCGTTCGGGGTGCGGGCCGGGAATGACCTTGGACCCGGGCGGGTTTCCCGAGCATGACGACGAACGCGCAGCCCGAGGTGCTCCGGTACACCGCCTTCTCCACCTCCTCCGAGGGGGGCAACCGCGCCGGTGTGGTCCTGGACGCCACCGGTCTCGACGACGCGGAGATGCTGGCGATCGCCGCGGACCTCGGGTACTCGGAGTCCGCCTTCCTCACGGCGCCTCCCGCGGACAGCGGGGGCCCCGAGGGGCGGGCGTACACCATCCGCTACTTCAGCCCCAAGGCGGAGGTGCCGTTCTGCGGGCACGCCACCGTCGCGGCGGCGATCGCGCTGTCCGAGCGGATCGGGCCCGGCGAGCTGGTGTTCACGACGCCCGCCGGTGTCGTGCCGGTGGAGGTGACGGACGACGGCGGGACGGTCAGGGCGACCCTCACCAGTGTGGAGCCGCGTCTGGAGGACGTAGAGGACGCCGATCTCGACGAGGCGCTGGCCGCGCTCGACTGGCCGGCCGCCGATCTCGACCCGGCCTTTCCGCCCCGCGTCGCCTTCGCGGGCGCCCGTCATCTCGTCCTCGCGGCCGCGACCCGCGGCCGCCTGGCCGACCTGTCGTACGACTTCGCTCGTCTGGAGGCCCTGATGCACCGACTCGACCTCACGACGGTCCAGTTGGTGTGGCGTGAGTCCCCCACCGTCTTCCATGTGCGGGACCCCTTCCCGGTCGGCGGGGTCGTCGAGGACGCGGCGACCGGCGCCGCCGCGGCCGCGTTCGGCGCCTACGCCCGGGAGCTGGGCCTGGTCCCGGAGGACGCCGTCCTGACCCTGTTCCAGGGCCAGGACATGGGCCGCCCGGGCGAGCTGACGGTGACGCTGCGCGCGGGCGACCCACGGGTCCGGGTGAGCGGCGCGGGCACCCGCATCGGCTGACCCGGCGGGGCTGAAGGCTGTCGCAGAACAGCCTTCAGGCGCCGTCGCGGCGGCAGCGCAGGAAGAGGTGGGGCTCGGGGCCGGCGTCCGGGTGGTCGGGGGTGAAGAGCGCGGTCTGCGTGGACAGCACCGTCAGTCCTGCGTCCCGGGCCAGGGCGAGCACGCCGTCCTCCGGGAAGCTGGTCGCGCGGATCGCCCGGCCCATGAAGACCACCTCGAAATCCTCCACGTCTGCGGGCACCGTGGCCAGCACCAGGTGCCCGCCCGGCTTCAGCGTGGAGGCCAGCCGCCGCATCAGCGCCGTCTGGTCGGCGCGGGACATCTGGAGCAGCGAGAAGAACACGCACACCCCGTCGAAGGAGCGCTCCTCCAGCGGGAGTTCGCGGATGTCGGCGTGGCGGAACTCGGCGCCCGGCACCTGACGGGTGGCCAGGTCGACCATGACCGGGGAGACGTCGACGCCGAGCACGGAGTGGCCCGCGGCCACGAGCACCGCGGCCGTGGGCCGTCCGGTGCCGCTGCCCACGTCGAGGACGTGTCCGCCGTCCGGCGGCAGCTGCCCGGTCAGCCACTCCAGCGCGGACAGGTGCGCTGGAGCGTGCGCGAAGGCCTTCTCGTACTCCGTGCCCAGTGCGTCGAACAGCACCGCCGCGGGCGGCCGTCGGTCGTCATGGCTCACGTCGTCGTCCCCTTCCGTCGCCGGAGTGCATGGTCGCACCGGCCGGGTACACGCCACAACGGGCGCCCGGTGCGCGTCCCGCCGCGACGGGCGGGGGACAATGGGGGCGTACCCAACGGACGACGTGTGCGTAAGGAGCAGGACATGCAGGACGCGCGTGCGGGGCAGGTCGCGGGGCCCGAGGACCTGGTCGATGTGGCCCGGCTGGTGACGGCCTACTACGCCCTGCGCCCCGACCCGGCCGAGCCCGGGCAGCGGGTGGCGTTCGGCACCTCCGGGCACCGCGGCTCGTCCCTGGCGGTGGCCTTCAACGACGACCACATCGCCGCGACCAGCCAGGCCATCTGCGAGTACCGGGCCGCGCAGGGCACCGACGGCCCCCTGTATCTGGGCGCCGACACCCACGCCCTGTCCGAGCCGGCCCGGGTCACGGCCCTGGAGGTCTTCGCGGCCAACGACGTGACCGTCCTGATCGACCAGAACGACGGGTACACGCCGACCCCGGCCGTCTCGCACGCGATCCTCACGTACAACCGGGGCCGTACGTCCGCGCTCGCGGACGGCGTGGTGGTCACGCCCTCACACAACCCGCCCGCCGACGGCGGTTTCAAGTACAACCCGCCCAGCGGCGGCCCCGCCGGCTCCGAGGCGACCCGCTGGATCCAGGACCGCGCCAACGAGATCATCGCGGGCGGCCTGAAGGACGTACGGCGCATCCCCTACAGCCGCGCCCTGGCCGCGCCCGGCACCGGCCGCCACGACTTCCTCGGCGCGTACGTCGCCGACCTGCCGCAGGTGCTGGACCTGGACGCGATCCGGTCGGCCGGGGTGCGCATCGGCGCCGACCCGCTCGGCGGGGCGTCCGTCGCCTACTGGGGCCGTATCGCCGAGGAGCACCGCCTGGATCTGACGGTGGTCAATCCGCTCACCGATCCCACCTGGCGTTTCATGACGCTGGACTGGGACGGCAAGATCCGCATGGACTGCTCCTCGCCGTACGCGATGGCCTCGCTGATCGAGCGGCGCGACCGGTTCGACATCGCCACCGGGAACGACGCGGACGCCGACCGGCACGGCATCGTCACCCCGGACGGTGGCCTGATGAACCCCAACCACTATCTGGCCGTGGCGATTTCGTACCTCTTCTCGCACCGGGAGCAGTGGCCGGCGGGCGCGGGGATCGGCAAGACCCTGGTGTCGTCCGGCATGATCGACCGGGTGGCCGCGGACGTCGGCCGGCAACTCGTCGAAGTACCGGTCGGGTTCAAGTGGTTCGTCGACGGCCTGTCGGACGGCTCGCTCGGCTTCGGCGGCGAGGAGTCGGCGGGCGCGTCCTTCCTGCGCCGCGACGGCTCGGTGTGGACCACCGACAAGGACGGCATCATCCTGGCGCTGCTCGCCTCCGAGATCACGGCCGTCACCGGCCGGACGCCGTCCCAGCACTATGCGGGGCTCACCGAGCGTTTCGGCTCCCCCGCCTACGCGCGGATCGACGCGCCCGCCACGCGCGAGGAGAAGGCGCTGCTCGCGAAGTTGTCCCCGCGCCAGGTCACCGCCGACACCCTCGCCGGTGAGCCGGTCACCGCGGTGCTCACCGAGGCCCCGGGCAACGGGGCCGCCCTCGGCGGCATCAAGGTCGCCACGGACAGCGCCTGGTTCGCGGCCCGCCCGTCGGGCACCGAGGACGTCTACAAGATCTACGCCGAGTCGTTCCAGGGCGCTGAGCATCTGCGGCGGGTCCAGGAGGAGGCCAAGTCCGTGGTCCTCGCGGCGCTGGGCGGCTGACGGGCGGGAGCCGCCGGAGCGGCGCGGGCTCGGGGGACCTCAGGCTCGGACGGGTCAGGATCCGGCGAAGTGTCTAAAATAGGGACACATCGTCTCCGGCCCCAGGAGCAGGCATGTCCAGCCAACCCGCGCCGACCCGCAGCACCGCTCGTCAGGCCGTGGAGCAGGAGCTGTCACGGCTGCGCACGGAGCGCGACACCGTCGCCTCGACCCTCAGGGACTCGGACGCCTCGGTCGGCGACCTCGCCGACGCGGCCGACGAGTTGCAGCGCGCGAACGACCTGCGCCGGATCGACGCCAGGATCACGGAGCTCACGGCGCGGCTGGACACCGCCGACACGGCGGGCCCGCCGCGGGACGACCGCGTGGACGTGGGCAGCACGGTCACCGTGCGGTTCACCGACGGCTCCCAGGAGACGTTCCAGGTCGGGGAGACGACCGTGGGCTCGGACGGTTCGCTGGTCACCGTCGACAGCCCGCTCGGCCGGGCCCTGCTGGGCCATGAACCGGGCGACACGGTGCACTACCACACACCGGGCGGCTCGGAGAGCGCGGTCGTGGTCTCCCTGGGGCGGGCCGACTGACCGTTCCGCCCCCAACCGGCTTGTTCCCAGGGCGTGATCGTCTCTTCACAGCAGCCGTGCCGCCCTGGCGGCGACCTCCTCGGCAGGGGACGTCACGTCGAGTCGTGCGCCCTGCTCGTCCGGCTCCAGGGGTTCCAGCGTCCGCAGTTGCGAGGCGAGCAGCCCGGGGGGCATGAAGTGGCCGCTCCGCCGCCCGACGCGCTCCGCGAGCAGCCGCGGGTCACCGGTGAGATGCAGGAAGAAGACGCTCGGGCAGGCCGCGCGCAGGACGTCCCGGTAGCGGCGTCTGAGCGCGGAGCAGCTGACGACGGCGCCCGTGCCGGCGGTCTCGTGCGCGTACAGCAGCCGGCCGACGCTCTCCAGCCAGGGCAGGCGGTCCGCGTCGTCGAGGGGGTCGCCCGCCGACATCTTGGCGATGTTGGCCGGCGGATGCAGGTCGTCGGCGTCCGCGAAGGGGACCTGGAGGCGTGCGGCCAGCAGCCGGCCCACCGTGGACTTGCCCGTCCCGGACACCCCCATGACCACGACGCAGGGGCGGCGGGCGTCGCGCACTGTCACCGGGCGGGCGGGCCGTCGGAGCCGGCCGGGTACTCCTCCAGCGGCACGCGGTCATCGCGCCACGCGGACAGCACGGGCTCGACGACCCGCCACGCCTCCTCCGCCTCGTCCGCGCGGATCGACAGGGCCGGGTCGCCCGTGAGCACGTCCAGCAGGACCCTGCCGTAGGCGGGCAGGGGCGGCGGGTCCATCCGGGCGGTGAGCGAGAGCGGGGTGAACTCGTGGGTGGGTGAGCCGGTGCCCGTCAGGACCAGGGTGAGCCCTTCGGGTTCGAGCTGGAAGCGGAGCACGTTCGGCAGGGCCGTCTCGCCGTGGCCGAACGGCAGATGGGGTACGGAGCGGAAGCGGACGGCCACCTCCTTGCGGTTCGTGCCCAGCGCCTTGCCGCTGCGCAGCCGGAAGACGCACCCGGCCCACCGCCAGTTGTCGATCTCCAGTTCCACCTCGGCGAAGGTCTCGGTGCGGCGCGCCGGGTCGACGCCCTCCTCGTCGGCGTAGGCGGGGATGTCCCGGTCGCCGATCCGGCCCGGCAGGTAGCGTGCGCGGCGGGTGCGGCGCACGGCGTCCTCGTCGGTCAGCGGCCGCACCGAGCGCAGCACGTCGACCTTGCGGTCCCGCAGGTCGCGCTCGCCGAGGGTGATCGGCGGTTCCATGGCGACCAGGCACAGCAGTTGCAGCAGATGGTTCTGGATCATGTCCTTGAGGGCGCCGACGTGGTCGTAGTAGCCGGCCCGGCCCTCCAGGGCGAGGGACTCGTCCCAGACGATCTCGACCTCGGCGATGTGCGTGCTGTTCCACAGCGGCTCCAGCACCCGGTTGGTCAGCCGGCTGCCGAGGACGTTCTGCACCGTCGTCATGGCCAGGAAGTGGTCGACGCGGAACACCGCCTCTTCCGGCACCAGCCCGGCGAGCAGCCGGTTCAGCTCCCGCGCTCCGGCCAGGTCCTCGCCGAACGGCTTCTCCAGGACGATCCGGCTGCCCTCCGGCAGTCCGGCGTCGTGCAGCGCGACGACCGCCGCGGGGAACACCGCCGGGGGCAGCGCCAGATAGACGGCGACGGGCCCGTCCCCGTCGAGGGCGGCGGCGACCTCGGCGGGGTCGGTGACGTCGCACCGCACGTAGCGGGCCGACGCCACCACGGCCTCCTCGTCCGGGGACCGCTCGGGGCCGAGCCGCTCCGCCGCCCACTCCCGGTAGCGCGCGGTGCTCCAGGACTGGCGCCCGGCGCAGACCAGGTCCAGGTCGTCGCCGAGGTGGCCCGCGCCCCGCAGGGCGGCCAGCGCGGGCAGCAGGAAACGGGCGGTGAGGTCGCCCGTGGCACCGAAGACGGCCAGCCGTTTGATCATCGCCGGGTGCCCGCCCTCGCCCGGGCCAGGTTCACACCGCTCGCGACGACCCCGATGTGGCTGAACGCCTGCGGGAAGTTCCCCATGAACTCTCCTGTCGTGGGATCGATCTGTTCCGACAGCAGCCCCAGCGGGCTCGCCCGGGCGCACAGCGAGGCGTAGAGGTCCTCCGCCTCCTCGATCCTGCCCTGTGCGACGAGGTTGTCCACCAGCCAGAAGCTGCACAGCACGAACGCGCCCTCGTCCCCGGCGAGCCCGTCGGGTGACTCGTCGTGAAGATAGCGGTACAGCAGACCGCCGCCGGCCGACAGGCGCTCGGCGATCGCGGTCGTGGTCGCCGTCATCCGGGGGTGGCCGGCCGGCACGACCTCGCGCAGCGGCAGGGCGAGGAGACTGGCGTCGAGGATCCCGCCGCCGTCCAGGTGCGCGCTGAGGGTCCGCGCCCCGGGGTCCCAGGAGTCCAGGACGAGCTGCCGCAACCGTTCCGCAGCCGCCCGCCAGACGGTGACGGGGCCGGGCAGTCCGAGGTGTTCACCGATCCGCGCGGCCCGGTCCAGGGCGACCTGGCAGAGCCCGGCCGAGTAGGTGAACACGCGGCCCTCGCTGCGCACCTCCCAGATCCCCTGGTCGGGGTGGCGCCACGCCTGCTCGGCGGTGTCCGCGAGACCGGCCAGGCTCGCCCACAGCGCCGGCTGGATCTCACCGCCGGCGCGCAGCCACTGGTGGGCGCAGTCCAGGATCTCGCCGTACACGTCGTGCTGACGCTGGTCGGCGGCGCCGTTGCCCCAGCGCACCGGGGCGGACCCCCGGTACCCCTCCAGGGCGGCGTCCACGACCTCGTCGGGCACCGGTCCGCCTCGCAGGTCGTACATGATGCGGGACCGTCCGGTGTCCTCGAAGGCGTCGAGGACCCAGCCGAGGAAGGCGTCGGCCTCGCCGCCGAAGCCGATGCGGCGCAGGGCGAACACGGCGTAGGCGGCGTCGCGGATCCAGGCGTAGCGGTAGTCCCAGTTCCGGATGCCGCCGATCGGGGCGGGCAGGGAGGACGTGGGGGCGGCGACGAGTGAGCCGTGCGCCCAGTCGTCGCAGAGTTTCAGCGTGATCGCGGAGCGCCGTACCAGGCGTTCCTCCGGGCCGTCGTAGGCGAGGTGGCGCGTCCAGCGGTGCCATGCGTCGGTGGTGGCCCGCAGCATCGCCTCCGCGTCGAACCGGTGGTGCCGGTGGAAGCGCCCCCAGGACAGGACGACGTCGAGCCGGTCGCCCTGCCGCAGGTCGTGGACGGTGCGCAGGCCGTCGAGCGGACGGTTGGAGCGCAGGTGCAGCCGCAGGTCGGGGCGCCCGGCGGGCAGCACCTCGAGTCCGCTGAACACCGCCCGGGTCCGGGCGCCGCCGCGGGGCGCCAGTTCGGCGCGCAGCCGGACGTGCCCGGCCAGCACCCGTGCCGAGCGGACGAGCTCGCCGCGGGCGGCCGGCACGTCGTCGGTGAGGTCGGCGCCGGACCGCAGCGCCAGCGCGTCGGTGACCTGGACGAGCCCGGTGGGGCCGCGCAGTTCGGTGACCAGGACGCCGGTGTCCGGAACGTAGTACTGCCGCGCCTCCACGAGGTCGTCGGGTACGAGGGTGAAGTGGCCGCCCCGGGCGTGGTCCAGCAGGCCGCACAGGACGGGCTCCGAGTCGAAGCGGGGCAGGCAGAGCCAGGGGATGGAGCCGTCGACGCCGACGAGGGCGGCGGTCGTGCCGTCACCGATGAGTCCGAGGTCCTCCAGCGGCAGGCAGCCGTCGCGCCGGCGGACCGGCCGGAACGGTGGGTCGGGGTCGTGCATGCGGGTTCGCCTCCACGGCGTCGGCGTCGAGGACGCGGGGCCCTCATGCCGATCGTGCCGGGTCCCGCGGCGGCCGGGCGGCCGGTGCCGCCTTTCCGGTGACGTCCGGGGGCCGTCCGGTGCAAGGCGTGTTTCGTCCGGCCGGGTGCGATGAGTTCCGGGCGCCGCGGCGGTCTGTCCTGTGACGCCGTGCGCACGGCGCACTGCCCACGCACCGACGCACCGATCCCGGAGGAAATGATGACCACCGCTCCCCGTGACCCGGACACCTCGCTGTCCGGCCGCCCGCCCGTCGTCGACATGGCCACCTGGCAGAAGGCCCGGGACGAGCTCCTGGTCCGGGAGAAGGCGCACACCCGTGCGGGTGACGCCCTCGCGGCCGACCGGCGCCGGCTGCCGATGGTGGAGTTCGACGGCACGGCCGAGGTCGTCGGACCCGCCGGCCCGGTCCCGTTCCTCGACCTGTTCGAGGGCCGTGACGAACTCCTCGTCTACAAGCACATGTGGTACGACGGCGCCCCGCACCAGGGCCAGTGCGAGGGCTGCACGACGGCCGCCTGGCACATGAGGGACGCCGTGTACCTGAACGCCGCGGCGTCTCCTTCGCCATCGTGACCACCGGCCCGTGGGACGAGGTGGCCGCCTTCACGGACTTCATGGGGTACACGCAGCCCTGGTACTCGGTGCGCGGTCTGGACGAGCCGGTCGGCGGCGCGATGGGCTATCTCACCGCCTATCTGCGCGACGGCGACCGCGCGTTCCTGACCTACCGGACGACGGGCCGCGGCAACGAGCCGGCCAACAACTCGCTCGCCCTGCTCGACATGACGCCCCACGGGCGCGGTGAGGCGTGGGAGGAGCACCCCGAGGGCGGCTCCCCCGCCCATGACGCCTGCTGGTACTGGCGCTCGGACGCCGACGGCAACCCCACCTGGGGTCCGGCCAGCCGGCCCGCGGCGCAGTGGACGCGGCCCGGCGTCACCCGTGAGACGACGCTCGGCCGCCGCGGCCCGCACCACTGACGTCCGGCCGCGGCTACCGCTCGCCTGCCCGCACGACCACGACCGGGCAGGCGGCGTGCTGCACACAGTGCTGCGCCACCGACCCGAGGAGCAGTCCGGCGAACCCGCCGCGGCCCCGGCTGCCGACCACGAGCAACGACGCCTCGTGGGACACGTCGACCAGGACCCCGGCGGGGGCGCCGTAGCGCACCTCGGTGCGGACCTGCACCGGCGGCCGGGACCCCAGGGTGTCCTGGACCGCCTCGGTGAGCTCGTCACGGGCACGTGCCTCCAGGGCCGCCTCGTCGCCGCTCTCCGGCGGCAGCCAGCCGAGCGCCCCGTGGTACGCCGGCATGACCCAGGCACCGACCACCCGCACCTCGCCGCCGGTGAGCCCCGCCTGCCGTACCGCCCAGCGCAGGGCCTGCCGGGACGCGTCCGAGCCGTCCACCCCGACCACCACCCGGTCCGCTGTCCCGTCCTGCTCGGCCATGTCTCCTCCTCGGCTCGACGGCCCGGCTCCAGCCTCGTACCGACGGCGGCCCGCCGCAGTCCCACAGGGCCGGCCGGGGGCGTCAGAGGCGGACGACGATCAGCGCGATGTCGTCGGAGGAGCCGCCCGCGACGTCGAGCCGGGCGAGCAGCGCGTCGGCCAGCCGGTCCGCCCCGAGAGCGCCGGCCTGGGCGAGGGCGGTGGTCAGCCGGGCCAGGCCGACGTCGATGTCCTCCCCGCGGCGTTCGATGAGGCCGTCGGTGTAGAGCACGAGGGTGTCGCCGGGCTGGTAGGAGACACCGGCCTGGGGGCGGGGCACATGGTGCTCGCGGGTTCCCAGGGGCGGGTCGGTCGCCTTGTCCAGCAGCTCGAACGAGCCGTCGGTGTGGAGCAGCACGGGCGGCGGATGCCCGGCGTTGCTGTAGATGATCAGCCGGCTGCGGGTGTCGACGAGGACCTTGACGGCGGTCGCCGCCGTGGCGCCCTCCACGGAACGGGCGTACAGCCCTAGCACCTCCAGCGCCTGGGCCGGGCTGGGGATGGCCCGGATCACCGCGCTGAGGGCGCTGCGGAGCATGCCCATGACGGCGGCGGCGTGCAGGCCGTGGCCGACGACGTCCCCGACGGCGGCGGCGTAGCGGTCGGGCGGCAGGTCGACGACGTCGTACCAGTCGCCGCAGACGTTGAGCGAGGAGGCGGCGGGCAGATAGCGCACGGCGATGTCGTCGTGGTGGAGTTCGAGGTCGGGGGCCGAGAGCATGGCCTCCTGGAGCGCCACGCCGATCTGGCGTTCCCGGGCGTGGGCCTGGCGCAGTTCCTGGTTCAGCCGGTGCACCTCACGGGCGCGGACGTACAGCTCGGCGGCCATGCCCTTCTCCAGGTCGGTCAGTTCGCCGGCCGGCTCCTGGGCACGCTGGGAGCGGACGAACCCGGTGACGTCGTCGGCGCGCTGGACGATCCACCGCACCGCGCCGTCCGGTCCGGCGATCGGGGTGTGGATCTCGGACCACCAGCGCTCCTCGAAGCCGTCCGGGGCGTCGGGGGCGGGGATGTCGTAGCGCTGGAGCACCAGGGTGTCCGGTTTCCCGCTGTTCAGGACACGCGTCAGGGAGGCTCTGAGGGTGGCCTCGGCGTGTTCGGCGTGGGCACCGGGGTTCTCCGGCAGGGCGTCGAAGAAGGGCTTGCCGATGAGTTCGTCCGGGGTGCGCCCGGTGGTCCTCAGAAAGGCCGGGTTGACGTAGCGGATCACCAGGTCCGCGTCCAGCACGAGGTACGGGCTCGGTGTGGCGTCGAAGAAGGCCGTGAATTCGATGTCCGCCGTCATGCGCGCTCTCCGCACCCCCGAGCGCGATCGCCGTCGGTACCAATCTACGGGGGGTGCGGCCGCCCGGCTCTCCCGGCGGCGGGACCCGGCGGGGGCGGTGGCGAAGCCAGCGGGGCCGGTGGCGAAGCCGGCAGGGCGCGGGGCGCGCCGTCCGGGCGGGGGG
>NZ_LLZN01000079.1 GCF_001509795.1 Streptomyces sp. NRRL WC-3605 | reverse complement strand
CCCCCCCGCCCCCCCCCACCCCCCCCCCCCGGCCGCCCCCGCCCCGGCCGGCGGCCCCTCCCCTCCCCACGGAACCCCCGGCCCCCTCGGACGACGCCCCGGTCCCCGCACCGCCGACCGGCGACAGCGCCCCGCCTCCGCCCCGCGCCTCGGCCCGCTTCCCGGACACCCCCCCGACGGCGGGCCGCCAGGACACCCCGCCGCCCCCTCGGGACGCCGGCCACCAGAGCGCGCCCGCGCAGTCCCCGGCCCACCCGGCCACCTCCCGCGTCGGCACCGGCGTTCCGCTGCCCGCCGAGGCCACCGACCGTGCCACCTCGCCGCCCGCCGCCCACCCACAGTCTCCGTCCCACCCGGGCACGTCCCTCCGTGGCGCCGGTGCGACGCCTTCCGGGCCGGAGCGCCGGGACACCCCGCCGCCCGCCGGCCACCCGAGCGCGCCCGCGCAGTCCTCGTCCCGTCGTGGCGCCGGTACGTCGCCTTCCGGGTCCGAGCGCCGGGACCCGTCGCCGACCGTCGGCTATCCGAGCGCGTCGGGGCAGTCTCCGTCCCAGCCGGGCACGTCCGGCCGTAACGCCGGTACGACGCCTGCCGGGTCCGAGCGCCGGGACCCGTCGCCGACCGTCGGCTATCCGAGCGCGCCCGCGCAGTCTCCGTCCCAGCCGGCGACGTCCGGCCGTGGCGCCGGTACGTCGCCTTCCGGGCCGGAGCGCCGGGACCCGTCGCCGACCGTCGGATACCCGAGCCCGCCCGCCCGCCCGGCCACGCCGCCCCCCGCCCGCCCCGCGCCCGGTGCAGCCTCCGGTCGGGCCGCCGGCCCTCGCCCGCCGGCGCCGCGGCAGCCCGAGTCGGGCGTTCAGCCTCGTCGTGCCCCTGCCGAGACGTCGGCCGAGACCACTTTCCGGCTCCGGCCCGTGCCCACCGAACCGGCCGCCGGAGGCACCGGCACCAGTACGCCCAGCCGGCCCGCGCCCGGCGCGTTCGGCGCGCCCCCCGTGCCTCCGCGGACCGCCTCCCCCGAGGCGTTCGCGCCCGACCCCTCTCTCTCCTGGAACGCGCCGACGCCCCCGCCCCCCGGCCGGCCCGTCGTGTCGTTCGGGGAGCCCGAGGGGTACGACGAGCGCGCCCGACCGCGCCCTCTCGGCCTGCGCGTCCGGCCCCGGATCGCCCTGGCCGCCGCCTGCGTCGTCCTCGGCCTCGGGCTCATCGGCGGCGCCCTGACCGGGAGCTGGCTGGTCGGCGAGCCCGGCGACGACGGAGTCCAGGGCACCTTCGCCGCGGCCGGGAGCCTGTGGCACAGCATCCCCGTCGACCGGCTGTTCCCGCCCACCGTGGACGGCAAGGGCGCCGGCCCCGGCGGCGCGGACCGGACCTGGACCCGGATCGCCGTGGCTCCCGACACCGGCTGCGCGAACGCCTTCGACCCGCTGCTGCGCAAGGCCCTCGCCCCGGCCGGCTGCCGCCGCCTGCTGCGCGCCACCTACCTCGACGCCACGCAGAGCCATGTCACCACCGTCGGCCTGCTGTTCACCAAGGCCGACCCGGCGACCATGCGCGCGCTCGACGCCCGCTTCACCCGGGACGGCCTCGACCGGCGCGCCGACCTCGTCCCGCGCCCCTACGCCCCCAAGGACACCCTGGCCGCCGGCTTCGGCGACGCGCAGCGGGCCTCCTGGACCGTCTCCGTGCTCACCGACGCGCCCGTCGTCGTCTACGCCGTCTCCGGCTGGGCCGACGACCGCGTGGTCGCCCGGCCCGAGCCCGCCGAGCAGGCCATGGGTTCCGGCGCCACCTCCGCCGTGGCCCAGGCCGGACTCGGCCACGAGGCGCGCGGCCTCGCCGACCGCGTCGAGCGCACCCTGCGCAGAAACGTCGGCCCGTCCGCGGAGCCGTCGTCATGACCGCCCCCGTGAACAAACCGGCGCCCACCGCCGTGACCAGAACCGTGAAGACCTTCCCGACCCGGCGCACCGCCCCCCTCGCGGCCCTGCTCGGCGCCTGCCTGGCCGTCCTGCCCGCCACCACCGCGCACGCCGACTCCATACGCGCCCAGCAGTGGGCCCTGGAGGCCATGCACACCCAGGAGGCCTGGCGCACCACCAAGGGCGCCGGCGTCACCGTCGCCGTGCTCGACACCGGCGTCGAGAACACCCACCCCGACCTCGCGGGCAACGTCCTCACCGGCAAGGACATGGTCGGCTTCGGTGCCAAGCGCGGCGACCGCGCCTGGGCCCGCCACGGCACCGCGATGGCCGGCATCATCGCCGGTCACGGACACGGCGAGGGCAACGGCGACGGCGTCCTGGGCATCGCCCCCGAAGCCAAGATCCTCCCCGTGCGGGTCATCCTCGAGGACGGCGACCCCGCCCGCGCCAAAGCCCGCAACACCCGCGGCAACGCCCTCGCCGAGGGCATCCGCTGGGCCGCCGACCACGGCGCCGACGTCATCAACCTCTCGCTCGGCGACGACTCCAAGTCCGCCCACCCCGAGGCCGGCGAGGACGAGGCCGTCCAGTACGCGCTGCGCAAGGGCGCCGTCGTCGTCGCCTCGGCGGGCAACGGCGGCGAGAAGGGCGACCACATCTCCTACCCGGCCGCCTACCCGGGTGTCATCGCCGCGACCGCCGTCGACCGCTACGGCACCCGCGCCTCCTTCTCCACCCGCCGCTGGTACGCCACCGTCAGCGCGCCCGGCGACAAGGTCGTCATCGCCGACCCCGACCGCAAGTACTACGAGGGCTGGGGCACGAGCGCGGCGGCCGCCTTCGTCTCCGGGGCGGTCGCCCTGATCAAGGCCGCCCACCCCGCACTGACCCCGGCCCAGGTGAAGAGGCTCCTGGAGGACACGGCCCGCAACGCCCCCACCTCGGGCCGTGACGACTCCCGCGGCTACGGCTTCGTCGACCCGGCCGCGGCCCTCGCCAAGGCCGCCCGGATGAAGCCGCGGCAGCTGAAGCCGGTCGCGCACGGCGAGGAGTACTTCGGCGCGGGCCCCGACGCGGCCACCTCCGACGACGGCCCGGCGGGCTGGACGGCGTGGCTCGCGGGCGGCACCGGAGTCGTCCTCCTCGGCGCGGCCGTCGCGATCTGGCGCGGCCGGCGCGGCCGCTTCGGCCTCGGGGCGTGACGCTCACTCCGCGGAGACATCCCTGGAGACACCCCTCCCGGAGAACACCGACACCGCGGCCACCGCCGCCGCCTCCACCACGGAGATCCCCCGCGGCCAGGTCGTATGGCCGTCCGACAGCACGGCCACCAGCAGCTCACGGCCCCCGGCCATCACCCGTCCGACGCTGTTGACGACCCACAGCCCGGTGGCCGTACGCGGCAGCCAGCCGTTCTTCAACGCCCACCCCGGGCCGTCGGCGGCCGCCCGCACACCCCAGCGCTGCCCCTCGGCGATCCGGCCCATCAGCGCCCGCGCACACGCCCGCGACGCCGCGCCCAGCTCCGAGTCCTCGCCGAACACCTGCCGCAGCAGCCGGAGCCGGTCGGCGGCCGTGGTGCGGGTCAGCCCCCACAGTCCGTCGTCGCCGCCCTCGGTCTCCGTGAGGCCGAACCTCCCGTTCGCGGCGTCGAGCCCCGCGGCTCCGCCGATCGCCCGCCACAGCCGGGACGCGGAGGCGTTGTCGCTGTGCTCGATCATCACGGCCGCGTCCGTCTGCTCCGCGGGCGTCAGCCCCCGCCCCTCGTCCTGGGCGCCCAGCAGCAGCGCGCACAGGATGTCGACCTTCACCACGCTCGCCGTGACGAAGGCGCCCCTCCCGTACGTGGCGCTCTCCCCGGACGCCAGGTCCAGCACCCCGGCCGACAGCCGGGCCCCGTCCGGGACGTCGACCGCCCGGAGGGCGCGCGCGAGCAGCGCGTCGCGGTCCACCGCGGGCCGTGCCGTCCCCTCCGCCGCAGCCTCCCTCATCCGCGGCCTCCTCGTGCCCCGGGCCCGGGCCCGCACACGCGTGGCGGGATCCCCCCGATAGGGTCGGTGACCGTGGTGAACAAGAACATTCCCGACTCCCCCTTCTCCGACGACGACGGCTCCGCCGACCCCGCGCTGAGCGCCGCGCTCGCCGCCTGGGCCGAGGACCGCTCCGCCGAGGGCCCGGTGCTGCGGGCGCTGAGCGAGGCCCGGCTGCTCGTCCCGGTCGTGGCCGTGCTCGGCGAGGTGGAGGAGGACGAGAAGGGGCTGCGCCGGGAGAAGACCAGCGACATGGCCGTCCCGACCCTGAAGGCCGGGAACCGCACCGCGCTGCCCGCGTTCACCTCCACCGAGTCCCTCGCCCGCTGGGACCCGGCCGCCCGCCCGGTCGCGGTCCCGCTGCGCTCGGCCCTGGAGGCCGCCGCGCACGAGAAGGCGGACACGATCGTCCTGGACCTGGCCGGTCCGGTGCCCTACGAGCTGACCGGCCGCTCCCTGCTGGCGCTGGCCGAGGGCCGGACGAGCACGGACCCGCTGGCCGACCCGGCCGTCCGGGACGCCGTACGGGCCGTCGTCGCCGCGGAGCCCGCAGTCCTGCGCGCCCACCTGGGGCCGGGCCGGGCCGACGGCACCCTGGCCCTCGTCATCGACGCGGCCGAGCCCGCGGAGGCGGCCCGCTCGGTCGCCGCGCGGCTGGCCGCCGACGAGACACTGAGGGCCCGCCTGGTGCGCGGTCTCGACCTGGCACTGCTGCCGGCCGGGACCACGCCGCCGGGCGAGCCCCTGTACGTACGCGGATGACCTGAGGACGGAACGGCTCAGCCGTAGACGGCGCCCGTGTACTTCTCGCCCGGCCCCTTGCCCGGCTCGTCGGGGACGACGGACGCCTCGCGGAAGGCGAGCTGCAGCGACTTCAGGCCGTCGCGCAGCGGGGCGGCGTGGAAGGAGCTGATCTCGGTCGTGCTCGCGTCCAGCAGGCCGGCGAGGGCGTGGATCAGCTTGCGGGCCTCGTCGAGGTCCTTGTACTTGTCGCCCTCCTCGGTCAGACCGAGCTTCACGGCGGCCGCGCTCATCAGGTTGACCGCGACCGTCACGATCACCTCGACCGCCGGCACCTCGGCGATGTCGCGGGTCATGGCGTCGAAGTCGGTGGAGCCGGAGGTCTCGGGGCTGTCCGAGGGGGAGGTGTCACTCATGCCCCACACGATAGGCCCCGGTGCGGGCCGGTTCGCGCCGCCCCCGGGTTGCTGCTAACCTTGTGTAACGACCGGCTGGAGACTCATGTCACCAGCCCACAAGTGGAGGCTCCGATCTCCCACCTGACCGTCCCCCGGGACGGCGGGTCACCCGGTCAGGCGGCCACCATCGTTCCGTACGGACGATGGAGCCGCCCGAATGGCGCCCCGCGGTATCGCGGCGGTGCTCCGGAAGTGCTTGGAGCCCCGCCTGTGATCGTCCGGGGCATTTTTTGTGCTTCGGCGCGGTTAGGTCTGTCTAACAGAGACATACGCGACGGTCCGCCAGACCGCCGTGTGGTGCTAACCGAGGAGGATCCATCAGCGCCGAGCCCCGCATCAACGACCGGATTCGCGTTCCCGAGGTGCGACTTGTCGGTCCCAGTGGCGAGCAGGTGGGCATCGTCCCCCTGGCCAAGGCACTGGAGCTTGCGCAGGAGTACGACCTGGACCTGGTCGAGGTCGCGGCGAACGCCCGTCCGCCCGTGTGCAAGCTCATGGACTACGGGAAGTTCAAGTACGAGTCGGCCATGAAGGCCCGTGAGGCGCGCAAGAACCAGGCGCACACGGTCATCAAGGAGATGAAGCTCCGGCCGAAGATCGACCCGCACGACTATGACACCAAGAAGGGTCACGTCGTCCGGTTCCTCAAGCAGGGCGACAAGGTCAAGATCACGATCATGTTCCGTGGTCGCGAGCAGTCCCGGCCCGAGCTGGGCTACCGACTGCTGCAGCGTCTCGCGGAGGACGTCCAGGACCTCGGTTTCGTCGAGTCGAACCCGAAGCAGGACGGCCGAAACATGATCATGGTTCTCGGTCCGCACAAGAAGAAGACCGAGGCGATGGCCGAGGCCCGCCAGGCGCAGGAAGCCCGCAAGGCAGACGCGAAGGCCAACCCCGGCAAGTCGCAGAACGCCGCGGAAACCGAGAACGCCGTGGAGTCCGAGGCTCCTGCCGAGGCCTCCGCCGAGGCGTGATCCCGGGGGACACCGTCCCCAGGACATAACCGACAAACGAGCGACGCTCCACCGTGCCCGGTTTCACGACCGGGCACCGGAGCGCCACCCACGAGGAGAGAACGGCGCTATGCCGAAGAACAAGTCGCACAGCGGTGCCAGCAAGCGCTTCAAGGTCACCGGCTCCGGCAAGGTGCTCCGTGAGCGCGCCGGCAAGCGCCACCTGCTCGAGCACAAGTCGTCCCGTGTGACGCGTCGCCTCACCGGCAACGCCGAGATGGCCCCGGGCGACGCCGCGAAGATCAAGAAGCTTCTCGGCAAGTGACGTACGCGGCGCTCCGCCTGAGCGCCGTACGTCTGGACCGGGACCCCATCGATTCCGGGCCGTGTGAGTCCAACCGCGGCCCCGCTACAAGGAGTTAAACAAGTGGCACGCGTCAAGCGGGCAGTCAACGCCCACAAGAAGCGCCGGGCGATCCTCGAGCAGGCCTCCGGCTACCGCGGTCAGCGTTCGCGCCTGTACCGCAAGGCCAAGGAGCAGGTCACCCACTCGCTGGTCTACAACTACAACGACCGCAAGAAGCGCAAGGGTGACTTCCGCCAGCTGTGGATCCAGCGCATCAACGCCGCTGCCCGCGCGAACGGCATCACGTACAACCGCTTCATCCAGGGTCTGAAGGCCGCGAACGTCGAGGTCGACCGCAAGATCCTGGCCGAGCTGGCCGTCAACGACGCCAACGCGTTCGCCGCGCTCGTCGAGGTCGCCCAGAAGGCGCTCCCGAGCGACGTCAACGCCCCGAAGGCGGCGTGACGCTGCGCTGGCTCTGAGCCGACGTGACCGGACCCGCAGGCTGTGACGCCTGCGGGTCCTGTCGTTGCCGTCCGGCCCGGCCCTCGGGTGCCGGCACGTCGTGGACGGTCGCCCAGCACCCCGCGCCCCCGAGGGGCGCGCCCGCACCCGGCGTCGACTACTTGTGAAGGTGAAGAAACGCATGCGTCCCCCCGCCCCCGAGCTGATCTCCCCCCGTTCCCAGCGTGTGCTCGCCGCGCGGCGCCTGGCGAAGCGGAACTTCCGGGGCAAGGAGCGGCTGTTCCTGGCCGAGGGGCCGCAGGCCGTGCGGGAGGCCGCCGCGTACGGCGACACGCTCGTCGAGCTGTTCGCCACCGTAGAGGCGGCCGAGCGGTACGCCGACATCGTCGGCGAGGCACGCACCGCCGGCGCCCGGGTGCACCTGGCCGACGAGCAGGTCATCGCCGACATCTCCACCACCGTGACGCCCCAGGGGCTCGTCGGGGTCTGCCGTTTCGTCGACACCCCCTTCGAGGACGTCCTCGCCGCCCGGCCCAAGCTGGTCGCCGTCCTCGCCCACGTCCGCGACCCCGGCAACGCCGGGACCGTGCTGCGCTGCGCCGACGCCGCGGGCGCCGAGGCCGTCGTCCTCACCGACGCCTCCGTCGACCTCTACAACCCCAAGGCCGTACGGGCCTCCGTCGGCAGCCTGTTCCATCTGCCGGTCGCCGTCGGTGTGCCCGTGGAGCGGGCCGTGGCCGGACTGAGGGACGCCGGGGTGCGGGTCCTCGCCGCGGACGGCGCGGGCGACCACGACCTCGACGCCGAGCTCGACGACGACGCCATGGGCGGGCCCACCGCCTGGGTGTTCGGCAACGAGGCGTGGGGGCTCCCGGAGGAGACCCGCGCGCTGGCGGACGCCGTCGTGCGCGTCCCCATCCACGGAAAGGCCGAGAGCCTGAACCTGGCCACCGCCGCGGCCGTATGTCTCTACGCGTCGGCCCGTGCACAGCGCGCCTCCGGAGGGTGCCGCTCCGTCACCGAGAGCTAGTAGGGTGACCAGCTCGGGGGCCCCTCAGCCGTCGTGAGAGGTGGGGTACGGGGATGAGTGTCGGCACGAGCAGCGCACCGGGGGCACAACGGGTGCGGCCGCCTGCCGAGGACGCCGCCGGCCCCGGCGTCGACCCCGACGACCTGCCCGACGGCCTCGTCGTCGCCGACGAGCACGGGCACGTGATCTGCTTCAACGCCGCCGCGGAACGCATCACCGCCGTCCCGGCCGCCACCGCCCTCGGACAGCGCCTGGAGACGGCGCTGCCGCTGGAGGACCTGGAGGGCCGGCGCTGGTGGCAGCTGACCGACCCCTACGGCGGCCTCGCCATCCGCAGCCGGCAGCCCGAGCGCAATCTGCTGCTGCCCGGCGGCCGCGAGGTGCTGGTCGCCGCCCGCTACGTCCGCGCCGAGCCGGCCGGGCCCGTCCGCCGGGTCGTCGTCTCGCTGCGCGACACCGAGGCCCGCCGCCGTACCGAACGCAGCCACGCCGAGCTGATCGCGACCGTCGCACACGAGCTGCGCTCGCCGCTCACCTCCGTCAAGGGCTTCACCGCGACCCTGCTCGCCAAGTGGGAACGCTTCACCGACGACCAGAAGCGGCTGATGCTGGAGACCGTCGACGCCGACGCCGACCGGGTGACCCGGCTCATCGCCGAACTGCTCGACATCTCCCGGATCGACAGCGGCCGCCTCGAGGTGCGCCGCCAGCCCGTCGACATCGGCGCGGCCGTCGGCCGGCACATCCAGGCGTACGTCGCCGCCGGGCAGCCCGCCGACCGGTTCCTGCTCCGCGTCGAGCAGCCGCTGCCCGCCCTGTGGGCCGACCCCGACAAGATCGACCAGGTGCTCAGCAACCTCATCGAAAATGCCGTGCGGCACGGCGACGGAACGGTCACCATTGACGTCACGGCCTCGCCGTCCCCCCGCGAGGGAGAGGACACCGGCACGTCGGTCACCGTGAGCGACGAAGGCCCCGGCATTCCGGAGGAGTCCATGAACCGCGTCTTCACCCGCTTCTGGCGGGGCAGCAAGCGCGGCGGCACCGGCCTCGGGCTCTACATCGTCAAGGGCATCGTCGAAGCCCACGGCGGCACCATCACGGTCGGGCGCGCCCCCGGGGGCGGCGCACTGTTCCGATTTACGTTGCCCGTGGCGGCACCGGCGTACCTCACCTGAGAGCCGGACCGGCCCCCACGGGCGCATTCGCTCACCTCAACCCCGTTAGACTCGGCCTTTGGCACCTTTGTGTCCCCATGACCGAGACGAGTTGTCCGCGAGTCGGTACGGGGCCATCCGCCAGCCAACCGGAAGCACGGGAAGAGATGTCGGCACCGAACAAGTCGTACGACCCTGTCGAGGTCGAGGCACTGAAACCAGAAGAGATCGAGCGCATGCGGGACGAGGCGCTCGCCGCCTTCGCCGCCGCGGACTCCCTCGACGCGCTCCAGGAGGCCAAGACCGCCCACATGGGCGGCGCCTCCCCGCTGGCCCTCGCCAACCGCGAGATCGGCGCCCTGCCCCCGCACGCCAAGGCCGACGCCGGCAAGCGCGTGGGCCAGGCCCGCGGCGCGGTGAACAAGGCGCTCGCCGCCCGCCAGGCCGAGCTGGAGGCCGAGCGCGACCAGCGCGTGCTGGTCGAGGAGGCCGTGGACGTCACGCTGCCCCACGACCGCGTGCCGGCCGGCGCCCGCCACCCGCTCACCACCCTGTCGGAGCGCATCGAGGACATCTTCGTGGCCATGGGCTACGAGGTCGCCGAGGGCCCGCAGGTCGAGGCCGAGTGGTTCAACTTCGACGCCCTGAACATCGGCCCGGACCACCCGGCCCGCGGCGAGGCCGACACGTTCTTCGTGGAGGGCCCCGACGGCGGCGCCGACTCGGGCGTGGTGCTGCGCACCCACACCTCGCCCGTGCAGATCCGCTCGCTGCTGGAGCGCGAGCTGCCGGTGTACGTGATCTGCCCCGGCCGCGTGTACCGCACCGACGAGCTGGACGCCACGCACACCCCCGTCTTCCACCAGGTCGAGCTGCTCGCCGTGGACGAGGGCCTGACCATGTCGGACCTCAAGGGCACCCTGGACCACATGGTCCAGTCGCTGTTCGGCGAGGGCATGAAGACCCGGCTGCGGCCGAACTTCTTCCCCTTCACCGAGCCCAGCGCCGAGATGGACATGCTCTGCTACGTCTGCAAGGGCGCGTCCGTCGGCAACCCCGACCGGCCCTGCCGCACCTGCTCGTCCGAGGGCTGGATCGAGCTCGGCGGCTGCGGCATGGTCAACCCGCGGGTGCTCACCGCCTGCGGCGTCGACCCGGAGAAGTACAGCGGCTTCGCCTTCGGGTTCGGCATCGAGCGGATGCTGATGTTCCGCCACAACGTCGAGGACATGCGAGACATGGTCGAGGGTGACGTCCGGTTCACCCGGCCGTTCGGGATGGAGATCTGATGCGGGTCCCGCTTTCTTGGCTGCGGGAGTACGTCGACCTGCCGGCCACCGAGACCGGCCGCGACGTGCAGGCCAAGCTCATTTCGGCCGGCCTCGAGGTCGAGACCGTCGAACAGCTCGGCGCCGACCTCAAGGGTCCGCTGGTCGTCGGTCAGGTGCTGACCATCGAGGAGCTGGAGGGCTTCAAGAAGCCGATCCGCTTCTGCACCGTCGACGTCGGCCAGGCCAACGGCACGGGCGAGCCCCAGGAGATCGTCTGCGGCGCCCGGAACTTCGCCGTCGGCGACAAGGTCGTCGTGGTCCTGCCCGGCGCCACCCTGCCCGGCGGCTTCTCCATCAGCGCCCGCAAGACCTACGGCAAGACGTCCCACGGCATGATCTGCTCCAGCGACGAGCTGGGCATGGGCGACGACGGCACCAAGGGCATCATCGTGCTGCCCCCGGAGACCGAGGTCGGCAAGGACGCCATCGAGCTGCTCGAACTGGTCGACGAGGTCCTGGACATCGCCGTCACCGCCAACCGCGGCGACTGCCTGTCCATCCGCGGCGTCGCCCGCGAGACCGCCATCGCCTACGGCCTGCCGCTGCGCGACCCCGCGCTGCTCGACGTGCCCGGCCCGAACGCCTTCGGCTACCCGGTGCAGGTCGCGGACCCGCTCGGCTGCGACCGCTTCACCGCCCGCACCGTGACCGGTGTGAGCCCCGAGGCGCGCTCGCCGATCTGGCTCCAGCGCCGGCTGCAGAAGGTCGGCATGCGCCCGATCTCGCTCGCCGTCGACATCACCAACTACGTGATGATGGAGCTCGGCCAGCCGCTGCACGCCTACGACCGGAGCCGCGTCCAGGGCGCCATCGGTGTCCGCCGGGCCGAGGAGGGCGAGAAGCTCGTCACCCTCGACGGCGTCGAGCGCACGCTCCACTCCGAGGACCTGGTCATCACCGACGAGCGCGGCCCCATCGGCCTCGCCGGCGTGATGGGCGGCGCCAACACCGAGATCGCCGATCACGACGACGTGGAGACCGCCTCCACCGAGATCGTCATCGAGGCCGCCCACTTCGACCAGGTGTCGATCGCCCGGACGGCCCGCCGGCACAAGCTGTCCTCCGAGGCGTCCCGGCGCTTCGAGCGCGGCGTCGACCCGGCCGCCGCCGCGGCCGCCGCGCAGCGCACCGTCGACCTGCTGGTGCTGCTCGCGGGCGGCACCGCCGAGGCCGGTGTCACCGAGGTCGTCACGCCGTCGGCGCCGCACACCATCACGGCCCCCGCCGACCACCCCGACAAGGTCGCGGGCGTCGAGTACGGCCGGGAGACCGTCGTGCGCCGGCTGCAGCAGATCGGCTGCGACGTGTACGGGCAGGACGAGCTGATCGTCACCGTGCCGTCCTGGCGTCCCGACCTGCTGGAGCCGAACGACCTCGCCGAGGAGGTCATCCGGCTGGAGGGCTACGAGAACCTGCCCTCCACCCTGCCGAAGCCGCCGTCCGGCCGCGGTCTGACGGCCCGCCAGCGGCTGCACCGCCGGGTCGGCCGCGCGCTGGCCGGAGCCGGCTACGTCGAGGCGCCGAACTACCCGTTCGTCAGCGAGCACGTCTTCGACCAGCTCGGCCTGGAGGCCGACGACCCGGCCCGCCGCGTCGTCAAGCTGGTCAACCCGCTCAACGACGAGGAGCCCGCGCTGCGCACGTCGCTGCTGCCGGGCCTGCTCGCCGCGCTGCGGCGCAACGACGGACGCGGTACGCACGACCTCGCGCTGTTCGAGACCGGCCTGGTCTTCCAGCCCCGCGACGGGCGGGCCGCCGCCGGCCACCTGCCCGTGGACCGGCGCCCGACCGACGAGGAACTGGCCGCGCTGGACGCCGTGCTGCCCGAGCAGCCCCGCCACGTGGCCGTCGTCCTCGCCGGTGCCCGCGAGCAGGCCGGCTGGTGGGGCGCCGGGCGTCCCGCCGGATGGGCCGACGCCGTCGAGGCCGCGCGCCTCGTCGCCCGTGAGGCGGGGGCCGCGCTGACGGTCCGCGCCGGCCAGTACGGACCGTGGCACCCGGGCCGCTGCGCCGCCCTGGTGATCACCGCGGACGGGACGGAGCGGGTCATCGGTCACGCCGGTGAACTGCACCCGCGGGTCCTGAAGGCACTCGGTCTGCCCGCGCGCACCTGCGCGATGGAGCTGGACCTGGACGCGCTGGAGCAGGTCGGCGACGACACGCCCCAGGCGCCCGCCATCTCGACGTTCCCCGTCGCCACGCAGGACGTCGCCCTGGTCGTCGACAAGCCGGTCCCGGCCGCCGAGGTCGAGGCCGCGCTGCGCGAGGGGGCCGGCGAACTGCTGGAGGGCATCCGGCTGTTCGACGTGTACGAGAACGAGGAGCAGCTCGGCGACGGCAAGAAGTCGCTGGCGTACGCCCTGCGCTTCCGCGCGGGTGACCGGACGCTGACGGTGGACGAGGCGTCGGCCGCGCGGGACGCCGCGGTGGCCCTCGCGGGCGAGCGCACCGGAGCGGTGCTGCGGGGCTAGGGCCTGTTTCGCCCCACCGCCGGGTGACTCCCTTGCGTCCCCCCGTGGACGTCAGGGGGTCACCTCACTCGATGGGGTGACTTCCCCGGGCGATCTCGTCGTTCCGGGGCATCTGCCGACAGAATCGGACCGGCCTTTCGAGGCCGGTCCGATTCTGCGTCGTCAGGGCCTTTCCTGGGGGGCCATGCGCATGTTCCGCATCAAGGCTCGGGTTCCCCGCACAGCGCCGGCCGTCGGGCTCCCCGCGGCCTGGGGCGCCACGGTGCTCACCTACGAACTGGCCTGTCCGCTCGCGCAACGCGAAGGACTGTGCGCCCGCGTCGTCTCCGGCGCCGTCCTCCTCGCCGTGGGCGCCGGCCTCCTCCTGCACACCCGGCGCACCCTGCTGCGGGAGCTGCGGCGGGCCCGGAGGGTCGCCGGTGCCGCGCAGAGCGTGCTGCTGCGCCCGCCGCCCGCCCGCGTCGCCGGGGTGCGGATCGCCGCCGGCCAGCTGTCCGCCGACCGGGGCGCCCGGGTCGGCGGCGACCTGTACGAGGTCGCCGCAACCGAACACGGCGTACGCGTGCTCATCGGGGACGTCCGCGGTCATGGCATCGGCGCCCTGGGCACGGTGGCGGCCGTCCTCGGCAGCTTCCGCGAGGCCGCCCACGACGAGCCCGACCTCGGCGGGGTGCTGCGCAGACTCGACCGCGCCCTGGCCCGGCACCTGGCCGAGCGGGCCCACGACGAGCCCGGCGAGGACTTCGTCACCGCGCTGCTCCTGGAGATCCGCCCGGACGGCGAGCTCAGCGCGCTCAACTGCGGGCACCCCTGGCCCTTCCTGCTGGGCGACGGCCGCGTCGAGCCCTTGGCTCGGGCCGACCCGCTCCCTCCGGTGGGCCCGTTCCCGCTCCCGGGCGACCTGGTGCCCGTGCGGTGCGGCGCGTTCCCGCCGGGCGACGTCCTCGTCCTGTACACGGACGGTGTCGAGGACGCACGGGACGCCGCCGGCCGGTTCTTTCCGCTCCACGCGACCCTGACCGGACTGGCGAGCCGTCTCCCGGCCGCTCCCGAGACCACGCTGCGCCTCCTCTTCTCCGCGCTCCTGCGGCACACCCGGGGCCGCCCGGCGGACGACGTGGCCCTCGTCGTCCTGCGCAACGACCGGGCGCGCGTGACCTGCGGCCCGCTCGGGGCAGGGGTCTCCGACGCGGAGGGCTCCGTCCCCGGCACACGGCCGGCCGCCACCTGACCCGCTCGGCGTCGGCGGCGCCGTCCGCCCCGCCACGGAGTGTCGGGCAGGCAGCCGGGCGGACGGCGCGGAAGCGGGCCGCCGCACTGTATGAGGGGGAGCCGGCGGCCCGGCCGGCCTCTTGCGAGGCATTTCAGTCAACCGGTAGGAAACTCTCCGCGACAGCGCGCGCACCCTACGGATTCGCGCACTCCGTTCACACCCCGTGTGAACCGGTTCGCACTAGTCTGTCGGCACCGAGCCACCCGGGGGGCATCCATGCAGCCCAACACTCTGCTCGACGCGATCCTCGACGAGGCGGGGATCTCGCACGCGGGGCTGGCCGCACACGTGAACCAGGCGGGGCGGGCGCGCGGGCTCGCCCTGAGATACGAACACACGGCCGTCGCAAGGTGGTTGAAGGGGCAGCGGCCGCGTGGGCAGGTCCCGGACCTGATCTGCGAGGTGCTCGCCGGACGGCTGCGCCGGACGGTCACGCTCGACGACATCGGGCTGGGCGTGCCCGGCGAGCAGTCGGTCGCGCACACCACCTCGCTGTCCGGCTTCGTCGAGCGGGCCACCGCCCTGTGGCGCTCCGACGAGCAGCAGCGCCCCCACATCCTGGGCGCCCCCGCGGTCACCGGCACCCCCGCCGTCATGCCGGTGTGGGAGTGGGAGAACCCGCCCGAGGACGTCGACGTCTCGCGCGGCGGCCGGCACCGGGTCACCGCCGCCGACATCGAGATGCTGCGGTCCGCGCGCGCCCACTACGAGCAGATGTACCGCAAGGCGGGCGGCATGGCGACGCGCACCAGGATCGTCGGCTTCCTCAACGCGGAGGCCGCCCCGCTGCTGCGCGGCAGCTACACCGACGCGACGGGCCGTCAGCTGCACCGCGCGACCGGCGGGCTGGTGGCCATCGCGGGGATCTGCGCGTACGACTCGGACGCGCACGGGCTGGCGCAGCGCTACTTCCACCAGGCGCTGCGGCTGGCGAAGGCCAGCGGGGACCGGGGACTCGGCGCCTATGTGATCGCGCTGCTCGTCAACCAGGCGCTGTTCATGCGGGAGTTCCGCCAGGCGGTGGCCTTCGCCGAGGCCGCGCTGCGGGCCGCCGGCAAGCACATCACCCCGGCGCTCGCCTCCGATCTGTACGCGATGCAGGCGAAGGCGTACGCCCACCTCGGGGACGGCACGAGCGCGTTGTCCTGCATCCGGCGTGCCGAGCAGGCCGCCGAACGCATCCGGCGCGGCTACGAACCCGACGAGACGGGCTATGTCCAGCCGGGCCTCGTCAACGTGCAGGTGGCGGAGGCCCTGCTGAGCCTCGGGGAGGTTGCGGCCGCGCGCGAGCACGCCGCGGCGGCCGTGGACAACCCCGCGCACGACCGGGGCCGGGTGCACCGGCTCGCCATGCTCAGCACGATCGAACTGCGCCAGGGCAACGCGGACAACGCCGTGGCCATCGCGGTGCAGATGGCCGAACAGGCGCGCGGAATGGAGTCGCAGCGGCTGCGCGACAGACTCCGGGCGGTGCGCGAACACCTGGTGCGCAGCGGCTGCGCGGGGACCTCCGAGGCCGCGGCACTCATCGACGGGGCACTGCGCGTACCGCTCTAGACCTCCGACCGCTTCCCGGCACAACTTCGGGTCGCTGCTGCGATATTGCCACTTACTCGACGGAAGGTGGCAGAACCGTGCAGTGGACGAAACAGAACGAACAAACTGTGTATGAAAACCGCTGGTTCACCGTCAACCTGGCAGACGTGGAGCTGCCCGACGGCCGGCACCTGGACCACTTCCTGATACGGCTGCGGCCGGTCGCCGTGGCCACCGTGGTCAACGAGGCCAACGAGGTCCTCCTGCTGTGGCGCCACCGTTTCATCACCGACAGCTGGGGGTGGGAACTCGCGGCGGGCGTCGTGGAGGACGGCGAGGACATCGCCGGCGCCGCCGCCCGCGAACTGGAGGAGGAGACCGGCTGGCGGCCGGGACCCCTGCACCACCTGATGAGCGTGGAGCCGTCCAACGGGCTCACCGACGCCCGGCACCACATCTACTGGGCCGAGGAGGGCGAGTACGTCGGGCATCCGGTGGACGACTTCGAGTCGGACCGCCGGGAGTGGGTCCCCCTCAAGCTCGTTCCCGACATGGTCGCCCGAGGGGAGGTCCCGGCCGCCAACATGGCGGCCGCGTTACTGCTGCTGCACCATCTCCGGCTGGGGCAGGACGTCCTGGGCCGGCGCACGGACCTGCCCTGGCGCGCCCCCTGAGGCGTGCTCTAGTGCCCGACGGCCTGCCAGACGGCCACGATCAGGGCGCCCACGGCGACGAGGGCGGCGACCGCGGGCAGCGGCCAGCGCGCGTGTTCCAGTGTCGTGATCCGGGAGCCGAGCTCGTCCAGCTCCTTGGCGCTCTCCTCGGTGCGGTGCGTCAGCAGAGTCAGCCCGCCCTCCACACGGGCGTAGGCGACGTCGAGCCGGCGTCGTAACTCTGCGAGTTCCCCCTGAACGGCGGGATGCTCGGGATCGGCGGTCACGTGTCCGCTCCTTTCCGCAGTCGTCTTCCATCCCTGGCGTGCGCAGCAAAGTGAACTCGCCTGGTGGACGCGTGGGGAGCGTGTGCGAACGGCATATGCGGGCCCGGCGCGCACACCGGGTGCGAAGCGCGCGGGCCCGGCACCTTTTCCGGTGCCGGGCCCGCGTGTCTGGCCGGAATCTGACGGTCAGTAATCAGCCGTCGGAGCGGAGGCCGTCAATCCGAGGCCGTCGATCCGAGGTCGTCGGGCGGCACCCGGTCATCGGCATCCGTCAGTCGGGGGACGTCAGTTGTATGCGTAGAAGCCCGAGCCGGTCTTCCGGCCGAGCCGGCCCGCGTCGACCATCCGCTGCAGCAGCGGGGGAGCGGCGTACAGCGGCTCCTTGTACTCCTCGTACATGCTCTGCGCGACGGACGCGACGGTGTCCAGACCGATCAGGTCGGACAGCTTCAGCGGGCCCATCGGGTGGGCGCAGCCCATCTCCATGCCGTTGTCGATGTCCTCACGGCTGGCGATGCCGGTCTCGAACATCCGGATCGCGGAGAGCAGATACGGGATGAGGAGGGCGTTCACCACGAAGCCCGAGCGGTCCTGGGCGCGGATGGCGTGCTTACCGAGCAGCTTCTCGGCGAAGTTCTGCGCGCGGGCGATCGTGCCCTCGGAGGTGGTGAGCGCGGGAATCAGCTCGACCAGCTTCTGCACCGGCGCCGGATTGAAGAAGTGGACACCGATGACCTGGTCCGGGCGCGAGGTGGCGACGGCCAGCTTCACCAGCGGGATCGAGGAGGTGTTGGAGGCGAGGATCGCGTCCGGCCGGGTCACGACCTGGTCGAGCACCTGAAAGATCTCCGTCTTCACCTGCTCGTTCTCGACGACGGCCTCGATCACCAGGTCCCGGTCGGCGAACTCGCCCAGGTCGGTGGTGAAGGACAGCCGCGCCACGGTCGCGTCCCTCTCCTCCTCGCTGATCTTGCCGCGTTCGGCGGCCTTGGCCAGGGAGTTGAGCAGCCGGGTGCGGCCGATCTCCAGGGCCTCGCCGGTGGTCTCGGCGACCTTCACGTCCAGCCCGGAGCGGGCGCAGACCTCGGCGATGCCCGCCCCCATCTGGCCGCAGCCCACGACACCTACGCGTGCAATATCTCCGGAGATGCCGGTCACATCGTCCCCTTCGCTGATCCACGACTGCGGCAGGTCCGCCGTGGTTCGGCGCCTGCTCCAAAAGGGCACGTTACCTTCGGCGCAGCTTGATCGATCGTTCGGGTGCCTCATGAAAGGCTGACGCCGGACCGGTCCTGTTCGTCCGGATCTGTCCTGGAACGGGGGTCCTTGACCGCGTCACCACGGGAGGTACGAAGACGATGCTGCACCGGAAGTCACCGCTGTCACGACGGGCGTTCACCGTCACCGCCCTGTCGGCACTCGTGGCGTCGGGCGGTGCCCTGACGGCGGGGACCGCCGTCGCGGGCGGCACCGACCGTGACCGACGCCACGCGGCCCGGGAGATGCGCGGGATGTGGCTGGCGACCGTGGCCAACCGCGACTGGCCCTCCCGGCAGGGCCTGAGCGCCCGGCAGCAGCGCACCGAACTCCTCGCCCACCTGGACACGGCCGTGAAGCGCCGGCTCAACACGGTGATCTTCCAGGTGCGCCCCACGGCGGACGCGCTGTGGCCGTCGCCGCACGAGCCCTGGTCGCAGGTTCTCACCGGCACCCAGGGCCGCGACCCCGGCTGGGACCCGCTGGGCACGGCCGTCACCGAGGCCCACAAGCGCGGACTCCAGCTGCACGCCTGGTTCAACCCGTACCGCATCGCCAACCACGGCGACCTCGGCCGGCTCGTCGCCTCCCACCCCGCCCGCAAGAACCCCGACTGGGTGGTGCCGTACGGCGGCCGCCTCTACTACAACCCCGGGCTCCCGGACGTCCGGGCGTTCGTGCAGCGGGCGATGCTCGACGCCGTCGAGCGGTACGCGGTCGACGCGGTCCACTTCGACGACTACTTCTACCCGTACCCGGTCGCCGGGCAGTCCTTCGACGACGACGACGCCTACGACGCGCACGGCGGCGCCTTCCCGGTCCGGGCGGCGTGGCGGCGGGACAACATCGACAGGCTGATCCGGGAGATGGCAGCGGCCGTCAAACGGATCAGGCCCGCCACCCAGTTCGGCGTCAGCCCGTTCGGGGTGTGGCGCAACGCCGCCACCGACTCCCGCGGCTCGGACACCCGCGCCGGGGTGCAGACGTACGACGACCTGCACGCGGACACCCGCACCTGGGTGCGCGAGGGCTGGATCGACTACATCTGCCCGCAGCTGTACTGGAACATCGGCCTGGCCGCCGCCGACTACGCGAAGCTCGTGCCGTGGTGGGCCGCGGTGGCGAAGGGCAGCCGGACGCGGCTGTACCTGGGGGAGGCGCTGTACAAGGCGGGTGACCCGGCGCAGCCCGCCGCCTGGCGGGACCCGGCGGAGCTGTCACGGCATCTGACGCTCGCCAAGAAGCACGCGCAGGTGCGCGGCCATGTCTTCTTCGCCGCCGAGGAGGTGGCGGCGGACCCGATCGGGGCCGTCTCCCGTGTGGTCGCGGACCACTACGGGCAGCGCGTGCCGCCCCCGGTGTGACCGGCCCGGCCGGCTGGTGCCGTGCCGGGCGCCGCGAGCCGGTGAACCTTTCCGGTCACGGCACTGGCGCCGGGCCGGCGCACACGGTCAGTGGGACATCTCCTGGTGACGGTGGCGGATCTCGGTGTCGGGGCCGGGGGAGCACAGTCCCTCGTGCCCGTCCTCGAAGCGGACGCGGTACGGAGGATTGCCCTCCGGGCCCAGGATCTCCACGATCTCGCCGACCTTGTCGTGCTGTCCGACCACCCTGCCGTGCTGGACAAGCTGGTCGCCCACGGTTGCGCGCATAGGTTGGGCCTCCTCAGCAGATGCCGGAGCAGCGGTCCGTGGCCTTGAGTCCACGGCGCCAGGCGGGAGCGGGAGGCGGGCCGGAACGGACCCGCTCAGCCACGTGCCCGCTGGGTCACGGCGATGCAGACGAGCACCGCCACGGCCGTGAGGGGGGCGGCCACCGTCAGGTGCTCGCCCAGCAGGAGCACCGACCACACCAGTGTGAGCAGGGGCTGCGCCAGCTGCAACTGGCTGGCCTTCGGGATGCCGATGGCGGCCATGCCCCGGTACCAGACGACCAGGCCGAGGAACTGCGACCCGGCCGCCACCCACACCAGCCCCGTCACGCCGTGCCAGGTCCAGTGGACGGGCTCGTGCGCCAGCGCCACCGCGGCGGCGGGCAGACCCAGCGGCAGGCACAGCACCAGCGCCCAGCCGATCACCTGCCAGCCCGGCATGGTCCGGGCCAGCCGGCCGCCCTCGGTGTAGCCGGCCGCGCACACCAGCAGCGCCGCGAACAGGTACAGGTCGGCCGTGGTCAGGGCGCCGCCGCTCTGCTGGACGGTGAAGGCGACCACGGCGGCGGCGCCCGCGAGCGCCGCCAGCCAGAAGGTCCGCGACGGGCGGGTGCCGACCCGCAGCGCGGAGAACAGGGCCGTCGTCAGCGGCAGCAGACCGACGACCACGGCGGCGTGCGCGGTGGTGGAGGACTGGAGCGCGAGCGTGGTGAGCAGCGGAAAGCCGAGGACGACGCCCGCCGCGACCACCGCGAGAGCCGCCCAGTCCCGGCGGGCGGGGAGCGGCACGCGCAGCGCCAGCAGACAGCCGCCCGCGATCAGCGCGGCCAGCACACTGCGCACGGCCACCAGCGACCACGGACCGAACCCCTCCAGACCCCAGACGGTGGCGGGAAAGGTCAGGGAGAAGGCGGCGACCCCGAGGCCGGCCTGGAGCGTGCCGCGGACGGCCGGGGTGGCCGGAGCGGCCGGGTCGGCGGAGCTGCTGACTGCTATCGGGCTCGGCGCGGTAGCGCTATTCTCGGTCCTCATGCAAGAGCGTAGCAGCGTGGGAGAGCTGGCGAATCAGTTGCGACGAGAGTTGGACCGCTACTCTCCTGGTGGAAAGCTGCCGTCGAGCAGGGCCCTCGTCGAGCGATTCCGGGTGAGCCCGGTGACCGTCTCCCGGGCCCTGGCCCAGCTGGCGGCCGAGGGGCTCGTCGTCACCCGGCCCGGCGCCGGCGCCTTCCGCGCCGAGCGGCCCGGACCGGCCGCCGCCACCGGGGACACCTCCTGGCAGGAGGTGACGCTCAGCGCGGACAGCGCCACCGAACTCGTGCCGCGCTCGGTGGACGCCTCGGGGGTGCTGGTCTCGCTGGCCGCCCCCTCGCACGGCGTCATCGAGTTCAACGGCGGTTATCTGCACCCCTCGCTCCAGCCCGAACGCGCGATGGCCGCCGCGCTGTCCCGCGCCGGACGTCGGCCCGGCGCCTGGGGACGCCCGCCCATGGAGGGCCTGCCGGAGCTGCGCGAGTGGTTCGCGCGCGGCATCGGCGGACCGGGCGGCCCGGTCACGGCCGCCGAGGTGCTGATCACCGCCGGCGGCCAGTCCGCCCTGACGACGGCGCTGAAGGCCCTCGCGCCCCCCGGGGCCCCGGTCCTGGTCGAGTCGCCCACCTACCCGGGCATGCTGGCGATCGCCCGCGCCGCCGGACTGCGCCCGGTCCCGGTGCCGGTCGACGCGGACGGCGTACGGCCCGCCCTGCTCGCGGACGCCTTCCGGGCCACCGGCGCCCGGGTGTTCGTGTGCCAGCCCCTGTTCCAGAACCCGACCGGCGCCCTGCTCGCGCCCGAGCGGCGCCGCGAGGTGCTGCGCATCGCCCGCGAGGCCGGCGCCTTCGTCGTCGAGGACGACTTCGTACGGCGGCTGGTGCACGAGGACGCCGGGCCGCTGCCGCGTCCGCTGGCCGCCGACGACACCGACGGCGTCGTCGTGCACGTGTGCTCGCTGACCAAGGCGACCTCGCCGAGCTTCAGGGTGAGCGCCCTCGCCGCCCGGGGCCCGGTGCTGGAGCGGTTGCGCGCGATCCAGGTCGTCGACAGCTTCTTCGTGCCGCGGCCGTTGCAGGAGGCGGCGGTGGAACTGGTCGGCTCGCCCGCCTGGCCCCGGCATCTGCGGGCCGTCGCAGCGGAACTGAGGGCGCGCCGGGACACCATGACCGCCGCCCTGCGGCTGTCCCTGCCCGAACTCGTCCTCCCGCACATCCCCTCCGGCGGCTACCACCTGTGGCTGCGCCTGCCCGACGGCACCGACGAGACGGCCCTGACCACGGCCGCCCTGCGCGCCGGAGTCGCGATCACACCCGGCCGCCCCTACTTCAGCGCCGAACCCCCGGCCCCGCACATCCGGTTGAGCTTCGCGGCCGTGGCGGGGGCGGGGGAGATCACGGAGGGCGTACGGCGTCTGCGGGCCGCCTGCGACGAGGCGCTGTGACCGCTGCGGTGCCGATCGGTCCCACCTGGTGAAAAACGCTCGACGGCGCCTGCCGGGCCCTGCGAATCTCGGCGCATGACCGACACCCCGCCCCTCGCCGAGGGCTACGAGATCTCCACCGACGCCGCACGCCTCGACCGCGAGCGGGTGCACCGCTGGCTGTCCACCGACGCCTACTGGGCGCTCGGACGGGCCCGGGAGAAGCAGGAGGAGGCGATCGACGGGTCGCTGAACTTCGCGGTGTACGACACGGCGTCGGGGGAGCAGGCCGCGTACGCCCGGGTCGTCACCGACCGGGCCACCTTCGCCTGGCTCTGCGACGTCTACGTCGACCCGTCGGTACGCGGCAAGGGCATCGGGACGGCCCTCGTCGGGGCGGTGCGCGAGCATCTGCGCCCGTACGGCGTCCGGCGGATCCTCCTTGCCACGCACGACGCCCACGGGGTGTACGCGAAGCTCGGGTTCGCCGCGCTGGAGACCCCGGGCCACTGGATGGCGCTGTACCTGTAACGGGCCGTGCGGCCCGTTTTGGGAGGATCCACCCGCCTGGTCCCGACCGCGCTGTGAGGGTGCGTCCACCGTCGGTGACATGGGAACGGTCCCTCTTGACCTGGTCACCTTCCCGTCACACCATCACCGCATGTCGCTTCGGGTCACGTTCGTCGCCGCCGCGCGCAGCTCGTCGCTGCTCGCCGAGCGCTTCCAGGACGACCGGCCGCTGGACCAGGCCGGCTGGGACGAGGTGCAACACGTCGCCCGCGACCTGCTGCCGCTGGCGGCAGCCGACCTGCGCTACTGCTCGCCCACCCCGCGCAGCCGTGCCACCGGCGACGCCCTCGGCTACGCCCCGCTGGTCCAGCTGGCCCTGCGGGACTGCGACATGGGCCGCTGGCGCGGGCTCACGCTGGGCGAGGCGATGGCCCGGGAGCCCGACGCGGTGGACGCCTGGCTCGCCGACCCGCGCGGCACCCCGCACGGCGGCGAGTCGCTGATCGCCTTCATCTCCCGGGTCGGCGGCTGGCTCGACACCCGGCCCGTGGAGGACGGCGACCGGATCGTCGCGGTGGCCGAGCCGTCCGTGATCCGTGCCGCGCTGGTCTACGCCCTGAAGGCGCCGCCGTCGACGTACTGGAACATCGATGTCAGACCGCTGTCGGCGACCACGGTCATCGGGCACGCCGGCCGCTGGAACCTGCGCCTGGAGGGCACCTCGGCTCAGACCACGCGCGCGTAGTCCGTGGTGAGGACCAGGTCCTTGGCCGGGCCGCGCACCCGCCACACGGTCCGCCAGTTCTCCGCGTCCCGGACCGTGAAGTCGCCCCGGTAGAGGTCCGCCGAGCACGGGTGGTCGGCGATGTGGCGGCCGTCGCGCAGGTCGAGGTCGTGGAACGGGCGACCGTCCGCGAACCGCACGTCGGCCGTGCCGGGCACGGCACCCGGCAGGAACCGCAGGGTGCGCTCCGCCGGCCGGGCCACCCCGCGCCACACGAACTCGCCGGACTCGTGGTGCAGCAGCCCGCCGTCCTCCAGCGGACCGAAAGCCGTCGTACCGGTGAAGGCGCCCTCGTCGCCGCTCGCGAGGTCGCGCACGGAACGCGCCACCCGCCACTCGCCGGCCAGATAGGCCAGCACCTCCGGCACCGGCCAGAACTCGCCCATCCCTGCCCTCTCTCCCGGCGCTCTCCAGGCACCTCGGGGTCCGCGGGACCCGTGGATGCTCGTCGTCCTCCCCATCCTGCCGCCCGGAAGCCGTCCCGAGGAACGCGATTGCATAAAACTGCGGCGATACGTATAGTCATGCCATCGAGGAGGAGGCATCCATGGCGGTACGTGCGGCAGTGGCCGGAGCGAGCGGATACGCGGGCGGGGAACTGCTGCGCCTGCTCCTGGCGCACCCCGAGGTCGAGATCGGCGTCCTGACCGGCAACAGCAACGCGGGACAACGGCTCGGGTCCCTCCAGCCGCATCTGCTGCCGCTCGCCGACCGGGTGCTGGCCCCCACCACGCCCGAGGCGCTGGCCGGGCACGACGTCGTCTTCCTCGCCCTGCCGCACGGACAGTCCGCCGCCGTCGCCGAGCAGCTCGGCCCCGACGTTCTGGTGGTCGACATGGGTGCCGACTTCCGGCTGAAGGACGCCGGCGACTGGGAGCGGTTCTACGGCTCCCCGCACGCCGGGACCTGGCCGTACGGCCTGCCCGAGCTGCCGGGCGGCCGCGCCGCGCTGGAAGGGTCCCGGCGTATCGCGGTCCCCGGCTGCTACCCGACCGCCGTCTCGCTGGCCCTCTTCCCCGCCTACGAGGCCGGCCTCGCCGAACCGGAGGCCGTGATCGTCGCCGCGTCCGGCACGTCCGGTGCCGGCAAGGCGCCCAAGCCCCACCTGCTGGGCAGCGAGGTCATGGGCTCCATGACGCCGTACGGCGTCGGCGGCGGGCACCGGCACACCCCCGAGATGATCCAGAACCTCAGCGCGGCCGCGGGGGAGCGGGTCTCCGTCTCCTTCACGCCGACCCTCGCGCCGATGCCCCGCGGCATCCTCGCCACGTGCAGCGCCCGCGCCAAGGACGGCGTGGGCGCCGGGGCGGTGCGCGCCGCGTACGAGAAGGCGTTCGCCGACGAGCCGTTCGTCCACCTCCTCCCCGAGGGGCAGTGGCCCGCCACCGCGTCGGTGTACGGCTCGAACGCCGTCCAGGTGCAGGTCGCGTACGACGCCGCCGCGGGCCGCGTCCTCGCGATCAGCGCCATCGACAACCTCACCAAGGGCACCGCGGGCGGTGCCGTCCAGAGCATGAACATCGCCCTGGGGCTCGACGAGAGCACCGGGCTTTCCACGATCGGAGTCGCGCCGTGAGTGTGACGGCAGCCAAGGGATTCACGGCGGCGGGCATCGCCGCCGGGATCAAGGAGAACGGCAACCCGGACCTGGCCCTCGTGGTCAACACCGGGCCCCGCCGAGCCGCCGCGGGCGTGTTCACCTCCAACCGCGTCAAGGCCGCACCCGTGCTGTGGTCCGAGCAGGTCCTCAAGGGCGGCCAGGTGTCGGCCGTCGTCCTCAACTCCGGCGGTGCCAACGCCTGCACCGGACCCAAGGGCTTCCAGGACACCCACGCCACCGCCGAGAAGGCCGCCGAGGTGCTCGGCCGGGGCGCCATCGAGATCGCCGTGTGCTCGACCGGCCTGATCGGCGTCCTGCTGCCCATGGACAAGCTGCTCCCCGGCATCGAGACCGCCGCCGGGCAGCTTTCCGAGCACGGCGGCGAGAAGGCCGCCATCGCCATCAAGACCACCGACACCGTCCACAAGACGTCCGTGGTCACGAAGGAGGGCTGGACCGTCGGCGGCATGGCCAAGGGCGCCGGCATGCTCGCCCCCGGCCTCGCCACCATGCTGGTCGTCCTCACCACGGACGCCGACCTCGACGACGCGGCGCTGGACAAGGCGCTGCGGGACGCGACCCGGGTCACCTTCGACCGGGTCGACTCCGACGGCTGCATGTCCACCAACGACACCGTGCTGCTGCTCTCCTCCGGTGCGTCCGGCGTCACCCCGGCCCACGAGGAGTTCGCCGAGGCGGTCCGGCAGGTCTGCGACGACCTCGGGCAGCAGCTCATCCGCGACGCCGAGGGCGCCAGCAAGGACATCAGGATCGAGGTGGTCAACGCCGCGACGGAGGACGACGCCGTCGAGGTGGGCCGCACCATCGCCCGCAACAACCTCCTGAAGTGCGCCGTCCACGGCGAGGACCCCAACTGGGGCCGGGTGCTGTCCGCGATCGGCACCACGAAGGCCGCCTTCGAGCCGGACCGGCTCAACGTCGCCATCAACGGCGTCTGGGTCTGCAAGAACGGCGGCGTCGGCGAGGACCGGGAGAAGGTCGACATGCGCTACCGCGAGGTGCACATCGTCGCCGACCTCGCGGCCGGCTCCGAGACCGCCACGATCTGGACCAACGACCTCACCGCGGACTACGTCCACGAGAACAGCGCGTACTCGTCATGAGCAACACGACGCGGAAGCACACCGCGCTCCCCAAGGCCCAGATCCTCATCGAGGCGCTGCCCTGGCTCGTCCGCCACAACGGCAGGACGGTCGTCATCAAGTTCGGCGGCAACGCCATGGTCGACGAGGACCTGAAGGCCGCGTTCGCCCAGGACGTCGTGTTCCTGCACCACGCCGGGCTCAAGCCGGTCGTCGTGCACGGCGGCGGCCCGCAGATCAGCGCCGCCCTCGACAGGCACGGCATCGTCAGCGAGTTCAAGGCCGGCCTGCGCGTCACCACCGAGGACGCCATGGACGTCGTACGGATGGTGCTCGCCGGGCAGGTCCAGCGCGAGCTGGTCAACCTGCTCAACCAGCACGGTCCGCTCGCCGTCGGTCTGACCGGCGAGGACGCGCACACCATCACCGCCACCAAGCACCAGCCCGAGATCGACGGCGAACCGGTCGACATCGGGCGGGTGGGCGAGATCACCGAGATCGACACGGGCGCGATCGAGGCCCTGCTCGCCGACGGCCGCATCCCGGTCGTCTCCTCCATCGCCCGCAGTCAGGACGACGGGCATGTCTACAACGTCAATGCTGATACGGCGGCTGCGGCACTCGCGGCTGCGCTGGGAGCGGAGACTCTCATGGTCCTCACGGACGTCGAGGGCCTCTACGAGGACTGGCCGGACAGCGACGAGGTGATCAGCCGCCTCACCGCATCCCAGCTGGAGAAACTGCTGCCAGAACTGAGCTCGGGCATGGTGCCGAAGATGGAGGGCTGCCTGCACGCCGTACGCAACGGCGTCACCACCGCCCGCGTCATCGACGGCCGGGTCCAGCACTCGATCCTGCTGGAGATCTTCACCGATGAGGGAATCGGCACGATGGTCGTGCCGGACGGGCCGGAGGGGGACGCGCAGTGACCGCCAACCAGGAGTACGCCCAGCGGTGGCAGGGTTCGCTCATGAACAACTACGGCACCCCGCGGCTCCCCCTGGTGCGCGGCGAGGGCCTGAAGGTCTGGGACGCCGAGGGCACGCGATACCTCGACTTCGTCGGCGGCATCGCCACCAACGCGCTCGGCCACGCCCACCCGGCGATCGTCGAGGCAGTCAGCCGGCAGATCGCCTCCCTCGGCCACATCTCCAACTTCTTCATGGCCGAGCCCACCGTCGCCCTCGCCGAACGGCTGCTCCAGCTCTTCGGCCGGGACGGCAGGGTCTTCTTCTGCAACTCCGGCGCCGAGGCCAACGAGGCCGCGTTCAAGCTGGGCCGGCTCACCGGCCGCACCCATGTCGTCGCCACCGACGGCGGCTTCCACGGCCGCACCATGGGCGCCCTCGCGCTGACCGGCCAGCCCGGCAAGCGCGACCCCTTCCTGCCGCTGCCCGGCGACGTCACCCATGTCCCCTACGGCGACGCGCAGGCCCTGGCCGCCGCCGTCACCGACGAGACGGCACTCGTGATCATCGAGCCCATCCAGGGCGAGAACGGCGTCGTCGTCCCGCCGCCGGGGTATCTGAAGGCCGCGCGGGCCATCACGGCCGCCACGGGCGCGCTGCTCGTCCTCGACGAGGTGCAGACCGGCATCGGCCGCACCGGCCACTGGTTCGCCTACCAGGCCCACGAGGGCGTCCTCCCGGACGTCGTCACCCTCGCCAAGCAGCTCGGCGGCGGACTGCCGCTCGGTGCCACCGTCGCCTTCGGACGGGCCGCGGACCTGCTCCGGCCCGGTCACCACGGCACGACCTTCGGCGGCAACCCGGTCGCCTGCGCCGCGGGCCTCGCCGTCCTGGACACCATCGCGGGGGAAGGGCTGCTGGAGAACGTCAAGCGGCAGAGCGAGAAACTGCGCGACGGCGTCGAGGCCCTCGGCCACCCGATGATCGACCATGTCCGGGGCGCGGGACTGCTCCTGGGTATCGTGCTCACCGGGCCGCACGCCGCCGGTGTGCAGCAGGCGGCCCAGGATGCCGGTCTCCTGGTGAACGCGCCCGCCCCCGATGTCGTACGGCTGATGCCGCCTCTGAACCTGGGGGACGACGAAGTGGAGGCGCTTCTTCAGGGCCTGCCCGGCATCCTGGACGTGGCCGCAGGGGACGGATCCGGAGAATGAGACGACGATGAGCCAGGCGCAGGACCACGGGCACAACGGGGCGAACGGGGCCCACGGGCCCGCCGTGCCGCAGACCCGCACCGCACGTCACCGCCGGATCGTGGACATTCTCAACCGGCAGCCGGTGCGGTCGCAGAGTCAGCTGGCGAAGCTGCTCGCCGACGACGGGCTGAGCGTCACCCAGGCGACGCTCTCCCGCGACCTCGACGAGCTGAACGCGGTCAAGATCCGCAACAACGACGGCGACCTCATCTACGCGGTGCCCAGCGAGGGCGGCTTCCGCACGCCCCGCGCCCCGCTCGGGGAGTCCGCCAAGGAGGAGCGGATGCGGCGGCTCTCGCAGGAGCTGCTGATCTCCGCGGAGGCCTCGGCGAACCTCGTGGTCCTGCGCACCCCTCCGGGGGCGGCCCAGTTCCTGGCCTCGGCCATCGACCAGGCCGAACTGCACGACATCCTCGGCACGATCGCCGGCGACGACACCCTGATGCTGATCAGCCGCAACCCCACGGGCGGCCAGGCGCTCGCCGACCACTTCCTGCGGCTGGCCCAGAACACCCACTGAGCCGGGGGCCGGAAGCCCCCTCAGCCCAGGCGGGCCGCCAGCCCGCCCGTGCAGCGCACCTCGTCGCCCGCGGTGATCAGCAGCGCCTCCACGTCCGGCAGCGACTCCAGCCAGGCCAGGCCCTCCCGCGACCCCATGGCGAAGGCCGCCGTCGCCCAGCAGTCCGCCCAGGTCAGCCGAGGAGCCGTCACCGTCACGGCCACCAGGTCCGTGACCGCCGAGCGGCCCGTGCGCGGGTCGACGATATGGGCGCCGCGCTCGGCCGTGCCGGAGGTGGCCACCGCCAGCTCGTCCAGGCCGGCCGCGGAGACCACCGCGGCGAGCCCCCCGGGACGCAGCGGATCGGCCACACCCACCCGCCACGGGCGGGGCCCCGGCAGGCCGAGCAGCTGCACATCGCCGCCGCCGTTCACGCTCACACCGGTCACCCCGGGGACCCCGGCGAGACTCCGCGCCGCGCGCTCGACCGACCAGCCCTTGACGATGCCCGTCGGGTCCACGCTCCCCGCGTACGACGTGCTGAACCAGCCGTCGCTCAACCGCTGCGCCTCGGCGCCGAGTTCGAGCACCTCGGCCACCTCCGGGTCGCAGGCGTCCAGCGTGATCTCCCCGCGCGCCAGCCGGGACACCTGGCTGTCGTCGCGGTACGTGCTGAACACCTCGTCCACCCGGTGCAGCCCGGCCACCGCCTCGTCCAGGGCCGACCGGACGGTGTCGGGATCCCCGCCGCGGACGTCGAAGGAGACGACCGTCCCCATGACCTCCTCCGCACGACGTACCGCGGCGGGAGCTGGTGTCGGTTCCACCACCGTGTCAGCCACCGGCCTGGTCCAGGGCCGACTGCAGGGACTCCTTGTACCCGGCGCTGGTGTAGGTCGCCCCGGACACCGCGTCGATGTCGGCGCTGCCGGCCGCCACGGCCGCCTGGTTGAGCTTCGGCACCGCGTTGGCGGTGACGGTGGTGCTCTGCCCGCCGCTCGGCGCCTTCACGGCCTCCGCCTTGGTGATCTTCCCGCCGCTGACCGTGACACGGACCTGGACCGGCCCGTACTGCGTCTGGGACACGGCCCCGGTCACGGTACGGGCCTGCGCGGCGCCCGAGCCCGACCCCTGCTCGCCCGGCCCCTGCCCGCCGGAGCCCTGCGAGCCCGAGCCCTGCCCGGCGCCCGCGGCGGCGTTGGCCTTGTCGATGGCCGACTGGAGGGACTGCTTGTACCCGGCGCTGGTGTACGTCGCCCCGGACACGGCGTCGATGTCGGCGCTCTGCGTCGCGACCGCCGCCTGGTTGAGCTTCGGCACCGCGTTCGCGGTGACCTGGTCGCTCTGGCCGCCCTTGGGAGCCTGGACGGCCTCCGCCTTCGTGATCTTTCCGCCGGCCACGGTCAGCCGGACCTGGACCGCGCCGTACTGGGTGCGCGCCGCGTCACCGGTGACCGTGCCCGACCCGGCGGCCTGCGCGCCGCCCTGCGGCGAGGCCGCGACCGGGGGCGCCGCGCCGCCGGCCGCCTGGGCGGACGCCGGGTCGGTCGCCGGCTTCAGCGACAGCAGCAGCACGATCCCCGACACGGTGGCCGCACCGGCCAGCACGAAACGCCGGATGGGGTGGCTCTTCCTCATGGCTTTCCACAGCTCCTGGAGTGGTGATGACTCGAAGTCCGGTCGCTCACATCTCGAACGACTCGTGGTGGATGCGGCGGGCGGGCACTCCGGCGCCGCGCAGCGCCTCGTACACGGACTGCGCGAACCCGGGCGGGCCGCAGAGGAAGACGTCGTGCTGGTCGATGTCCGGCAGCTTCTGCCGCAGCCGCTCCGCCGAGATGTCCGGACGCTCGCCGTCCGGGCTGTTGACCGCGTACATCAGCCGGGCACCGCGCTCGTCGGCGATGGCCGAGAGCTCGTCCCACAGCGCCAGGTCCTGGGTGCTGTTGGCCCGGTAGAGCAGGGTGATGTCGCCGGAGGCGCCCGGCAGCGTCTCGAACAGGGCCCGCATCGGCGTGATGCCGACACCGCCGGCCACCAGCAGCACCTTGCCGCGGCTGCGGCGCTGGGCCGTCAGGGCGCCGTAAGGGCCTTCCGCCCACACCTTGGTGCCGGGCTTCAGCTCGCGCAGCCGGGACGTGTGGTCGCCGATCGCCTTGACCGTGATCCGCAGCATGTCCGGGCGGGGCGCGGCCGACAGCGAGTACGGGTGGGAGCTGAAGCGCATGCCCGGCGCCTTGAACCGCCAGCGGAAGAAGTGGCCCGCCTCGGCGCCCATCCGGTGCAGCTTGCGCCCTCCGATCAGCACCGACACGATGCCGGGCGTCTCCTCGATGACGGCCTCGACGTACATCCGGTGCCGCAGGTTCAGGCGGACCGGGGTGATGACCCGGTACCAGAGCACCAGCGCGGTGACCGCGCCGTACAGCCCGTACCAGAAGGTCTTCGCGGTGGGCTCGACGGCGAACTCGTTGCCGGTGGTGATCTGGTGCCAGAACGTCAGGAACACCGCCGCGTACGTCAGCAGGTGGACGTGGTACCAGCTGTCGTAGGGGATGCGGCGCCGGATGCCGCCGATCGAGATGAACGCGATGACGAACAGCAGCCCGGTGCCGATGGCCGCCTTGCCCATGTCGGGCAGCGTGTTGACGGAGTCGATGGTCTGCTGGACGACGTCGCCGAGGGTCCGGCCGCTCTGCAGGGCGTAGGCCCACATCGTCAGGAAGACGTGCGCGATCACCAGGCAGACCGTGTAACGGCCGCTCATCGCGTGCCAGCGGGCGACCCGGTCCGAGCCGACCCGCCGCTCCAGCGCGGGCACCCGCGCCATCTGCAGGACGACCAGCGCCATCAGATAGCCGGCGAGAAGACCGGTGATGCGTCCGGCGGCGAGGATCTTCGCCGTGTTGTCCGCGAGGGACGGCGTGTTGTCCCACCACAGCCACAGCACCGCCGCCGCGCCCGCCCACAGGGCGACGACCAGCGGGACGGCCGGGGAGCGGCGCGGACGGATGCGGCGCATCGTCTGGCGTCGGGCGGCACGGCCGCCTGCGAGCGTGGTGGTCACGGTTCCTCCGGGGACGGGAGCAAGGGGGTTGACGTGGTCCCTTGGCCCAGAGATACGTGCGGGGAGGCCCGTGTGTTCAGCGGTTCCGGGTCAGTACCGGGTGATCGCGGTGGAGCCGGACGCGGTGCCGATCGCGATGTGCGGCTTGCGTCCGGGATCGGCCCATGCGAGGAGGCGTTTCATGGTGTCCCGCGGCACCGACACACAACCCGCCGTCGCTCCCCGCCCGTTGACATGAAGGAAGATCCCGGCGCCGCGCCCCTTCACCGGACGGGTGTAGTTGAAGCCGATGACGAGGGCGTGCGCGTAGCGGGAGCCGTAGGTGATCAGGTGCTCCGACTCGGCGGGCCGGCAGTCGCGGGCGAGTGGCTGGCTCCAGCGGTTGTACGCGCGCGAGTCGTTGTCCTGGCACCACCAGGAGTTCTCGCGGACCCGGCGGTAGGTGTACGCCGTCCCGGGCGGCGCGGCCTCGATGCCGAAGGCGTACGGCAGCCGGAACAGCCCGGTCGGCGTCGTGTTCGTGCCCTGCTTCCGGCGCGCCCCCTCGACCAGGCCCTTCGCCCCGAACCGCGCCGACGCCGAACCCGCCCGCACCCAGCGCCCGCCGACGCGGTCCCACCAGGTCAGCGTCCCCTTGGTGGAGCCGGTCCGCGGCGCGACGGCGGTGATCAGCTGGGTGCCGCCCCCGGTGTCGGCCATCCGGCCCGGCAGAGGACCCGGCGCTCCACCCGGCGCGGCGCCGAGCGCGAGGACGGACACGGACACGAGGGCGAGGGCGGCACGGCGCATGCCTCAGAAGCTAGAGGGAGGCAGCGGCAACGGCAGCCCGGGTAGTCCGTCCAGGCTGGTCGCGACGTACTCCTTCTTGGTGAAGTACGCGTCGAGCGAGGCGTCGTCCTCCCGGGAGAAGCGCTTTCCGTGCAGGTCGCGGTCCTCGTCGTACGTCATCAGGGGGACGGCGTACCCGCAGGTGTCCCGGATGTGCTCGGCGTGGACGACGACGACGGCGCGCAGGCCGTGCTGGGCCGGGTCGATGCCGGGGAAGTGCCCGAGCAGTTCGGGGAAGCGGGGGTCGTCGCGGAAGACGGCCTCGCCGCGGCCGTGCACGCGCACGATGTTCGGCGGCCCCTGGAAGGCGCACCACATGAGGGTGATCCGGCCGTTCTCCCGCAGGTGCGCGATCGTCTCGGCGTTGGAGCCCGCGAAGTCCAGGTAGGCCACCGTACGTTCGTCGAGGACCACGAAGGAGCCCTTCAGGCCCTTGGGGGAGAGGTTGACGGTGCCGTCGGCCGCGAGCGGCGCGGTGGCGGTGAAGAAGAGCGGCTGCTCCTCGATGAACGTGCGGAGTCTGCCGTCGATGCGTTCATATGTTTTACCCACGTCAACCGATTATGGGTGGCGTTCGTTCGGCTGTCTAAGGAATTCCCGTGCCGCCGTAGCGCCGCCGCCGCACCCCGCCCCCCGTGGGTCACCGTGGCCGCCCCGGCCGGCGTGCCAACGGGGCGGCCACGGCTGCCTGTCACGTCACCGGGTGAGCGTGCAGGCGGCGAACGCCTCCAGGCCGTCGGGCTTGGCTGCCGCGCGGCCGATGGCGGTCTCGATGCGGTTGAGGGCGGCGACGCGCTTGTCCTTGAGCGGGCCGAGGATGGCGTTCTGGACGAAGTCGGGGCCGCCCTGTCCGGCGGTGTCGGCGAGGCGCTGGTTGGCCTCGTCGATCTGGGTCCGGAGCTGGGCGAGGTTGCGGTCGACCTCGGCCTGGGCGGAGGCGGGGACGGCGGGCAGCTTCCCGGTGAGGTCGGGGCAGGTGATCGTGCCGGGACCGGCCAGGGTGCGGGCGGAGTCGGCGGCCCGTCCGTCCTCGCCGGCCAGGGCGAATCCGGCGATCACCGTGCCGGACAGCGCCACCGCGGCGGCGCCGCCGACGAACGCGACACGACGCTTGTTGTACATCGGAAGAGCCCTGGACATACGGATGCCTCACTCGGGTTCGGAGTGTCGTCGGGTGCGAACGCGGCGCCTGCGCTCGCCGGGAGATACGAGTAAGCGGTTACTCGTGTTCAACAGGAGCCCGCGCACTCCGCTCCGGTCCGGCTCGGATTGACGAATCATGCAGACCTCTGCATACTCATGCATGCCGATACGTGGTGAGCCATCCGGTGCCCACCAGCGTGGCGACGGCCCCTCGTGCACGCCAGGGCGGGCGACGCCACACCCAGACCTCCGAGGAGCACAGCGAGTGAGCAGCAACAGCGGTGACGTCCGGCTCTGGGGCGGCCGTTTCGCAGACGGTCCCGCCGAGGCCCTGGCCAAGCTGTCCGCCTCCGTCCACTTCGACTGGCGGCTGGCGCCCTACGACATCGCCGGGTCCCGTGCGCACGCGCGCGTGCTCCACGCGGCGGGACTGCTCACCGAGGACGAGCTGACCCGCATGATCGCCGGCCTCGACCAGCTGGAGGCCGACGTCGCCGACGGCTCGTTCGTGGGCACCGTCGCCGACGAGGACGTCCACACGGCCCTGGAGCGGGGCCTCCTGGAGCGCCTCGGCCCCGACCTCGGCGGCAAGCTGCGCGCGGGCCGGTCCCGCAACGACCAGGTCGCCACCCTCTTCCGGATGTACCTGCGCGACCACGCGCGGATCATCGGCGGCCTGATCGCCGACCTCCAGGACGCGCTGATCGGGCTGGCCGAGGCCCACCCGGACGTGGCCATGCCCGGCCGCACCCACCTCCAGCACGCCCAGCCGGTGCTCTTCGCCCACCACGTCCTCGCCCACGTGCAGGCCCTGTCCCGGGACGCCGAACGGCTGCGGCAGTGGGACGAGCGGACGGCGGTCTCGCCGTACGGCTCGGGCGCGCTCGCGGGCTCCTCGCTCGGCCTGGATCCGGAGGCGGTGGCCAGGGACCTCGGGTTCGAGCACGGCTCCGCCGCCAACTCGATCGACGGCACGGCCTCCCGTGACTTCGCCGCCGAGTTCGCCTTCATCACCGCGATGATCGGCGTGAACCTCTCCCGGATCGCGGAAGAGATCATCATCTGGAACACGAAGGAGTTCTCCTTCGTGACGCTGCACGACGCCTTCTCCACGGGCTCGTCGATCATGCCGCAGAAGAAGAACCCGGACATCGCCGAGCTCGCCCGGGGCAAGAGCGGCCGTCTCGTCGGCAACCTCACGGGTCTGATGGCCACGCTCAAGGCGCTCCCGCTGGCCTACAACCGCGACCTCCAGGAGGACAAGGAGCCGGTGTTCGACTCCTGCGACCAGCTGGAGGTCCTGCTCCCCGCCTTCACCGGCATGATGGCCACCCTCACGGTCAACCGCGCGCGCATGGAGGAACTGGCCCCGGCCGGCTTCTCCCTGGCCACCGACATCGCCGAGTGGCTGGTCAAGCAGGGCGTCCCCTTCCGGGTCGCCCACGAGGTCGCCGGCGAGTGCGTGAAGGTCGCCGAGGCCGAGGGCAAGGAGCTCGACGAGCTGACGGACGAGCAGTTCGCGAAGATCTCCGCCCATCTGACGCCCGAGGTGCGGACCGTGCTGAACGTGCCCGGCGCCCTGGCCTCCCGCAGCGGGCGGGGCGGCACCGCCCCGAGCGCGGTCGCCGTCCAGCTCGCCGAGGTCAAGGCCGACGTGGCCGCCCAGCACGCCTGGGCCACGGCCAAGAACGGCTGAGGCCCGCCCCGTGGGCCGGGGCGTCGCGGGTTACGTTGGTCGGGCAGCGGTACGCAGCCGACCGAACGGAGCCCGCGATGCCCTTCGCCCGACTGGCGACAGCGACGACCCCGACCTGCCACATCGGACTCGGCCTCGCCGCCGTCGGCCGCCCCGGCTACATCAACCTCGGCCGGGACGAGGACCTCGGAGCCGACCGCAGCGTCGAGGCGCTGCGCGCCCGCACCCACGAACTCCTCGACGCCGCCTACGCCCAGGGCGTGCGCTACTTCGACGCCGCCCGTTCCTACGGCCGTTCGGAGGAGTTCCTCGCCGGCTGGCTGACCGCCCGCCCGGACGTCGGCGACGTCGTCGTCGGCAGCAAGTGGGGCTACACCTACACCGCGGACTGGACGACGGACGCCGAGCGGCACGAGGTCAAGGACCACAGCCTCGCCACCTACGAGCGCCAGCGCTCCGAGACCGCCGCGCTGCTCGGCGACCGTCTGGACCTCTACCAGATCCACTCGGTCACCCCGGACAGTCCCGCGCTCACCGACAAGGAGCTGCACGCGCGCCTCGCGGAGGCCGCCGCCCAGGGCGTGACCGTCGGGTTCTCCACGAGCGGCCCGGCCCAGGCGGACGCCGTGCGCGCCGCCCTCGCCGTGACGGTCGACGGCGAACCCCTCTTCCGTACCGTCCAGTCGACGTACAACGTCCTGGAGACCTCGGTGGGCCCCGCCCTCGCCGAGGCGCACGACGCCGGGCTGACGGTGATCGTCAAGGAGGGCATGGCCAACGGGCGGCTCGCCGGCCCGGGCGCCCCCGAGGCGCTGCGGGCCGTGGCCACCGAGACGTCCCAGGGCTGCGACGCGGTCGCGCTCGCGTTCGTCCTGCGCCGGCCCTGGGCCGGAGTCGCCCTGTCGGGCGCGGCGACCACCGCGCAGCTGGCGTCCAACCTGCACGCCGCCGTGGTCGACCTGGACGAGGAGCGGCTGGCCCGGCTCACGTCCCTCGCGGAGGAGCCCGCCGCGTACTGGGAGAAGCGCGGCCGCCTGCCCTGGCACTGATCACTCGCTGCGGCGACCGGTGATGGGCCGCACGCGTGAGCCGCACGCGCCCTGAATGAGACATCGCTGTCTCACGTGCGCTACTCTCGTGTCATGGCTGTCGATCGTGACCACGTGCTGCGCAGTGCCGCGGCCCTGCTGACCCGCAAAGCCACCGCCACCATGGACGAGGTCGCCAAGGCCGCCGGGATCAGCCGCGCCACCCTGCACCGGCAGTTCGCGGGCCGTGACGCGCTCGTCCGCGCCCTGGAGTCGCTGGGCATCGCCGAGTGCGTGGCCGCCCTGGACGCGGCCGACCTCGACAACGGCTCCGCCTCGGACGCCGTACGCCGCCTCGTCCGCGCGATCGAGCCCGCCGCCGGACTCCTCGCCTTCCTCTACACCGAGAACCAGCTCTACGAGGGTGAGGAGATCAACCCCGGCTGGACCGCGATCGACGACCGCATCGCCGCCCTGTTCCGGCGCGGGCAGCTCGGCGGTGAGTTCCGCATCGACCTGACCCCGGCCTGGCTCACCGAGGCGCTGTTCGGCCTGATGGCCTCCGGCGCCTGGATGGTGCAGAGCGGCAAGGGAGCCCCCAGGGACTTCCACCACATGATCGTCGGGCTGCTGCTCGGCGGCGCACTCCGGAGAGAGGAATCATGACCAGCACCCTGCGGCCGGCGGAGACGACCGAGGCGGTGACCAGCCGTCCGGGCCGTTGGCTCGCGCTGTCCGTCCTCGTCCTCGCCGTGCTGCTGGTGGCCGTCGACGCGACCGTCCTCGGTCTCGCGACCCCCTACATCAGCGAGGACCTCCAGCCCTCCGGCACCCAGCTCCTGTGGATCGGCGACGTCTACTCGTTCGTGATCGCGGGCCTGCTCGTGTCGATGGGCAGCCTCGGCGACCGCATCGGCCGCAAGCGGATCCTGCTCGTCGGCGCCACGGCGTTCGGCGCGCTGTCCGTCCTCAACGCCTACGCCACGAGCCCCGAGATGCTGATCGCCGCCCGGGCCCTGCTCGGCGTCGCGGGCGCCACCCTGATGCCGGCGACCCTCGCCCTGATCCGCAACCTCTTCCACGACCCGCGCGAGCGCAGCCTCGCCATCGGCATCTGGGGCGCCACGGCGTCCGCGGGCACCGCCGTCGGCCCGATAGCCGGCGGATTCCTGCTCGAACACTTCTGGTGGGGTTCGGTCTTCCTGATCAACCTGCCCGTGATGGTGGTCCTGGTCGTCGTCGGCGTCCGGCTGCTGCCCGAGTCCCGCGACCCGGCCCCGGGCCCCTGGGACCTGCCCAGCGTCCTGCTGTCCCTGCTCGGCATGATCGGGGTCGTCTACGCCGTCAAGGAGGCCGCCGCGCACGGCTTCACCTGGCTCACGCTCGCCGCGGGCCTGGCGGGCGCCGGCGCCCTGTACGGCTTCGTCCGGCGCCAGCTCACTCTGCCGGCACCGCTGCTCGACATGCGGCTGTTCCGCCACCGGGGCTTCAGCGGTGCCGTCCTGGCCGACCTGCTCACCATCCTCGGCCTGTCCGGCCTGGTGTTCTTCCTGTCGCAGTTCCTGCAGTTGGTGCAGGGCAGGGGACCCCTCGAAGCCGGTCTGGCGGAACTTCCCGCGGCGATCGGCGCCGTGGTCGCCGGGCTGGTCGCGGGACGCGCGGCCCGCCGCTTCTCGGTCCGGGCCGTCGTCTCGGCCGGCCTCGCCGCGATCGGCGTGGCGCTCGCCGTGCTCACGGTGATCGACCGCGGCACGGGCTACCCCCTGCTGGGCGCGGCCCTCCTCGTGGTGGGCGTCGGCGCGGGCTTCTCCTTCACTGTGACGTCCGACGTGATCCTGTCCTCCGTGCCGAAGGAACAGGCGGGCGCCGCGTCGGCGGTGTCGGAGACGGCGTACGAACTCGGCGCGGCCCTCGGCATCGCGGTGCTCGGCTCGATCGTCACCGGCGTCTACCGGGGCTTCACCGGTCCGGCCGGCACCCCGGCCGCGGCCCACGAGTCCCTCGGCGGCGCGGTGGAGGCGGCGGCGGGCCTGCCCGCCCGGACCTCCGAGGCGATGCTGGACGCGGCCCGCACCGCCTTCGTGGACGGCCTCGCCCTGGCGGCGGGCGCCGGAGCGGCCGTCCTGCTGGCGGCGGCGGTGGCGGCCTGGTTCCTGCTGCGCGGTCAGCGACTGGACGACTCGGCGTCGCGGTGAGCCCCGAGGGTCACGCCGCTTCCTTGGCCTTGCTGGCGTACATGTCCACGTACTCCTGGCCGGACAGCCGCATGACCTCGGCCATCACGGAGTCGGTCACCGCCCGCAGCACATAGCGGTCGCGGTCCATGCCCTCGTACCGGGAGAACTCCATCGCCTCGCCGAAGCGCACGGTCACCTTGCCCGGGCGGGGCATGCCGGCGCCGTTCGGCTGGAGCTTGTCCGTGCCGATCATGGCGAAGGGCACGACCGGCGCGCCCGTCATCAGCGTCAGGCGGGCGATGCCGGTGCGGCCCCGGTACAGCCGCCCGTCGGGGGAGCGCGTGCCCTCGGGGTAGATGCCGAAGACCTTGCCCTCCTCCAGGATCCGGCGCCCTGTCATCAGCGCGGCGACACCGCCGCGGCCGCCGTCCCGGTCCACCGGGATCATGCCGACGCCCGTGAAGAACCAGGCCATGAGGCGGCCCTTGAGGCCCTTGCCGGTGACGTACTCGTCCTTGCCGATGAAGTAGACCTGCCGGTCGCACACCAGCGGAAGGATCATCGAGTCGATGAACGTGAGGTGGTTGCCGGCCAGGATGACCGGACCGTCGCCAGGGATGTGCTCCACGCCCTCCACCTGTGGGCGGAACATCAGGCGCATGATCGGTCCGAGCACTGCCTTGATGAGCGCGAAGCGGGACAACGGGCCCTCCGGTGTCAAGGGATTCATCTATGTCTGTGCAGGTGAGGACGATACTCGCGGTCACCGCGATCACGCACATCGGGTACGCCGACTTCACCCAGGTCTTACTCGCCGTTGACCTGCGTTCACCTGCGGTGACGCGGCGCCGATGGGCCGTAACGCGGCCGCAACGGTGTGACGGACGTCGCTCGGGCGACGCATTCCGGGTTCCCCGCCCGGGCGTGGCGAATCCGACGCCCCGTCACCTCGTAGCCCTCACACGCCATCCCGTGTCACCCGTGTGTTCGGCCCGGGGTCTCCCCTCTGTCATGGACGCGCACCTACGATCGGCGCGCACCGACGCATCGAGGCAGGAAGGGCGCTCATGGGAACCCAGGACAACGAGCAGACCGCCACCACCGGACGGCGGACTCTTCTCGGCGCGGCCGTACTCGGGGCGGGAGGCGTCCTCGGGCTCTCCGCTCAGGCGGCCGCCGCCGGCGGCGGGCACGGCGGAGGCGGCGGGCACGGCGGGGGACTGAAGAGCCTGCCGAAGCCGACGGTCATCGGACACCGCGGCGCCAGCGGCTACCGGCCCGAGCACACCCTCGGCTCCTACCAGCTGGCCCTCGACCTCGGCGCCGACATCGTCGAGGCCGGCGACCTCGTCCCCACCCGGGACGGGCACCTCGTCTGCCGGCACGAGCCGGAGATCGGCGGCACCACCGACGTCGCGAGCCACCCCGAGTTCGCCGGCCGCAGGAAGACCAAGTCGCTCGACGGCGTCCCGACGACCGGCTGGTTCACCGAGGACTTCACGCTGGCCGAGCTGAAGACCCTGCGGGCGACCGAGCGCATCCCGGCCAACCGCCCGCACAACACCCTCTACGACGGCCGCTGGGAGATCCCCACCTTCGAGGAGGTCCTCGCCTGGCAGGACGAGCAGACCCGCAGGCGGGGCAGGCAGGTCTGGATCTACCCCGAGCTCAAGCACCCCACCTACTTCCGCGAGCAGGGCCTCGGCCTGGAGGAGCGGGTTGCGGGGGTGCTGCGCCGGCACGGCAAGGACCGCAAGGACTCGCCCGTCATCCTCCAGTCCTTCGAGCCCACCTGCATCCAGCGCATGGACAAGCTCGTCGGCAACCCGCTCGTCGTCCTGCTCTCCGGCGCGGACACCCGCCCCTGGGACTTCGGGACGACGGGCGACCCGCGCACCACCGCCGACCTGGTCACCCCGGCCGGGCTGCGGGAGATCGCCTCCTACGCCCAGGGCATCGGCCCCACGCTGGACCTCGTCATCCCCAAGGACGCGGCCGGGAGGCTCACCACCCCCACCACCCTGGTCCGGGACGCGCACCGGGCGGGCCTCCTCCTGCACCCCTACACGATGCGCAACGAGAACCCGTTCCTGCCCGCCGAGTTCCGCAAGGGCACCGACCCGGACGCCTACGGCGACGTCTTCGGCGCCTACCGCGTGTACTTCGCCACCGGGATCGACGGGGTCTTCACCGACAACCCCGACACCGGCCTGCTGGCCCGCCAGGACTTCGTCAACCGCTGAGGCGCGGGCCCCGGTTGGGGTGAGCCGCGGCCGCCCGGGCAACCCCGCGCCCGGCCGGCCGCGTCGTGCCGCACATGAGGGACGACCTGGTGACCACCCTGCGCCCGCTGCTCGCCGCCGAGGCCCGGGCCGAGGCGTCCGCCTCCGGAGCCGAGCCCGCCGACCTGGAACAGGCGGTGTGGCTGCGCCTCCTGGAACACCTCGACGCGGACGGCCCGCCCGCCGACCCGCACGCCTGGCTGCGCCGCGCCGTCCGCGCGGAGTCCCGCCGCTGCCGCCGTACGGCCCGGCACGAACGGCCCTACGAGCGCGAGCCCGTCGCCGACACCGACCGGCACGACCCCGAGGGTCTGGCGCTGGCCGCCGCCCGCCGCCGCGCCCTGCGCGACGTGGTCCGCCGGCTGCCCGGCCGCTGCCCCCGTCTGCTGGAGGCGCTGCTGTCCCCGGACGACCCGACCTACCGCGAGATCGCGGGGGAGTTGGGTATCTCACAGGGCAGTCTCGGCCCGGAACGTTCCAGATGCCTGGGATGTCTCCGACGATTGCTCACGCCGGAGGTTGCGGCCCGCGGTGCGCGGGGATAGGAGTGAGGGACTACCGGTGATCAGGTGAGCGGGAGGCGTGCGCACATGGGCATGAGCGTGACCATCTCTGCGGCGACCGAGCAGGACGCTGAGCAGATCTTCAGGCTGCAGTACCTGTGCTTCCAGAGCGAAGCCGCGCTGTACGGCAACTACCGCATCGCCCCGCTGTTCCAGAGCCTGGACTCGGTCCGGGCCGAGGTCGCCGCGGACTGCGTCTTCGTGGCCCGTCTCGGCGAGGAGGTCGTCGGCTCGGTCCGCGGCCATGTCACCGAGGACGGCGCCGCCGCCATCGGCAAGCTCTGCGTCCACCCCCGTCTCCAGGGCCACGGCATCGGCGCCCGGCTGCTGCGCGCGGCCGAGGCCGCCCTCGCCGAGCAGCGCGGCGCCAAGCGGTTCCGCCTGGAGGCCGGTCACCGCAGCGAGGGCAACCTCCGCCTCTACCGCAAGGTGGGCTACGCGACGGTGGGCACCGCCCAGGGCGCCGACGGCGTCCCGATGATCGTCCTGGAGAAGGAGGCGGGCGCCTTCGCCACTACGGCGTGACGGCGCGGGCCCCGCGGAGCCAGTACAGGGCCGACAGCGGCAGCAGGACCGGGATGAAGAGATAGCCCATGCCGTAGTCGGACCAGACGGTCGCGTCGGGGAACGCCGAGGGCTCCACCAGGGTCCAGGTGCCGACGACGAGGACGCCCACGAGCTCGGCGGCGCAGCACACCAGCGCCGCCCTGCGGGCCCGTTCCCCGCCCCGCACCAGCGTGTACGTGATGAAGCCGTACACCACGCCGGCCACCGCGGACAGCGTGTAGGCGAGCGGCGCCCGGCCGAAGTCCGTCGCGATCTGGTACGCCGAGCGCGACACCGCGCCGACCACCATCACGCCGTACAGCCAGACCAGCAGCACGCCGGGCCCGCTGATCAGCCGCGCCGGCCTGTCCTCGGTGGTGGCCACCTCAGCCTCCCCAGATGTCATAGAGCCGCACCTCCAGCACGGCCAGCACCACGCCGCCCGCGGCGACCGTCACCGAGCCCCACTTGGACCGCTCCGCCAGCGACATGAAGCCCGCCGCCGGCACGCACGCGAACGCGCCCAGCAGATACGCCACGAAGATCGTCGTGCCCTGCTCCGGCTTCTCGCCCCGCGCCAGCAGCACGATCCCGACGACCAGCTGCACCAGCGCCAGCACCGTCACGACGGCCATGCCGATGAAGTGCCAGTCCTTCGTCGGCTGGTCACGGTGGGCGGCCCAGCCGCACCACGCGGCGAGCAGCAGCGCGGCGACACCGGTCACCAGCATCAGGGCAGCGAACATGCCGGTGAGCCTATTACGGGCCAAAAGACCTGATGCGGCCGCCCCCGGACAGCGGTCGTAGGGTCGGGGCCATGAAGATCCGTGCACATGCCCTCCTGTTCGACAACGACGGCACCCTCGTCTCCTCCCTCGCCTCCGTGGACCGCTGCTGGACGCGCTGGGCCGCGGAGTACGGCGTCACGGAGGCGTTCGGCAGGATCGAGCTGCACGGGCGCCCCGCCGTCGAGATAGTCGCCGACCTGCTGCCCGCCGCACGCGTCCCCGAGGCACTCGCCCGGATCGAGGCGCTGGAGGTCGAGGACGTGCCGAACGACGGCGTCCACCTGCTGCCCGGCACCCGGGCCTTCCTCGACGCGCTGCCCGCCGACCGCTGGGCCGTCGTCACCTCCGCCACCCGCCGGCTCGCCGAGGCCCGGCTCGACGCCGTCGGCATCCAGCCCAAGACGATGGTGACCGCCGACGACATCACGCGCGGCAAGCCGGACCCCGAGCCCTATCTGCTCGCCGCCCGTGAGCTGGGCGTCGATCCGGCCGACTGCGTCGTCTTCGAGGACGCCCCCGCGGGTCTCGCGGCCGGCCGGGCCGCCGGCATGACCACCGTGGCGTTGACCACAACCCACCGGGCCGACGAGCTGGATGCCGACCTCGTGGTGAAGGACCTATCGGCCCTGTCCGCGCTGGTCGGCGAGGGCTTCGTCGAGGTTTCCGGCCGCGCCTGACTCCTGTCCGCCGCTGTCCAGCATGCGGACAGCGGCGGCAGGTAAGGACCGTACGTCTGCTTTACTGATCGCATGACCACCACGAGCAGCCGCATTCCCGCGACCGAGGCGCCCCTGACGCCCGGTGCTCGTTGTATGTGTCGAATGTGCGCCTTCTAGAGGGCCCCCGCACCAACCGAGCCTCGCGCCCCGAAGCGAGCCCGCTCAGGTCCGCCCGTCCCGGGTTCCAGGACTGAGCCACGCCCCGCGCACACGTTCTCCGCGTTCCCCTTTTTACGGTTTCACGGAACCGTGCTGCGTCCGGCTGCCTTCGACCACGTATGCCCCGTGCCCGGCGACCACGACGCGCCGCGCACTCGACAGTGACGGAACTCCAGTGATCACCACTTCGGGCCTCACCAAGGTCTACCGCTCGCGCGGCCGCGAGGTCACCGCCCTCGACGGCGTCGACCTGCACGTCCGCGAGGGCGAGGTGTACGGCGTCATCGGCCAGTCCGGCGCCGGCAAGTCCTCGCTCATCCGCTGCGTCAACCTGCTCGAACGCCCCACCGCCGGCACCGTGACCGTCGCCGGTCAGGACCTCACCGCCCTGGCCGGGCGCGGACCCCGGGCCGGCAAGGAGCTGCGGCGGGCGCGCAGCCGTATCGGCATGGTCTTCCAGCACTTCAACCTGCTGTCCTCGCGGACCGTCCAGGACAACGTCGAGCTGCCGCTCGAAATCCTCGGCACGTCCGGGAAGGAACGTTCCCGCAAGGCGCTGGGACTGCTCGACCTGGTGGGCCTCGCCGACAAGGCGAAGTCCTACCCGGCCCAGCTCTCCGGCGGCCAGAAGCAGCGCGTCGGCATCGCCCGCGCCCTGGCCGGCGACCCCAAGGTGCTGCTCTCCGACGAGGCAACCAGCGCCCTCGACCCGGAGACCACCCGCTCGATCCTCCAGCTGCTGCGCGACCTCAACCGGCAGCTGGGCCTGACCGTCCTGCTCATCACGCACGAGATGGACGTCGTGAAGTCGATCTGCGACTCCGCCGCCCTCATGGAGCGCGGCCGGATCGTCGAGTCCGGCACCGTCGGCGAACTGCTCGCCACCCCCGGCTCCCAACTGGCCTCCGCCCTCTTCCCGGTGGGCGGCGAGGCCTCCGCCGACGACCGCACCGTCGTCGACGTCACCTTCCACGGCGAGGCCGCCACCCAGCCGGTCATCTCCCAGCTCTCGCGCACCTACAACATCGACATATCGATCCTGGGTGCCGCGATCGACACCGTCGGCGGCCTCCAGGTCGGCCGGATGCGCATCGAACTGCCCGGCCGCTACGAGGACAACGTCGTACCGATCGGCTTCCTGCGCGAACAGGGACTCGAGATCGACGTCCTGGGCCAGGAGCCCGTACTGCTGAAGGAAGGTGCCCGGCTGTGACCTGGTCCGAGATGCAGCCCCTGCTGGAGCAGGCGTGCTGGGACACCCTCTACATGGTCGGCTGGTCCACCGTCATCGCAGTCGTCGGCGGGCTCCCGCTCGGCGTCCTGCTCGTCCTCACCGACCGTGCCGGACTCCTCCAGAACGTCCTGGCCAACAAGGTCATCGGGCAGATCGTGAACGTCGCCCGCTCGATGCCCTTCATCATCCTGATGGTCGCGCTGATGAGCTTCACGCGCTGGGTCACCGGCACGACCATCGGCCGCGAGGCCGCCATCGTGCCGCTCGCCATCGGCGCCATCCCGTTCTTCGCGCGCCTGGTCGAGACGGCCGTCCGCGAGGTGGACGGCGGACTCGTCGAGGCCGTGCAGGCGATGGGCGGCAACACCTGGACCGTCGTGCGCAAGGTCCTCGTCCCCGAGTCGCTGCCGTCCCTCATCGCCAGCACCACGACCACGATCGTCGCCCTCATCGGCTACTCCGCCATGGCCGGCACGGTCGGCGCCGGCGGCCTCGGTGACATCGCCATCCGCTACGGCTTCCAGCGCTTCGAGAGCGAGCTGATGTGGATCACGGTGGCGATCCTCGCCGTCGTCATCTCCCTCATCCAGGCCGCAGGCGACTTCGCCGCCCGCTCCCTGCACCACCGGGGCGGCCGCGCCGGGCCCGCGCCGAAGCTGCGCCTGCTGAAGGCCGCCACCGCCACGAGCAAGACCGTCTAGGCCCCCTGCTCGCACCCCCCTGAACTCCCCGGGCACCCATGCCGGGGTCGCACCACCCCTAGGAAAGGCACTTTTCGTGCGTAACACCGCCAAGATCACCACCGCCGCCCTCGCCGTCGGAGCCCTCACCCTCGGCCTCTCCGCCTGCGGCTCGGACAAGGACTCCGATTCCGACGCGAACGCCCCGCTGAAGGTCGCCGCCACGCCGACCCCGCAGGGCGAGATCCTCACCTACATCAAGGACAACCTCGCGAAGAAGGCCGGCCTCGAACTCGAGGTCAAGGAGTTCACCGACTACGTGACGCCGAACACGGCCGTCCAGCAGGGCGAGGTCGACGCCAACTACTTCCAGCACCAGCCGTACCTGGACGACTTCAACAAGAAGAACGGCACCGACGTCGTCGCCGTGCCGAACGCCACGGTGCACCTGGAGCCCCTCGGCGTCTACTCGCAGGGCGTCAAGAAGCTCGCGGACCTGAAGAAGGGCGCCACGGTCGCCCTCCCGAACGACACCACCAACGAGGCCCGCGCGCTCAAGCTGCTGGAGGCCAACGGCCTGATCGAGCTCAAGGCGGGCGTGGGCTACGAGGCGACCCCCAAGGACATCGCCTCCAACCCGAAGAACCTGAACTTCAAGGAGCTGGAGGCGGCCCAGCTGCCCCGCTCCCTCGCCGACGTCGACGCCGCCGTGATCAACGGCAACTACGCGCTCGAGGCCGACCTCAGCCCCGCCAAGGACGCCATCGCGGCCGAGTCCCCCAAGGACAACCCGTACGGCAACTTCCTCGCGGTGAAGAAGGGCAACGAGGACGACCCGCGCGTCGAGAAGCTCGCGAAGCTGCTCACCTCGCCCGAGGTGAAGAAGTTCATCGAGGACAAGTACAACGGCGCCGTCGTCGCCGCCTTCTGAGCCGTCGGAGCGTCATCTGACGGGGCGTTCGACGCGTATCGCCCACCACGGGGTCCCCACCTCCATCGGGTGTGGACCCCGTGGTGCGGTTCAGTGCTTTCATGCTGCATGCTGGGCAGTTCGCAGGCCCTGAAGGTTTTTCCGACGGTTACGGAGCGGCGCATGACTGGCACCTTCCCCACCATCTCCATCAGCACGGAGCGGTTGGTGCTGCGTCCCCTCGACGAGGACGACGTGCCCGCACTCGCCGAGATGATGAACGACGAACAGGTGGGCGCATGGACGGACGTGCCCCAGCCGTTCACCGAGGACCGCGCGCGCACCTGGATCACCGAGTACGCCCCCGCCGAACGGGAGGCCGGCCGCGGACTCGACCTCGCCGTCACCGAGTTCCTCACCCAGCGCCTGGTCGGCATCGTCCAACTGGCCAAGACCAACTGGCACGTACGCGCCACCGAACTCTCCTACATCGTCGCCCCCTGGGCCCGCGGCGAGGGCTACGCCTCCGAGGCCGCCCTCGCCACCGCCCAATGGCTGTTCACCGACCAGAAGTTCGAGCGCATCGAGCTGCGCACGGCCGCCGACAACACCGCCTCCCAGCAGGTCGCCCAGAAGATCGGCTGCATCAGCGAGGGCGTCCTGCGCAACGCCTGCATAGCCCACGTGCGCACCGAGGACGGCACCTGGACCGACGTGCGCACCGACTTCATCGTCTGGAGCCTCCTGCCCGAGGACCTCGACGGCGCCGGGGACCACCTGGCCGGATCCGACGGCTTCACCTCCTACGGCGAGTGGAACTGACCGGGACCCGGCCCCCCGGGCCCGGGCGGCGGCCGCGCCACGACCAGGTACCCTCACGAGGCCCGGTCCCCGGGCTCCCCATGACGACCTGCGCGCACCCAGGAGACTGACGACGATGGCCGACCGCGTCACGGTGATCGGCTGGGACGGCTCGCCGCTGACCGCCGCGGCACGATCCGCCCTCGGTGCGGCCACCCTCGTGGCCGGCGCCGCCCACCATCTGGCGCTCCCTGAAGTGCCGCCCGCCGCCGAGCGCATCCGCCTGGGCAGCGTCGCCCTCGCCGCCCGCCGCATCGCGGGCCACCGGGGCACCGCGGTCGTGCTCGCCGACGGCGACCCCGGTTTCTTCGGCGTCGTACGCACGCTGCGCGCCCCCGAGTTCGGCCTCGAGGTCGAGGTCGTCCCCGCCGTCTCCTCCGTCGCCTCGGCCTTCGCCCGCGCCGGAATGCCCTGGGACGACGCACAGGTGGTCGTGGCACATCCGCGCACCCTGCGACGCGCGGTGAATGTGTGCCGCGCCCACACCAAGGTCGCCGTGCTGACCTCGCCGGGCGCCGGCCCCGCCGAACTCGGCCTGCTCCTGGAGGGCGTCCACCGCACCTTCGTGATCTGCGAGGAACTGGGCACCGACCGTGAGCAGGTCACCGTCGTCACCTCCGACAAGGCCGCCGACCACACCTGGCGCGACCCCAACGTCGTGATCGTCGCCGGCGGCACCACCCCCGCGCCCGACGGCATCGGCTGGATCGCCGGGCGCGACCCGTCCACCGGCCCCCGCGGCTGGACCCTGCCCGCCCAGGCCTACGGCGGCCTCATGGGCGAGGGCGAGCTCGAACCGCTGCGCGCGGCCCAGCTCGCCCGGCTCGGCCCGCGCGTCGGCGACCTCGTCTGGGACATCGGCTGCGGCAGCGGCGCCTTCGCCACCGAGGCCGCACGGGCCGGCGCCGCCGTCATCGCCGTCGACAGCGACCCGCGGGCCTGCGAGCGCACCGAGGCCAACGCGCGCGCCTTCGGCGTCCAGACCCAGATCGTCCACGGCACCGCGCCGCACGTCCTGGAGGACCTCCCCGAACCGGACGTCGTGCGCGTCGGCGGCGGGGGAGCGGCCGTCGTCTCCGCGGTGGCCGACCGGCGCCCTCAGCGCATCGTCACCCACGCCGCCACCCGCGACGCCGCCGAACTCATCGGCCGCGACCTCATGGAGCACGGCTACGACGTCGAGTGCGCCCTGCTGCAGTCCGTCGAACTCGACACGCGGGCCTGGACGGAACGCGAGCGGAGCGTCGCGTTCCTGCTCAGCGGGGTTCTCCCCGATCGCTCGGTGTGACCGTCCGACCATCCCCGTGATCCTGTTGTCGTACCGCTCGCGGTAGGCTGGCCGACTGTTGTACCGCATGCGGGCGCCCGGCAGTTCGTCGGCCAATGTCCGGAAAAACGCTCCCGGTTCGGGGCGGGTGTGGTACGGCGAAACCGGAGGACGCGCAACGTGGCGCAGTCCACAGCGGCCCGTCGCGGATCAGCCTGTCGCGACGGCCCAACGGCCAGGACAATGCCACTCAATGGCTTTGTCGCCTTTTTTGGGCGGGTCGTTCGTGCCGCTGGGCTCGGACGCTCGTTCTTCATGGCGGGGGCGGTCGGTGCGCCGTCCCCGGTGAGCAGGTCGTGGAAGCACTAACCGATGGGCGAGGGGTACGCATGACCGACACCGGCCAGGTCCCGGGCGAGGGACTGCCGGAGAGCGCAGGCATGGTGGAGCAGCCGGGCGTCCCCGGGGCGCCGGATGCGTACAGCTACCTCTCCGAGACTCCCGCCGAGGAAGAAGACCTGCTCCTGCCCGGCTCCCAGGGCGCCTGGGGCAACGAGGTCGCCCCGCCCGCCCCGGAGCCGGTCGTCGAGGCCGTGCACGAGCCCGACGCGCACGAGCTCTCCGGCCGCGACAGCGGCTCCGTCGACCTGACCGGCGTGCGGCTGCCCGGACCCTCGGCGCCGGCGCCCACGGCCCCCACGACGCCGATCCCCCCGATCACGCCCCGGCGCCCCCTGCACCTGGGCCCGCCCATCCCGGACGCCTCCGCCAGCCCGGTCCGTTCGCTGGCCGACCGGGGTGCCGTCGGCATGCCGGCCCGGCAGCCGGGCCACGCCGTCCCCGAGTACGCCGAGACGCAGGCCCCGCCGCAGGCGGCCGCCTGGGGGGCGCCCGCCCCCGCCCAGGTCGGCACGGAGGCCCAGGCTGCCGAAACGGTTGTCCCGGCCGCCGAGCCCGTCGGGGCCGCGCAGGCGGTCGTGGCGCGCGTCGCCACCGAGGCCGGTGCCGCCACGGGCGTCCCGCAGGCCGCCGAGGCCGGTGCCGTCGCACAGGTGGCCGAGGGCCAGACGCCCGTCGCCCAGGACGGGACGTACGGCGCACCCGAGCCGTCGCCCGAGCACGCCGCGGCCGTCCCCGGCCAGGCCGGTGCCCCGGCCCCGGTCGCCCACGAGCCCCAGGGCCCCCACGAGAACGCCGCCGCTTCGGCCATGACCGGCGGGAACGCGCAGGACGCCGCCGAGCCCCAGGCCGTCGCCGCCACCCCGCAGGACGCTCGGCCCGGCGAGCCCGCGCAGGTCCCGGCCGGTCCCGAAGTGTCCGAAGCTCCCGAGGCCCAGCAGGGCGCCGAGACGCCGGTGCCGGAGGCCGCGCCCGTCGCCGCCGAGCCGGCGGAGCCCGAGGCCGTCGCGCCTGATGCCGTGATGTCCGAGGCCGCCGCGCCCGCGGACGCCCGGCCCGTCGCCGAGTCGGCGCCCGCGGCAGCGGTCCAGGAGGCCCTGGCTCAGGAAACCCCGGTTCCGGAAGCCCCGGCTCAGGAAATCCCGGTTCCGGCAGCCCCCGCCCCCGTCGCCGAGGCCCCCGAGCCCGCCCCGCATGACGTCGAGGCGCCGGCCGGCGTAGCGGCCCCCGTGGCGGAGGCCGCCGAGGCACAGCCCCAGCCCGAACCGGCCCAGACCCCCGAGCCCGCCCCGGAGCCCCTGGCCGAGACGTACGCCCCGGAGCCCGTGGCCGAGGCGCACACCCCCGAGCCCGCCCAGGCGCTCCCGCCCCAGGTCCAGCCCTCGGAGGACGTCCCCGCCGAAGCGCCGGACGTATCGGACGTTCCGGAACAGGCCGAGCCGCGGCCCGCCGCGACCGCCGTACCGGAGCAGCCCGAGCCGGAAGCCCTCGCCGAGGCCCCCGAACCGGCCGCCCAGGCCCCCGCCGCCGAGGAGGCCGCCGTGCCACCGAGCGAGCCCGGCCCGGCCGAGCAGCCGGCCCAGATCCCGGACGCCGTGGCGGCCCAGCCCGAGCAGCCGCTGCCTGAGGCCCCCGAGGCCGTCCCCGCGGAGGCCGTCCAGCCGCTCGCGGCGGCCGCCGCCCCCGAGCCGGTGACAGTCGAGCAGTACGCGGCCGAGCAGTACGCGGCCGAGCAGTACGTCGCCGAACCGGCCGGCCCGCAGCTCAGGCAGGCCGCCGGGCCGGACGACGTCCTGGCCGTGATGCCCGGTGCCGTCCCCCAGGAGCCCCCGCCCGGCCAGCCCCTCGGCCAGTTCGTCCCGGTCGAGGGCACCGTGCCGACCACCCCGCACCTCGCGCCCACCCCGCCGCAGCCGCTGGTCCTGCCCACCGAGGAGTCCCCGGCCCCCGCCGCCGAGGTGCCCGCCCCCCGCGAGGCCGACCCCGGGCTCGTCCAGCACGCCGACGACCTGGACACCCGGGTCGCCGACGAGGACCGGGCCGACGAGGAGGCGCGGGCAGAAGAGGCGCAGGACGCCCCGGCCGAGGAGGAGCCGCACCGGCCCGGCGGCCCCGCCGCACCCGCGTACGACGACGCCGAGCGCGAGGCCGTCCTCAAGGTGATGCGCGAGCGCCGCGACATCCGCAACGGCTTCCGCAGCGACCCCATCCCGCACGAGGTGCTGCTCCGGGTCCTGGAGGCCGCCCACACGGCGCCCTCGGTCGGCCACTCCCAGCCCTGGGACTTCGTCGTCATCCGCTCGTCGGAGACCCGGCGCACCGTGCACGAACTGGCCATGCGCCAGCGCGAGGCATACGCCAAGTCCCTGCCCAAGGGCCGTGCGAAGCAGTTCAAGGAACTGAAGATCGAGGCCATCCTCGACACCCCGGTCAACATCGTCGTCACCGCCGACCCCACGCGCGGCGGCCGCCACACCCTCGGCCGGCACACCCAGCCGCAGATGGCGCCGTACTCCGCCGCCCTCGCCGTCGAGAACCTGTGGCTCGCCGCCCGCGCCGAGGGCCTCGGCGTCGGCTGGGTCAGCTTCTTCGACGAGCGCGAGATGGTCCGCGCCCTCGGCCTGCCCGAGCACCTGGAGGTCATCGCCTACCTCTGCGTCGGGTACGTCGACGAGTTCCCGGACGAGCCCGAGCTGCTCCAGGCGGGCTGGTCCAAGCGCCGCCCGCTGTCCTGGGTCGTCCACGAGGAGACGTACGGCCGCCGCGCCCTGCCCGGCGAGGAGCCGCACGACCTGCTCGCCGAGACCGTCTCCCAGATCCGGCCGCTGGACGCCAAGGCGCTCGGCGAGGCGTGGGAGCGGCAGAAGCGCATGACCAAGCCGGCCGGCGCGCTGGGCATGCTGGAGATCATCTCCGCGCAGCTGTCCGGCCTGTCCCGGCAGTGCCCGCCCCCGATCCCGGAGCCCGCGGCCGTCGCGATCTTCGCCGGTGACCACGGCGTGCACGCCCAGGGCGTCACCCCGTGGCCGCAGGAGGTCACGGCCCAGATGGTGGCCAACTTCCTCGGTGGCGGCGCCGTCTGCAACGCCTTCGCCGCCCAGGTCGGCGCCGAGGTCTGCGTGGTCGACGTGGGCGTGGCCGCCGATCTCCCGGCCACCCCGGGCCTGCTGCCCCGCAAGGTCCGCGCCGGCACCGCCGACATGACGACCGGCCCCGCGATGACCCGCGAGGAGGCCAAGCAGGCGGTCGAGGTCGGCATCGAGACCGCCCGCGACCTGGTGGCGGCCGGCAACAAGGCGCTGCTGACCGGTGAGATGGGCATCGCCAACACCACGGCGTCCGCCGCGCTGATCTCCCTCTACACGGGCACCGACCCGGCCGAGGTCACCGGCCGCGGCACCGGCATCAACGACGAGACGCTGGCCCGCAAGACCGAGGTCGTCCGGCGCGCCCTGGAGTTCCACCAGCCCGACCCGGCCGACCCGATCGGGGTCCTCGCCGCGATCGGCGGTCTGGAGCACGCCGCGCTCGTCGGCCTGCTCCTCGGCGGCGCCTCCCTGCGCACGCCGGTGATCCTGGACGGCGTGAGCGCCGGCGCCGCCGCCCTGGTGGCCCGCGCGATCGCCCCCGAGGTGCTGGCCGCGTGCATCGCGGGCCACCGCAGCGCCGAGCCCGGACATGTGGCCGCTCTGAACAAGCTGGGCCTGCGCCCCCTGGTCGACCTCGACCTGCGGCTCGGCGAGGGCACGGGCGCGCTCCTGGCCCTCCCGCTGGTCCAGAGCACGGCCCGGGCGATGCACGAGGTGGCGACGTTCGACTCGGCGGGCGTCACCGAGAAGTAGCCGGGTGCCTGGGGACCCGGAGCCGCGCGCCCCGGGTCCCCTCGCCCTGCGCGCGGCGGCCCACAGGCCGCCCAGCCCTCGGACACCCGAACCGCCGTTGCCGTCCGCAGCATAAAATCCGCACGTCAGGGCATCGCCCCGCCGCCACCCCCAAGGGAGCCGTACCCTCATGGCCGAACACCCCGCCTATCCCGTAGGCCTGCGCCTCACCGGTCGCCGGGTCGTCGTCCTCGGCGGTGGCCAGGTCGCCCAGCGCCGCCTCCCGGCGCTCGTCGCTGCGGGCGCCGACATCCGGCTGGTGTCCCCGGAGGCGACGCCGTCGGTCGAGGCGATGGTGGACGCGGGGGAGATCACCTGGCACCGGCGCCGCTACGAGGAGGGCGACCTCGCGGACGCCTGGTACGCCCTGATCGCCACCAGCGACCCGGAGGCCAACACGGCCGCCTCCGCCGAGGCCGAGCGGCACCGCGTGTGGTGCGTCCGCTCCGACGACGCCGACGCCGCGACGGCGTGGACGCCGGCCACCGGGCACAGCGAGGGCGTCACCGTCGCCGTGCTCACCACCGAGGCGCGCGGCCGCGACCCCCGGCACACCGCCGCCATCCGGGACGCCGTCGTCGAGGGCCTGCGCGACGGCACCCTCGTCGCCCCGCACCACCGCACCCGTAAGCCCGGCGTCGCCCTCGTCGGCGGCGGCCCCGGCGACCCCGACCTGATCACCGTGCGCGGCCGCCGGCTGCTCGCCGAGGCGGACGTGGTCATCGCCGACCACCTCGGCCCGCGCGACCTCCTCGCCGAACTGCCGCCGAGCGTCGAGGTCATCGACGCGGCGAAGCTGCCGTACGGCCGGTTCATGGCCCAGGAGGCCATCAACGAAGCGCTGATCGAGCACGCCCGGCAGGGCAAGTCGGTGGTACGGCTCAAGGGCGGCGACCCGTTCGTCTACGGCCGTGGCATGGAGGAGGTCATCGCGCTCGCGGAGGCAGGCATCCCGTGCACGGTCGTGCCCGGCATCTCCAGCTCGATCTCCGTGCCGGGCGCCGCCGGCATCCCCGTGACGCACCGGGGCGTGGCCCATGAGTTCACGGTGGTCAGCGGCCATGTCGCCCCCGACGACGAGCGGTCCCTGGTGGACTGGCCGTCGCTCGCCAGGCTCACCGGCACGCTCGTGATCCTCATGGGCGTCGGCACCCTCGGCAAGGTCGCCGAGACGCTCATCGCGCACGGCAAGTCCCCGGACACCCCGGTGGCCCTGGTCCAGGAGGGCACGACGGCCGGGCAGCGCCGGGTCGACGCGACGCTCGCCACGGCCGGCGCCGCGGTGGTCGAGCACGAGGTGAAGCCGCCCGCCGTCATCGTCATCGGCGAGGTCGTGAAGGCGGGCCCGGCCCCCACAGCCCGAGCCATTCCGTAACCCGGGGTAACAGACCCTCTCCGCACCGTTGGCACCGCACCCAGGACAAGGCAGTATCACTCTGTGGCCGATCTCATCACCGTCGACGACCCCGACGACCCGCGTCTGCGCGACTACACGGGCCTGACCGACGTCGACCTGCGCCGCCGCCGCGAACCCGCCGAGGGCCTGTTCATCGCCGAGGGCGAGAAGGTCATCAGACGGGCCAAGGAAGCCGGCTACGAGATGCGCTCGATGCTGCTGTCGGCCAAGTGGATCGACGTCATGCGGGACGTCATCGACGAACTCCCGGCACCGGTCTACGCGGTCAGCCCCGACCTCGCCGAACAGGTCACCGGCTACCACGTGCACCGCGGTGCGCTGGCGTCCATGCAGCGCAAGCCGCTGCCCGGCGCCACCGACCTGCTCCACAACGCCCGCCGGGTCGTCGTCATGGAGTCGGTGAACGACCACACCAACATCGGCGCGATCTTCCGCTCCGCCGCGGCTCTCGGCATGGACGCCGTGCTGCTCTCCCCGGACTGCGCCGACCCGCTGTACCGCCGCAGCGTCAAGGTCTCGATGGGCGCGGTCTTCTCCGTGCCGTACGCCCGTCTGGAGACCTGGCCCAAGGCGCTGGAGACGGTCCGCGAGGCCGGCTTCTCCCTGCTCGCGCTCACCCCGGACGAGAAGGCGAAGTCCCTCGACGAGGCCGCCCCGCACCGGATGGACCGGGTCGCCCTGATGCTCGGCGCCGAGGGCGGCGGCCTGTCCACGCAGGCCCTGGTCGCCGCCGACGAATGGGTCCGCATCCCCATGTCGCACGGTGTCGACTCCCTCAACGTGGGCGCCGCGGCCGCCGTCGCCTTCTACGCGGTGGCCACGGGCCGCCCCGAGGTCTAGGGGGCGTCTTGCCGATCAGGCCGGGCTCCCGGTCACAGCACTAGCCGCGCACCTACTCCTGCTCCGGGATCTGGAACTCCGAGGAGTACCGCTCGTCCATCGTCCCGTGGTCCGGCGCCACCCGCTCCTGCGTGGGACGCCCGCCGCCGGTGCCGCCGAGGCCCCGGTCCGGACCCTGGCAGCCCTGGGCGGCCGCGATGCCGAGCGCGACGAGCAGCGTCACCACGACGAACACGAACAGCCGCTGCCGCAGCAACTGCGGATTGGCGGGCCTGCGCCCGGTCCCGGTGTTCCGCGGAGCCGTACGGCCGGTGCCGCCGCGCGTAGCGGGCCGGCCGCCGTTGCGGGAGGTGCCGCGCGGCGCGGGCGTCGGACGGGACCCCGCGCGGGACGCGGAACCGCCGGATCCCGCGCGGGACGCGGAACCACCGCCGGTCCTCGGCGCGGAACCGTCCCGGGCGGGCCCGGGCACCCGGCCCGCACCGCCGCCGCGCGGCCCGGCCGCGCCCCGGGGCGGGGGAGTGCCCGGCGAGCGCCGCTGCACCCGCTGCGGTTCCGGATACGTGTCGGCGAGCCGTCCGGTGGCCCGGTCCGCCTCGGCGGCGCGCTGCGCCGGAGGACGCACGTCCCCGAGCCCCTGCGCCTCCCGCGCGGCGATCTCCTTCAGGCGCAGCGACAGCTGGAGGGTGCTGGGCCTTTCCCCGGGGTCCTTCGCCAGACAGGCGCGCACGAGCGGGGCGAGGGCGTCCGGCACCCCGTGCAGCTGCGCCTCCTCGTGCACGACGCGGTACAGCATCACCTCGGAACTGCCGTGCCCGAACGGGGAGTCACCCATGGACGCGTACGCGAGCGTGGCGCCCAGGGAGAAGACGTCCGTGGCCGGGGTGACGGCGGCGCCCCGCACCTGCTCCGGGGCGAGGAAGCCGGGCGAGCCGACCGCCGTGCCCACGTGCGTGAGGGTCGAGGCGCCGGTGGCCCAGGCGATGCCGAAGTCGATGATCCGCGGTCCCTTCGGGGACAGCAGGATGTTGGACGGCTTCAGATCCCGGTGTACGACCCCGGCCTCGTGGACCGCGACCAGCCCCTCGGACAGGGCGGCCCCCACGGCGGCGACCTCCGCGGCCCCGAGCGGGCCCTCGTCGGCGACCTTGTCGTGCAGGGAGGGGCCGGGCACGTACTGCGTGGCGAACCAGGGACGCTCCGCCTCCAGATCGGCGGCCACCAGCCGGGCCGTGCACCCGCCCCGAATGCGTCGTGCCGCCGAGACCTCCCGCGCGAACCTGGAGCGGAACTCCTGGTCCTCCGCCAGGTCGGGCCGGATCACCTTGAGCGCGACCCGCTGCCCCTTCTTGTCGGAGCCCAGGTACACGACGCCCATTCCGCCCGCGCCCAGCCGTCTGTGAAGCCTGAACGATCCGACGACGCGCGGGTCCTCGCGCCTCAGGCGCATCATCGCCATGTTCATCCCCGCTGCCCGGTCCGTGTGACGTGCCACAGCTTACGTTTCCACGGGCCGCCGCGCGCAGAGGCCGCGCCCTCTCGGCCCGGTGGATTGTCGGGTGCGGACCGCGAAGGTGAAAGGCGGTCAGAGTGCTGACGGGTCAAGCGACTTCACCACCCCCAGCGAGTCAACCCGTAACAAGGCCAGGGAGGTTGGGTCCGCCGAGGGGAGGGACAGGACGAGGGAGGCGGGCGGGCGGGACGCCGGCCGTACCCCGCCACCGGCGGCGGGCGGGGACGGGCGTGCCCCGAAGATCACGGCCCTGTCGTCCGGCACCGAGTGAGAGAAGTCACCCGGTGGGGCCTGCCGGAGTCCTGGGGGGCACCCCGGAGAAAACGGGCGGACCGGACGTCCCCTCCGGGAAGACCCCGAGACCCGCACGCCGGTCTCCACCCAGGGGAGTACTCCGCCCGCGAGGGCTCATCCTCCGGGAGGCCCGCCAATCGGTACGAGGGCATGACGTGCGGAAGGGGACGCGCCCCTAGATTTGAGGTCAAGCGGCGGGTGCAGCACTCGTCCCCCGAGGTCAGACGCCCGCCGCTGTATACGAGATCCGACACAGGTCAGGAGAGGGACCATGGCCCAGACGGCACCGCGGGCACTGCTCCGCACCCAGGCGCGCTTCCTGCCGCGCCCCCGCCGCCAGGGCCGCCGCCACCCGCTGGTGGCGACGCTCATGGCCCTTCCCCTGGCGGCCCTGCTCCTCCTCGTCTTCGACGGGTGGGAGACCGTGGCCACACAGGCGTCGTCCGTGGGTGTGATGCTGGGGCGCTGAGCGGCGACCCCAGGCCCGGAAGAGCGGTCCGGGCGGGGACATCCATCCATGAAACCCCGTGGGGACGGGGGTGCGGCGGACGGCACAGATGCCGGCGCAGCTGGGGAGCTGCGCCGGCATTGCTCTGTCCGGCCCCGGCTCGCTCCGGCACCGGCTCTGTCCAGCACTCGCGGCGGACGCGTACGCTCACCCCAGCCGACCCGCCTCCGAGGGACCCCGTGACGCCGAACCGCCTCCTGCCCGACCTCGCCGCGCACGCCGAGGCCACGGCGCACACCCTCGCCCCGGCCTGCGGCTCCTGCATGGCCGTCACCCTCGCCGACCGCCCCGACGCCACGGTCGTCCGACACGCCGACACCGTGGCCAAGGCCCACCCCCCGGACAGCGTCCCGGCCGATCTCGTCCCCCGCCTCACCGCCGCCGCGCGGCTCCCCGGCCTCCTCCTGCCCCCGCTCACCCCCGCGCCCGCCGACCTGCACGGCCGACTCGTCAGCTACTGGCCGTACGGCCGCCCCGTGGACCCGGCCGACCCCGACGCGGCGCCCTGGGAGGACGCGGCCGCGCTGCTCGCCGGACTGCACCGCGCACCCGCCCCGGCCGGCCTGCCCGCGATGCGGGGCCCGGTGAAGGCCGCCCGCGCCGTGAAGCGGCTCCGCTCCGCCACCGCCGCCCCGCGCGCAGCGGCCACCGCCGTCCTGCGCGCCTGGGACACCGTCCCGGCCTGGGCCCGCGCCGAGGCCCCGCAGCCGGTGCCGGGCGCCCTGTGCCACGGCGACTTCCACCTCGGCCAGCTCGTCCGGCACCCGGCGCCGGACGGCCCGTGGCTGCTGATCGACGTAGACGACCTCGGCACCGGCGTGCCCGCCTGGGACCTGGGCCGCCCCGCCGCCTGGTACGCCTGCGGGCTGCTCCCGCCCGACGAGTGGAGCCGCTTCCTGGCGGCCTACCGGGCCGCCGGCGGCACCGCCGTCCCCGCCGCGGGCGACCCCTGGCCCGCGCTGGACGTCCCGGCCCGCGCTCTCACCGTGCAGACCGCGGCCAGGGCGATCACCAAGGCGCAGGAGGAGGGCCGCCCGCTCGACGAGGCCGAGCAGTGCCTGGTGGACGCCTGTGACCGAATGGTGCCTGTCCCGCCCGAGTTGGCCCAGGGTTCCCCGAAGTAGGGTGCAACCGACCGCAGCCGGGCAGAGTCTGTCCTGGCGAGACGCGAAGCAGGACCGACCGGCGAGGAGTTGAGCCGAACGATGCAGTGTCCGAAGTGCCATGCGCCGATGCACACCTACAACCGCAACGGCGTCCAGATCGAGCAGTGCAGCGGCTGCCGCGGGATCTTCCTGGACTACGGCGAGCTGGAGGCCCTGACCCGCCTGGAGTCCCAGTGGACCCAGCCGGCCCCGCCGCCCCCGGCCGCTCCGCAGTCCTACCCGGCCGCCGCCCCGCAGGCCCCGGCTTGGGGTGCCCCGCACGGCGGTCACGGCGCCCAGTACGGCCACCGCCGCCACAAGAGCTTCGGCCACATGCTGTTCTCCAGCTGAGCCGCCGGGCCACGAAGAAGCCCCCGGTCGACGACCGGGGGCTTCGGTGTGTGGACGATACTGGGATTGAACCAGTGACCTCTTCCGTGTCAGGGAAGCGCTCTCCCGCTGAGCTAATCGTCCTCGGGACCACGGCCCGGGGGCCGTGGGCACTGCGTGCGCGATACTGGGATTGAACCAGTGACCTCTTCCGTGTCAGGGAAGCGCTCTCCCGCTGAGCTAATCGCGCGGGTCAGACCTTCGATGATCGGTCGAAGATCCAGTGGACGATACTGGGATTGAACCAGTGACCTCTTCCGTGTCAGGGAAGCGCTCTCCCGCTGAGCTAATCGTCCTTGGAGGTGGAGACGGGATTTGAACCCGTGTAGACGGCTTTGCAGGCCGTTGCCTCGCCTCTCGGCCACTCCACCAGGAGTGAGGGGGTCGGGAAGATCCCCTTGTTCCTTCGAGCGGACGACGAGGCTCGAACTCGCGACCTCAACCTTGGCAAGGTTGCGCTCTACCAACTGAGCTACGTCCGCTTGTCGTTTCCGTCCCGCTCGCGCGGCCCGGCGACGAGTTGAACTCTAGCGGATTCCGGGGCCAGCACAAAAACGCGTTTGCGCAGCGTGCTGCGCCTCACCTGCTCGGCGAGCCGGGGGACCGTGCGGAACGGACGGGGCCAGGTCGCCGCGGCGGCACCGGTCATAGACTCGACGGCGTGCACGACCTCCCGCCTCTCGCCCGATTCGGCGACCGCGTCGCCACCGGTCTCCTGGACGTCACCAGTGACCCCGCGGCCCTCGACTCCAGCGGCTTCTGGGCCGTATGCGCCGACTTCGAGGGCGCTCTGACCTGCGCCCGCTTCCGGGACGTACGGCGGGAGGAGGTGCCCGCCCCGGTGCCGGGTGCCTGGACCGGACCGGCGGCCGGTGACTGGACGTCATCTCTCGACCGCGCGGCGTACACGGCCGGTGTGCGGCGCATCCGCGAGCACATCGCGGCCGGCGAGGTCTACCAGGCCAACCTCTGCCGTGTGCTGAGCGCGCCCGTCGGGGCGGACGCCGACGTCGACGCGCTGACCGCCCTCCTCGCGCGCGGCAACCCCGCGCCGTACGCCGGAACGATTCGGCTGCCCGGGCACGGTGTGGAGATCGCCACCGCCTCGCCCGAGCTGTTCCTGCGCCGCGACGGGCGTGTCGTGGAGTCCGGACCGATCAAGGGCACCGGCCGCACCGAGGCGGACCTCCTGGACAAGGACTACGCCGAGAACGTGATGATCGTCGACCTGGTGCGCAACGACATCGGCCGGGTCTGCGCGACCGGCTCGGTCTCCGTCCCCGATCTGTGCGCCGTGGAGAAGCACCCGGGCCTCGTGCACCTGGTCTCCACCGTCCGCGGCGAACTGCGCCCCGGCGCGGGCTGGCCCGAACTCCTCGGCGCCGCCTTCCCGCCCGGCTCGGTCACCGGCGCGCCCAAGTCCAGCGCGCTGCGGATCATCGACGCGCTGGAGACGGCACCGCGCGGACCGTACTGCGGAGGGATCGGCTGGGTCGACGCCGACCGCGGCACCGGCGAGCTCGCCGTCGGCATACGGACCTTCTGGATCGACCGGGAGGCGGGCGCGCTGCGTTTCGGCACCGGCGCTGGGATCACCTGGGGGTCGGACCCGGAAGGGGAGTGGCGGGAGACCGAGCTGAAGGCGTCCCGGCTGCTCGCGGTAGCGTCGGGCACGTACGAGGTGAGTGGAGAGGGACTGCAACCGTGAAGATCTGGCTCGACGGCGGGCTGAAGGACATCGAGACCGCCCGCGTCTCCGTCTTCGACCACGGTCTGACCGTGGGCGACGGCATCTTCGAGACCGTGAAGGCGGTGGACGGCCGGCTGTTCGCGCTGACCCGGCACCTCGACCGGCTGACGCGCTCGGCGCTGGGGCTCGGCCTGCCCGCCCCCGACCACGACGAGGTGCGCCGCGCGTGCGCCGCCGTCCTGGAGGCCAACCCGATGCCGCTCGGCCGGCTGCGCATCACCTACACCGGCGGGCAGGGCCCGCTCGGCTCCGACCGCGGCGAGCACGGCCCCACGCTCGTCGTCGCCCTCGGCGAGACCAGCCGCCGCCCCGACACCACCGCCGTGATCACGGTGCCCTGGACCCGCAACGAGCGGGGCGCGCTCACCGGCCTGAAGACCACCTCGTACGCCGAGAACGTCGTCGCCCTCGCCCGTGCCCACGAACACGGCGCGTCCGAGGCCCTGTTCGCCAACACCGTCGGGCAGCTCTGCGAGGGCACCGGCTCCAACGTGTTCGTCGTCCTGGACGGCGAGATCCACACGCCGCCGGTCGCGTCGGGCTGCCTCGCGGGCATCACCCGCGCCCTCACCGTCGAGTGGACCGGCGCCAAGGAGACCGACCTGCCGCTGGACGTGCTGGAGCGGGCCGACGAGGTCTTCCTCACCTCCACCCTGCGGGACGTGCAGGCCGTGCACCGCGTCGACGACCGCGAACTGCCGGGCGCGCCGGGACCGGTGACCGCCAAGGCCATGCGGATCTTCGAGGAGCGCTCCGGCGACGATCTCGACCCGTGACCGGGAATTCGGCTGCCGCCGGCCCGGTCCGCTGGGTAGAACTCACCTGATGACCACGACCCTGCGGCCGACCGAGCCGCTTCAGCACCACACCGACGGAACCCGTTCGCGCCGCTACCAGGTGTGTGTGAACGGGCGCCCCGTGGGCGTCCTCCTCCTGGGCACGCACCCCGTCTTCGGCGAGGGCGTGGCCCGGATAACGGAACTGCGCATCGAGGAGGCCGACCGGCGGCGCGGCCGGGCCACCGTCGCCGCTCTCGCCGCGGAGGAGGTGGCGCGGGGCTGGGGCTGCCACCGCATCGAGGTGACGGTCCCCGGGGACGCCGTACCGGCGCTGCGCCTGGTGACCGCCCTCGGGTACCTCCTGCGCAACCGCGGCATGGCCAAGGCGCTCGGCGACGCCCCGCCCCCGCTCCCGGAGGGCACCCGGGCGCGGCCCATGACCGGGCCCGAGTTCGAGACATGGCTGGTCAAGAGCGACGAGGACTACGTCCGCAGCTGGGTCGAGCGCGGCGTCCCCGAGGACGAGGCGCGGGTGAAGTCGCAGCGGGACCACGAGGCACTCCTGCCCCAGGGCCTGCGCACGCCGGGCGCCTCCATCGACGTCCTGGAGCACGAGGGGACACCGGTGGGCACCGTCTGGGTCGGCACCCGGCAGGGCCGTGCCTACGTGTACGACGTCGAGACGCGTCCGGAGCACCGGGGCCGGGGCCACGGCCGCTCGCTGATGCTCCAGGCCGAGGGCCGGGCGATCGCCGCCGGGCACCGGTTGCTCGGCCTCAACGTCTTCGCGGGCAACACCGCGGCAGAGCGGCTGTACGACTCGCTCGGTTACGAGACGACGGTGTACGCCCTGTACAAGGCGCTGCTGTAGCGGCCGTCAGGCCCCCGCCTGCTCCGCCAGCAGCCGGTCCACGATCTCCTCGACGCGCTCGCGCAGCCCCTCCTGGCTCTTGCCGCCGTCGAGGCGCTCGCCGTCGATCACATAGGTGGGGGTGCCGGTCACGCCGATCGCCTTGCCCTCGGCCTGGTCGGCGTCGACGATCAGGATGTGCCGGCCGTCGATCAGCGCGGTGTCGAACTCCTCCGCGTCCAGGCCCAGTTCCCGGGCCACCTCCATCAGGAAGGGCTCGCCCTGGCGGTCCAGCTCCTCGACCCGGCCGAGCACCGCCTCGATGTACGGCCACCCCTGCCCCTGCTCAAGCGCCTCCTCGGCGGCCTGCGCCGCGGCGAAGGCGTGCTTGTGCTTCTCCAGCGGGAAGTGCCGCAGCCGCAGCTCCAGCCGGTCGCCGTAGCGGGCGCGCAGGGCGCGCAGATCGTCGAGGGCGCTGCGGCAGTCGGGGCACTGGAGCTCGCACCAGAAGTCGAGGACGACGGCGGCGCGGTCGGGAGAGGAGTCGTTCATGGTCCCAGTCTCCCAGCCGCGCACCAGGCGGCCCAATCCGGCCCGCGACCGGCACCTCCGGAGGAGACGACCCGGAGATCTCCCTGATCTCGGTGCGAGCCGTGGCCGCGCGGGGTGGCGACGGTGCAGGATGGAAGGGACGAAAGCCCTGTCGGACGCAGCCCGCCTGGAGGACCGGATGATTGCCGAGACCGTCTGTTCCGCCGTCGCCGCGGCCGGCCTGGGCATCGCGGCGGTCACGGCGTACCGCAAGCGTTACCTCTCGGCCACGCGCATCGCGGCCTACGCGCTGGTGCCCCTGGGGCTGGTGATGACCGGCGTTGTGGAGTGGCTGGCCGACACCGCCTTCAGCCCGACGGCCTGGGCGGGCTTCGGGGTCCTCGGGGTGGCCTGGGTGCTGTTCGCGAGCACCCGTGCGGTGGAGCGCCGCCGCGGCGGCACCCGCAAGGAGCGCAAGGAGGCCCGCGCGGCCGAGCGCCGCGAGGCGGTGGCCCCGGCGGCCTCCGCGCCCTCGCTGGGGGAGGGGGCCAAGCCGTCGAAGCGGCCCACGACCGGCCCCCGCGCCGAGCCCGCCGACGACTTCAGCGACATCGAGGCCATCCTGAAGAAGCACGGCATCTGACCAGGGGACACCCGGGCGGAAGCGACACAGTGGGTCGCCCTGCGGCCCTGAACGATCACGATTCGGACCGGACCTCACGGATTACGGCGAACACCCGCTCATTCCGGGCGCGTTGATCGCGAAGCGGGCCTGATCTGCGCCATCATCGCCCGCGAGATGCTGGACACGACACAGAGCGAGGCCGCGCCACCTCAGGACGAGCCTCGTGGGTGCCTCTTCGCCCTTTCCCAGCCACCGCTGATGATCTTCCTTGCGGTGATCGGGTGTCTGCTGCTCATGGCTGCGCTGCACGATCTGCTGCTGCTCTGAGCCGTACCCGCGGTCCCCGGCGCCACCCGCCGGGGCCCGCGTCGACACTCCGTCCGGCGTCTCAGCCGGTGGCCTCCTTGCGGCGCGCCCGGTAGGCGGCCACGTGCAGGCGGTTGCCGCAGGTACGGCTGTCGCAGTACCGGCGGGAACGGTTGCGCGAGAGATCCACGAAGGCGTGCCGGCAGTCCGGTGCCTCGCAGCGGCGCAGCCGCTCCTGCTCCCCGGCCACCACGAAGAAGGCCAGCGCCATGCCGCAGTCCGCCGCGAGATGGTCCGCCACGGACGCGCCGGGGGCGAAGTAGTGCACGTGCCAGCCGTGCCCGTCGTGATCGGTGAGGCGCGGTGTGGTGCCCGCGGCCGCCACGAGCTCGTTGATCAGCCCGGCCGCGGCCCTCGGGTCCGCCGCCGCGAAGATCGACGCGAACCGTCCGCGCACCTTGCGCACCGCCGACAGGTCGAACTCCGACAGCACCCCGACATCGCTGATGTCGTGCTTTCGCACGAAGTCACCAAGGCTCGTGATGTCCGACAGCCCGTCCTCGGCGCCGTCCTCGTCCGGCGCGGTGTTCACCAGATCCACCACGACATCGAGTGCGCACCGGGCGTCATGGGTGATCAGCACGTTCTGCTCCCTGGCCTGGGGTGGGCGTGGGCGCCCGCCGATGCTGGCCGATGGTAGTGGCTCACACGCCAGGCACACCGCCCTCGTCCGCACATGGCTTCGAATACAACGCCCGGGGAGCGCTCATGGTTCCCAGGGCGGCTCCGGACCGGCCGCCGGGCCCTCAGGCGGCGCACCACGGCCCCCGGACCGCTCAGGGGCCCCGAGACACCGGCGCCGCCCTCGCGACAGCGAGGACGGCGCCGGTGGCCTGCCTATGCGGTTGTTCTGGCCCGAGCCGTCACCCCGAGTCGACGGCGCCGGGCGGCTTGCGGGGATCTCGCCCTAGCTTTCCGCCAGGATGTGCGAGAGCTCCTGGTCGAGGTCGAAGTGACGGTGTTCCGTACCGGGGGGCACGGCGGCGTCCGTCCGCTTCAGGAAGGACTCCAGGGCTCGCGCGGGGGCCTCGAGCAGTGCCTCGCCCTCGGGAGAGCTCAGGGCGATGCAGACGACCCCCTGACCATGACTGCGCGACGGCCAGACACGGACGTCGCCGGTACCGGTGGGCCGGTGGAGGCCCTCGGCGAGGAGGTCGCGGGCGAACACCCACTCGACGGTCTCCTCGGCTCCGGTGTGGAAGGTGGCGTGCACGGCGTAGGGGTCGGCCGTGTCGTACCGCAGGCCTGCGGGGACAGGCAGGGAGGACTCGCTCGACACAACGAGGCGCAGGTGCAGCTCGCAGCTGACCGTGGTGTTCATAAGCGCCAGGGCCTTTCGCTCAGTGTGCGCTCGGGGATTCGCACGTCGGCGAAATCGACATGCCACCTACGGTGCCGTTGTAAACCCCTCTGAGTGTTTTGCGTGGGATTACGTAACTCTTCCGGCCGAGAACCCGTTCGTGCGGTACGACCATTTCGGTGACCGGATTCGGTCCGGTAGGGTTTGGCCGCATGAATACGGGGAGTGACGAGTCCGGAGGAGCCGTCGTGGCGTCCGAAGGGGCCCAGGTGAGCAAGGCGCGGGACGACGGCGAGCGGGCCCTGGGCTCGCGGGCGCCCGAGTTCGTCAAGGAGCGGCGCCTGCTGCACCTGAGCTGGCAGGTGGGCGTCTTCATCATCGGCCTGGCGGTCGTGGTCGCGGGCATCATCATGCTGCCGCTGCCCGGGCCCGGCTGGGTCGTGATCTTCGGCGGCATGGCCATCTGGGCGACCGAGTTCGTCTGGGCCCAGCTGGTGCTGCGCTGGACCAAGCGCAAGGTCACCGAGGCGGCGCAGAAAGCGCTCGACCCGAAGGTGCGCCGACGCAACATCGTCCTGACCTCGATCGGCCTGGTGATCATCGCCGTGCTGGTCGGGATCTACGTGTGGAAGTTCGGCGTCGCCATGCCGTGGAAGATCAAGGACCAGTGAGCGCGCGGGGTGCGGATGCCCTCCGGGCCGGCTCCGGGGCGGTCACCCGCACCCCCTGACATGGGGTAATGTTCTTCCTGCGCCGGGGCGATTAGCTCAGTGGGAGAGCGCTTCGTTCACACCGAAGAGGTCACTGGTTCGAACCCAGTATCGCCCACCCGGATCCGACGGCCCGCCTGTGAGACCACAGGCGGGCCGTCGGCGTGAGTGGACACGGCTGCAGCCGCGCGCACCGGACGGTGACGATCCGTTACATGGGGTGAGGTGCCGAGGGGGCACCGAAAGGATCAACGAGACCGTCGCGCTCTTCAAGAAGAAGTATCCGAAGATCAGGTCAAGACGGACTTTCGGCCGTACCCGGACTTCCGGGAGAACTTCAACACCCGGACGTCCGGCGGGAATTCGCCGGACGCCTTCCGGAATGCGATCGGATTACCGCGCCAATAGGACGCGAGCAATGTGCTGCTCGATCTTCGTCGGCAGGTCGAGGCGGGAGGGGGGACCGCGCGGGCGCGCGGTCCCCCCTCTTCGTCAGCGCATGGTGCCCAGGAACTCCCGCACCCGCCGGGCGTCCCGCAGACGCTGTTCGTACGTCGCCCCGACGGCCAGCAGCAGGAGGCCGGCGAGCGCGGGCGGCACCCAGCGGGGGAGCGCGTCGGTCACCTGGACGATGTACGGGGCGAGTTCGTGCAGGGCGTCCAGGGCGAGCACCGTCCCGCCCAGCAGGAGCGGCGCCTGCAGATGGTGACGGGCGCCCAGCAGGGTGACCGCCAGCGCGGCCACGCCCAGCAGGAGGGGGCGCGCCCAGTGCGTGTCGCCCCAGGCGGCCAGCAGGCTCGGCACGAGCGTCGCGGCGAGCCCGGGACCGTACGCCGTCCAGGACGAGACCTGCCCGTCGCGGCGCCTGCCGAGGGCGCCGACGACCAGGGCCGGAACGGTGACCGGCAGCGTGTACGCCTCCGGCGTGCCGACGTCCCACGCCGCCAGGCGCACCCACGCGGCCAGCACGAACAGCGCGGTGCCCGCGAAGGCGACCGGACGGCGGCCGGGGCGCAGCGCGGTCCCGGACGCGATCACCCCGCACAGGGCCAGCACGAGGGCCAGCATCGGCAGGTCGCCGGAGGCGACGGCCAGGCCGAAGGCGAGCAGCGCGGCCGCCGCACCCGTGACCTCGACCGGGACCGTCGCCCGGACGGTGTCCCCGAGCCGGGCCGCGAGCAGGGCCGCCGCCACCGGGACCACCAGGACCAGCACGGCGGTCTCCTGAGGCCGCCGACCCGCCGCGGCCCCCGTCGCGCAGGCGAGCGCGGTCGCGTACACGAGGGCGGCCGGGGCGGTGACCGGCGCGAGCCGCGGCGTCCAGGAGGCCGCCGCGAAGAGCGCGGTGAGGGCGCCCGTCACGGCGAGGGTCGCACCCTGGCCGGCCAGGGACAGCAGGACGAGAGGCAGGGTGGTCAGCGGCGCGAGCACCGTCGCCGTCAGATGGAGCGGCGAGGGCCGCTCGGGCGTCCGGGGCCAGGTGGCCGCCGCGAGCACCCCGGCGGTGAGGCACCCGAGCGCCGCCAGGCCCACGACGTACGGGACGTCGAGCACCGACGGCAGCACCAGGGCCGTCGCCCAGCCGAGGACCAGCGCACCGCTCAGGGCGCGGACGCGCCCCACCGCCTCCCGCGCCAGGACCAGGACGCCGGCGACCGCCACCAGGACGACCGGCACCGTCTCGGAGTACGGCGGCCACGGCGCGTCGGCGGTGACCGCCGCGCGCAGGCCGCCGGGCGCCCCGGACCACACCCGCTCGATCCAGGCGGCCGGACCCATGAGGGCGACCCCCAGCAGCGGCAGCGTCCACAGCAGCGCCAGCCCCTGTACGGCGGCGGAGGCGTGGACCAGGCCCTGCCGCACCGCCCCCGGCAGCCGGGTCGACCGTGCCACGGCGAGCAGCGCGATCCCGCAGGCCAGATACGCCGGGACCGTCCACACGGCGGGCAGCACGGGCCGGACCGTACCGCCGGCCGCGGCGACCGTGAGCAGCCCGGCGGCGACCGCGAGACCGCCCGCCTGCCGCCCGGCCGACGGATGCCGGGCCGCCGCCAGCGCGACGCCCGCCGCGAGCAGGAGGAGCGCCGCCGCACGGGCGGCGGCGCCCGGGCCGGTGGCCGTCCACGACAGCCAGCCGGCGGCCCACGCCCCCGCGACACCCAGTCCGTAGGCGCCGACGACGGCGGTCGCCCGGACGGGCCCGGCGGACCCGCGCAGCGTCACCGCCACATCGCAGGCGGCCGTCATCAGCAGGGCGAGGGTGACTCCGTACGGACCCGCGTCGACAGCCACCGCCCCCAGCAGCAGCGGCAGTTGCGCGGCCACGAGGGCCGCGGGCACGGGCAGCCGCAGCGCCGAGGCGCGCGGCAGCAGCCCGTACGCCGCCCACAGAGCCGCGAGCGCCGCCGACGCGACGGCGGCGTACGCCGTGGTGTCCGTGCCGGACAGTGCCGCCTCGTGCAGGGCGTACGCGTCCAGCACGGTCAGCGCGAGCCCGAGGCCCGCCACCGACTCGGCCGTCGAGCGCAGCCCCCGCTTGAGCAGCGGCACCGGCGCGGCGAGCACCGCCACCGTGACGGCGCCCAGCACCAGCGCACGCCCCGCGATGCCGAGTTCACCCCAGCTGACCAGGGTGAACGCGATCGCCGCGACGGTCAGCAGGACACCGCCGAGCAGCAGCAGGACGTTCTGCACGCGGGGCGCCGAGGCCTCCGGGCGGGGCGGGGCGACGGATGTGGTGGGCGCGGGGGCCGGCGGTACGGCCGCGTGGAGAGCCGTGACCAGCCAGGCCCGCCGGTGCAGCAACTGGGCCCGGCGGGCGTCCAGTCGGCGCAGCTCCAGATCCAGGAGCCGCAACTCCTCGGCCGGTGGCGGAATGTGCGTCATGGCCGGAGTGTGCTCCGCGTCACGCCCGCCCGGCATGAGTGCCGGTACTCAGAGGACGTACTCAGATCCCGTGCGGACCCGGTCCCACGGGGCACACTGCGCCCATGGACTGGAGTCACTACCGCTTCCGCAGCCTGTGGGAGCTGCCCGCGCCGCCCGCCGTCGTCCACGAGGTGCTGGAGCGGGCCGAGGACTATCCGCGCTGGTGGCCGCAGGTCCGCGAGGTGCGCCGGATCGACGACACCACCGGCGTGATCACCGTACGGTCCCTCCTGCCCTACGACCTCACGTTCACGGCCCGCGAGGTGCGGCGCGACCGCGCGGCCGGCGTCCTGGAGATCGCCATCTCCGGTGACCTCGACGGCTGGGCGCGCTGGACGATCACCCCGCACGGCGCCGGGTGCCTGGCCCGCTACGAGCAGGTCGTCGACGTGAACAAACCGCTGCTGCGCAGGTTCGCGGTGCCGGGCCGGCCGGTCTTCCGGGCCAACCACCGGCTGATGATGCGCGCGGGCCGCCGCGGCCTGCTGGCGCTCCTGGCCGGGCGTCGGCAAGCGGTTTGAAGGAACCGCGCGGGGACCTGTATTGTTCACTGCGTTCCCGGGCGATTAGCTCAGTGGGAGAGCGCTTCGTTCACACCGAAGAGGTCACTGGTTCGAACCCAGTATCGCCCACCGGGAGAAAGCCGGTCCGCGTCACGCGGGCCGGCTTTTCCGCTGTTCAGGCCGCCGCCGGCAGGTCCGGGCGCAGGGGCCAGGCCGGGTCCACCGACTCCTCCGTGCCGCTGCGCGCGAACCACGCCTGCAGGCCGCGCGCCTGTGCCGCGTGCCACACCTCCTGCAGGGTGTGCAGCTCCGCCGGGGACAGCCGTTCCAGGCGGGCCGCGAAGCGGCGGCCCACCGCGCGGACGACCTCCAGCGACGCCAGAGCGTCGGCCGCCGCGTCGTGCGCGTCCGCCAGTTCGACCTCGTAGTGCGCGCACAGGTCGGTCAGGGTGCGGCGCCCCTTGCGGTAGCGGTCGAGGTGCTTGTCGAGGACGCGCGGGTCGAGCACCGTCAGCGACGCAGTCTCGAACCAGCGGGACAGCGACGAGGCGCGGTGCCGCCGCAACTCGCGGTCCAGCAGCGTCAGATCGAACGGCGCGTTCATCACCACCAGCGGCCGGCCCGCCGTGGCCTGCACCGCCAGCTCCTCGGCTATCTCCTGCATGACCGGCGCCGGCCAGCGGCCGTTGCGCTGGAGGTGATCCTCCGTCAGCCCGTGCACCGCCGTCGCCGCCTCCGGCACCGGGACACCCGGGTTCACCAGCCAGCGCGTCACCCGGGGCCGGGTCCCCGGGGCGTCCTGGACGACGACGGCCGCCGAAACGATCCGGTCGGTCTCGACGTCCACACCTGTCGTCTCCGTGTCGAATGCCGCCAGCGGGCCCTCGTACCAGCACGCCATAACGCTCAACCCCTTGTCCATCCACGGCAGCTGACGTCCCGTCTTCTGCCCGTTTGGTGATACCCGGGCCGTTTGCGGCGTACGCCGGAAGGACACAACAGGAGTGCGGGTCTTTGCAGTTCAGCGGCCCGCCACGGGGATTCATCTGCCTGGAAGGCTGTTCGTCATGGCGATTGCGCAGCCCGAGCGGGGCGGGCTGCTGCCCGAACGGACGGGCCTCTCTCGCGGTTCACTCGCCACCACCGCGTGCATGGAGACGCTGCAGGTGGGCTATCTGCACGCGGTCGCGGCGGCGGCGGGATGCTCGCTGTCCCAGCCGTTCCCGGACAACGGCATCGACTGGCACGTCAGCCACAGCGCGCCCGGCCACACCGTCGACGACGAGGTCACCATCAAGGTGCAGCTGAAGGCGACGTACCAGGTGGCACCCGATCCGCCCGGCCGCTTCTTCTCCTTCACGCTCGACAACGCCCATCTGGCGAAGCTCGCCCGCACCCCGGTCTCGGTGCACAAGATCCTCGTCGTGATGATCGTGCCCCGGTCCCAGGAGCAGTGGCTGCGCGCCGGACACGACCGGCTCGACCTGCGGCACTGCTGCTACTGGGTCAACCTCGCCGGTCACGCGATCACCGGCCGGCGCCGCACCACCGTGCGGATACCGACCTCCCGCATCTTCGACGACCGGGCGCTCTGCGAGATCATGACGCGGGTCGGGACCGGAGGCAGACCATGACGCACCGCCCGCTCCAGGAGCCCGCCCGTCCGGTCCGGCCCCACCCCGTCGACGCCGCCTGGGAGCGGCCCCCCGAGCCCGGCGACGTCGACCCCGCGGTCCTCGGCGCCCTGCTGCGCCGGCACGGCTGGCAGCGGCGTGGGGGACCGGCCGGCCGCTACGGCCGCTGGACCCCGCCCGGCCCCGCCGGCGGCGGCACCAGCCTGCTCGTCCCGGAGTCCCGCGCCTTCCCCGACAGCGACGACCTGCTCGCCGAGGCGCTGACCGCGCTGTCCCGCAGCGGCACCCCCGCCGCTCGCGAGGTGCTGGTCTGCCTCGCCGTGCCCAGCGACGAGATCCGCTGGTGGCGGGACGCGCCCGCCGGCCCGTCCGGAGCCGCGCCCTGGACCGCCGAGGAGGAGCTGCGCACCGCCGCCCGCCGCACCCTGCTCGCCGCCGCCCTCGCCACCCGCGCGCGGGCCGGATACCACGGCGCCCGGCACCGCCGTGCGGCCGTCGGCCTGCTGGAGGACGTCCTCGTCGGCTCCGCGTCCGACGGCCGCGGCCTCACCGCCTTCGTTCCCGTCGCCACCGGCCGCCCGCTCGCCGTACGGCTCCACCACGCCCTGTACGCGGCCCGCGAGGCCGTCGACTACCAGCGGGCCACCGGCGGCATGGACGCCTTCGACGGAGCGGTCGAGGCGGGCGTCAGCCGGGAGCTGGTCGAGGGCCTGATCGCCCTGGTGCGCGGCACGGAGGGCGCGCGCGTCGCCGTGGCGTGGGCACCCGCCGCCGGTGTCCCCGAGGACTGCGCGGCCGACGGCGAGCCCGTCGAGTTCTCGCCCGGCGACCTGCCCGTCCTGCGTGCGGCCGCGGCCCGCTATCTGCGCGAGGAGCCGTCCGTGCCGGTCCGGATCACCGGAGCCGTCGTACGGATGCGCCGGACCGGCACCCGCGGCGAGGGCACCGTCCGGCTGCGCGTCATCGCGGGCGCCGAGGTGTCGCACGTCCGGCTGACCCTGGACGAGGAGGCGTACCGCATCGCCGGGCGCGCGCACCTCGTGGGACTGCCGGTGCGGGTGCGCGGCCGGCTGGAGAGCCGGGGCGGTTTCCGCAGGCTGGCCGGTGCCTCGGAGGTGGTCCCCGTCCAGGTCGACGACGTTGAGCGGGACCGGCTGATGAAGGCGCTCCAGGAGGACCTGGACTTCTTCGAAGAGGTGTGCGCGGGCGACGACACCGGCGGCTGACGAGGCCCGGAGCCGGAGGGGGCCGCGACAACCGTTTCGCGATCGATGGTCACGGGTCGGTACGATCGCAGTCATGCGCGCGCTCCTGGTATGGCGCCGCACCCACCTTCAGTCAGGAGAGACCGGTGTCAGACGTCCGTGTGATCATCCAACGCGATTCCGAGCGGGAAGAGCGCGTGGTGACGACGGGCACTACGGCCGCCGACCTCTTCGCCGGCGAGCGCTCCGTCATCGCCGCGCGCGTGGGCGGCGAGCTCAAGGACCTGTCGTACGTGCTCTCCGACGGCGAGGAGGTCGAGGGCGTCGAGATCTCCTCCGAGGACGGTCTGAACATCCTGCGCCACTCCACCGCGCACGTGATGGCCCAGGCGGTGCAGGAGCTCTTCCCCGAGGCCAAGCTGGGCATCGGCCCGCCGGTCAAGGACGGCTTCTACTACGACTTCGACGTCGAGAGGCCCTTCCACCCCGATGACCTCAAGGCCATCGAGAAGAAGATGCAGGAGATCCAGAAGCGCGGGCAGAAGTTCTCCCGCCGCGTGGTCACCGAGGAGGCGGCCCGCGAGGAGCTCGCCGACGAGCCGTACAAGCTGGAGCTGATCGGCCTCAAGGGCTCCGCGTCGCACGACGACGGCGCGGACGTCGAGGTCGGCGCCGGCGAGCTGACGATCTACGACAACCTGGACGCCAAGACCGGCGAGCTGTGCTGGAAGGACCTGTGCCGCGGTCCCCACCTGCCGTCGACCCGCGCGATCCCCGCGTTCAAGCTCATGCGCAACGCGGCCGCCTACTGGCGCGGCAGCGAGAAGAACCCGATGCTCCAGCGCATCTACGGCACCGCCTGGCCGACCAAGGACGAGCTCAAGGCGCACCTGGAGTTCCTCGCCGAGGCCGAGAAGCGCGACCACCGCAAGCTCGGCAGCGAGCTCGACCTGTTCTCGATCCCCGAGCAGATCGGCTCCGGCCTCGCCGTCTTCCACCCCAAGGGCGGCGTCATCCGCCGGGTCATGGAGGACTACTCGCGCCGCCGGCACGAGGAGGAGGGCTACGAGTTCGTCTACACCCCGCACGCGACGAAGGGGAAGCTCTTCGAGACCTCGGGCCACCTGGACTGGTACGCCGACGGCATGTACCCGCCCATGCAGCTCGACGAGGGCGTGGACTACTACCTCAAGCCCATGAACTGCCCGATGCACAACCTGATCTTCGACGCGCGCGGCCGTTCCTACCGTGAACTGCCCCTGCGCCTCTTCGAGTTCGGGACCGTGTACCGGTACGAGAAGTCGGGCGTCGTGCACGGCCTCACGCGCGCCCGCGGCTTCACCCAGGACGACGCGCACATCTACTGCACCCGCGAGCAGATGTCCGAGGAGCTCGACAAGACCCTCACCTTCGTCCTGAACCTTCTGCGGGACTACGGCCTGACCGACTTCTACCTGGAGCTGTCCACCAAGGACCCGGAGAAGTTCGTCGGCACCGACGAGGCGTGGGAGGAGGCCACCGAGACGCTGCGCCAGGTCGCCGAGAAGCAGAACCTGGAACTGGTCGCCGACCCGGGCGGCGCCGCCTTCTACGGCCCGAAGATCTCCGTCCAGACCAAGGACGCCATCGGCCGCACCTGGCAGATGTCGACGATCCAGCTCGACTTCAACCTGCCGGAGCGCTTCGACCTGGAGTACACCTCCGCCGACGGCTCCAAGCAGCGTCCGGTCATGATCCACCGTGCGCTGTTCGGCTCGATCGAGCGGTTCTTCGCGGTGCTCCTGGAGCACTACGCGGGTGCCTTCCCGGCGTGGCTCGCGCCCGTCCAGGCGCTCGGCATCCCGATCGGCGACGCGCACATCGAGTACCTGGAGAAGTTCGCCGCCGCCGCGAAGAAGCAGGGTCTGCGCGTCGAGGTCGACTCGTCCTCGGACCGTATGCAGAAGAAGATCCGCAACGCCCAGAAGCAGAAGGTGCCCTTCATGGTCATCGCGGGCGACGAGGACATGACGAACAACGCCGTCTCCTTCCGCTACCGCGACGGCTCCCAGGAGAACGGCATCCCGTTCGACGAGGCCATCGCCAAGATCGCGAAGGTCGTCGAGGAGCGGGCGCAGGTCTGATCCACCGGCTCCACGAGGCCCCCGGGAAGCTCAGCTGCCCGGGGGCCTCTTGTCGCTCTCGCGGGCGAAGACCTGGAGCAGCCACGAGGAGAACGACCCGGTCACCGCGCCCAGCAGGGCCAGTCCGCCGGCCATCATGCCGATCGCGATCGTCCGGCCCCCGAAGGTCACCGGTGTGATGTCGCCGTACCCGACCGTGCTGAGGGTCGCCGCCGCCCACCACACAGCGTCGCCGAAGGTCCGCATGGTGGCACCGGGCGCCCCGCGTTCCAGATGGTAGACGGCCAGGGCCCCGGCGAAGCCGAGCAGCAGCGTGGACAGGCTCGCGTAGGCGATCACCCGCGCGTGCAGGGACAGCCGTGGCTCTCCCTGCCGGTGCTGGATCGCGTCGTAGAGCGGCACGATCCGCAGCGGCCGCAGCAGCGGCAGCAGGACCACGACCGTGTGCAGGATGTGCGTCCTGACGTAGCGCGGGAAGCGCTCCCCGCTGAGCCGCTGGCGCACCACGTACTCGCCGGCGAACAGCAGCCACAGCGCTGCCATCGTGTACACGCACACGTCCTTCCAGAACGGCGGCATGCTCACCGCGAGGACGCGGGCGGCGTAGGCGGCCAGGAAGAGCAGCGACGCCAGGAACAGCGGGACCTCGCTGCGCTGCTCCCAGCGGGCGGAGGGGTTGTCGTCGTCCACCGGCCCAGCTTGGCCGGTGGCCGCCGCCCGGGCGCCCCGGCGACACGCCGGGAACGGCCGAAGCCATATGCTGCACGCATGACGAGTGAGCCGGAGCAGCAGTGGGGAGTGGGCATCCAGGACGCGTTCCAGCGCCTGTGGACGCCCCATCGGATGGCCTACATCCAGGGTGAGAACAAGCCGACCGGTCCCGGAGCGGACGACGGCTGCCCCTTCTGCTCGATCCCGGCCAAATCCGACGAGGACGGACTTGTGGTCCGGCGCGGCGAACAGGTGTACGCCGTCCTCAACCTGTACCCGTACAACGGCGGGCACCTGATGGTCGTGCCCTACCGCCACGTCGCCGACTACACGGACCTCACCGAGCCGGAGACCGCCGAGCTGGGGGCCCTGACCAAGCAGGCGATGACGGCCCTGCGCACCGCGTCGGGCGCCCACGGCTTCAACATCGGCATGAACCAGGGCACGGTCGCCGGTGCCGGGATCGCCGCCCACCTCCACCAGCACATCGTGCCGCGCTGGGGCGGGGACACGAACTTCATGCCGGTCGTCGGGCACACCCGGGTGCTGCCGCAGCTGCTCGCGGACACCCGCAAGATGCTGGCCGAGGTCTGGCCGACGGCTTGACCGCGAGGGCATGAGGGGGCCGGGTCCCGGCCCCCTGCGCCTGTCCCCGGTGGCCCGACGCCGCGCAACGCCTACGCGCCGCAGCGCCGACGCGCCGTACCGACCGACGCCTCGTAGCGCCTACGCGTCGTAGACGTCCGCCTTGCGGGGCGACGGGTCCTGGACGGCCGTGCTGAGGAAGGCAGAGCGCGCACCGAACTTCTCGGTGTCCACGCCGTTCTCGGCGAGCACCCTGATCGCCGAGGCGTGCACGGCCCGCAGCACAGGGGTGGCGGCGCGCAGCGCGTCGTCGGCCATGAAGCGGTGCCGCCACGGCTGGTCCGCCCAGGCGTGCCGGAGCCCGAACGGCTCGGGCAGGGCGATCGTCCCGCCCAGCCAGTTCAGCGCCGGGGGATACCAGGACAGCGGGGCCCGCACCGCCAGCCGCACCACCTCGTCGGTGCCGACCAGCGGCAGCTTCACCGAGCGGGTCTCCCACGGCTTCAGCGACTTGGTGACCTCCTTGGTCGGGGCCTCGGGCTTCTCCTGGAAGAGCCCGTTGACCGGACCGAGGGCGTGGCCCGTGACCTCGATGCGCAGCGTCTCGTGCAGCACGGTCACGGTGATCAGCATGGTGATGACCAGCTGGCCGTCCCACAGGGTCCACTGGACGCCCAGGTAGTGCCGGTCACCGCTGCCGAACTGCTGCTTGTTGCAGATCTCCTGTATCGCGTGCGGCTTGACCTGGTACGCCTCCACGTCCGTGCCCTCCGGGCGGGACACCGCCGAGGCACCCTCGGCGATCGGCGTCACGACCCAGTGGCGTATCGAGGGCTTCGGGAAACCGCCCGTGTTCAGCGGGCCGCGCTCCAGCACGCTCAGCTGGTCGTGGATCGCGCGGATCACGTCCCAGCTGCGGAAGGGGTGGATCTCGCGGTCCTGCTGAGCCGGCACCAGCTCCTCGGCCAGCTGCCAGCTGCCCCAGCGGGTGCCCATGCCGAGTATGCCCTTCGGCCCGGCGTAGAAGACGGAGTTGGACTGCTGCTCGGCGCTGAGCTTGGCCAGCGACTGGCGCAGACGCTCGGCCTGGGTCTCGTTGGGACTGGCCGGCACCGCCTCCGGCACCTTCGCGCCGACGCTGCTGCCCGCGAGCAGGCTGTCCCAGCGCTCCCGCAGGTCCCGCGCGGTGCGCTCGCACACCTGCTTGGCCCAGAACCAGCCGAGGACCGGCATCACCACGGAGGCGCGCGCGTACCACGCCCAGAGGCCGGTGAACGGCATCTTGAGCAGGAACAGCACGGCCAGCGCGCCCATCGCGACGAGGAGCACGGAGGCGAGCGCCCCGCCCCGCTTGGCGTCCCGCTTGACGATGGTGGTGCGCAGCGTGAAGACCAGCAGCCACACCAGGAGGCCGGGCAGGAACAGCAGACCGCAGACCACCATGATCGTGGTGAGCGTCCGGTCGCGGGCCTTGCGGATGTTGTTGGCGGCCAGGCAGTGCTCGACCACGACCTGCGGCTCGGTGCCGAAGGACTGGATCAGCGGCTTGCGGCCGTCGCCGAGCATGCGGTCGACCACGGCACGCGAGAACGCCTCACCGAGATTCGGACGGAAGATCTTCGCCCAGGCGCGGCCCGCCTTGACATCCGTCTTGTGCCACTCGTTGTCGGCCTTCTTGATGTCCTCGTACGGGTTGTCGCGATAGGCCGCCGAGGCCAGCGCGAAGGTCGCCGTCTGCCCCTCACCGGCCGTGCGCGGCACCTGCGGACCGAAGATGTCCGCGTAACCGCCTTCAACGGTCATTCCCGCCCCCACTCGCCGCACTGTCGCTCCTGCGGCCTTCCCGACTTCCGTACGGCGCACACCTGTTGATCGCCCGCCGATCGATGATCAGCGTATCCCCAGCCACCGACATCCGTCGGCGGACGGCCGAAGCCGCCCGCCGACGGGGTGGGGTCCCGCTCACGGCGTCCGGAAGGCTCCGGCGCGCGTCGTGACACGGCGCGCGCCGACGGAGCGACCGGGCGGCGCCGGGCGCGCGCCTTGCGGCCACGCTCCGGACGAGTCGAGCCGACGCTCCGGACGACGAGTCGTGGCGACCTTCCGGACGAGGAGATCCGTGCCCTAGGAGGCCACCCGCACCTCCTCCCTGACCCTCTCCGCGATCTGCTGCGGCATCGGCTCGTGCCGCGCGTACCGCCGGCTGAACCGTGCCGTGCCGTGCGACAGCGACCGCAGATCGATGGCGTACCGGCCGATCTCGATCTCGGGCACCTCGGCCTTGATCACCGTGCGCCCGCCGCTGGTCTGCTCGGTGCCGAGGACGCGGCCCCGCCGCCCGGACAGGTCGCTCATCACGGCCCCGACGTAGTCGTCGCCGACCAGCACGGACACCTCCGCCACCGGCTCCAGCAGGTGGATCTTCGTCTCGCCCGCGGCCTCGCGCAGCGCGAGCGCGCCGGCCGTCTGGAAGGCCGCGTCGGAGGAGTCGACCGAGTGCGCCTTGCCGTCGCGCAGGGTGACCCGGACGTCGACGAGGGGATGACCGGCCGCGACCCCCTTGGCCGCCTGGGCCCGCACGCCCTTCTCCACGGACGGGATGAACTGGCGCGGCACCGCGCCGCCGACGACCTTGTCCACGAACTCGATGCCCGAACCGCCGGGCAGCGGCTCGACCTCGATCTCGCAGATGGCGTACTGCCCGTGACCGCCGGACTGCTTCACATGCCGCCCGCGGCCCGCCGCCCTACCCGCGAACGTCTCCCGCAGCGACACCTTGTACGGCACCACGTCGACCTGCACCCCGTACCGGCTGCGCAGCCGCTCCAGCGCGACGTCGGCGTGCGCCTCGCCCAGGGCCCACAGCACCACCTGGTGGGTGGCCTGGTTCTGCTCCAGGCGCATGGTCGGGTCCTCCGCGACCAGCCGGGCCAGGCCCTGCGACAGCTTGTCCTCGTCGGCCTTGCTGTGCGCCTGGATGGCCAGCGGCAGCAGCGGGTCCGGCATCTGCCAGGGCTCCATCAGCAGCGGGTCGTCCTTCGACGACAGCGTGTCCCCGGTCTCCGCGCGGCTCAGTTTCGCCACGCACGCCAGATCGCCCGCGATGCAGTGGCCGAGGGTGCGCTGCTGCTTGCCGAAGGGCGCGGACAGGGCGCCGACGCGCTCGTCGACGTCGTGGTCCTCGTGGCCCCGGTCCTCCATGCCGTGCCCGGAGACGTGCACCGTCTCGTCGGGCCGCAGCGTGCCGGAGAAGACGCGCACCAGCGAGATCCGGCCGACGTAGGGGTCGGACGCGGTCTTCACGACCTCGGCGACCAGCGGACCGTCCGGGTCGCACGGCCTCACCTCGCGCGGCCGGCCGTCGAGCGTGGTCACCGCCGGCGCCGGCCGCTCCAGCGGAGTCGGGAAGCCACGGGTGATGAGCTCCAGCACCTCGACGGTGCCGAGACCCTGCCGGGCGCCCTCGGCGGCCGGGGCGGCCGCGAGAACCGGGAAGAACGTCCCGCGCGCGATGGCCCGCTCCAGATCCTCGATGAGCGTCTTGACGTCGATCTGCTCGCCGCCGAGATAGCGGTCCATGAGGGTCTCGTCCTCGCTCTCCGCGATGACCCCCTCGATCAGCCGGTTGCGCGCCTCCTCGATCAGCGGCAGCTCGTCGCCGCCCGGCTCGGACTCCTTGCGCTCGCCGGTGGAGTAGTCGAAGAGCCGCTGCGTCAGCAGGCCGATCAGCCCGGTCACCGGCGCGTGCCCGTCCGGGCCCGGCTCCCCGTGCAGCGGCAGATACAGCGGCAGCACGGCGTCGGGGTCGTCGCCACCGAACGCCTCCGCGCAGATCCGCGTCATCTCCTCGTAGTTCGCCCGCGCCGCCTCCAGATGCGTCACGACGATCGCGCGCGGCATGCCGACGGCCGCGCACTCGTCCCACACCATGCGCGTGGAGCCGTCGACGCCGTCCGAGGCCGAGACGACGAAGAGGGCCGCGTCCGCCGCACGCAGACCGGCCCTGAGTTCCCCGACGAAGTCGGCGTAGCCGGGGGTGTCCAGCAGGTTGATCTTGATGCCGTCCCATTCGACGGGCACCAGGGAGAGCTGTACCGAGCGGTGCTGCCGGTGCTCGATCTCGTCGTAGTCGGAGACGGTGCCGCCGTCCTCCACCCGGCCCGCCCGGTTCACCGCTCCCGCCGTCAGCGCGAGGGCCTCGACCAGAGTCGTCTTGCCCGAACCGCTGTGGCCGACCAGCACCACATTCCGTACGGACGTGGGGTGGTCGGCCGCCGTAGCCCTGCCGGCGGCTCCGGGGTGTGCGTTCGCCTTGTCGCCCATGATCCTGCCTCCCGTGCACGGTGAGGTCACTGTGGGCGCGGACGTACGCTCCCTCTCCCGGACCCGGGGCCCGGAAGGCGCCCCCAGCGACGGCGGCTGCGACGACGCCCGCGGTCCTTCGAGCTTTCCACTCACCGCACGGCGCGTCCATACGACGGACGCGACCGCGCCCGCGGCCCCGGCCCGGCGTGCCGCGGGACCCGAGGACGAGTGCCCGGCGGCCGCCCGCACGCGCGCGTGGCTACGATGGGCCAGCCGGTGGCCAGCAAGGGCCCCACGGCGCCACACCGACCCTCGGGAAGGCCATGCTGAACAAGTACGCGCGTGCTTTCTTCACGCGTGTTCTCACGCCGTTCGCCTCATTTCTGATCAGAAGGGGCGTCAGCCCCGACACCGTCACCCTGATCGGGACCGCCGGCGTGGTCGCGGGCGCGCTGGTCTTCTACCCCATGGGCGAGTTCTTCTGGGGCACGGTCGTGATCACGCTGTTCGTGTTCTCCGACCTCGTCGACGGCAACATGGCGCGCCAGCTCGGCCGCTCCAGCCGCTGGGGCGCCTTCCTCGACTCCACCCTGGACCGGGTCGCCGACGGCGCGATCTTCGGCGGCTTCGCCCTCTGGTACGCCGGGGGCGGCGACGACCTCGTGCTGTGCGCGGTGTCGATCTTCTGCCTGGCCAGCGGCCAGGTGGTGTCGTACACCAAGGCCCGCGGCGAGTCGATCGGCCTGCCGGTCGCGGTCAACGGCCTGGTCGAGCGCGCCGAGCGCCTGGTGATCTCGCTGGTCGCGGCCGGTTTCGCCGGACTGCACAAGTTCGGCGTGCCCGGCATCCAGTACCTGCTGCCGGTGGCGCTGTGGATCGTCGCCGTGGGCAGCCTCGTCACGCTGATCCAGCGGGTCGTCACCGTCCGCCGGGAGTCCGCCGAGGTCGAGGCCGCCGAGGCGCGGGACAAGCCGGAGAGCGCCTCGCACGGGAGCGAGGCCGCCACGTGAGCGCCCAGGACCGGCTCACCGACGCGCTGTACGGGCTCGGCTGGGGCACCGTGAAGAAGCTCCCCGAGCCGGCCGCCGTGCGCCTCGGCCGCACCATCGCCGACCTGGCGTGGAAGAAGCGGGGCAAGGGCGTCCAGCGGCTGGAGAGCAACTACGCGCGCGTGGTGCCCGACGCGAGCCCGCAGCGCCTGGCCGAGCTCTCGCGCGCGGGCATGCGCTCGTACCTGCGCTACTGGATGGAGTCCTTCCGGCTCCCCGCCTGGAGCGAGGACCGGGTGCGCGAGGGATTCGCCCCCAAGGACGTCCACCACCTCACCGACGGGCTGGCCGCCGGGAAGGGCGTGATACTGGCCCTGCCCCACCTGGCCAACTGGGACCTGGCAGGTGCCTGGGTCACCACCGAACTGAAGACACCGTTCACGACCGTCGCCGAGCGCCTCAAGCCCGAGACGCTTTTCGACCGCTTCGTCGCCTACCGCGAGGGCCTCGGCATGGAGGTCCTGCCGCACAGCGGCGGCAGCGCCTTCGGCACGCTGGCGCGCAGGCTGCGCGACGGCGGCCTGGTCTGCCTGGTCGCCGACCGCGACCTGTCCTCCTCCGGCGTCGAGGTCGACTTCTTCGGCGCCACGGCCCGGATGCCCGCCGGACCGGCCCTGCTCGCCCAGCAGACCGGGGCGCTGCTCCTGCCCGTGACGCTCTGGTACGACGACTCGCCCGTCATGCAGGGCCGCGTCCACCCGCCGGTCGAGGTGCCCGAGTCAGGCGACCGCGCCGAGAAGACGTCTGTCATGACACAGGCGCTGGCCGACGCCTTCGCCACGGGTATCGCGGAACATCCGGAGGACTGGCACATGCTCCAGCGCTTGTGGCTCGCCGACCTGGATCCCACGAAGGGGACCTCGTGAGAATCGGCATCGTCTGCCCGTACTCCTGGGACGTGCCCGGAGGCGTCCAGTTCCACATCCGGGACCTCGCCGAGTACTTCATCCGGCAGGGGCACGAGGTGTCGGTGCTGGCGCCGGCCGACGACGACACCCCGCTGCCGCCGTACGTCGTCTCGGCGGGCCGGGCCGTCCCGGTGCCGTACAACGGCTCGGTCGCCCGGCTGAACTTCGGCTTTCTCTCCGCCGCGCGGGTGCGCCGCTGGCTGCACGACGGACGGTTCGACGTCATCCACATCCACGAGCCCACGTCGCCGTCGCTCGGCCTGCTGACCTGCTGGGCGGCCTCGGGGCCGATCGTCGCCACCTTCCACACGTCCAACCCGCGCTCGCGCGCGATGATCGCGGCGTACGCCATCCTCCAGGCCGCCCTGGAGAAGATCAGCGCCCGGATCGCGGTGAGCGAGTACGCCCGCCGGACGCTGGTGGAGCACCTGGGCGGTGACGCGGTCGTCATCCCCAACGGCGTCGACGTCGACTTCTTCGCCCGGGCCGAGCCCAACCCCGACTGGCAGGGCGACACCATCGGCTTCATCGGCCGTATCGACGAGCCCCGCAAGGGCCTCCCGGTCCTGATGCGGGCCCTGCCGAAGATCCTCGCCGCCCGCCCGGGGACCCGGCTCCTGGTGGCCGGCCGGGGCGACGAGGAGGAGGCGGTCGAGGACCTGCCCGCCGAGCTGCGCTCCCGCGTCGAGTTCCTCGGCATGGTCAGCGACGAGGACAAGGCCCGGCTGCTGCGCAGCGTCGACCTGTACGTGGCCCCGAACACCGGCGGCGAGAGCTTCGGCATCATCCTGGTCGAGGCCCTGTCGGCGGGCGCCCCCGTCCTCGCCTCCGACCTCGACGCCTTCGCCCAGGTCCTGGACCAGGGCGCGGCCGGGGAGCTCTTCGCCAACGAGGATGCGGACGCCCTGGCCGACGCCGCCGTACGCCTCCTGGGCGACCCCGCCCGGCGGGCCGGGCTCCAGAAGCGGGGCAGCGCCCACGTGCGCCGCTTCGACTGGTCGACGGTCGGCGCGGACATCATGTCGGTCTACGAGACGGTGACGGCGGGCGCGGCGGCGGTGGCCACCGACGACGACTCCGGCACGGGCGCGGTGGGCGGCCTGCGGGCCCGCCTGGGACTGGCACGCGACTGAGGGGCTCCTGGAGGGATGGGGCGCCACGTACAGGGGGCCCGGGTTCCCACGCAGGCATGTCGCCCGCGACCTCCGGGAGGCTCCCATAGGCGCCGGCCCCGGCGGGCGGCACACGTGGACCTGACCGCGCGGTCAGCCCCTGGAGCGCGGGGCTGACCATCGGGGCCCCCGGCGTTGCGGCAGGACTGGCCGGGCGGCTCGCGGGCGGCCCCGTGCGCGGGACGGCGTTCACGGCGCGGCGAGGGCAGGGCTGCGGCGGGACCGACCGGTCTCCCGGAAGCCACCGAGGGCGCCCCGCGCGCGGGGCGTCAGGGGCGGCGCCGCTAGTCTGCGGCCGTGACCGCGACACTCATCTGGATCCTCGTCGTCCTCGTGGCGATCGGCCTCTATCTCAGCTGGACCGCCGGCCGGCTGGACCGGCTGCACGCCCGGATCGACGCGGCCCGCGCCGCGCTCGACGCCCAGCTGCTGCGCCGGGCCTCCGTCGCCCAGGAGCTGGCCACCTCCGGCGTCCTGGACCCTGCCGCATCGATCGTGCTGTACGAGGCCGCGCACGCGGCCCGGCAGGCCGAGGAGGAGCAGCGGGAGGTCGCCGAGAGCGAGCTGAGCCAGGCCCTGCGCGCCGTGTTCGCCGAGACCCAGCAGGTGGAGGCGGTCCGCGAGGCGCCCGGCGGCGAGGCGGCGGCCCGCGAGCTGACCGAGGCCGTCCGCAGGGTGCCGATGGCCCGCCGCTTCCACAACGACGCCGTCCGCGCGGCCCGCGCGCTGCGCCGGCACCGCAAGGTCCGCTGGTTCCGCCTGGCCGGGCACGCCCCCTTCCCGCTGGCCTTCGAGATGGACGACGAGCCGCCCGCCGCCCTGGTCGAGCGGGCCTCCTGACCGGGTCGCGCCTCCCCGCGGGACGGCAAAACGAGCCACCGGCTCATCATTGGCCCTTGCTGTGGACTGGTCCGCTGCCGTTTCCTCGATGCTCGCAGCAACCCTTCTCCACCCGTTGTGAGGTCACCCGTGTCCATCTCCGAAAACCAGGCTCCCGAGACCGGCACCGCCCGTGTGAAGCGCGGCATGGCCGAGCAGCTCAAGGGCGGCGTGATCATGGACGTCGTCACGCCGGAGCAGGCGAAGATCGCCGAGGACGCGGGCGCGGTCGCCGTCATGGCCCTGGAGCGGGTGCCCGCCGACATCCGCAAGGACGGCGGCGTGGCGCGGATGTCCGACCCGGACATGATCGAGGGCATCATCGACGCCGTCTCGATCCCCGTCATGGCCAAGTCCCGCATCGGCCACTTCGTCGAGGCCCAGGTCCTGCAGTCCCTCGGCGTCGACTACATCGACGAGTCCGAGGTCCTCACCCCGGCCGACGAGGTCAACCACTCCGACAAGTGGGCCTTCACCACCCCGTTCGTCTGCGGTGCGACCAACCTCGGTGAGGCCCTGCGCCGGATCGCCGAGGGCGCGGCCATGATCCGGTCCAAGGGCGAGGCCGGCACCGGCAACGTCGTCGAGGCCGTCCGCCACCTGCGCCAGATCAAGAACGAGATCGCCCGCCTGCGCGGCTACGACAACAACGAGCTGTACGCCGCCGCCAAGGAGCTGCGCGCCCCGTACGAGCTGGTCAAGGAGGTCGCCGAGCTCGGCAAGCTCCCGGTCGTGCTGTTCTCCGCCGGTGGTGTCGCCACCCCCGCCGACGCCGCGCTGATGCGCCAGCTCGGCGCCGAGGGCGTCTTCGTCGGCTCCGGCATCTTCAAGTCCGGCGACCCGGCCAAGCGCGCCGCCGCGATCGTGAAGGCCACCACCTTCTACGACGACCCCAAGATCATCGCGGACGCGTCCCGCAACCTCGGCGAGGCCATGGTCGGCATCAACTGCGACACCCTGCCCGAGACCGAGCGCTACGCGAACCGGGGCTGGTGATGACCTCACCCGTCATCGGAGTGCTCGCGCTCCAGGGCGACGTGCGCGAGCATCTCGTCGCCCTGGCCGCGGCCGACGCCGTGGCCAGGCCGGTGCGCCGCCCCGAGGAACTGGCCGAGGTCGACGGCCTGGTCATCCCCGGCGGGGAGTCCACCACGATCTCCAAGCTCGCCGTGCTCTTCGGGCTGATGGAGCCTCTCCGCGCGCGCGTGCGCGACGGCATGCCCGTCTACGGCACCTGCGCCGGGATGATCATGCTCGCCGACAAGATCCTCGACCCGCGCTCGGGCCAGGAGACCGTCGGCGGCATCGACATGATCGTCCGCCGCAACGCCTTCGGGCGCCAGAACGAGTCGTTCGAGGCGGCCGTCGACGTCAAGGAGATCCCGGGCGACCCCGTGGAGGGCGTCTTCATCCGGGCCCCCTGGGTCGAGTCCGTGGGCGCCGGCGCCGAGGTGCTCGCCGAGCACGACGGCCACATCGTGGCCGTCCGCCAGGGCAACGCGCTCGCCACGTCGTTCCACCCGGAGCTGACCGGCGACCACCGCGTGCACGGGCTGTTCGTCGAGATGGTGCGCGCGTACCGGACGTCCGGGTCCTTGTAGGATTCCTGCGTTCGTTGCAGTGATGGGTTACGCGAAGGAGACAGGCAGATGTCCGGCCACTCTAAATGGGCTACGACGAAGCACAAGAAGGCCGTGATCGACGCCAAGCGCGGCAAGCTCTTCGCGAAGCTGATCAAGAACATCGAGGTCGCGGCCCGGATGGGCGGCGTCGACATCGAGGGCAACCCGACGCTCTACGACGCCATTCAGAAGGCCAAGAAGCAGTCGGTCCCGAACAAGAACATCGACTCCGCGGTCAAGCGCGGCGGCGGCCTCGAGGCCGGCGGTGCCGACTACGAGACGATCATGTACGAGGGCTACGGCCCGAACGGCGTCGCGGTGCTCATCGAGTGCCTCACCGACAACCGCAACCGCGCCGCCTCCGACGTCCGGGTCGCGATGACCCGCAACGGCGGCTCCATGGCCGACCCGGGCTCGGTGTCGTACCTGTTCAACCGCAAGGGCGTGGTCATCGTCCCCAAGGGCGAGCTGACCGAGGACGACGTCCTCGGCGCCGTCCTCGACGCGGGCGCCGAGGAGGTCAACGACCTCGGTGAGTCCTTCGAGGTGCTGAGCGAGGCCACCGACCTCGTCGCGGTCCGCACCGCGCTCCAGGACGCCGGCATCGACTACGAGTCCGCCGACGCCAACTTCGTCCCGACGATGCAGATCGAGCTGGACGAGGAGGGCGCCAGGAAGATCTTCAAGCTGATCGACGCCCTCGAGGACAGCGACGACGTGCAGAACGTCTTCGCCAACTTCGACGTCAGCGACGAGATCATGGAGAAGGTCGACGCCTGACGCGGGCGCGAGCCGCGCGCGATCGACGGGCCGACGGGACACACCCGTCGGCCCGTCGCATTGTCAGCGGCACCCGATAGCCTGCACAAACAGGTGAGCGAAGGGAGGGGCGGTGCGCGTACTCGGGGTGGACCCCGGACTGACCCGCTGCGGCGTGGGAGTCGTCGAGGGGGTCGCGGGCCGGCCGCTGACCATGCTGGGCGTCGGAGTCGTCCGCACACCCGCGGACGCCGAGCTGGGCCACCGCCTGGTCGCCGTCGAGCAGGGCATCGAGCAGTGGCTGGACGAGCACCGGCCCGAATTCGTCGCCGTGGAACGGGTGTTCAGCCAGCACAACGTCCGGACCGTCATGGGCACCGCCCAGGCCAGCGCCGTCGCCATGCTCTGCGCCGCCCGCCGCGGCATCCCCGTCGCCCTGCACACGCCCAGCGAGGTCAAGGCCGCCGTCACCGGCTCGGGCCGCGCCGACAAGGCACAGGTCGGCGCCATGGTCACCCGGCTGCTGCGGCTCAGCGCCCCGCCCAAGCCGGCCGACGCCGCCGACGCCCTGGCCCTCGCCATCTGCCACATCTGGCGCGCCCCCGCGCAGAACCGGCTCCAGCAGGCCGTCGCCCTGCACACCGCCACCGCATCGAAAGGCCGTACGGCATGATCGCCTTCGTCAGCGGCACCGTCGCCGCCCTCGCCCCGGACACCGCGGTCGTCGAGGTCGGCGGCGTCGGCATGGCCGTCCAGTGCACCCCGAACACGCTGTCCACGCTGCGTATGGGCCAGCCCGCCAAGCTGCACACGTCCCTCGTGGTGCGCGAGGACTCCCTGACGCTCTACGGCTTCGCCGACGACGACGAGCGGCAGACCTTCGAGCTTCTGCAGACCGCGAGCGGCGTCGGTCCCCGCCTCGCCCAGGCCATGCTCGCCGTGCACACGCCCGACGCGCTGCGCCGGGCCGTGGCCACCGCCGACGAGAAGGCCCTCACCGCCGTCCCCGGCATCGGCAAGAAGGGTGCCCAGAAACTCCTCCTGGAGCTCAAGGACCGCCTCGGCGAACCGATCGGCGCGCCCGCCGTCGGTGCCCCCGTCACCCAGGGCTGGCGCGACCAGCTGCACGCCGCCCTGATCGGCCTCGGCTACGCGACCCGCGAGGCCGACGAGGCCGTGAGCGCCGTCGCCCCGCAGGCCGAGGCCGCCGAGGGCGCCCCGGAGGTCGGCCGCCTGCTGAAGGCGGCGCTGCAGACCCTGAACAGAGCGCGCTGACCGCCCCACCCGACGACACCGGCGTACGCCAGACCCGCGTACGCCCTCCACCGCGACCCGCGAGGCACACGCAATGAACTGGGACGACGACACCACCGGCACCCCCGCCCCCGAGCGGCTGGTGGGCTCGGTCGCCGACCGCGAGGACCAGGCCGTCGAGGCCGCGCTGCGCCCCAAGGACCTGGACGAGTTCATCGGCCAGGAGAAGGTCCGCGAGCAGCTCGACCTGGTGCTGCGCGCCGCCCGCGCGCGTGGCGCCACCGCCGACCACGTGCTGCTCTCCGGCGCCCCCGGCCTCGGCAAGACCACCCTGTCCATGATCATCGCGGCGGAGATGGGCGCCCCCATCCGCATCACCTCCGGCCCCGCCATCCAGCACGCCGGCGACCTCGCCGCGATCCTCTCCTCCCTCCAGGAGGGCGAGGTCCTCTTCCTCGACGAGATCCACCGCATGTCCCGGCCCGCCGAGGAGATGCTGTACATGGCCATGGAGGACTTCCGCGTCGACGTGATCGTCGGCAAGGGCCCCGGCGCCACCGCGATCCCGCTGGAGCTGCCGCCGTTCACCCTGGTCGGCGCCACCACCCGCGCCGGCCTGCTGCCGCCCCCGCTGCGCGACCGTTTCGGCTTCACCGCGCACATGGAGTTCTACGAGCCCGCCGAGCTGGAGCGCGTCATCCACCGCTCGGCGAGCCTGCTCGACGTCGAGATCGGCGCCGACGGCGCCGCCGAGATCGCGGGACGCTCCCGCGGCACGCCCCGGATCGCCAACCGCCTGCTGCGCCGCGTCCGGGACTACGCGCAGGTCAAGGCGGACGGGATCATCACCCAGGACATCGCGGCGGCCGCCCTCGCCGTCTACGAGGTCGACGCCCGCGGCCTGGACCGCCTCGACCGCGCCGTCCTGGAGGCGCTGCTGAAGCTCTTCGGCGGCGGACCGGTCGGCCTGTCCACGCTCGCCGTCGCCGTCGGGGAGGAACGTGAGACCGTGGAGGAGGTGGCCGAACCCTTCCTCGTCCGGGAGGGGCTGCTCGCCCGCACTCCCCGCGGCCGGGTCGCCACACCCGCGGCATGGTCGCATCTCGGCCTCACCCCGCCCCGCACGTCGCCTGCTGGAAACGGACAAGGGGACTTGTTCGGGGCGTGACGCCCCGCTCACGGCGAGCTCTGTGGCCGGAGCAGGAACCCCGGTGCCATGCTGAGCGTTGTTCCCTGCGCGGAGACTCGCTTAGACTCCGCCGATGCCGCCCTTGTCGGCGGCAGACAATCCCCCAACCATCAGGCCGCTCACACCGCGGTCGTGTGAAGGAAGTTCCGACCCGTGAGTCTCGTGACCCTCCTCCCGTTCATCGTGCTCATCGGGGCCATGTTCCTGATGACCCGGTCGGCCAAGAAGAAGCAGCAGCAGGCCGCCGACATGCGGAACCAGATGCAGCCCGGATCCGGTGTCCGCACCATCGGTGGCATGTACGGCACCGTCAAGGAGGTCAGCGACGACACCGTCCTCCTCGACGCGGGCCCGGGCGTGGAGCTTCTCTTCGCCAAGAACGCCATCGGTGCCGTCCTCTCCGACGACGAGTACAACCGCATCGTCCACGGCATCGAGCACGACCTGAAGTCCGACGTCGTCCCCGACGACGCCTCCTCCCTCACCGAGACCGACGAGCCCGCTGCCGCCTCCGACGAGAAGTCCGTCGACCTCGGCAAGAAGGACGAGAGCGACGAGACCGAGGAGCCGTCCGAGACCGTGGCCGCGGAGGCCAAGACGGAGGACGCGCCGAAGAAGTCCGAGGGCGACGCCGACGCGAAGTAGCCACGTTCCGGGGCGCGCGGGCGACGCCTGCGCGCCCCCGGGCGTGCGGAGCTCGCACGGTATCCCGACACCATGTCATGGCTGCCCGCCCGTAGACCGGTGCGAGGCGGCCCGAGAGGGAGTACGAGAAGGTGGCAGCACCTAAGAAGGGCCGTAAGGCGAGCGCCCAGAGCAAGCCAGGGCGCTCGCTGGCCCTCATCCTGATCGCCATCGTGGCGCTCACCGGAGGGATGTTCGCCTCGGGGCACACCACTCCGCGACTCGGCATCGACCTGGCCGGCGGCACGAGCATCACGCTCCGTGCGGAAGCCGAACCCGGCCAGGAATCCGCGATCAACAAGACCAACATGGACACGGCGGTCCAGATCATGGAGCGCCGCGTCAACGGTCTTGGTGTCTCGGAGGCCGAGGTACAGACCCAGGGCGACAAGAACATCATCGTCAACATCCCCAAGGGCACGAACTCCAAGCAGGCCCGGGATCAGGTCGGTACCACCGCCAAGCTCTACTTCCGCCCCGTCCTCCAGCGCGAGGCCTCCGGCGGCGCCGCGCAGCCGGAGCCCAGCGCGTCCCCCAGCGGCTCCCCGAGCGCGTCCCCCAGCGGCTCCTCGAAGGCGACGGACCCGGAGAAGTCCACCGGCTCCGCCACTCCCTCCGCGACGGCCACCACCCAGGGCCGCGCCGTCACCGACGGCCTGAAGGCGGACGACAAGCCCTCCCCGTCGGCGAGCGCGGACGGTGACGTCGCCAAGCTCCAGGCCGCGTACACGGCGCTCGACTGCTCCAAGCCCGCCCAGCGCGCCCAGGCAGGCAAGGACGCGAAGCCCGGCGACACCACGGTCGCCTGTGGCAAGGACGGCGACGTCTGGACGAAGTTCCTGCTCGGCCCGGTCGCGGTCGACGGCACCGAGGTCAAGGACGCCAAGGCGTCCTTCGACACCACGCGCGCCGCCGGCTGGCAGGTCGACATGACCTTCAACGGCAGCGGCTCCAAGAAGTTCTCGAACATCACCGGTGAGCTGGCCAAGCAGAGCTCCCCGCAGAACGAGTTCGCGATCGTCCTCGACGACGAGGTGGTCTCCCACCCCTACGTCCAGCAGGCCATCACCGGCGGCAACGCGCAGATCTCCGGAAGCTTCACGCAGGAGGAGGCCAAGAGCCTCGCCAACATGCTGTCCTACGGCGCCCTGCCGCTCACGTTCAGCGAGGACAGCGTCACCACGGTGACCGCCGCCCTCGGTGGCGAGCAGCTTCACGCCGGCCTCATCGCCGGAGCCATCGGTCTCGCCCTCGTCGTGATCTACCTGCTGGTCTACTACCGCGGCCTGTCGGTCATCGCGATCCTGTCGCTGCTGGTCTCCGCGGCCCTGACCTACACGATCATGTCGCTGCTCGGCCCCACCATCGGCTTCGCGCTGAACCTGCCGGCCGTCTGCGGCGCCATCGTCGCCATCGGCATCACCGCGGACTCGTTCATCGTGTACTTCGAACGCGTCCGTGACGAGATCCGGGAAGGCCGTACGCTGCGCCCCGCCGTCGAGCGTGCCTGGCCGCGCGCCCGGCGCACCATCCTGGTCTCCGACTTCGTGTCGTTCCTCGCCGCCGCGGTGCTCTTCATCGTGACCGTCGGCAAGGTGCAGGGCTTCGCGTTCACGCTGGGTCTGACCACCCTGCTCGACGTGGTCGTGGTGTTCCTCTTCACCAAGCCGCTGCTGACGCTCCTGGCCCGCACGAAGTTCTACGGAGGCGGCCACCCGTGGTCCGGCCTCGATCCCAAGCGACTGGGCGCCCGGCCTCCGCTGCGCCGCACCCGCCGCCCCTCCGCCCCCATCGAGACGAAGGAGGCGTGAGATGTCGAAGCTCGGCAACCTCGGCGCCCGACTGCACCGTGGCGAGGTCGGCTACGACTTCGTCCGCAACCGCAAGATCTGGTACGGCATCTCGATCCTGATCACCATCACGGCCATCGTCGGCCTGGCGGTGCGCGGCCTGAACATGGGCATCGAGTTCCAGGGCGGCGCGGTCTTCAACACTCCGAAGACCACCGTCTCGGTGGCCCAGGCCCAGGAGTACGCGGAAGAGGCCTCCGGCCACGACGCGATCGTCCAGAAGCTCGGCAGCGGCGAGAAGGCCACGCTGCGCATCCAGGTCGCGGGCATCGACACCAAGCAGGCCGACAAGGTCTCGGCGGAGCTCGCGGACAAGCTCGGCGTCTCCGAGAACGACGTCACCGGCGAGCTGGTCGGCCCGAGCTGGGGCGAGCAGATCGCCAACAAGGCCTGGCAGGGCCTCGGCATCTTCCTGTTCCTGGTCGTGATCTACCTGGCGATCGCGTTCGAGTGGCGGATGGCCGTCGCCGCGTTCGTCGCCCTGATCCACGACATCACCATCACCGTCGGCATCTACGCCCTCGTCGGCTTCGAGGTCACGCCCGGCACGGTGATCGGTCTGCTGACCATCCTCGGTTACTCGCTCTACGACACGGTCGTCGTCTTCGACAGCCTCAAGGAGCAGACGAAGGACATCACCAAGCAGACCCGCTGGACGTACAGCGAGATCGCCAACCGGTCGATCAACGGCACCCTGGTCCGCTCCATCAACACCACGGTGGTCGCGCTGCTGCCGGTGGCGGGCCTGCTGTTCATCGGCGGCGGCTTCCTCGGCGCCGGCATGCTCAACGACATCTCCCTGTCGCTGTTCGTCGGCCTCGCGGCCGGTGCGTACTCCTCGATCTTCATCGCCACCCCGCTCGTCGCCGACCTCAAGGAGCGCGAGCCGCAGATGAAGGCCCTGAAGAAGCGGGTGCTCGCCAAGCGGGCCCAGACCGCCGCGCAGGGCCCGGCCACGGACGTCGAGACCGACGACGAGGTGTACGACGACGGACCGGAGGACGCCGCCCCTGCGGTCGTCGGCCCCCGCAACCAGCCCGCGTCCCGCAACCGCGGCCGCAACCGCCCCTCGGGGAAGCGCCGGTGACCGACATCAGCGAGCTGCTGCTGAGCCGCATCCGGGACGTGGCGGACTACCCGGAGCCGGGCGTGATGTTCAAGGACATCACCCCGCTCCTGGCGGACCCGGCGGCCTTCACGGCCCTCACCGACGCGCTCGCCGAGGTCGCGACGCGGACCGGCGCCACCAAGGTCGTCGGCCTGGAGGCCCGCGGCTTCATCCTCGGAGCGCCGGTGGCCGTCCGGGCCGGCGTCGGCTTCATCCCCGTCCGCAAGGCGGGCAAGCTCCCCGGAGCGACGCTCAGCCAGGCGTACGACCTGGAGTACGGCTCGGCCGAGATCGAGATCCACGCCGAGGACCTCACCGCGAACGACCGCGTCCTGATCGTCGACGACGTCCTGGCGACCGGCGGCACCGCCGAGGCCTCGGTCCAGCTGATCCGCCGGGCCGGCGCCGAGGTGTCCGGCCTCGCCGTGCTGATGGAGCTGGGCTTCCTCTCCGGCCGGGCCCGGCTGGAGCCGGTGCTGGAGGGCGCCCCGCTGACCTCGCTCCTCACGGTCTGACCCCGCGCGGCATCCGATGCCCCGTGCCCGCCCCGGCGGACACGGGGCATCGCCGTACGGTGACCAGGGCGGGTGACCGGCGTCCCGGAATCCACGGGAGACCTCTCGTGTTTCCCGGGTAGACGGCCCTCACACCGGCCTGAAGGCGATCCTGCGGCGCAGGCTCGCTACCATGGGGTCTCCGGAGCCTGACCGGGGGACCCGGATCGCGCACGAGGAGTCCTCTTGCCAGACGAGGCCCAGCACCTGACCGCAGCGAAGCCCGAGTCCGCCTCGGCCGCCGCGGCTAAGCCCGCGCCCAGCGCACCGCACGCCAAGAACGACTCGCGCGGGACGGTCGAGCACGCCCAGTCGGCCCCGGTCGACAAGCCGGCCGAGCAGGCGCGTCCCAAGCCGGCCCCGCCCGAGCGCTCCACCCCTCCGGTCCGCCCGAACACCGGCCAGCCCGCGCGCTCCGGCTCCTCCAACCGCGTCCGGGCCCGGCTCGCCCGCCTCGGCGTCCAGCGCTCCAACCCGTACAACCCGGTCCTGGAGCCCCTGCTGCGCATAGTCCGCGGCAACGACCCGAAGATCGAGACCGCCACCCTCCGCCAGATCGAGAAGGCGTACCAGGTCGCGGAGCGCTGGCACCGTGGCCAGAAGCGCAAGAGCGGCGACCCGTACATCACGCACCCGCTGGCGGTCACCACCATCCTCGCCGAGCTCGGCATGGATCCGGCCACCCTCATGGCGGGCCTGCTGCACGACACGGTCGAGGACACCGAGTACGGCCTCGACCAGCTGCGCCGCGACTTCGGCGACTCCGTCGCGCTGCTCGTCGACGGCGTCACCAAGCTGGACAAGGTCAAGTTCGGCGAGGCCGCGCAGGCCGAGACCGTGCGCAAGATGGTCGTCGCCATGGCCAAGGACCCCCGCGTCCTGGTCATCAAGCTCGCCGACCGCCTGCACAACATGCGCACCATGCGCTACCTCAAGCGCGAGAAGCAGGAGAAGAAGGCGCGCGAGACCCTCGAGATCTACGCGCCGCTCGCCCACCGCCTCGGCATGAACACCATCAAGTGGGAGCTGGAGGACCTCGCCTTCGCGATCCTCTACCCCAAGATGTACGACGAGATCGTACGGCTGGTGGCGGAGCGTGCACCGAAGCGCGACGAGTACCTGGCCATAGTGACCGACGAGGTGCAGCAGGACCTGCGCGCGGCCCGTATCAAGGCGACCGTCACCGGCCGCCCGAAGCACTACTACAGCGTCTACCAGAAGATGATCGTCCGCGGCCGTGACTTCGCGGAGATCTACGACCTGGTGGGCATCCGTGTCCTCGTCGACACGGTCCGCGACTGCTACGCCGCCCTCGGCACCGTGCACGCGCGATGGAACCCGGTCCCCGGCCGGTTCAAGGACTACATCGCGATGCCGAAGTTCAACATGTACCAGTCGCTGCACACGACGGTCATCGGCCCCAACGGCAAGCCGGTCGAACTCCAGATCCGCACCTTCGACATGCACCGCCGCGCCGAGTACGGCATCGCCGCGCACTGGAAGTACAAGCAGGAGGCCGTCGCCGGCGCCTCCAAGATCCGTACCGACGCCCCGAAGACGTCCGGCAAGGGCAAGGACGACCACCTCAACGACATGGCGTGGCTGCGCCAGCTGCTGGACTGGCAGAAGGAGACCGAGGACCCGGGCGAGTTCCTGGAGTCCCTGCGCTTCGACCTGTCCCGCAACGAGGTCTTCGTCTTCACGCCCAAGGGCGACGTGATAGCGCTGCCGGCCGGGGCCACCCCCGTCGACTTCGCGTACGCCGTCCACACCGAGGTCGGCCACCGCACCATAGGAGCGCGGGTCAACGGCAGGCTCGTACCGCTCGAATCGACCCTGGACAACGGCGACCTGGTCGAGGTCTTCACGTCCAAGGCGGCCGGCGCGGGCCCGTCCCGCGACTGGCTGGGCTTCGTGAAGTCGCCGCGCGCCCGGAACAAGATCCGCGCCTGGTTCTCCAAGGAGCGCCGCGACGAGGCGATCGAGCAGGGCAAGGACGCCATCGTGCGGGCCATGCGCAAGCAGAACCTGCCGATCCAGCGCATCCTCACCGGCGACTCGCTGGTCACGCTCGCCCACGAGATGCGCTACGCGGACATCTCCGCGCTGTACGCGGCGATCGGCGAGGGCCATGTCTCCGCGCAGAACATCGTGCAGAAGCTGGTCCAGGCGCTCGGCGGCGAGGAGGCGGCCACCGAGGAGATCGACGAGTCGGTCCCGCCGACCCGCAGCCGCCGCAAGCGCCGCTCCAGCGCCGACCCGGGCGTCATCGTCAAGGGCGTCGAGGACGTGTGGGTCAAGCTGGCCCGCTGCTGCACGCCGGTGCCCGGCGACCCGATCATCGGGTTCGTGACCCGCGGCAGCGGGGTGTCCGTGCACCGCAGCGACTGCGTGAACGTCGACTCGCTGTCCCGCGAGCCCGAGCGCATCCTCGAGGTCGAGTGGGCGCCGACGCAGTCCTCGGTGTTCCTGGTCGCCATCCAGGTCGAGGCCCTGGACCGCTCCCGGCTGCTGTCGGACGTCACCCGCGTCCTGTCGGACCAGCACGTCAACATCCTGTCGGCGGCCGTGCAGACCTCCCGCGACCGCGTCGCCACCTCCCGCTTCACCTTCGAGATGGGCGACCCGAAGCACCTGGGCCACGTCCTGAAGGCCGTCAGGGGAGTGGAGGGCGTCTACGACGTCTACCGCGTGACGTCGGCGCGCAACCGGTCGTGACAGTTGTCGAGTGACGCGAGAGGGGCTCCCGTACGCGATGTACGGGAGCCCCTCTTTCGCTTCGGCCCGGGCGGGCGTCGGATCAGCTCGGCCCGGGCGATGGCATCAGCCGCCGAACTCGTGCAGACCCTTCAGGGCCGTGTCCAGCAGCGCCTGACGGCCCTCCAGCTCACGCTCCAGCTTCTCGGCCTTCGCGTTGTTGCCCTGGGCGCGGGCCTGCTCGATCTGGCCCTTCAGCTTGTCCACGGCGGCCTGGAGCTGACCGGTCAGCCCCTCGGCACGCACACGCGCCTCCGGGTTGGTCCGGCGCCACTCGGCCTCCTCGGCCTCCTGGATGGCCCGCTCCACGGCGTGCATGCGGCCCTCGACCTTCGGCCGGGCGTCGCGCGGCACATGGCCGATGGCCTCCCAGCGCTCGTTGATCGAGCGGAAGGCGGCGCGCGCGCCCTTCAGGTCGCCGATCGGCAGCAGCTTCTCGGCCTCCTCGGCCAGCTCCTCCTTCAGCTTGAGGTTCTCCGCCTGCTCGGCGTCGCGCTCGGCGAACACCGAGCTGCGGGCGGCGAAGAAGACGTCCTGGGCGCCGCGGAAGCGGTTCCACAGGTCGTCCTCGTGCTCACGCTGGGCCCGTCCGGCGGCCTTCCACTCGGCCATCAGCTCGCGGTAGCGCGCGGCCGTCGGACCCCAGTCCGTCGAACCGGACAGCGACTCCGCCTCGGCGACCAGGCGCTCCTTGATCCGGCGGGCGTCCTCGCGCTGCGCGTCCAGCTGCGCGAAGTGCGCCTTGCGCCGCTTGGAGAAAGCCGAGCGGGCGTGCGAGAAGCGGTGCCACAGCTCGTCGTCCGACTTGCGATCCAGCCGCGGCAGGCTCTTCCACGTGTCGACCAGGGCCCGCAGCCGCTCACCGGCGGCCCGCCACTGGTCGGACTGCGCCAGCTCCTCCGCCTCGATGACCAGCGCCTCCTTGCGGTGGCGCGCCTCGTCGGACTGCTTCGCCCGCTGCTGCTTGCGCTCCTCGCGGCGCTTCTCGACCAGCTCCACGAGCTTGTCGAGCCGCACCCGCAGGGCGTCCAGGTCGCCGACCGCGTGGTGCGCGTCCACCTGCTCGCGGATGTGGTCGATCGCCGCCTGGGCGTCCTTCGCCGACAGGTCGGTGGTCTTCACTCGCTTCTCGAGGAGGCCGATCTCGACAACCAGGCCCTCGTACTTGCGCTCGAAATAGGCCAGCGCCTCCTCGGGGGAGCCTGCCTGCCAGGAACCGACGACCTGCTCGCCGTCGGCCGTACGCACGTACACGGTCCCCGTCTCGTCGACGCGGCCCCACGGGTCGCTGCTCACAGCGCCTCCTCCACATGATGCCTGCGAGGGGCTGGTGTCCCCCCGGGCATCGTCCACAGTTTCGTCACGGCCAACATAGGCGACCGGCGGGTTGCCTGTCCGCATCCCGCGCGACCGAAATTACGCAGTTGAGGCTCAGGATTTCGTGACCGTCGCCTTGTCGATCACGACCGTCGCGTTGGGTGCGCCGTCCCCGGCCCCGGTGCTCTCACCGGCCTTCGCGATCTTCTCCAGCACCTTCATGCCGGAATCGGAAACGGTACCGAACGGTGTGTAGCTGGGCGGAAGCTGACTGTCCTGGTAGACGAGGAAGAACTGGCTGCCGCCGCTGTGCTTCTGGCCGGTGTTGGCCATCGCCACGGTGCCCGCGGGATACACGTTGTCCTTGAGGCTCTTGTCCTTGAGGTTCTCGTCCGGAATCGTGTAGCCGGGGCCGCCGGTGCCGGTGCCCGTCGGGTCGCCGCACTGCAGCACGTAGATGCCGTTCGTGGTGAGCCGGTGGCACTTGGAGTGGTCGAAGTAGCCCTTGCCGGCGAGGAAGTCGAACGAGTTGACGGTGTGCGGCGCTGCCGACGCCTTCAGATCGATGTCTATGTCGCCGCACGTCGTCGCGAGTTTCATCGTGTACTTCGCCGACTTGTCGACAGTGAGCTCCGGCTCCTTCTTCCAGGTCGCCGTCCTCACCTTGCCCTCGGCGGGCTTCTCGCACGGGTCCGGCGCCTTGCTGGGCGCGCTCTGGGTCGGCGTGACCTCGGAGCCCGCGTTCTGCTTGGTGTCGTCGTCGCCCTTGAGGACACCCGTCGTGTACAGCGCGACGCTGCCGATGACGACCACCGCGAGCACCGACGCGATCACCGAGTTGCGCATGCGCGACTTGCGACGGGCGTCCGTACGCCGCTGCTGCTGCCGCAAGAACTTCTCCCGGGCGAGCTGACGCCGCCGCTGTTCCTGGCTGACCACCGGGTTCTCTCCTCATGCGTCGTGTGTGTCGACCGGTACACATGTGCTCAGTGAGTCGACCGTCTGCGTGTGACCCGTACCGTATATGGGTTCGCTGAGTGTTCGGCAGCGCCGGTAGGCTCTGACCACAGGCGGAGTCCGCCGACAAACCACTCGTGTCGACACAAACGAAGGACGATCGTGCTCATTGCCGGGTTCCCCGCCGGGGCCTGGGGGACGAACTGTTATCTCGTCGCCCCCGCCCCCGGTGAGGAGTGCGTGATCATCGACCCGGGCCACGAAGCGGCCCCCGGAGTCGAGGAAGCACTGAAGAAGCATCGGCTCAAGCCCGTCGCCGTCGTCCTCACCCACGGCCACCTCGACCACGTGGCCTCGGTCGTCCCGGTGTGCGGTGCGCACGACGTACCGGCCTGGATCCACCCCGAGGACCGGTACATGATGAGCGACCCCGAGAAGGCGCTCGGCCGGTCCATCGGCGCGCAGCTCATGGGCGAGCTGACCGTAGGGGAACCGGACGACGTCAAGGAGCTGACCGACGGTGCCACGCTGGAGCTGGCGGGGATGGAGCTCACCGTCGCCCACGCGCCGGGCCATACCAAGGGGTCGGTGACCTTCGGCCTGCCCGAGGCGGCGGACATCCCGCCGATCCTCTTCTCGGGCGACCTGCTGTTCGCCGGCTCCATCGGACGCACCGACCTGCCCGGCGGTGACATGGCCGAGATCCTCGACTCGCTGGCCCGCGTGTGCCTGCCGCTCGACGACTCGACCGTGGTGCTGTCCGGCCACGGCCCCCAGACGACCATCGGCCAGGAGCGCGCCACCAACCCGTATCTGCGGCAGGTGGCCGCCGGCCCGGGAGCGAACACCGAGCGCGCTCCCCGACGAGGAATGTGACGAGACCTTCCGTGAGCACCTTCAAGGCCCCCAAGGGCACGTACGACCTGCTGCCGCCCGACTCCGCGAAGTACCTCGCGGTGCGCGAGGCGATCGCCGCGCCCCTGCGCAACTCCGGCTACGGCTACATCGAGACGCCCGGCTTCGAGAGCGTCGAGCTGTTCGCGCGCGGTGTCGGCGAGTCCACCGACATCGTGACCAAGGAGATGTACGCCTTCGAGACCAAGGGCGGCGACAGGCTCGCCCTGCGCCCCGAGGGCACGGCCTCCGTGCTGCGCGCCGCCCTGGAGGCCAACCTGCACAAGGCGGGCAACCTCCCGGTCAAGCTCTGGTACTCCGGCTCCTACTACCGCTACGAGCGCCCCCAGAAGGGCCGCTACCGGCACTTCTCCCAGGTCGGAGCCGAGGCGATCGGTGCCGAGGACCCGGCGCTGGACGCCGAGCTGATCATCCTGGCCGACCAGGCGTACCGCTCCCTGGGCCTGCGGAACTTCCGCATCCTGCTGAACTCCCTGGGCGACAAGGAGTGCCGCCCGGTGTACCGCGCCGCGCTCCAGGACTTCCTGCGCGGCCTGGACCTCGACGAGGACACCCTGCGCCGCGCGGACATCAACCCGCTGCGCGTCCTCGACGACAAGCGCGAGTCGGTCCAGAAGCAGCTCGGCGACGCCCCGCTGCTGCGCGACTACCTGTGCGACGCCTGCAAGGCGTACCACGAGGAGGTCCGCGAGCTGATCACGGCCGCGGGCGTCGTCTTCGAGGACGACCCCAAACTGGTGCGCGGCCTGGACTACTACACCCGCACGACCTTCGAGTTCGTGCACGACGGTCTGGGCTCCCAGTCCGCGGTGGGCGGCGGAGGCCGGTACGACGGCCTGTCCGAGATGATCGGCGGCCCCGCGCTGCCGTCCGTCGGCTGGGCCCTCGGCGTCGACCGCACGGTCCTCGCCCTGGAGGCGGAAGGCGTCGAGCTCGAACTGCCCTCCACGACCAGCGTGTTCGCGGTGCCGCTCGGCGAGGAGGCCCGCCGGGTGCTGTTCACCAAGGTCACCGAGCTGCGCAAGCTCGGCATCGCGACGGACTTCTCCTACGGCGCCAAGGGCCTCAAGGGCGCCATGAAGAACGCCAACCGCAGCGGCGCCCGGTACACGATCGTCGCCGGTGAGCGCGACCTCGCCGAGGGCGTCGTCCAGCTCAAGGACATGGAGTCCGGCGAGCAGATCGCGGTCGGCGTCAACGAGATCGTCGCCGAGCTGGAATCCCGTCTGGGCTGATTCCGCGAGCCGTCGGGAAGGAGGGGGACCGTCCGGGTCCCCCTCCTTTTCCCTGTTCCGGGGGTGTCCGGAACCGAACGCATGGCGCCGCTCACCCGTACTTCCTTATGCGCAGCGAACGGTGGGGACGCGTGCGTGTGCGGCACAATGTGCCCTGTCCGGGGAAACTCCAAGTCTCAAGTGACGGAATCGGCGTGATGAGCAAGACGACAGTCAAGGACGTCTCCACCGAGCCCGAGTCGGAGCCCGCACCGTCCGCCGCGCGGTCGGTCGGCGGCAGCCGGGCGCTCGCCCTGCTGCTGGTGATCACCGGTGCCGCGGGCCTGCTCGCCGCCTGGGTCATCACGATCGACAAGTTCAAGCTGCTCGAGGCCAAGGTCGAGGGGAAGACGTTCACCCCCGGATGCAGCCTGAACCCCGTCGTCTCCTGCGGCAGCGTCATGGAGTCCAAGCAGGCCGCGGTCTTCGGCTTCCCCAACCCGATGCTGGGCCTCGTCGCCTACGGCATCGTGATCTGCGTCGGCATGAGCCTGCTCGGCCGCGCCCGCTTCCCGCGCTGGTACTGGCTCACCTTCAACGCCGGCACCCTCTTCGGCGTCGTCTTCTGCGCCTGGCTGATGTTCCAGTCCCTGTACCGGATCAACGCCCTGTGCCTGTGGTGCAGCCTCGCGTGGGTCGCCACGATCGTCATGTTCTGGTACGTCACCTCGTTCAACGTCCGCAACGGCCTGCTCCCCGCGCCGAACTGGCTGAAGAGTTTCTTCGGCGAGTTCACCTGGGTCATGCCCGTCCTGCACATCGGGATCATCGGCATGCTGATCCTCACCCGCTGGTGGGACTTCTGGACGAGCTGACAGCCCTGAGGGGATTGTCAGTGCGGTGATTTAGGGTTTCCTCGTGGAGCCCGATCTGTTCACCGCCGCAGCCGAAGAACGCCAGGAGAAGGACCCGACGAGCAGTCCCCTGGCGGTCCGCATGCGCCCGCGCACCCTCGACGAGGTCGTGGGCCAGCAGCACCTGCTCAAGCCGGGCTCCCCGCTGCGCAGGCTCGTCGGCGAGGGTGCCGGGGGACCGGCCGGGCCCTCCTCGGTGATCCTCTGGGGCCCGCCCGGCACCGGCAAGACCACCCTGGCCTACGTCGTCTCCAAGGCCACCAACAAGCGCTTCGTCGAGCTGTCCGCCATCACCGCAGGGGTCAAGGAGGTCCGCGCGGTCATCGACGGCGCCCGCCGCGCCACCGGCGGCTACGGCCAGGAGACCGTCCTCTTCCTGGACGAGATCCACCGCTTCAGCAAGGCCCAGCAGGACTCCCTCCTGCCCGCCGTGGAGAACCGCTGGGTGACCCTGATCGCGGCCACCACCGAGAACCCCTACTTCTCGGTCATCTCGCCGCTGCTCTCCCGCTCCCTGCTGCTCACGCTCGAACCCCTCACCGACGACGACGTCCGCGGCCTGCTCCGCCGCGCGCTGAGCGACGAGCGCGGCCTGAAGGACGCCGTCGCGCTCCCCGAGGACACCGAGGACCACCTGCTGCGCATCGCGGGCGGCGACGCCCGCCGCGCCCTGACCGCCCTGGAGGCCGCGGCCGGGGCCGCCCTCGACCAGGACGAGAGCGAGATCAGCCTCCAGACCCTGGAGCAGACCGTCGACCGGGCCGCCGTGAAGTACGACCGCGACGGCGACCAGCACTACGACGTGGCCAGCGCCCTGATCAAGTCGATCCGCGGCTCCGACGTGGACGCCGCCCTGCACTACCTGGCCCGGATGATCGAGGCCGGCGAGGATCCCCGCTTCATCGCCCGGCGCCTGATGATCTCGGCCAGCGAGGACATCGGGCTCGCCGACCCCAACGCCCTGCCGATCGCCGTCGCCGCCGCCCAGGCCGTCGCCATGATCGGCTTCCCGGAGGCCGCGCTCACGCTCAGCCACGCCACCATCGCCCTCGCGCTCGCCCCGAAGTCCAACGCCGCGACCACCGCGATCGGTGCCGCCCTGGACGACGTGCGCAAGGGCCTGGCCGGCGCGGTGCCGCCCCACCTGCGCGACGGGCACTACAAGGGCGCGGCCAAGCTAGGGCACGCGCAGGGGTACGTGTACCCGCACGACCTGGCGGAGGGCATCGCCGAGCAGCAGTACGCACCCGACGCCCTCAAGGACCGCGAGTACTACACCCCGACCCGGCACGGCGCCGAGGCGCGGTACGCGGACGCCGTGGAGTGGACCAGGAAGCACCTCGGTCGCAAGCGGTCCTGAGCACCCTGTAAACTGCCTCGAAGCGCTGTGTCCCGTGCTGTCAGAACGGGACGGTCAGCCGGAACCCCAGCGGGTTCCAGGAGCGTCGCGCACCGATCGAATGGTGTCGCGGGCAGCCCACCACCCTCCGTCGCACGACGGGACCGGTCGGTGGGCCACTCGCGTGCTGCACGTTGTGCCCAGACCAGGGAGCGGCTGCCCACCCTGTCCGCGAGGGCGAGGAGGGTTTCCCCGGCTGCGGATGCGACCTCCCTCAACCCTGACGAGCCGAACACCGAGAAATGAGAGATCGTGGCGAACCAGTCCCGCCCCAAGGTCAAGAAGTCGCGTGCCCTCGGCATCGCGCTGACCCCGAAGGCCGTCAAGTACTTCGAGGCCCGTCCCTACCCGCCGGGTGAGCACGGCCGCGGCCGCAAGCAGAACTCGGACTACAAGGTCCGTCTGCTGGAGAAGCAGCGTCTGCGCGCGCAGTACGACGTGTCCGAGCGTCAGCTCGTCCGCGCCTACGAGCGTGCCTCCAAGGTTCAGGGCAAGACCGGTGAGGCCCTGATCATCGAGCTCGAGCGCCGTCTCGACGCCCTGGTCCTGCGTTCGGGCATCGCCCGCACCATCTACCAGGCCCGTCAGATGGTCGTCCACGGCCACATCGAGGTCAACGGCCAGAAGGTCGACAAGCCCTCCTTCCGCGTCAAGCCCGACGACGTCGTGATGGTCCGTGAGCGCAGCCGCGAGAAGACCCTCTTCTCCATCGCCCGCGAGGGTGGCTTCGCCCCCGAGGGTGAGACCCCGCGCTACCTCCAGGTGAACCTCAAGGCCCTGGCGTTCCGCCTGGACCGCGAGCCGAACCGCAAGGAGATCCCGGTGATCTGCGACGAGCAGCTCGTCGTCGAGTACTACGCCCGCTGATCCTCCGGCGGTCGTAGCACCCAGTGCACCGGAGCCCGTCGTCTCCCCACCTCGGTGGGGCGGCGGCGGGCTTTCGCGTCCACGGCGACTCGGCCGTGCGCCGGGCGTAATCCGGTACGGCGGCACATCACCGGCGCGATAGGCTCGGTGCACGACTTTTTCGATGCAGACCGATGCAGAGGCACGTATCAGGGAGCGGGTGCACACAGTGTCCGGTGGAGAGGTTGCCGGGATTCTGGTGGCGGTCTTCTGGGCGATCCTGGTCTCCTTCCTCGCCGTGGCGCTGGCGAGGCTGGCCCAGACGCTGAAGGCGACCACCAAGCTGGTCGCGGACGTGACCGACCAGGCCGTGCCGCTCCTCGCAGACGCCTCGTCGGCGGTGCGCTCCGCGCAGACCCAGATCGACCGGGTCGACGCGATCGCCTCCGACGTGCAGGAGGTCACGTCGAACGCCTCCGCGCTGTCGACCACCGTCGCCTCCACCTTCGGCGGCCCCCTCGTCAAGGTCGCGGCCTTCGGCTACGGCGTGCGCCGGGCCCTCGGCCGCAAGGACGGCGAGCCCGCCAAGGCCCCCAGGCGCACCGTGATCGTCGGCCGTACCGTGCCGGCCGCGCGGCGCGAGAAGCGAAACCGCGGGAAGAGGGACTGAGGCCCAGCATGTTCCGCCGTACGTTCTGGTTCGGCACGGGCGTCGCCGCCGGTGTCTGGGCCACCACCAAGGTCAACCGGAAGCTGAAGCAGCTGACCCCCGAGAGCCTCGCCGCGACCGCGGCGAACAAGGCGCTGGAGGCCGGTCACCGCATCAAGGACCGTGCTGTGGGCTTCGCCCTCGACGTCCGGGACAACATGGCCCAGCGGGAGGCCGAGCTCCAGGAGGCCCTGGGCATCGACGAGCGCCCCGAACTCCCCGCATCCCGGCGGTACACCGCCATCGAGAACCACAAGCAGCCGAAGTCGTACGTCATCGACAGCACGACGTACACGAACAACCGGAATGAGGACCACTGATGGAGTCGGCCGAGATTCGCCGCCGCTGGCTGAGCTTCTTCGAGGAGCGCGGGCACACCGTCGTCCCTTCGGCGTCGCTCATCGCGGACGACCCGACTCTGCTCCTCGTCCCGGCCGGCATGGTGCCCTTCAAGCCCTACTTCCTGGGTGAGGTCAAGCCGCCCTTCTCGCGCGCCACCAGCGTGCAGAAGTGCGTGCGCACGCCCGACATCGAAGAGGTCGGCAAGACCACCCGCCACGGCACGTTCTTCCAGATGTGCGGCAACTTCTCCTTCGGCGACTACTTCAAGGAAGGCGCCATCACCTACGCCTGGGAGCTGCTCACCACGCCCCAGGACAAGGGTGGTTACGGCCTCGACCCGGAGAAGCTCTGGATCACCGTCTACAAGGACGACGACGAGGCCGAGCGCATCTGGCACGAGGTCGTCGGCGTGCCGAAGGAGCGCATCCAGCGCCTCGGCATGAAGGACAACTACTGGTCGATGGGCGTCCCCGGACCCTGCGGCCCCTGCTCCGAGATCAACTACGACCGCGGCCCCGAGTTCGGCGTCGAGGGCGGCCCCGCCGTCAACGACGAGCGGTACGTGGAGATCTGGAACCTCGTCTTCATGCAGTACGAGCGCGGCGAGGGCATCGGCAAGGACAACTTCGAGATCCTCGGCGAGCTGCCGAGCAAGAACATCGACACGGGCCTCGGCCTGGAGCGCCTCGCCATGATTCTGCAGGGCGTGCAGAACATGTACGAGATCGACACCTCCATGGCCGTCATCAGGAAGGCCACCGAGCTGACCGGCGTGGCCTACGGCGACGCCCACGAGTCGGACGTCTCCCTGCGCGTGGTCACCGACCACATGCGCACGTCCGTCATGCTCATCGGCGACGGCGTCACCCCCGGCAACGAGGGCCGCGGCTACGTGCTGCGCCGCATCATGCGCCGCGCCATCCGCAACATGCGCCTGCTCGGCGCCACCGGCCCGGTCGTCCTGGACCTCATCGACACCGTCATCGCGATGATGGGCCAGCAGTACCCCGAGCTCGTCACCGACCGCGAGCGCATCGAGAAGGTCGCCGTCGCCGAGGAGAACGCCTTCCTCAAGACGCTGAAGGCCGGCACCAACATCCTCGACACCGCCGTCACCGAGACCAAGGCCGCCGGCGGCAAGGTCCTCGCCGGCGACAAGGCGTTCCTGCTCCACGACACCTGGGGCTTCCCGATCGACCTCACCCTGGAGATGGCCGCCGAGCAGGGCCTCTCCGTGGACGAGGACGGCTTCCGCCGCCTGATGAAGGAGCAGCGGGAGCGCGCCAAGGCGGACGCCCAGGCCAAGAAGACCGGCCACGCCGGCGCGGGCGCCTACCGCGAGATCGCCGACAAGACCGGTGCGACCGACTTCATCGGCTACACCGAGACCGAGGGCGAGTCCACCGTCGTCGGCATCCTGGTCGACGGCGTCTCCTCGCCGGCCGCCTCCGAGGGCGACGAGGTCGAGATCGTCCTCGACCGCACCCCGTTCTACGCCGAGGGCGGCGGCCAGATCGGCGACACCGGCCGCGTCAGGACCGACAACGGTGCCGTCATCGAGATCCGCGACTGCCAGAAGCCCGTCCCGGGCGTCTACGTCCACAAGGGCGTCGTCCAGGTCGGCGAGGTCACCGTCGGTGCCCGCGCCCACGCCGCCATCGACGCCCGCCGCCGTACGGCCATCGCCCGTGCCCACTCGGCCACGCACCTCACGCACCAGGCCCTGCGTGACGCCCTCGGCCCGACCGCCGCCCAGGCCGGTTCCGAGAACCAGCCCGGCCGCTTCCGCTTCGACTTCGGCTCGCCGTCCGCCGTCCCGACGGCCGTGATGACCGACGTCGAGCAGAAGATCAACGAGGTGCTCGCCCGCGACCTGGACGTGCGCGCCGACGTCATGGGCATCGACGAGGCCAAGAAGCAGGGTGCCATCGCCGAGTTCGGCGAGAAGTACGGCGAGCGGGTCCGTGTGGTGACCATCGGCGACTTCTCCAAGGAGCTGTGCGGCGGCACGCACGTCCACAACACCGCCCAGCTCGGCCTGGTCAAGCTGCTCGGCGAGTCGTCCATCGGCTCCGGCGTCCGCCGGATCGAGGCCCTGGTCGGCGTCGACGCCTACAACTTCCTGGCCCGTGAGCACACGGTCGTCGCCCAGCTCCAGGAGCTGATCAAGGGCCGTCCGGAGGAGCTCCCGGAGAAGGTTTCCGCCATGCTCGGCAAGCTGAAGGACGCCGAGAAGGAGATCGAGAAGTTCCGCGCCGAGAAGGTGCTCCAGGCCGCCGCCGGGCTCGCCGGGTCCGCCAAGGACGTCCGCGGGGTCGCGGTCGTCACCGGCCAGGTCCCGGACGGCACCACCGCCGACGACCTGCGCAAGCTCGTCCTCGACGTCCGCGGCCGCATCCAGGGCGGACGCGCCGCCGTGGTCGCCCTGTTCACCGTGACCAACGGCAAGCCGCTGACGGTCATCGCCACCAACGACGCCGCCCGCGAGCGCGGCCTCAAGGCCGGTGACCTGGTCCGTACGGCCGCCAAGACCCTCGGCGGCGGCGGTGGCGGCAAGCCGGACGTGGCCCAGGGCGGTGGCCAGAACCCGGCCGCGGTCGGCGAGGCCGTCGACGCGGTCGAGCGGCTCGTGGCGGACACCGCCAAGTGAGCCACGACACACAGGCGAGCGGTGACGGCCGGGGCATGCGCCGCGGCCGCCGCCTCGCCGTCGACGTGGGCGACGCCCGGATCGGCGTCGCCTCGTGCGACCCGGACGGCATCCTCGCCACCCCCGTGGAGACCGTGCCGGGCCGGGACGTCCCGGCCGCGCAGCGCCGGCTGCGGCAGCTCGTCGAGGAGTACGAGCCGATCGAGGTCGTCGTCGGGCTGCCCCGTTCCCTCAAGGGCGGCGAGGGCCCGGCCGCGGTGAAGGTCCGGGGCTTCGCCCAGGAACTCGCCCGCATGATCGCGCCCGTTCCGGTCAGACTCGTCGATGAGAGGATGACGACCGTGACGGCCAGTCAGGGACTGCGCGCCTCGGGCGTGAAGTCCAAGAAGGGCCGTTCCGTCATCGACCAGGCGGCCGCGGTGATCATCCTGCAGCAGGCGCTCGAATCCGAACGGGTGTCAGGCAAAGCACCCGGCGAGGGCGTCGAAGTGGTTATCTGATCGCGATACGGTAACGTTCCGCGCGATACGGCGGCGGTCGAACAGCCGCTGTCCTTACGGAGACCGGACGGCATCTGAGCCCGATCGCTCAGGGACCGACCGTCTCGCGGTTCCAGGAACCGGTCACCCGCACCCCGGCCAGCCGGCCGGGCCCGCCGCCCACGGCGGCGCCGAGGTGACCGGCCCCGGTCACCGCGTGGAGGAGGTGCGATCGGTGACCACGCTTCAGGTGCGTGGACGGACCCACACGGGCCGGGCGGGACAGGCCGGCCCGTGGCCCGTGCGTGGCCCGGTGCCGGTCGGATCACGAGTTCTAGGGGCGCACATCCACCAGGCAATGCTGCGGCGAGACGTGTCCGGACGCGCGGGGTGCACGGTCACGTCTGTCATGAACGGTGCTACGGCACCAGGCCCTGACTCCGTCGGGCGACACCACGGAGCCCACCTGCCGCGACGGGCCGACGGCTACGGCCACCTCACCCGAGAGGAGGAAGGCACGCACGGCCCCGCCCCCCACGGCGGACTCCGGCGTGCCGACCGCTCCGATGACTGAATACGGCCGGGGCGACGGCTCCGATCGCTGGCAGGACGATCCGCTCGGCGGGGACGGCCGGTGGAACGCCCAGCAGGGTGATCAACAGGGATACGGGCAGCAGCAGTACGCCGACCCGCAGCACCAGCAGTACGGTCAGCAGCAGTACGACCCGCAGCAGTACGCCGACCAGCAGTACTACGCACAGCAGGCGCAGCAGCAGTACGGCGAGTGGAACGACGGGCAGCACACCGGGTACGGCCAGCAGCAGTACCCGCAGGAGCAGTACCCCCAGCAGTACACGGACCAGGGACAGCAGCAGGGTCACGGTCAGCACACGGGGCACGGGCAGCAGCAGGGTCACGGTCAGCATGCGGGGCACGCGCAGCAGCAGTCGTACGACGGCGGCTGGGCCATGGGCGGTCACCAGCAGCCGTCGTACGGCGACCCGGACCCGTACGGGCAGCAGCAGGCCGCCTACGGGGGAGGCCAGCCCGACTACTACGGCACGCAGGACGCCTATCCGCCCCCGCAGCCGCCCACCCGGCGGGCCGCCGAGCCCGAGCCGGACACCGGCTGGGACCCTGGCCCCGACCAGGGCGAACACGCCTTCTTCGCGGGCGGCGACCAGGACGATGACGACGACACCGACGAGCGTGACGACCGGTCGGGGCGCGGCGGCAAGAAACCGAAGAAACGTCGCAGCGGACCGGCCTGCCTGGTCCTCGCCCTGATCTTCGCGGGCGCGGTCGGCGGCGTCGGCTACTTCGGCTACCAGTTCTACCAGGACCGTTTCGGCCCGGCGCCCGACTACGCGGGCGACGGCAACGGCGAACAGGTCACGGTCGTCATCCCGAAAGGCGCGGGCGGCTATGTCATCGGGCAGAAGCTGAAGGCGGCCGGCGTCATCCAGAGCGTGGACGCGTTCGTGTCCGCGCAGAACGACCATGCGAACGGCAAGTCCATCCAGGACGGCGTCTACACGATGCAGAAGCAGATGTCGGCGGCCAGCGCCGTCGAGCTGATGCTCAGCCCCAAGAGCCGGTCCAACCTGATCATCGCCGAGGGCTCCCGGAACGCCGCCGTGTACGCGCTGATCGACAAGCGCCTCGGGGTCGCGGACGGCACCACGGCCGAGGTCGCGAAGAAGCAGTACAAGAAGCTCGGCCTGCCCGACTGGGCGCTGGACCACCCCAATGTGAAGGACCCCCTGGAGGGGTTCCTCTACCCGTCCAGCTACGCGGCCAGCAAGGGCCAGAAGCCGGCGACCGTGCTGAAGGAGATGGTCGACCGGGCCACGAAGAAGTACGAGGAGATGGGGCTGGAGAAGAAGGCCGCGGGCCTCGGGCTCGACGGCCCCTGGGAGGTGCTCACCGTGGCCAGCCTGGCCCAGGCCGAGGGCACCAGCCACGACGACTACCGCAAGATGGCCGAGGTCGTCTACAACCGCCTCAAGCCCGGGAACCCCGAGACCTACGGGTCCCTGGAGTTCGACTCCACGTACAACTACATCAAGAACCAGAGCAAGATCGACCTGAGCATCGCCGAGCTGCGGCGCTACGACAACCCGTACAACACGTACTTCGTCAAGGGCCTGCCGCCCGGTCCCATCGACAACCCGGGTGAGGATGCGCTCAAGGGCGCGCTGAACCCGACGAAGGACGGCTGGTACTACTTCATCTCGCTGGACGGCAAGACCAGCAAGTTCACCAAGACGCTGAAGGACCACGAGAAGCTGGTCGAGCAGTTCAACGCGTCGAGGAAGAAGAGCTAGGGATCACGGACGCAGTGAACGATTCCGCGATGGCCGCGACGGGCGGGCGGTGCCGGGCGGCGGTGCTCGGTTCCCCCATCGGGCACTCCCTGTCCCCGGTGCTGCACCGGGCCGCCTACGCCGAACTGGGGCTCACCGGCTGGTCGTACGACCGCTTCGACGTCGACGAGGCCGCCCTGCCCGGCTTCCTCGCCGAGCTCGGTCCCGAGTGGGCCGGGCTGTCGCTGACCATGCCGTTGAAGCGGGCCGTGATCCCGCTGCTCGACGAGATCAGCGAGACCGCCGCCTCGGTCGAGGCCGTCAACACCGTCGTCGTGACCGGGGACGGCCGCCGCGTCGGCGACAACACCGACATCCCCGGCATGGTCGCCGCCCTGCGCGAGCGCGGCATCGAGGAGGTCGGCTCGGCCGCCGTGCTCGGCGCCGGCGCCACCGCGTCCTCGGCGCTGGCCGCCCTGGCCCGCGTCTGCACCGGCGAGGTCGTGGCCTACGTCCGCAGCGAGGCGCGCGCCGCCGAGATGCGGCAGTGGGGCGAGCGGCTCGGCGTCGAGGTCCGCACGGCGGACTGGGCCGACGCCGCCGAGGCGCTGCGTGCCCCCCTGGTGATCGCGACGACTCCCGCGGGCACCACCGACGCTCTCGCCCATGCCGTGCCCGAGCGTCCCGCCACCCTCTTCGACGTGCTCTACGACCCCTGGCCCACCGCGCTCGCGGCCCGCTGGTCGATGTTCGGCGGGGCCGTCGTCAGCGGCCTCGACCTGCTGGTGCACCAGGCGGTGCTCCAAGTGGAGCAGATGACCGGCCGCGCCCCGGCGCCGCTGGAGGCGATGCGAAAAGCGGGGGAGCGCGCCCTCGCGGCCCGCTAAGATCGGCGAGTTCCGCAGGGGGCGGAGCAGTTTTCACAGGGGAGCACGACACCGTGTCCACAGGCGTGCCGCTCGCGTCCGTCAAGAGCGAGATATTCGAGACCGTCCTCCAGTTCATGCCGGACTGGATCCAGATTCCCGTCCTGGTCCTGATCGTGCTCGCCGTGGTGGGGTCCTGGGTCTACAAGGGCAAGCGCAAGCTCGACCAGCGGCGGGCGCGGCGCCTGGGCCGTACGTCCACCCCGGTGCCCCAGCCGTCGCAGGCCAGGGGTGCCGACTTCCTCGGCCCCTACGCCCCGCAGCAGCAGCCGCCGCAGCCCGCGGGACAGCCGAGCGGCGCCGACTTCCTCGGCTCCTACGCCCCGCCACGGAGCCAGGGCGAGCCCTCCGCCTGACCGCGTCCTCGGCCGCGGGACGCCCACCGGCCGTCCACCGGCCGTCCGCCAGATGGACCGGCGGCCGGTGGCCGGGCCCGGACGTGGGAGGATCGGAGGTGGCGGGCCCGGGCCGCGCACCTGGCCGCCGTCGCGGTACGCGCCGACGCGCGTACCCACCGCAGTACCAGGGCGCGAGCATCGAGGAGCACCGTTGAGCAGGTTGCGCTGGCTGACCGCGGGGGAGTCCCACGGCCCCGCACTCGTCGCGACGCTGGAGGGCCTTCCCGCCGGCGTGCCGATCACCACGGAGATGGTGGCGGACCACCTGGCCCGGCGCCGCCTCGGTTATGGGCGCGGTGCGCGGATGAAGTTCGAGCGCGACGAGGTCACCTTCCTCGGCGGCGTCCGGCACGGCCTCACCCTCGGCTCCCCGGTCGCGATCATGGTGGGCAACACCGAGTGGCCCAAGTGGGAGCAGGTCATGGCGGCCGACCCGGTCGACCCGGAGATCCTGGCCGGGCTCGCCCGCAACGCCCCGCTGACCCGGCCCCGCCCCGGCCACGCCGACCTCGCCGGGATGCAGAAGTACGGCTTCGACGAGGCCCGCCCGATCCTGGAGCGCGCCTCGGCCCGCGAGACCGCCGCCCGGGTGGCGCTCGGCGCGGTGGCCCGGTCGTACCTCAAGGAGACGGCCGGCATCGAGATCGTCAGCCACGTCGTCGAGCTCTGCTCCGTCAAGGCCCCGCAGGGCGTCTACCCGACCCCGGCCGACGTCGAGCGGCTGGACGCCGACCCGCTGCGCTGCCTGGACGCCGACACCTCCAAGGCGATGGTCGCGGAGGTCGACCAGGCCCACAAGGACGGCGACACCCTCGGCGGTGTCGTCGAGGTGCTCGCCTACGACGTGCCGGTGGGCCTCGGCTCGCATGTCCACTGGGACCGCAAGCTGGACGCCCGGCTCGCCGGTGCCCTCATGGGCATCCAGGCCATCAAGGGCGTCGAGCTCGGCGACGGCTTCGAGCTGGCCCGCGTGCCGGGCTCGAAGGCCCACGACGAGATCGTGCGGACCGAGGACGGCATCCGGCGCACCTCCGGCCGCTCCGGCGGCACCGAGGGCGGTCTCACCACCGGTGAGCTGCTGCGGGTCCGCGCCGCGATGAAGCCGATCGCCACGGTGCCGCGCGCCCTGAAGACCGTCGACGTCACCACCGGCGAGGCCGCCCAGGCCCACCACCAGCGCTCCGACGTCTCCGCGGTCCCGGCCGCCGGCATCGTCGCCGAGGCTATGGTGGCGCTGGTCCTCGCGGACGCGGTCGCGGAGAAGTTCGGCGGCGACTCGGTCGCCGAGACGCGCCGCAACGTCCGCTCGTACCTCGACCACCTGGCGATCCGATGAGCGGGGCGCCCGTGGTGGTGCTGGTCGGGCCGATGGGCGTGGGCAAGTCCACCGTCGGCGGGCTCATGGCGGACCGGCTCGGCGTCGGCTACCGCGACACCGACGACGACATCGTGGCCGAGCAGGGCCGGACCATCTCCGAGATCTTCGTCGACGACGGCGAGCCCGCCTTCCGGGAGATCGAGAAGCAGGCGGTGAGCCGGGCGCTCGAGGAGCACGACGGCGTCCTGGCGCTCGGCGGCGGCGCGATCCTCGACGCCGGCACCCGCGCCCTGCTCGCCGGACAGCGGGTCGTCTACCTCTCGATGGACGTCGAGGAGGCCGTGAAGCGCACCGGCCTCAACGCCGCCCGCCCGCTGCTCGCGGTCAACCCGCGCAAGCAGTGGCGCGAGCTGATGGAGGCCCGCCGCCATCTGTACGAGGAGGTCGCGACGGCCGTCGTGGCCACCGACGGCCGTACCCCCGAAGAAGTGACCCGAGCCGCGCTGGACGCACTGGAGTTGAAGGACGCATGACCGAGGCAGTGACGCGGATCCAGGTCGGCGGCAGCGCGGGCAGCGACCCGTACGAGGTCCTGGTGGGCCGTCAGCTCCTCGGTGAGCTGGGCGGGTTGATCGGCGACCGGGTCAAACGGGTCGCGGTCATCCACCCGGAGGCGCTGGCCGAGACCGGTGAGGCGCTGCGGGCCGACCTGGCCGGCCAGGGCTTCGAGACGGTCGCCATCCAGGTCCCGAACGCGGAGGAGGCCAAGACCGCCGAGGTCGCCGCCTACTGCTGGAAGGCTCTCGGGCAGTCCGGCTTCACCCGCTCCGACGTCGTCGTCGGCGTCGGCGGCGGTGCCACGACGGACCTCGCCGGCTTCGTCGCCGCCACCTGGCTGCGCGGAGTGCGCTGGATCGCCGTCCCGACGACCGTGCTGGCCATGGTGGACGCGGCGGTCGGCGGCAAGACCGGCATCAACACCGCCGAGGGCAAGAACCTCGTCGGCGCCTTCCACCCGCCCGCCGGAGTCCTGTGCGACCTGGCGGCACTGGAGTCCCTGCCCGTCCACGACTACGTCTCCGGGCTCGCGGAGATCATCAAGGCGGGCTTCATCGCAGACCCGGCGATCCTGGACCTCATCGAGGCGGACCCGCAGGCCGCGCGCACCCCGGCCGGCCCGCACACCGCCGAGCTGATCGAGCGCTCCATCCGGGTCAAGGCGGAGGTCGTCTCCTCGGACCTGAGGGAGTCGGGCCTGCGGGAGATCCTCAACTACGGCCACACGCTCGGCCACGCCATCGAGAAGAACGAGCGCTACAAGTGGCGGCACGGTGCCGCGGTCGCCGTCGGCATGCACTTCGCCGCCGAACTCGGGCGCCTCGCGGGCCGGTTGGACGACGCGACCGCCGACCGGCACCGCGCGATCCTCGAATCGGTCGGCCTGCCGCTGCACTACCGCTACGACCAGTGGCCCAAGCTGCTGGAGACCATGAAGGTCGACAAGAAGTCCCGCGGTGACCTGTTGCGCTTCATCGTCCTGGACGGCCTGGCCAAGCCGACCGTCCTGGAGGGACCCGACCCGGCCGTCCTGCTCGCCGCCTACGGCGAGGTCGGCCAGTAAGTCCACGGACGCACGATTGTGTCCGATTCGCCTGTGGCGACGGGCACTTCGGACCGCCCCCGGCCGTTCACCAAACGACGGCCGGGGGCGGTACCGTTCGGTAGGGAGCGGGGCCGGGCCCCGCTGCCAGCGCCAATGGCCATGGACGACGAGACGGAGTGGCACCGGATGCAGCACGCAGTGGGTTCTCCGCTGCCGCCGCCCCACCAGCCGGGACACGGCTGGTCGCCGGCCGCGCACCACCCCGGAGCGCAGGGAGCACCGCAGGGGTCCGCACCGCACCAGGGGCCCGCCCCCGTGCCCCCACCACCCTCGGCGCCGGGCTTCGCACCCCCGGGACCCGCGGCGCCCGCCCCGCAGCACGGCGGTTACGGCCCGCCGGCGCCCGAGTCCACCGGCCATGTGCCGCTGCCGCCCGGCGGCCCCGTCGCCATGCCGAGCGCCCCGCCCGCCATCACGGCCCCCGACCCGGCGTCCACGACCCTCGCGGTGCTGCTCATCGGCCCGGCCGGAGCGGGCAAGACGAGCGTCGCCAAGTACTGGGCGGACCACCGCAGGGTCCCCACCGCGCACATCAGCCTCGACGACGTCCGCGAATGGGTCCGCTCGGGCTTCGCCGACCCCCAGTCCGGCTGGAACGACCACTCCGAGGCCCAGTACCGCCTCGCCCGCCGCACCTGCGGCTTCGCCGCGCGCAACTTCCTGGCCAACGGGATCTCCTGCATCCTCGACGACGCGGTCTTCCCCGACCGCCCCGTCGTCGGCCTCGGCGGCTGGAAGCGGCACGTGGGCCCCGGGCTCCTGCCGGTCGTCCTCCTCCCGGGCCTGGAGATCGTCCTGGAGCGCAACGCGGAGCGCTCGGGCAACCGCCGCCTCACCGACGAGGAGGTCGCCCGCATCCACGGCCGCATGGCCGGCTGGTACGGCTCGGGCCTCCCCATCATCGACAACTCCCAACTGGACGTCCCCCAGACAGCCCAGCTCCTCGACGAGGTCCTGGCCCGCTCCATCGCCAGCCCCCCACCCTGGTGACCAGCCACCGACAACCCCGAACGAAACCCTGAGCCCCACCCCCGAAGGGGCGCGGGGAACTGCGCGCTCAACCCCCACCGGCGGAAGGCCACCCGGCGAGGCCCGCCACCCCCATGAGGGGCGCGGGGAACTGCGCGAACACCCCCCACCGGCGGAAGGTCATCCGACGAGGCCCGCCACCTCATGAGGGGCGCGGGGAACGGCGCGCTCAACCCCCACCGACGGAAGGCCACCCGGCGACATCCGCCACCCCCTCAGGGGCGCGGGGAACTGCGCGAGCACCCCCACCGGCCAGGAGGCCACACACGACGGTCACCCCTCGAAGCCGCAGGGAACCGCCCACTCAGCGGCCCCCAACCGGCGCCAACCCCGCGGAGCTCTTACGCTCGGGTCATGTCAGAGGTGTACGCCACCCGCCGCTCCCGCCTGAGGGACCGCTGCCAAGCCAGCGGCAGCGCCACCGCGCTGCTCTCCCGCCCCGCCAACGTCCGCTACCTCGCGGGCGCCGCCCCGCGGGGCGCCGTGCTGCTCCTCGGCAAGACCGACGACCTGCTCGTGTGCGCCGAGCCTCCCGACGAGCGCCCGCACGAGGGCCGCCCCGACGAGGCGCTGCTGATCCACACCCTCGCCCGCCCCGGCGGTGACGCCGCCGTAGCCGCCGCCGGCCTCGCCGCGACCCAGGGTGCCGACTCGCTGGCCGTGGAGGAGCACCACCTCACCGTGGCCCGGCACCGGGCCGTCCAGTCGGCGGCGCCACAGCTGCGCCTCGCCGGCATCGGCACGGCCGTGGAACAGCTCCGGGTCGTCAAGGACGAGGAGGAGATCTCCTGTCTCCGGATCGGCGCGGAGATCGCCGACCAGGCCCTCGGCGAACTCCTCGAGTCCATCCTCGTAGGCCGCACCGAACGCCACCTCGCGCTGGAACTGGAGCGCCGTCTCGTCGACCACGGTGCCGACGGCCCCGCCTTCCCCACGGCCGTCGCCACCGGCCCCCACTCCGGCCGCCGTGCGCACCGGCCCACCGACCGCAGGGTCGAGGAGGGCGATTTCCTCTCCGTCTGCCTGGGCGCGACGTACCGCGGCTACCGCTGCGAGATCGGCCGTACCTTCGTGATCGGCACGTCTCCCGCGGACTGGCAGATCGAGCTGTACGACCTCGTCTTCGCCGCTCAGCGGGCCGGACGGGAGAGTCTGACGCCGGGCACCGCCTACCGTGACGTGGACCGGGCCGCCCGCCAGGTCCTGGACTCCGCCGGGCATCATGAGGGCCTGCCGTCGCTCATGGGCCACGGTGTCGGACTCGAAATCGACGAGGACCCGCAGTTGGCCCCCTCGGCCATGGGTAAACTGGACGCTTGCGTGCCGGTCACCGTCGAACCGGGGGTCCACCTCCCGGGCCGGGGCGGCGTCCGGATCGATGACACGCTCGTCGTCCGCCCCGAGGCGGACGGCGGACCCGAGCTACTCACCATCACGACCAAGGAGCTGCTCGCCCTGTAGGCAGGTGCGTGCGCCGGGGTCGTCCACGTCAGTCCAGGAGATTCCGCAACCGTGGCTTCCACGAACGACCTCAAGAACGGCATGGTGCTCAAGCTCGAAGGCGGCCAGCTCTGGTCCGTCGTCGAGTTCCAGCACGTCAAGCCCGGCAAGGGCCCGGCCTTCGTGCGCACCAAGCTCAAGAACGTGCTGTCCGGGAAGGTCGTCGACAAGACCTTCAACGCCGGCGTGAAGGTCGAGACGGCCACCGTCGACAAGCGCGACATGCAGTTCTCCTACATGGACGGCGACTACTTCGTCTTCATGGACATGGAGACCTACGACCAGCTCATGGTCGACCGCAAGGCCGTCGGCGACGCCGCCAACTTCCTGGTCGAGGGCTTCACCGCCACCGTCGCGCAGCACGAGGGCGAGGTGCTCTTCGTCGAGCTGCCGGCCGCCGTCGAGCTGACGATCCAGGAGACCGAGCCGGGCGTCCAGGGCGACCGCTCCACCGGTGGCACCAAGCCCGCCACCCTGGAGACCGGCCACCAGATCCAGGTCCCGCTCTTCATCACCACCGGTGAGAAGATCAAGGTCGACACCCGCACGAGCGACTACCTCGGCCGGGTGAACAGCTAACCGTGGCTGCCCGCAACACGGCCCGTAAGCGCGCCTTCCAGATCCTCTTCGAGGGCGACCAGCGCGGCGTCGGCGTCCTCACCGTCCTCGCGGACTGGGTCCGGCTCTCCCGGGAGGACACCCGGCAGCCGCCGGTCAGCGAGTACACGATGCAGCTGGTCGAGGGGTACGCGGAGCGCGCCCGGCGGATCGACGAGCTGATCGCGCAGTACTCGGTCGGCTGGACGCTCGACCGCATGCCGGTGGTGGACCGGAACATCCTGCGCCTCGGCGCGTACGAACTGATCTGGGTCGACGAGACGCCGGACGCGGTCGTGCTGGATGAGATGGTCCAGCTGGCGAAGGAGTTCTCCACGGACGAGTCGCCGTCGTTCGTGAACGGCCTGCTCGGCCGGTTCAAGGACCTGAAGCCCTCGCTGCGTCGCGAGGACGCGTAGGTCCCGGATCAGGCGGACATGCCGAAGGGCCCGCAGCACGCGCGCTGCGGGCCCTTCGGCATGTCCGGGTCACATGACCCCCGGATGGCCCCCTCCGGGCCGCAGAAAGCCGCCGGGGCGCCCGGAACCGTTCGGTTCCGGCCACCCCGGCGGCACGTTTCTGCTGAGAGAACCCAACCCAGGGGACGTGCTCAGCTCTCCTCGGCGTGGGAGACCGCGCGGCGCGCGTCCGCGTCGAGGACACCCCAGCTGATCAGCTGCTCCGTGAGGACCGAGGGGGACTGGTCGTAGATGACGGCGAGTGTGCGCAGGTCGTCCTGGCGGATCGACAGCACCTTGCCGTTGTAGTCACCGCGCTGCGACTGGATCGTCGCCGCGTACCGCTGGAGCGGACCCGCCTTCTCGGCCGGCACGTGGGCCAGCCGCTCCAGGTCCAGGACCAGCTTCGGCGGCGGCTCGGCGGCCCCGCCCGGCGTCGTCCCCGGCAGCAGCTCCTGCACCGGCACGCCGTAGAAATCCGCCAGCTCTGCGAGCCGCTGCACGGTCACGGCGCGGTCGCCGCGCTCGTACGAACCGACCACGACGGCCTTCCAGCGTCCCTGGGACTTCTCCTCGACACCGTGGAGGGAAAGGCCCTGCTGGGTGCGGATGGCCCGGAGCTTGGCCCCGAGCTGTTTGGCGTATTCGCTGGACATATGGCTCCCCGGCACTGGGTCGACGCGACTGGGCTGGCTTCCCTGCCGCGCGGTTGGTAACTCACTGTGAGGTTACGCAGCGTTACTCTCGTGCGTCAAGCCGAATGGTCCACACCGACGCTTCCGCTTCCGCCGTGGCCGATTGGGCCAGGGGGGTGACAGGGGGTGTACCGGCGGCCTGCTACCGTGGATGGCGCAAACCAGACGTCCTTTAAGGTCCGTCCCGTGAGGCGGAGAAGGAGGTCCCTTTCGTATGGACAGGCAGCAGGACACCTCAGCGTCCGACGCCCGGCCCGTGCTTGAAGGCCCTGACATCGCGCGGGTGTTGACCCGCATCGCCCACGAGATCGTCGAACGCGCCAAGGGCGCAGACGACGTGGTGCTCCTCGGCATCCCCACCCGGGGCGTCTTCCTCGCCCGGCGGCTCGCCGCCAAGCTGGAGGAGATCACCGAGCGCAAGATCCCGGTCGGTTCGCTCGACATCACCATGTACCGGGACGATCTGCGCATGCACCCGCCGCGTGCGCTGGCCCGCACCGAGATCCCCGGTGACGGCCTCGACGGCCGCCTCGTCGTCCTCGTCGACGACGTCCTCTTCTCCGGCCGTACCATCCGCGCCGCCCTCGACGCCCTGAACGACATCGGCCGCCCGCGCGCGGTCCAGCTCGCCGTTCTCGTCGACCGCGGCCATCGCGAGCTCCCCATCAGGGCCGACTACGTCGGCAAGAACCTCCCCACGTCGTTGCGGGAGACGGTCAAGGTCCAGCTCGCCGAGGAGGACGGTCGCGACACCGTGCTGCTCGGTGCCAAGCAGACCCCCCAGTAGCGCCGGACGGCGTACGGCGCCGCCGTACGCCCGCCCAGTGCGCCCAGGCGCACCCGTCTGCCCGAAATCCTTCATGAACTGCCTTACGGAGCCTGACAGATGCAGCGTCATCTCATCTCGGCCGCCGACCTCACCCGTGACGACGCCGTCCTGATCCTCGACACCGCCGAGGAGATGGCCCGGGTCGCCGACCGGCCGATCAAGAAGCTGCCGACCCTGCGCGGCCGCACCGTCGTCAACCTCTTCTTCGAGGACTCCACGCGCACGCGCATCTCCTTCGAGGCCGCCGAGAAGCGCCTGTCCGCGGACGTCATCAACTTCAGCGCCAAGGGCTCCAGCGTGTCCAAGGGCGAGTCCCTGAAGGACACCGCCCAGACCCTGGAGGCCATGGGCGTGGACGCCGTCGTCATCCGGCACGGGGCCTCCGGGGCGCCGTACCGCCTGGCCACCTCCGGCTGGATCGACGCCCACGTCATCAACGCCGGCGACGGCACCCACCAGCACCCGACCCAGGCCCTGCTCGACGCCTTCACGATGCGGCGCCGGCTCGTCGGCCGGGACGCCGGGCTCGGCCGTGACCTCGACGGGCGGCGCATCACGATCGTCGGCGACGTCCTGCACAGCCGGGTCGCCCGCTCCAACGTCGACCTGCTGCACACGCTCGGCGCCGAGGTCACCCTGGTCGCCCCGCCCACCCTGGTGCCGGTCGGCGTCGAGACCTGGCCCTGCGAGGTGTCGTACGACCTCGACGCCGTGCTCCCCAAGTCGGACGCCGTGATGATGCTGCGCGTGCAGCGCGAGCGCATGAACGCCGCCTTCTTCCCGACCGAGCGCGAGTACTCGCGGCGCTACGGCCTCGACGGCGACCGCATGGCCCGGATGCCGGAGCACGCCATCGTGATGCACCCCGGCCCGATGGTCCGCGGCATGGAGATCACCGCGGAGGTCGCCGACTCCGACCGCTGCACCGTCGTCGAGCAGGTCGCAAACGGAGTCTCCATCCGCATGGCCGTGCTCTACCTGCTGCTCGGCGGCAACGAGCCGGCCGTCACCCACACCCGCACCGAGGAGAAGTGAAGAAGATGAGCAAGACCCTGATCCGTGGTGCGAAGGTGCTCGGCGGCGAGCCGCAGGACGTGCTGATCGACGGCGGGACCATCGCCGAGGTCGGCACCGGCCTGAGCGCCGAGGGCGCCGAGGTCGTCGAGGCCGGCGGCAAGGTGCTCCTGCCGGGCCTGGTCGACCTGCACACCCATCTGCGCGAGCCCGGCCGCGAGGACTCCGAGACCGTCCTGACCGGCACCCGCGCGGCGGCCTCCGGCGGCTACACGGCCGTCTTCGCCATGGCCAACACCTTCCCCGTCGCCGACACCGCCGGCGTGGTCGAGCAGGTCTACCGGCTCGGCCAGGAGCACGGCTACTGCGACGTGCAGCCCATCGGCGCCGTCACCGTCGGCCTGGAGGGCAGGAAGCTCGCCGAGCTCGGCGCCATGCACGAGTCGGCCGCCGGCGTCACCGTCTTCTCCGACGACGGCAAGTGCGTCGACGACGCCGTGATCATGCGCCGCGCCCTGGAGTACGTGAAGGCCTTCGGCGGCGTCGTCGCCCAGCACGCGCAGGAGCCCCGGCTGACCGAGGGCGCCCAGATGAACGAGGGCGTCGTCTCCGCCGAGCTGGGCCTCGGCGGCTGGCCGGCGGTGGCCGAGGAGTCGATCATCGCCCGGGACGTCCTGCTCGCCGAGCACGTCGGCTCCCGCGTCCACATCTGCCACCTGTCGACCGCCGGCTCCGTCGAGATCGTCCGCTGGGCCAAGTCCCGGGGCATCGACGTCACCGCCGAGGTCACCCCGCACCACCTCCTCCTCACCGACGAGCTGGTGCGCACCTACAACCCGGTCTACAAGGTGAACCCGCCGCTGCGCACCGAGCGGGACGTGCTGGCGCTGCGCGAGGCGCTCGCCGACGGCACGATCGACATCGTCGCCACGGACCACGCCCCGCACCCGCACGAGGACAAGGACTGCGAGTGGGCTGCCGCCGCCATGGGCATGGTCGGCCTGGAGACCGCGCTGTCGGTGGTGCAGGAGACCATGGTGGACACCGGGCTCCTCACCTGGGCCGGGGTCGCCGAGCGCATGTCCGTGAAGCCCGCCGAGATCGGGCAGGCCAAGGGCCACGGCCGGCCCGTCTCGGCTGGTGAGCCCGCCAACCTCACGCTCGTCGACACGGCATACCGTGGGTCCGTGGACCCCGCGGGCTTCGCCTCGCGCAGCCGGAACACCCCGTACGAGGGGCGTGAGCTGCCGGGCCGTGTCACGCACACCTGGCTCCGGGGCAAGGCCACGCTCGTCGACGGGAAGCTCACGTGACACCTGCAACACTCCTCGCAGCCGGATTCGCCGCGGACCAGAAGTCGGCCGAGGTCACCGACTGGGCGGCCCGCGTCGGCTGGGTCGTCGGACTCGGCCTCTTCGTGGCGCTCGTCTACTGGCTGATGCGCGAGGGCTGGAAGTGGCGCGGCACGCTCCAGAGCGACCTGCCCGCGCTGCCCAGCGCGCCGGACGACCCGGGCCCGGCGAGACTGAGCATGAGCGGCCGCTATCACGGCTCCACCACCGCCGGTCAGTGGCTGGACCGCATCGTGGCGCACGGCCTGGGCACCCGCAGCCGGGCCGAGCTCACCCTGACGGACGCGGGACTGGACGTCGTACGCCCCGGCGCGGCTGACTTCTTCGTCCCCGTGGACCGGCTGCGCGGGGCCCGGCTCGACAAGGGCATCGCCGGCAAGGTCCTCACGGAGGGCGGCCTGCTCGTGGTGACCTGGGCGCACGGCGACCGGCTGATCGACTCCGGGTTCCGCTCGGACCACGCGGCGGAGCACACCGCGTGGGTCGACGCCCTCAACTCCATGACCAACGACACCAGCACGGAAGGCGCCGAACGATGACCACCTCCACAAGGGGAGCCGGCAAGGTTCCCGCGGTACTCGTCCTGGAGGACGGCCGGATCTTCCGCGGCCGCGCCTACGGGGCCGTGGGGGTGACCTTCGGCGAGGCCGTGTTCTCCACCGGCATGACCGGCTACCAGGAGACCCTGACCGACCCGTCGTACCACCGCCAGGTGGTCGTGATGACCGCCCCGCACGTCGGCAACACCGGCGTCAACGACGAGGACCCCGAGAGCAAGCGCATCTGGGTCGCCGGGTACGTCGTCCGCGACCCCGCCCGCACCCCGTCCAACTGGCGCTCCCGCCGCTCCCTGGACGACGAGCTGCGCGCCCAGGGCGTCGTCGGCATCTCCGGCATCGACACCCGCGCCCTCACCCGCCACCTGCGCGAGCGCGGCGCCATGCGCGTCGGCATCTTCTCCGGCAACGCCCTGCCCGACGAGGGCACCATGCTCGCCGAGGTCCGCCAGGCCCCCGAGATGGAGGGCGCCGACCTCGCCGCCGAGGTCGCCACCAAGGAGGCGTACGTCGTCCCCGCGATCGGCGAGAAGAAGTTCACCGTCGCCGCCGTCGACCTCGGGATCAAGGGCATGACCCCGCACCGGATGGCAGAGCGCGGCATCGAGGTGCACGTGCTGCCCGCCACGGCCACCGTCGAGGACGTCTACGCCGTCAACCCGGACGGTGTCTTCTTCTCCAACGGCCCCGGGGACCCGGCCACGGCCGACCACGCCGTCTCCGTCATGCGGGGCGTGCTGGAGCGCAAGACGCCGCTCTTCGGCATCTGCTTCGGCAACCAGATCCTGGGCCGCGCGCTGGGCTTCGGCACGTACAAGCTCAAGTACGGTCACCGCGGCATCAACCAGCCGGTGCAGGACCGTACGACCGGCAAGGTCGAGGTCACCGCGCACAATCACGGCTTCGCCGTCGACGCCCCGCTCGACAAGGTCTCCGACACCCCCTACGGCCGCGCCGAGGTCTCCCACGTCTGCCTGAACGACAACGTGGTGGAGGGGCTCCAGCTGCTCGACCAGCCGGCCTTCAGCGTCCAGTACCACCCCGAAGCCGCAGCCGGTCCGCACGACGCCGCGTACCTGTTCGACCGCTTCACCTCTCTGATGAACACAGTCCTGATGGAGGGCCAGCGTGCCTAAGCGCACCGATATCCAGTCCGTCCTGGTCATCGGCTCCGGCCCGATCGTCATCGGCCAGGCCGCCGAGTTCGACTACTCCGGCACGCAGGCGTGCCGCGTGCTCAAGGCCGAGGGCCTGCGCGTCATCCTGGTCAACTCCAACCCGGCGACGATCATGACCGACCCGGAGATCGCCGACGCCACGTACGTCGAGCCGATCACGCCGGAGTTCGTCGAGAAGATCATCGCCAAGGAGCGCCCGGACGCGCTGCTCCCGACCCTGGGCGGCCAGACCGCCCTCAACACGGCCATCTCGCTGCACGAGGCCGGCACCCTGGAGAAGTACGGCGTCGAGCTGATCGGCGCCAACGTCGAGGCCATCAACAAGGGCGAGGACCGCGACCTCTTCAAGGAGGTCGTCGAGGAGGTCCGCAAGAAGATCGGGCACGGCGAGTCCGCCCGCTCGGTGATCTGCCACTCCATGGACGACGTCCTCGCCGGCGTCGAGACCCTCGGCGGCTACCCGGTCGTCGTCCGCCCGTCCTTCACCATGGGCGGCGCCGGCTCCGGCTTCGCGCACGACGAGGAGGAGCTGCGCCGCATCGCCGGCCAGGGCCTCACGCTCTCCCCGACCACCGAGGTGCTCCTGGAGGAGTCCATCCTCGGCTGGAAGGAGTACGAGCTGGAGCTGATGCGCGACAAGCACGACAACGTCGTGGTCGTCTGCTCCATCGAGAACTTCGACCCGATGGGCGTGCACACCGGCGACTCCATCACCGTCGCCCCGGCGATGACGCTCACCGACCGCGAGTACCAGACCCTGCGGGACGTCGGCATCGCCGTGATCCGCGAGGTCGGCGTCGACACCGGCGGCTGCAACATCCAGTTCGCGGTGAACCCCGAGGACGGCCGGGTCATCGTCATCGAGATGAACCCGCGCGTGTCCCGCTCGTCGGCGCTCGCGTCCAAGGCGACCGGCTTCCCCATCGCCAAGATCGCCGCCAAGCTGGCCGTCGGCTACACGCTCGACGAGATCCCGAACGACATCACGCAGGAGACCCCGGCCTCCTTCGAGCCGACCCTCGACTACGTGGTCGTGAAGGCCCCGCGCTTCGCCTTCGAGAAGTTCCCGAGCGCCGACTCCACCCTCACCACCACCATGAAGTCGGTCGGCGAGGCCATGGCCATCGGCCGCAACTTCACCGAGGCGTTCCAGAAGGCGCTGCGCTCGCTGGAGAAGAAGGGCAGCCAGTTCACCTTCGTCGGCGAGCCCGGCGACAAGGACGAGCTGCTGCGCGAGGCGGTCCGGCCCACCGACGGCCGTATCAACGCGGTCATGGGGGCCATCCGCGCGGGCGCCACGCCCGAGGAGGTGTTCGACGCCACGAAGATCGACCCGTGGTTCGTCGACCAGCTCTTCCTCATCAAGGAGATCGCCGACGAGCTGGGCGCGGCCGCCGAGCTGACCCCGGACCTGCTGGCCGAGGCCAAGCGGCACGGCTTCTCCGACGTGCAGATCGCCGAGATCCGCGGCCTGCGCGAGGACGTCGTCCGCGAGGTGCGGCACGCGCTCGGCATCCGCCCGGTCTACAAGACGGTCGACACCTGCGCCGCCGAGTTCGCCGCGAAGACCCCGTACTTCTACTCGTCCTACGACGAGGAGACCGAGGTCGCGCCGCGCGAGAAGCCGGCCGTCATCATCCTGGGCTCCGGCCCCAACCGCATCGGTCAGGGCATCGAGTTCGACTACTCCTGCGTCCACGCCTCCTTCGCGCTCAGCGACGCCGGCTACGAGACCGTGATGGTCAACTGCAACCCGGAGACCGTCTCCACGGACTACGACACCTCCGACCGGCTGTACTTCGAGCCGCTGACGCTGGAGGACGTGCTGGAGATCGTCCACGCCGAGCGGCAGGCCGGCCCGGTCGCCGGTGTGGTGGTCCAGCTCGGCGGGCAGACCCCGCTGGGCCTGTCGCAGGCGCTGAAGGACAACGGCGTGCCGATCGTCGGCACGTCCCCCGAGGCCATCCACGCCGCCGAGGACCGCGGGGCGTTCGGCCGCGTCCTCGCCGAGGCGGGCCTGCCCGCCCCGAAGCACGGCACCGCCACCACCTTCGCCGAGGCCAAGGCCATCGCCGACGAGATCGGCTACCCGGTCCTGGTGCGCCCGTCGTACGTCCTCGGCGGTCGCGGCATGGAGATCGTCTACGACGAGACCCGGCTGGAGTCCTACATCGCCGAGTCCACCGAGATCAGCCCGTCCCGGCCGGTCCTGGTCGACCGGTTCCTCGACGACGCCATCGAGATCGACGTCGACGCCCTGTACGACGGCACCGAGCTCTACCTCGGCGGCGTCATGGAGCACATCGAGGAGGCCGGCATCCACTCCGGCGACTCGGCGTGCGCGCTGCCGCCGATCACGCTGGGCGGCTTCGACATCAAGCGCCTGCGCGCCTCCACCGAGGCCATCGCCAAGGGCGTCGGGGTGCGCGGCCTGATCAACATCCAGTTCGCGATGGCCGGGGACATCCTGTACGTCCTGGAGGCCAACCCGCGCGCGTCCCGTACGGTCCCCTTCACCTCGAAGGCGACCGCGGTGCCGCTGGCCAAGGCCGCCGCCCGGATCTCCCTGGGCGCGACCATCGCCGAGCTGCGCGCCGAGGGCCTGCTCCCGGCGAACGGCGACGGCGGCGAGCTGCCGCTCGACGCGCCGATCTCCGTCAAGGAGGCCGTCATGCCGTGGTCGCGCTTCCGCGACATCCACGGGCGCGGCGTCGACACGGTCCTCGGCCCGGAGATGCGCTCCACCGGCGAGGTCATGGGCATCGACAGCGTCTTCGGCACGGCGTACGCCAAGTCGCAGGCCGGCGCGTACGGCCCGCTGCCCACCAAGGGCCGCGCGTTCATCTCGGTCGCCAACCGCGACAAGCGCTCGATGATCTTCCCGGCGCGCGAGCTGGTCGCCCACGGCTTCGAGCTGATGGCCACCTCCGGCACCGCCGAGGTCCTCAAGCGCAACGGCATCAACGCCACCGTCGTGCGCAAGCAGTCCGAGGGCACCGGCCCGAACGGTGAGAAGACCATCGTCCAGCTCATCCACGACGGCGAGGTCGACCTCATCGTCAACACCCCGTACGGCACCGGCGGCCGCCTCGACGGCTACGAGATCCGTACGGCGGCCGTGGCGCGCTCGGTGCCGTGCCTGACGACGGTCCAGGCGCTCGCCGCCGCCGTCCAGGGCATCGACGCCCTCAACCACGGGGACGTGGGCGTCCGCTCGCTCCAGGAACACGCCGAACACCTGACCGCGGCCCGCGACTAGCAGCCGACGAGGGGGACACCGGGAACGGTGTCCCCCTCTTCATGAGGGAATCATGTACAAGATCTTCTTCACCTGCTTCTTCCAGCGGATGGACCCGGAGCAGGCCCACCACCTGGCCTTCCGGTGGATCCGCCTCGCCGCCCGCATTCCCGTCCTGCGCACCTTCGTCGCCGCCGCGCTCGCGCCCCGTTACAAGGAGCTGCGCACCGAGGCCCTGGGGCTGCGCATGCACGGCCCGTTCGGGCTGGCCGCGGGCTTCGACAAGAACGCCGTCGCGATCGACGGCATGGCGATGACCGGCTTCGACCACGTCGAGATCGGCACGGTCACCGGGGAGCCCCAGCCGGGCAACCCCAAGAAGCGGCTGTTCCGGCTCGTGCCGGACCGCGCGCTGATCAACCGCATGGGGTTCAACAACGACGGCTCGCTGGCCGTGGCCGCCCGTCTGGCGTCCCGTACGCCGGTCTTCCGGACCGTCGTGGGCGTCAACATCGGCAAGACCAAGGTCGTGCCCGAGGCCGAGGCCGTCGGCGACTACGTGAAGTCGGCCGAGCGGCTGGCGCCGTACGCCGACTACCTGGTGGTCAACGTCTCGTCGCCCAACACCCCCGGTCTGCGCAACCTGCAGGCCACCGAGTCGCTGCGGCCCCTGCTGACGGCCGTGCGCGAGGCCGCCGACCGTGTGGTGCCCGCCCGCCGGGTGCCGCTGCTCGTCAAGATCGCGCCGGACCTGGCCGACGAGGACGTGGACGCCGTGGCCGACCTCGCCGTCGAGCTGGGCCTGGACGGCATCATCGCGACGAACACCACCATCGCGCGCGAGGGACTCGGCCTGACGTCCGACCCCGCCCTGGTCGAGGAGACGGGCGGGCTCTCCGGAGCGCCGCTGAAGGCACGCTCGCTGGAGGTGCTCAGGCGCCTGTACGCGCGCGTGGGCGACCGGATCACCCTCGTGGGCGTCGGCGGCATCGAGAACGCCGAGGACGCCTGGCAGCGCATCCTGGCGGGCGCCACCCTGGTCCAGGGCTACAGCGCCTTCGTCTACGAGGGCCCCTTCTGGGCCCGCGCCATCCACAAGGGCCTCGCCGCGCGCCTGCGCACCAGCCCGTACGCCACCCTCGCCGACGCGGTCGGCGCCGACGTGAGGAAGACGGTATGACCGAGCCCTTCGGCAGTCGACTGCGCCGTGCGATGGACGAGCGCGGCCCCCTGTGCGTGGGCATCGACCCGCACGCCTCCCTGCTCGCCGAGTGGGGCCTTAACGACGACGTGGCCGGCCTGGAGCGGTTCAGCCGCACGGTCGTCGAGGCGACGGCCGACCGGGTCGCCGTGCTCAAGCCGCAGAGCGCGTTCTTCGAGCGCTTCGGCTCCCGCGGGGTCGCGGTCCTGGAGAAGTCGGTGGAGGAGGCGCGGGCGGCCGGCGCGCTCGTCGTCATGGACGCCAAGCGCGGCGACATCGGCTCCACGATGGCCGCGTACGCGGAGTCCTTCCTGCGCAAGGACGCGCCGCTGTTCTCCGACGCGCTGACCGTCTCGCCGTACCTCGGCTACGGCTCGCTGTCCCCGGCGGTGGCGCTGGCCCGGGAGAGCGGCACCGGTCTGTTCGTGCTCGCCCTCACCTCCAACCCCGAGGGCGGCGAGATCCAGCACGCGGTCCGCGCGGACGGCCGGGACGTCGCCGCGACGATGCTCGCCCACCTCGCCGCGGAGAACGCGGGGGAGGAGCCGCTGGGCTCCTTCGGGGCGGTCGTCGGCGCCACGCTGGGTGACCTGTCGTCCTACGACCTCGCGATCAACGGCCCGCTGCTCGCACCCGGCATCGGCGCCCAGGGAGCCACGCCCGCGGATCTCCCCAGGGTGTTCGGTGCCGCGGTGCGCAACGTCGTCCCGAACGTCAGCCGCGGTGTGCTGCGGCACGGCCCCGACGTCGTGACCCTGCGTGACGCCGCGTCACGCTTCGCCGACGAGATCCGCGAGGCGGTCGCGGGCGCCTGAGGGCCGCCGACGGCATCGATGTCGGCCGCGCAGTCCTCCGGCGGGTGGTCCGCGGCCGACTTGAGTCTGGATACATCCTCAAATCCAGGGCAGTATGTCTTAAATGTCTGGCCTGACGGAGGCTGACCAGGACTTTTCCGCTGTTCTCGCTGACTCTTGCGGACTTGCCCGCTAGTCTCCGACGAGAGTCAGTGGGCAAGCGTGTTGCTCGTGGCTCACCAGGTGTGGGGCGACTAGGTTCCTCACCGGTCCGTATCCGACAGTTCGACATCCGAGGTGACGTAGGCGTGGCTCTTCCGCCCCTTACCCCTGAACAGCGCGCAGCCGCGCTCGAAAAGGCCGCCGCGGCTCGCCGGGAGCGGGCCGAGGTCAAGAATCGACTCAAGCACTCCGGCGCCTCCCTTCACGAGGTCATCAAGCAGGGCCAGGAGAACGACGTCATCGGCAAGATGAAGGTCTCCGCACTGCTCGAGTCCCTGCCGGGCGTGGGCAAGGTCCGCGCCAAGCAGATCATGGAGCGACTCGGCATCTCCGAGAGCCGCCGCGTGCGGGGTCTCGGCTCGAACCAGATCGCCTCCCTTGAGCGTGAGTTCGGCAGCACCGGCTCCTGAGTCCCGGCTCCCCGGGACCTCGGGTCCCGGGCGGTCCGCGATTGCTGGAATAATCGCTGCATGGCTGTAACACCCCGGGGGACGACCCCCGAGCCCCCGGACGCACGTCCGCGGCTGACCGTGCTCTCCGGCCCCTCGGGGGTCGGCAAGAGCACGGTCGTCGCTCATATGCGCAAAGAACACCCCGAGGTCTGGCTCTCCGTGTCGGCGACGACGCGCAAGCCCCGCCCCGGCGAGCAGCACGGAGTCCACTACTTCTTCGTCACCGACGAGGAGATGGACAAGCTGATCGCCAACGGCGAGCTGCTGGAGTGGGCCGAGTTCGCCGGCAACCGCTACGGCACACCGCGCGCGGCCGTGCTGGAGCGGCTCGACGCGGGCGAGTCGGTGCTCCTGGAGATCGACCTCCAGGGCGCCCGGCAGGTCCGTGAGTCGATGGCCGAGGCCCACCTGGTGTTCCTCGCCCCTCCCTCCTGGGAGGAGCTGGTGCGCAGGCTCACCGGGCGGGGCACCGAGCCGCCCGAGGTGATCGAGCGCCGGCTGGACGCGGCGAAGATCGAGCTGGCGGCCGAGCCCGAGTTCGATGTGACCTTGGTCAACACCTCCGTCGAGGACGTGGCGCGCGAGCTGCTAGCCTTGATGGACGTTGTGTGATCGTGTCCGATCGCATGACTGAATCTTTCCCATCCATCGGAAGGTAGAGCGTGTCCTCTTCCATCTCCGCGCCCGAGGGCATCATCAACCCGCCGATCGACGAGCTCCTCGAGGCCACCGACTCGAAGTACAGCCTCGTGATCTACGCGGCCAAGCGGGCCCGCCAGATCAACGCGTACTACTCGCAGCTCGGCGAGGGCCTCCTCGAGTACGTCGGTCCGCTCGTCGACACGCACGTCCACGAGAAGCCGCTCTCGATCGCCCTGCGGGAGATCAACGCGGGTCTGCTGACGTCCGAGGCCGTCGAGGGCCCGGCGCAGTAAGTACGATCTTCAGCTTGACGCTGACTTTTCCACAGGCCCGGCGGCGCGTCCGCCGGGCCTGTGGTGTGTAGTGGAGTCGTACGCAGCCGAGCGCGGGGAGAGACGGTGGACAAGCCGAAGGTCGTTCTGGGGGTCAGCGGCGGCATCGCCGCCTACAAGGCCTGTGAGCTGCTGCGCAGACTCACCGAGTCCGGCCATGACGTACGCGTCGTGCCGACCGCCTCCGCCCTGCACTTCGTCGGCGCCGCCACCTGGTCCGCCCTGTCCGGCAACCCGGTCTCCACGGAGGTCTGGGACGACGTCCACGAGGTGCCGCACGTCCGCATCGGCCAGCACGCCGATCTCGTCGTCGTCGCCCCCGCCACGGCCGACATGCTCGCCAAGGCCGCCCACGGCCTCGCGGACGACCTGCTGACCAACACGCTGCTCACCGCCCGGTGCCCGGTCGTGTTCGCGCCCGCCATGCACACCGAGATGTGGGAGCACCCGGCCACCCAGGAGAACGTGGCGACCCTGCGCCGGCGCGGCGCCGTCGTCATCGAGCCCGCCGTCGGCCGGCTCACCGGCGTCGACACCGGCAAGGGCCGGCTGCCCGACCCCGGGGAGATCTTCGAGGTCTGCCGCCGGGTGCTGGCCCGGGGCGTCACCGAGCCCGACCTCGCGGGCCGGCACGTCGTGGTGAGCGCGGGCGGCACCCGTGAGCCCCTCGACCCCGTGCGCTTCCTCGGCAACCGCTCCTCCGGCAAGCAGGGTTACGCGCTCGCCCGCACCGCCGCCGCGCGGGGCGCCCGCGTCACCCTGGTCGCCGCCAACACGCAGATGCCCGACCCGGCCGGCGTCGACGTGGTGCCGGTCGGCACGGCCGTGCAGCTGCGGGAGGCCGTCGTCAAGGCCGCCGCCGACGCGGACGCCGTGGTCATGGCCGCGGCCGTCGCCGACTTCCGCCCGGCCACGTACGCCACCGGGAAGATCAAGAAGAAGGACGGCCAGGAGCCCGAGCCGATCGTGCTGGTGCGCAATCCGGACATCCTGGCGGAGATCGCGGGAGACCGGGCTCGGGAGGGTCAGGTGGTCGTCGGCTTCGCCGCGGAGACGGACGACGTCCTCGCCAACGGACGCCGCAAGCTGGAGCGCAAGGGCTGCGACCTCCTCGTGGTCAACGAGGTGGGCGAGCGCAAGACCTTCGGCTCCGAGGAGAACGAGGCGGTCGTGCTGGGCGCCGACGGCACCGAGACCCCCATACCGCACGGGCCGAAGGAGGCCCTCGCCGACATCGTGTGGGACCTCGTGGCGCGGCGTCTGGACGGTGCCGTCTGACCCGCCCGGAAGCGCGTCCGGCTGCCGCCCGATTCGGGCGTGGCGCCTCTGGCCACCGCCGTGTGCGATTGGCAGAATGCCCGTGCCGCAGGTCACAGCCCTCCCGAGAGGCGAGACAGGGGGGTCCGTGACCGGGCACGACAGATAAACTGTCCGCGGACGACGCCGGGCGCAGCCCCCGTCCCGTCCACCAATGATCAGCCAGCAGCCGCTGCAACCCCAGGGAGCGTTGTGTCCCGTCGCCTGTTCACCTCGGAGTCCGTGACCGAGGGTCACCCCGACAAGATCGCTGACCAGATCAGCGACACCATTCTCGACGCACTGCTGCGCGAGGACCCCTCGTCCCGCGTCGCCGTCGAGACGCTGATCACGACCGGCCTGGTGCACGTGGCCGGAGAGGTCACGACCAAGACGTACGCGGACATCGCGACGCTGGTCCGCAACAAGATCCTCGAGATCGGCTACGACTCCTCGAAGAAGGGCTTCGACGGCGCCTCCTGCGGTGTCTCCGTCTCCATCGGCTCGCAGTCGCCCGACATCGCGCAGGGCGTCGACGCGGCCTACGAGGCCCGCGTCGAGGGCGACGAGGACGAGCTGGACCGCCAGGGCGCCGGTGACCAGGGCCTGATGTTCGGCTACGCCACCGACGAGACGCCTACCCTGATGCCGCTGCCGATCTTCCTGGCGCACCGGCTGTCCAAGCGCCTCTCCGAGGTCCGCAAGAACGGCACCATCCCCTACCTGCGCCCCGACGGCAAGACGCAGGTCACCATCGAGTACGACGGCGACAAGGCCGTCCGCCTCGACACCGTGGTCGTCTCCTCGCAGCACGCCTCGGACATCGACCTCGACTCGCTGCTGGGTCCCGACATCCAGGAGTTCGTGGTCGAGCCCGAGCTGAAGGCCCTCCTCGACGACGGCATCAAGCTCGACACCGAGAACTACCGCCTGCTGGTCAACCCCACCGGCCGCTTCGAGATCGGCGGCCCGATGGGTGACGCCGGCCTCACCGGCCGCAAGATCATCATCGACACGTACGGCGGCATGGCCCGCCACGGCGGCGGCGCGTTCTCCGGCAAGGACCCGTCCAAGGTGGACCGCTCGGCCGCCTACGCGATGCGCTGGGTCGCCAAGAACGTCGTGGCGGCCGGCCTGGCCTCCCGCTGCGAGGTGCAGGTCGCGTACGCGATCGGCAAGGCCGAGCCGGTCGGCCTGTTCGTCGAGACCTTCGGCACCGCCAAGGTCGACGCCGAGCGGATCGAGAGGGCCATCGACGAGGTCTTCGACCTGCGTCCGGCCGCGATCATCCGCGACCTGGACCTGCTCCGCCCGATCTACGCCAAGACGGCGGCGTACGGCCACTTCGGCCGCGAGCTCCCCGAGTTCACCTGGGAGCGCACGGACCGCGTGGACGCGCTCCGCAAGGCCGCCGGGGTGTAGGCAGGCCCGTAGTTTCGTCACGCCGAGGCCCGGTGCCCTTCTCTGGGGACCGGGCCTCGGCCTGTGCGCGGGAGCGGCCCTCTCCAGGAGTGACCGGGGGCGGCGCCGGATGTCAGTGGCGTTTGGTAGGAATGCAGGCGTGAGCAGCGAGGACGAGCAGCCGGGAGGCGGCACCGACGGGGCGCCGCCCGAGCAGCTTGCCCTCATCCGCGAGAGCGTGCGCAAGGCCAAGGTGCCCCGCGCCAAGCCCCGGACCTGGCGCGGCGCCCGGCTCGCCAAGGAGCTGCCCGTGGCGCGGGTGCTCGTCGACAAGGGCGTGCTGCACCTCGACCGCTACTTCGACTACGCCGTACCCGAGGAGCTGGACGAGCAGGCCCAGCCCGGGGTCCGGGTCCGGGTGCGGTTCGGCGCCGGGGCCCATCAGGTGCGCGAGGGGCGCCGCGAGGGCGGCGGGCTGCGGGACGGGTTCATCGTCGAGCGCCTCGCCGAGAGCGACTACCAGGGTCCGCTGGCCGCGCTCGCCCAGGTCGTCTCGCCGGAGCGCGTCCTCGACCCCGAGCTGCTCGCCCTCGCACGTGCCGTCGCCGACCGGTACGCCGGCAGCCTCGCCGATGTCCTGCAGCTGGCCGTCCCGCCCCGCCATGCCCGCGCCGAGGCCCGCACCCTGCCGCCGCCCCCACCGCCGCCCCCGGCCCCGGACCCCGGCCCCTGGCAGCGCTACGAGCACGGGCCGCGCTTCCTGGAGGCGCTGGCGTCCGGACGCTCACCGCGAGCGGTGTGGACCGCGTTGCCCGGACCGCAGTGGGCCCAGGAGATCGCCCTCGCGGTGCGCGCGACCCTGGCCTCCGGGCGCGGTGCGCTGGTCGTCGTGCCGTCCGGCCGGTCGGCCGCACGGGTGGACGCCGCGCTCACCGAGGCCCTGGGGGAGGGGCAGCACGCGCTGCTCACCGCCGACGCGGGCCAGGAGCGCCGCTATCTCGAGTGGCTGGCCGTGCGCCGCGGTTCCGTCCGGGCCGTGGTCGGTACCCGGGCCGCGATGTTCGCCCCGGTGCACGACCTCGGCCTCGTGGTGATCTGGGACGACGGCGACTCCAGCCACAGCGACGACAACGCCCCCTTCCCGCATGTGCGGGAGGTGCTGGAGCTGCGTGCCGCGGGCGGCAAGTGCGGGTTCCTGCTCGGGAGCTGGGGCTGCACGGTGGAGGCGGCGCAGCTCGTCCGCAGCGAGTGGGCCGTCCCGCTCACCGCGGACCGCGAGCGCGCCCGGCGGCTCACCCCGCTGGTGCGGACCGTCGGCGACGGCGACCTCGCCCGCGACGAGGCCGCCCGCGCCGCCCGGCTGCCGTCCCTGGCCTGGCAGGCCGCCCGCGAGGGACTGCGGCACGGCCCCGTCCTCGTGCAGGTCCCCCGGCGCGGTTACGTCCCCCGGCTCGCCTGCGACCGGTGCCGGGAGCCCGCCCGGTGCCGGCAGTGCGCGGGCCCGCTGGAGGCGAGCGGTGGTGGCGGTGCCCTGTCCTGCGCATGGTGCGGGCAGGACAGCCCCGACTGGCACTGCCCCGAGTGCGGCGGGTTCCGGCTGCGGGCCCAGGTCGTCGGTGCGCGCCGGACCGCCGAGGAACTGGGGCGGGCGTTCCCGGCCGTGCCCGTGCGCACCTCGGGGCGGGAGCATGTGCTGGACACCGTGCCGGGGGCGCCCGCGCTGGTCGTGAGCACACCGGGCGCGGAGCCGGTGGCCGAGGGCGGGTACGCGGCGGCGCTGCTGCTGGACGGCTGGGCGATGCTCGGCCGGGCCGACCTGCGGTCCGGTGAGGAGGCGCTGCGGCGCTGGATCACCGCCTCCGCGCTGGTCCGGCCGCAGGAGGCGGGCGGCACCGTGGTGATCGTCGCCGAGGCGACACTCCGTCCGGTGCAGGCGCTGGTGCGCTGGGACCCGGTGGGGTTCGCCGTGCGGGAGCTGGCCGAGCGCGCCGAGCTGGGCTTCCCGCCCGTGTCGCGGATGGCGGCGGTGTCCGGGTCGCCGGGCGCCCTCGCGGAGTTCCTCGCGGGCGTCGAGCTGCCGGGCGACGCGGAGGTGCTGGGCCCGGTGCCGCTGCCGGTCACCCCGGCGGGCCGCCCCCGACGCCCCGGCGGCCCCCCGCCCGGCGAGCAGTGGGACCGCGCCCTGATCCGGGTGCCCCCCGGCAGCGGCGCCGCCCTGGCGACGGCCCTGAAGTCGGCCCGAGCGGCCCGGATGGCCCGCGGCGGAGGCGAGACGGTGCTGGTACGGATCGATCCGCTGGACATCGGCTGAGGGACGGGGCCCGGCCCGCCTGGACTCGTCTGAGTGCCCGGCGCCCGTGGGCACGGTCGGAAGGCCGGTGGGACTGGGCTGGTGTGGATCGACGTGCTGGGCATCGGCTGAACGCTGCGGGCTGCAGGGCTCGTGCGGGGCCGCCCGGAGAGGCGGCGAGCATGCGCGTTCGTGCGCGTGAGCCGTTGCCGTCGGCCGGGCGGGCGCGCGTCCGGTGCCGGTGTGGCGCCCACCCCCTCCGGTCAGGAAAGGGTCTGCCCTCCCGGGTGCGCTCCGGGAGGGCAGAGTCGAGGGGGTGTCAGCCGTTGCGCGGGCCGGGGAAGGCCGTGGGGCGGGCCTCGTCGCGCAGGGCGGGGCTGCCGGCCGTCGGCTGGGTCGGCATCGAGCGGGCGGCGGGGACCGTCGGCACCGTCGGCAGGGCGGTGGAGACGTTGACCGTGCGGGCGCCGGCCGGCTCGGCCGTGCGCTCCGCCTCGGCCGCGGCCTGGGCGGCGGCGCGGCGTGCGCCGTAGCGGCGGTGGACGGCCTGCTTGGTGACACCGAGGGCGGAACCGACCGCGTCCCAGGAGAAGCCCAGCGAGCGGTCGAAGTCGACGGCCGCCGTGACCAGGGTCTCGACGCTGTCCCGCAGCTCCTGGGCGAGGCGGACCGTCGGGGCGGGGGCGCGCCCGTAGACGACGAAGCCCGTGGAGGGGCCGGAGCGGCGCGGGCGGTAGACGTTGCCCAGCTGGGCGGTGAGGGTACGCAGTGCGTCCACCTGCCGGCGGACCCGCTCGATGTCCCGCACCAGCAAGTGCAGGCTGGCCCGAGCCTGGGCGTCGTGGGTTGCGTGGTCGGCCATGAACAAGCCTCTCGAACCGGCGTGAAAAGGGGCGGGCCGCCATGTCGGCGTATGCGGCCCGAAGGGGTCAACTCTTTCTTGACCAACGCGGCAGCGCGCCGCTGGTCACGCTGTGGGGGCGTGTGGGCATATGCCTACGCCCGGCGGAGGGGTGCGCGCCGCGGGCGACGGCAGGCGGGACCGCTTCCCGAACCCTTCCCGAACGGCCTGTGCTCCGGCGTGAGTCAGCGGCCTCCGCACCCATAGACTGGTGCGTCGCCCAGCCGCCCCCGCCCGAGAGGCCCCGCCCACCCATGAAGCTCGTCTTCGCCGGCACCCCCGAGGTCGCCGTTCCCGCTCTGGACGCTCTGATCGCCTCCGGGCGGCACGAGGTGGCCGCCGTCGTCACGCGGCCCGACGCGCAGGCCGGCCGAGGGCGGCGGATGGTCGCGAGCCCCGTGGCCGAACGCGCCGCCGAGGCCGGGATCGAGGTGCTCAAGCCCGCCAAGCCGCGCGACCCCGAGTTCCTGGAGCGGCTGCGCGAGATCGCGCCCGACTGCTGCCCCGTCGTCGCCTACGGCGCGCTCCTGCCGCGCGTCGCCCTCGACGTGCCCGCCCACGGCTGGGTCAACCTGCACTTCTCGCTGCTGCCCGCCTGGCGCGGCGCCGCTCCCGTACAGCACTCCATCATGGCCGGCGACGAGATCACCGGCGCGTCCACCTTCCTCATCGAGGAGGGCCTGGACTCCGGGCCGGTCTACGGGACGGTCACCGAGGAGATCCGCCCCACAGACACCAGCGGCGACCTGCTGACCCGTCTCGCCTTCGCCGGTGCGGGGCTGCTCGCCGCCACCATGGACGGCATCGAGGACGGCACCCTGAAGGCCGTGCCGCAGCCCGCCGACGGCGTCAGCCTCGCCCCCAAGGTCAACGTCGAGGACGCCCACGTCGACTGGACGGCCCCCTCCCTGCGCGTCGACCGCGTGGTGCGCGGCTGCACGCCCGCGCCGGGCGCCTGGACCACGTTCCGCGGTGAGCGCCTGAAGCTCATCCAGGTGCAGCCGGTGCCGGGCCGGGACGACCTCGCCCCCGGCGAGCTCGCCGCCGGGAAGAACAACGTGTACGTCGGGACCGGCTCGTACGCCGTCGAGCTGCTGTGGGTGCAGGCGCAGGGCAAGAAGCCCATGCGGGCGGCGGACTGGGCGCGCGGCGCGCGCATCGCCCTGGGCGAGCGGGTCGGGGCCTGACCGCGGGCACGCCGGGGCCGTGACGGGACGTAGGCTGGACGTATCTCTCGTCCAGCAATCCGGAGCACCTTTTTCGTGAGCGACACCTCTCGTCGGCCCCGCAGGCCCGGCAAGCCCTACCGTCGGCCCCAGAAGGACCCCGTCCGCATCCTCGCGTTCGAGGCGCTGCGCGCCGTGGACGAGCGGGACGCGTACGCCAACCTCGTGCTGCCGCCGCTGCTGCGCAAGGCGCGCGAGAAGGGCGACTTCGACGGCCGGGACGCCGCGCTCGCGACCGAGCTGGTCTACGGGACCCTGCGCCGGCAGGGCACGTACGACGCCGTCATCGCGGCCTGCGTGGACCGGCCGCTGCGTGAGGTCGACCCGCCGGTGCTCGACGTCCTCAGCCTGGGCACCCACCAGCTCCTCGGGACGCGCATCCCCACCCACGCGGCCGTGTCCGCCTCGGTGGAGCTGGCCCGGGTCGTGCTCGGCGACGGGCGGGCCAAGTTCGTCAACGCCGTGCTGCGCAAGGTGGCCCAGGACGACCTGGACGGATGGATCCAGCGGGTCGCCCCGCCCTACGACGACGATCCCGAGGACCATCTCTCCGTCGTGCACTCGCACCCCCGCTGGGTCGTCTCGGCGCTGTGGGACTCGCTCGGCGGCGGCCGCGCCGGCATCGAGCGCCTGCTGGAGGCCGACAACGAACGGCCCGAGGTGACGCTGGTCGCGCGCCCGGGGCGGGCCACCACCGAGGAACTGCTGGCCGAGGACGCCGCCGTGCCGGGGCGCTGGTCCCCGTACGCCGTGCGGCTCGCCGAGGGCGGGGAGCCCGGCGCGATCGAGGCCGTGCGCGACGGGCGCGCGGGCGTGCAGGACGAGGGCAGTCAGCTCGTCGCACTCGCCCTGGCCAACGCGCCGCTGGAGGGCCCCGACCGGCGCTGGCTCGACGGGTGCGCCGGACCCGGCGGGAAGGCGGCGCTGCTCGGCGCGATGGCCGCCGAGCGGGGCGCGCTGCTGGTCGCCTCCGAGAAGCAGCCGCACCGGGCGGGGCTGGTGGCCCGGGCGCTGGCCGGCAACCCGGGGCCGTACCAGGTGATCGCCGCCGACGGGACGCGGCCCGCGTGGCGGCCGGGCAGCTTCGACCGGGTGCTGGTGGACGTGCCGTGCACCGGTCTTGGCGCGCTGCGGCGCCGGCCCGAGGCGCGGTGGCGCCGGCGGCCCGAGGACCTGGACGGCTTCGGGCCGCTGCAGCGGGGGCTCTTGCGCAGCGCGCTGGACGCCGTGCGGGTGGGCGGGGTCGTCGGGTACGCCACCTGCTCCCCGCACCTCGCGGAGACCCGTGCGGTCGTGGACGACGTCCTCAAGCAGCGCTCCGGCGTCGAGCTGATCGACGCGCGCGGTCTGCTGCCGGGCGTGCCCGAGCTGGGGGAGGGGCCCGACGTGCAGCTGTGGCCCCATGTGCACGGCACGGACGCGATGTATCTGGCGCTGATGCGGCGCGTGGCCTGACCCGCACTCCGCCTCACTCGCGCGCGGGCGGCGGGGCCGCCGGTTCCAGCCGGTTCGGCCACCACACCGCCGGGCCCACGTCCAGGAACAGCGAGGTCACCAGGACCGAGCGCACGATGAACGTGTCCAGGAGCACGCCGAGGGCCACCGTGAAGCCGATCTCGGCGAAGGCGACCATGGGCAGGGTGCCGAGGGCGGCGAACGTGCCCGCGAGGACCAGACCGGCCGAGGTGATGACCGCGCCCGTCGCGGCGAGGCCCGTGACCACGCCGGGGCGGGTGCCCTGGTGGGTGGCCTCCTCGCGGATACGGGTGGTGAGGAAGATGTTGTAGTCGATGCCGAGGGCCACGAGGAAGACGAAGACGAAGAGCGGGAAGTCCGTCGCCTCGCCCGCGTAGTCGAAGACGTGGCGGAACGCCAGCGCGCTGATGCCGAGGGCGGCCGTGAACGACAGGATCACCGTCCCCACGAGCAGCAGCGGCGCGATCAGCGCCCGCAGCAGGACGCTGAGGATCAGCAGAACGACGACCAGCACCAGCGGGATGATCAGGATGTTGTCGTGGGTGGTCGCCCGGTCCGCGTCCAGCAGCGCCGCCGTGCCACCCCCCACCTTCGCGTCGGCGTCCGGCACGGCGTGCACGGCGTCCCGGACCCGTTCGACGGTCTGTTTGGCGGCCTCGCTGTCGGCCGGGGAGCTCATCGTCGCCTCGAAGAGCACCTTGCCGTCCCAGGAGGGTTTCGTGCCCGGCGGCAGCCCGAGCGACGTGGGCACGACACCCTCGGTCTCCGCCACCGCACGGCCCACCTGCACGGCCTGCGCCTTGTCGCTGACGATGACCAGCGGGTCGCCGCTGCCCGCCGGGAAGTACCGGGCCGAGACCTGTTGTCCTGCGATCGAGTCCGGCTTGTCCGTGAACGCGTCGGCGTTGCTCAGTCCCTCCGCGCGCAGCTGGATCAGGCCGAGCGAGCAGATCGCGAGGGCGATGGCCGTGGCGACCCAGGTCGCGCGCGGCCGGTGGGAGATACGCCGGCCGAGCCGGGCCCAGACGCCCCGGTCGTCGGGATTCTCGGAGCCGAGGCGCGGGATCACGGGCCAGAAGATCCAGCGGCCGAAGACGACCAGCAGGGCGGGGAACAGGCTCATCATCGCGAGCAGCGCGACCGCGACACCGATCGCCGCCACCGGGCCGAGGCCGCTGGTGGAGTTCATCTCCGCCGCGAGCAGCACCAGCATGCTCACCACGACGGTCGCGCCGGACGCGATCACCGCCGGGCCCGCCCGGTGCAGGGCGCGCGCCATCGCCTCGTGGCGGTCGTCGTGGCGGCGCAGTTCCTCCCGGTAGCGGGCAACGAGCAGCAGGGCGTAGTCGGTCCCGGCGCCGAACACGAGCACCGTCAGGATGCCCGCGCTCTGGCCGTTCACGGTCAGGCCCCCGTGCCGCGCGAGCAGGTAGATGAGGGCCTGGGCGGTGAACAGGGCGACGATCACGGAGACCAGCGGGACCAGCAGCAGGGACGGACTCCGGTACGTGATCAGCAGCATCACGATGACGACCGTCATCGCCGCGAACAGCAGCGTGGAGTCGATGCCCTCGAACGCGTCGGCGAAGTCCGCCGAGGTGCCGCCGGGGCCCGTGATGTGCACGGCGAGCCCGGCGCCGCCGTCCCCGACCACGTCCCGGATGGAGTCGACGGCCGGCGCGATGCGCTGCCAGCCGTCCTCGTCCATGGTGATCGGCACCAGGACCTGGGCCGCGCGCGGGTCGGTCTCCCGGTCGAAGACCGGACCGCGGGTCTCGGCGCCCCGGATGCCGTGGTCGGTCAGCCGCTTGAGTTCGGCGACGTCCTCGGCGATCTCCGCGCGGTCCCGGGCCGTCAGACCGCCGTCACGGGCGTAGACCACGACCGCGGGGATCTGCTCGGGCCGGAAGTTCTCGGACAGGTGAAGGACCTGGGTGGACTCGGCGGAGCCCGGCAGCCAGGAGGCCGCGTCGTTGTCCTGGGCGTCCGTCAGTTTCTGGGCCAGCGGGGCCGTCACGAACAGCACCACCAGCCAGAGGACCAGCACGACCCACTTCGCACGCCGTCCGCACACCAGGTGCGCCACGCCTCGCGTCCCGGTCATGGGCACCCCCGCAGTCGTCCGACGACCCGGTCGGGTGCCCAGCATGGCACCGGCGGCCCGCTCCCGGCATACGCCGATCGTCTGAGGTCTGGACCGGGGGTAACAATCGCGCCGGGGCATGGCAGGCTTGGGTCATGGCCGCGCAGATCAACCCCAGCATCCTGTCCGCCGATTTCGCCCGCCTCGCGGACGAGGCGAAGGCGGTCGAGGGAGCCGACTACCTCCACGTCGACGTCATGGACAACCATTTCGTCCCGAACCTCACGCTCGGCGTGCCGGTCGTAGAGTCACTGGCCCGTGCGACGGACACACCGCTGGACTGCCATCTGATGATCGAGGCGCCCGATCGCTGGGCGCCGCAGTACGTCGAGGCAGGTGCATCCTCGGTCACCTTCCATGTCGAGGCCGCCGCCGCTCCCGTCCGGCTGGCGCGGGAGATCAGGGCCAAGGGCGCCCGTGCCTCCATGGCGCTCAGGCCGGCGACGCCCATCGAGCCCTACGAGGACCTGCTCCCCGAGCTCGACATGCTGCTGATCATGACCGTCGAGCCCGGCTTCGGCGGGCAGGCGTTCCTCGACATCATGCTTCCGAAGATCCGCCGGACCCGCGAGTTGATCAGCAAGCACGGTCTGCAGCTCTGGCTCCAGGTCGACGGCGGCGTGTCGGAGTCCACGATCGAGCGATGCGCCGAGGCGGGCGCCGATGTGTTCGTCGCCGGTTCGGCGGTCTACGGGGCCGACGACCCGGCGGAAGCGGTCCGCGCGCTGCGGGCCCGGGCCGACGAGGTCACCAGGACGGCCGCCTGGGCGTGCGGCCACTGAACCAAGGGAACGTGAACGCCCGCCCATCGGGGCGGATCAAGTGCGCCGGATCTGCAAGGATGAACGGCGAATCCAGAGTGTGAACAGCAGTGAGGAGATCGCCGTGTCGGGTATGTCGGCGGGCCGGTCAGCCATGCGGATGGGACCCGCTGAGCTGGTGCAGGCGGCGGCCATGGCCCGCCGCTTCTACCTCGAGGGGAAGTCCAAGATCCAGATCGCGGAGGAGTTCGGCGTCAGCCGCTTCAAGGTGGCCCGGGTCCTGGAGACCGCTCTCGAACGGGATCTGGTGCGCATCGAGATCCGCGTGCCGGCCGAACTGGACGCCGAGCGCTCGGACGCGCTGCGCGCCCGGTACGGCCTGCGGCACGCCGTGGTCGTGGAGTCCCCGGCCGACGCCGAGGAGACGCCCGACCCGGAGAACCTGGGAGAGGTGGCCGCCGACCTGCTCGGCGAGCTGGTCGACGAGGGGGACGTGCTGGGCCTGGCCTGGGGCCGGTCCACCATCCACATGGCCGCCGCCCTCAGCAGGCTGCCCCCGTGCACGGTGGTCCAGCTGACGGGCGTGTACGACGCCGGGACCGCCGAGCGCGGCTCGGTGGAGGCCGTCCGGCGGGCCGCGCAGGTCTCCGGCGGCGACGCGCACCCCATCTACGCGCCGATGCTGCTGCCGGACGCGGCCACCGCGAAGGCGCTGCGGCACCAGACGGGGATCGCCCGGGCCTTCGAGTACTTCGACAAGGTCACGGTCGCCTGCGTATCCATCGGCTCCTGGGAGCCGGGCATCTCGACGGTGCACGACATGCTCAGCGACGAGGAGCGGGCGCACTACGCCTCGCTCGGCGTCGCCGCCGAGATGTCCGCGCACCTCTTCGACGCCCAGGGACGCCGCGTCGGCCGGGACCTCGGCGAGCGGTGCATCACCGTCAAGGCCGACCAGCTCCGCCGTATCCCCGAGGTCGTCGCGATCGCGGGCGGAGCGCGCAAGGCGGCCGCGATCGACGCGGTGCTGCGCTCGGGACTCGTCACCAGCCTGGTGACGGACACCTCCGCGGCGGACGTGCTGATGACGGCCGGCCCGGCGCCGAAGCCGGCGCTCAGCAGGTCGGACCCGGACGGGAACTGACAGTACGTCGGAGAGGGGGCGGCCCGGTGCCGCCCCCTCTCCGCATCGACGGACATCGGAGCGGCACGCGTATGACGGAGCTCGTGGTCACGCTGGACCTCGACGGGGTCACCGACAAGGCGGCGCTGATGGACCGCTGCGCCGAGGCCCTGCGGCTGCCGGACTGGTTCGGGCGCAACTGGGACGCGCTGGCGGACTCCCTGTCCGACCGCACCGTCTGGCCCGAGGACGCCCGGGAGCGGGGCATGTGGCTCGTCGTACGGAACTGGCGGGCGTACGCCGAAGCGCGCCCCGACGAATGGCGGGTGGCGCGGGACGTGCTCACCGGGGCGGCGGACGGCACCCGGGACCTCACTGTGCTGCTCGACCTCGGAGGTTCCTCCAAGTAGGCATCCTGCCTGCTTGGACGATGTGACCGTTCAGGGCGTTCCGGTCAGCATGGGACAATGAAGTACGTGCTCTTCCCCCTGGCTGTCCTGTCCGGGGGCCACCTCTGATCGACTGGGATGTGCAGCACGTGCGTTTCCTCAACGACATCCAGCCCGCGTACGACCTGACGTACGACGACGTCTTCATGGTCCCGAGCCGCAGCGCGGTCGGCTCGCGGCAGGGCGTGGACCTCAGCTCCCCGGACGGCACGGGCACCACCATCCCGCTGGTCGTCGCCAACATGACCGCCATCGCCGGCCGCCGCATGGCCGAGACGGTGGCGCGGCGCGGCGGCCTGGTCGTCATCCCGCAGGACATCCCGATCGAGGTCGTCACGGACGTCGTCTCCTGGGTGAAGAGCCGCCACCACGTGCTCGACACCCCGATCGTGCTGGCCCCCCACCAGACCGTCGCCGACGCGCTGGCCCTGCTGCCCAAGCGCGCCCACAACGCGGGTGTGGTCGTCGACGAGGACCGGCGGCCGGTCGGCGTCGTCACCGACAGCGACCTGTCCGGCGTGGACCGCTTCACGCAGCTCGAAGTCGTCATGTCCCGCGACCTGCTGCTCCTGGACGCGGACATCGACCCGCGCGAGGCCTTCAACAAGCTCGACGCCCACAACCGGCGCTACGCCCCCGCCGTCGACGCCGACGGCCGTCTCGCGGGCATCCTGACCCGCAAGGGCGCCCTGCGCGCCACCCTGTACACCCCGGCCGTCGACGCCGCCGGCAAGCTGCGCATAGCGGCCGCCGTGGGCATCAACGGCGACGTGGCCGGCAAGGCCAAGCAGCTGCTCCACGCGGGCGTGGACACCCTGGTCATCGACACCGCGCACGGGCATCAGGAGTCGATGATCGCCGCCATCAGGACCGTGCGGGCGCTCGACCCGCAGGTGCCGATCGCCGCGGGCAACATCGTGGCCGCGGAGGGCGTGCGCGACCTGATCGAGGCCGGTGCGGACATCATCAAGGTCGGGGTCGGCCCCGGCGCCATGTGCACCACCCGCATGATGACCGGCGTCGGCCGCCCGCAGTTCTCCGCCGTCATGGAGTGCGCGGCCGAGGCGAGGAAGTACGGCAAGCACGTGTGGGCCGACGGCGGTGTCCGGCACCCGCGCGACGTCGCCATGGCGCTCGCCGCCGGCGCGTCCAACGTGATGATCGGGTCCTGGTTCGCGGGCACCTTCGAGTCACCGGGCGACCTGCAGCAGGACTCCAGCGGGCGGCTCTACAAGGAGTCGTTCGGCATGGCCTCCGCGCGGGCCGTGGCCAACCGCACGTCGGAGGAGTCGGCGTACGACCGGGCCCGCAAGGCGCTGTTCGAGGAGGGCATCTCCACCTCGCGCATGTTCCTCGACCCGGACCGTCCCGGCGTGGAGGACCTGATCGACTCGATCATCGCGGGCGTGCGGTCCTCCTGCACCTACGCGGGCGCCGCCTCGCTGGAGGAGTTCGCCGAGAAGGCCGTCGTCGGCGTCCAGAGCGCGGCCGGCTACGCCGAGGGCAAGCCGCTGCACGCCAGCTGGAGCTGACGTCTCGTCAAGGACGGCCCCTGTTCTCCCGCACGCCGGGAGGGCGGGGGCCGTTTCGTGCACCGCTCCGGATTCCCCGCCGTGTGCAACGGTCGAAAGCCCCGCCGCAACGAAACCCCACCGAGTCGCCGGAGACGCAATGATCTTGCGGGTATGCGCAAGGTTGCTGCATTTCACCCGCAACGTCGATGCTCGTAGGCTGTCGCCTCGTACGTGGCGTGGCAGGGACCCCGCTCGGTGGGTCCCCGCCCTGAGGGGATGCCGCCGGTCCCTGTCGCCCTGACCGGCAGCGACAAGGAGCCAGCGCGTGCTCGACCAAGGCGCACCCCCGCAGGACAGAGACCGGACGGCCGCCGCCGCCCCCCGTGGCACCGGCGCGCGCCTGATGCGCCGCAAGCCCGTGGAACACCTGGTCGCCGAGGGTGGCCAGGGCGAGGGAGGGTCCCTGCGGCGCTCCCTCGGCCTGTGGCAGCTCACCATGATCAGCATCGGTGCCACCCTCGGCACCGGCATCTTCGTCGTCCTCGGCGACGCGGTCCCGGAGGCCGGCCCCGCGGTCACCCTGGCCTTCGTGATCGCCGGTCTCACGGCCCTCTTCTCGGCCCTGTCCTACGCCGAACTGGCGGGCAGCATCCCCGTCGCCGGCTCGTCGTACTCGTATGCGTACGCAACGATGGGCGAGCTGGTCGCCTGGATCTGCGGCTGGTGCCTGGTCCTGGAGTACGGCGTCTCCGTGGCCGCCGTCGCCGTCGGCTGGGGCGAGTACCTGAACGAACTGCTCGACGGGACGATAGGCGTCACCATCCCGTCCGTGCTGTCCTCCGCCCCCGGCGAGGGCGGTGTCATCAACCTGCCCGCGCTGATCGTCGTCCTGCTGGCGATGGTGTTCCTGCTCGGCGGCGTCCGCGAGTCCGCCCGCGCCAACACGATCATGGTCGCGGTCAAGATCGCCGCGCTGGTGCTCTTCTGCGCGGTCGGCTTCACCGGCTTCAAGTCCGGCAACTACGCCGACTTCATGCCGCTCGGCATGGCCGGGGTCAGCGCCGCCGGCGCCACCCTGTTCTTCTCCTACATCGGCTTCGACGCCGCCTCCACCGCGGGCGAGGAGGCCAAGGACCCCAAGAAGGACCTGCCGCGGGCGATCATGCTCTCGCTGATCATCGTGACCGCGCTGTACGTCCTCGTCGCCGGGGTCGCCGTCGGCGCCTGGAACTGGACCAAGTTCGAGGGCTCCCAGGCCTCCCTCGCCGCGATCATGAACGATGTCAGCGGCCAGACCTTCTGGGGCACGCTGCTCGCCCTCGGCGCGGTCATCTCCATCGCCAGCGTGGTCCTCACCGTCCTCTACGGCCAGACCCGCGTCCTGTTCGCCATGTCCCGCGACGGCCTCGTCCCCAAGGCCCTCGGCAAGGTGCACCCGAAGACCGGCGCCCCCCGCCTCAACACGGTGATCGTGTCGCTGTTCTGCGGCGCGCTGGCCGCCCTCATCCCGCTGGGCAAGCTGGTCGACGCCACCAGCATCGGCACGCTCTTCGCCTTCGCGCTGGTCAACATCGCGGTGATCGTGCTGCGCAGGAAGCGGCCGGAGCTGGAGCGCACGTTCCGGGTGCCGTTCGGGCCGGTGCTGCCGGCACTGGGCTTCCTGTTCTGCGTGTACAACATGGTCAGCCTCGACACCGTCACCTGGGTCGTCTTCGGGTGCTGGATGGCCGCCGGTCTCGTGTTCTACTTCCTCTACGGGTATCGCCGTTCCCGTCTCGCCGTACCTGAAGTGAAGTGAACCGCCCGCAGTGCTGAACGATCTCGACGAACGCATCGTGCACGCCCTCGCCGAGGACGCCCGCCGCTCCTACGCCGACATCGGGCACCTGGTCGGCCTGTCCGCGCCCGCCGTGAAGCGGCGCGTGGACCGGCTGCGGGCCACCGGGGCCATCACCGGCTTCACGGTCCGCGTCGACCCGTCCGCGCTCGGCTGGGAGACGGAGGGGTTCGTCGAGATCTACTGCCGGCACAACACCTCGCCGGAGACGATCCGGCGAGGTCTTGAGCCGTACCAGGAGGTCGTGGCCGCGTCGACCGTCACCGGCGACGCGGACGCCGTGGTGCAGGTCTTCGCCTCCGACATGCGGCACTTCGAACGGGTCCTGGAGCGGATCGCAGGCGAGCCGTTCGTGGAGCGCACCAAGTCGGTGCTGGTGCTCTCCCCGCTGCTGCGCCGCTTCTCGTCCGGATCGCCCGCCTGAGAGCCGCCCCGGCGCCTATCATCGGTGTCATGACCTGGCGACATTGATCCACCAGCCGTGCCTCCCGAGGTCCGCCCCGGACGCCGTACCCCCGGTGTCCGAGACGTCCCTGCGGGAAGGCCCCATGACACTCTCACCCACGCGTGTGCCCACGACCGGCGTCCGGCGCCTGACGGCCACGCTGTACGGCTACGCGTTCCTCGACGACTTCGTCCTGCTCTACCCGGTGTACGCGCTGCTCTTCGCCGACACCGGCCTGCCGCTCTGGCAGATCTCCTCGCTCTTCGCCCTGTGGTCGCTCACGGCTGTGCTCCTCGAGGTGCCGTCGGGCGTCTGGGCCGACACGGTCTCCCGGCGTCGGCTGCTGTGGATCGGCCCGTTGCTCACCGCCGCCGGCTTCGCGCTGTGGGTGACCGTGCCGTCGTACGCCGCCTTCGCCGTCGGATTCGTGCTGTGGGGCGCGGGCGGGGCGCTCGGCTCCGGCGCGCTGGAGGCCCTCGTCTACGACGAACTGGACCGGCGTGCCGCCGCCGGCCGGTACGCGCGCGTCATGGGCCGGGCCCGTGCCGCGCGTCTGCTGGGCACCGTCGCCTCCCTCGGCCTCGCCGGGCCCGTGCTCGCCTGGGGCGGGTATCCGGCCGTCGGCGCCGCGAGCGTCCTGGCGTGCCTGGTGACCGCCGCGGTGGCCACCTTGTTCCCCGAGCGGCGTGAGCGGCCGGCCGCCGGCCACAGCGGCTGGACCGGGACGCTGAGGTCCGGGCTCGCCGAGGTGCGCGGCGACCGGGCCGTGCGCGGCGCGCTGTTGCTGGTCCCGGCCGTCGCCGCCGTGTGGGGCGCGCTGGACGAGTACGTCCCGCTGCTGGTCCACGACATCGGGGTCTCCGAGTCGGCCGTGCCGTACCTGGTCATGCTGGTCTGGGCGGCCGTCACCGTCGGCAGCCTCCTGGCCGGACCGGCCGAACGCCTCGGCACCAGGGGACTGGCGGCGCTGCTCGCGGGTGCGGCCCTCGCGCTGGCCGTCGGCGCGGCGTCCGGCACCCTGCCCGGGATCGTCCTGGTCGGCGTCGCCTTCGCCGGCTTCCAGCTGGCCGAGGTGCTCGCCGACGTCCGTCTCCAGCACCGCATCGAGGAGTCCTGCCGGGCCACGCTCACCTCGGTGGCGAGCCTGGGCACCGAGCTCGCCACGATCGCCGCGTTCGGCGTGTACGCCCTGCTCGGCACGGATCTCGCCCACGGCACCGTGTTCGCGGCGCTGGCGGTGCCGTATCTGGTGACGGCGGCCGCGCTGACCAGGGCCCGGAGCGCTCCGGCGTGACGGATGGAGGGTGCGGGGACGGCCCTCGCGCGGTACCCGCACCCTCGGCGCGCAACGAATCGCCGCGAAGCCGTCCTCGAACGCAACGAACCGCTCACCGGCGCGCAACGGCTCCTTCTTGTCCCTGTCGGCCGGCCGACCGTACCTTCTTCATGGCCCCCACAACCACCCCTTTCGCCCCGGTGAGGACACATGCGCACCGCCCTGCTCCAGAGCTCCGGCCACCCCGGCTCCACCGTCGAGAACCTCAAGGTGCTCGACGAGGCCGCGGGCCGTGCCGCCGCCGCGGGCGCCGGGCTGCTGGTGACGCCGGAGATGTTCCTCACCGGGTACGCGATCGGCGACGACATCGCCCGGCTCGCCGAACCCGCCGACGGCGCGTACGCCGACGCGGTCGCCGAGACCGCCGCCCGGCACGGGCTCGCGATCGCCTACGGCTACCCCGAGCGGGCCGGCGACACCGTGTACAACTCCGCGCAGCTGATTGCCGCCGACGGCACCCGGCTCGCCGGCTACCGCAAGACGCACCTCTTCGGCTGCTTCGAGCGCGACCACTTCACGCCGGGCGACCGGCAGGTCGTCCAGGCCGAGGTCGACGGCGTCCGGGTCGGCATCCTGATCTGCTACGACGTCGAGTTCCCGGAGAACGTCCGCGCCCACGCGCTGGCCGGCACCGAGCTGCTGATCGTCCCGACCGCGCAGATGCACCCGTTCCAGTTCGTCGCGGAGTCGATGATCCCGGTGCGGGCCTTCGAGAACCAGATGTACGTCGCGTACGTCAACCGGGTCGGCCAGGAAGGGGAGTTCGAGTTCGTGGGCCTCTCCACGCTCGCCGGCCCCGACGGGATCGCCCGCACCCGCGCGGGCCGCGCCGAGGACCTCGTCCTCGCCGACGTCGACCCCGCCCTCGTCGCAGCCTCCCGCGAGGCCAACCCGTATCTGACGGACCGCCGCCCCGGTCTGTACGGGTCCCTCGTCTGAACCTCCCCGCTCTTCCCCCAGCCGTAGTCGCAAGGAGTCCGTACCCCATGACGTCCACCGTGCCCAACGCCGTCGAGCACGCCGACGAGCAGCAGCCGCCGATCACCATGTTCGGCCCGGACTTCCCCTACGCGTACGACGACTTCCTGAACCACCCGGCCGGCCTCGGCCAGATACCCGCCACCGAGCACGGCACCGAGGTCGCCGTCATCGGCGGTGGCCTGTCCGGCATCGTCGCCGCCTACGAGCTGATGAAGATGGGCCTCAAGCCCGTCGTCTACGAGGCCGACCAGATCGGCGGCCGGCTGCGCACCGTCGGCTTCGACGGCCCCAGCACCGAGGGCCTGACCGCCGAGATGGGCGCGATGCGCTTCCCGCCCTCCTCCACCGCGCTCCAGCACTACATCGACCTGGTGGGCCTGGAGACCCGGCCCTTTCCCAACCCCCTGTCGGAGGCGACCCCGTCGACCGTCGTCGACCTCAAGGGCGAGTCGCACTACGCCGAGACGATCGACGACCTGCCGCAGGTCTACCGCGACGTCGCCGCCGCCTGGAACAAGTGCCTGGAGGAGGGCGCCGACTTCTCCGACATGAACCAGGCCATGCGCGAGCGGGACGTGCCGCGCATCCGCGAGATCTGGGCCAAGCTCGTCGAGAAGCTCGACAACCAGACCTTCTACGGCTTCCTGTGCGACTCCGAGGCCTTCAAGTCCTTCCGGCACCGTGAGATCTTCGGCCAGGTCGGCTTCGGCACCGGCGGCTGGGACACCGACTTCCCGAACTCCATCCTGGAGATCCTGCGCGTCGTCTACACCGAGGCCGACGACCACCACCGCGGCATCGTCGGCGGCTCCCAGCAGCTGCCGCTGCGCCTGTGGGAGCGCGAGCCGCAGAAGATCGTCCACTGGCCGTACGGGACCTCCCTGAAGTCCCTGCACGGTGACGGCGCGCCCCGCCCGGCCGTGACCCGGCTGCACCGCGCCGCGGGCAACCGCATCACCGTGACCGACGCGAGCGGCGACATCCGCACCTACCGTGCGGCGATCTTCACCGCCCAGTCCTGGATGCTGCTGTCCAAGATCGCCTGCGACGACTCGCTCTTCCCGATCGACCACTGGACGGCCATCGAGCGCACCCACTACATGGAGAGCTCGAAGCTGTTCGTCCCCGTGGACCGGCCGTTCTGGCTGGACAAGGATGAGGAGACCGGGCGGGACGTCATGTCGATGACGCTCACCGACCGGATGACGCGCGGCACCTACCTGCTGGACGACGGCCCGGACAAGCCCGCCGTCATCTGCCTCTCCTACACCTGGTGCGACGACAGCCTGAAGTGGCTGCCGCTGTCCGCTCAGGAGCGGATGGAGGTCATGCTGAAGTCGCTCGGCGAGATCTACCCGAAGGTCGACATCCGGAAGCACATCATCGGCAACCCGGTGACCGTCTCCTGGGAGAACGAGCCCTACTTCATGGGCGCCTTCAAGGCCAACCTGCCCGGCCACTACCGCTACCAGCGGCGCCTGTTCACCCACTTCATGCAGGACCGGCTGCCCGAGGACAAGCGGGGCATCTTCCTCGCCGGCGACGACATCTCCTGGACCGCCGGCTGGGCCGAGGGCGCCGTCCAGACCGCGCTGAACGCGGTGTGGGGCGTCATGCACCACCTGGGCGGCACCACGGACGCCACCAACCCGGGTCCGGGCGACGTCTACGACGAGATCGCCCCCGTCGAGCTGCCGGAGGACTGACCCGCTCAGAGCCCGGCGGCCCGCACCTTCTCGTACACCTGCGCGGCGGCGTCCTTGAGCTCCTGGGCGTCGCGCGTGTTCGTCTGGAGGTCGAGCAGGACCTCGTCGACGCCGACCTCGGCGTACGCGGCGAGGTCCGCCACGATCTGGTCCGCGCTGCCCTGGAAGGGCTGGCGGTCGTCGCCGTCGTAGGGCGTGGCGGAGTACAGGGCGTTGACCCGGGGCACCCGCTCGATCGGCCGGGTCCGCCCGCGCTCGGCGGCGAGCTCCTGCAGCCGCCGCCACCCGGCGGCGTACGCGTCCACGTCCATGGCGACCGGGATCCAGCCGTCGGCCAGGTCCACGACCCGCCCGAGGGCCCGGTCGCCGGCCGCGGCGACCAGGACCGGGATCGGGCGGGCCGGCTTGGGGCCCACCACGGCCGCGTCGATCTTCGCCGTCCGGCCCTCGAAGGACACCGGGTCCGGGCCCCACACGGCCCGGCAGACCTCGACGACCTCCTCCAGCAGGCCGCCGCGCCGGCCGTACGGTCCGATGGAGGCGGCGGCGAACTCGTCGGTCGACCAGCCCGTGCCCAGTCCCGCGACGACCCGTCCGCCGCTCGCCGCGTCCAGCGTGGCGAGGGCCTTGGCCAGCTGGACCGCGCCGTGCAGCGGGGCGACCACGATGCCGGTGCCGAGGCGGACCCGTTCGGTGACCGCCGCGGCCAGGGTCAGCGTGACCAGCGGATGGGCCATCCCGCGGTACCAGTCCGGCCAGGGCAGCCCCGGCACGCCGTACAGGCCCTGGGTCGGTGACTCGGGGACCAGCAGCCGCTCGTAGACCCAGACGCTGTCGTAGCCGGTCCGCTCGGCGGCGCGGGCCACGTCCGTCACGTCCTCGGCCAGGTCGTACTGCCGGAGTTGAGGAAGACCGAGTCCGAGGCGGATGGGCATGGCGACGAGCTCCTTCGCGATCGGCGGACCCCCACCGGCCAACGTACTGAAGGCCCGGGGAACCGCCACTCGGCGGCCGCTCAGTCGCGCAGCGGTGTCAGCAGCATGCGCCCGGCCAGACCCACGGCTGCGTCCAGCCGCTCGGTGAACTCCACGGCCAGCTCGGGGAGCCGGCGCAGCGCCCACAGGGCACGCGCCGCCGACCAGGTGGCGTCCCGCGCCCGCTCCAGACTCCAGGAGCCCAGCAGATGGGTGAGCGGGTCCGCGATCTGGAACAGGTCGGGACCCGGCATCAGCTCCTCGCGGATGTGCTCCTCCAGCGAGATGAGCAGATCACCCACGCGGTCGAACTCGTCCTCCAGGTCGGTGGGTTCGCAGCCGAGGCTACGGCAGGCGTCCACCACGGCGAGCGCCAGATCGTGCCCGATGTGCGCGTTGATGCCCGCGAGCGCGAACTGCAGCGGCCGTACGCCCGGATGGCGGCGCATCTGGAACAGGGGCCGCCAGCAGGCGGGCGGACGCCGGGCCTCCTCCGCCGTCTCCACGGCCGCGAGGTACCGTTCCGCGAACCGCACGTCCAGGGTGATCGCGGCGCGCGCGTCGGGGAACCGCCCGGCGTCGATGTGCCGGTCGACCGCCTCGGTGACGGTGAGGTAGACGCGGTTGAAGACGGCGACCCCGTCGCGCTCGGGCAGCCTCGCGTCGAGGGCGCGCATACGGGAGAGGACGGCGTCCACGGGTGTGGTGACTTGTTCGCATTGCGCCATGGGGGCAGATTCCCAGCTTTAGGCTGACCGGAGTGACGGCGGGCCCGGCGCTTCCCCAGAACGGGGGAACGCGCCCGCCGTGGGGGAGGGGGAGCAGGACGGTGCCAGGCACACGCGCCCAGCGACGTGCGTCACGCAGGGCCGCGCGCAGGAGGACCGGACGGCGCGGCGCCATGGTCGCGGCGGCCTCGGTCGTGGTGGCCGTCGGGACGACCACCGGGCTCATCTCCGCCCTCGATGGCGGGCCGGACCCCGCGCGGGCCGGGCCGTCCGAGAAGACGCGTTCCGTGCGCCTCGACGCGCTGCCCGTCGCGCCCTCCGCGTCGCCGTCGCCCACCGCGTCCCTCTCCGCCTCGGCCTCGCCGAGCCCCCGGCGGACGGCGTCCGCGACGCCCACGAAGACCCCGGAGCGGACGCCCCGCGCGGCCTCGGTCTCCACCCGGCTCTACCGGCACCCGGACTCCCAGGTGCAGGAGTGGGTCCGCGACCACCCCGGCGACCCCCGGCACGCCGTCATCCAGGCGCGGATCGCCGCCCAGCCGGCCGCCGTGTGGTTCGCCGACTTCACGCCGGGCACCATCACCGCCCGGGTCCGCGCGGTCACCTCGGCCGGCGCGGCGCAGAACCGCACCCCGGTGGTCGTGCCGTACGTGATCCCGGACCGCGACTGCGGCGGGTACTCCGAGGGCGGGGCGCCCGACCTGGCCGCGTACGACGCGTGGATCGACCGGTTCGCGGCCGGGCTGGGCTCCGGTGACGTCGTCGTCGTCCTGGAGCCGGACTCCGTCGCCCAGTCCGAGTGCCTCTCCGAGGGGGAGCGCGCCGCGCGCTTCGCGTCCCTGGCCCGGGCCGGCCGGGTCATCAAGTCCGCCGACCCCCGGGCCCGCGTGTACTACGACGCCGGGCATTCCGGCTGGCACTCGCCGGCCACGCAGGCGGGATGGCTGCGGCAGGCGGGCGCCGCCTCGTCCGCGTCCTCCGACGGCGTCTTCAGCAACGTCTCCAACTTCCACACCACGGCCGCCGAGATCGCCTACGACCAGCGGGTCCTCGACGCGCTCGGCGGAGGGCCGGGCCTGGGCGCCGTCATCGACACCAGCCGCAACGGCGCCGGCGCCCCGCCGGACGGCGAGTGGTGCGACCCGTCGGGCCGCAAGCTGGGCCGGGCGCCGACCCTCGCGACCGGCGAGGCCCGGATCGACGGCTACCTGTGGGTGAAGCTGCCGGGGGAGTCGGACGGCTGCAAGGGAGAGCCCGGCAGCTTCACCGCCTCCTACGCCTACGAGCTGGCGCGCTGAGGCCCCTCGCCGGCGCCGCTTCCCTCGTCGTACGACGAGGTGCCCTCGTCGAGCAGCGGCTGCTGCGTCTTGAGGTGGGCGGGGGCGAACGCCCGCAGCGCGTGGTAGCCGGTGATGACGACGAGCGTGCCCAGCGCGATGCCGCTCAGCTCGAAGGTGTCGGTGATCTCCAGCGTCACGTTGCCGACGCCGATGATGATGCCCGCCGCGGCCGGCACCAGGTTGAGCGGGTTGCGCAGGTCGACCTCGGCGTTGATCCAGATCTGCGCGCCGAGCAGGCCGATCATGCCGTACAGGATGACGGTGATACCGCCGAGGACGCCGCCGGGGACGGCGGCCACGACCGCGCCGAACTTGGGGCAGAGCCCGAAGAGGAGGGCGAAGCCGGCGGCGGCCCAGTAGGCGGCGGTCGAGTAGACGCGGGTCGCGGCCATCACGCCGATGTTCTCGGAGTACGTCGTGTTGGGCGGGCCGCCGACGGCGGTGGACAGCACCGAGGCGGCGCCGTCCGCGGAGATCGCGGTGCCCAGCCTGTCGTCGAGGTTGTCGCCGGTCATCTCGCCGACGGCCTTGACGTGCCCGGCGTTCTCGGCGACCAGAGCGATGACCACGGGCAGCGCGACGAGGATCGCGGACCACTGGAACGACGGGCCGTGCAGCTCGGGCAGGCCGATCCAGTCCGCCTTCGAGACCCCGGACAGGTCGAGCCGCCAGTGGTCGGTGAGCTTGCCGCTCGCGTCCACCGAGTGGATCCGGCCGAAGACCCGGTCGAACACCCAGGACAGGGCGTACCCGAGGACCAGACCCAGGAAGATCGCGATCCGGGACCAGAAACCGCGCAGGCAGACCACGGCCAGACCGGTGAACAGCATCACCAGCAGGGCCGTCCACTGGTCCTGCGGCCAGTACGTGGAGGCCGTCACCGGGGCGAGGTTGAAGCCGATCAGCATGACCACCGCGCCCGTCACGACGGGCGGCATCGCGATGTGGATGATGCGGGCCCCGAACCGCTGCACGGCGAGACCGACCAGGAACAGCGCCGCGCCGACCACGAGGACCGCGCCGGTCACGACCGCGCTCGACCCGCCGTCCGCCCGGATGACGGCCGCGACGCCCACGAAGGACAGCGAGCAGCCGAGGTAGCTGGGCACCCGGCCGCGCGTCGCCAGCAGGAAGATCACCGTGGCGACGCCGGACATCATGATCGCCAGGTTGGGGTCGAGCCCCATGAGGACCGGTGCCACGAAGCTGGCGCCGAACATCGCGACCACGTGCTGGGCGCCGAGCCCGACCGTGCGCGGCCAGGACAGCCGCTCGTCCGGGCGGACCACCGCGCCGGGCGCCGGAGTGCGTCCGTCTCCGTGCAGTTTCCAGCGGACGCCGAGATCCATGGTGCGGTTTCGCTTTCGTCGTGCGAACGAGGGTCCGGACCATTGTCGGGTACACGGACCGGGCCGCCGACCCGGGGCCACCTCGGCTTCTGAGCGTCCGCTTAGGATGGCAGGGTCCTGTCGTACGTCCCAGGAGTCCCGCCGTGACCGCCGAAGCCCTGCCCCTGTCCGCCCCGTCCCACGGCCGGCTCGTGCCCGTCACCGTGCACTTCGACGACCTCGACGCGCTCGGGCTGCTGCACAACGCCCGCTACCCGCTGATGGTGGAGCGGGCCTGGACCGAGCTGTGGCAGGAGCACGGGTTCCGCTTCGAGGGCGACTGGGTGGCCGCCGGAGACGCGTGCAACGCGGTCAAGGAACTGCGCATCACCTACGAGACCCCGGTGACCAGGCCCGGCGCCTACGCCGTGCACCTGTGGCTGGAGCGGCTGGGCACCACCGGGCTGACGTACGGCTTCCGCTTCTGCTCGGCCGACGGTGCCGTGACCTACGCGCACGGCAGCCGGGTGCTGGTCCGGCTCGACGCCCGGACGCTGCGCCCGGCGCCGTGGAGCGAGGAGTTCAGGGCCGCGGGCCGGGAACTGCTGCGTCCGGCCGGCTGATCTTGGGACGGTCGCGGTCGGCGGTGCGCAGGACGCCCGCGAACACCGCGAGCCCCGAGGCGAGCAGGGTGACCAGGCAGAACGACACCACGAGGCTGGTGAGCTGGGCGAGCCCGCCGATCGCGCTGGGGGCGACCAGCCCCGAGGTGTAGGTGATGGTCGCGACGCCCGCGATGGCCAGCGAGGGGTTCGAGCCGCTGCGGCCCGCCGCCGCGAAGCACAGCGGCACGACCACCGCGATCCCGAGACCCAGCAGCGCGAACCCGGTCATCGCCAGGGCCGGGGAGTCCGAGACGACGACCATCAGCCCGCCGAGCGTGGCGAGGACGCCGCTGGCCCGGACCGTGCGCACCGAGCCGAAGCGGTCCACCACCCGGTCGCCGGCGATCCGGGCGATCGCCATCGTGAGCGTGAAGCCCGTGGTGCACGCGGCCGCAAGCCCCGCCGAGGTGTCCAGCTGGTCCCGCAGGTACACCGCCGACCAGTCCAGGCTCGCCCCCTCCGCGAAGACCGCGCAGAACCCGACGGCCCCGATGAGCAGGGCGGACCGGGGCGGCAGCGCGAACCGGGGCGGCGGGTCCTCGTCCTCGGCGGGCTGGAGGTCCAGCACCCACCGGCAGGCCGCCACCCCGAGCACGGTCAGCACCGCCGCCGCCAGCGCGTGGTGCAGCCGGGCGTCCGAGCCCAGGTGCGCCGCGAGAGTGCCGGCCGCGGAGCCGACCAGGGCGCCGGCGCTCCACATGCCGTGCAGCCCGGACATGATCGAACGGCCGAGGCGGCCCTCCACCTCGACGCCGAGGGCGTTCATCGCCACGTCCGCCATGCCCGCCGTGGCGCCGAACGCGAACAGAGCCAGGCACAGGGCCGGAAGGTTGGGTGCCAGCGAGGGCAGGGTCAGGGCGAGTGTCCACAGCGCCATCAGGCCGCGCAGCGCGTTGCGGGCGCCGAAGCGATGGGTGACCCGGCCCGCGAGCGGCATGGCGAGGGAGGCGCCGAGCGCCGGGAACGCCAGCGCGAGACCGAGCTGGCCGGCGCTGACCCCCGCGTGGTCCTGGATCCACGGCACCCGGGTCGCGAACGACCCGGTGACGGCGCCGTGCGCGGCGAAGACGGCGGCCACGGCGTACCGGGCGCGCCTGACCTCCCGCAGGTCGTAGACCTTCCCACCCATGAAGTGACCCCCTCCTGGCCCCCGCCTCCGCGCGGTCCGGCCGTAAACTATCAGGAACCCTGCCTGATAGATAGAGTGCCGGGGTGCCCGCCGCCGCGCGCGGCCCCGCCGATCTGGAAGGATCCCGGCATGCCCGCATCCCCGAGCACCGCCCGGGCCATCAACGACCGGCTCGCCCTGCGCCTGCTGCAGCAGGAGGGCCCGCTGACGGCCGGCCAGTTGAAGCAGCTGACCGGGCTGTCCCGGCCGTCCGTGGCCGACCTCGTCGAGCGCCTCACGGGCGCCGGCCTGATCACCGTCGTCGGCGAGGCGGGCGAGCAGCGGCGCGGCCCGAACGCCCGGCTGTACGGCATCGTCGCCGACCGCGCCCATCTCGCCGCGCTGGACGTCCGCACCGAGGGCGTCTCCGTGGCCGTGTCCGACCTGATCGGCACCGTGCTCGCCGAGGCGTCCGTGCCCATCGGCGACGACACCGGGACGGGCCCCGCCGTGGAGCGGGCGGTGGCTCTGGTCGAGCGGGCCGTGAAGGAGGCCGGCGCGGACCGGCCGCACACCGTGGGCATCGGCGCCCCCGGCCTGATCGACCCGGCCAGCGGCGAACTGCGCGACTCCTCCGGCCTGCCCCAGTGGCACCGCGGCCTCGTCGCGACCCTCCAGGAGCGGTTCCCCGACGCGCGCGTCAGCGTCGAGAACGAGACCAACCTCGCCGCCCTCGCAGAACAGCGCGACGGCGCGGCCCGCGACCGCGACACCTTCGTCCTGCTGTGGCTCGGACACGGCACCGGCGCCGCCGTCGTCCTCGACGGGGCGCTGCGCCGCGGGGCGTCCGGCGGCACCGGCGAGATCGGCTTCCTGCCGGTGCCGGGCACCACGGGACTGCCGTCGGCGACGGACTGCGCGGGGGGCTTCCACTCCCTGGCGGGCTCGGCGGCGATCGCACGGCTCGCTGCGGAGCACGGCTTCCGTGCCGGAGACACCCACGCACCGGCCGCCGCCCGGCTGGTGGGGGAGGCGGTGGCGCGGGCCGGCGAGGCCGACGGCGAGGCGGCCCGGCTCTTCCTCGGCGTCCTCGCGGACCGGCTCGCGCTCGGCGTGGCCTCGGTCGTCGCCGTCCTCGACCCGGGCTGTGTGGTCCTCGGCGGCGAGGTCGGACAGGCCGGCGGCCCGCCGCTCGCCGCCCTGGTCGAGGAGCGGGTCCGGCGCATGTCCCCGCTGGCGGTCGCGGTCCGCCCGAGCGCCCTCGGCGGGACGGCGGTCCTGCGCGGAGCCCTCCTGACAGCCCGCGACCGCGCCCAGGAGATCCTGTTCGCGCCGTCGGGGCGTCTCTAGGAACGGTGACCGGAGCGCCGGTCCAGGTACTCCTCGAACGTCCCCTTGCCCACCGCGTGTTCGGGCGCGAGGTGGCCGCCGGAGCGGAACGCGCCGTACGCCCGGCCCCACAGCGGCACGCTCACGACGAGACGCCGGCGGCCTGTGGCCTTCAGGTAGGAGCGGGCCAGCGAGTCGAAGGTCCGCACCTCCGGGCCGCCGATGTCCGTCACACGCCCGGCGGGCTCGCCCTCGGCCAGTTCTGCCAGCCGCTCCGCGACCTCGGCGACCTCGATCGGCTGGTCCTTCACCCGGGCCGGCAGCAGCACGACCGGCAGCTTGGCCAGGGCGCCCAGCATCCGTGCGAGCAGATCGTGGAACTGGGTCGCGCGCAGCACGGTCCAGCCCAGCCCCGACTCCTCGACCAGCCGCTCCACGGCGAGCTTGCTGCGGTAGTAGCCGAACGGCACCCGGTCCACACCGACGATCGAGATGTAGACCAGGTGGCGCACCCCGGCCCCGCGCGCGGCGGCGATCAGATGCCGCGCCGCGTCCTCGTCGCCGCCGTTCGGTGAGCTCGCGCAGTGCACGACCGTGTCCACGCCCGCCATCGCGGTGTCCAGACCGGGCCCGCCCTTGCGCAGGTCGACGGCGTACGGCTGCGCGTGCCGGCTGAGCACCCGCACCTCGTGCCCGTCCGCCCGCAGCCGCTCGGTGACGATCCGGCCGAGCGTCCCCGTCCCGCCGGTCACCAGCATCGTGCTCATCGTGTTCAGCCCTTCGTTCGCACCGTGGACGCTCCTGTTCTCGGAGCATCCCTCGTCGTCCCTGACGGAGCATCCCGGGGATATGTGACATCCGGCGGACGGAGACGGAAGGGGAGCGCTTGGGGAGACCCGGCGGCGGGCAAGGGCCGTCGTCACCGCCGCCGGGCGCTCTCGTGGGTGCGGCAGGGCGCCGAGCCCCGCCGCGCACCGCTGACAGTAAAGAGGACTAGACCATAGCGTCAATAGGTATGGACCAATCGCAGAACTCCACCGGCACAGGGGAGTTGAGGGCATCGCGGCCCGCCTGGAAAGGCCGGCGACGCGTCCTGTGAGCCACTCCACACCCTTCGCCCGGATGGACGCCCACCGGTCGTGGCACACTGGGCGTGTACCAGAAGCAGCGCACTCCGGGGTCGGTGAAAGTCCGAACCGGCGGTTACAGTCCGCGACCCGGTCGCCTCCAGCGACCGGTTGACCAGGTGAAATTCCTGGACCGACGGTTAAAGTCCGGATGGGAGGCAGTGCGCGGCGGGCGAGCCTGTGTGCGCGCCGCCGTACCGGTTCGTCCATGGGGCGGACCCTCGTCCGGCGTCGCTCCCGGTGTTCTCGCTCGTACATTCTGTCGTCATCGACAGCCCCGGAGTCCGTGCCCCTATGAGGCAGGAGGACCCGGGAAGTGTTCACCGGAATCGTCGAAGAGCTGGGCCACGTCACGGCCATCGAGACCCTCGGCGACGCCTGTCGCTTCCGACTGCGCGGCCCCGTCGTCACCGACGGCGCCAAGCACGGCGACTCCATCGCGGTCAACGGCGTCTGCCTGACGGTCGTCGACCACGAGGGCGACGAGTTCACCGCCGACGTCATGGCCGAGACCCTCAAGCGCTCCAGCCTGGGCGCCCTGACCGTGGGCTCCCGCGTCAACCTGGAGCGGCCGACCGCCGTGGGCGACCGCCTCGGCGGGCACATCGTCCAGGGACACGTCGACGGCACCGGCCAGGTCCTTCAGCGCACCCCCTCCGAGCACTGGGAGATCGTGAAGATCTCCCTCCCCGCGGACCTCTCCCGCTACGTCGTGGAGAAGGGGTCCATCACGGTCGACGGCATCAGCCTCACCGTCGTCGACGCCGGAGCCGACTTCTTCACCGTCAGCCTCATCCCGACCACCCTCGACCTGACCACGCTCGGCCACAAGCAGCCCGGCGACCCGGTCAACCTCGAGGTCGACGTCATCGCCAAGTACGTCGAGCGGATGCTGGGCGACCGCCTCTCCTCCGAAGGGACGGCCACCCGGTGAACTCGCTGAACTCCGAGGCGTTCACGCTGTTCGGCCAGCACATCCTCTGGTCGGACATGATCGGCAACCTCTTCGGCCTGGCCGCCCTCGCCCTCGGCTGGCGGCGCTCCCTGTGGACCTGGCCCGTGCAGTTCCTCGCCGGGCTGATCCTCTTCGGCGCCTTCTTCGGGCACCTCACCGGCAGCGCCGGCAAGCAGGCCGTCGTCATGGTCGTCGCCCTGTACGGCTGGTGGCAGTGGCAGCGTGGCAAGGGCCGCGGCGAGGACGGCCACATCGCCGTCCGGTTCGCCACCTGGCGCGAGCGCGCGGCCATGCTCGGCGCGGCCGCGGTCGGCACCGTCGGAGTCGCCCTGCTGTTCAAGGCGTACCCGACCCTGTCCTGGGACCCCTGGCCCGACGCCTACATCTTCGTCGGCACCGTCGTCGCCATGTACGCCCAGGCACGCGGCATGGTCGAGTTCTGGTTCGCCTGGCTCCTCGTCGACCTCGTCGGCGTCCCCCTCAACTTCGCCAACGGCTACGCCTTCTCCGGCTTCGTCTACGTCATCTACGGCGCACTCGTCCTGTGGGGCATGCGCGACTGGTGGCTGCGCTCCCGCAACGACGCGCGGCCCGTCCTGGAAGGAGCGCCGGCATGACCGCGGCACCGATTCTGTACAGCGCCGAGAGCGCCGAGGACCTGCGACTCGACCCGATCGAGCGGGCCGTCGCCGACATCGCGGCCGGCCGCCCCGTCGTGGTCGTCGACGACGAGGACCGCGAGAACGAGGGCGACCTCGTCATCGCGGCCGAACACGCGACACCCGAGATCGTCGCCTTCATGATGAGCGAGTGCCGCGGACTGATCTGCGCGCCCATGGAGCCCGACGAGCTCGACCGGCTCGAACTGCCGCAGATGGTGGCGGACAACACCGAGTCGATGAAGACGGCGTTCACCGTCTCCGTCGACGCCTCCGGCGAGCACGGCGTGACCACCGGCATCTCGGCCTCCGACCGGTCCACCACCCTCCAGCTCCTCGCGAGCGGCACCGCACAGCCCTCGGACCTCGTCCGCCCCGGCCACATCTTCCCGCTGCGCGCCCGGCCCGGCGGCGTCCTCGTCCGCAACGGGCACACCGAGGCCGCCGTCGACCTCGCCCGGCTCGCCGGACTGCGCCCGGCCGGCGCCATCGTGGAGATCGCCGGCGAGGACGGCGAGATGCTGCGGCTGCCCGAGCTGATCCCGTTCGCCCGCAAGCACGGCCTGACGATCGTCTCCATCGCCGACCTCGTCGCCTACCGCCGCGAGGCCGAGCACCCGAAGCCCGTGGAACCCACCGCCCCCGACGAGGACCGGCTCGCCGCCGACTCCACCGTCCGGCGCGAGGCCGAGGTCCGTCTCCCCACCGCCCACGGCACGTTCACGGCCTACGGCTACCGCTCCACCGTCGACGGCGTCGAGCATGTCGCCCTCGTCCACGGCGAGATCGGCGACGGCGAGGACGTCGTGGTCCGCGTCCACTCCGAATGCCTCACCGGTGACGTCTTCGGCTCCCAGCGCTGCGACTGCGGCCCCCAGTTGGAGGCCGCGCTGGACCGGATCCAGGAGGAGGGCCGCGGCGTCGTCGTCTACCTGCGCGGCCACGAGGGCCGGGGCATCGGCCTGATGTCCAAACTGCGCGCCTACGAACTCCAGGAGCGCGGCCGCGACACCCTCGACGCCAACCTCGAACTCGGCCTCCCCGCCGACGCCCGCGACTACGGCGCCGGCGCGCGCATCCTCGCCGACCTCGGCGTGCGCAGCGTGCGGCTGCTGACCAACAACCCCGACAAGTCCGCCGCGCTGCTCGCCCACGGCATCCGGGTCGGCGAGCGCGAGCCGATGCCCGTCCAGGCGGGCGAGCACAACCTGCGGTACCTGCGCACCAAGCGCGACCGGATGGGGCACGACCTGCCCTGGCTGGACCCGGAGCCCGCGGTCCCCGCCCCGTCCACCCTGTCCACCTGCACCAGTCAGTAAGACCACACCGAGGAGTCGAGAGAACGTGAGCGGCAAGGGCGCACCGGACCTGTCCGTACGCAATGTGGGTGACCTGCGGGTCGCCGTCATCGCGGCACAGTGGCACGAGAAGGTGATGGACGGACTGGTCGACGGCGCGCTGCGCGCCCTGCACGACCTGGGGATCGACGAGCCGACCCTGCTCAGGGTCCCCGGCAGCTGGGAGCTCCCGGTCGTCGCCAAGGTCCTCGCGGGCCGCGGCTACGACGCGATCGTGGCCCTGGGTGTCGTCATCCGCGGCGGCACCCCCCACTTCGAGTACGTGTGCCAGGGCGTGACCCAGGGCCTCACCCAGGTCTCGGTCGACACCGGCGTCCCCGTCGGGTTCGGCGTGCTGACCTGCGACACCGAGGAGCAGGCCCTCGACCGGGCCGGCATCGAGGGCTCCAGCGAGGACAAGGGGCACGAGGCGGTGACCGCGGCCGTGGCGACGGCGGCGACCCTGCGCTCAGTATCCGAACCCTGGCGCTGACGAACGGCACATGTGGCATAGGCTGAGCGTCACCATGTCCAAGAAGACGTTCGAGGAGCTCTTCACCGAGCTCCAGCACAAGGCCGCCCAGGGCGATCCCGCCACTTCCCGCACCGCCGAACTCGTCGAGAAGGGCGTCCACGCCATCGGCAAGAAGGTCGTCGAGGAGGCCGCCGAGGTCTGGATGGCCGCCGAGTACGAGGGCAAGGAAGCCGCCGCCGAGGAGATCTCGCAGCTGCTCTACCACGTCCAGGTGATGATGGTCGCCCGCGGGATCTCCCTGGACGACGTCTACGCCCATCTCTGAGCACGACCACCCCACTCCACCGCCAAGCGAACGAAGGAAGCCGACCTCATGCTGCGCATCGCCGTCCCCAACAAGGGTTCACTCTCCGGCCCTGCGGCGGACATGCTGCATGAGGCCGGCTACCAGCAGCGGCGGGAGTCCAAGGAGCTGCGGATCGTCGACCCGGTCAACGAGGTCGAGTTCTTCTACCTCCGCCCCCGCGACATCGCGATCTACGTCGCCTCCGGCCAGCTCGACATCGGCATCACCGGCCGCGACCTGCTGATCGACTCGGGCGCCGAGGCCGAGGAGATCCTTCCGCTCGGCTTCGCCCGCTCCACGTTCCGCTTCGCCACCAAGCCGGGCACCGTCGGCGGCGACCTGGCGGACCTCAAGGGCAAGACGATCGCCACCTCCTACGAGGGCATCGTCGCCAAGTACCTCGCCGACCACGGCATCGACGCCTCCGTCGTGCACCTCGACGGCGCCGTCGAGACCGCCATCCAGCTCGGCGTCGCCCAGGTCATCGCGGACGTCGTCGAGACCGGCACCTCGCTGCGCAACGCCGGCCTGGAGGTCGTCGGCGAGCCGATCATGAAGTCCGAGGCCGCCGTCATCCGTCGTACCGGCGCGGACGCCGAGGACCCCAAGGTGCAGCAGTTCCTGCGCCGCCTCCAGGGCGTCCTGGTCGCCCGGACGTACGTGATGATGGACTACGACTGCCGCGTCGAGCAGCTGGAGAAGGCCGTCGCCCTCACGCCCGGCCTGGAGTCGCCGACGGTCTCACCGCTGCACAACGAGGGCTGGGTCGCCGTCCGTGCCATGGTCCCGGCCCGCGAGGCCCAGCGGATCATGGACGACCTGTACGACATCGGCGCCCGCGCCATCCTGACGACGGCCATCCACGCCTGCCGCCTCTGACCCGCACCGAGATGTCCTCCGAGAGCCCCGTCATGTCCGAGCTGCCCACCCTCCCCGTCACCTTCCGGCCGGGCCGCACCCGCGCCATCCTGCTCAGCGCGGGCGTGGCGATCTTCGTCGTCATCACGGCGGTCGCGCTGCTGCTGGACAAGCTCGGCCCGGGGGAGCGGCTCAGCTTCGTCCTCACCGGCGCCCTCATGTTCGCCGTGCTCGCCCAGCTGGCACGCGTCCGCGTGGTCGCCGACGAGGCGGGTGTCACCGTGGTGAACATCGCATCCCGGCGCCGGCTCGCCTGGGCCGAGATCGTCCAGGTGAACCTGCGGCCCGGCGACCCCTGGGTGTTCCTCAACCTCAGCGACGGCACCAGCCTGCCCGCGCTCGGCATCCAGCCCGGTATCGCCAAGGAGAAGGCCATCGCCGACGCCCGTGCCCTGCGCGCCCTCGCCGAGGCCCGGTCCGTCCAGGACCCCGAGGGCCGTCAGGGCTGACCGACATCCGTCGCGGCCGGCCCGGCCCCTGTCAGGGTCCGCCCGACACCCATCAGGGCGCACTCGGGGGCGCTCGCCCTGCCGCAAGTGCCCCGGTCTTGATTAATCTGTTGGCGGAGGCGTTCTCACGACGCCTCCGCCTCTCGTGGGTCCGACCGGTCCTTCGAAGGCCCCTCCTACCCGAGGAGTGATTCCCTCCAGCGATGGACGGATCGTCCTGTAGTACCTGCGCCGCCCGCCCCCGACATACCGGGGCGGCGGCATCATGAGTACCCCCCTGCTGCTCCTGGCAGCCGCGTTCCTCCTCATCCTTGCCAACGGCTTCTTCGTGGCCGCCGAGTTCGGCCTGGTCACCGTCGAGGCCACGGACGCCGAGAAGGCCGCCGCCGAGGGCGACCGACGGGCCCATCGGGTCGTCGCCTCCCTCCGGGAACTGTCCTTCCAGCTCTCCGGCACCCAGCTCGGCATCACCATCACCTCCCTGGTCGTCGGCATGCTCGCCGAACCGGCCCTGGCCCAGCTGCTGGGCGGCCCGTTCGGCGCGATCGGCGTCCCCGAGGGGGCGGTGTCCGGTGTCGCCGTGGTCGTCGGCATGCTGCTGGCCTCGGCCGTGCAGATGGTGATCGGCGAGCTCGTGCCCAAGAACTGGGCGGTGTCGCGGCCCCTTCAGGTCGCGCGCTTCGTCGCCGGACCCCAGCACGTCTTCGCCCGGCTGTTCCGCCCGGTGATCGCCGCGCTGAACTCCGTCGCCAACCGTCTCGTGCGGGCCATGGGCATCGAGCCCGCCGAGGAGCTGGCGTCCGCCCGCACCCCCGGCGAGCTGGTCTCCCTGGCCCGCCACTCCGCACAGGCAGGCGCCCTGGAGCAGGACACCGCGGACCTGTTCGTCCGCACCCTGTCCCTCGGCGAGCTGACCGCGCAGCACGTGATGACCCCCCGGGTGAAGGTCAGCGCGCTCCAGTCGTCGGCCACGGCCGAGGACGTGGTGAACCTCACCCGCGCCACCGGCCTGTCCCGCTTCCCGGTCTACCGGGAGCGGATCGACGAGATCGTCGGCATGGTCCATCTGAAGGACGCGCTCGCGATCCGTTCGAGCGACCGGCTGCGCACCCCCGTCGGCCGGATCGCCCGCCCGGCCCTGCTGGTCCCCGAGACCCTGCCGGTCCAGCCGCTCCTCGCCCGGCTGCGCAGCGAGCAGCCCATCGCCGTCGTCGTCGACGAGTACGGCGGCACAGCGGGCGTGGTGACGCTGGAGGACATCGTCGAGGAGATCGTCGGCGAGGTCCGGGACGAGCACGACGGGCAGGACCTGCCCGAGCTCGCCGCGGCGCCGCCCGAGGACGGCCGGCCCGCCTGGGACGCCGACGGCAGCTGCCGGGTCGACATCCTCCTGCGGATAGGTCTCGACGTGCCCGAGGGGCCGTACGAGACCGTCGCGGGCCTGGTCGCCGACCTGCTCGGACGGATCCCGGCCGTCGGTGACAGGGCGGAGCTGCCCGGCTGGCGGCTGTCCGTGCGCCGGGTCGGGCACTACCGGGCCGAACGGGTCCGGCTGGTGCGCACCGGGGCCGTCGTGGAGGTCACCCGATGAGCGTGCTCCAACTTCTCTTCGCGGCGCTGCTCGTGCTCGCCAACGGCTTCTTCGTGGGAGCCGAGTTCGCCCTGGTCTCGGTCCGCCGCAGCCAGGTCGAACCGCTCGGCACGGCCCGCGCCCGCCAGGTGCTGTACGGCCTGGAGCACCTGCCGCAGATGATGGCCGCCGCCCAGTTCGGCATCACCGTCTGCTCCCTGACGCTCGGCGCGGTCGCCGAGCCGACGGTGGCGCATCTGCTGGAGCCGGTGTTCGAGTGGGTGCGCCTGCCGGACGGCATGATCCATCCGCTCACCTATGTCATCGCGCTCGCCGCCGTGGTCTTCTTCCACCTGGTCATCGGCGAGATGGTGCCGAAGAACCTGGCCATGGCGGCACCGGAGAAGGTCGCGCTGTGGCTGAGCCCCGGCCTGGTGTACTTCGCCCGCTTCTGCCGGCCGATCACCGTCGCTCTCGGCGCGGTCGCGCGGGCCATCCTGCGGCTGTTCCACGTGGAGCCGAAGGACGAGGTCGAGGCGGTGTTCACCAGCGAGCAGCTGAACCGGCTCGTGGAGGACTCCGGCCAGGCCGGACTGCTCGACCCCGAGGAGCAGGAGCGCCTGGAGGACGCCCTGGAGCTGGGTTCGCGCCCGGTGACGGACGTCCTGCTCCGGCGCGAGTCGCTGGTCACGGTCAGCCCCTCGGTCACCCCCGGCCGGATCGTCGCCCTCACCGCCCGCACCGGCTACTCCCGGTTCCCGGTCGCGGCCGAGAACGGCGCCTTCATGGGCTATCTGCACGTGAAGGACGTCCTGGACCTGGAGGAGTCCGACCGGGCGGTGCCGCAGCACCTGTGGCGCTCGATGACGACCCTGCGCTCCGAACTGCCCCTGGACGACGCCCTGACGGTGATGCGCCGGGCCGCCACCCATCTGGCCCAGGTGGCCGACGCGTCCGGCCGGGTCCTCGGTCTGGTCGCCCTGGAGGACGTGCTGGAGCTGCTGGTGGGCGAGGTCCGCGACCCGGCCCACCGGGAGCTGCCGGAGGTCCGGGTGACCGGCCCCCGGCTGAGCACGGGTGAGCCGGAGGGAGCCCTGGCCGGCTGAGCCGGCCGTACGCCGCGGGACCTGTCAGCGCGCCGACGGGTCCTGCGGCCCCCGCCCCGACAGCACCTCGCCGTACGCCTGCATCAGATCGGGCAGCCGCAGCGTGGCCAGTTCCTCCCGGGTCAGCGCGCCCGGGTAGGACGACAGCCGCAGGTCCCGGTAGGCGCAGCTTTTCTCGTACAGCGTGCGCAGGAACCGCCCGTTGCCCAGCTCGTCGATCCACCCCTGGTCGACCACGTGCCCGGCGATGGACCGCAGCTCGTCCAGCGCCTCCTCGTCCCAGAGGTCGCCGTTCTCGGCGGCGAGCACCTCGCCGATCGCGGTCAGCTCCAGCGGGCGGTAGGAGGGGAAGTCGACGCGGGTGGTGAACCGGGAGGACAGCCCGGGGTTGGCGGCCAGCAGCCGGTCCATGCCCTCGGGATAGCCGGCGAGGATCACGACCAGGTGGTCCCGGTTGTCCTCGGCCCGCTTCAGCAGCACCTGCAGGGCCTCGTCGCCGTAGGCGTCGCCCTTGCCGTATCCCGTGTTGGACAGCGAGTACGCCTCGTCCACGAACAGGACGCCGCCGAGCGCGGAGTCGATGAGTTCGTTGGCCTTCACGGCGGTCTGGCCCAGGTACTCGCCGACCAGGTCGGCCCGCTGGGCCTCCACGAGGTGGTCGCCGCCGAGCAGCCCCAGCGCGTAGAAGACCCGGCCCAGGATCCGGGCGACGGTGGTCTTGCCGGTGCCGGAGGGACCGGAGAAGACGAAGTGCCGTTTCGGCGGCTGTACCGGCAGGCCCTGCCCGGCCCGCAGCCGCGCCATGTTCAGCTGCGCGGACAGCGCCTTGACCTGGCGTTTGACCGGCTCCAGCCCCACCATGCGCTCGAGTTCGGCCAGCGCCTCCTCGAGTAACGCGGGGTCGGTCGGACCGGCGGGCAGTGGCTGTGACGACACGGCCGCCTTCTCCCGCACCGCCGGGTCCGCCACCGACGGCAGCGGACCGGTGGGTGGCTCGGGGTCCGGCAGCCTCAGGTCGCGGCCCTCGACGCCGAACAGCGGGTCGAGCCCGTCCGAGCCGTCGACGTCCTGCCCGAACCCGGCCAGCGTGATCGCGGCCAGGTCCGCGTTGTCGTCGTACCCGTCGCCCTCGGCGATGGCGGCGAGCCGGGCGGAGGTGTCCATGAAGGCCGGGTCGACGCGGTGCACCGCCCGGTACAGGGGGAGCGCCGCCGCCGAGCGGCCGGTGCCCTCGTGCGCGCGGGCCAGCCAGTACCGCAGCTCCTTGCGCTGCGGCTGCTCGCTGCGGCACCGCATCAGCGCGGCCGACAGCAGCGGTTCGGCCTGCCCGTACATCTCCAGCCGCACCCGCGCCATGCCGCCGAACAGGCCGGCCTCGATGCCCAGCATCGGATCGTCGAGCAGCGGGTCGGTGTGCCGGACGAGCTGCTCCCAGTCCTTGACCAGATAGGCCCGGCAGGCGTGCAGGAAGCGGACCTGGTGGTCGGTGTCCACGGGCGGCAGCCCGGCGAGCGCGCGGTCCAGTTCGGGGACATGCCGTCCGTCCAGCCAGTGCGAGGCGTGGGCCAGCAGCAGATCGCGCGGGCTCTCCAGCACCGGCTGCACCCACCAGCCCAGCCAGTACCAGGAGTTGAGCGTACGGCGGTGCCGGGCGCGCTGTTCCCCGAAGCGGTCCCGGTGCCGGAACATCCGCAGCAGCGCGGTCGTCGTGTCGACCCGCAGCGCGTGCAGGCCGAGCCAGCCGTCGGCCATCCCGGGATCGATCCGCACCGCGGTGCGGAACTCCTCCTCCGCCTGCGGATACGCCCCCATCGTGTACGCGTCCACACCTCGCAGCCAGGCGAGGTCGGCCGGGGCCTCGGGGCCCTGCGTGCCGAAGTCCATCACGTCCCCCACAAACCGTGCCCCCCGTCGGTTGGCCGACCGCTCGCCCCCGCCCGCCGGTATCGAACCGCCGTACCGCGGACCGGAGTTGCCACGGTGCGCAGAGCAGCCGTCCGTAGGTCGCACCAGGGGCATCGTACCTGCGAGGGCGTGGCGCGCCCCAGGGTGCCGCACAGGCCGTCGGGGGAGGTGGGAGCACATCGGGAGCGCGCGGGGCGGTGACCGAGGGTGATCGGATCACCCCCCTCGGCGCCCGGGAAACGGCGTCCGGGCAGAACGAAGCCCCCGATCACGGGGGAACAACCGGGGGCTTCGCGTCTGGAGAGCGGTTTCTCATGACCGCACATTCAGAACGTAAGACCTGTACGGCCCCTGGGTCAAGCCGAGTTGGGGCACTCTGGGAAGCCGCCGAGGAGCCGTCTTCACAAGTTCAGCACATTGCAGATGGGCCGTCACCGTGGGTGACCGAGTGGTCCGCGCCAGCGGTCACGGCAGGCCCGGAAGTCACCTCGTACCCCTCGGGTCCCTGGTGGACCAGGAGGTCCGCGAAGGGCCGGGACGGGTCCTCGGCGAAGTGCGCGCGTTCCGCCCCGACCCAGCCGTCCCAGAACTCCCGCTGCTCCTCCCCGTCGCGGGCGCGGCCGCGGGCCCACGCCTCCCCGGACGGCAGCTCCATCCACAGCAGCCGGGCCAGGTACGGCCGCAGGGCGCGCCGGCCCGCGCCCACCCCCTCCAGGACGACCACCGGCTCGGGCGGCAGGGCGACCGGGGGCCCGAAGCGGCGCGCCCGCCAGTCGTAGGGGGTGTAGCGGGCGGTCCCGCCACGCGTGAACGGCTCGATCACCTGGGCGGTCAGCCGCGCCGTCCAGTCGAACAGCTCGTCGTGACTGGCGATGTCGTCGAGGTGCAGGACCGGGGCGTCCCCAAGGGAGCGCGCCAACTCGGCGGCGAACGTGGACTTTCCGGAGCCGGCGTGCCCGTCGACGGCGATCAGGCGGACCGGACCGCAGGAGGGTGGCAGCCGGCGCAGCCGGGAGGCGAGCTCGTGAATCGTTCTTCCCGAAGTCGAAGTCGGAGGGAGTGCTGGTGCGACGCGTCGGCACATTCTAGTGGGCGGCCGGAACCGAGTCCGGATCGTGATGGGAAAACGTGTCGCTTTGAACTACTCCATGTTTTCTCCATTCCCGTCGAAAAACTCCGGCCACCGCCGTGAAATCCATGTTCCGGAGGCGGGCGACGCTGAGTAGGGTGCCTGGTGCGCAACGGTGAGGTGTCACAACGGGGGATGGGCTGGGACAGATGACCGCTGGGTTATTCGAGGGGCAGTACGTGTGGCATCCGGCGGCCGACGACCGGGTGCTCGCGCGCGTTTGCGTCGAGGTGCGGGCCGGCCGATATCTGGGCGCCCGCGAGGCTTTGGCGGAAACCCGGGGCGACTTCGCGCTGCGGGCCCACCGCTCGCTGGTGCTCGCCTCGGAGGCCGCCGACTCCGATCTCGTGGAGCGCTGGCTGGCCGAGGAGCCCGGCCCGGAGGCGAAGCTGCTGTGGGCGCGCGTCGCGGTGGTGCGGGCACTGCGCGCGGCCGACGCCCACGACCCGCGGGCAGAGGCGCTGGAGCGCATCGCGCTGGCCGCCTGCGACCGGGCCGCGCGGGCCGACCCCGCCGACCCCACGCCCTGGGTGGCCAAGCTGGCGATGGCCCGCCTCCACCGACTGCGCGACACGGCGCCGAGGGGTCTGCTCACCGCGCCCCCCGGGCCCTGGCGCCTCTTCGCCCACGTCCTGTCGCTTGACCCCTGGCACCGCGAGGCCCACCACCGCTTCCTCGCCTGCTTCTTCCCCCGCCACGGCGGCTCCGTGACCGCCGCCTGGGACGTGGCCGCCTTCCTCGGCCAGCGGGCCCCGGCCGGCTCGGCCCTTGGGCTGCTGCCCCTGGTCGCCCTCGTCGAGTGCTACGACCCCACCCGGCTGCTCGCCGACCGCGTCTGGGAGCAGCCGCAGTGGCGTGCCACGGCGGTCGCCCTGCACCGCGACTGGCTGCCCACGGTGGCCGACTACGCCTTCACCCCGGTCCTCGACCTCGCGTATCTCGCGCACGCCCTGGTCATGGCCCGGCGTGCGGAGGAGGCGCGGACGGCGTTCACGGCCATGGGGCCGTACGCCTCGCGCATGCCCTGGGCCGTCTTCGGCGACCCGGCCGACGAGCTGTCCCGGGCGCGCCGCGTCTGCGGTCTGCCCGTCCCCGGCGCCTGACGGCCTCCACCCCCCACCGAGAGGAAGGCCAGAACCGTGTCCTCACGGATACCGGCCCCGCGTGCCCGGGCACGCCGGGCAGCGGATCCGATCGCGCTGGACGACGACGCGACCCTGCACGCGATGGGTTATCCGAGGAAACTCACACGTCGTTTTCAGGCGTTCGACAATTTCGCCATCTCCTTCACCGTCATCAACGTGGTCGCCGGAATCTTCTCCGGTTTCGGATTCGGCCTTGCCGCGGGCGGTCCCGCAATTCTCGTCTTCGGCTGGATCGGTGTGTCCGTCATGGTGCTCTTCGTGGGGGCATCGATGGCGGAGGTCGCCTCGGCCTATCCGACGAGCGGCGCCCTGTATTTCTCCGCGGGGAAGCTCGCCCGTCGGCACAAAGGCGCCTGGTCCTGGTACACGGGCTGGCTCAACTTCGTCGGCCAGGTCGGCGGCACGGCCGCCACCGGGTACGCCGCCGCCACCTTCCTGCAAGCCCTGATCGCCCTACAGTGGCCCGGCTACGAGCCGACCGGCCACCGGACGGTGCTGCTCACGGCCCTGATCATCGTGGCGCAGGGGCTCGCCAACACCTACACCGTGCAGCTGGTCGCCGTGCTGAACCGGATCTCCGTGTGGTGGCTGCTCTGCGGGCTGGTCGTCATCGTGACCGCCCTCGTCACCGTGCCCGACCGGCACCAGCCGGCGTCGTTCGTCACCTATTTCGCGAACAACACCGGTTTCACGAGCGGTCTTTACGGCGGCATGCTCGGGCTTCTGGTCACCAGCTGGACCTTCACCGGCTTCGACGGCAGCTTCCACATGTCCGAGGAAACGGTCCGCGCGACCGTCAACGCGCCGAAAGGGATCACCCGTTCGATAGCGTCCTCGGCGCTGGCGGGTCTCGTCCTGATGTGCGCCCTCGTCCACAGCGTGCGGGACTACCACCGGGTGGCCGCCGCCGACGCCCCCGCCGTGCGCCTCCTGACGGACGCGGTCGGCCTGGCCGCCGCGAAGGCGCTGCTGATCATCGTGATCGGCGCGATGCTGTTCTGCGGACTGGCCAACCTCACCAGCAACGCCCGGCAGATCTTCGCCTTCTCCCGGGACGGCGCGATGCCGGGGTCCCGCTGGTGGCACTCGGTCTCCCCGCGCACCCGTACCCCGGTCAACGCGGTCTGGCTCGCCGTCGGCTGCTCGCTGGTGCTGGTCCTGCCCGGCTGGTGGTCGCACACCGCGTTCACCGCCGTCGTCAGCGTCAACGTCGTCGGGCTCTTCCTCGCCTACGGCATCCCGATCCTGCTGCGGCTGCGGCTCGGTGACGCCTTCGAGCCGGGCCCGTGGAATCTGGGCCGCTGGGGCCGCCCGGTCGGGACGGTCGCGGTGGGCTGGATCGTGCTCAGCAGCGCCCTGTTCATGCTGCCGCACGCCGCGCCGGTCACCGTGACCTCGTTCAACTACGCGCCGGTCGTCCTCGCGGCCGTCCTGGGCGTGGCCACGCTGTGGTGGTTCACCTCGGCGCGGCGCCGCTTCCACGGTCCCGTGAGCTACGGGCGCCCCGACGAGGTGGCCGCCATGGATCTCGTCTGAGGGCGCGTCCCGCGGCTTCGGCGTACACCGGTACGGCGTACGCGCGGGCCGCGGGACGGCCGCCCCGGCATACGGACGCGAAGGGGATCTTCGCGGGCAATCGCAGGTCATGCCAGTGGTCGAGACCAATATTGGCAGGCGCGCCCGGGGCCGAAGTGCTGGCAGACGCCGCCCGGGGCGGCCATAGTTGGCGCACACCCGTGCACCCCACGCGACTCGACACCTGGGGGTCTCCCGCCCATGAGCACAGCCGAGCAACCGTCCCGCAGAATCGTTCTGGCGGCCGCGGTGGCCGCAGCCGTCACCGGCACCGCGGGATCCGCGGCCGCCGCCGGTACCGCCGTCGAGGCCGGCGCCGACACCGACCGCTCCGCCGCCCGCCAGGTCGACTACCGCGCCTGGACGTCGTACACCGACTGGCGAGGCGGCACCGCCGCGGGCACCCGCGCCCTCGCGGGCTCCCGCCCCGGCCTGGTGATCGGCACGCCGGAGGGCACGACCGAGTACACCGACCCGCACACCGGCACGAAGGCCCGCTGGGAGTACGCGACCTGGACGTCCCCCGTCCACCGGCTCGCCGTCCCGGCGACCGAGGTGATCGCGTCCTGGAACGCGCACACGCCCGCCGGGAGCTGGCTCCAGATCGAACTCAAGGGCACCTACTCCGACGGCACGGCCACCCCCTGGTACGTGATGGGCCGCTGGGCGGCCGGCGACCAGGACATCCGGCGCACCTCGGTCGACGACCAGAGCGACGGCCGCAGCAGCATCTGGACGGACACCTTCGCGATCGACGACCCGGCGACCGGGCTGCGCCTCGCCTCGTACCGGCTGCGGCTGACCCTCCACCGCGAGCCCGGCACCAAGGTCACCCCGAAGGTCTGGCGGGCCGGTGCGATGGGCTCCGACGTCCCGGACCGCTTCACCGTTCCCGCGTCGAAACCCGGCCTCGCCCGCGAGCTGACCGTCCCGCGCTACTCCCAGGAAATCCACGTCGGCCAGTACCCGGAGTACGACAACGGCGGCGAGGCGTGGTGCAGCCCCACCTCCTCGCAGATGATCATCGAGTACTGGGGTGGCAGGCTCACCCGCGAGCAACTGTCCTGGGTCGACCCGGCGTACACCGACCCGCAGGTCTGCCACGCCGCCCGCTTCACGTACGACCACCAGTACGAGGGCTGCGGGAACTGGCCGTTCAACGCCGCCTACGCGGCCACCTTCGACGGGCTCCAGGGCGTCGTCACCCGGCTCGGCTCGCTGACCGACCTGGAGACACTGATCGCCGCAGGTATCCCGGCCATAACGTCCCAGTCCTTCCTCAAGGAGGAGCTGACCGGCGCGGGGTACGGCACCGCCGGGCACCTCATGACCGTCGTCGGATTCACCGCCGACGGCGACGTGATCGCCAACGACCCCAACTCGCCGACCAACGAGGCCGTGCGCCGCGTCTACAAGCGGCGGGAGTTCGAGAACATCTGGCTCCGGACAAAGCGCTACAACGCGAGCGGCAAGGTCGTCTCGGGCACCGGCGGCGTCTGCTACCTCTACTTCCCGGCACGGCCGACGCCCCGCCAGCGCGCGGCGCTCGCCGCCGTGGGCGTGCGCTGACGCCGCACGGCGCGACGGTGACAGGGCTCCGGGCGACCGGGGCCCTGTCCCTGTGAGCAACGTCTCGGCCGCACCGGCCGCCGACGGTGGCAAGGTGGGGCATATGACCGCGCACTCCACCTCGGCGGGCCGCGTCCGCACCGGCGGACCCCGGGAAGACGGCCCCAAGATCCTCGAACACCTCATGGGCTGGACCCTCGTCGTGGTGCTCGCGATGCTCGTCACCCAGCTCGGACTGCTGTGAGCTGACCCACATCGGGCCACCGGGCCGGACATATACCGACCCTGCCGTGAGCGGACCCGTCAGCCTCGATCACACTCGAACAAGCAGCTGGCGCCCGTCTGCCATACTGCCGGATGTCCCGCCGCCCGTTGGATAACAGGGTCGAAATTGAATATTAGTCAGCAGCGCGACGCGGCCCGTCCCAGGGCCCGCGGCACCGAACGCTCCATGGCGCGCCGTGCCGAACTCATCGCCATCGGGCGGAAGCTGTTCGCCGACACGTCGTACGACGCGCTCTCCATGGACGACATCGCCCGGCAGGCCCATGTGGCCAAGGGGCTCATCTACTACTACTTCCAGTCCAAGCGCGGCTACTACCTCGCGATCATCCAGGACTCCGTGGCCGACCTGGTCACCTTCGCGGCCAGCGGCGGCGAACTGGAGGCCGTCGACCGGGTGCACCGCACCATCGACAGCTATCTGCGCTACGCCGAGCACAACCAGGCCGCCTACCGCACCATCGTCAGCGGCGGCGTCGGCTTCGACACCGAGGTGCACTCCGTCCGGGACGGCGTGCGCGAGGCGATCGTCGCCACCATCGCGGAGGGCGCGTACGGCCGCACCGACATCGCCCCGCTCGCCCGCATGGGCCTGCTGGCCTGGGTGTGCAGCGTGGAGGGTGCCACCCTCGACTGGATCGACCGCCCCGAGCTGTCCCGCGACATCATGCGCGAACTGCTCGTGAAGACCCTGGGCGGCGCCCTGCGCGCCGTCGAGGAACTCGACCCCGCCTACCGCGCCCCGCACCCGGCCCGCCGCGAGCCCTGACCCACGCGACACGGGGCGGGGGCTCGTGGTCCCCCGCCCCCAGCCCCCGTGGGACCGGTCACCCGTCCTCGGCGGGACCGGTCACCTGATGGCCTTGATCAGTTCGCCGTCGGCCGTGTCGCCGCTCAGCTCCCAGAAGAAGGTGCCGCCGAGGCCCTGCTGGTCCTTGTAGGTCATCTTCGTCCCGACCGTTGCCGGGGTGTCGTAGCTCCACCACTGGTCACCGCACTTGGCGTACGCGGTACCGCCCACCGTGCCGGTCGCCGGGCACCGGGACCTCAGCACCTTGTAGTCCTCGATGCCCGCCTCGTAGGTGCCGGGCGCCGCGCCCGTCGCGGTGCCGCCGGGCCCCGCCTGGGTGACGCCGGTCCAGCCGCGGCCGTAGAAGCCGATGCCGAGCAGCAGCTTGGACGACGGGACGCCGAGGCCCTTGAGCTTCGCGATGGTCGCCGACGTGTGGAACTCCGCCTTCGGGATGCCGGAGTACGAGGTCAGCGCCGAGTGCGGAGCCGTGGGGCCGGCCGCGTCCCAGGCGCCGAAGAAGTCGTACGTCATCGGGTTGTACCAGTCGACGTACTGCGCCGCGCCCGCGTAGTCCGCCGCCTCGATCTTGCCGCCGCTGGTGGCGTCCGCCGTGATCGCCGCCGTGACGAGGTTGCCGGAACCGAACTTCGCCCGCACGGCGGACATCAGGTTCCTGAAGGCGTCGCGGCCGCTGGTGTCACACGTGGCACCGCAGGCGTTCGGGTACTCCCAGTCGATGTCGATGCCGTCGAAGACGTCGGCCCACTTCGAGTTCTCGACCAGGTCGTAGCAGGACTGCGCGAACGCGGCCGGGTTGCGGGCGGCCTCGCCGAAGCCGGTCGACCAGGTCCAGCCGCCGAAGGACCACAGGACCTTCAGGCCCGGGTGCTTCTTCTTGAGCTCGCGCAGCTGGTTGAACGTCCCGCGCAGCGGCTGGTCCCAGGTGTCGGCGACGCCGTCCACCGACTCGTCCGCGGTGTAGGTGCGCTCGGTCGCGGCGTAGGAGTCGCCCATCGCGCACTTGCCGCCGGTGACGTTGCCGAAGGCGTAGTTGATGTGGGTGAGCCTGTCCGCCGAACCGGACGTCTCGATGTTCTTGACGTAGTACTTGCGGTCGTACGTGCCCCATTCGGTGAAGTAGCCGACGACCTTGGAGCCGGCGGAGAGCTTCGGTGCCGAGGCGGGCTCGGCGCCGGCCGGGCCGGCGCCGGCGAGCATTCCGGCGCCGAGCACCGCCGCGCAGGCGGCGGACACGAGCGCGAGGAGCCGGGGGCGTGGGGGGTGCGGAATGTGCATCGGGGTGCATCCTCCGTGGGGGGAGAGGGGAGCTGGGCCGATTGGCATGAACGCGATGATGAACCGCCCCGTCAAGGTAGGAGGACTAGACCAGTACGTCAATGGTTCGGACCAATTCGCGCGGCGATAACGTGCTGGACACGTTGTGGAGTGAGCGGTCGTTAACTGGTGACGGCATGCGTCCGATCGGGCATACTCACAGCGCACAGCCGCTGGTCAGCAGCCTCCGAGACCCGGAGTTCGCGAGCATCGGACTGGCCCCCGATAGACCTGGCGGAGCCGCCGCACCCAAGGCGACACGTCCGCCGACGTGCCCGACAGGGAGGATCGTCGCCATGCCCGACCGCGCCCCGCAGACGGTGGACCGTCAACTGCCCACGGACGAGGCCCGGGATCTGATCTCGCTCGTCCGCGACATCGCGCAGCGCGAGATCGCCCCGAGGGCGGCCGAGGAGGAGGACGCGGGACGCTTCCCGCGCGAGGTCTTCACCCTGCTCTCCGAGTCCGGCCTGCTCGGCCTGCCCTACGACAGCGAGTACGGCGGCGGTGAGCAGCCCTACGAGGTCTACCTCCAGGTCCTGGAGGAACTGGCCGCGGCCCGCCTCACCGTCGGGCTCGGCGTCAGTGTGCACACCCTGGCCTCCTACGCGCTCGCCACCTACGGCAGCAAGGAGCAGCAGGTCGAGCACCTGCCCGCGATGCTCGGCGGCGGCCTCCTCGGCGCCTACTGCCTCTCCGAGCCCGCGTCGGGGTCCGACGCGGCCTCCCTGCGCACCCGGGCCGTCCGCGACGGCGACGACTGGGTGATCACCGGCACCAAGGCGTGGATCACGCACGGCGGCATCGCCGACTTCTACACCGTCATGGCCCGTACCGGCGACGAGGGTCCGCGCGGCATCAGCGCGTTCCTGGTGCCCGGCGACGCCGACGGCGTCGCCGCGGCGCCGCCCGAGAAGAAGATGGGCATGAAGGGCTCGCCCACCGCCCAGGTGCACTTCGACGGGGTCCGGGTCGGTGACCACCGGCGCCTCGGCGAGGAGGGCCAGGGCTTCGCCATCGCCCTGTCCGCCCTCGACTCGGGGCGGCTCGGCATCGCGGCCTGCGCGATCGGCGTGGCCCAGGCGGCGCTGGACGAGGCCGTCACGTACGCGACCGAGCGCCGCCAGTTCGGCAAGCCGATCGCCGACTTCCAGGGCCTGCGCTTCATGCTCGCCGACATGGCCACCCAGATCGAGGCCGGCCGCGCGCTGTACCTGGCGGCGGCCCGGCTGAAGGACGCGGGCCGGCCGTTCGCCAAGCAGGCGGCCATGGCGAAGCTGCACTGCACCGACACCGCCATGAAGGTCACCACCGACGCCGTCCAGGTCCTCGGCGGCTACGGCTACACCGCGGACTTCCCGGCCGAGCGGTACATGCGCGAGGCCAAGGTCCTGCAGATCGTCGAGGGCACCAACCAGATTCAGCGGATGGTCATCGCACGTCACCTAGCGGGTCCCGAGTCACGCTGAACTGACCACGCTTGACCTGCGGCGCCGCGAGCCGGATCCACTCCGGGTCGTGGTGCCCGGGCAGCGTCCGGCCGCGGTCCGCCCACGTGCGCATCAGGTCGCGGTAGATGGGCGGGTCCGGCTGCTGCGGCGGCGCCGGCGGCTGAAGCGTTCCTGCGGGACGCGGCACGAAGACGCGTCGCTGGGGCCCGGTCGCGGAGTAGGTGGGGGGCATACCCGGGCAACGCGGAGGCCGCCGGACAAGTCACCGCTGTCGTGAATCGGGCGTGAGTTCGCGGACGCACCCGCGCGGCGCACGGGCCGTTTTGGATCAACGTGCTTGCCCGGTGCGGTGGTTGAGGGTTCCGGGCGCGCAACTCCCGCACCACGGCGGGCAGTACGGTGCGTGGTGCGGGAATCGAAGAGGACCGGACGCGGCCCGGCGCTCAGGCGGCGTGGCGCCGCATGACGGGCACCCGCATGGGCCGCGAGCCAGGGCCGCCGACGTGCGAGAAGGGCTGGGTCCGCCAGTCGAGCCCCTGGGGGAGCGTCAACAGCAGGGCGGTGTCCTGCTCCTGGGGCTCCGCCGACTCGTCCGCGGAGCGGGCCTCGGAGGCGAGGCGGCCGGTCCCCGCGCACACGGTGAGACCGAACGGGTTCCACGGCGAGGCGCACAGCGCGTGCTCCGGCAGGACCTCCTCGTCCGCCAGCAGTGCGATGGGCTGCGCGCAGTCCGGGCAGATCACCCGGTACATCTCGAAGGTGTCGTACGCGTCGAGTTCGTCGTCCTCCAGGGCGTCGGGTTCGACACCCTCCGGAGCGGGCTCGACGACAAGCTGCCTGCGCTTGGGCGCGGTACGACCGGGACGCTTAAGACTCTGCATGGGATTCTCCCCCTCGGGCTGGGCCGTGAAGGCGCTGCGGCCTCGACCACAGCAAGCACTTCCCTCCGGGTCACGGCGTTAATCACGGCGACATCACGGAGCCTGTTCGACGCCTGTGGCCTTCGTCACATGCCGCCCGCAGGTGCCCACGACGGCCGGTTTGTCCCCCGCCGACCCGAGGGAACCCCGCGCCGACATCACGAACCGGCCATGACCTGGGCTGCCGAGGTATCCGAGGAGATCACGATCCCTGTAGGTTCATGCCATGGAGGAGCTGGACCGACAGATCGTGCAGCTGCTCGTCAAGGACGGGCGGATGAGCTACACCGACCTGGGCAAGGCCACCGGCCTGTCCACGTCGGCCGTGCACCAGCGGGTGCGCCGCCTGGAGCAGCGCGGCGTCATCCGCGGCTATGCCGCGGTCGTGGATCCGGAGGCCGTGGGACTGCCCATGACCGCCTTCATCTCGGTGAAACCCTTCGACCCCAGCGCCCCCGACGACATCGCGGACCGGCTCGCGGGCGTGCCCGAGATCGAGGCCTGCCACAGCGTGGCGGGCGACGAGAACTACATCCTCAAGGTCCGGGTGGCCACCCCGCACGAGCTGGAGGAGCTGCTCGCCCGGCTGCGGTCGCTGGCGGGCGTTTCGACCCGTACGACCGTGGTGCTGTCCACGCCGTACGAGGCACGGCCGCCGAGGGTCTGACCGACGCCGTACGAGGCGCGGTCGCCGAGGATCTGACCGACGTCTGGGCGACCCCGGTCCGAGGACGGCCGGGCGAAGCGCGAGACTGTTCCCATGAGTGAGTCCACCGCCCAGCCGCAGACCGTCCTCCTCCGCCGGGGGGAGGTCCACAGCCCCGCCGACCCCTTCGCCACCGCGATGGTCGTGGAGCGCGGCCAGATCGCCTGGGTCGGTTCCGAGGGGGCCGCCGACGCCTTCGCGGACGGCGTGGACGAGGTCGTCGACCTGGACGGCGCGCTGGTCACCCCCGCGTTCACCGACGCGCACGTGCACACCACCGCGACCGGCCTCGCGCTGACCGGGCTCGACCTGTCCGGCGCCCCCTCCCTGGAGGCCGCCCTCGCCCTGGTGCGGGACTTCGCCGCCGCCCGCCCGGGCGACCGCGTCCTGCTCGGGCACGGCTGGGACGCCGCCCGCTGGCCCGGCGGCCGCCCCCCGACGCGCGCGGAGCTCGACGCGGCCACCGGCGGCCGCCCCCTGTACCTCTCCCGCATCGACGTCCACTCGGCCGTCGTCACGACCGCCCTGCTCGAGATGACGCCGGGCGCCTCCGGCGCACCCGACGCCCCGCTGGTCGCCGACGCCCACCACGCCGTCCGCGCGACCGCGCTGGCCGCCCTGACCGACGCCCAGCGCACCGAGGCCCAGCGCGCCGCCCTCGCGCACGCCGCGTCCCTCGGCATCGGCACCGTCCACGAGTGCGGTGGGCCCGACATCTCCTCCGAGGACGACTTCACCGGCCTGCTCCGGCTCGCCGCTCAGGAGCCGGGCCCCCGCGTCGTGGGCTACTGGGCCGAACAGGACGTCGACAAGGCCCGTGAGCTCGGCGCCGCCGGCGCGGCCGGCGACCTGTTCGCCGACGGCGCCCTCGGCTCCCACACCGCCTGCCTGCACGAGCCCTACCGCGACGCCGGGCACACCGGCACCGCCTACCTGGACGCGGCCGCCGTCGCCGCCCATGTGGTCGCCTGCACCGAGGCGGGCCTCCAGGCGGGCTTCCACGCGATCGGGGACGCCGCCGTGACCGCCGTGGTCGACGGGATCCGCGCGGCCGCCGACAAGGTCGGCCTCGCCCGTGTCCGTGCCGCCCGCCACCGGATCGAGCACGCCGAGATGCTCACCCCCGAGACCGTCGCCGCCTTCGCGGAGCTGGGCCTGACCGCCTCCGTGCAGCCGGTGTTCGACGCCCTGTGGGGCGGCGAGGACGGCATGTACGCCCAGCGCCTGGGCGCCGAACGCGCCCGTACCCTCAACCCGTTCGCGGCCCTCCTGCGGGCCGGCGTGCCGCTCGCGTTCGGCTCGGACAGCCCGGTCACGCCCCTGGACCCCTGGGGCACGGTCCGCGCCGCCGCCTTCCACCGCACGCCGGAGCACCGGGTGTCGGTGCGCGCCGCGTTCACCGCGCACACGCGGGGCGGCTGGCGCGCCGTCGGCCGCGACGACGCGGGCATCCTGGTGCCGGGCGCGCCCGCGGACTACGCGGTGTGGCGCGCCGGTGCCCTGTTCGTCCAGGCGCCGGACGACCGGGTCGCGCGCTGGTCGACCGACCCGCGCTCCGGCACGCCCGGCCTTCCCGACCTCTCCCCGGGCCGTGACCTGCCCGTCTGTCTGCGCACGGTGATCGGCGGACGCACGGTCTTCGTACGGCCGGGCGAGTGATCTACCGGGGTGGCGCGTGCGGGCCGGGCCCGCGCCGGTGCGTCGTACGACCTGGGAATCCTCGGCGCTGACCTGGGACGCTTCCGAGAAGCCGCAGGTCGCACCACTGTTGACAGCCGGAGGTCCGGGGCCGGTAGGTTCGGCGGCGTCCACCACCGGACGCCCGAGCAGACCACCGGGGAACTTCCGGGAAACGGTCGCAACGCCGCTGGGTCAGGGACGGTGTGCCGCACCGGCGCACCGCCACTGGGAGCCAGGCTCAGCGCCGGCGCGGCGACGACGGATCGTTCCGGCCTGCCGGGGAGGTGTGACCCGGGTGGGGCCCGGGCGCTCAGTAGACAACGGCTTCAGGTCGACCCGCAGCCGGCGGGTCCCAGGTCGGCCCGAAGGGCGCCGGGCCCCCATCCGCAGACGGCCGCGCACCGCCGTCCTGCGCGCGAAGGCCCCACGCGCGGACATCCCACGGCGCCGTACGCCCGTGCTGTCACGTCGGCGCAGGCCGCGCCCACTATGGTGGTCCTCTGCGTACGGACATGAAGGGGCAGCAGTGAACGACGGCGACGGGACCCTCGCGGCACAGGACCGGGGGAGACAGTTCGGGCCGCTCGGCACGGCATTGGTGATCATCCCGACCTACAACGAGGCGGAGAACATCAAGAGCATCGTCGGCCGGGTCCGCGAAGCGGTCCCCGACGCGCACGTGCTCGTGGCCGACGACAACAGCCCCGACGGCACGGGCAAGCTGGCGGACGAGCTGGCCGCCCAGGACGATCATGTCCAGGTCCTGCACCGCAAGGGCAAGGAGGGCCTCGGCGCGGCCTATCTCGCGGGCTTCCGCTGGGGCCTGGAGCACGGCTACGGCGTGCTGATCGAGATGGACGCCGACGGCTCCCACCAGCCCGAGGAGCTTCCGCGCCTGCTGACCGCGCTCAAGGGGGCCGATCTGGTCCTCGGTTCGCGCTGGGTACCGGGCGGCCGGGTGGTGAACTGGCCCAAGTCCCGCGAGTTCATCTCGCGCGGCGGCAGCCTCTACTCCCGTCTCGCCCTGGACCTGCCCCTGCGGGACATCACCGGCGGCTACCGCGCCTTCCGCCGCGAGACGCTGGAAGGGCTCGGTCTCGACGACGTCGCGTCCCAGGGCTACTGCTTCCAGGTCGACCTGGCCCGCCGTGCCGTCAAGGCCGGCTACCACGTCGTCGAGGTCCCGATCACCTTCGTGGAGCGCGAACTCGGCGACTCCAAGATGAGCCGCGACATCCTGGTCGAGGCGCTGTGGCGGGTCACGACCTGGGGTGCGCGGGAGCGGGCGGGCAAGCTCCTGAACCGGGGGAAGCAGCCGGCGCCCAAGGGGCGGCGGCCGTAGGCACGGGCCGCCCGGTCCGCCCTCTTATACCGCTCTGAACCGGGCCCAGGCACACTGGACGCATGACGACTGGCGCACCGCCCCCCACCGCACCCGCCCGGCCCCGGCGCTCCCGTCTGCGCGGATTCCTGCCGCTGGGCATCGCGGCGTGGCTGGTGCTGGAGATCTGGCTGCTCACGGTGGTCGCCGGCGAGGCCGGCGGGCTCACGGTCTTCCTGCTGCTGGTCGCCGGGCTGGTGCTCGGCTCCGTGGTCGTGAAGCGGGCGGGCCGGCGCGCCTTCCAGGCACTCAACGAGGCGCTGCAGCGCGGCGGCACCCCGGAGCGTGGCGGTGGCAACGGGCTGATGATGCTGGGCGGCCTGCTGATCATGCTGCCGGGTCTGATTTCCGACGCGCTCGGGCTGCTCCTGCTCATCCCGCCGGTGCAGAAGGTGGTGGGCCGCTTCGCGGAGCGGACCTTCGACCGCAAGCTGCGTGAGGCGGGGGCCGGGTCCTTCGGCGACGCCTTCCAGCAGGCGCGCATCCACCGCCCCGACGGCAAGGTCGTCCAGGGCGAGGTCATCCGCGAGCGGCCCGGGGACGAGCCCGAGGAGCCCCGCCCGCCGCTGACCCGCTAGCGCCGACTGCCGGGGCGACGCGACTGCCAGGGCAACGCACAAAACCGCAGGTGCCGAAGGGCACCTGCGGTGTATGTGCGCTCGTAGCCGGGTCCGCTATGCGGACTTGCGGCTGTCCCGGGGATGAACGGCGATGTTCATCGCCCCTGAACGGAGAACGGCGAGACGCTCCTCGAGGACCTCTTCGAGTTCCTCGCGGGTACGCCGCTCCATCAACATGTCCCAATGCGTACGCGCGGGCTTGGCCTTCTTCTCTTCAGGGCCGTCGCCGTCGACGAGGAGTGCCTGGGCTCCGCAGACCTTGCACTCCCACTCCGGCGGAATCTCCGCCTCGACCGAGAAGGGCATCTCGAACCGGTGCCCCTTCTCGCATGCGTACTCCACGGCCTGGCGCGGGGCCAGGTCGATGCCGCGGTCCGTCTCGTAGCTGGTCACCACGAGGCGCGTGCCGCGAAGAGCTCGCTCACTCATGAATCGTGCCTCCCGGGCTTGTCGCCCACAGGACAGGTGTCGCTGTCGTCGTCATCCGGTCAACGTCCGGTCGGCGGTAAAGATTCCCGTTCCGAGCAGGTTCCGGGTCATGCGTCGCCGTCGTAGCCGCAGCCTTGCTGACCAATGTCGTACCCACCGGCGCCCGGTTTGTCACATCTGTGAGGAGATGTGACCCAGCGTTTCGGCATCTTTGACGCGCAGTAACGGTACGCCTGGTAGGCCAAACGCGTACACTACCGCCCTTTCACTCCGAACGCTAAATCGTGGACGGGACGCGGTTGCCCGCGTCGCTGATCGCCCGCCGTACGGGTACCCGCGCGAGCAGGATGAATCCGATCACGAAGAAGGCCACCAGCGAGATGATCGCGTCCCGGTAGCTCCCGGTCAGCTGGTAGGTCAGGCCGAACAGCAGCGGGCCGAGCCAGCTCATGCCCCGGTCGCTCATCTCGTACGCCGAGAAGTACTCGGCCTCCTTGCCTGGCGGCACCAGATGGGAGAACAGGGACCGCGACAGCGCCTGGCTGCCTCCCAGGACCAGGCCGATCCCGGCCGCCAGCACGAAGAACCACACCGGGGCCCCGGCCGGCAGGAAGTACCCGGCGGCCAGGGTGACCGTCCAGGCGACCAGCGATCCGAGGATCGTCCGCTTCGCGCCGTAGATCCGTGCCAGGCGTCCCATGGTCAGCGCGCCGGCGACCGCGAGGACCTGCACCAGCAGCACCGCCCCGATCAGGGTGGACTGGCTCAGCCCGAGCTCCTTGGAGCCGTAGACCGACGCCTGGGTGATCACCGTCTGGATGCCGTCGTTGTAGACCAGATAGGCCAGCAGGAAGGCGAGCGTCAACGGGTGCCGGCGCATGTCGCGCAGGGTCGCGGCGAGCTGCCGGAAGCCCGAGGCGGTGCCGTGCCCGGCGGCCCGTTCGGCGGCCTGCCCCCGGTCGCGCAGCCGCAGCAGCGGGACCAGCGCGAACCCGCCCCACCACAGGCCGGCCGAGGCGAGGCAGATGCGAACCGCCATGCCCTCGGTGACCCCGAACGCGTCGTGCCCCAGATACAGGGCGAGGTTCACGACGAGCATCAGCGAACCCGCCGCGTAGCCGAACGCCCAGCCCCGGGAGGAGACCGCGTCCCGTTCCTCGGGGGCGGCGATCTGCGGCAGGTAGGAGTTGTAGAGCATCATCGCGACGGACTGGGCGGCGTTCGCCACCACGAGCAGCAGGCCGCCGAGCAGATAGCGGTCCCCGTCCAGCAGGAACATCGCCGTGGTCGCCGCCGCGCCCGTGTAGGCGGCGGCCGCCAGGAGCGGCTTCTTGCGCCCCGTACGGTCGGCGGCCGCCCCGACCAGCGGCATCACCAGCACGGCCACGACGACCGACAGGGACACCGAGTACGCGAAGAACGACCCCGCGCGCACGGGGATGCCCAGCGGATGGACGAAGCCGTCCGCGTCCGCCGCCGCCTCGGCGACGGACGTCAGGTACGGGCCGAGGAACACGGTGAGCACGCTCGTCGAGTAGACGGAGCACGCCCAGTCGTAGAAGTACCAGCCGCGCTGTTCGCGGCGCCGTCCGGCGGCCTCGTCGGCCACCCCCGTGCGCACGGTCTCGATGCCCACCCCGTGCCCTCGCTTCCCCGTGGAGATCCGCGCGAGGGCGGAGCCAGGACGGGGGTCAGACCCAGACGCCCCGGTCCTCCATGACCTTGCGCAACGTGTCGATGTGATCGGTCATGATGCCATCCACTCCCAGATCCAGGAGCCGGTGCATCCCCTCCGGATCGTTGATCGTCCACACATGCACCTGCAGCCCGCGCGCGTGGGCCGTCCGTACGAAGCGGTGGTCGACCACCTGGATGCCGGACTGGGCCTCGGGAACCTGGGCCGCCACCGCCGAGCGGCGCAGCGCCGCGGGCACGCCCCAGGAGCGCAGCCGCAGATTGAGCACTCCCCGGGTCCCGTACGACGTCGCGAGGCGCGGGCCCGCCAGACGCTGGGCGCGGACCACGCGCGCCTCGGAGAAGGAACCGACGCAGACGCGGTCCCAGGCGTTCGCGCGCTCCACCAGCTCAAGGAAGGGGTGGAGCGCGGGCTCCGCCTTGAGGTCGACGTTCCAGCGCACCTCGGGGAACGTCTCCAGCAGCTCCTCGAACAGCGGCACCGGCTCCAGGCCCGCCACGCGGGCCTGCCGCACCTCCGCCCACGGCAGGTCCGCGATCCGGCCCGCGCCGTCCGTCACCCGGTCCAGCGTGGCGTCGTGGAAGGCGACGAGCCGGCCGTCGCGCGTGGTGTGGACGTCGGTCTCGATGTACCGGTAGCCCTGTTCCACGGCCCGCCGGAACTGCAGCGCCGTGTTCTCCAGGCCGTCCGCCGTGCCGCCCCGGTGGGCGAAGGGGATCGGGCCGGGGTGGTCGAGGTAGGGGTGGCGTATCCGCGTGGTGCTCACGGACGCAGTATCGCCCCTTCGGGTCGCCCGGCGGCAACGACCGTGCTTCCGCCGGACGGCGCCGGGACGGCGAACACCCGCAGGAAGAACTGGGCCAGCGGACCGATGGACAGCGCGTACAGGATCGTGCCGACGCCGACGGTCCCGCCCAGCGCGAAGCCCGACGCCACGACCGCGACCTCGACGGCCGTGCGCATCAGCCGGATGGAGCGCCCGGTCCGCCGGTGCAGGCCGGTCATCAGGCCGTCGCGCGGGCCCGGACCGAACCGGGCGGCGATGTAGAGGCCGGTGGCCACGCCGTTCAGGACGATGCCGGCCACCAGGAGCGGGATCCGCGCGGCGAGGCTGTGCGTCTCGGGCAGCAGGGCGAGGGTCCCGTCCATCGCCAGGCCGACCGCGAACACGTTGGAGACGGTGCCGAGGCCGGGGCGCTGGCGCAGGGGGATCCACAGCAGCAGCACGATCGCGCCGACGATGATCGAGACCACCCCGATGGTCAGTCCGGTGCGCTCGGAGAGACCCTGGTGGAGTACGCCCCAGGGCTCCAGGCCGAGACCCGCGCCGACCAGCAGCGCCGAGCTCACCCCGTACAGGGCGAGCCCGGCGTACAGCTGCGAAAGCCGTCGTGCGAGATGCCGCTGCCTGGACAATGTCGCCCCCTGGTGGTGGTAGTGGCCTGCCACATGACACCCTGTGGCTTGGGATGCAACGCCATCCATGGCCAATTCGAAGTAGGTGGACTGGAAATCATGGCGCAGTGGACTTCAGCGGTGGGTGCCGCGCAGCTCGCCCGACTCCTCACCTCGCAGCAGGACCGCCCCGCGGGACCCGGTACCCGGCGTCCGCCCGCCTACCGGGCGCTGGCCGACGGCATCCGGCTGCTCGTCCTCGAAGGCCGCGTCCCCGTCGCCGCCCGGCTGCCCGCCGAACGCGAACTCGCCCTCGCGCTGTCCGTGAGCCGTACGACCGTGGCCGCCGCCTACGAGGCGCTGCGCGGCGAGGGCTTCCTTGAGTCGCGGCGCGGGGCCGGCAGCTGGACGGCCGTGCCGGCCGGCAACCCGCTGCCCGCGCGCGGGCTGGAGCCGCTGCCGCCCGAGGCGCTCGGCTCCATCATCGACCTGGGCTGCGCGGCGCTTCCCGCCCCCGAGCCCTGGCTGACCCGTGCCGTCCAGGGCGCCCTGGAGGAACTGCCGCCGTACGCCCACACCCACGGCGACTATCCCGCCGGGCTGCCCGCGATGCGGGCGATGATCGCCGACCGGTACACCGCGCGCGGCATCCCGACCATGCCCGAGCAGATCATGGTGACGACCGGGGCCATGGGCGCGATCGACGCGATCTGCCAGATGTTCGGCGGGCGCGGCGAGCGGATCGCGGTGGAGTCGCCGTCGTACGCCAACATCCTCCAGCTGATGAGGGAGGCCGGCGCCCGGCTCGTGCCCGTCGCCATGGCGGAGGGGCTGGCCGGCTGGGACATGGACCGCTGGCGGCAGGTCCTGCGGGACGCGGCGCCGCGGCTCGCCTACGTCGTCGCCGACTTCCACAACCCGACCGGCGCCCTCGCCGACGAGGACCAGCGCCGCCGGCTGGTGGACACCGCCCGGTCCGCGGGGACCGTCCTGGTCGCCGACGAGACCATGAGCGAGCTGTGGCTCGACCCGGAGCTGGAGATGCCCCGGCCCGTGTGCGCGTTCGATCCCGCCGGATCGACCGTCATCACCGTCGGCTCGGCCAGCAAGGCCTTCTGGGCCGGCATGCGGATCGGCTGGGTGCGGGCCGCCCCGGACGTCATCCGCAGCCTCGTGGCCGCCCGGGCCTACGCCGACCTGGGCACGCCCGTGCTGGAACAGCTCGCCGTGAACTGGCTGTTCGGCACCGGCGGCTGGGAGCAGGCCGTGGCGGCGCGGCGCGGGCAGGCCCGGGAGAACCGGGACGCGCTCGTGGCCGCCGTCCGCCGCGAACTGCCCGGCTGGGAGTTCGAGGTGCCGCGCGGCGGCCTCACCCTGTGGGTCCGCACGGGCGGCCTGTCGGGGTCGCGGCTCGCGGAGGCGGGGGAGCGCGTCGGCGTCAGGGTGCCGTCCGGGCCCCGCTTCGGGGTGGACGGCGCCTTCGAGGGCTATGTCCGGCTGCCGTTCACCGTGGGCGGCGCGGTCGCCGAGGAGGCCGCGACCCGGCTGGCCGCGGCGGCCCGGCTGGTGGAGAGCGGGGGCACCGGCGGGGGCGAGTCGGTGCGGCCGTTCGTGGCCTGACCCTGGCCCTGCCCGGGCCGGCGCCCGTTCGTGGCGGAGTCGGGGTCAGGACGTCTCGGCCACCACGGCCTCGACCGGGACCGGCTCCGGCTCGGCCTCCGGCTCGGTCTTCGTCAGCCGGGGCGACGGCTCGGCCTCCATCGGGGTGGTGCGCTCCGGCAGCAGGTCCAGCACGGCCTGCCGGTGCGCCTCGCTCGTCGCGTCGTCGTACGGGTCCGGAGTGGCCGGCACCTGGAGTCGGTGGACCTGGCCGGTGCCCAGGCGGGCGTAGCCGCGGCCGGGCGGGGTCTCGGAGACCGGCGTGGTGTGCGGGGGAGCGCCGAGGACGGACTCGAGCTGCTCCGCCGTCGCCGCGCCGAGCACGACACGCGCGCGCGTGTGCTGGCGTACGGCGTCGCCGAGGGCGTCCAGTGCGTCCCACTGCTCGGCCACGACCACCGTGATCCCGGCGGCGCGGCCGTGCCGCAGGGGCACCTGGAGCAGGGACTGGGGGTCCTTGCGGCCGTCGGCGGCGGCCAGGTGCGTGAAGACGGTCGGGCGGTCGAGGAGGACCCACAGCGGGCGCTTGGTGTCCTCGGGCGGCGGGTTGCCGGCCTGCCGGGCCCGGTTGACGGCGATCAGGCGCCGTTCCGTCTCGGTCGCCACCCATTCGATGCTGGCCACCGCCCCGGCCAGCCCGCACTCGACGGCGAGGACGCCGTCCCGGCCGGTCAGGCAGGCGTACTCGCCGGTGCCGCCGCCCTCCACGATGACCACGTCACCGTGCTGGAGGGCCTGGAGCGCGATCGAGCGCAGCAGGGTGGACGTGCCGCTGCCGGGCTGGCCGACGGCGAGCAGATGCGGCTCGGTGGACCGCAGACCGGTGCGCCACACCACCGGCGGGACGTCGCGCTGCTGCGCGCCGTGGGTGAGCGGCAGCGTGCGGCGGACCAGGGTGGCGTCGGTGAAGCCCAGCACGGTCTCGCCCGGCGCCGTGACGAAGCGCTGGGCGGCGATGTCCGTGGGCAGCGGGGCGAGCGCCGAGACCGTCAGCTCGTTGCCCTGCTCGTCCCAGTCGAAATGGTACTCGCGGCCACGGCCCGCCTTGGAGGTCAGCAGGTGCTCGATGCGGAGACGGGCCTGCGCCTCCCCGTCGGTGAAGTAGGCCGGATAGCGGACCAGCAGCCGGGCCACCCGGCCGGTGCCGTCGAACTCGTGCTCGGGCAGGGCCTTCTCCCAGTCGCCGCCGCGGGAGTACAGCGGCTCGGGGTCGTCGGGAGCGGAGAAGTACGGGACGAGCGCCTCGTACAGCGTCTTCAGCCGCTCCGTCCGGGACGCGTCCGGCCCCTCGGGAGCCGCCGGTTCGCGGTCCCTGCCCTGCCAGGCTGCCGCCGCCATCACAGTGATGACGGCGAGCAGCGGCCCGTACGGAACCAGCGCGACGACCAGGATCACCGAGGCCACCAGGAAGAGCAGCGGACCGCGTCTGTCCTTGGGGGTCTCGGCCCACCTGCGCCGTCCGGCGGCAGCCAGCCGGCGCAGTCCGCGGGTGATCGTGATCAGCGGGTGGAGGACGTCGGAGGCGCTGTCGCCCGCCGTCCGGGCCAGCTCCCGGCTTCGGGCGAACTGCGTCCGGGCCAGCTCTCGGCTCCGGGCGAACTGTGCGCTGCCGGTGCTCAGGATGCGGGGGAGGGGGCGGCGGGCCACTGCTGTCTCCTACGAGTGCGTACGGGCGGGAGGGGGCGGCGTCAGAATTGGATGCCGCCCAGAAGGCTCGCCAGGCTCTCGCCGCCTGCCTTGATGCTCGGGGCGATGGCCGTGCTTGCCAGGTAGAAGCCGAACAGGGCCGAGATCAGGGCGTGCGACGCCTTCAGTCCGTCCTTGCGGAAGAAGATGAAGACGACGATGCCGAGCAGTACGACGCCTGAGATGGAGAGGATCATCTGAGTGCTCCTGGTTTGTGGGGACAGTCACCATGAGTACTTCCAGGCTCACAGGATGTATCCATACGATAAAAGGTGCAACTGGGTGAAATTCGGCGGATTTCCCCCGGTCGGCGGAGTGTCCTTGGCTCGATGAGCTGGGCTCCCGCGCCCCACTGTGTCTGCGATGATCTTTGCCGCGGACGCATCGGGTCATGTGCCGCGCGAGCCAGTACGCTGGCGAATCACCCGTACGGCCGCGCTCCGCTCGCCGGCCGTACCCTGCTCCCCGCAGAACCCAGTCCCCGTGCACGCAGGAAGGCGGTCCGGTCATGAGCGAAGCCCCCGACCCCGAGGTCGTGGAGCTGGCGACCAAGATCTTCGATCTGGCCCGGCAGGGGGAGACCGAGCAGCTCGTGGCGTACGTCGACGCGGGCGTTCCGGCCAACCTCACCAACGACCGCGGCGACTCCCTCGTGATGCTCGCCGCCTACCACGGGCACGCCGACGCCGTACGCGCCCTCCTCGCGCGCGGGGCCGAGGCCGACCGCGTCAACGACCGAGGCCAGACACCACTCGCCGGAGCGGTCTTCAAGGGCGAGACCGAGGTGATCAAGGTCCTCGTCGAGGCGGGCGCCGATCCGGCCGCGGGCACGCCGTCCGCCGCCGACACCGCCCGGATGTTCGGCAGGGCCGAACTGCTCGAGCTGTTCGGCGCACACTGATCCGAGGGCTCTGACCAGCGCAGACACGGAAAACGGGGGAGGCGGTACAGGGCCGCCGTAATTTCGGTCGCGGCAGACGGAAGTGCCGAGTCATCATGACGTCGTGATTCACGGACGCGAGGGCTGGGCAGGTGTTGCCGCACCGCGCGGGCCGTGATCGGTCCGCATGGGCCACCGACGAGAGGCAGAGGAAGATGGTCTACAGCAAGCAGGAAACGGCGGGCGCCCCGACGTGTTGTCACGCGGCCAGGTGAAGCAAGATCCCCGGTTGCGTCGACGCTTGATGTGAGGCTGTTTCCCATGTTCGAACCGGTCATAGCGCCCAGCGGTACGCTGCTCGGCCTGCTCCAGCGGGGCCGCGGCGACGGAACGCTGCACGCGCTCACCGCACCGCGCTCCGAGGCGCTCGCGGCCCTCGACCAGTGCGTGCTGCACGACCCCCGGCACGACTGGCAGGTGGAGAACCGCTCCCTCTACTACGCCCGGCTCTACCTCGACCTGAACGGCGAGCTCGACACGATCGAGGCCCACCTCTTCGACGTCGAGGACACCCTCGACACCGAGGAGTCACGCACCGGGCTCGCCCTCGCCGTCCTGGGCCATCTCGCGTCCTACGGCCGCAGGGACGCCCTCGAACTGCTCCGCAGGTACGCCGCCTCGGGCGCGAACTGGGCGTGGGCCCTGGACGAACTGGCGCTCAGGGACGACGACGCCGGCCTGCGCGCCCTCGCAGCCCCCGTCCTGGCGCGCTTCCCGGCCGATCCGGAGGGCGACGCCGAGCTGGCCGTCGCCGTCCGCGACGCCTTCGAGCCCCGGCCCTGGCGGCTGTGGGCCGACGATCCCCGCCCGTCGATCGCCACGCGCGTGCGTGCCGCGCACGAGACGGGCTCCTTCGACCGCTGGCAGCGCCAGATGAGCCCCACCGGGCCACGCCCGGGATGGAGCGTGCAGGCGGTCTTCGACTGGGCCCAGCAGGGCCTCGAACGCGGCGCCGCGCTGCACGTGCCCGCCGCCCGGTGCCTGTCGGCCGTCGCCGGGCCCGAGGACCGGCCGCAGATCCTCGCGGCGGCCCGGGACGGCGGCGACGGAGCCCGCTGCACCGCCTTGCGCTACCTCGCCGACACCGGCGACCCCGACGTGCTCGACCTCGTCGAGGCCGCCGTCGTCACCGGCCCACCGGTCGTCGTCGAGGCCGCCCTCGACGCATTCGAACGCATGCGCGGCGTGGTCGCCGTCGACCGCGCGCGCGGCTGGGCCCGGCGGCCCGACGCGCTGGGCGCCGCGGCCGGCCGCGTGCTCGCCTGCCGGGGCGGCGCCCAGGACAAGGACCTCGTCCTCGCGGCCCTGCGGGAGGCCGTCCGGGGGGAGGGCCCCGACGCCCCCACGCTGTGGACCCTCGTGGACGGCGCCGGACGACTCGGCATCGCCTGCGCCGCCCCCGTCCTGCGCCACATCTACCGGGAGACCGCCTCCTCCCATCTGCGCGGCCGCACCGCCCGCGCCCTCGCCGCCACCGACCCCTCCTTCGCGGCCGGCTTCGCCGTCGAATGCCTCTGGGACTGCGAGGAGAACACCCGCGAGATCGCCGCCCGGCACGCCGAGACCGGCGACACCCGGGTCGTGGAGCGCCTGCGCCGCCTGGCCGCCGATCCGGCGGAGGAGGACGAGGTGCAGACGGCCGTACGCAGCCGGATCGGGCCGGACACGGCCCTGGGCTGACGCCCCGGGGGCGGTGCCGTCCTGGCATGGGCGGACCTGCGTCGCCGCACCTCGGGCCGGTCCCCGGCTGCCCGATCCGGGGTGCTCCCGGGACGTGGTCGGCACGCGGCGCGAGTGCCCGCGCTCGCCGCCGGACCGGTCGGAGGCCCCCCGCTTCGCCGCCGGGCGTCCGGCGCGCCCGGGTTGCGCCCGCTGGCCGGGACCGCCTTGAGACGCGGCTCCTGCCCGGTCCGGCGCGCCGACGGCTGCTCCGGGACGCCAGGTACGAACCTGGGCGGCGGACGGCGCATCCGTCGGTTGGTGTCCGGAGCAGTGCGGTCCGCCGGGGCATCGCCGCCGGTCGGGGCCCGCAGGCCGTGCCGGGCGCCGAGCGGGCGCAGCGCCGCTGGGCTCCTCCGGCACGCGGGGTGCCACCCCTCGGCGGCCCAGCCCCCGGCAGGGCTCAGCGGCGGACCGCGAGAAAGCGGATCGGGGTGCCCGGGCGGGCCTGGGCGGCGGCTGGGAGGTCGGGGGTGCGGACCACCGCGATCACCGGGTAGCCGCCCGTGGTCGGGTGGTCGGCGAGGAAGACGAGGGGACGGCCGTCGGGCGGCACCTGGACCGCGCCCAGGACCATGCCCTCGCTGGGCAGTTCACGCGTGATCGCCCGGTCGAGGGCCGGTCCCTCGGTGCGCAGCCCGATGCGGTTGCTCGCGGGGGAGACCCGGTAGACGCGGGATGTGAGGACCCGTACCGCCTCCGGGGAGAACCAGTCCGCGCGCGGGCCGAGCGTGACGCGCAGGACCAGTTCCGTGGGGGGCGCCGGCTGGGGGGCGACGTCCACACGCGCGTGCGGCCCCGCCGGGCGGCCCAGGGGCAGCACCGCGCCGTCCGTGAGGGGCGACGGACCCAGGCCCGACAGCAGGTCCGTCGAGCGGCTGCCCAGCACCGGCTCGACGGCGACGCCCCCGGAGACGGCCACATAGGTGCGAACGCCCGCCGTGGCGGGCCCGACGTCCAGCAGGGCACCCGCCGGCACCCGCACCGGAGCGCCCCAGGCGACCGGACGGCCGTCCACCGTGACCCGGCAGGGCGCGCCCGTGGCCGCGACGGCGACCGTGGAACGGGGCCGCACCGTACAGCCGTCGAGGGTCGTCTCCAGGACGGCGGCGTCGACGGGGTTGCCGACCAGTCGGTTCGCGAGCCCCGCCGCGGGCGGGTCCAGGGCACCCGAGCGCGGCACGCCGAGGTGCGCGTGACCGGGACGGCCGAGATCCTGCACGGTGGTCAGGGCACCGGCGCGGACGACGGAGAGCGCGTGATCGGTCATGAGTAGTCCACCGGGACGAACCGCACCCGCGTCCCCGGCGCCAGCAGCGCCGCCGGCATCCGCGTGTGGTCCCACAGGACCGCGTCCGTGGTGCCGATCAACTGCCAGCCGCCCGGCGAGGAACGCGGGTACACGCCCGTGTACGGGCCCGCCAGGGCCACCGCGCCCGCGGGGACGGCCGTGCGCGGGGTCGCCCGGCGTGGGACGTCGTACCGCCGTGGCAGCCCGGTCAGATAGCCGAAGCCGGGTGCGAACCCGCAGAAGGCGACGCTGAATTCGGTGCCCGCGTGGATACGGGCCACCTCGTCCGGCGGCACCCCCCAATGCGCGGCGACATCGGCCAGGTCGGGTCCGTCGTAGCGCACGGGGAGCTGCACGACGTCACGCGCGTGTGCCGGGGCGGGAGGGACGTCGGACAGGGCGAGTTCGGCGGCGAGGCGGTCGGGGTCGGTCAGGCCGTCGAGCAGGACCGTACGTGCAGCGGGGACGATCTCCCGTACCGCCAGCAAGCCTTCGGCGCGGCGGCGCAGCAGCTCCGCGTGCAGGGCGCGGGCCTCCTCGCCCGAGGACACCTCCACCAGCAGCGCGTCGTCGCCGACGGGGAGCGTCCTCATGCGAAGGCCTCCACCCGGACACCCGACGCCTCCAGCCGCTCCCGCACCCGGCGGGCCAGTTCGACGGCGCCGGGGGTGTCGCCGTGCAGGCACAGCGACCGCGCGCGTACCTCCACCCGCGTCCCCGCGTGGGAGATGACCTCGCCCGCGCGGGCCAGCCCCAGCGAGCGTTCCACGACGGCCTCCGGGTCGGTGACCACGGCACCGTCCCGGCCGCGCGGGACGAGCGTGCCCTGCTCGGTGTACGCCCGGTCCGCGAACGCCTCGGTGACCGTGGGCAGTCCGGCCTTGTCCGCCAGCTCCAGCAGCCGTGAGCCGGGCAGGCCGAGCACGGGCAGGGCGGCGTCGGCGAGGAGCACGCCGTCGACGACCGCGCCCGCCTGCTCCTCGTCGTGCACGACCCGGTTGTAGAGGGCGCCGTGCGGTTTCACGTACGCCACGCGCGCGCCCGCGGCCCGCGCGAAGACCTCCAGCGCCCCGATCTGGTACGCCACTTCGGCCGTCAGCTCGGCGGGCGGCACGTCCATCGCGCGCCGTCCGAACCCCGCGAGGTCCCGGTAGGAGACCTGGGCGCCGATCCGCACCCCGCGCGCGGCCGCCTGCTCGCACACGCGCCGCATGGTGGCCGCGTCCCCGGCGTGGAAGCCGCAGGCCACGTTGGCACTGGTGACGACCGACAAGAGCCGCTCGTCGTCGGTGAGCTGCCAGCGGCCGAAGCCCTCGCCCAGGTCGGCGTTGAGATCGATCGAGGTCATGAGGCGCTCGTTTCTCCGGTCCCGTGGTCAGGCGACGATGCGGTACTGCTCGTCGCGGGCGTCGGTCAGGAACATCTGACCTGGTGCGTGCGTGAGGGCGAACGGCGGGCGCGAGGCCATCACCGCGGCCTGCGGAGTCACCCCGCAGGCCCAGAACATGGGGATGTCGTCGGGCTCCAGGTCCACCGGGTCGCCGAAGTCGGGGCGGCCCAGGTCCGCTATGCCGAGCGCCGACGGGTCGCCGCAGTGGACGGGACCGCCGTGCACCGCGGGGAGCAGTCCCGTCTCCCGCAGCGCGGCCGCCACGTGCCGCGGGGGCACCGGCCGCATCGACACCACCATCGGCCCGCGCAGCCGCCCCGCGGGACGGCACGGGCGACCGGTGACGTACATCGGGACGTTGCGGCCCTGCTCGACATGGCGGATCGGGACGCCCGCGTCACCGAGCGCCGACTCGAACGTGAAGCTGCACCCGATCAGGAACGACACCAGATCGCCGCGCCAGTGGGCGCGTACGTCCGTCGGCTCGTCCACCAGCTCCCCGTCCCGCCAGACCCGGTAGCGCGGCAGGTCGGTGCGCAGATCCGCCCCGTCCGCCAGGACCGTCGTCCAGGAACCGGCGTCCGTGACGTCGAGCACCGGGCAGGGCTTCGGATTGCGCTGGCAGAACAGCAGCATGTCGTAGGCCCAGTCGGCGGGTACGGAGATGAGGTTGGCCTGCGTGTGGCCGGCCACGACCCCCGCGGTGGGGCCCGTCAGCCCGGCCCGGAAGCGGGCGCGGGCCTCCGCGGGGCTCCACGCGTGCGCGTGCGGCTCGCGGAGGGTGACCGGCGAGTCGTCGACGCCGGGCGAGGCGGTGCGGTTCACACCAGCTCCTTCCCGCGCGTCTCCGGCAGTCCGAGCAGGGCCAGCGCCGCGATGCCGTAGCCGATCGCGCCGAACACCAGCGCGCCGCCCACTCCCCAGCTGTCGGCGAGGAAGCCCACCATGGTGGGGAAGACGGCACCCACCGCGCGGCCCGTGTTGTACGTGAAGCCCTGTCCTGTACCGCGCACGGCCGTCGGGTACAGCTCGCTCAGATACGAGCCGAAGCCGCTGAAGATGGCCGACATGCAGAACCCGAGCGGGAAACCGAGCACCAGCAGCGTGGTGTTGGCGCCGGCCGGGATGTTCGCGTACGCCAGGATGCAGACGGCGGACAGGAGCGCGAACAGCCAGATGTTGCGGCGGCGGCCCAGCAGGTCCGTGAGGTAGCCGCCGGTCAGATAGCCGGCGAAGGCACCCGAGATGAGGAAGGTCAGATAGCCGCCGGTGCCGACGACCGACAGTTCCCGCTCGGTCTTCAGGTAGGTCGGCACCCAGGTGGCCAGCGTGTAGTAGCCGCCCTGGACGCCCGTGGAGAGCAGGCCCGCGAAGAGCGTGACCCGCAGCAGTCCCGGCTTGAAGATCGCGGTGAACGAGCCCTTCTGCGCGCTCTGTTCGCGTACGGCGACGGCCTCGGGGGCGTCGTGCACGCGGCGGCGCATCCAGATGACGAGCAGCGCGGGCAGGGCGCCCGTCCAGAACATCACCCGCCAGGCCAGGTCGTCGCCGACGAACGAGAACACCAGGGTGTACGTGACCGCCGCGAGGGCCCAGCCGACGGCCCAGGAGCTCTGGATCGCCCCCAGGGTCCGGCCGCGGTGCCGGGCGCTCGCGTACTCGGCGACCAGGATGGCGCCGACCGCCCACTCGCCGCCGAAGCCGAGACCCTGGAGGGCGCGGAAGACCAGCAGCCACTCGTAGCTGGGGGCGAATCCGCAGGCCACGGTGAACACCGCGTAGGTGACGACGGTGACCATCAGGGCCTTGACCCGGCCGATCCGGTCGGCCAGCACGCCCGCGAGGGCGCCGCCTATCGCGGAGACGACCAGTGTGACGGTGGTGAAGAGACCGGTCTGGCCGCTGTCCAGACCGAAGTACGCGGCGAGCGCCACCATGCTGAGCGGCAGGGTGAAGTAGTCATATGAATCCAGGGCATAGCCGCCGAAAGCGCCCGCGAAGGCGCGGCGCCCGCGCGGTCCCAGAGCGCGCAGCCAGCCGAACGCGCCGTCACCGCCCTCGTGCCCGGCGGTGGCGGCCGGGTGGGGAGCGCCCGGGGAGACGGTCTTCGAGGTCTGCGGTGGAGGGGTAGTGCTCATGGGCACCTCGCAGTGAAGGGAGGGTGGGGACGGGGGTGACGCCGGGCTTAGGGGGGATGGGGGAAGC
>NZ_LLZN01000078.1 GCF_001509795.1 Streptomyces sp. NRRL WC-3605 | reverse complement strand
GGGGGTGGGGTGGGGGCGGGCGGCGGGCGGGTGACTGCCGCATGGGACGGCTGAGCAGGAAGAACAGCCGCGACCGGGCCCTCTGGACCGCGATCGCACGCCGCCCTCATCCGCGCGGGAGGACACCCAGCAGCATCGAGGTGAAGGCGGTCCGCAGGGCCTCGCGCAGCTCGATGTGCAGGACGCCGAGGGCGGGCTCCTCGGCGTAGGCGGCGAGGACGCTGGGCGGCGGGGGGACGTACGACGACAGCGCGCCCGCCGAGGCGAGGCCCATCAGGCAGAACAGCTGGGCACCCTCGCCGAGTTCGGGCACATGGCGGCACAGCAGCTCGGTCGCGGCCTCGAGTCTGGCGAGGGAGGCGCGCTTGTGGCGCTTGACGACCTCGACGGAGACGTTGCGTTCGAGGACGCCGCCCTGGGCGCCGAAGAGGTCGCAGAGCACCGTACGGTCCGCGAGCGAGCGGCTGAGGACGTCCGCGAGCTGGGCCGCCCGGACCTCGGCGGGGGCGTGCGCGTCGACCCCCTCGGCCAGCTCGCGCTCCAGCTCGGTGATCCAGCACCCCAGGAAGTCGTCGAGGAGTTCGAGCAGGACCGCCTCGCGGGACTCGAAGTAGCGCAGGACGTTCGACTTGGCCAGGCCCACGCGGCGGCTGAGCTCGTTCAGGCTCAGCTCGGCCACCGGCATCTCGTCGAGCATCGCCGCCGCCGTGTCCAGGATGGCCCGGCGGCGGGCCTGCCGCTGCTCCTCGCTTCGCGCCCGCTGGAAAGTCACGCCTCAGCCTAACTTACGGACCACCGGTCTCTTGCTATCAGACCAGCGGTCCCTTACGCTCGGGACTCGTAACAGACCGGCGGTTCGTTACAGCTGCCGAAGCGAGCTGAGGAGAAGGCGATGACCGTGACCGAGAAGTGGGCCGAACAGCACATCCCCGACCAGAGCGGCCGGGTGGCGATCGTGACCGGCGCCAACACAGGGCTCGGCTTCGAGACCGCCCGGATGCTCGCGGAGCACGGGGCGACGGTGGTCCTGGCCGTGCGGGACGTGGCGAAGGGGGAACGGGCGGCCGCCCGCATCACCGGCGACGTCGCCGTCCAGGCCCTCGACCTGACCTCCCTGGACTCGGTCCGGGCAGCGGCGGCCGCCCTGCGCGCCGCGCATCCGCGCATCGACCTGCTGATCAACAACGCCGGCGTGATGTACACGCCGAAGCAGACCACCGCCGACGGCTTCGAGATGCAGTTCGGCACGAACCACCTGGGCCACTTCGCCCTCACCGGCCTGCTGCTCGACCGGCTCCTGCCGGTCCCCGGCTCCCGTGTCGTCAACGTCAGCAGCGTCGGACACCGCATCCGGGCCGCGATCCACTTCGACGACCTGCAGTGGGAGCGGTCGTACAGCCGCACGGGCGCATACGGCCAGTCCAAGCTGGCCAACCTGCTCTTCACGTACGAACTGCAGCGCCGGCTCGCCCCGCACGGCACGACGATCGCGGCGGCGGCGCATCCCGGGGTGTCGAACACCGAGCTGCTGCGCAACATCCCGGCCCCGCTGCGGGTGCCGGTCAGCCGCCTCACCCCGCTGCTGACGCAGAGCCCCGCGATGGGCGCCCTGCCCACCCTGCGCGCGGCCACCGACCCGGCCGTCACGGGCGGCCAGTACTACGGCCCCGGCGGCCGCGGCGAGATCCGGGGTTACCCGAAGCCGGTCGAGTCCAGCGCCGCCTCACACGACGAGACGGTCATGCACCGCCTGTGGACGGTGTCGGAGGAACTGACGGGGGTGTCGTTCCCGGTCGGGCGGGTCGCGGCGGCGTCCTGAGCGGCGGGCGGTCCAGCACTTCGACGCACATGATGCGGCCGTCGACGACGTCGAGGTTCAGCATGCCGCGCGAGGGGGGGAAGGCACACGCACCGATGCCCGGGCCCGTACGGCTGCCCCGGCGGATGGGGCGCGGTCCGAAAACTCTGACAGAAGTCGTCCCCGCACCCACACGCCTCGACGAGCCGCAGGTCCCGCGCGGAGAGGGCCAACTCCCGCTCCCCTTCCCCCTCCAGGAGGGAGACCAGCTCGGCGACGAGTTCGGGATAGAGGTCACGGACGAGGGGACCGCCGTCGTCTGTCGACCTCGGAGCACCCAGAGAGAGCCCGGCGGTGCCACCCCGGGCCTCACTCACCAGGTGCTTCATCCGATGCGGTCGCTTCTATTGAAGGAGGTATGGAGCCCTCCCCCGAGCATCCCCACTGCTGCGTGCGAAGGTGGGGCGCATGGGCAGTTCACGGGCGTACCCCGTCTTCCGTACCACTGACGCCATGGAGGCGTGGACGCAAGCACTGCGCCTGAACGATCTGCTGGAGGAACGCGGCGACGAGGTGACCCTGATGGCCGACGTGCTGACTGTCGAGGATGCGCGGCGGTTCGCGACGGTGCTGCCCGAGGCCGACTTCAACTATGCCGGTTCTCGGAAGGACCCGGTGACAGGTGAGTCTCTGGACTTCGGCTTGGACATCCTTACGGCCCACCACCGCTTGCTGGAGCCGGAACTGCCTCTGTCCGTCTTGCACTACGTCCCACCGGGCACGGTGGAGGACCGGTTCGTGAGGGCCGTGAGGCAGGGAACTGCCTCGATCGGCTTGCACGGTAGGTGGCCGGACGACGCAGAGACGGATTCATATGGGCATGCCAAATACGACGGCGTGGAAGTTCTCTTCAACTGCGATGACGTCAACTGGTTGCAACCGACTGACCGCCACACTGTCTTCGTTCACGTCGACAAGTGGGGCGACCTTCCACGCGCCGAGAAACTCGCCGCGCACCTGGGCAGCACCGTATTGGGGGACGCCCAGCACGGCTGGTAAGAGGTGCAGTGTGGCTGATGACGGGCCCGTGTGACCAAGAAGGCAGAACCTATTGATCAGAACTCATGGGGTCACGCGTCGATGACATGGCGGACGTGCCGGCCGCCTACCCACGCACGATGCGAGGTTGGTGTTGTCGGCGGCGGAAGAGCCGCCGGGTTTCGGCGGGCCGCCAAGAGCCGCGAGTACGCAGCCGCTCGCGAGGCACGACATGCACGCCCCGCGGCACTTCTACGCGTCCGTTCTGCTGGACGCAGGGGAGAGCATCAAGGCCCTTGCCGAGTACCTCGGTCACTCCGATCCGGGTCTGACCTTGAAGGTGTACGCGCACCTCATGCCCAGCAGTCGGAAGCGTGCTCGGAGGGCCCTCGGCCAGGCACTCCGACCGCAGGGCCCGGAGGACTGAGGGCCCAGAGTGGTCCCAGGCCGTGAAAATGCCTCCCACCCGCGCCGTATGCGCAGGTGGGAGGCATGATCATTGGGGCTACTTCTTCTTGCCCTGGTTCTTGACCGCCTCGATCGCCGCCGCCGCAGCCTCCGGGTCGAGGTAGCGGCCGCCCGGGGTGAGGGGCTTGAAGTCGGCGTCCAGGTCGTAGGCGAGCGGGATGCCCGTCGGGATGTTGAGGCCCGCGATGTCGGCGTCCGAGATGCCGTCCAGGTGCTTGACCAGGGCGCGCAGCGAGTTGCCGTGGGCAGCCACCAGGACCGTGCGGCCGGTCAGCAGGTCGGGGACGATCGCGTCGAACCAGTACGGCAGCATGCGGACGACGACGTCCTTGAGGCACTCCGTGCGCGGGCGCAGCTCCGGCGGGAGGGTCGCGTAGCGAGCGTCGGAGAACTGGGAGAACTCGGCGTCGTCGGCGAGCGGGGGCGGCGGGGTGTCGTAGGAGCGACGCCACAGCATGAACTGCTCCTCGCCGAACTCGGCGAGGGTCTGGGCCTTGTCCTTGCCCTGCAGGGCGCCGTAGTGGCGCTCGTTCAGGCGCCACGAGCGGTGGACCGGGATCCAGTGGCGGTCGGCCGCCTCCAGCGCCAGCTGGGCCGTGCGGATCGCGCGCTTCTGGAGCGACGTGTGGACCACGTCGGGCAGGAGTCCGGCGTCCTTCAGGAGCTCGCCACCGCGGACCGCCTCCTTCTCGCCCTTCTCGTTGAGGTTGACGTCCACCCAGCCGGTGAACAGGTTCTTCGCGTTCCACTCGCTCTCGCCGTGGCGGAGGAGGATCAGCTTGTACGGTGCGTCGGCCATGCCTCAGAGCGTAATCCACGGGTTCGCGCCCCCGGCGGCCCCGCCCAGCAGGCGGACGGTTGACGGGATCTGTTAATCGAGTGGCTCGCCCCCGCCCCGGCTTTGTAAGTTGCGGATGCCGTTCTGGCTACTTACATCCGCTGCCGGTGTCCGGCTCGTCCGTGGGGGGATCCCTGATGTCACTCGCCGCCGTCAGACGCGCCGCCAGGGAGACCGTCTCCGGGCTCCCCCGTGAGTTCTGGTGGCTGTGGACGAGCACGCTGGTGAACCGGCTCGGCGCCTTCGTCGCCACCTTCATGGCCCTGTACCTGACCCTGGAGCGCGGCCAGTCCGCCTCGTACGCCGGTCTGGTCGCCTCGCTCCACGGCCTCGGCGGGGTCGTCTCCTCCCTCGGCGGCGGCGTGATGGCCGACCGGCTCGGCCGCCGGCCGACGCTGCTGATCGCGCAGTCGGCGACCGCCGTGTCGGTCGCGGTGCTCGGCTTCGTGCAGCACCCCGCGGCCATCGCCGCCGTCGCCTTCGCGGTGGGCGCCGCCTCGAACGCCTCCCGGCCGGCCGTGCAGGCGATGATGGCGGACATCGTGCGGCCCGAGGACCGGGTCAGGGCCTTCTCGCTCAACTACTGGGCCATCAACCTGGGCTTCGCCGTCTCCTCCATGGCCGCCGGGTTCATCGCCGAGGTCAGCTACCGCGCCGGCTTCCTGCTGGAGGCCGGAATGACGGCCGTGTGCGCCGTGGTCGTCTTCCTGAAGCTCCCGGAGTCGCGGCCCGTGAAGGCGGACACGGGGAAGCACGGCGAGGAGATCGGGCTCGGGACGGTGCTGCGCGACCGGCGCTTCATGGCGGTCGTCGGGCTGTGCTTCCTGGTCGCCCTCGTCTTCCAGCAGGGCGCGGTCGGGCTGCCGGTCGCCATGGGCGCGGCCGGGTTCTCCCCCGCCGACTACGGCCTCGCGATCGCCGTGAACGGCGTCCTGATCGTCGCGCTCCAGATCCCGGTCACCCGGTTCATCGAACGCCGGGACGCCGGCCGCATCCTCGTCGTGTCGTCCCTGATCGCGGGCTACGGCTTCGGGCTCACCGCGTTCGCCGGGTCGGTCGGCGTCTTCGCGCTGACCGTGTGCGTGTGGACGATCGGCGAGATGCTCAACGCGCCCACCCAGACGGGCCTGGTCGTCCGCCTGTCCCCGGCCCACGGACGCGGCCGCTACCAGGGCGTGTACACGCTGTCCTGGTCGGTGGCGGCCCTGGTCGCCCCGCTGATGTCGGGCCTCGTCATCGACCACCTCGGCGCCGCCTGGCTGTGGGCGCTGTGCGCGGCCGTCGGCACGGTCGCGGCGGCCGGGTACGGCGTGCTGACGCGCCGGCTGCCCGCCGACGCGCCCGGCGCCACCGTCCCCGTGACCGTGTCCAAGCCGGAGACCAGCGCGGCCTGACCGGCGCTGAAGAACGCCGCTCAGGGGTGCATCCGCGCCCCCTTGAGCACCTTGTCCACGGCGTTCTTCGGCCCGTACACCGCGAGCCCCACCAGGTCCAGCGCGTCCGTGCCCACGGCCCGTACCGCCGCCCGGTTCGCGCCGTCGTGGCCGGTCGCGAAGAGGTCGGAGGTGAACAGGGCGCGGGGCAGCGCACGGGAGAGCGTGCGGGCGTGGGCGGCCGTCAGGGTCTCCTTGGTGCCCTCGAAGACCAGCACCGGCTGGCGGAACATGGGCAGGTAGGGGACGCCGTCCGCGTCCTCGTACGGCTCCCCGATCACCTCGGGGAGCCGCGTGCCCAGGCCGCTGACCAGGAACGCGGTGACGTTCAGCCGCTGCCAGGTCTCCAGGTCCTCGCGCAGCAGCACGGCGATCTTGGTGTCGAAACGGACGGGGGCGGCCGCCCCGTCGTGCACGGGTGCTTCAGCGTTCATACGGCGAGACTCTCCGACGCCGTACGGCCCGGTCTTGTACGTTCTTTGCATGGGCACCCGCGAGGAGGTCACCGCGTGGCGTCCCCGCGTCCCGGGCGTCACCGAGGTCTTCCACGCCCACTTCACCGACTACGCGTACCCGATGCACGTCCACGAGGCGTGGACGCTGCTCATCGTGGACGACGGCGCCGTGCGCTACGACCTGGACCGGCACGAGCACGGCACCCCGCACGACACGGTGTCCCTGCTGCCGCCGCACGTCCCGCACAACGGCTCCCCCGCCACGCCGCACGGCTTCCGCAAGCGCGTCCTGTACCTGGACGGCACCCGGCTCGGCGACGACCTGATCGGCCCGGCCGTGGACTCGCCCGACCTGCGCGACCCGGTGCTGCGGCGCCGCGTCGGACAGCTGCACGCGGCGCTCGCCCTCCCCGGCGACGAACTGGAGGCCGACAGCCGGCTGACCCTCATCGGCGACCGGCTGCGCGCGTGCCTGCTCCCGAGGACGGCGGCCCCGGCCGGCCGGCGCGACACGGTGCTCGCCCGCCGGCTGCGCGAACTCCTCGACGAGCGGGTGGTGCCGGGACTCGCCCTGGACGAGGCGGCGGCGCTGGTGCAGGCGCATCCCACCCATCTGGTCCGGTCGTTCAGCGCCGCGTACGGCATCGCCCCGCACCAGTACCTGATGTCCCGCCGGGTCGACCGCGCCCGCCGGCTGCTGCTGGAGGGCCGGGCGCCGGCCGAGGTGGCCGCCGCGACCGGCTTCTACGACCAGTCGCACCTCACCCGGCACTTCCGCCGGCTGGTGGGTGTCACCCCGGGCCGCTACCGCGGCAGCGCGCGCTGAGCGTCGTACAGATTGCGGGGCCGTACGACGCCGGTGGTGCCGTACAGCTCCAGGCGGGCGTGCAGGTCGCCGGTGAAGTCGGGCACGTCGATCTGGCCGAACTCGCTGACCTCGTTGAGGCCGACGGTGGCGGAGTGCGGTGCGAGGCCGTCGAGGCGGATCATGCCGGCGCGGCCGTTGACGACCCGTACGTTCCAGTGGGTGAAGCGCGCTCCGAACAGCGGTCCGGCGCTCGCGTCGCCGCCGTGGCGCCCGTCGTTGAGGACGGTGATGTCGGTGCGGACGTTGGCGAAGGGCAGCCCGCGATGGCTGTCGAAGGTGCCCATGCGCATGTCGCCGCGCGACCAGACGTTGTGGGAGGACAGGCCCTCGACGTTGATGCCGTGCAGTTGGGTGTTCGCGGGGGCGGGGGTGGTGCGTGCCTCGATCGTGAAGTCGTCGACCAGATTGTCGTGCGCGCCCTCGCGGCAGAAGTACGGGTGGTGCACGCCGCGGCCCGCCACGCGCGTGTGCGTGAGCGTGCAGGCGGAGGCGGCCACCAGGCCGAAGCCGTTGTCGACGTGGCGGACCGTCACGTCGTGCACCCAGCAGTCGTAGGCGCACTGCAGGACCACGCCGTTGTAGCCCTTGTCGAGGAGGTGCGGCTGCTGCGGGGTCTCCACCGCCTCCAGGGTGAGCCCCTCCACGCCCGCCCCGGTCAGCTCCTCCACGTGGGTGGTCAGCCGGGGGTCCCACTCGGGGCGCACGTCGAGCGGCAGCGGCCGTTCGAGGGTGACCTCACGGCCCCGGATACGGCTGACGCGCACCGGCCATTCGTAGGGCACGTACGAGGTCAGCTTCGTCTTGTCGTCCCAGGTGTACGCCTCGGCGCCCGGACCGTCGCCGCTCATGTGCTCCAGGAGGGTGTGCCCGGCGTCGTCGGCGAGGCGCAGCAGCACGAGGGCGCCGGGGCGCAGCGCCGACGGGTCGGCCACCCGGACCGTCCAGGAGCCGCGGCGGGCGGGGGCGACGGTGGTGAGGGTGCGCCACTCGTCGCGCCGGTTGCCGGTCCAGCCCTCGAACGGCCAGTCCCGCGCGCGGATGGCGTCGGTCAGGGACCGCCAACGGGCCTCGGGGGCGAGCCAGATCAGGCCACCGGCCCAGGACCAGGACGACTTGTCGCCGCCGTAGCGGGAGCCGTATACGCCGATCAGCTCGGTGAGGTTCTTCGTGGCGAGCAGGGTCGTACGGCCGCTGCCGGCGCCGCGCAGGACGACGTTCGAGTGGCCTACGCGGATCACGTCGTCGATGCGCCAGGTGCCGGGCGGGATGGTGACCGTGCCACCGCCGGCCCGTCCGGCTGCGGCGATGGCACGGTTGATCGCGGGGGCGCAGTCGGTGGTGCCGTCCGGCACGGCGCCGAAGGCGCGGACGTCGGCGACGACGCGGGGGCGGGGCCGGTGGCGGTCCCCGCCGCGTCGGCCGGCCCGGCCGACGTAGGGGATCTGCGGGTGGGCGTAGGGGGTGCGCGTGAACTCGTGCCAGAGGGCGGGGACTTGCGGGGTGCCGGGTGCCGGCTCGGTCAGGGTCGCCGCCCGGGCCGCCGGTCCGGCCGTCGCGGCGAGTGCCACGGCCGTGGCCCCGCCGAGCAGGGACCGTCTGGTGAGATGCGCGTCGCCCATGTCCGTACGCCCTCCATGCCGCTTTTCATAGCCGCTTTTCATGGATGTGAACGATGTTCAGAAGTGCGTCGGGTGGTGAGCATGCCACGAGGGCCCTGCGACGGGAAGAGGGTGCGCAGGGGTGAAGTGCTGTGCTGGGTGGGGTGGAGCTTCCGTCAGCCGTCGGACTTCTTGGTCAGGTGGCTGAACGCGTCCAGGTTGCGCGTGGACTCGCCGCGTGCGACCCGCCACTCGTACTCCTTGCGGATCGCGGAGGCGAACCCGAGCTCCAGGAGGGTGTTGAAGGCGCCGTCGGCGGCCTCCAGGACCTGGCCGAGGAGACGGTCGATCTCGTCGGGGGTGATCGAGGCGAGCGGCAGCCGGGCGGTGACGTACACGTCGCCGAGCCGGTCGACGGCGTAACCGACGCCGTACAGCTTGAGGTTGCGCTCCAGGAGCCAGCGGTGGACCCCGGACTCGTTCTCGTCGGGGTGGCGGATGACGAAGGCGTTCAGGGAGAGGGAGTGGCGGCCGACGATCAAGGAGACCGTCGTGGACAGCTTCCGCGTGCCGGGGAGCGTGACGACGTAGGTGCCCGGCTCGGGGCTCTCCCACTCCAGTTCGGCGTCCTTCAGTGCTCCCTCGACGACCTGCGCCGCCTTCTGTGCGTCAGCCATGGTGGGAGCGTACGCGACGGCGATACGTCTGGGCCGCGGCCGAGTAGACCTCCGCCGTGGCGGCCGCCGCGGTGTCCCAGCCGAACGACTGGGCGTGCCGCGCCGCCGCGTCCCCCATCCGCGGGCACAGCTGCGGGTCGTCGGCGAAGGCGCGCAGCACGCGCGCGTAGGCGGCCGGATTGTGGCCCTCGACCAGGAAGCCCGTCCGGCCGTCCGCCACGGCCACCGGGAGCCCGCCCACGGCGGCCGCCAGCACGGGGGTGCCCGCGGCCTGCGCCTCGATGGCGACCAGCCCGAACGACTCGCTGTACGACGGCATGACCAGCACCGACGCCGCCCGGAACCAGTCCGCGAGCTGCTCCTGCCCGACCGGCGGGCGGAACCGTACGACATCCGCGATACCGAGGCGGGCGGCGAGCTTCTGCAGCCCCTCGGGCTTCGCCATGCCGCTGCCGCTCGGGCCGCCGACGACCGGGACCAGGACGCGGGAGCGCAGCTCGGGGCGCTCGTCCAGCAGGACGGCGACCGCGCGCAGCAGGATGTCCGGCGCCTTCAGCGGCTGGATGCGGCCCGCGAAGAGCGGGATCAGGGCGTCCTGCGGGAGGCCGAGGCGGGCGCGGGCGGCGGCCCGGCCGTCGGCCGGTGAGAAGCGGGAGAGGTTCACCCCGGGGTGGACGACGGCGACCTTGTCCGGGTCGGCGGCGTAGTGCCTTACCAGTTCGTCGGCCTCCTCCTCGGTGTTGGCGATGAGCCGGTCGGCGGCGTCGACGATCTGGGTCTCGCCGATGACGCGGGCGGCCGGTTCGGGCGTGTCCCCGTCGGCCAGGTTGGCGTTCTTGACCTTGGCCATGGTGTGCATGGCGTGCACCAGGGGGACGCCCCAGCGCTGGGCGGCGAGCCAGCCGACGTGGCCGGAGAGCCAGTAGTGCGAGTGGACGAGGTCGTAGTGGCCGGGGCGGTGACCGGCCCAGGCCTGCATGACGCCGTGGGTGAAGGCGCACAGCTGGGCGGGCAGGTCCTCCTTGTTGAGGCCCTCGTAGGGGCCCGCGTCGACGTGCCGGACGAGGACGCCGGGCGCCAGCTCGACGACCGGGGGGAGGTCCGCGGCGGTCGTCCGCGTGAAGATCTCGACCTCGATGTTGATCGCGGCCAGGCACTGCGCGAGCTCGACGATGTAGACGTTCATGCCGCCGGCGTCGCCCGTGCCGGGCTGGTGCAGCGGTGAGGTGTGCACGGAGAGCATGGCGACCCGGCGGGGGCGGCGGTGCAGCCTGAGCCGGGAGGGGGCCGCCGGAGAGCGACGCCCGAGCCTGCTGACGTACTGGCTCACGTGGCGTTCCTCCTTGGCCTGCGGGCATGCCGGACAGAGGGTCGCTACGCCCTCCACCGCGGTGCAACGCCGGAAGACGGGGTTCCCATTCCTGGCGGGGCGGTTTTTGCCGAGGCGTTACCGGCTGTCGCTCAACCGTTCGACGGCAGAGTGCGTCACCGGGACCGGGTTCCCCGCGCGCGGGTCCCCATGCGGCGGGTTCATCAGTGCGGCGGCCTCCTCCACGGCGGCAGCCTCATCAGGACGGCGGCCCCATCAGGCGGCGATCCCATCAGGACGGGGCCCCCATCTCGGCGGCGATCCCATCAGTACGGCGTCCCCATCACGGGGGTGATCCCATCGGGACGACGGCCTGATCAGGACGGCAGCCCCAACAGCGGGGCGCGCCCGCCCCTTACCCTCGTAGCCATGACAGCCCGCGCAGCCCACCGCCCCGTGGGGTCGGTGACGCGCGGCACCACCAACCCCAACCGGCTGCGGCGCATGGACCGCTGGATCGCCCACGCCCACGGGGCCGAGCTGCGCCGGGCCGCCGACCCCGTGGCGGTCGACCTCGGGTACGGCGCCGCCCCCTGGACCTCCGTGGAACTGCTCGGCAGGCTGCGGGCGGTCGCGCCCCGGGTGCGGGTCGTCGGCGTCGAGATCGAACCGGCCCGGGTGGCCGCCGCACAGCCGTACGCACGCGACGGGCTCGTCTTCCGGCACGGCGGCTTCGAGATCCCCCTCCCCCAGCGCCCGTATCTCGTCCGCGCGGCGAACGTGCTGCGCCAGTACGACGAGGACGAGGTCGCCGGGGTGTGGGAGCGGCTGTGCGCCCGGCTCGCCCCGGCCGATCCGGTGACCGGCTCACGGGGCGGGCTGCTGGTCGAGGGGACCTGCGACGAGATCGGGCGCCGGCACGTGTGGGTGGCGCTCGGCCCGGAAGGGCCGCGCACGGTCACGTTCGCGACCCGGCTGGGCTCGCTGGAACGGCCGTCGGACCTCGCCGAGCGGCTCCCCAAGGCGCTGATCCACCGCAACGTCCCCGGTGAACCCGTGCACGCCTTCCTGCGGGACTTCGACCGCGCGTGGGCCGCCGCCGCACCCTACGCCTCCTACGGGGCGCGCCAGCGCTGGATCCGGACCGTGCGTCAGCTGACGGCGGACTGGCCGGTGACGGACGGCCCGGCGCGCTGGCGCCAGGGCGAAGTGAGCGTGGACTGGGCGGCGTTGGCGCCCCGGAGCTGACCCCTCCGGTCACGGCGGGCGGCCCGTGCCCCACGCGGCCCCGCTGACCTGCGGGGAACGATCTCCCTGAGTCGTTCGTCACAAAGGCGGGGTGATCGTCATGACCGGGAGGGGACGGGGGAAAGCAGACCTCTGTCACTTTGCGCGTCGACATGGCACGATCCCCCGGACGCCTTAAGTTACTGACGGGACATCAGTTTGGGGGCACAGGTATGGGCACGGGCAAGCGCGGCCTGATCACAGTGGCCGTGACCGTCGTCTGCGCGGTCACCGTCCTGGCGGCACCGGGCACCGCGTTCGCGGCACCCTCCCCGACCCCCTCGCCCAGCGCCTCGGCCTCCGCCGACCCGGCTCCGGTGACCAACGAGGAGCTCGAAGCCGTCCGCACGAAACTGGAGAAGCTCTACCACGCCGCCTCCGTCGCCACCGACGAGTACAACGCCGCCGAGGAGGCCGCCGAGAGGCAGTCGGCCGAGATCGTCGAACTGGCGAAGAAGATCGTCAAGGGCAAGGAAAAGCTCGCCGAGCTGAAGAAGCGCGCCGGCGCGGCCGCCGCCGCCCAGTACCGCTCCGGCGGACTGCCGGACGAGGCGCACCTGATGCTCAGCGACAACCCGCAGCATTTCCTCGACAACACCCGCCGGGTGCTCCAGGGGCAGCGCGCCACCAAGGGCCTGCTGGCCGAAATGACGCGCACCCAGCAGGACTTGGAGCAGTACGCGAAGGACGCCTCCGCGCAGTGGCGGCGACTGGAGGAGGGCCGCAAGGCCAAGGCGGCCGCCCAGAAGAAGATCGAGAAGCAGATCAAGGCCGCGGAGGACCTGGAGTCGCAGCTCGAGAAGGAGGAGCGGGAGCGCCTGGCCGAGCTGGAGGCGGCTGCCGCGCGCAAGGCGCAGACCGCCTGGCTGGACTCCGGCATCCTCGAGGACCTCAAGACCAAGGCGTCCGAGCAGGGCCGCAAGGCCGTCGCCTATGCCACCGAGCAGCTGGGCAAGCCGTACGAGTGGGGCGCCGAGGGCCCGAAGACGTACGACTGCTCGGGGCTGACCTCACAGGCGTGGGCGAGCGCGGGACGCCCGATCCCCCGGACGTCCCAGGAGCAGTGGAAGCGGCTCAAGCACATCCCGGTCGAGGACATGCGCCCCGGCGACCTCATCATCTACAACACCGACGCCAGCCATGTGGCGATGTACGTCGGGGACGGCGCCATCATCCACGCCCCGCGGCCCGGCCGCACGGTGACCGTGGCGGGCGCCGGTTCGATGCGGATCCTCGGAGTGGTCCGTCCCGATGCGTGATGTTTCAGGGGGTCTTGTGACTCTCCTCGTGACTCCCCGTGTGAGGGTCCCGTGGTGACCGCCACCACGTGACCCAGTCCACGTCACATCCCCCACGTCTCCGTCACGGACGTGACGTTCGTCATCCCCGGGGCCCCGTCGGCCTGTCCAACTGCGGTAGCAAACGCGGCATATGACAGGGGCGAGGGTCCGCAGGACGTGCCCCGCGCCATTCCGCTGCGGCGCCGGCACCCGCTATGGTCCCCGTCGGTGGATCGAGGACCCTCGTTCTGCCTGCCCTCGGGGGGAGGGAAGGAACTCACGACAATGCCCGTACCCGTACCGCGGCAGAGAGCGATCCCGGCCGTGGAGACAGGTCAGGCGCAGGCCGCTTCCCCAGGCGGCGGCACCTTCACGGACGAGGCCCCGCGTAAGGAACAGACGGTCGAGAACGCCCCGCACACCAATCTGACGCTGCTGCTGATCGAGGACGATCCCGGCGGCTCGACGGTCGTGCCCGAGATGCTCGACTCGGCCGGCAAGCCCATCCGGGTGCGCACCGCCCGCAACCTCACCGAGGCCGCGCGGCTGCTCACCGACGACGTCCACTGCATCCTGCTGGACCTGGCGCTGCCCGCGCCCGCCCGGTCGGGCGAGGACGACGACGAGCTCGGCGTGCTCAAGCACGTCCTGGAGCTCGCGCCCCGGCACGCCGTGCTGGCCCTCACCGCCTCCGGTGACGCCGAGCGCGGCGCCGAGGCCGTGCGCGTCGGCGCGCAGGACTATCTGTTCCGGGACGAGCTGGACGGCCGGCTGCTGAGCCGGGCGATCCGCTACGCCGTGGAGAGGAAACGTTCCGACACGGCCGAGCGGCGGCTCGCCGAGGGACGGCTGCGGGCGCAGGAGAACCGGCGCCTGGAGCGCGGCCTGCTGCCGACCCCGCTGCTGGAGGGCTCCTCGCTGCGGTTCGCCGCCCGCTACCGCCCGGGACGCTCGCGCGCCCTGCTCGGCGGTGACTTCTACGACGTCGTGCGCACCGCGGACGGCACCGTGCACGCCATGATCGGCGATGTGTGCGGGCACGGGCCCGACGAGGCCGCGCTCGGCGTGGAGCTGCGCATCGCGTGGCGGGCGCTGACGCTGGCCGGGCTCTGCGGCGACCAGCTGCTGGACACGCTCCAGCAGGTGCTGGAGCACGAGCGGAGCGACGACGAGATCTTCGCGACGCTGTGCACCGTCGACATAGCGCCGGACGGGCGCCGCGCCGGGCTCTGCCTGGCCGGGCATCCGTCCCCGCTGCTGGCCCGCCCCGGCCGGGCAGCACGGCTGCTGCCGTACGACAACAACGGCCCGGCGCTCGGGCTGGTGCCCGGCGCGCGCTGGCCGCGGATGCAGGTGGAGCTCGGGGCCGAGTGGAGCATGATGCTCTACACCGACGGCCTGATCGAGGGCCGTGTCGGCGAGGGCCGCGAGCGGCTGGGCCAGGACGGCATGGTCGACATGGTCCGCCGGCAGCTCGGCGAGGGACTGCGCGGCGAGGAACTGCTGAGGGCGGCCGTCAACGAGGTCCGGGACCTCAACGGCGGTGAGCTGACGGACGACGTGGCGGTACTGCTGCTCGACCGGTCGGCGTAAGGGCGACCGGTCCGGGCCGGCGCCCTCCGCTCGTCGTCACCGGTCAGCGGCCCCCGTTGTACGGCCCGTAGGGGCCGTCGCTGCTGGAGCCGCCTCTGCGCGGACGGCCGCCGCCCGACAGGCCCCGCAGGGCGGGGCGGACGTCGACCATGTAGACGATCGTCGCGATGAGGCCGATGATCGGCAGGAACGACAGGATGTTGAAGATCAGGTTCACCACGAAGGCGAGCCCGAGGACGATCAGCCAGAAGGCCTTGCTCTGCTTGTCGACCGCCCGGTAGGCGTCCTCCCGGCGGACGGCCGCGTCGATCAGCGCGAAGCCGCTGAAGAGGATCAGGGCCACGCTCAGCAGCCACATGAACCCCGCGAAGCCCTGCATCAGCACAACGTCCACCACCTGAATCAGCTTGTGTCTACGCGGTCACCGTACCCGCATCCGCAGGACCGTTACCCGGAGAACGGGCCGCGCACTCGGTAAGTGCCCGGCCCGCTCTCCGTGCTCGTTCTTCACCCGCCCGGGTGACCCGGCGGGCGCGGTCGGCGCTACTTGGCCGGCGGGGTCGTCTTCTTGGCGGTGGCCTTGCGCACCGGTGCCTTCTTGGCCGGGGCCTTCTTCGCCTGCGCGGCGGCCGGCTCGGTCTTCACGGGCGCGGGCCTGGCCGGGGCGGCGGGCTTGGCCGCGGCGGGCGCGGGCTTGGCCTCCTTGACCTCGACCGGCTTGGCGTCCGGCTCGACGGCGATCGCGAACTCCTCGATCTCCTCGGCCGCCTCGCCACGCCAGGTCCGCACGGCCTGCTCGCCGTGCTCGGCGACCTTCTCGTAGGTCTCGCGGGCCCGCACGGCGTACTCGGCGGCGACGCCGATGGTGCGCAGCGCCAGGTCCTGAGCGCTCTCGCCGAACTTCTTCAGGTCGGCGTCGAGGTTGCTGCCGAACTTCTTGAAGTCGGCGTCCAGGCTGCTGCCCAGCTTCTTGAGGTCGGTGTCCAGGCCGCCGACGAACTCGGTGACCTTGGCCTGCAGGGCCTCCTGGGCCTCCTTGGCCTTGGCACCGGCCTCCTTGGCGCGGGCGGCGGCCTTCTCCTGGACGACCTTCGGGTCGGTGCTGCGCACGGCCTCGAACCGCGACGGCGCCTCGGTGCGCAGCTGCTCCACCAGTCCCGGCACCTTCTTGGCCTGCTGGAGGGCGAGGTCGGCGGTGCCGGCGGCGAAGTAGAGCGGGGTCGGGTCGCTGAGGGTCTTGCGCAGGTCGTCGGTGATGGCCATGGTGAGGGTCCTCCCGGGTCGCTATCAGATGAGGGTTCTGGGTACCCGCGGCCGGCCGGACGGCTGGCACCCGAGGAGCGGCCGACGCACGGGGCGCGTGCGGCGGTCCACGGTCAGCCGGCCGACCGCTGCGGGCCGGTCGGGTTCTCCGGGCCGGCGTCGCTGCCGTCGGACGTACGGGTCGTGCGGGGTGTGCGGGTGGCTCGGGGGCGGCGCGCGGTGTCCTCGCGGCCACCGTCATCGTCGGCCTCGGCGTCGGGGTCTTCGCCGCCGTCCTGCGAGCCGCCGGCCAGATCCTCCACGGCGTCGGCGATGCGCTCGGCCGCCGTCTCCGCGTCCGCCTCCGCTTCCGTGGTCTCGGGGGATATCCCGAAGCCGTTCTCCTTACGGAAGGACTCGTAGATCTGGAGCAGCACCTGCTTCTGGCGCTCGTTCAGGGTCGGGTCGGCCAGGATGACGGCGCGCGTCTCCACCTCGTCCCGGTCCCGCTCGGCGTCGAGGATGCCGGCGCGGACGTACAGCGTCTCCGCGGAGATCCGCAGGGCCTTGGCGACCTGCTGCAGCACCTCCGCGGACGGCTTGCGCAGCCCGCGCTCGATCTGGCTCAGGTACGGATTGGACACCCCGGCGGCATCGGCGAGCTGCCGCAGCGACAGCTGCGCGGTGCGCCGCTGCTCGCGCAGGTACTCGCCGAGATTGCCGACGTTGAGGGATGCCATGCCCCCACTGTGCCGCACCGTCGCTAACTTTTGCAAGCACCCGCTTGCAAAAGTGCGCCACACCACCCGTGCAGCGTCTCCACCCGAGTCCCCTGGAACCCATGCCCAGTTCGAGGCCGAACCCGCCGCAGACCGGTGGATCTTCCACCGCGAAGGCGACGACGTCCGGATCCGCGTGCTGGAACTGCGCCACGGCAGCGATCATGCTCGAAGCGCTCAGGCGCCTTCGAAGTGGAGGCCGGGGCGGGTCCAGAGGGTGAGGTCGCCGCTGGTCGCGACCGCCAGGGTGAGGCCCGACGGGGAGAACCCGGCCGCGCGGAGTTCCGAGTACTCGGAGTGGAAGAGTCGAGGATCTCTCGCGCAGTGGTCCACGTCGACCGACTTTCCTGGCGGGTGATCTCGGCGACCTCCGCCGGCGGCGCCGCGGTCAGCGGCCGGGATTCCCTGGCGTCGTGCCCCGGCTTCCACCGCCGCCCGCGATCCACTCCTCCAGCACCGTGAAGTCCCGGTCGGTGAGGCCCTGGCGGTGGTCGACGCGGTGGAGGAGGGCCGGGGAGGGGTGGTGGGCGGCGACATAGGCGCGGTCCACGTCGGTGATCTCGTCGTCGACCCAGACGAACGCCCGGCCCGCCGCCCAGGCCACCAGGGGCCGGGTCTTCCAGTGCGGGGTGCGGGTGCCGAGCCACGGTTCGGCGTCCTCGTCGGGCCAGTCGACCAGCCGCAGCGGAGGCAGGCCGAGCCAGGGCGCGAGGGCGGCGTTCGCGTCGTCCAGCCAGGTCGTCGCCCACACCAGCTCGCACCCGAGCCGCGCGAGCCGCCGCAGCCGGGCGCCGAGGGTGGGGTCCACCCGGGAGAGGAGAGGGTGGGCGGGAGGTCCGGGCGAGGTGTGGGGCGCTTCGAACAGGGGGTAGGGCCGCTGCGACCCGAAGGGGATGAGCGTGCCGTCGACGTCGAGGAACAGGAGCATCGAAAACAGCATCGCCCTTGGGCGGGCCCTGCGCTACCGTCGACCGCATGACTGCCGGGTCGGCCTTGTGCCGTGAGCGAGTTGGGTGTTGCCCGGCCTCTGAGTGAGGCCATGGGCGCGGGCCAGAGGCCCGCCTCTTTCTCTCCGCTTCCCTCCCAAAGGACACCGCGAAGAGAAAGAGACCAGACACCCCGACATGCCCCACGACTTCAATCAGCAGGTCATCGAGGAGTTCCGCGCCAACAAGGGCCGCGTCGGCGGCCCCTTCGAAGGCGGCCGGCTGCTCCTCCTCACCACCACCGGCGCCCGCACCGGGCGCCCCCACACCACCCCGGTGGCCTATCTGCCGGACGGCGGCGACCGCGTCCTGGTCATCGCCTCGGCCGCCGGCTCCCCGAGGCACCCGGCGTGGTACCACAACCTCGTCGCCCACCCCGAGGTCACCGTGGAGGCCGGGGCGTTCACCTACCCGGCGCGCGCGGTCGTCCTGGAGGGCGAGGAACGGGACCGGGCGTTCGCGCGGGCCGTCGAGGCCGATCCCGGCTGGGCCGCCTACCAGGAGCGGACGCGGCGGGTGATCCCGGTGATCGCCCTGTACGAGATCACACAGGGCCCGCCGCACATCAACGCCTCCTCCATGGGCGAGGCCATCAAGGTCGTGCACGACGCCTTCCGCCGCGAACTGGCCCTCATCCGGGATGAGATGGCGAAGGGCGGCTCCACCCTGGGCGCCCAGCTGCGCGTCAACTGCCTCACGTTCTGCCAGGGCCTGCACAACCATCACACCGGTGAGGACACCGCGCTGTTCCCGTTCCTCGCCGACCGCCACCCGGGCCACGCGCCCGTGCTGGCCCGCCTGCGCGAGGAGCACGAGCGCATCGCCGACCTCGTCGAGCGGCTGCGCCGGGCCGTCGGGGAGGACGGGGTGGCGGGCGAGCCGGACGCCGCGCGCGAGGAGGTGGCCCGGCTGACGGCGGAACTGGAGGCCCATCTGACGTACGAGGAGGAGCAGTTGATCCCCCTCCTGGACGCCGCCGGCTGACGGGCCACCCGCGGGGAGGCCGCCGCTCAGAAGGGCAGCGGCCTCCCGTGCACGACCTGCTCAGAAGGGCAGCGGCCTCCCGTGCACGACCTCCAGCCCCGCCACCGCCCGCGTCAGCACCACGTACAGCCGGTGCAGCCCGCGCTCCTCCGCCTCCGCGATCGCCGCCGGCTCCACGGCGACGACATGGTCGTACTCCAGTCCCTTCACCACACTCGCCGGCACGAGGACGACCCGCTCCCCGGGCTCGTCGGCCCGCCCCGCCGCGATCCCGGCGGCCGCCAGCGCCTCGCGCACCCGGGCCACGTCCGCGTCGGCCGTGATCACCCCCACGGACCCCTCACGCCCCAGCGTGTCCCGGACCGCCCCGACGACGGCACCCGGCAGGTCGTCCCCGGCCGCCCGGAACCGCACCTCCCCGTCCCCACGCAGCGAACGGGCCGGCGGCACCGCCACCGCCAGCCGCGCCAGCAGACCGTCGGCCAGCTCCAGGACCGCGCGCGGCACCCGGAACCCGGTGGTCAGCGCGACGACCGCCGCGTCCGGCTTGCCCAGGTGCGCCATCGCCGACGCCCAGTCCCGCGCGGCCCACGGCGTCGTCCCCTGCGCCAGGTCCCCCAGGACGGTCAGCGAGCCGAACGGGCAGCGGCGCGCGATCGCCCGGCACTCCATCGGCGACAGGTCCTGCGCCTCGTCGACGACGACATGGCCGTACCCCTGCGGGCGCTCGATCAGCCCGGCGACCTCGTCCAGGAGGACCAGGTCGGCGGCCGACCAGCGGGCCGACTTCCACGAGCGCGGCGGTCTCGCCCAGAGCAGCGCCTTCCGCTCGTCGTCGTCGAGCACCCCCGCGGAGGCGGCCGCCAGCACCTCCGGGTCCGTGAACAGTCCGGCGACGACCTCCTCCGGCCGCACCTTCGGCCAGACCGCCTCCACGTACGCGCCGACCGCCCGCCCCCGCGACACCCGCTGCACCCAGCCGGCGGTCTGCGGTCCGGCGCGCCGCTCGGCCTGCTCCCGCAGCAGCCGCACGGCCCGGGACCGCACCCGCTCCCGCCCCACCGCGTACGGCGGCTCCTCGGCCCGGACCTCCTCGACGATCCGCCGCAGCGCCTCCACCGGGACCCGCCACCGGTAGGAGCCGTCGGCCAGCACGAGCGGGGCCAGGCCCCCGGCGCGCGCCACGCGCGCGTACAGCGCCCGACGCAGCACCTCCGCCATCCGGACGTCGTGCTTCAGCCGGGCGGCCCGGTCGTCGTCGGTCCCGCGGACCGGATGCCGGGCGATCTCGCCGGCCAGCGTGGACTGGCGCACCCCGGTCTCGCCCAGCGCGGGCAGCACCTCGGAGATGTACGACAGGAAGGTCGGGTTCGGCCCGAGGATCAGCAGGCCGCCGCGCCGGATGCGCTGCGGGTGGGTGTAGAGCAGGTAGGCGGCGCGGTGCAGGCCGACGGCGGTCTTGCCGGTGCCCGGTGCGCCCTGCACGCACAGGGAGACGGCGAGGTCGCCGCGTACGAGGTCGTCCTGCTCGGGCTGGATGGTGGCGGCGATGTCCCGCATCGGCCCGACGCGCGGCCGCTCGATCTCCCGGGCGACGATCTCGCTGACCCGGCTCTCCCCACGGTCCAGGTGCTCGTCCTCCAGCCCGGTGAGGTCGCCGGAGTCGCCCCGGCTGCCCGGCGCCCACCCGAACCGGCGCCGTACGGCCACGCCCTGCGGGTCGCGGGCGGACGCCTGGTAGAAGGCGCGGGCCACGGGGGCACGCCAGTCGACCACGAGGGGCGGGTCGGCGGGGTGCTCGCTGATCCGCAGCCGGCCGATGTGCAGGGCGGCCTGCCGGTCGCCGCCCGTGAAGTCCAGCCGTCCGAAGAACAGCGGCCCCTCGGGCAGTTCGCGCAGCGCCTTGGCCTGGCTGCGCAGCCGGCGTCCCAGCACCTCGGCGTCGGCTCCGGAGGCGGAGGCGTTGACGCCGATGACCACCTGGTGGTCCGCGCCGTCCACCATGGCGGCGAGCGCGCGGCGGCAGCGGTCGTGATGGGCGCGCTCGTCCAGGAGCGCGGTGCGCAGGTCGGCGGAGGGGTCGGCAGGCGTCATGCCCGCAAGCCTAACCCGAAAAGGCAACTCGGTTAAATTATTTACCGTGACTCAGCGAGCCGCCTGCTCGGTGGCCAGTTCCGGCAACCCGGCCGCCAGCCGCCCGAACGCCCGCTCCGCCGCCGCGATCGCGTCCCTCCTGACCTCCGTCAGCGGCTCCCCGGCCTTGATCCGGCGCCAGTTCTCCTCCGCGAGGATCCGCCGGACGGCCACGATCTGCCCGGCCGCGAGCCGCGCGTCCAGCCCTCCGCCCAGCGCCTCGGCGAGCGCGGCCTCGGACCGCTCGAGATAGCCGTACATCCGAGCGACGAGGGCCGGAGTGCCGTAGACGAGCGAGTGGAAGGCGAGCACCTGGGGGTGGTCGTTGAGCCCGGTGATGGGGTCGCCGCGCTCGATCGCGTCGAGGAAGTCCCGCCGCAGCGCCTCGACGGGCGACCCCTCAGCCGCGGCCACGACGCGCGCGGCCTCCTCCTCGTGATCGGCGATCCGGTACAGCACGAGGTCCTCCTTGGCCGGGAAGTACCGGAAGAGGGTCGGCTTGGAGATCTCGGCGGCGGCGGCCACCTCGGCGACGGACACGGCGTCGAAGCCCTTCTCCAGGAAGAGCCGGATGGCCGTCTCGGAGACGGTCTCGTACATACGCCGCTTCTTGCGTTCCCGCAGGCCGGGGGCGGGGGTGCCGTCGTCGCTCATGGACGCGAGCCTACGCGCCGGGCGGGGGCGGGCCGCAGCCGTCCGGCGGGCGTCAGCCGCGGTGCCGCCGGTGCCAGTCGCGCAGCGAGCGGGCCACCGTCGTCAGGGTCGGCACGTCGTCCAGGCCCAGCGGGACGGCGGCCCGCTCCAGCACGCGCTGCACCCTGACCGACCCGGTGAGCCAGCGCCGCCAGTGGAAGGAGCCGCCCTCGCCGAGGACCTGGGTCGCCCGGATCACGTCGGTGAAGACGCTCTGCGCCCGCTTGAAGTCCCGCAGCCGGGGCAGGTCGTCCCGCCAGCCCTCGGTGCTGCCCGGGGCGGAGCGTTCCGCCACCGCGCTCCAGCGTTCGACCACCCGGGTCTCCTGCGCGGCCGGGTAGCCCATGAGGTGCAGGTGCGTGGCCAGGTCGTACAGCGGGTCGCCCAGCATGGCCAGTTCCCAGTCGATGGTCCACAGCCGGCCCGCGGGGTCGAGGACGAAGTTCTCCCGGTGCAGGTCGGCGTGGAGGAGGGTGAAGGGCCGCCGTGTCAGACCGGGGACGAGGACGTGCTTGCGCAGGGACCGGAACGAGTCGTCGTCCACCCCGAGCGCGGCGAAGAGCCCTTCGAAGGCGTCCCGGTTGGCCTGGTACACCCGCTCCTCCGCGAACCGGATCAGCCCGTCGAGGAACCCGGCGGAGTCCCGGTCCTCGGCCCGGTCCGCGGGCGAGCACCGGCGTCCGGCCCCGACCGTGCCGGGGGCGACGGCGGTCAACTCGCCGAACAGGTGCAGGATCTGGTCGAGAACGTGGTCCGGGACCGCCCGGCCGGGGCCGTGCACGGACCCGAGCGTGCGTCCCTCGATGAACTCCTGGAGCCGGATGCCCCCCGCGTCGACGAGGCGTGGGATCCGGGAGATACGTCCCTGCAACGTCTCCAGCAGCTGCTCCTCCGAGACGAAGCACCGCCGGTCGAACCACAGCAGCCGCTCACGCGGGGCGCGGCACTTGACCCGGCCTGGTTCGGCCTCCTCGTCGTCCTCGCTGTCACCGGCGGTCCCGGGCAGGGAGATCACATACGTCTCATGGTGGTAGCCCTTGAGCGGACCCTCGACCGCGCGCGCGTCACCGCCGCTCAACTCGACGACCTTCTCCCGCATCGGGGACACCTGCTCGGCTGACATCGCACACGCTCTCTCGACTGACCCCGCACCGGTGGCGGGAATGGCACGGCATCCCCCTGTGAGGGGGCATGGTGCCAGAAGAGAGAGGCGCGTTCGGGGAGAACCTTCGGAGAAAGGTGGACGGGTTCCGCCTCGGCTATCCCGGCGACCCGGCGGCGCGGACCGCCCGCAGCACCTCGTCGAGGTCCATGACGACGTGGTCCGCGCCCGCCCGGCGCAGCAGCTTCCCCTTGTGCTCGTCGCGCGCGTAGCCCAGGAACGGCACGCCCGCTTCCGCGGCCGCCTGCCAGTCGGTGGGTGTGTCGCCGATGAACAGGGCGCTGCCGGGTGCCGCGCCCATCGCGTTCAGGGCCCGGTTCAGATAGTGCGGGTGGGGCTTGAGGTACTGGAGGTCCTGGGTGCGGCCGTATATGTGCGGCTGGAACCGGTGGAGGAGTCTGCGGTCGGTGAGGTAGGAGCGGACGACGCGCGGGGCGTTGTTCGTCGCCACGGCGAGGCGGGCGCCGACCTCCGCCCAGGTGTGGATGAGTACGTCCGCGTACGCGGTGGGCATCGCCGAGGCGGCGGCGCGCAGTTCCTCCTGGGTGAGACGTTCCTCCAGCTCGGCGACCAGGTCGCTGCCCGGGTGGCGGCGGTTCACGGCGCGCAGGACGACGTGCGGATCGAGGGACTCCCGTTCGGCCTCGTCCAGCAGGCTGTGCAGTCCGCGTCCCTCGAGCCAGCTCACCAGGTCGCGTGCGACTCCCTCCGCCTTGTGCCCGGCGAAGAGCCGGCAGATCGGGCCGTCGAAGTCCCACACCACCACGCGTGCGCGCTCGACCAGGGCCGTCAGGTCGTCGGTCTCGCCGTCCGGGTGTGCTGCCACCGCTTCAGTGTGCGTCGTATCAGGAGTCACTAGGAGAGTGTCAGGTCAGTCGTGATGGTTTCCCAGAGGGCGTCGAACCACTTCTGCGATTCCTGCACGAACGCGGCGTCCCGCTGTCCGGCCTGCTCCACGAAGGAGAACAGCAGGGACGTCGAGCCGAGGGCGTCGTACATCTCCAGAGTGCGGCTCTCGTACTCCTCCTGCCGTTCGGTGAGGACGTAGTAGCCGATCAGCGCCTCCTGGCCGTTGAGGAGATACAGCTTCACCGGAGGGGTGAACGGCAGCGCCCGGAAGGTGACGCGGACGTCGACGCCGACCGTGGAGCGCAGGGCCCGGAGGTTGTGCATCAGCACGCGCGCCTGGGCGTTGCGCATCTCCAGCCACCGTTTGTGGACCGGGTCGTCGCCCTCGCCGCCGTTCACGGAGACCGGGAAGGCGAGGTGGATCGTGCGGGACGGCAGGAGGACGCGGACGTCGACGGACTCGGGGCGTATCGAGCCCTCGTGGATCAGGCGGAGTGGTTCGCCGAGGGCGAGCATCAGGGTCTCGGAGGTGTGGCAGACGACGTCCACGCGCACGTGGGGTGCGGAGAACGCCTCGGCCAGGCGGGGGGCGAGGCCGACCATCGTCGGCTGCGGCGCACCGCGCGTGGGCGACGGCAGGGCGATCCGCGGCGGGCTGCCCTTGCTGACGTTGGTGAGGAGTCCGTCCTCCTGGAGGGCGCGCAGGGCCTGCCGCACGGTGCCGCGCTCGACACCGAACTCCTCGGCGAGCTCGGCCTGGGTGGGCAGGCGGTCGCCGGCCTTGAGTTCTCCGACGCGGATGCGTTCCCGCAGGATGTCGGCGATCTCCTGCGGCGAGAGTCTCCTGCTGCCGTTCACGGCCACGTTCTCCTGAGTCACGACCAAACGCTACAACTTGTGCCCATCTGGCGGCAGTTGTTTGTAGCTTGTTTCAAACTAGGGACCAAGTGGGGACAACCTCTTCAGAGTTGGCACCAAGTTGGTTGAGTTGGCGGAAGTAATCCTTCCATCCCCGGAAGATCGAAGGGGGAAACACCGATGCCCGTCCTCGCACTCCTCTCCGCCGTCTTCGTCGTCGGCGTCGAGCAGCTCCTCCAGTGGAAGTACGGCGCCACCGGCCTCATCGGCCTGCTCCTCCTCACCATAGGCATCAAGGCCAGGAACCCGGCCGTCAGCTCCATCGGTGCCGCCGTCCTCGCCGTCCTCTTCTCGGGCCCGGCCCTGTGAGTCGTACGCGCGAGGGACCGTCGAATAGCGCAGGCCGAACGCCGTGGGAGACCGTCAGGTCGTGAGCGTCAGCTCCGAACTGATCGTCTCCCACAGTGCGTTGAACCACACGTGCGACTGTTCCACGAACGTCGTGTCCCGCAGTCCGGCCCCCTGCTCGAAGGCGAACAGCGTCGACTGGATGCCCGGGGCGTCGTACAGCTCCAGGCGCTGCTGCCCGATCTCCACCTCGCGGCGGGTCAGCGTGTAGTAGGCGAACAGCGCCTCCGTGCCGTTGAGCAGGTACAGCTTCACCGGCGGGGTGAACGGCAGCGCGCGGAAGGTGACCTGGACGTCGATGCCGTGCGTGGAGCGCAGCGCCAGCAGGTTGTGCCGGAGCACCTGGCCCTGGGCGTTGCGCTGGTCGAGCCAGCGCCGGCGCAGCTGGACGTCGAGGTCGTCGGACGCGTCCTCCACCGGTGTCGGGAAGGCGAGCGGGATGTCCCGGCTGGGCAGCAGCACCCGCACGACGACCTTGGCCGGTTTCATACGCCCCGCGTGGATCTGCCGGAGCGGTTCGCCGATGGCGAGGGTGAGGGAGACCGAGGTGAGGCACAGCGCGTCGATCTCGACGTGCGGGGCGGCGAAGGCGGCCGCGACGCGCGGGCCGAGGGTCACCATCGTGGGCTGCGGGACGGCTTCGGGGCCGGTGGCGGCCCTGCCGGGCTCGGGGGCGACGGTGGCCGGGGCGCCCTTGGAGGCGTTGGTGAGCAGGTGCTCGGACTGCAGGATGCGCAGGGCCTGGCGTACGGCCCCGCGCTCGACGCCGAACTCGTCGGCCAGCTTGGCCTGGGTGGGCATGCGCTGGCCCGGCTGCAGTGCTGCAGTTCGCCCGAGGCGATCCGGGCGCGCAGCGCGGCGGCCACCTCCCGGTGTGAAGTCTGTGGCCGCTGCGACCTCTTCCGCCCAGTGGCGGGGGCGTGTTTCGGCTCCACGACCGAACATTACAACTTCGCGCCATCTTTGGGCAGTTCACCGCATGGTGGTTATAGGACGCGTCCAGGCGGTCATAACTACCGTGAAGTTGGTCGCCAACTTCAACGACATGGTCAACCTTCAAGGAGTTGGCCACGAGTCGCCGCAGGTTCAGCCGACCGGGCTCCCTTCCGGAGGGGAGCCGGGAGCCCGGACGGCCGGCGCACAGCCACAACTCCACATCGACAACCGAACACCGACAGCACAGCCACAACCGCATACGGACGCACAGCCACAACTGAAGAAGGGCGCACTCCGCCCGCACAACTGAACAGCTCGCTACGGATGAGCGGACCCGTCACCTCGGAGCAAGGAGGTTCAGAAGACGTCCGGGCACCAGGGACGCCTGGACGTACGCAGCAGGGCGTCGGCCGTCAGGGCGGCGCCCGCTCGCTCTTCCCGCACCCGCCCCAGCGCGGCGAGCCGTACGACGGACTCGTCGCCGAGCCACAGCCGGCTCAGGTCGGACACGTCGAGGGTCAGGTCCGCGGTGGCCGTGGTCGGCACGCAGGTCGCGCCGTCCGCGGCCGCCTCCAGCCGGAACCGCCCGCCCGACAGCCCGGAGTCGTCCACGACCTCCAGCACCAGCGCGCCCTGCCCGGCGTAGGTGCGCGCCGTGAGGGCCCGTTCGACGTCGAGGACCCGCACCCACAGCCAGTCCGCCAGTGTCGTGACGCGGGCGGCGCGCGGATCGGGCAGATACAGCGGCAGCAGGTCGTCCGGGGCCCGCCAGCCGCTCTTCACCGTGGTGATCCAGTCGATGGAGCACAGGTAGAGCCACAGGGAGCGCTCGGCCTCGGGAGTCGCCGCGATCAGCCAGTTCACGGTCGCCGTGTTGAGGGGCTGCTTGCCGTCGCCCCACTTGTCGTCGGCCTTGTACGACACCAGCCCGTCGACCGTGCCGTCCGCCGAGCGGTACACGGCGAAGAACGGCTCGGTCCACGGGGACCCGTCCACCCGCAGCCCGCCGGTGCTCACCTGCCACCATCGCTCGTCGCGGTCGACGGCACCCGGTTGCGCGCGACGCACCCGCTCGAACAGCTCGGGGCCCACCTTGCGGACCTCGGACCCGTCCACCAGCTCGATGCGGCCGCCGTCCTCCGGGCCCGACCACCTCGGGTCGATCCCGGTGCGCGGCACGTCGACCGTCCACTCGGCCGTCCACGCGGCGGGCCCGAAGCCGTACCGGCCGTAGATCGGGTACTCGGCGGCGATCAGCGTCGCGACGACGTCGCCGCGCTCCCGGGCCGCCGTCAGGTCGCGGGCCATCATGCGGGTGAGCAGGCCGCGGCGGCGGTGGGTGGGGCTGACGGTGACGTTGGTGATCGCGTCGGCGGGGACGGCGGCACCGCCGACCGCCGTGATCTCCTGCGCGAACGACCGGAAGGTGGCCACACAGCGTCCCCCGTCGAAGGCACCGAGCGTGCGGGCCGGGTCGATGTACGACTCCCGGTCCGCGGCCTCCGCCTCGGTGACGTCGGGAGACCGCAGGAAGCCGGTCCTCAGGGCCCGGCTCCACTCCGGGATCTCGCCGGCGGCCAGGGGGCGGATGTCGATGTCGTGGGTGTCGATGGGGGCTGCGGAACGGCTCATGGGGCCACGGTAGGCGGGGGCGGGCGCGGAGTCCCGAGAATTTATGGGCGCCCCCGCGCCCCAGCGCCGCTCGCGCTCCCGCACCGCTCGCGTCCCCGCGTCCCGGCGCCCCCGGTCGAACGGCGTCCGCCGGATACGTCGTCAGCTCAGCAGGTCGTCCACCTGGGCCTCCCCGTCGCGGTAGCGCCGGGTGATCTCCGCACCGCACTCGTCGGCGGTGCGCTGCAGGCGCTGGCGGCGGCGGGAGACCTGCTGCTCGTAGCGGACGAGGCGGCCCATCGCGGCGGTCAGTTCCGCGTCGGTGCGGGCCTGGAGGTCGGACAGCTCGACCTCGGCCAGCATCTCGGACGCCAGCCGCCGGGACTCCTCGCTCTGCGGGGTCCCCAGCGTCACATGGCGGGCCGAGGAACGGTGCCGTGCGGGAGCGTCGGTGAGGATCTCCGGGAGGCGGTCCACGACGGCCGCGGCCCCCGCCGGGGACCGCCGCGCCAGCTCCGCCCGCAGGATGTCGATACGGCCCTGCAACAGGCGCCGCACATAGCTCAGGTCGGCCTCGTCGCTCTGCGCGTCCCGGCGCAGGGTGCGCAGTTCGGGCAGGCTGAGGACGGTCAGGTCCTCCTCGGGCGGCTCCGGGGGCAGCGGTGCGTGCGGGCCCGGGCCCGGATCGTCGGCGGTGCGCTGCGCGGGCGGCCGCAGAACGTCGAGCCGGCCCGTGTGGGCCAGCACGACAGCCCCGGGCGGCTGCCCGGTACTCGGTGTGCTCATGTGCCTCAACCGTCCCCTCGACCGGCGTGTGGGAGCATCGTGCCATCCCGACCGGCCCCTCCGTGACCGAGAGCCCACGAACAGCCCCAGATGGGGGGTTACCTGTTCAAAAAGAAGCACCCGAAGGGGGCTTCGGGACATCGGCCGTCCCCCACCGGGCGGTGCCGGACCGCCTCCGGACGCACGGCATGATGGCCGCATGCGAGCTGTGGTGCAGAGGGTGGACGGCGCGAGTGTCGTCGTGGACGGCGAGACAGTCGGCGAGATCACCGGCGAGGGGCTCTGCGTCCTCGTCGGCGTCACGCACGACGACACGAAGGAGAAGGCGGCGCAGCTCGCCCGCAAGCTCTGGTCGATCCGGATGCTGGACGACGAGAAGTCGTGCAGCGACATCGACGCCCCGCTGCTCGTCGTCAGCCAGTTCACCCTCTACGGCGACGCCCGCAAGGGCCGCCGCCCCACCTGGAACGCCGCCGCCCCCGGCGAGGTGGCCGAGCCGCTCGTCGACGAGGTCGTGGCCCGGCTGCGCGCCCTGGGCGCGACGGTGGCGACGGGCCGGTTCGGCGCGAAGATGCGGGTCTCGCTGACGAACGACGGCCCGTTCACCGTGCTGATCGAGATCTAGTGGGTGTCTTGCCGGTCAGGGCTCGACGACCACTTCCTGGGCGGCCGCCGTGTCGCCCGCGATCAGTCGGGCGTCCACCGGGACGTTGCGCTTGACCAGGGCGAGGGCGACCGGGCCCAGTTCGTGGTGGCGGGCCGACGTCGTGATGAAACCGATCTTGCGGCCGTCGGGCTCCTCGTCCGCGAGACGGATCTCGGTACCGGCGGCCGGCAGGTGCACCTCGCTGCCGTCCAGGTGCAGGAAGACCAGGCGGCGGGGCGGCTTGCCGAGGTTCTGGACCCGGGCGACCGTCTCCTGGCCCCGGTAGCAGCCCTTCTGCAGGTGCACGGCGGTGCCGATCCAGCCCAGCTCGTGCGGGATGGTGCGGTGGTCGGTCTCGAAGCCCAGGCGAGGGCGGTGACGCTCGATGCGCAGCGCCTCGTGGGCGAGGAGCCCGGCGGGCGGTCCGGCCTGCCCGGCGAAGGCCTCCAGCTCGTCCCGGGGCAGGAACAGGTCGCGGCCGTACGGCGTCTCGCGGACGACGACGCCCTCGGGGACCTCGGTGATCGACCCGGCGGGCAGGTGCACCACGGCGAACTCGCCGGTGCGGTCGGCCACTTCCACCTTGTAGAAGAACTTCATCGACTCCAGGTACGCGATCAGCGCGTCCTGGGTGCCGGGCTCGACGTGCGCCCAGACCGTCGTGCCGTCGTCGACGAGGTACAGGGCGTGCTCGATGTGGCCGTGCGCGGAGAGGATCAGCGCCTCGGTGGCCTCGCCCGTGGGCAGGTCGGTGACGTGCTGGGTGAGCAGCAGGTGCAGCCACGTCAGCCGGTCCTCGCCGGTGACGGTCACGACGCCGCGGTGGGAGAGGTCGACGAAGCCGGTGCCGTCGGCGAGGGCGCGCTGCTCGCGGAACAGATCGCCGTAGTGCGCGGCGACGCCTTCGTCCACGCCCTCGGCGGGCACGGCGCCGGGCAGGGTCAGCAGGGGGCTCTTCATGGGTCCAGCCTACGACCCGGTAGTTGAACTCTTCCCGGCCGCGCCCCCGGCCGCACAGTCCCTGCACCGCCCGAAGATCGCGAAGTGCTTCATGTCGGTCTCGAAGCCGAAGTCGCGGCGCAGCTTCGCGGTGAACTCGGCGGCCACCGACACGTCGGCCTCGATGACGTTGTCGCAGTCCCGGCAGACCAGGTGGATGTGGTGGTGGCGGTCGGCCAGGTGGTAGGTGGGCGCGCCGTGCCCGAGGTGGGCGTGGCTGATCAGGCCCAGCTCCTCCAGGAGCTCCAGGGTGCGGTAGACCGTGGAAATGTTGACCCCCGACGCCGTCTTCCTCACTTCCACGAGGATGGCGTCGGGGGTCGCGTGCTCCAGGGTGTCCACTGCTTCGAGGACAAGCTGGCGCTGCGGCGTCAGCCGGTAGCCGCGCTGCCTGAGGTCGCTCTTCCAGTCGGTGCTCACCACACTGGAAGTCTAGGGCGTCTCGCGAAACACGCCCTGGGACTACTTGAAGAACGCGATGCCGTCGTCCGGCATGTCGTCGGGCAGGGCCTTGGCCCAGCGCTCGACCTCCTCCGGGGTGACGACCTTCTTCAGGTGCGCCGACATGTAGGGGCGCAGCTCGACCTCGGGGGTCTGCTTCTCGCCGACCCACATCAGGTCGCTCTTGACGTAGCCGTACAGGCGCTTGCCGCCGGAGTACGGGCCGGAGGCGGCGGTGCGGGCCACCGCGTCGGTCACCAGGTCGATCTGGGGCTTCTTGTCGGCCATCTCGCCGTACCAGATCTCGACCACGCCGTCGTCGCGGACCATGGTCACCTCGACCTTGCGGTCGGCGTCGATGCGCCAGTAACCGTGCTCGGACTCCAGCGGGCGCACCTTGTTGCCCTCGTTGTCCAGCACCCAGGTGTGGGACTGGTACTCCAGGAAGTCCCGGCCGTCGTGCGTGAACGAGACCTCCTGACCGAAATTGCACTTCTCGGAACCGGGGAAGTCGTGCACGCCCGCGCCGGCCCAGTTGCCGAGCAGGAAGGCGAGGGGCACGAGGTCCTTGTGGAGGTCGGACGGGATCTCGATCATGAGCAGCTCAGAAGTCTCGTACGTCTGGGATGGGGGTCAGCGCTGGCCCTGGTACAGCTTCTTCACGGTCAGGCCGGCGAAGGCGAGCACGCCGACGCAGACCAGGACGAGCAGGGTTTCGAAGAAGATCTCCACGGGGTGCTCCTCGATTGAGCGGAGGTTGAGCGGAACGTACAAGGGCCGGTCCCCAGCTTAGTCGGCCTGGGACCGGCCCTTCGTGTGAGGTGCGCCCTCGCGGGGTCAGCCGAGCAGCTGGCTCTGCAGGGTCACCGTCTGGCGGAACGGCACGGAGGCGGCGGTGCCCTTCCGTGACTGCACGATCACGGCGAGGACGTCACCTGCGCCCAGGTACGCCTGGCGGACCTGCTCGGCGCCGTAGGGCTTGGACTCGGTGTACGCCCAGCGCGGGAAGTCGCCAGGCCAGGGCAGGTTGGCGAACCCCTCGTCGGCGACGGACGTCTCGGTGCCGCGCAGCCGGTAGCCCGGGGCGCCGAAGGGCGCCAATCGGCCGGCCAGGTCGTCCACGATCACCGAGGTGTCGAAGCGGAGCAGATAGATCCGGGTGTGGGTGCCGTCCTCGGTGGTCCAGCCCCGGGCCGCGATGTGCCGCAGACCGTCGTCCTTGAGCATCTGCCGCAGGTCGGCGCGCTCGTCGTCGTCGGCGAACTCCTTCAGGAAGCCCTCGGTCGGCAGCCAGCCGTCCTCGCCGCGCAGGGCGCGGTCGTCGGCGGCGCCCGCGGGAGCCGGCAGCAGGAGGGCACGCAGGTCGGCGTAGTGGGCCTCGGCGGCGTTCTCCTCGGCGAAGGGCCGCGGGCTGCCCGACGGCAGGGGCGGCCGGGTCAGCGTGGGGTAGTCCCAGCGGCCGTCCTGCTCGGTGGCGAGTCCGGGCACGTCGGTGCGTTCCATCCCGGCGATCCCGTACGCCGTCCCGGCCCCGACGGCCGCGAACACCACCACGGCCGCGGTCCAGCGCACAACGGCCCGCAGGACCCGGCGGTCCTTCGGCGGGGCGGGGGACGCGGACGCCTCCTGGGGTACGGGCGTCGGCTCCGCGGCGGGCGTCGGCTCCGGGGCGCTCGGTGCCGGCGCCTCGGTCGTCGCGAGGCCGCCCGCGGGCGTCGTCTCGGGGCCCGGCCCGACGGCCTGGGCCTGCTGCTCGGTCATACGGCCTTCCCGGGTTCGGCGATACGGTCGAGCTGGGTGCTCATGAGCTTCGCGACGGCCTTGGCGTCGAGAGGGCGGGCGCCCTGCGCCGAGACGGTCACCAGTACGTCCCCGACGTATCCGAAGCAGGTCATCTCGTCGGTGCCCTCGCTGATGTCCTTGGGGGCCAGGAAGCACTTGGAGTCCTTGTGGCCCTTGACCGCCGGGCCCTTGCGGAAAATGCCGTCGAGCGCGCCCAGGAGGCTGTTCTGGGTCCGGACGATGTCCCGGACGGCCGCGCGGTTCTCCAACTGGCTGAGCACGACATCCACGCTGTAGATGTCCGAGACGAACCCTCCGGCGCGGCCGCTGGCGAACTCGCTGAAGTAGCTGCGCATGGCCACGCCCTTGGGGCGCAGGCGGTCCAGGCGCTTCTCCATCTCGCGGCGCTGGGAGCGCGGCAGATCGCGCAGCGACTCCTTGCGCAGGGCCTCCGCCTGGGTGCCCGTGAGCTGCGCGTCCGCGCCGAACTCGCCCATGTCGGGACCGCGCACCCAGCTGTCGGTGCCGTACGGGACGAGCATCCCGGCGAGGCCGGTGGCCTTCTTCGCCTCGGCGGGACGGTCGGCGGCGGCCGACGGGAACTTCCACGTCGGCGCCCCGGCGTCGCGGTCGGCGTCGCGCACGGTGACCACGGTGTAGCCGGTGCCGGCCACGACCGCGGCGACGGTCAGGACGGCTGCGGCCACGGCGGCGATCCGGCCGCGCCGCCACCGCTTCCGGGCGGGCAGCTGCCCTTCGGCGGCCGTCTCGGCCGGGCTCTCGGCGACGGGGGCGCTGCCCTCGTCCAGGGGACGTTCCTCGCTCACAGCCGCTCCATCTGCCGCTTGGCCAGCCCGAGAAGGGTCTTCTTGCCGACCGTCTTGGTGGAGCTCACGAAGATCTCCATCACGATGTCACCGCGCCATGCGAAGGCCTTCGCCTCGTACTGCGGCAGGTAGCCCGGCTTGGTCTCCGGCCGGGTGTACGCGTACGCCATGCCGTCCTCCGTGCCGGGGATCGGCCAGGAGTGGTTGTCGTCGTCGTCCGCCCAGTAGTGGGCGCCCCGCGCTTCCTCGGCCGCCGCCATCGACTCCTCCTGCCGGTACTGCACGAGCCGGATCTCCACCGCCGTCTGGCCCTGCTCCCAGGCGACGACGGCCGCGCGCCGGAACTCGTTGCCGACGAGCTCGGGGAAGATGTCCTTGGGGTCCGAGAAGGTCTCCGCGTACGAGGGCAGGTCCATCCAGCCGTCGTCGGCGGACGACCAGTCGGCCTCCTTCGCCCCGCGCGGCTTCTTCAGCAGCAGCTTGCGCAGGTCGCCGTCGGTGCGCACGCGGCGGTCCCGCGCTGCGGACAGCGGCTCGGGCGCCTCGCCCTTGGACTGCTTCAGCTTCGGCTGGGACAGCGGCGGCAGCTTCGTGGGCTCGCGGTCGGCCTGCACCAGGTATCCGGTGCAGGTCCCGGCGACGAGCCCGAGCACGGCGGCCCCGGCGATCAGCAGGGCCGTCCGTCCACGGCGGCGCGTCCGGACCGGCGCCGCGGCGGCCTCCGGAGCGGTGGCCTCCTGGGCGGCGGACTCGGGTTCGGCGGCCTCAGGTGAGGCGGTCTCGGGCCCGGGCGCGGTGCCGGGCGGGGCCATACCCTCCGGCTCCCCCGGTCTTTCGGGTTGTTCCACGACGTCTCCCACAGTGCGTGACGTGCGCATTTCACATGCGGCGCACAGGAGACCGATGGCCCATGCCTCAGGTTGTAGCGGTCTTGATTACGATTCGGCCATGGCGAACAAGCTGGTGATCAAGGTGACGGCGGGGGCCGACGCTCCCGAACGCTGCTCGCAGGCGTTCACGGTCGCGGCGGTGGCCGTGGCCAGCGGTGTCGACGTGTCCCTGTGGCTGACCGGCGAGTCCGCGTGGTTCGCCCTGCCGGGCCGGGCCGCGGAGTTCGAGCTCCCGCACGCGGCCCCGCTGCCCGACCTGCTGGACGCGCTGCTCGCGGGCGGCCGGGTCACCCTGTGCACCCAATGCGCGGCCCGCCGGGACATCACGGAGAAGGACGTGCTCGAGGGGGTGCGCATCGCGGGCGCCCAGGTCTTCGTCCAGGAGGCGATGACGGACGGCACGCAGGCCCTCGTCTACTGACCGGCCTGCGACTCCTGAGCGGCCTCCGTCCACAGGCAGAACGGATGGCCCGCCGGGTCGAACAGGACGCGCACGTCGTCCTGCGGCTGGTGCCCGGCGAGGGTCGCGCCCGCCGCCACGGCCCGCGCGGTCTCGGCGGCCAGGTCGTCGACCTGGACGTCCAGGTGGAGCATCATCTGCTGGTCCCCCGGCCGGCGGCCGGGCCAGACCGGGCGTACGTAGTCCGGTTCGGTCTCGAAGGCCAGGGCGACGCCCTCGGCGCCGGGAGGCGGGCCGATCAGTACCCAGTGCGGCTCCTCGGCGCGCACCGCGTACCCCAGCAGCAGCCGGTAGAAGGCGGCGAGTTCATGGGCGTCGGGTGCGTCCAGCACCACGGTGGACAGCCTGGTGGGCGACATGCGGCCTGTTCTACTGCGGCTTCTTCTTGCCGTCCAGTTCGTCCCACCACTCGTCGGACTGGGGGTCGCCGGAGGGCTCGTCCCACCAGCGGTCCTCCGGTCCGCGCCGGTTGGCCACCATCGCCGCGAGGGGCGGGATGACCATGGCGACCACGCACATGCCCACCGCGACGGGGACCGACCACAGGCGCACGACGCTCCACGCCAGGACGAAGAGCGTGACGCAGAGCCCCATCAAGGCGAAGTACCGGTGACGCCGCCGTGCGTACATACGTCCAGAGTAGGTCGGCTCGCCGGGCTCGCATGCCGAAGGGCCGCACCCCTGTACAGCCGGGGTGCGGCCCTTGCGCTCGGCTCGCCTCAGACCGCGATCGCGACCTCGGCCAGGCCGCCCTGCTGGGCGACGACCGTGCGGTCGGCGGTCCCGCCGGGCACCAGCGCGCGGACGGTCCAGGTGCCCTCGGCCGCGTAGAAGCGGAACTGGCCCGTCGCGGAGGTGGGGACCTCGGCGGTGAACTCGCCGGTCGAGTCCAGCAGACGGACGTAGCCCGTCACCGGCTCGCCGTCGCGGGTCACATGACCCTGGATCGTGGTCTCACCGGGCTTGATCGTCGAGGCGTCCGGGCCGCCGGCCTTCGCTCCACACATGTCTTTCTCCAGGTTGGGGTCTGACCGGAAGGAAGGCCGGTCGGGGTCGCTGAGGTGGGTTACTTGCCGGTGCCGAGCTCGATCGGCACGCCGACCAGGGAGCCGTACTCGGTCCAGGAGCCGTCGTAGTTCTTGACGTTCTCCACGCCGAGCAGCTCGTGCAGCACGAACCAGGTCAGCGCGGAGCGCTCACCGATGCGGCAGTAGGCGATGGTGTCCTTCGCCAGGTCGACGTTCTCGTCGGCGTAGAGCGCCTTGAGCTCGTCGTCCGACTTGAACGTGCCGTCGTCGTTGGCGTTCTTCGACCACGGGATGTTGGCGGCCGTCGGGACGTGGCCCGGACGCTGCGACTGCTCCTGCGGCAGGTGGGCCGGGGCGAGCAGCTTGCCGGAGAACTCGTCGGGCGACCGGACGTCGACCAGGTTCTGCGCGCCGATGGCCGCCACGACGTCGTCGCGGAAGGCACGGATCGCGGTGTTCTGCGGCTTGGCCTTGTAGTCGGTCGCCGCGCGCTCGGGGACGTCGTCACCGGCGACGAGCTCGCGGGCGTCCAGCTCCCACTTCTTGCGGCCGCCGTCGAGAAGCTTGACGTTCTCGTGGCCGTAGAGCTTGAAGTACCAGTAGGCGTAGGACGCGAACCAGTTGTTGTTGCCGCCGTAGAGGATCACCAGCGTGTCGTTGGCGATGCCCTTCTTCGACAGGAGCTTCTCGAAGCCCTCCTGGTCGACGAAGTCACGGCGGACCGGGTCCTGCAGGTCCTTGGTCCAGTCGATCCGGATCGCGTTGCGGATGTGGTTCTTCTCGTAGGCGGACGTGTCTTCGTCCACCTCCACGATCGCGATGTTCGCGTCGTCGAGGTGCTGCTCCAGCCAGTCGGCGTCGACCAGGACGTCGCTGCGGCTCATGTTTCTCCTCCGGGGCAGTTGCGGCGGGGCGTGCGAAGGTGCGGACGTGCGGTTCGCCGCCGGCTCGGGCGGCCGGGGCGCGCACGGGTGCCCGGTCAGGGCTGCGGGGATGCGGGAGGTGGACCGGCGCGGAGCCGGCCTGTCCGCTCAGAAGGGGCGACAGAGCATGGCGGCGACGCGGCACAGGTCTACTGCCCGCCGCTTCGTGAGGTCCGCCTGTCGCTTCATGACCTCGATCGTAGGGACGGACAGGCGGGCGTGTCACCGGTGTGTCGCATGCTGAGACAAGATTGTCCGGGATATGAAACAAGAAGACCGCCGACCCCACGCCGGAAGGGGTTCCGGGCGCGTGTATCGGCGGTCACAGCGGTAGGGCGGACGAGGGCGTCTCGCCCCTCGGGACCGGGGCGTCCATCAGGGGTCGTCCGGGATCCGGCGGGGGCCGTCCGCTTCGTCCAGACCCGTCCTACCCGGCGAGGCGGACGTTCGAACCCCGCACCGTGATCTCCACACCGTCCTTCGCGGCCTGGACGGTGTCGAGCTTGATGCCGCCGGGCAGGCCGTCGATCTTCTGCTCGAAGTCGGTGATCGTCCGCACCCGGTTCTCGGCGACGTCGGCGCCGCCGAAGGCGGGCAGCTTGTCCGCGTGCACCCGCACGGTGTCGCCCTCGGCGGTCACCGTGCTGAGGACGGAGACCGGCTGGGGCAGCTTGGCGCCGAGGACGGTCGCCTCGACGGAGACCTTGATCTTGCCGTTGCCGCCGTCGGAGAGGCCGACGACCCGGGCGGTGACGCCCGGCGCGACCTGCGTGGACTCGGACTTGGCGGTCTTCAGCAGCTCGGCGTAGGAGACGGACGCGGTGCCGGTGGCGGTGGCCGCCGTGGCGGAGCTGTAGTCGCCGGAGAACTCGACGCCCTTCATGTTCGCCTGGAGGTCGTCGATGCGTATGGTCCCGCCCTCGGCGGTGGCCTCGTAGTTCTTGATGCCGACCTCGACGTCGTCCAGCGTGCCGCCGACGACCTGGGTGAGGAACGGGAAGCCCTTGATGGACACGTCCGGGGTGGCCGCGAGGTTCTCGGTGGCCTGGAGCTTCCCGGCGGCCTCGTCCTCGGCGAACCCGACGGCGAGCCGGTCGGCCAGCACGAACAGGCCGCCCAGGATCACCACGACGATGAGCAGTATGCGCAGGGCTCGCATGGTCCGGTCTTCCCCCACCTCGACGGTCGTCCACGACGACGTTTCCCGACGACCGGGTGGCCGTCCACGCCGTGAGACTAACCCCGCCGCGGGACCGGACCGCCGGATTGTCGATCACCTGTGACAGGCGCGACCTCCGGCGGCCCGGACCCGGGCGTCAGACCAGGGCCCGCCCGAGCAGGTACACCGCGGGGGCCGCGGCGGCCAGCGGCAGGGCGACGCCCGCCGTGAAGTGGACGAAGCGCGAGGGGTAGTCGTAGCTCGCCACCCGGTGCCCGATCAGCGCGCACACGGCGGCTCCGGCGCCGAGCAGCGCGCCCGATGCCCCCATGCCGGTCAGTGCCCCGGCCAGGGCTCCCGCCCCGGCGGCGGCGAGCAGGGAGGCGGCCACGGACGCCGGCGTGGGCAGCGGCAGCGCCCGCACCAGGACCGCGACGGCCACGGCGGCCGCGCCGACGGACACCGCGTCGCCGTGCGCGGAGAGGTACCCGGACGCGACGATCGCCAGGGCGGCCGAGGCCACCGTCGCCATCAGGCCGTACATCCGCTCGTCCGGGTCGGCGTGCGAGCGGAGCTGGAGGACGAGCGCAAGCAGCACCCAGACGCCCAGCGTGCCGAGGATGGCCGCCGGGGTGCGGCCCGAGACGAGGAGCGCCACGTCCGCCGTGAGCCCGCCCGCGAAGGCCAGCGCGATGCCCTGCCGGGCGGGCCACATGCCGTTCAGCCGGAACCAGCCGGCGGCCGTCACCGCCTGCAGCGCGACGAGCGGGACGACGAGGGCGTACGGCCCGATCGCCGCGGCGCCCGCGAGCAGCAGCCCGAGCAGCGCGGTCAGCCCGGCCGGCTGCAGGCCCGGCTCGATGATCGGGGAGCGGCCCTCGAGCCGCGCCCGCTGCGCGTCCGTGACACGGGCGTTGCCCGCGACGGTAGCCGGTCCGTACCCGGGTTCGGCGGCACCGGCGGGCGGCGTCTGCGCGGCAGCCTGCGCGGGGGCGGGGGTCCGCGCGTGGACGGGCGCCTGCGGGTGGGCGGGGGCCTGCGGCTGGGCGGGGGCCTGCGGGTGGCCCGTGCCGCCCCAGCCCGCCTCCTGGTAGCCCGCGGCCGGGGCCTGGTGTCCGCCGTAGACCGCGCCGGCGCCCTGCGACGGCATGTACGCCGTCTCCTCGGCGGCCGGGGCCACCGGGGGCTGCACCTGCGTCTCCCAGGTCTGCCCCTGCCACTGCTGCGTGTACTGCTGAGCCGCCTGCGGGTCGTCGTACGGCTGCTGCTGCGGCCACCCATGGGGCGGCTGCTCCTGCCGGTACCGGTCGTACCCGTCGTATCCCTGATACGGCTGGTCGCTCATCGTCACCCTCCTGCGAACGGCGGGAGCACCTCGACCGTGCCGCCGTCGGCCAGCCGTACCGTCTCATGCCCGCGGGTGCCCACGGGATCACCGTCGACGAGGAACGAGCATCGCCGCAGGACGCGCTCCAGCTCACCGGGGTGTCGCTCGCGTACGGCGTCCAGCGCCTCGGCGAGCGTGGCCGCGTCGAACGCGTCCTCCGCCACCCCGGCCGCGGCCTTCGCGGCGGCCCAGTAGCGCACCGTGACCTTTGCCATCCCGTCCCTCGATCGGTCGTCTGTGTACACGGTCAGGCTAGCCGCACCGGGTGACGGCCCAGTCCCCGATCCGGGCGAGGAGGTCGTCACCGGCCGCGTTCTCAGCGTGCCCCATGCCGGGCTCCAGCCAGAGATCGGCGTGGTCACCGGCCGCGGCGGCCAGCATCCGGGGGTGGTCGAGAGGGAAATAGGCGTCCCGGTCGCCGTGCACGATCAGCAGCGGGGTCGGCGCGATCCGGGGGGCCGCCTCGACCGGGGACATCGGGACCGGGTCCCAGTCGCGGTGGTGGATGCGGACGCGGAAGCCGTAGCGGCCCACCAGCCGGCCCTCGGGGCGGGTGACCATCCAGTGCAGCCGGCGCATCAGCGGCGTGCCCCGGTAGTACCAGCGGGCGGGCGCGCTCACCGACACGACCGCGTCCGTGCGGGCGTCGTCGTCGCGGTGGAGCGCCGCGTGCCGCAGCACCACCGAGCCGCCCATGGAGAAGCCGACGGTCACCACGCGCGCGTGCCCGAGTCCGCGCGCCCACCGCACGGCGGCCGCGAGGTCCAGCACCTCCCGGTCGCCGACCGTCGACCGGCCGCCCGAGGCGCCGTGACCGCGGAAGGAGAAGGTGACGACCGCGCCGTACCGCCGGAGGACGCCCGCCACCCGTCGAACATGCGGCCGGTCCGCGTCACCCGTGAAGCCGTGCGCGACGACGAACACCGGGGCACCGCCGGACGGCCGGGAGGCGTCGTATACGACCTGACCCGGGTCGTATACGGAATCGACGGCCACACCGTCCGCCGTGCGCAGGAACGTCCGGATAGGTACCCGTCCGGCCGTCTCGGAATTCGGACGAACCGTGGAACGTGCCACATGACCTGCCGGACCGTTGCTCATGTGGGCTATTCTGCTGGGCAGAGGACTCGGGCAGCGTTGCCCCCGGGTCCTTTTGTGCTTTCGGAAGCGTTGTATACGACGCGGGAGACCGCGGGTGTACGGGGCCTTCGGGAACGCAGAGCAGTTCCGTACCGCACACGTCCTCGCAGGGACCGAGGAGGAACCAGACGTATGAGTTCTCTGCTGCTCCTGACCAACGCCCTCCAGCCGTCGACGGAGGTGCTCCCCGCACTCGGCCTGCTGCTGCACAACGTGCGCGTGGCCCCCGCCGAGGGCCCCGCCCTCGTCGACACCCCCGGCGCCGACGTCATCCTCGTCGACGGCCGGCGCGACCTGCCGCAGGTGCGCAGCCTGTGCCAGCTGCTGCGCTCCACCGGCCCCGGCTGCCCGCTCGTCCTGGTCGTCACCGAGGGCGGCCTCGCCGCCGTCACCGCCGACTGGGGCATCGACGACGTCCTGCTCGACACGGCGGGCCCCGCCGAGGTCGAGGCCCGGCTGCGGCTCGCCATGGGCCGCCAGCAGATCGTCAACGACGACTCCCCCATGGAGATCCGCAACGGCGACCTGTCCGTGGACGAGGCCACCTACAGCGCGAAACTGAAGGGCCGGGTCCTGGACCTGACCTTCAAGGAGTTCGAGCTGCTGAAGTACCTCGCCCAGCACCCGGGCCGCGTCTTCACCCGCGCCCAGCTCCTCCAGGAGGTCTGGGGCTACGACTACTTCGGCGGCACCCGGACGGTGGACGTGCACGTACGGCGGCTGCGCGCGAAGCTCGGCCCCGAGCACGAGTCGCTGATCGGCACCGTCCGCAACGTCGGTTATCGATTCGTTACCCCGGAGAAGCCCGAGCGGTCCGCCGAGGAGCCGAAGGCCCCGGCGGGGCGGGCAAAGCCGGTGGATGCGGACACAGCGGCCGCCCTGGACGCCGCCGAGGTCCGGGCCGACGCGTAGCGGCACCCCGGGCGGGGCGCACCGGCGCGGCCGGGCCCCGTCCGGCATACGGGACGCTTCCGCACGCCCTGCCCAGAGCGGGTCCATCCGCGTAGACTCCGCGCGTGGCCAAGGTGACTCGCGATGACGTCGCACGACTGGCGGGGACATCCACCGCCGTCGTCAGCTATGTCATCAACAACGGACCCCGGCCGGTCGCCCCGGCCACCCGCGAGCGCGTGCTCGCCGCGATCAAGGAGCTGGGCTACCGGCCCGACCGGGTCGCCCAGGCGATGGCCTCGCGGCGCACGGACCTCATAGGCCTGATCGTGCCGGACGCCCGCCAGCCCTTCTTCGGGGAGATGGCGCACGCGGTCGAGTGGGCCGCCGCCGAGCGCGGGAAGATGGTCCTCGTCGGCAACTCCGACTACGTCGGCGAGCGCGAGGTGCACTATCTGCGGGCGTTCCTCGGGATGCGGGTCTCCGGGCTCATCCTCGTCTCGCACGCCCTGAACGACCTGGCCGCCGCCGAGATCGAGGCGTGGGACGCCCGGGTCGTCCTGCTGCACGAGCGGCCCGAGGCCATCGACGACGTCGCCGTCGTCACCGACGACCTGGGCGGCGCCCAGCTCGCCGTACGCCATCTGCTGGAGCACGGGTACCCGTACGTCGCCTGTATGGGCGGCACCGCGGAGACCCCGGCGGTCGGCGACCCGGTCTCCGACCACGTCGAGGGCTGGAAGCGGGCCATGGCCGAGGCCGGGCTGCCCACCGAGGGACGGCTCTTCGAGGCGCCGTACAACCGCTACGACGCCTACCGCATAGCGCTCGACATCCTGTCCGGCCCGCGGCGGCCCCCCGCGATCTTCTGCTCCACCGACGACCAGGCCATCGGTGTGCTGCGCGCGGCGCGCGAGCTGCGCATCGACGTCCCCGGCGAGCTGGCCGTCACCGGCTTCGACGACATCAAGGAGGCGGCGCTCGCGGACCCGCCGCTGACGACGGTCGCCTCCGACCGCTCGGCCATGGCGCGCGCCGCGGTCGACCTCGTCCTCGACGACGGGGTGCGGGTCGCGGGCTCGCGCCGGGAGCGGCTGAAGGTGTTCCCGTCCCGGCTCGTGCAGCGCCAGTCCTGCGGCTGCGCCTGACCGTCCGGCCGGCCTTTATATCGGGCATACGGTCTTCTGCCGGGCTTCTCAGCCCGCCCTCAGGAAGCTCTCATCCTCGGGCGCCACGCTCGGTCGTATGACCGAGAGCTACCGCCGCAGCGGCGACGACGACCCGTACCAGGGCGCCCAGCAGCACGCCTCCTCCCCCGTGAACCCGGAGTGGCCGCCCCCGCCGGCCTACCCGGCCGGTCACCCCGCGGGCGGGACGGCGCCCACCGCTCTCCTCTCCGAGCCGGCCGCGCAGCCGCCGGCCGGGCGGCGCCGCAGGCGCGGCCGCCCCGTAGCCCTCCTCGCCGCGGTGGCGATCGTCGCCGCGGCGATCGGCGGCGGCACCGCCTACGGCATCCAGGAGCTGACCCGCGACGACACCGCCGCCACCGCGGCGCCCGCCGGGACCACCGTCGTCCCCTCCAGCCAGAAGGGCACGGTCGCCGGGGTCGCCAAGGCGGTCAGCCCGAGCATCGTGGAGATCAAGGCGCAGTCCAACGCCGGCACCTCCACCGGTTCCGGCGTGATCATCACGAGCGACGGCGAGATCGTCACCAACAACCACGTCGTCTCCGGCGCCTCCCAGGTCACCGTCCGGACCGACGACGGCAAGCGGTACACCGCCGACGTCGTCGGCACCGACAGCGGCAAGGACCTCGCGCTGATCAAGCTCAAGGGCGCGTCCGGGCTGCCGGCGGCCACCCTCGGCGACTCCGGGCGGGTCCAGGTCGGCGACCAGGTCGTGGCGATCGGCTCGCCCGAGGGCCTGACCGGCACGGTCACCAGCGGCATCGTCTCCGCGCTCGACCGCGACGTCACGGTCTCCACGGAAGAGGGGCAGCAGCAGCAACAGCAGCCGGACGGCGGCTGGCCGTTCGAGTTCGGCGGCCGCCAGTTCAACGGCGACACCGGGTCCTCGACGACGACGTACAAGGCGATCCAGACGGACGCGTCCCTGAATCCCGGCAACTCCGGTGGCGCGCTCATCGACATGAACGGGAACATCATCGGCATCAACTCGGCGATGTACTCGGCCGCCGGGTCGTCGGGCTCCTCCGACGCCGGCAGCGTCGGCCTGGGCTTCGCCATCCCCGTGAACACGGTCAAGGCGGACCTGGCCAAGCTGCGGGCGGGAGCACAGAGCTGAGAAGGCCGTGAACCGTGCGAGGCTGAAGAGGTCCAGACCCTGGACGCCCGCACACCCGTCCCCGTCCCGTCGCACCCGAGGAACCCGAGCCGATGAGCCCCGCCGACGCCGACCGTGACCCGCAGCGCATCCTGATCGTCGACGACGAGCCGGCGGTGCGCGAGGCCCTCCAGCGCAGCCTCGCCTTCGAGGGCTACGGCACCGAGGTCGCGGTCGACGGCGCGGACGCCCTGGAGAAGGCGGCCGCCTACCGGCCCGACCTGGTCGTCCTCGACATCCAGATGCCCCGGATGGACGGCCTGACCGCCGCCCGCCGGATCCGTGCCGGCGGTGACACCACGCCGATCCTGATGCTCACCGCCCGCGACACCGTCGGCGACCGCGTCACCGGGCTGGACGCCGGAGCCGACGACTACCTCGTCAAGCCGTTCGAACTGGACGAGCTGTTCGCCCGGGTCCGCGCGCTGCTGCGGCGCAGCTCCTACGCGGCGGCCGGCGCGGGCCGGGCGGACGACGACGAGGTGCTGACCTTCGCCGACCTGCGGATGAACCTCGCGACCCGGGAGGTCTTCCGGGGCGGGCGGCCCGTGGAGCTGACCCGCACCGAGTTCACGCTGCTGGAGATGTTCCTGACGCACCCCCGGCAGGTCCTGACCCGCGAGCAGATCCTGAAAGCCGTCTGGGGCTTCGACTTCGAGCCGTCCTCCAACTCCCTCGACGTCTACGTCATGTACCTGCGCCGCAAGACGGAGGCGGGCGGCGAGCCGCGGCTCGTGCACACCGTCCGGGGCGTGGGGTACGTGCTGCGCCAGGGCGGCGCCGAGTGAGCAGGGCGCTGCGCCGCCTCCGCACGCTGCCGATCCGCACACGGCTGTCGCTGCTGGTCGCGGCGGCGGTGGCGTTCGCGGTGGCGGCGGTGTCGGTGACGTGCTGGTTCCTGGTGCAGGGCAAGCTGTACGAGCAGCTGAACGACGACCTGCGCCAGGCGGTGCGCACCAAGCCGGGACAGTGGGTCGAGCTGCAGCGCGCGCTCACCGACTGCACCACGTCCCCGCAGGACCCGGGGCCCTTCCGGAACCTGTACACCCAGATCGTCAAGGCCGACGGGACGCCCTGCGTCACGGCCGACTCGATCGGCGCGATCAAGGTCACCCAGTCCGACAAGGACGTGATCAGGGACGGGTCGGCCAGCGAGGGCGTCATCCACAACAGCACGGCCGAGGACGGGACCCCGGTCCGGGTCATCACCGTGCCGCAGTTGGCCCAGAACGCCGGCACCGGGCAGCAGTCCTACGTGGCCATCACCATCGGCGTGTCGCTGGAGGGCACCCACGCCACTCTCAGCGACCTCGCCCTCATCCTCCTCCTCGTCTCCGGCGTCGGGGTGGTGGGCGCGGGGGCGGCCGGGCTCGCGGTCGCGCGGGCCGGGCTGCGGCCCGTCGACAAGCTCACCGAGGCCGTCGAACACGTGGCCCGCACCGAGGACCTGGGCATCCGCATCCCCGTGGAGGACGACGCCGAGGACGAGATCGCCCGGCTCTCCCGGTCCTTCAACTCCATGACGTCCTCGCTGGCCAGCTCGCACGAGCTGCAGCAGCAGCTGATCGCCGACGCCGGCCACGAACTGCGCACGCCCCTCACCTCGCTGCGCACCAACATCGAGCTGCTCACCCGCAGCGAGGAGACCGGCCGGCCCCTGCCGGAGGCCGACCGCAAGGCGCTGCTGGCCTCGGTGAAGGCGCAGATGACCGAACTGGCCGCCCTGATCGGCGACCTGCAGGAGCTGTCCCGGCCGCAGGGCCAGCGCGGCGAGCGGGTCCAGGTGGTCTCCCTGACGGACACCGTGGAGGCCGCCCTGCGCCGGGTACGGCTGCGCGGCCCGGAGCTGACCATCGGCGCCGACCTGCGGCCCTGGTACGTCCGCGCGGAACCGGCGGCGCTGGAGCGGGCGGTCGTCAACATCCTCGACAACGCCGTGAAGTTCAGCCCCGCCGACGGCACCATCGAGGTGTCCCTGGCCGACGGCGTCCTCACGGTCCGCGACCACGGCCCGGGCATCGCGGCCGACGAACTGCCGTACGTCTTCGACCGCTTCTGGCGCTCCCCGAGCGCGCGGGCGCTGCCCGGTTCGGGGCTCGGCCTGTCCATCGTGGCCCGCACGGTCGAGCAGGCCGGCGGCCAGGTCGCGCTGACCCGCGCCGAGGACGGCGGCACGGTGGCGACCGTACGCCTGCCGGGCGCGCCCACTCCGCCGCCCGAGACGCCGTAGCCGCGAGCGAGGTCAGCGGGGGCCGGCCGCGCGGCGCATGACCTCGGCGGCCAGGCGGACCGCCGCGTCGCGGGTGGCGGTGGCGAGCATGTCGGTGCGGATGGGGCCGCCCTGCGCGAGGTGCCGGTCGTAGGGGAGCAGGACGACAGGGACGCCCGGCTCCCTCAGGTGGGCGACGGCCGTCCGCTCGTCGAGGGTGGCGTCCGGGGTGGCGGCGCTGAGGGCCACGACGGTGGTGTGCAGCGCGGAGTGCGGCAGCTGGGCGAGCCAGTCCAGCACCTGGCGCGTGCCGTGGATGCCCTCGGCGGTCATCGGGGCGACCACGACCCGGGCGTGCGCGGTGTCCATCGCCGTCCGCGCGACCTCGCCGGGCAGCGTCTCGCTGTCCACGACGGTGACCGCGAAGTAGCGGCGCAGCGCGAGGGTCACGGTCCGGTAGGTCCGTACGTCCAGCGGGGCCCCGACCCGGCCCTGGCTCGCGGGCAGCAGCCAGCCGCCGTCCTGGACGGGCACCAGATAGCCGGTGAGGTCGGTGAGCCCCATCGACGGGGTCAGGATCGAGGCGAGGTCGGCGCAGGTCCAGCGCACGGTCCTGGCGCCCATCCGCATCGGGAGCGTGCCGAGGGCGGCGTCGGCCTCCAGGGTGAGGACGGGGTCGTGCCGGTAGTGGTTGAAGGTGCGTCCGAGGAGCGCGGCGACCGTGGACTTGCCGACGCCGCCGCGGATCGAGGTGACGGCGACGACCCGTCCGGTGGTGACGGGCTGCTGCACCTCGCGGGCGAGCCGCGTCTGCTCGGTGACCTCCTGCGCGGCCGAGGCGGTCAGCCTGCGCAGCGAGGCACCGGCCCGGCGGGCGGCCGTGTCGCCGTGCTGCGGGCGGCCGAGGGCGACGGCGAGGCGGGGGTCGACGGTCGGCACCGACTCGGGCGTGCCGCGGCCCTGGTCGGGCACGAACGTCTGCCGGGGCACCGGGGGCGGGGGTGCCTGCCGGTCCCGGCCGGCGTCCGGCGTGGGCCCGAGCGGGCCGCGGTGCGCGTCCTGAGTCCCCGTCACGATGTCACCCTGCCCTACGCGAAGCCGCCGGACACCACGACCGCCGCCGGGACCAGGGCGAGCACGGCCCACGGCTCCAGCAGGTCGCAGGCCCGGCGCAGCCGTGCGCGCTGCGTCCCGGACGGGTGCACGGTCAGCTGCACCACCGCGAGCAGGGCGAGGACGACGATCCCCGCTTCCCCCCACAGGGCGGCGAGCCGCACCACGACGGCCGCGGCGGCGAGCAGCAGCGCCCCGACCTCGACGGTGAGGGGGAACGCGCGGGCGCGCAGCAGCAGGACCACGACCAGCAGGGCGGCGAGCGTCACCGTCCCCGCGGTGGCGGTGCGCAGCAGGAGGACGCCCGAGGCGCCGGCGGCCAGGGCGAGCACCACGGTCGCCGGGGCCAGCGCGCGATGGGTGACCGCGAGGGCGGTGCCGGCGTCGTGGCGGCTGACGGAGACGCCGACGGTGCGCCGGTCGTCGAGGGCGGTGAGGCCGGAGGCCGTCAGGGCGAGCCGCGGGAGCACGCCGAGGGCGAGTCCGGCGGCCACGGCCGGCAGGGCGGCGGCCCGGCTCTGCCGCACGGCCGTGTGCGCCCCGCCCTGGAAGAGGACGGCCGCCTCGCCGAGCAGGAGGCAGCCGAGCACGGCGGCGGCGCCGGCGAGCGCGGGGCGCCCGAGGGGGGTGCACCAGCCGGCGAGGGCGAGCGCGGCCGCCACGGCCCCGGCGAGGCCCGCGGCCCGCAGCGGGCCCGCCCAGTCGTGGGCGCCGGCCGAGGCCCAGACGCCGACGACGGCCAGGGCGGCGGCCAGCGCGAGAAGGGCGACGGCGGTCGTGGAACGCCGGGCCCGCCCGGCGACGACACCTGCCGCGGCGGCGGCCGGGGCGATGACGAGCAGGACGGCCCCGACGGCGGCCGGGTCGAGGCGGTGGAGGGCGAGGACGGCGGCGGCCGATGCCCAGAGCACGGCCGCGGCCGCGCCGGTGGCGCGTCGTGTGGCGGGCCGCCATCGCCAGGCCCGCGTCCCGAGGTCGTCGGTGGACGCGTCGACGGCGTCGTGCCCGGCGGGGCCGTGGGGAAGGACCTCCGGCGCCGGCGTGCGCGCGGACCCCGTGGTTGTCACGCGCCCGAACCTACCACCGGCCGACGCGGGTGGATGGAGAGGGAGTGAGGGAAGCGGGCCGGTCCTCGGAAGGTCCGGCCCGCACCCGTGACCTGGGGTGATCCCGGGCCGTCAACTCCGGCCGACCGCCAGGTCCGTGCCCTCCAGGCGGACCCGGATGCCGTCCTTCTCCACGCGGACGTCCCGCAGCCGTATCCGCCCGTCGGGCGGCTCGGGCAGCCGGAAGCCGAGGGACAGCCGGTCGGTGAGGACGGGGCGGGTGAGGCGGGGCAGCGCGTCCAGGAGGGCCGGGTCGAAGCCGAGCAGGCCGAGCAGCTTCGGGTGGTCCAGCGCCAAGTCGATGAGATTCAGGCGCATGGCCTGCCGGACGAACCGGGGGCTGCCGGTGAGTTCGGTCAGCTTCGCCTCGTCGCGCAGGGCCGCGCGGACGACGGAGTCGGGGACGCCGAGGCGCCGGACGACGGCCGGGACGGACAGGAGCGCCTTCGCCTTGCGGGTCTCGCGGGCCAGCCGGGCCGCCGACGCCCGGCTCAGGTGCAGGCCGTCGGAGGTGCGGGCGCCGGGGCGGTAGGTCGCGAGGTCGCCGATCTCCAGGCGCATCCCGCCGATGTGCGTGGCGATGCCGCGCTCGCCCTCGCGCCGGACCTCGGCCTCGGCGTGCAGCCTCAGGTCGTGCCCGGCGACGGGCAGGGTGCCGCGGGCGCGCACCCGGTCACGGCCCTCGCCTGTGAACGTCACCTGGGAGGCGCCGAGTTCGCGCCGCAGGTCGGCGAAGGAGAGCAGGACGTCCCCCTCCAGCGCGGGCACGTCGGCGCCGCGCACCGACAGGGGGCCGTCGGTGTCGAGGCGTACGTCGTGCGCGGTGGCGGTCACCTGCGCGAGCGAGACGCGGTCGGCGGCTACGTCGGGGACGGTCACCTTGACCGAGTCCAGCCGTTCGCCGGCGAGCTGGGTGAGGAAGGGGAAGCCGTCGATCTCGACCTCGGGGGCCGCCGCCAGCTGCAGACGGTCCTGGAGGGCGTCCGCGGACCGGCGTTCGGCGTACAGCAGCGCCCAGCGGTCGGCCAGCGTGAGGAAGGCGGCGAGGACGAGGAGGCCGACGACGGCCTTGAGGGCGAGCGGGGCTCCGGCGAAGCGTCCGCGCCGCCTGCGCCGGCCGTTTCTGCGGTGGTCCGGCGGGGCCCAGGGGTCGTCCTGGGCCTCCGCCTGTCCGGGCCGGGACCCGGTGTCCTCGACGAGGAAGGAGGCGAGCGGACCGTCGTCCAGTCTGCCGAGCTCCTCGTACGGGTTCGGGGGGTGATGCGCCGTTATGTGGTGGGGGGAACGCATCGGTCCATCCGACCATGCGCACTCCCCCCACCCGCAACCGCTACCGGAGGTTTGCGATCCAGTTCACGCTTCTCCTCCGGTGCGGCGGTGACGTCCTACTGGACGACGGTGATGCGGTCGGCCGCCGGGGGAGCGATCGGGCTCGTGGGCGTGGAGTTGGCCGTCAGGTACTTCTGCAGCACCGTCAGGTCGTCCGTGCCGACGAGCGGGTTCGTGCCCTGGCCGAGGGTGGCGAAGCCGTCGCCGCCGCCCGCGAGGAAGTTGTTCATCGCGACGCGGTAGGTGGCGGCCGGGTCGATGGCGGCGCCGTTCAGCTTGATCGAGTCCGTCACCACACGGTCCGCACCCGACTTGGTCAGGTCCAGCGTGTAGGTGAGGCCCGCGGAGATCTGAAGGATCTTCGGCGAGGCCGCGTTGGTGCCGCTGACCTGCTCCTTGAGCACCTGGATGAGCTGCGCGCCGGTGAGGTCCTGCAGGTTCACCGTGTTGGAGAACGGCTGCACCGTGAAGCCCTCGGCGTAGGTGACCACGCCGTCGCCCTCGTCGCCCTTGGCCGCGTAGGTCAGGGGCGCCCGGATGCCGCCGGGGTTCATCAGCGCCAGGTCCGTCTCCGGGTCCAGCTCCTTGCCGTACGCGAGCTGGGCGTCGGCGATCAGGTCGCCGAGCGGGGACTCGGTGCCCGCGGTGACGACGTCGGCGGAGATGTAGCCGATCGGGCGGTTGCCGATGGGCGCCGCGAGGGTGTTCCACTTCGAGATGAGCGCGGTCATGTCGGGCGCCTTGGCGACGTCCCGGCTGACCACGTGGTTCGCGGACTTCACGGACGTACGGGCGATGTCGCCGGTGCGGCGGTCGTACGTCAGCGTGGTGTCCGTGTAGAGACGGCCGAAGGACGAGGCCGAGGTGACCATGCGGGGCTTGCCCGACGGGTCGGGGATCGTGCACACGTACGCGTTGTGCGTGTGGCCGGTGACCAGCGCGTCCACCGACGGCGACACGTTCTTGGCGATGTCCACGATCGGGCCGGAGACGCCGGAGCCGGCGCTCCCGGAGTCACAGTCGTAGTTGTACGAGGTGGAGGCCGGGAAGCCGCCCTCGTGGATGAGGGCCACGATCGACTTCACGCCCTGGCGCCGCAGCTCCTTGGCGTACTTGTTGATCGTCTCGACCTCGTCCTTGAACGTGAGGCCCTTGACGCCCTCGGCGGAGACGACGCCCGGGGTGCCCTCCAGGGTCACCCCGATGAAGCCGATCTTGACGTCCTTCTTCTTCCAGACCCAGTACGGCTTGAGGATCGGCTTGCCGCTCTTCTCGTTCAGGACGTTCGCGGCGAGGTAGGGGAAGTCGGCGCCCTTGAACTCCTTGTCCGTGTAGCAGCCTTCGGTGGGGTGGCAGCCGCCGTTCTGCAGGCGGGCCAGCTCCTTGGAGCCCTCGTCGAACTCGTGGTTGCCGACGGAGGTGACGTCCAGTTCGAGCTTGTTCAGCGCCTCGATGGTGGGCTCGTCGTGGAACAGGCCCGAGATCAGCGGCGAGGCGCCGACCATGTCGCCGCCGGCCGCGGTGACGGAGTACTTCTTGCCCGCGCGCGCCTGGCGCAGGTGAGTGGCCAGGTACTCCACGCCGCCCGCGTCGATGGTCTTCGTCGTGCCGTCGGCCTGGAGTTCGGTGACCCGGCCGGAGGAGCCGGACGGCGGCTCCAGGTTGCCGTGCAGGTCGTTGAAGGACAGCAGCTGCACGTCCTGGTAGCGGCCGGTGTGGTGGCCGTGCCCGTGGCCGCCCTTGCCGGAGCCGGCCGGCGAGGCGGTCGCGGGGAGCGCCGCGGCGAGCGCGCCGACGGTGGCGAGCCCGGCGGCCGTCGCGACCAGTGCGTATGTACGGCGTCTGCGGTGCTGCTGGTGGGATGTGGCTGACATCCGCCCCCCTGTGGGTCGTGAGTGGCATGGGCCCGTCGGGCCGCAGCCTAGAGTCAACGCGCGTAGCGCGACAGGGGGTTCCGGGTTACACCTTGGTTGCTTCTGTGCCGCGACTTTGACCGGGGCGCCCCTTACCCTCGTACGCATGACCAGCGACGACATCGCCCGATCCGTCCCGTCCCGTTCCGTCGAGACCTACTCCGTCCTGTCCCCGGAGCAGACCGAGGCCGTCCTCGAACTGCTCGCGGAGGCCGCCCGGGTCGACGGCCAGCAGGCGGTGTCCGAACAGGGCCGGCTCCAGCTGCGCCACGGCGTGTCGGCCGGTGACGGCGGTGGCCGCGAGGGCGTCTCGCACCTGCTGCTGACCGCGGGCGGCCAACTCGTCGGGTACGCCCAGCTGGAGGACACCGACCCGGTCGAGGCACCGGCCGCCGAGCTGGTCGTGCACCCCTCGCACCGGGGCCACGGCCACGGGCGCGCCCTCGGTGCCGCCCTGCTGGCCGCCTCCGGCAAGCGGCTGCGGGTGTGGGCGCACGGCGGCCACTCCGCGGCCCGGCATCTCGCCCAGGTGCTGGGGCTGACCCTGTTCCGCGAACTACGTCAGATGCGGATGCCGTTGACCGGCCTGGAGCTGCCGGAGCCGGCGCTCCCGGAGGGCGTCACGATCCGCACGTTCGTGCCCGGCCAGGACGACGCGGCCTGGCTGGCGGTGAACGCCGCCGCCTTCGCCCACCACCCCGAGCAGGGCTCGCTCACCCAGCGCGACCTCGACGACCGCATGGGCGAGCCGTGGTTCGACCCGGCGGGCTTCTTCCTGGCCGAGCGCGGCGGCGAACTGGTCGGCTTCCACTGGACGAAGGTGCACGCGGAGGAGCGGCTCGGCGAGGTGTACGTCGTCGGGGTGCGCCCGGGCGCCCAGGGCGGGGGCCTCGGCAAGGCCCTGACGACGGTCGGGCTGCGCCATCTGGCCGCGCAGGGCATGCCGACGGCGATGCTGTACGTCGACGCGGACAACAAGGCGGCGGTGTCCGTCTACGAGCGGCTCGGGTTCACGACGTACGAGACGGACCTGATGTACCGCACGGAGACCTGAGCCGTCCTCACCCGCCAGGCCGGGCGCGGACCACGAGGACGTCGAGCGTGTGCTCGTCGCCCCCGACGGTCAGCCCGGCCCAGCGGGCCTGTGCGGCGAGCAGGTTGAGGGCGCGCTGCGGCGCACAGGTCACGTCGGTGCCGCCACCCTCGCCGGTCAGCCGCCGGGCCACCGCGCGGGCGGCCGCCTCGGCGTCGGCGGCGTGCGGACCCAGCGCCGTGGGCACCGGCTTGCCCTTCCCCGACACGAACGCCTCCACGAGCAGCAGCGGGGCGCCGCCGTCCGCCGTGCCGCGCCAGCGCGGTACCTGAGTGGTGGCCGCTAGTGCTGGCAGCGCGCGGGCGAGTTCCGCCAGCAGCCACGCCCCCTGCGCCAGCCCGGTCGCCAGCGCCCCGGCCCCCGCGCTCGCCGACCAGGCCCGGTTCCCCTCCCCGGCGCGGCTCTTCCCCAGCAGCCTCCCGTCCTCGGGCACGGGCACGGACATCGGCGCCTCCAGCGCCAGCACCGCGTCGCTCCCGTCCGCCAGGGCCGCGGCGAGCGCCTCCACCGCGCCCGCGGGATCGTCGCCGTGCGCGGTGAGCCTGTGCCCCGGCACGTCGACGGCCGCCCAGGCGAAGGAACCGGTGCGGACGGAACCGACGTCGACGGCGACCACACGTGCTGCGGACCGGTCCACGCGCCCCTCCCCCCATGCCGTCGAGTCCGGTCACCGTACCGGTCCGGCTTGACACCACGAGCCCCCTTGCACCACCCTTTCACTACTCAATTAGTGAAAGGGTGGTGGAACGCGATGATCGAGTACCGCATCGACCGGCGCTCCGGCGTCGCCACCTACGTGCAGATCGTGCAGCAGACCAAACAGGCCCTGCGGCTCGGGCTGCTGGAGCCCGGGGACAAGCTGCCCACCGCCCGGGAGGTCGTCGAGGCGACCGCCATCAATCCGAACACCGTCCTCAAGGCGTACCGCGAACTGGAGCGCGAGGGGCTGGTCGAGGCGCGGCGGGGGCTCGGCACCTTCGTGCGGCGGGGGCTGAACACCGCGCCGGCGGACTCACCGCTGCGCGCCGAGCTGGACGCCTGGGCCGTCCGGGCCCGCGAGGCCGGGCTGGACCGCGACGACGTGGACGCGCTCTTCACTTCCGTACTGGACACACACTTCAAGGGGGACCCGTCATGACCGAGACCGCCATCGAGGCGGCCGGGCTGGGCATGCGGTTCGGGCGGCGGGGAAAGCCGGCGCTGGACGGCTGCGCGTTCCGGATACCGGCGGGCGGCGTGTGCGCCGTCGTCGGCCCGAACGGCGCCGGCAAGTCGACCCTGTTGTCCCTGGCCGCCGGACTGACCCGGCCCACCGCCGGCGCGCTCACCGTCCTCGGCCGGTCCCCCGCCGAGGTCCGCGCCCGGGTCGGGTACGTCGCCCAGGACAAGCCCCTGTACCCCCAGCTGACCGTCGCCGAGACGCTGCGCTGGGGCCGTGAGCTGAACCCCGGACGCTGGGACGACAAGGTGGCCGAGCGGACCGTCGCCGAGGGCGACCTGGACCCGGAAGGGAAGATCCGCACCCTGTCCGGCGGCCAGCGCACCCGCGTGGCGCTCGCCCTCGCCCTCGGCAAGCGGCCCGAACTGCTCCTCCTGGACGAGCCGATGGCCGACCTCGACCCGCTCGCCCGGCACCAGCTGACGGGGACACTCATGGCCGACGCGGCCGAGCACGGCACCACGGTCGTGATGTCCTCGCACGTCGTCGCCGAGCTGGAGGGCTCCTGCGACCACCTCCTGCTGCTCGGCGCCGGGCGGGTGCGCCTGGCGGGTCCGCTGGACGACCTGCTGGCCGCGCATCGCCTGGTCACCGGCCGCGCCGACGCCTCCCTCGATCCGCACACGGTGGTCGAGGCGCGCACCACCGGCCGCGGCCTCACCGCCCTGATCCGGCCCGAGGGTCCCCGCGACCCCGCGTGGCAGGAGACCGTCCCCACCCTGGAGGAGCTGGTCCTCGCCCACCTCCGTGCCCCGCAGGCGCCTGTCCTGCGCCTCGACGACGTCCAGGAGGCCGCCGTATGACCGCTGTGACCCTGGAGACCACGGCCGCCGCCGACCGGCGCCGGGGACCGCGCGGCCTGCTCTGGGCGACGCTGCGGGTGCACCGCTCGGCCCTGTGGTTCTGGGTGATGCTGATGGCCGTCGGCGCCGGCGTCCTGCTGTGGGCGTACGGTCCCGGCGCGGACGCCGCCTGGGCCGAGTACCGGTCCCGTGGCTGCCTCGACGGGCGGCCGAGCCTCGGCTGCGACATGGGGGGCCCGGCCGCGGAGCGCTACCAGAGCGCCACGGCGCTGGCCGGCGGACTCATCGGGCTCGTCCCCTTCCTCGCCGCCGCCTGGGCCGGCGCCGCGCTCGTCGGGCGGGAACTGGAGAGCGGCACGGCCCGGCTGGCCTGGACGCAGTCGGTCTCCCCGGCCCGCTGGCTCGCCGCCAAGCTCGCCGTCCCCGCCGCGCTGCTGGTGGCGGGCATGGCCGTCCTCACCCTGCTGCACCGCCTGGTGTGGACCTCCGACAGCTCGCTGCGCACCACGATCGGCGCGGCGGACTGGCACCAGAGCCCGGCCTACGAGGCCAACGGCACCCTCGCCACCGCGTACGCCCTGCTGGGCCTGGCCGTCGGCGCCCTCGCGGGCCTGCTCGCGCGCCGCGCCCTGCCCGCGCTCGGCACCGCCGTCCTCGCCCTCGGCGCCCTGATGATCGTCGTCGGCGATCTGCGCCCGCACCTGTGGCCGGTCCGGACGCTGACCGGCGACGAGTACCCCGAGTGGACCGGCATGGTCGTCGACGACGGCGCCCTCACCTCCACCGGCGCCCGCGTCAGCGACCCGATCTGCGTGGACGACGCCCGCTGCCTGGCCGAACACGACATCGTGGGCTACTACCGCGACTTCCACCCGGCCTCGCACTTCTGGCCCCTGCAACTGGTCGAGACGGGCATCGTGCTGGCCCTGGCCGCCCTCGCGGTCCTGGTCTCCTTCCGTCTGCTGAACCGCCGCACCGCGCGAGCCGTATGACGGGAGCGGGCCGCATCGCGCGTGTCCGCACGTCTCTCCACGGGGGGAGGGACGTGCGGACGCGCGCGGGCCGCGTCCCGCTTCACCGCACGCCATGTCCTGGTAACCAGCGGTTAAGGAAGCCTTGCGACGCTCGGGCAATGACTCCCGCCGTGCCAGAGCCCGCGCCGCCTCCGCACGCGCGCGCGGGGAACGGGGACGTACGACGCCTCCCGGCGACGCTCCCGCCCGCCCGTTCCGACGCGCCTGTACGCCTCGATGCGCGGAAGAATGAGGGTATGAGCCAGTCCTCGAACGCCCAGGCACAGGTCCAGCCCGCGCAGCCCTCCGTGGGCTCCATCGCGGCGCACCGTCCGCACACCGTCACATCGGCGGTCGTCTCCGACCTGGAACCCGACATCGACGCCGATCTCGACGCCTACGACGTCGACGAGGTCGAGGGCGTCCAGCTGCCCCAGGGCCGCTTCCTCGACCGGGAGCGCAGCTGGCTGGCGTTCAACGAGCGGGTGCTCGAACTCGCCGAGGACCCGGCCACGCCGCTGCTGGAGCGGGCCAACTTCCTGGCCATCTTCGCCAGCAACCTGGACGAGTTCTTCATGGTCCGGGTGGCCGGTCTGAAGCGCCGCATAGCCACCGGCGTGGCCACCCGCTCCGCGTCCGGGCTCCAGCCGCGCGAGGTGCTGGAGATGATCTGGGCCCGCTCCCGCGAGCTCATGGCCCGGCACGCCGCCTGCTACCACGAGGACGTCGCCCCCGCCCTGGCGGAGGAGGGCATCCACCTGGTCCGCTGGAACGAGCTCACGGAGAAGGAGCAGGCCCGCCTGTTCACCCTGTTCCGGCACCAGATCTTCCCGGTGCTGACCCCGCTGGCGGTCGACCCGGCGCACCCCTTCCCGTACATCTCCGGGCTCTCCCTGAACCTGGCCGTGCGGGTCCGCAACCCCGTCACCGGCACCCCGCACTTCGCCCGCGTCAAGGTGCCCCCGCTGCTGTCCCGCTTCCTGGAGGCCTCCCCCGGCCGGTACGTCCCGCTGGAGGACGTCATCGCCGCGCATCTGGAGGAGCTGTTCCCGGGCATGGAGGTGCTGGAGCACCACGCGTTCCGGGTCACCCGAAACGAGGACCTGGAGGTCGAGGAGGACGACGCCGAGAACCTCCTGCAGGCCCTGGAGAAGGAGCTCATGCGGCGCCGCTTCGGTCCGCCGGTGCGCCTGGAGGTCGAGGAGAACATCAACCAGGAGGTCCTGGACCTGCTGGTGCGCGAGCTGAAGATCAGCGAGGCCGAGGTGTACCCGCTCACCGGCCCCCTGGACCTCACCGGCCTCTTCCGGATCGCCTCCATCGACCGGCCCGAGCTGAAGTACCAGAAGTTCATCGCCGGCACCCACCGCGACCTCGCCGAGGTGGAGTCGGCGTCCGCGCCGGACATCTTCGCCGCGCTGCGCAGCCGGGACGTCCTGCTGCACCACCCGTACGACTCCTTCTCCACCTCCGTGCAGGCGTTCCTGGAGCAGGCGGCGGACGACCCGGACGTCCTCGCGATCAAGCAGACCCTGTACCGGACCTCCGGCGACTCCCCCATCGTCAACGCGCTCATCGACGCGGCCGAGGCCGGCAAGCAGGTCCTGGTGCTGGTCGAGATCAAGGCGCGCTTCGACGAGCACGCCAACATCAAGTGGGCGCGCAAGCTGGAGGAGGCCGGCTGCCACGTCGTGTACGGCCTGGTGGGCCTGAAGACCCACTGCAAGCTGTCGCTGGTGGTCCGTCAGGAGGGCGAGACGCTCCGGCGCTACAGCCACGTCGGCACCGGCAACTACCACCCGAAGACGGCCCGGCTCTACGAGGACCTGGGCCTGCTCACCGCCGACCCGCAGGTCGGCGCGGACCTGTCCGACCTGTTCAACCGGCTGTCGGGCTACTCGCGCCGCGAGACCTACCGGCGTCTGCTGGTCGCCCCCAAGTCGCTGCGGGACGGCCTGATCGCCCGGATCAACAAGGAGGTCCAGCACCACCGTGCCGGACGTCCCGCCTACGTCCGCATCAAGGTCAACTCGATCGTCGACGAGGCCCTGATCGACGCCTGCTACAGCGCGTCCCAGGCGGGCGTGCCGGTCGACATCTGGGTGCGCGGGATCTGCGCTGTCCGCCCTGGCGTGACCGGCCTGTCGGAGAACGTCCGCGTCCGCTCGGTCCTCGGCCGCTTCCTGGAGCACTCCCGGGTCTTCGCCTTCGGCAACGGCGGGGAGCCCGAGGTGTGGATCGGCAGCGCCGACATGATGCACCGCAACCTCGACCGCCGTATCGAAGCCCTGGTGAGGGTCACCGACCCGGCCCACCGCGCGGCGCTGAACCGGCTCCTGGAGACCGGGATGTCCGACACCACCGCGTCCTGGCACCTCGGCCCGGACGGCGAGTGGACCCGGCACGCGACGGACACGGAGGGCCAGCCCCTGCGCAACGTCCAGGAGATGCTCATAGACGCCCGGAGGCGCCGGCGTGGCACAGCGACACCCTGATCCCACGCCCGGCGCCGTGACCGGGGAGGCCCTCGCGGAGCATCTGCGCGCCCAGGCCACGGAGTTCCTCCGGGCCCTGCGGCTGCACCGGGAGGGCGGCCCGGGCGCGGACCTCGACGGCGCGGTCCGGGCGCTGCGGCGCTCGGCCCGCCGGATCAGCGGCAGCCTGCACACGTTCCGCCCGCTGCTGGACGCCGGCTGGGCGGAGTCCGTCCGGCCCGAGCTGGCCTGGGTGTCGGGCACCCTGGCCCAGGAGCAGGCGTACGCGGCCCGGCTGGAACGCCTGCTGCTGGCCCTGCACCGGCTGTCGGGCACCCCGGTCCTCCCGGCGCAGGCGCCGGGCCTGGGAGGACCGGCCTCGGAGCGCGGCAAGGTGGCCGTGGGCGCGGCCAAGGCGGGCGCCCTGCTGGAACGGCAGCTCACGCTGGCCCGGACCCGTGCCCACTCCGCCGCCCTCCGGGCCCTCGCCGGCGGCCGCTTCCACGCGGTGGCCGACACCGTCGCCCTGCTGGCCGGCGAGGTCCCGCTCACCCCGGCGGCGGCCGGCGCCGACCTGCGTCCCCTGGCGGCCGCCGCCGAGGAGCGGCTCGCCGCCGCGGTGACCGCGCTGCCGCTGGTGCGGGCCGGACACCCCTACAACGCGGAGGCGCTGGTCCACGGCCTGTCCCCGGACCCGTCCCCGCACCCGCAGGACGCCCCCTGGCACCAGGTCCGGCTGCTGCTGCGCCTGCACCGCTACGCCCGCGAGGTCCTGCACGGCGACGACCTCACGGACGTACGGCTGACGGCGGCCGGGCAGGCCCTGGACCGGCACCGGGACGCCTCCGAGGCGGCGACCGCCGCCGCCCAGGCGGCCCGCACCCCCCGGATCGCGCCCGCGACGGCCTACGCCCTCGGTGTCCTGCACGCCGACCAGCGGCACGAGGTGGAGGCGGCCCGGTACGCGTTCCAGCGGTCGTGGGGGAAGCAGACCGTCGGCACGTCCTGACCCACACCCGCCCCGAGGAGGAGCATCCGGTGACAGACGCGGACGACCGTACGGTGCACGCCGCGGGCTGCGTCCTGTGGCGCCGCTCGCCGGACGGGGGCGGCCTGGAGATCTGCCTGGTCCACCGGCCCAGGTACGACGACTGGTCGCACCCCAAGGGCAAGCTGAAGCGCGACGAGGACCCGCTCGCCGGCGCGCTGCGCGAGGTCGCCGAGGAGACCGGGCACACGGCCCGGCCGGGGGATGCGCTGCCGACCGTCCGCTATCTCGTGGACGGCCGCCCCAAGGAGGTGCGCTACTGGGCCGCCGAGGCGGGCACCGGCACCTTCACGCCGAACTCCGAGGTGGACCAGGTGCTGTGGCTGCCTCCCGAGCAGGCCCGGGACCGGCTGACCCAGCCGAGGGACCGCATGCTCGTCGACGCGCTGCTGGCCTCGCTGCACCGGGCGTAGACGGGGCGCGGGGGCGCGCGGCCGCACCGCGCCGTCCTCAGGGGTTCACCCCCCGTTCACGCTCGCCCTTCGGTGCCTTCACCTGTTCTGTCTAATTTCGGCCGTGCACGATGAGAGACCGCGCCCCGGGGGACGTGTCCTCATCGCACCACTCTTCGCACGCCGCCGAATTCAGGACGGCGGCTCCCGGAAGGAAATCCCTCACAGTGAAGCTTCAGCGCAAGACCCGGCGGACTCTCGCACTCGGCGCGATCGCCGTCTCCGGCGCCCTGGCCCTCACGGCGTGCGGCTCCGACGACACCGGCAACGCGGGCGGCGGCGACTCGGCGGCGACGGCCAAGGCCGGCGCCATCGACTGCGGCGACGCCAAGGGCCAGCTCCAGGCGTCCGGCTCGTCCGCGCAGAAGAACGCGATCGACGCGTGGGTCAGGCAGTACACGACCGCCTGCAAGGGCGTGCAGCTCAACTACAACCCGACCGGCTCGGGTGCCGGTGTCACCGCCTTCCTCCAGGGCCAGACCGCGTTCGCAGGCTCCGACTCGGCCCTGGACGCGGAGGAGATCGCCGAGTCCAAGAAGACCGCCTGCGCCGACGGCGGCCAGGCCATCGACCTGCCGATGGTCGTCGGCCCGATCGGCGTCGGCTACAACGTGCCGGGCGTCGACAGCCTCGTCCTGGACGCGCCGACCCTCGCCAAGATCTTCGACAGCAAGATCACCAACTGGAACGACAAGGCCATCGCGGCGCTCAACCCCGACGCGAAGCTGCCCGACCTGAAGATCCAGGCGTTCCACCGCTCGGACGAGTCCGGCACCACGGACAACTTCACGAAGTACCTGTCCGCCGCCGCGCCCGACGACTGGAAGTACGAGCACGGCAAGTCCTGGGAGGCCAAGGGCGGCCAGTCCGCGTCCGGCTCCTCCGGCGTGGCGCAGCAGGTGAGCCAGACCTCGGGCGCGATCTCCTACATGGAGCTGTCCTACGTCAAGGACGGCATGAAGTCCGTCAAGATCAAGACGGGTGCCGCACAGCCGGTCGAGGCGACCACCGAGAACGCCACCAAGTCCATCTCCGAGGCCAAGGTCGTCGGCACCGGCAAGGACCTGGCGCTGGAGCTGAACTACACGCCGTCCGCCGAGGGCGCCTACCCGATCACCCTCGTCACGTACGAGATCGTCTGCGACAAGGGCAACAAGGCGGAGTCCCTGCCCGCCGTGAAGTCCTTCCTCTCCTACATCGCCTCCGAGGACGGCCAGGGCCTGCTGGCCGACGCCGGCTACGCCCCCGTCCCGGCCGAGATCATCACCAAGGTCCGCTCCACGGTCTCGAGCCTGAGCTGACCTGAGCCGCGGCCGGACCCCCCGCCGGGTCCGGCCGCACATCCGGTGCACCGCCGCCAGGAGCGCCCCGCCGCCGGGAGCGCTCCGCCGTGAGCCGCCCCGCGAAGGCGGCTCCGCAGACCGGAGACCTCTTATGGACATATCAGTCAAGAACGACACAGCTCCGCCCACCCCCCTCCCGGCCCCGGCCCGGCGCGGGAGCAGCGCCCGCGGCGCCACCCGCCCCGGCGACCGGATCTTCCTCGCCCTCTCCCGCGGCTCCGGCATCTTCCTGCTGGTGCTCATGGCCGCCATCGCCGTCTTCCTGAGCCTCCGGGCCGCGAGCGCGATCGGCAAGGACGAGGCCAACTTCTTCACCACCTTCGAGTGGAACCCCACCGGCGACCCGCCCGCCTTCGGCATCGCGGTGCTCGCCTTCGGCACGGTCGTGTCGTCGGTCATCGCGCTGGCGATCGCCGTCCCGGTCTCCGTCGGCATCGCGCTGTTCCTCACGCACTACGCCCCGCGCCGCCTCCGCGGCCCCATCGCGTACGTGATCGACCTGCTCGCCGCGGTCCCGTCGATCGTCTACGGCCTGTGGGGCGCCCTCGTCCTGGTGCCGCACCTCGGTGGCCTGTACGCCTGGCTGGACGACTACCTCGGCTGGACCGGCGTCTTCGAGTGGAACGGCGGCGCCCCGCGCGCACTGTTCACCGTCGGCATCCTGCTCGCCATCATGATCCTGCCGATCATCACCAACGTCAGCCGGGAGATCTTCCGGCAGGTCCCGCGGACGCACGAGGAGGCCGCCCTGGCCCTCGGCGCCACCCGCTGGGAGGTCGTGCGGATGGCCGTCCTGCCCTACGGGCGCTCCGGCGTCATCTCCGCCTCGATGCTGGGCCTCGGCCGCGCGCTCGGCGAGACGATGGCCGTCGCGATGGTCCTGTCGCCGACCTTCGACATCGAGGCCAGCCTGCTCGACCCGGGCGGCGGCACCTTCGCCCAGAACATCGCCAGCAAGTTCAACGAGGCCACCACGGACGGCCGGGACGCGCTGATCGCCTCCGGTCTGGTGCTGTTCGTCATCACCCTGCTGGTCAACGGCACCGCCCGCCTCATCATCGAGCGGCGCAAGGAGTTCTCGGGGGCCAACGCATGAGCCACGCATCCGTTTCCGCCAAGCGGCCGGGCAGCCTGAAGGGCGCCACCCTGCCGAAGTGGTTCTCCTGGGCGGTCGCCGCCGGATCGGTCGCCCTGGGCCTCGGCATCAGCGCGGCCGCCGGACTGGACAGCAGCATCCAGTGGGCGCTGATCGCCGCACTGCTGTTCGTCGCCGGCTCGTACGGGATCTCCGCGCGGGTCGAAGGGCGCCGGCAGGCCAAGGACCGCGTCGTCACCAGCCTGATCTGGGTCGCGTTCCTGCTCGCCGTCATCCCGCTGGCCTCCCTCGTCTACGAGACGGTCCGGCGCGGGGTGAAGGTCCTGGACGGCTACTTCCTCACCCACTCGATGGGCGTGGTCGCCGACACCGAGACCGGCGGCGGCATCTACCACGCCCTCCTCGGCACCCTGGAGCAGGTCGGCATCGCCACCGCCATCGCCGTGCCGATCGGCGTGCTCACCGCGATCTACCTGGTCGAGTACGGACGCGGCAGGCTCGCCAAGGCGATCACGTTCTTCGTCGACGTCATGACGGGCATCCCGTCGATCGTCGCCGGCCTGTTCGTCCTCAGCCTGTGGATCGTCATCCTCGGCATGGGCTACTCCGGCTTCGCCGGCTCCATGGCGCTCGCCATCCTGATGCTGCCGGTCGTCGTCCGCTCCACCGAGGAGATGCTCAAGCTCGTCCCGAACGAGCTGCGCGAGGCGTCGCTCGCCCTCGGCGTGCCGAAGTGGCGGACCATCCTCAAGGTGGTGCTGCCGACCTCCGTCGGCGGGATCACCACGGGCGTGATGCTCGCCGTCGCGCGCATCACCGGCGAGACCGCCCCGCTGCTGCTCCTGGTGTGGGTGACGAACTTCATCAACGCCAACCCCTTCCAGGACCCGCAGGCCTCCCTGCCCGTGTACATCTACCTCCAGTACGCGAACAGCGGCGGCTCGGGCGCCGCCTACGACCGCGCCTGGGCGGGTGCCCTGGTGCTCATCGCCTTCATCATGATCCTCAACCTGGTGGCCCGCGGCATCGCCCGCTGGAAGGCCCCCAAGGCCGGTCGCTGACGCGACCCCCGTGGAACCAGTCAGCGACTCGGATTCGAAAGAAGCAGTGATCGACATGGCCAAGCGCATCGATGTCAGCGGCCTCAACGCCTACTACGGCTCCTTCCTCGCGGTCGAGGACATCTCGATGACCGTCGAGCCCCGCTCCGTGACGGCCTTCATCGGCCCGTCCGGCTGCGGCAAGTCCACCTTCCTGCGCACCCTCAACCGGATGCACGAGGTCACCCCGGGCGGCCGCGTCGAGGGCAAGGTCCTCCTGGACGACGAGAACCTGTACGGGGCCGGCATCGACCCGGTCGCCGTGCGCCGCGAGGTCGGCATGGTCTTCCAGCGGCCCAACCCGTTCCCCACCATGTCGGTGTACGACAACGTGGCGGCGGGCCTGAAGCTCAACGGCTCGTACAAGAAGTCCGAGCTGGACGACATCGTCGAGAAGTCCCTGCGGGGCGCGAACCTGTGGAACGAGGTCAAGGACCGGCTGGCCAAGCCGGGCTCGGGCCTGTCCGGCGGGCAGCAGCAGCGCCTGTGCATCGCCCGCGCCATCGCGGTCGAGCCGGACGTCCTGCTGATGGACGAGCCCTGCTCGGCGCTCGACCCGATCTCCACCCTCGCCATCGAGGACCTGATCGGGGAGCTGAAGGAACGGTTCACGATCGTCATCGTGACCCACAACATGCAGCAGGCGGCGCGGGTCTCCGACCGCACGGCGTTCTTCAACCTGGCGGCCGTCGGCAAGCCCGGCAAGCTGATCGAGCTCGACGACACCGAGCGGATCTTCTCCAACCCGTCCGTCCAGGCCACCGAGGACTACATCTCGGGCCGCTTCGGCTGACCGGGCCGCCCGCCGGACCCCTCGCGGTGCTGCATGGCGGTGCCACCGCGAGGCACGGGAAGGGCCCGCCCCCAGGAACCGGGGGCGGGCCCTTCCGCGTACCGCGTCACGGGGACGCGCGCCTCACAGGAACGCGAGGTCCACGATCCAGAAGGACAGGGCGGCGACGACGGCCGCCGCGGGCATCGTGATGAACCAGCCCAGGACGATGTTCTTGGCCACGCCCCAGCGCACGGCGTTGACGCGCTTCGTGGCGCCCACACCCATGATCGCGGAGGTGATCACATGGGTGGTGGAGATCGGCGCGTGGAAGATGAACGCCGAGCCGAACATGATCGAGGCGCCGGTGGTCTCGGCGGCGAAGCCCTGCGGCGGGTCCAGCTCGATGATCTTCCGGCCCAGGGTGCGCATGATGCGCCAGCCGCCCGCGTAGGTGCCGAGGGACAGCATCAGCGCGCAGGCGATCTTCACCCACACCGGGATCGGGTCGCCGTAGTCCTCGACGTCCGCGATGACCAGTGCCATCACGACGATGCCCATCGTCTTCTGCGCGTCCTGGAGGCCGTGCCCGAGCGCCATACCGGCCGCCGACACCGTCTGCGCGATACGGAAGCCCCGCTTGGCCTTGTGCGGGTTCGACCGCCGGAACATCCACAGGATGCCCGTCATCACCAGGTAACCGACGACCAGACCGATGACCGGCGACACGAACATCGGGATGACGACCTTGTCGACCACGCCGTCCCAGTACACCTTCGTCCCGCCGGCGAGCGCCGCGCCCACCATGCCGCCGAAGAGGGCGTGTGAGGAGGACGAGGGCAGACCGAAGTACCAGGTGATCAGATTCCAGACGATCGCGCCGATCAGGGCGGCGAAGAGGATGCCCATCCCCGTCGAGCCCTGGGGCGTCTCGATCAGCCCCTCGCTGACCGTCTTGGCCACACCGGAGCCCAGGAAGGCACCGGCGAGGTTCATCACGGCGGCCATGGCCAGCGCGGCCCGGGGGGTCAGCGCACGCGTCGACACGGAGGTGGCGATCGCGTTCGCCGAGTCGTGGAAGCCGTTGGTGTACGTGAAGAAGAGCGCGACCCCGATGGTCGCGACCAGAGCGAAGGTGTCCATGAAGGGGTCAGGACTCCTTGACGGCGATGGTCTCCACCGTGTTCGCCACGTGCTCGAAGGCGTCCGCCGCCTCTTCCAGCACGTCCACGATCTGCTTGAGCTTCAGCACCTCGATCGCGTCGTACTTGCCGTTGAAGAGGTGGGCGAGCAGCTTGCGGTGTATCTGGTCGGCCTGGTTCTCGAGGCGGTTGACCTCGATCCAGTACTCGGTCAGGTTGTCCATCGTGCGCAGGTTCGGCATGGCCTCGGCCGTCAGCTCGGCCGCCCGCGCCAGGACCTCGATCTGCTGGTCGACGCCCTTGGGCAGTTCCTCGACGTTGTAGAGGACGACCAGGTCGACGGCCTCCTCCATGAAGTCCATGATGTCGTCGAGGGACGACGCGAGGGAGTAGATGTCCTCGCGGTCGAACGGCGTGATGAACGAGGAGTTCAGCTGGTGGAAGATCGCGTGCGTCGCGTCGTCACCCGCGTGTTCCGCGGCCCGCATCCGTTCGGCGATCTCGGCCCGGCCGGCGGTGTCCGCCCCGAGCAGTTCCATCAGGAGCTTCGAGCCCGTGACGATGTTGTCCGCGGATGCGGCGAACATGTCGTAGAAGCTCGTCTCCCGGGGGGTCAGACGAAATCGCACGTGTGGTCCTCAGGATGCATCGGTTTCGGTCAGGCTGATGCTAGGCGCATCATCCGGCCACGGCTAATGGGCCGCCTCCCAGTGTCGCCCATCAGGCACAGTGGTCGTCACGGGGGCCGTCCGTAAGCCCCGGTGGGGCGGGCGCACGGGTGGCGGCCATCACGCCCCTACCCGGCAAAGTTCGGTACGATATACCCGGTAGGGGTATAGAAGCGGTTTACGTCGGGAGGACGCGATGACGACCACAGAGGCCGGCGCGGGTGCGCCCTCCGCCGCCGACGACGCCCTGGAGACGACGCCCGGCGCGGACATCGTGACGGATCACGACCGCGGCGTCCACGGTTACCACCACCAGAAGACGGAACACCTGAAGCGCCTGCGCCGGATCGAGGGCCAGATCCGCGGTCTGCAGCGCATGGTCGACGAGGACGTCTACTGCATCGACATACTCACGCAGGTCTCCGCGTCGACGAAGGCGCTCCAGTCCTTCGCGCTGCAACTGCTGGAGGAGCACCTCCGCCACTGCGTCGCCGACGCGGCCCTCAAGGGCGGTGCGGAGATCGACGCGAAGGTGGAGGAGGCCACGAAGGCCATCGGCCGCCTGCTGCGGACCTGAGCGCCCGCCCGGTCACCGGCCGCGCGCGTCCCGCTCCTCCGCGACCCGCAGCACCTGGTCGATGCTCTCCAGGCTGAGCCGCTCCTCACGGGCGGCCGACGCCGCGATGATCAGCTCTCCGCACAGCTCGATCTCGGCGAGGGCCACGTGGTCCTGAACCGCCGTACCGCCGACCGGAGCCACGCGCATCACCTCTTCTCTGCCGTTACCGACTTCCTAGAGTAGGGAGCGGCATACGGACCGCGCATGGCACGGAAGGGCTAGTCCTCGGCGATCTGCCCGGCGTAGATGTCGTCGTCGTCCGGCAGCCGGACGTGGGCGGGAGCCCCGAAGTCGTACAGCGCGGTGGTGGAGGTCACGTCGACGGCGTCGCGGTGCTGCCCGTTGACGAAGCTGAAGCGGTGCCTGACCTTCCGGACCAGCCCGTCGTCGTCCAGGTAGACGTCGAACGGCACCTGGTCCGTGGCGAACCCTTTCGCCGCCGCGGCGAGCGCCCGGGCGTTCCCGTCGGACGCCTTCCGGGCCGCGGCCCCCAGATCGGCGGTCCCCCGGTAGTGCCGCACCCGGGTCCCGGAGACCTCCGCCCGCCCCACATACGTGGCGCTCCGCGCCCCCCGCAGCACCTCGGCGGCGGCGAACGGATCGGTGGCGCCGCCGGTGACGAGATTGCCGTCGGTCAGGGACCGCGTCTCCACACGCACCCATTTGTCGGCGGGCACCCCGGCCCCGCGGTTCTTCATGAACAGCGCGCCGGGCGCCAGCAGCTCGGTGATCGGCCGCTGCCCGGCCGTCCCCGCCGGGTCCTGCGGCAGCCGCACCTTCAGCCGCCCGAGCTGCCGTCCGAAGTCGTACACGCCTTCACCCCGGATGGTGACCCGGGTGCCGCCGGTGGCCATCTCCATCGACGTGCGCGCCCGGGAGCTGCGGGCACCCACCAGCGCGTCGGCGGCCGCGCGCACCACGTCGACCGGATCGCCCCCGCGGGCGTCCTCGGCGGCGGCCCCGCTCTGCGCGCACCCGCTGCCGGCGAGGCAGAGACCCAGGAGCCCCACCGCGACGCCGGCTCCCCGCATGCGCCTGTGCTGCTGCCTCTCCGCCATCGCCTGCCTACCCCCGGTACGTCCGTCACGGGCTCCTTGTCGTACCGGTTAACGACCGGTAGGGATCGCCGTCACGCCTGGGTACCGTGGGGGCGATGACAGACCAGGACGAGCACCGGACGACGACGGTGGAGAAGGGCCCCTTCTGCACGGCCCACTGCACCTGCGGCTGGCGCGGCCCGGCCCGCCGAGCCCGAAGCCAGGCCCGCACGGACGCCCAGACCCACACCTACAACGCCCCGCCGCCCCCCACCCCGAGCCCGTCCGGCGCCTGAGGCCGACCACCGGCCCCCACCCAGCCCGCGCGCGCGACACCTG
>NZ_LLZN01000077.1 GCF_001509795.1 Streptomyces sp. NRRL WC-3605 | reverse complement strand
TTCCAGGTGGCCAGGACCTTTTCGGGTGAGGGCACCTTCATCGTGACGGTCCAGTTGTTGGATCCGCTGACGGAGACGTTGAGGTTGTAGCGGTCGTTGTACTTGTCGCCGGCTGACAGCGTCGCCGTGCAGCCGCCGTTACCGCCACCACCGCCCCCGCCACCACTGCCGCCGCCGGAACCGCTTTCGCTGACGGTGATGTTGGAGTTGCCGCTGCTCTGGTAGCCCTCGGTGGCCATGATCATGTAGTTGAAGCTGCCGAGGTTCATGCCGTGCCTTGCCCAGGCATCGAAGTGGTTGCCCGTCGTGATGGTGCCGCCGGTCCGCTTCGACTGCCGGACACTCCAGTACTGCTGGAAGGTCTTGGTGCCCTCGATGGACGGCTGGTTGACGCGGGTCGTCTCGTAGATGTCGTACGTGCCCCCGTCACTGGTGACGGTGCCCTTGAACGTGCCCGTGGGCCGGTAGGTACCCCAGTTGTCGACGATGTAGTACTCGACGAGCGGGTTCTGGGACCATCCGTAAAGTGCCAGGTAGGCGTTGCCGGACGGGTTGAAGCTGCCGGAGTAGTTCACCGTCTTGCGTCCGCCGGTACTCCAGCCCTTGCCGCCCACGAAGTTGCCGACGTTGCTCCACTGGTAGCTGTAATTGCCGCCGGATCCCAGGTTCATGGACACCGAGCCGCCGCCGTCGCTCCAGTGCGAGTAGTAGTAGCCGTTGTTGGTGCCGGTCTGGTTGGTGGTGATGGTGGTGTCGGCGCTGGCGGTGGCCGGCAACGCCACCGCTGCGATGACGATCGCGAATGCACAGAGCCTGCTGAAGAGGGAGAGCAGGCGCTTTCGAGACCGGGGAGGGGGGCTCCCGACCGTCTGCGCGGATGAGTGGTGCATGCCTTTCCTTCCTGGGTGGGGACTTGCAGGAGGGAGATCACGGATGCTGCCCGGAAGGCCACGTCGGCGCCGATGGGCCCGTTCGTCGGGTGCAGGCCAGGGGCCTTGGCGAACGCCCTGGAATGTTCGGATCGATATCAGCACCGTTCATGAGGAACCTCGGTCGTCTGCAGGGGCCGAAAGTGCAGCAATCGGCCTACAAGCACCAAGGGTCCCCTCGTTGTTACGGAGAGGTTTCGAACGCTGGAGAGTATGGGCGTGGTTCAAGCGCACAGTCAATGACAAAGTTTCCGAAAGATTCCCGAAACATCAATTGACTGACCGTGGGATCGGCTTCGAATGTTTCGAACTATTGGTAAACGGCGACGAACGCCCAGGTGGACCACGGTTGGGTGTGGTGAGGGCGACGTCTGTCATGTGGGACGCGGTGGATCAGTGACCGAAAGTGTCGCGGATCCTTGAGTGCACGTGTCGGCGGTTCGTGGTAGGAGTGTGTCGGCCCGTGCGGCCCTGCAGGAGCCTCGGCGTTCTGTCGGCGGTCTATCGGCGTTCTGGGGCGGGCCCGCCTGGTGATCCAGCGTCGCTCGAGGACTGCCCATGTGATGCGGGTCTTTGGGGGCGTCGGCGCTGAGGGGATCGGGACTCAACAGAGGAGTGCACCAGTGATGGCAGCGACACCTGCCCTGCTTGAACGCCTCCAGGCGGCCGGTCTGAGCGATGTCGTCGCGGTCGAGCCAGTTGCCGGAGGTTTCGCCGCGACCTCGGTGCTGGTGCACTGTGGTGACGGGACGTCAGTTTTCGTCAAGACGTTCAGTGAGCCACCGTCGGGCGACGCCTTCGCTGCCGAGGCGGAAGGGCTCACCGTGCTGAGTGAGGCGGGCGGCGTGACCACGCCCGAAATCATCCTTGTGGACCGCGACGTACTCGTGCTGTCTATACTGCGGCCGCAGCCCAGGACCGAGGTCTTCTGGGAGCAGCTCGCGCATGTGCTTGCCCACCTGCACACCACCACTCGGCACCCCCGATTCGGGTGGCACCAGGACAACTGGCTGGGGCGCCGTCGGCAGTTCAATACCTGGGAGGACGACGGTTTCGAGTTCTTCGCCCAGAATCGGTTGTTGCGTTGGCTGGGCGAGCGTCGTGTTCAAGAGACGTTGGATGCCGCCGACAGGATGGCGTTGGAGCGCCTGTGCGAGCGGCTGCCTGAGCTGCTGCCGATCAGACCTGCCTGTTTGACGCACGGAGACCTGTGGGCGATGAACGTCATGGCGACGGCTGACGGCCGGCCTGCACTGATCGACCCGGCCGTGTCGTACACGTGGGCCGAGGTCGACCTCGCTCACCTGTGGACGACGGCGCCACCGCCTGAGGCGCACGTGTTCTTCACGCTGTACGCCGAGCTCACCGGCCTCGACCGCGGCTGGCGCGACCGCATGCCGATTCTCCAACTGCGTCAACATCTGGCTGTGATCGCTCAGTTCGAGCCCGACTGGGGGGCCGTCGATGCCGTGCGCGCCACTCTCGCCCCGTTCCGGCGACGGCTGTGAAGTGAGATCTGGCGTCTGCGCAGGTGAAGCCGGTTTCGGCGTGACGAATAGGCATTGTCTCCCCCGACGTGGTCGGGGTGGGTGCACGGTCGTCCACCAGCCTGTCGGGGCACGTTCATCTCCTCCGGGACGGAGACCATCTGCGGTGCATCCCCCTTCACCGGCAAGGTCGGCGCGGCCTGTCCTGGACAGATGCAGTGGTCAGTCACACCGTAGGTGCTGATGAGGCCGATGCCGTGCTGGTCGCTCGGTCGGAGGTCACCTGGATTTCGGAGCCGACCAGGGCTGGTGTCCCGGGCCGGTCGGATGCGTGCCCGTGACGCCCGTGACCAGCGAGTAGAGGCTGGTCTGCGCGGTGATGAAGAGACGGTTGCGCTTGGCTCCACCCCAGGAGATGTTGGCCACCGCCTCGGGTACGTTGAGCCGTCCGATCAGCGTGCCGTCGGGGTCGTAGCAGTGCACCCCGTCGTCCATCGCGGCTGCCCAGAGCCGTCCGCCGTCATCGAAGCGAAGGTTGTCGAAACGGGCGTTCTGGCGGGATGCGGCGTCGGCGAAGACCTTGCCGTCGGAGAGCGTGCCGTTGTCCCGTACTTCGAAGACCCGGATACAGTCGGCCCGCGTGTCGGAGACGAAGAGCTGTCGCTCATCGGCCGAGAAGACCAGGCCATTCGGCGCCCCGAAGCAGTCGGCGACCAGGCGCACTTCACCGCTGTCCGGGTCGATCCGGTAGACGTTGTTGGCGCCGATCTCACTGTCGGCGCGATAACCCTCGTAGTCGCTGGTGATGCCGAAGTCCGGGTCGGAGAACCAGACGGAGCCATCCGACTTCACCGCGGCGTCGTTCGGGCTGTTCAGCCGCTTGCCCTGCCAGCGGTCAGCCAGCACCGTGACAGTGCCGTCGTGCTCGGTTCGTGTCACTCGTCGGTTGCCCTGCTCGCAGGTGATCAGCCGGCCTTGGCGGTCAAGGGTGTTGCCGTTGGTGTGCCCTGCGGAACGGCGGAAGGCGCTGACGGCACCGGTCTCCTCGTCCCAGCGCAACATCCGGTCGTTGGGGATGTCGCTCCAGATCACCTGCCGCCAAGCAGGAAGGTAGATGGGTCCCTCGGCCCAGCGGCAGCCGGTGTACAGCACCTCCAAGCCGTCATCACCGTTCATGCACCGCCCGGTACGGAATCGGTCGTCGAGCATCTCGTACAGCGCAGGGCGCTCGCTGGTCATGGATCCCCTCCCCATAGACGTGCCGATCCCCTACCGAACAGGCTTCGGCATCAAGAGGAGATTGCAAGATGACGTATAGTTCTTGCAAGGTTATTCCGAATGGAGAGTTGTGGATCACATCGATCGTGCACTGCTGGCGCAGCTCCAGCAGGACGCCACCCAGTCCTACGCCGCGCTGGGCCAGGCTGTGGGCCTGTCCGCGGGCGCGGCTCATGAGCGCGTGCGGAAGTTGCGGGAGCGCGGCGTCATTCGGCGCACCGCCGCCGAGGTGGACCCGGCAGCGGTGGGCGGCGGTGTACTGGCCTACGTGATGGTCGACTCGACCGCCTGGATGGGCGATTCGGCGGAGGACTTCGCCGCACTTCCCGAAATTCTGGAGGCGCACATCATCGCTGGCAGCGCCTCGGTGCTGGTGAAAGTCAGGACCACGACCACAGAGCAACTACAGGACGTGCTGCGCCGGATCTACGCGATCGACGGAGTCAGCGGGACGCAGGCAACGGTTGTACTGGAGACCTTTTTCGAGCGGCCGGTCTCTCCGCAGGCCGCCCACCAGGTGTGAGCTGACGCATGTACTGAAGCGCTCAGTCGCAACAGCTGTGACTGGGCGCCTCTTCTGTCGGCAGATGGCAGATTGCTCGCTCAGTTCCGTTCCTGGTCCTCGCCGAACCATCCCGGCTTCGGCTGCCGAGCCTGACCCTCCCCGCATTGATCACGGCCCTCGATCCAGACCTGCCCGGCCGGCTGGTGGCCACCGTCAAGGGCGCCCACTCCCTCACCGCCCTCGCCCTGCTGCGCGCCGTGCTGTGCGTCTCAACCGCGCGTAGGCGTGCGGCGGGCCCCCTGACCGCGGCTGGCCGAAGGTCTGCTCACGTCTCGGACCCGGTCCGCGCAGGTGAACGTCACCTCGGCGATCTTCGCCACGGACGTGCCCTGCCTCTGCGGCCGTTCTCGCCGACAGGGGTGTCGGGCCTCTTCTTCTTCCAGCACTGGAGCTTTCGACGGGGCCGCAGGTGGGGCACGTGGTGTCGCAGGCCGGCCGGAGGTCGGTCGGGCGGTCGGCCTCGGCGACGTCGTTGCGTAGGAGGCACCACACCACCCGGTTCCGGGACTGAGGCAGCGGGGGAACACCGTCGACCTTGAGACGGGCGGCATTCCCAGACAGCACGCGCGTGAAGGACGTGAAAGTCCGCCCGGGGAAGATCCCCGGACCTCTGACGTGACCGCTTGCCACGCGCGCCCCTGAACAGGTGATCTCCACGACCGTGCGGCTGAAGGCTGCAGGTGACCCAGTCCGCGGCTCACCCGGCTGCCAGTGCTCCGGGTGGTTCATGACAGACCTCGGCTGGCCGGATCGTCGGACAAGGAGGCCGTGGCATGCGGTCGCGTCTCGCAGTCCGGGCTGACCCTGACCAGGGTGAAAGCGTGAAGGCGTAAAGGCCGAGATCGCCTACGCCCGATCGCAAGTCAGGCCAGTGCGGTTCACGTGTCCCGAGGTCACCCCTGGTCCATGAGGGCGCACCCGTACCTCCTGCAGTGCGTCTTCTGCATCCGTCCGACCTGCGAATACATGAAGTCTGAACACGATGTATGGTTACTGGGGAAATGACGTCGGGCCGTCGGGCGCAGACCCGTTCCCCGTCACCGTGCTGACGGCCCCCTCCAGGCAGGACACAGCTATGACGCCGATAACCACCCCGTTCGGGATGCGCACGACCGCCGCCGAGGTGCTCGACGGAGTCGACCTGCGCGGGCGACGGATGATCGTCACAGGTGGGTCCTCCGGGCTCGGCCTCGAGACGGTCCGCGCGCTCGCCGGCGCCGGCGCCGAGGTGACGATCGCCACCCGGAACCCCGACGCGGCCAGGTCTCTCGTCGAGGAGTTCCCCGGCACCCAGGCCGCCGCGCTCGAGCTCGGGGACCTGGATTCCGTCCGAGCCTTCTGCGACTCCTGGGAAGGGCCGCTCGACGGCCTCGTCGCCAACGCCGGCGTGATGATGCTTCCGACCCGGCAGGTCAGCGCCCAGGGCTGGGAGTTGCAGCTCGCCACGAACTACCTCGGTCACTTCGCCCTGGCCGTCGGCCTGCACTCCGCCCTGAGGAGCGCCGAGAACGCCCGCGTCGTCGTGGTCAGCTCCGGCGCACAGCTGCGAGCCGGGTTCGACTTCGACGACCCGCAGTTCGAAGAGCGTCCCTACGACCCGTTCGTCGCCTACGCGCAGTCGAAGACCGCCGACGTGCTGCTCGCCGTAGGGATCAGCCGGCGGTGGGCCGGGGACGGCATCACCGCCAACGCCTGCGCTCCCGGCTGGATCCACACCAACCTCGCCCGTCACCTCGACAAGGCCACCCTGCGAGCGCTCGGCGCCCTGGACGAGGACGGCAACCTCGTCACCCCGGACTACTACAAGACCCCGGCGCAGGGCGCCGCCACGAGCACCCTGCTGGCGGCATCACCCATCCTCGACGGCGTGACCGGCCGGTACTTCGAGGACAACCAGGAATCCGAGGTCGTCGACGGCGGGCCCGACGTGATGGCCGGGGTGGCGAAGTGGTCGGTGGACGCCGAGGCCGCCGACCGGCTGTGGGACTACGCTCTGCCCGTGGTGCGCTGATTCCGCACTCCGCCGCACCCCGCGGAGCGCACACGCGCGAGGACGTACGAGAAGGATCTTGATGAGACCGGTCACACGACGCCAGACCGACCACCACGCCGCACGCTCGGCCGCGACGGTGGCCCAGGTCATGTCCACCCTCCAGCGGCTCCTGGAGTCCGGCGAAGCCTTCTCCGAGATCAGCGTCCAGCGGATCCTGGAAGAGGCGGGCGTCTCCCGGGCCACGTTCTACGCGCACTTCCAGAGCAAGTCCGACGTACTGGTCAGGCTCACGAACGACCTGCGGGAGTCGCTGCTCACGCACGTCCGGCAGTGGAACCCCGCCGCGGGGCCGGACGCGCTCGCGCGCTTCTTCGAAGACGTGATCAAGACGCACCGCCTCCATCAAAGCCTCATCAGAGCGGTGCGTGAGGCCGCTGCCTACGACCCCACGGTGCACGACTTCTACACGGCCGACCTCGAGGGTTTCGACGCGAACGCCCTGCGGTCCCTGCTTGCCGACCAGGCGGCCGGACTCGCCCCGTCCGACCTCGACGCGGCCTCCGCCAGCCGCATCATCGTCTGGGGAGGCGCACAGGCGATCGCCCACCACATCAGCGTCGACGACGGCAGCGGTGACCGCGCCTTCGCTCGCGAACTCGCCCGGATCTGGTGGCACGGCGCCTACCGGCGCCCCGCATCCGACGGCGCCGTTCAAGCGGACGGCTAGGACTTGTCCGGCCGATCACTGCACCTGCGTAGGCATGGACGTGTGATGCGGCGGGTGTCATGATCACGCTGCTGTCGGGCGTGGGCCCGGTACGCAGGGAGGGACCGTGAAGTTCTACCTCGCCGTGCCCCTTGTCCTGCTGGCGCTGTTCATCGCCGTCTCCGGCGTTGCGGCGGTTGCCAGTGGCTGGGTGCTCCCCATGAACCGGCGCCATGTTCGCGCCCCGCGGATCTATGGCTGGGGTCAGCTGATGGTGGCTTTTGCGCTGTGCTGGCAGCTGGATTTCGGGTTGATGATCAGCGATTCCGGTGCTCGGCCGTCGGGAACTCTGATCGGCGCCGCGATCCTCCTTGCCGGCCTCATCATCATGATGGTGGGTCAGCTCGCCGGTGGTGGTCGGAAGGGCGGCGGCACACCGTGAACCCTGTCCGAGGTCACGTTCGGAGCCAGATGACAGGGGCAGCAGCTGCGGCGGTGCCAAGAGGATAGGGAAGATGTAGCCGCGCTTGTCATAGTGAGCTGCGACGGCTCGGGACTGCTTCAGCCTGCTGATCGCTGGTTTGACGGTGTTTCGCTTCTTGTACCGCTCTTCGTCGAAGCCTGGTGGCCGTCCGCCTGCGCAAGCCTTTTCGCAGGCGGGCGGGTGGCCGGGCTATCGGTCTTCTCCGGGATCCTGTGCCGCGGGATGCCCAGGCGCCGCAGGTGTTCGCGGCACGGGCCGTTGCTGTAGCCCTTGTCGGCCGCGGCGCTGTCAGTCTGCGTGCGGGGCCGGCCGGGACCGACCCGCAGGGCGAAACACCGTGGCAAAGCCTGCTCGCCCGCCTGGCGCTGAGGTTGCCCAGGGCGCTGTCGCGCACGCTCTGCAGGTCCACGGTGCGGTGGTCGTTGTGCACGTGGCCGACGCGGGAGAACGCCGGCAGATCGTTGATGAAGTGGGCTCAGATAGCACTGGCCCTTCTTCGGCTCGGTGTCACGGAGCCGCGGGGCCGCTGGTCACGCTGGTCCACCGCCCGGATTCGACCGAGAGTACCGTCAGGCGCCGGTTGCGGGTGTCGCCGTAGCCGTCGAAGGCGACCCGGCCCGTGACTCCGTCGAAGGCGAGCCGGGACACGGCCTCGGACATCCTCGCCCGCGCGTCCCCGGGCAGAGTGCCGTCGTTGGCCTTCACCAGGACCTTGACGGCCTCGATGATGCTCCAGGCCGCGTCGTAGGCGTACGGCCCGTACCAGCCGGCCGGCTCGGCATAGCCCGCCTTGCGGTACCGGGCGAGGAAGTCCGCCCCCTTCGCCTGCTGTTCGGCGGGCACGCCGATGTGCACGGCGAGGTCCCCGTCGACCTCCGGTCCGGAGGTGAGGTACTGCTGGTCGTAGATGCCGTCGCCGCCCATCAGGGGGACGTCGACCCCGGCTTGTCCGAGCTGCCGGGAGAGCGCCCCGGCGGTGTCGTAGTAGCCGCCGAAGAAGACCGCGTCGGCGCCCGAGGCCCGGACCTTGGCCACGAGGCCGGAGAACCCCCTCTGGTCGGTGTCGACATGCTCCCGGCCCACCACGCTCCCGCCGAGCTTCTCGAACTCGGCCGTGAACCCGGAGACGAGTGCCGTGCTGTAGGCGGTCCGGTCGTCGACGACGTACAGCTTGCCCTTGCCCGCCTCGTTCCGCAGGTAGCGCGCGGCGAAGGGTCCCTGGTCCGCGTCGCTCGTCAGGGTGCGGAAGTAGGTGTCGTGCGGACGGACCTTGGTACCGGAGGCCCAGTCGGGGCCCAGCGTCAGGGTGGGGCTGGTGTTGGCCGGCGAGACGTTGACCAGCTCCGCCTCGGCCAGGCGCGGCACCATCGACTCCGCCACGCTGGAACTCACGGGGCCGACCACGCCGAACACCTTCGCGTCGGAAACGAAGCCCGCGGCGTTCGTGGCGCCCTTGGCGGGGTCGCCCGCGTCGTCCACCGCCTTGATCTCGAAGCGCACACCGGGGACGACCTTCTTCTCGTTCGCCGTCCGGACGGCGAGGTCTGCGGAGTTGCGCACACCGAGGCCCAGCTCCGCCAGCGCCCCGGTGAGCGGGGCGTCCACGCCGATCGCGACGGTGACGGCGGAACCCTCGGCACTGTTCCCGGCCGCACCGCCGCCGTGCGGCTTCTCGTTGTCGCCGGACAAGGTCCAGGTCAGTGCGGAACCGGCCGCGAGCGTGGCCAGTGCCGCGCCCAGGATCACGGAGCGCCGGGTGAGGACAGGTGCCCGTCCGGCCTTGCGGTCGCCCGCCTCCGCCTCGGCGGTGGCCTTCAGCGACACCAGGTCCTCCGTGGGCGGAGGAGGCACGGGTCCCGGCACGGGCGGAGGACTGGTCGGACGGTCCGGGACCGGCGGATGACTGGTCGAGCGGTCCGGGCTCGGACGCCGGGGATCGACCGGCGTGGACCCGGAGTCCGGGACCGTGGGAACCCGCGGGGCCGCAGGGGCGGAGGGCGGGGAGGGTTCGGCGGGGAGTGTCGGATCCTTCCTGGAGTTCTGTCCCGCTTCGGGTGCGCGACCACGCTCGTCCGCCTCCTCGGCGGCAGGGAGGGAGCGGAGCACCGACGCCAGCATTCGGCCGGCCTCGGCCGCACCTACCCGCTGCGCGGGATCCTTGACGAGCAGCGCGTCCAGCACCGGAGCGAGCGGTCCGGCGTGCACCGGTGGTCGGTGCGGGCGGGTGAACACGGCCACCGCCAGGGCGTGCAATCCGTCCGCGTCGAACGGAGGCTGCCCCTCGACGGCGTGGTACAGCGTGGCGCCCAGCGCCCACAGGTCGTTGGCGGGGGTCGGCCGCTTCCCTTCGAGCTGCTCCGGGGGCATGTACTGCGGTGTGCCGATGACGATTCCGCTGCGGCTGAGCTTCGTCGTGGCGTCCGCGAGGTGCGCGATGCCGAAGTCGGTGAGGACGACCCGGTCCTTGGCCAGGAGTACGTTGTCCGGCTTGATGTCACGGTGGACGATCCGCGACCTGTGTGCCTCGGTCAGGGCGTCGAGGACGATCGCGCCGATCTCGGCCACCCGCCGCACGGGCAGCCGGCCCTGTGCGCGGATGGCGGCGGCCAGCGACGCACCGCGGACGAACTCCATGACGATGACGGGGGCACCGCGGTGCTCCACCACGTCGTGGATCGTGATGATCCCCGGGTGGCTGAGAACGACCGCGGCACGGGCCTCACCGGTGAAGCGTCCGACGAGCGTGGCCCGCTCGTCGTCGTCCATGGCCGGGGGGAAGAGGATCTCCTTGACGGCGACCTCGCGTCCGAAGAGCTGCCGGTCCTGGGCACGCCAGACGCGGCCCATGCCGCCCTGGCCGATGCGTTCGACCAGTTCGTACCGGCCTGCGATGAGTTCGGGGTTCTGCTCGGTCACGCGAACACTTTAGATCTCGTCGGGCCGTCCGGGTGCGGGTGAGGATGGCTCGTTCATGACGTCGTGGCTCTCATGCCGTCGAACCGTCGGGCGTAGGTGGTCAGGGTGGCAGGATCCATGAGCCGACTGGTCTCCCCGGGGGTGAAGGCGGCACGTCGCGTGACGTCTCGTGCCGAACACTCAGGTTAGGGACCGGGGTTCGCTGTGTACGGGTTTCGTCGGATCTGCCGCCATGAACAACTGTCGTGTGCTAGGTGTGGGTTGAGCCCTTCTAGCCGCACCGGGGTCGGCTGTACCGTCCTTCGGCACCGACGGGTCAGCAAAGAAGCCGTCCTTCGGTGCACCCCTGGCGCCGTATTCCTCACCGAATGCTTGGTGAAGGGGAGCCGGCCAGGTCCCCGCACCGCCTTCAGCGAGATGTGCGGCCGTCCTCCTGTCCATGGTGCTGGGCGCGCGCAACAACTACCCGTGCTCACCGCCGTGGTCCAGGGCGGCCGATACCCCTCTACTCGACGGAACGTCAACTATCTGACCACGCAGTGGAATTGTGCGATCTGGTGTGCATGGTCGCCACACGCAGGGGCATCCGTCGCAGGTGCCCCATTCCTGTTCGCCTGTCTCCTCAGGCACCCCGATCGACGAGGACGATGATCTGATGAGAAGACCCGGCCTTCGCGCGGCCGTCGGTGTACTGATCCTGCTGTTGCTGCCGCTGTTCGGTACGAGCACTGCCGCCGCGGCCAAGACGATGACCGAGGCGACCTCCACGGCACTTCCGATCTCCTATCACGCGGACATGGCCGTGGACGCCGTGCACCGCAGGCTCTACATCGCCGACATCGTCACGAGTTCCGTGCTCGTCACGGACTTCGACGGCAGGCTCCTGCGAACCCTCGAGAACAAGCCGGGCGCGGCGGACCTGGTGCTGTCCCGCGACTCACGCACGCTGTACGTGGCGCTCAGCGGCGGCGACGCGATCGCCGCCGTCGACACCGGCACCTACCGGGAGAAGGCCCGCTACGCCACCGGCGAGGGAACCGCGCCGCTGCGGCTGGCTCTCGCGGGCGACACCCTGTGGTTCAGCTACGGATCGGACTGGGACAGCAACATAGGCTCGCTCGACCTCAGCGGCACCCGTCCCACCGTCCGCCTCGGTCTGGTGCCCTGGGGCACCTGGGCCGGGCCACCGATGCTGCTGTCCTCACCGGCGGCGCCGGGTGTGGTCATCGCCGGCGAGCAGTACCTGTCCTCGTCGAACGTGACGGTCTATGACGTCAGCACGGGCAAGCCCGTCGTCCGCACGACCCAGGACAACCCCGGTGGTGTGGGCACCATCAATGACCTCGTTCTGTCTCCCGACGCCGCTACCCTCTTCATCGTCGGTGGCTACCCGTACCACCACCTGGCGTTCCGGCTGAGTGACCTGTCCGTCGTGCACACGTATCCCACCACCTCCTATCCGAATGCGGCCGCGGTGTCCGTGAAGGGTGAGGTCGCGGCGGGCATCGACAACTCGTACGGGCAGGACGTCTACCTCTTCCAATCCGGTGCCGACACCCCGTCCCGGATCATCGACCTGGAACCGGGCACCGGCCGGTCCCTGCGGCCGCACGGGTTGATCTGGTCGCCGGACGGCAGCCGGCTGTTCGCGCTGACCGGCGAGTACGGCGCGGATCTGACCCTGCATGTGATCCCCGCGTAGCATCCCGTGCCCTCCTGGTGCGGCGACGCGGGAGGAGGGACCGCCGCCGCCCATGTGGTGGCGGTCCTGGCAGGAGGACGACGGTGGTGCCGGCTGCAGCGGACCCGGCTGCGCCGTGCGACAAAGAGCGTCCACGCCTCCTACGAGGACCGCGCGGATGCGGCTGAATGCAGCTGTCCATCGCCAACACCCGCCCCCAGAACGTCGCCCCCAGGAATGCCCCCCACACCCGCCCTGCCGGCCCTCGCGCCGTGGGCCGGGTGCGCTGTCCCGCGCAGCCTGGCCTGCTCCCCAGCCAACCTGTGTTACCGCGCGAAGCACTCACCTCACCCGCCCCCACCGGGCCGCCATCACCGCGGCCCCCGTCTGCCCACCCCCTGCACGGCCGTGATCCGCGCCTTCTGCCTCACCGACCTTCATGTCCTCGCCCCAGACACCTCCATCTGTTCACACCGTTGACAGCCCGTCACATTTCCCCTAACTTCGCGCCATCTTTTCCGAACGCATGACGAAATATCGAACATCTGAGAGGCGAGGGCCCTGTGTCTTTCGGAACTTGCGCCACGTGCGTCGAGGTGCACACGGGTATCGGCTCATGAAAGTCAGAGACTCTCGGATGATGAGGCCCAGCGACGCAGTGGTCGCCGGTGCGCAGGGCCTCGTCTTGCCTTGGGGACGAGTCGCGTAAGGGACCGAGTCGACCTGAACCAGAGTGGTCAACGAGCTCCGCCGCTAATGCGTTCATCGCGGTCCAAATACTTCAGGCCCCGAAGGGTGCATCTGCGCGGCCTCAACCCCCGTGACCTGGTCCGGGACACCGTTCGGCGGGCTCGTACAGCCTGCTCCACTCCTCCCCGCTGCTCCACATGCGTCTGCTGTGCCCTCATCTCCTCAACGACGAGAAGAACAAGGAACGATCACCATGCTCAATCGAAGAGCCGTCCTCGCCGGAGCCGCGTCTCTCGCCTTCCTGTCCGCCTGCAGCCAGAACGGCGAGGACGGCTCCGGGGGCGCTTCCGAAGGCGCCACCGTCGGTATCGCCATGCCCACCCGGTCCTCCGACCGGTGGCTCACCGACGGCAAGAGCGTTGTCCAGAGCCTGAAGGCCAGGGGTTACAAGACCAAGCTGGTCTACGGCGACGATGACCCGAAGGCTCAGGTCTCACAGATCAAGGGACTGATCGAGCAGGGCGTCGACGCTCTGATCATCGCGGCTATCGACAACCGGTCGCTTGACGGCGTGCTGCAGCGGGCCGCCGACGCGGATATCGCGGTGATCTCCTATGACCGGCTCATCCTCGGCACCCGGAACGTCGACTACTACGTCTCCTTCGACGACGAGATGGTCGGCCGGATGCAGGCCCACTACATCATCGAGAAGCTCGGCCTGGAAGATGGCAAGGGCCCGTTCAACATCGAGCTGTTCGCCGGCTCCCCCGACGACAACAACACCAAGTACTTCTTCGACGGTTCGATGGCGCTCCTGCAACCGTTCCTGGAAGACGGAAAGTTGGTCGTCCCGTCCGGTCAGACCCAACTCGACCGGATCACCACCCGGCGCTGGGACGGGCCCACCGCGCAACGGCGAATGAGCGGCATCCTCACCAAGTCGTACGGCAACAGGAAGGTCGACGCGGTCCTGTCGCCGTACGACGGCATATCCAGGGGCATCCTGTCCGCACTGAAGTCGGCCGGTTACGGCTCCGGCGGCAGACCGCTTCCGATCGTCACCGGTCAGGACGCCGAACTGGATTCGGTGAAGTCCATCATCGCGGGCCAGCAGTCACAGACCGTCTACAAGGACGTCCGCCAACTCGCCCAGGCCGCGGCGACCATGGTCGATGACATCCTCAACGAGCGGGAGCCGGAGGTGGACAACAGCATGGACTACGACAACGGTGTCAAGGCGGTCCCGGCCGTCCTGCTGCAGCCCACGAGCGTCGACAAGACCAACTACGACGTCCTGGTCAAGTCCGAGTACTTCACAGACGACCAGCTCAAGTAGCGGCACTGCCCCTGCGCGACTTCTCGGCGTCGCCCCGCAGTCCCACGGCATACCCCAGGCCCGCCTCGCCCGGCGGGCGCTGGCCGCCGTACTCGTCGGTGATCTTCTGCCCGCGCCCTGGATGGGGAGACGACCGCCCAGGGCGAAGACGACGAGGACGAACAGCGCACCTACACCCGGCTGCTGACCGCCATCGGCGACTACCGGCGCCGCTACCACCCTGCCGCCACCTCCGTGCCACCACCGTGCCGGCCTCGACGCCCTCGACCCACGCCCGGTGAGCCTCGCCAGCGAAGCACGGGACCACCTCACCGACGCCATCGACCGGTGCACCCACGCCCGCGTTCAACGCAGCCTGGAACAGATTGGTCCCGCTCAGGCCCGCAGTCGCTCTCAGTCGGCCGCGGGTGCCCAACCGCTCACCGCGAAGCGACTGCCGTCCCGCCGCACCTCGACCGCACCCGCGCCCGCGAAGTGCGCTGGGACAACCAACTCTCGCCGGTCCGCGGCCTGTTCGAGCACCGCCCGGCGGGTCGCGGCGGCCGCGCGCGGCTCCTCGCAGAAACAGCTGTTGAATCGCGGGTCGAGGATCTGCACGGGACTGTGCAGCATGTCCCCGACGAACACGGCACGGTCCCCGCCGGAGGACAGCCTGACGATCGAGGAGCCAGGGGTGTGCCCTGGCGCAGGCTCCAGGGTGAGGTGCGCGTCGACGCGGTGACCGCCCTCCCACAGCACGGAACGGTCGAGCACCGGCGTGATGCTGTCCTCATACACCAAGTGGCTGCCCTCGCGTCGCCGTTGCTCGTACTCGTCCCGCGGTGCGGGCCGGCGGTGGGCATTGCGGGGGTCGAAGTACTCCTTATCGGCCTTCGGGATCAGATAGGTGGCGTTCGGGAACGTCGGGACCCAGGAGTCGCCGTCCCGCCGGGTGTTCCAGCCGACGTGGTCGTAGTGGACATGCGTGTTGATCACGACGTCCACGTCCGCGGGCCGGACGCCGGCCCGCGCCAGACGGTCCAGGAAGTCCGTGCGCAGATGGTCGAAGAGCGGCACCTGCGGCCGGGTCCGGTCGTTGCCCGCCCCCGTGTCCACCAGGACGACCCTGCCCTCGCTGCGCAGTACCCAGGTCTGGACGGCTCCGTGGTACGCATCGGTCTCCGGGTGCCAGTGGTCCGGAGCCAGCCAGGACTCGTTGTCCCGCCAGATCTCCGGCGGACTGTCCGGGATCACGAACCGGGCGGGAGCGATCTCGCCCTGCCACTCGACCACCTTCGTGATCTCGACGTCGCCCAGCCGGAAACGCTGCATAGTGTGCATATGTCGACCCTAGGGCGGTACGGTGAGCAGATCCATGCTCGGACAACTCACCCTCCTGCGCGATCGTCTCAATGACGGCACATCCAGTGCGTACGCTGCCCCGGGTACGGTGAAGGCGTGGACGTACTCAGCGACGTGATCACCACGATGCGCACCGGCCGCCCGGCCTCCCGTCGGCTGCGGGTGGACGCGCCCTGGTGCTACCGGTTCGACCCCTACGAAGGCGCCGGCTTCCACATCCTGCTGCGCGGCACCGGCTGGCTGCTCACCGAGGGTGCCGAACCCGTGCCGCTGGCCACCGGGGACGTGGTCCTGGTCCCGCACGGCAGCGCCCACGTCCTCTCCCACATGCCCCGGGCCGAGGGCGCGGTCCCGCTCGACGATGCCGAGGCCGACGCGCAGGGCCGCGTCGAGTTCCTGTGCGGCAAGTACCGCCTCGACCACGCGCGCGGGCATCCTCTGCTCGCCTCGCTGCCCGACGTCGTCCACCTTCCCGCCGGACCCGGCCGGCACCCGGAGCTGCGCGCGGCCGTCGACCTCCTCGCGGCCGAGGTGACCGGCGACCGGTCCGGCCGGGACGCCGTCGTCTCCGGGCTGCTCGACCTCCTGCTCGTCTACATGGCGCGTGCCTGGTTCGAGGAACACCCCGACGGTGGCTGGCCGCGCGCCCTGGGCGACCGCGAGGTCGCGGCCGTACTGGAGGCGCTGCACACCGAGCCTGCGGCGCCCTGGCGGCTGGAGGACCTCGCCGCCCGCGTCGGTCTGTCCCGCGCGACCCTGGCCCGGCGGTTCACCGCTCTCACTGGACAGCCGCCCATGACCTACCTGACCTGGTGGCGGATGACCAGCGCGGCACATCTCCTGCGGACCGGAGACGAGCCGCTCACCGCCGTCGCACGGCAGGTCGGCTACGGCTCGCCCTTCGCCTTCTCACACGCATTCAAACGGCACTTCGGCCGTACACCCACCCACTTCCGTGCGGACGCCTCCCCGCCGGAACCACACTGACGGCGACGCACACCCTTCCCCGAGCCTGACCACGTTCGAGGGGTAAGGCCGTGCAGGAGGCAGGATGGCGGTCGTGGACCTCCGGATCATGACCGAACCCCGATTCGGCTTCGACTACAAGACGCAGCGCACCCTTGCGAAAGTCTCGGAGGATATGGGTTTCAGCGTTCTTCCGCTCGGACCGCTTCGCCGCGTGTGACGCCCAGGGGGGCCCCGCATCGCCGCGAGCACGCGCAGCAGCGCGAACGCGTTCGCCACGACGCTTGGGGCGCCGGTCTGTTGACCGGACCGAACCGGCTCAGGCAGGGCCTCTTCGGGTGGCATTGCCATGGCGTACCTCTTGGTGGTGGGGGGCGGTTCGGCCCGCGGCCGGGAAGTCGACGACGGTGCCACGGACGCGCGGTGGTCATGAGGACCGGGCTTCGACTCCACACGGCTTCGACGATGCGGCCGCAAGGCGAGACGTGCGCCGCTCGGCCTTGTGCAGGGGCGCGAGCACCGTCAGGCCGGCCGTCAGGGCGGCGAGGAAGAGGACGCCGAAGGCGATCGCCCCGGTCATCAGACCCGACATCAGGCCGTGGGCGGTCACGACGGCTCCCAGGGCGGGCGCGCCGACCCCCTGGGCGATGTAGCCGACGAGGTAGCCCGCGGAGACCATGCCGGCCCGGTGGTGCGGCGCGGCGTACCGGTTGAACACCGTCAGGCCGCCGGCGAAGTCGAAGGCGTAGGCGGCACCCGCGACCGCGGAGGCGACGAAGAACAGCCCGAGCGAGTGTGTGGTGCCGGTGAGGACGTACAGCCACACCGCTGTGATCGAACCCGCGGCGCCGAGGGTGACGAGAAGCCACACGTGAAGGCGCCGGGCGCTCAGTGCGAAGAGCGTGATGCAGGCCGCGAAGACCGCCAGCAAGGCCCCGGTGACGAGGGAGTTGGTCGATCCGGCCAGCTGCTGTGCGATCTTCGCGCCGAGCGGCAGCACGATCGCTCCGAGCAGGAAGGACGAGGCGAACGCCAGCGCTCCGGCGAGAAAGACCAGCCTGCTGCCTCGCGGTATGGAGAGGGGGCGCACCCGCCAGGGGCCGGTCGCCTCGTCGCGGGTGTGGCGCGGCAGGCGCGTCACCATGGCGGCGACGAGCGCGATGACGCCGGCCAGGACGAAGAAGTGCAGGTGCACGGGGTGCGGTGCGTACTGCGTGAGGGCGCCGCCCACCACCATGGCGAGACCGATCCCCAGTGCCGAGACGGCCGTGCTGGCGGCGCCGGCGCGCTTCTCCTGCCCGGGAGCGCTGAACTCGACCATGGCGACGCTGGCGGGGCTGATGGAGAGCCCCACGCCCAGTCCCATCAGGGCGCGGCCGACCAGCAGCCACGAGACATCGTCGGCCAGGGCGAAGAGCAGGACGCCCGCCAGCTCGGCGGACAGGCCCCACAGGATCGAGGCCCGCCTGCCGATGTGGTCGGACAGGTCTCCGAGGAGGACCAGCACGGGGATCAGGGTGATCGGGTAGGCGGCGAAGATCCAGGTGATGGTCGTCGTCGAGACCCCCCACTGGCTCTGGTAGAGCGGATACGTCATGGTCGGGCACGCGCTCGTCCACAGGGCGAGTGCCACCACCGCGCCCGCGGTCCAGAAGCTGACGCGGGTTCCTAGGGCTGACACGAAGTCTCCAGTCGATCTGCGGGCGACGGCGCCGCCCATCTGAGTTGCCCTGTGCAAGTTAGACCCCTGAATATATTTGCGCAACTCAGGTGTAGGCTGGCCTCATGACCAAGGCACTCGGCAAGGACTCGACCTGCTCGATCGCGCGGAGCCTCGAAGTCCTCGGCGACAGCTGGACGCTCCTGATCATCCGCGAGGCGGTCGTGGCCCACACGACCCGTTTCCAGGACTTTCGTGACGCGCTCGGGATCGCGCCCAACATCCTGACGAAGCGACTCGCCCTCCTGGTGGACGAGGGGCTGCTGGAGCGCCGGACCTACCGTCAACCCGGTGAACGCGCCCGTGACGAGTACGTGCTCACGGAGGCGGGTCGCAGCCTCTCCCTGATCATCGCCGCCTTGGCCGACTGGGGGCGCACGCACCGCCCCCGGCCCGACGGCACATCTCCCCGCTTCTCGCTGGACGAGTCGGGCACGGTGGCCGAGCTGGCGTTCGTCACCTCCGACGGGGCAGTGGTGCCGCCGCACGCCCTCACGGCGCATCGCACCGAGGACGCCCGGCTGGGCGCTCCTGCCTGAGGGAGGCCGGCCCCGCGCCCTTCTTGAGGACGCCCGGCTGGGCACTCCTGCCTGAGGGCGGCCCGGCTCGGCAGCCCTCCTGAGGACACCCGGCTGGGCAGTCCTGCCTGAGGGCGGCCGACTCGGCAGCCCTCCTGAGGGCGCCCGGCTCGGCAGCCCCGCCTGAGGACGCCCGGTCGCGCACTCCTGCCTCAGACCGGCGCCGCAGCAAATCGGACGCCGAGCACCGCAGGACCATCCAGGCAACCGGCCGGGTAGGCAGGCTCCTTCGGTCTCGTCCACCGTCCTGGCCGAACCCCGCAAACAGGCTCACATCCGCGTCCGCCGCACGCGAATGTCTGCACGGTGCACACAGGGCACCGTCTAGAGTCGGCACCGGTGATCTGCGACGACGGCGAAAAGGGAGCGGACGGTGGCCGAAGGGGCACACACCGAGGCGGGGGAAGACCAGGTGCTGTCCGCACCGCGGTTCGTCGGTCGTGACCGGGAGCTGGCCGCCCTGGAGGGGGCGCTCGGAACCGCCCCCGCGCTGGTCCTTCTCGAGGGCGAAGCCGGCATCGGCAAGACCCGGCTGCTGAGGGAGTTCCTGACGACGCGGACCGGGCAGGAGCGCGGTCGCCCTGTCCTGGTCGGGGCCTGCCCCGAACTGCGCGTGCCGTACACCCTCGGGGCCGTGGTGGACGCTGTGCGCGAGGGTGTCGACAACGTTGCCAGCCTGCCGCTCAGCGGCCTCGCCGGAGCCCTGCGGCCCCTCTTTCCCGAGTGGGCCGACGATCTCCCGCCCGCCCCCGAGCCGCTCAAGGACGCCACTTCGGCACGCCACCGCCTGTTCCGGGCGATCGTGGAGCTTCTCGCCCGCCTCGACATCGGAGTGCTGGTGATCGAGGACGTGCACTGGGCGGACGAGGCGACGCTGGAGTTCCTCCTCTTCCTGGTCTCGCGCCGCCCGCAGTCGGTCAGTGTGGTACTGACCTACCGCCGCGACGAAGTGCCGCCCGGTTCCCTGCTGTTGCGGCTGACGTCCCGGCCACCGGCCGAGGCGCACCTGGTACGCCTCGCCCTGGAACCGCTCGACGTCGAGGACACCGCTTCGCTCGTCTCCTCGATGCTGACCGGGCACAGCGTCTCGCACGAGTTCGCGGCCTTCCTGCACGAGCGCACCGAAGGCGTACCGCTGGCCGTCGAGGAGTCGGTGCGGCTCATGCACGACCGCGCCGACCTCGTCCGCAAGGACGGCGGCTGGACGCGACGCAGGCTGGAACGTATCGAGGTGCCGCCCACGATCCGCGACGCCGTCCTCGATCGCGTCGGCCGCGTGGAACCCGACACCCGCACCGTGCTGTACGCGGTGTCCGTGCTGGCAGGCCCGGCCGACCAGGCCACGCTCCGCGCGGTCACCGCTCTGCCCGACGACACCTTCGCCGCCCACGCGGCCGAGGCACTCTGCGGGGGACTGCTGCGCGAACTCCGGCTCGGACAGTGGGCCTTCCGCCATTCGCTGGCCTGTCACGCCGTGTACGAGGCCATCCCGCCCGAGGAGCGGCGGGTCATGCACCTGCGCGCGGGCCGGGCGCTGGAGCAGTGGCCTTTGCCCCCGGTCGCCCAGCTGGCCCGGCACTTCCGGCTGGCGGGTGACGTCGAGGCGGCGTGCCGGTACACCGAACAGGCCGCCGACCTGTGCGTCCAGTCCGGTGACGTGGCCACCGCGGCCCTGCTCATGCACAGCCTGGTGACCACCATGGCCGTCCCGCCCGAAGTACTCGTCCGGCTGGTGACGGAGATACAGTTCCAGGCACTGTCCGGTTCCGACCCGTACTCGGAGACCATCGCCTCGCTGCGCAGGGCACTGGACGCCGCGATGCCGACCCCGGGGCAACGGGCCCTGCTGCGCTTCCAGATCGGCCGGCTGCTCATGGCGGCCGGTGACATGGAGGCGGGCCGCGCGGAGATTCTCGCGGCGGTCCCGGGCCTGCGCCCCGGCCTTCCCGAGGCGGCACGGGCCCGCCTCCTGCTCGCCCTCCCGCTGGGCGTGGCCCGTCCCGTCCGGGAACACCTGCGCTGGCTGCGGGAGGCGCCGTCGGCGGACACGGCGACGACCCCTCTCGACCGCCTCCAGCTGTCCGTGGAGCGCGCTTTCGCGCTGGTCATGCTCGGCGAGGAGCGTGGTTGGGAGGAGGCCCGGCACATGCCGGACACCGTCGGCGATCCGCGTGAGGCCTCCATCGTGGCGATCGGCCATGCCAACTTCGCCGAGGCCGCGGTGCGCTGGGGGCGCTACGAGGAGGCCCGCACCCGTCTGGCCACGGCCCGGTCGCTCGCCGAACGCCATGAACTGCTGGACTACCTCGAGACGATCGCCACCTCCGGCGCTCACCTCGACTGGTTCACCGGAAACTGGTCCGGACTCGCCGAGCGCACCGCGCACCTGGCCGCCGGGGAGGGGGTGCGGCTGAAGGACCGGTGCGAGGCGGCCCTCGTGGCGGGCCTGATCCTGGCGGCGACCGGGGAGCGTGAAGCGGCGCTGGAACGACTGGACTTCGCCGGGCGCGACGACCAGCAGCTCATCGAGGCCACCGCGGCCTCGGCACGGCTGTGGCTGCGCGACGGTGACGTCGACCAGGCCCTTCGTCTCACCGACGGCCTGGCCGAAGCCGTCGTCGACGGGGGAATCTGGACCAGGGCCTGCGACTTCACGGCGGTCCGGGTCGCGGCACTCGCCGCCGCCGGCCGGCACGACGACGCCGTCCGACTGACCGACGCCTTCGCCCGGGCGCTCGGAGACAACGACGCACCTGCCGCGCTCGCCTGCCTGACACAGTGCCGAGCGGTTCTCGCCGAAGCCGACGGCCATCTTCCCGAAGCCGCCCTGCTGTACGAGCGCGCGGCCGACCGCTGGCACACCCTTCCCCGCCCCTACGACACCCTTCTCGCCCGTGAGCGCGGTGCCCACTGCCGCCTGGCGGGCGGCGACGAGGGCGAGCGGGAACCGGCGCTGTCGACGCTGGCCGATGTGCGCCGGGCCCTCGGCGAGCTGGGAGCCCGGCACGACGCGGAGCGGGTGGCGCGGTTCCTGACCGAACAGGGCGTGAGCGTCCGGGAGACACGCGGCCCCGGACGTCCCGGCTACGGCAACCGGCTGTCCCCGCGCGAGCTGGAGGTCGCCCGTCTGCTGCTGGAGGGCCGGACCAACCGTCAGATCGCCGATGCCCTCGTGGTGTCGACGCAGACCGTGGCCAGCCAGCTCAGATCGGCCATGCGCAAACTGAAGGTGCCGACCCGGACCGGACTCGCCCTGCGGATCGTGGAGTTGGGACTCATCGCCGACTCCGGGACGGGCATGCAGGGGGCCAGGACCCGGGCCGGGACAGGGCTGCCGGGGGCCAGGGCAGGGCTGCCGGGCGACGAGTGAATTCCCGGCCGTCCGCCGTGAACGAATAAATACCGCGACGTTCACGGCGAGTTGATTCACTCATGTGACCAATCGAGGGGGAGCGGGGCCCGAACGCACACTGGTGCGCATGTCGCCCGCCACTCCGTCCTCCGGCGCACCGGGGGCGGCTCGGATCACTCCGGCCGACCAGGTGAACGAACCGCCCTCCGCCGACGCCGCCCAGCCGGCCCCCGCGGAGGACGCGGCTGACACCTCCTGCGCCGACTACGAACCGCTGTAGCGCGCCGACCCGTCAACGACGTGCCGAGGACGCCACGTCGCCCTCCAGAATCGCGCGGACGGATCATTCGGCCACAACCAAGTGGAAACCTCCGGCCACAACCGAGCGGAAACACCCGGCCGCACGGGACCGGAAACACCCGGCCGCACCCGAGTGGAAACCTCCGGCCACACCCGAGCGGAAACAGCCAGCCACACCTGGTACGCGCGGCACACACCTGTTTCCCGCATCGCCGGAGCCCGTCGCCCGATGCCGCGTCCCCCTGAACCCACCCCCCGCACGCGCACCCGCACCCCGAAGTCCCGTCCCCCATCCCACAGGAGAGATCCACAGATGAGACCCAGCGCAAGGAAGCGTCTCACCAGACGCTTGGGCGCGGTCACCGCCGGACTGGGCGTCCTTGGCGTCATCGTGTCGACGACACCGACGCAGGCCGCCGAACCGGACCGACAGCAGCCACGAGCCGGTGTCGTGCGGACCAACGGCCACCCCGCCGCCGACAGCGACCTGGCGCGCGCCGTCGCCGCGTCCGGTGGCTCGGTGCCGGTCACCCTGATCACCGGCGACAAGGTCCACGTCGGCCTCGGCGACGACGGCGCACCGGTCGTCCGCTCCATCGACAGCGCGCCGCGGCCCGACGGGCCGTCCGTGCCCTTCCACACCCTCACCCGCCAGGGCACGGTGTACGTCGTACCCGACGACGCGCTCGCCCTCGTCGGCTCGGGGGTCCTCGACTGGGGCCTCTTCGACCTGCGGCGCCTGGTCGCGCTCGCCGCGGCGGGCAGGGGCGACACCGTCCCTGTGCTCGTCGCCTACACCGACAAGGCGGGCGCGGACGCGACCCGCAAGGTCGCGGGAGCCACCGCCGGCAGGGCGCTGCGCAGCATCAAGGGCCGGTCGATGACCGTCGCCGACGGCGGACGCTGGTGGCAGGGGGTGCGGGGCAAGACGGCCGGCACACCCGCCGCCGCCCGAGCCGCCGGATCCCTGGCCGGCGTCAGGAAGATCTGGCTCAACGGGCTCTCCCACGTCGCCCTCGACACGTCCGTCCCGCAGATCAGCGCACCCGTCGCCTGGGAACGCGGCTACGACGGGACCGGCGTGACCGTCGCGGTCCTGGACACCGGCATCGACGCCACCCATCCGGACGTGGCCTCCCGCATCGTCGGCAAGGTCGACTTCACGGGCAGCCCCACCGGGACCAAGGACGGGCACGGACACGGCACCCACGTCGCGTCCACGGTCCTCGGCAGCGGCGCCGCGTCCAAGGGCCGCTACAAGGGGGTCGCACCCGGCGCCAAACTGCTGGTGGGGAAGGTGTGCGACGACGCGGGTCAGTGCCCGGACGACGCGATCATCGCCGCCATGGACTGGGCCGCCCACGCGGGCGCGAAGGTCGTCAACCTCAGCCTGGGCGGTGAGCCCACCGACGGCACCGATCCCTTGAGCCAGGCCGTCAACGAGCTCAGCCGCAGCACGGGGACCCTCTTCGTGGCCGCCGCGGGCAACTCCGGCCTCGTCCGGCAGAAGGTGGTCGCCCCGGCGGTCGCGGACGACGCCCTCGCCGTGGCGGCCGTCGACGACAACGGCGACATGGCCTCCTTCTCCAACCGCGGCCCGCGGGTCGGCGACGGCGCCGCCAAGCCCGACATCGCGGCCCCCGGCGTCGGCATCGTCGCGGCACGCGCCTCCGGCACCGCCATGGGCACGCCGGTGGACGACTCCTACACGGCCTCGGACGGCACCTCGATGGCCACGCCGCACGTGGCGGGCGCAGCGGCCATCGTCGCCCAGCAGCACCCGGACTTCACCGGCGCGCAGATCAAGGCGCTGCTGATGGACACCGCGGACGACCTCGGCCACGACGTCTACGCCCAGGGCACCGGACAGGTGGACCTGGCGACCGCGACCGACCCGCGACTCGTGCCCAAGGGCAACCTGAACTTCGGCCAGCGGGCCTTCCCGCACGCGCCGGTGACCAAGAAGATCACCTACACCAACCGCAGCGACCAGGCCATCACGCTGCACCTGTCGATGCCGGTCGCCTTCGCCGACGGAAACCCGGCGCCGAAGGGCCTGTTCACCCTCGACAAGGACGAACTCGTCGTCCCCGCGGGCGGATCAGCCGAGGCGTCGGTGACACTCGACGGCGGCGTGCTGGGAACCAAGGGCCCCTTCGGCGGTTACAAGGGCCTGTTGAAGGCCAAGGACGACTCCGGTGAGATCCAGCTGGTGTCGGGCGTCCACACGTTCGTCGAGGACGAGAAGTTCCCCCTGACCCTGAAGGTCGTCCCACCGGCGGGCGCCACGGACGTCCGCTACGGCACCGTCACCTTCCTGCCGGTCGACGACAAGATCTACCTGCACCCCGCCCTGGAGGACGTCGTCTCCGGCGGCCAGAGCGTGACCGAGAGCCTCTACCGCGGCACCTACGCCGCGCGGACGTCGGTCAGCTGGCGCGACGCGAACGGCGCATTGCAGCAGGCCGAGCCCGTCGCGCCGGAGGTGGACCTCACCAAGGCCACCACGGTGACCCTGGACCTGCGCAAGGCCAAACCCCTGAGGGTGCGGTACCCGGAGCCCACCGAGACCTACTCCGCGATGGCGACGTCCACCCGGGTGTCCAAGACCGGCGCGTGGTCGGAGAGCACGGTGCTCCAGGTCGAGTACAAGGCCGCTGAGCCCAACTGGTGGGTCCTGCCCACCGGCAAGGTGACCATGGGCACCTTCACCCACGACTTCTACAGCTCCCGCACGACGCCCGTCGTCACCATGCGAGCCACCGGCGGCGGGACCCCCGTCGCCCTCTCCGCCCGTTACGCGACCCCGGACGCCTCGGTGGGGGAGACCCAGATGTGGCTGCGGGACAACGGGTCCCCGACCTTCCGCGAAGCCGCGATCCCCATGCCCCGTCTCCCGGTCAAGGGCCATCTGTCCCTGGTCCACGCGGGCGCCGGCACGGCCGCCGACCTCGCCCGCGTCGACGCCCGCGGCAAGCTGGTCCTCGTCACGCCGGACGACCTGTGCGCCGGGGTCTGCGACTTCGCCAGACTGCGGGACGAACGAGTGGCCGCGGCCGCCAAGGCCGGAGCGGTCGGCGTCCTGGTCGCCGCGCCCGACCTCACCTCCCTGGGCAGGCCCACCGACCTGGACCAGTGCCTGGACGGGCCGAGCAGCTGCCCGGCCGTGCAGACCTACGACGCCCTGCCGGTCGTGAGCGTGCCCTACAGCGAGGCCGAGGCCCTCATCAAGCGGCTCACGACGGGCCGTCCGGGCATCAAGGTCGACCTCGGTGGCAGCGCCGTGCCGACGGTCTACGTCGCCAGGTACCACGACGAGGGCGGCATCAAGGCCGACGACTACGACGTCGCACAGCGCGACCTCGACCGGGTCGACCTCTCCTTCCACGCCCAACGCCGCGGAGTGGTGCACCAGTTGAGCTGGATGCAGCACCTGCGGGCCACCTCATACACCTCGCAGGTCGCCATGCCGCAGCCGCCGACCCAGGAGACCATGAGCGTCTTCGTCACCCGGCGGGACGACGCCATCAGCAGGTTCACCGCCTCGTGGGCCGACCGCGACGCGAGCGGCTTCCTGGAGCACAACCGCCAGGAGGTGAACGACCTTGTCCTCGACGGGCGCGACGAGATCCACTGGAACGAGGGGCCAGCCGTGCCCGGAGCGGCGCAGACGGCACGGACCGCGTCCGGCTTCACCGTGACCGCCGGACCCTGCGCCGGCTGCCGGCAGGGCGACACCTTCTCTCCCGCGGTCTATCTGACGGGCAGCGGCTCGGGCGGCCGGCAGGCCCTCATGGCCACCGAGGGAAGCGAGTTGATCACCAGCTCCCTCACCGACGTCCCGTCCTGCGGCCCTGTCCCGTCGGTCACCCTCCCGAACATGGACTTCACCTGCGACGTCAAGCTGCTGGACGCCTCCGGTGACGAGATCGAACAGCATGTGGTGCCGCTTCCCGACGCCGACTACACGCTCGAGCTCCAGTGACGGCATCACGACCCCCGAAGGAGATCCATCCGATGAACAGACGTGTGCCGAAGGACCTGCACCGGGGAAGAGTCCTCACGGTGCTCGCGGCCACCGCGATGCTGGCACTCACCGGCTGCAAGGGCGGCGACCTCGTCTCCTACGACCTGCCGGCGAAGTCGGCCCGGTACACGTTCCAGACGCAGACCGACGACGTCAGAACGGTGTGGGAGTACACCTCCGCCAAGGCCACCACCAACGACACGCCCCGACAGAGCCCGTGCGTGGGGGAGTTGGTCGACGGCGACACGTCCGCGTGCCGGCCCGAACCGTTGATCTTCCTGCGTTACGACTTCGGCCTGGACCTCGCCAACACCGCCGCGTCCGGACGCAAGCACGAGGTCACGGTCGTCGCCTACTACCAGGAGCGCCTCACGACGCCTCCCAAGGTGACGTCCCTGAAGGCGGAGGCCACCTTCGACGGCGGCCGGACCTGGCACCCGGCGGCTACCAAGGCCGGTGGCAAGAACATCTACACGGTGACCATCGAGAACCCGCGGCGGCAACAGGCCGCGAACGGCGTCGGGCTGAGGATCAGCGCGGCGGACAGCCAGGGCGACACGGTCAGGCAGACCATCCCGACGGCGTACGGGCTGCGCTGACGCGGTCGAAGTGAACACCGGACGGGGCAGGAGGCGGAGCCCATCGTGCCCGCCTCCTGCCCCGCCCGTATGCCCGGCGACGGCGCGACAGCCCATCCCCGCCGCCTCCCACCGGCTCACCAGCCACCGCACCCCCTCGAACGGCCGGTCCCGCACAGGGCCGGACACAAGGAGCCCACGAGTGACGAACCATCACAGTGCCGCGGACGCACCGCACTTGGCACACCCCGCCGCTCCACACCGGCAGAGCGCACGAGGCAGGCGACGCGGTCTGGCCGCTGCCGCCGCGCTCGCCCTGGCCGCGACGCTCACCCCCGTCCTGCCGGCCGGCCTCGCGGCGGCCCGTGACGCGGCGGACGAGGCACCCCAGCGGATCGCCGCGGACGCCAGAGCCGGCGCCCGCACCGTACGCCTGTCGCCCGCGGAGCGCGCGCGGCTGCTCACCGCGGCGGCCGACGAACGGTCCACCACCGCCGACACCCTGGGACTGGAAGAGCGAGAGGCCCTGATACCGAAGGACGTCGTCAAGGACGCCGACGGCACGGTGCACACCAGGTACGAGCGCACCTACGCGGGCCTGCCCGTGCTCGGCGGGGACCTCGTCGTGCACCGGAAGGCCGGCGCGCGCTCCGTCACCAAGGCCACGGACACTCGCGTGCGGGTGCCCGGCACGAAGCCCGCGATCAGCGCCTCCGAGGCCAGACGCACGGCACTGGGCGCGGCCGAGGACGCTCGCTCCCGGAAGCAGACCGACGCCGGCGCTCCCCGGCTGGTCGTCTACCTGGGGGAGGGCCGTGCCACCCTCTCCTGGCAGACCTACGTCACCGGCGTCCAGACCGACGGCACCCCGAGCCGCCGCAGCGTCGTCACGGACGCTGTGTCGGGCCGGGTTCTGCAGGACGTCGAACAGATCCGCACCGGCACGGGACACAGCCGGTACAGCGGCCAGGTCCCCATCGGCACGGTGCGCGCCGGTGACGTCTTCGAACTGACCGACCCGGAGCGCGGCGGCCACAGGACCTACGACCTGACCGGCGTCGGCGGCGCCGGCGTCCTCGTGACCGACGAGGACGACGACTGGGGCGACGGCACCAACGCCGACCGGACCACGGCCGCCGTGGACGCCGCGTACGGCCAGCGCATGACGTGGGACTTCTACCGCGAGCGCTTCGGCCGCGACGGCATCAAGGGCGACGGGGCCGGAGCGCGTTCCCGCGTGCACGCCGGCGACGGACTCGCCAACGCCTACTGGGACGACCTCTGCTTCTGCATGACCTACGGCGACGGACGCGACAACGCCCACCCGCTCACCGAGTTGGACATCGCGGCCCACGAGATGACCCACGGCGTGACCTCGGCGACGGCCAACCTCACCTACGAAGGCGAGTCCGGCGGCCTCAACGAGGCGACCAGCGACATCATGGCCACGGCGGTGGAGTTCTTCACGGGCAACGCGGCCGACACACCCGACTACACCCTCGGTGAACTCGCCGACGTCCGCGGCACCGGGCGGCCCCTGCGCTACATGGACCAGCCCTCCAAGGACGCCCACCCCGAGAAGGGCACCTCACTCGACTACTGGACGCCCGACCTCCACAAGGAGGACGTCCACCACAGCTCCGGGCCCGCCAACCACTTCTTCTACCTGCTGTCCGAGGGCAGCGGGAACAAGACCCTCAACGGCGTCGCCTACGACAGCCCCACCTACGACGGCCTCCCCGTCACCCCGATCGGCCTGCGCAACGCCACCGACATCTGGTACCGCGCCCTGACCACGTACATGACCAGCGGCACCGACTACGCCGGGGCCCGCACCGCCACCCTCCAGGCCGCCGCCGACATGTTCGGACAGGGCAGCCCCACCTACGAGGCCGTCGGGAACGCCTGGGCCGCCGTCAACGTGGGCGCCCGCTACGTCCACCACATCGCCGTCACCGCCCCCTCCACCCGGCCGGCCGCCGTGGGCCAGCCCACCAGCCGCCAGATTGTGGCGGAGGGCTCTGCCACCGGGCCGCTCGCCTACGCCGCCCACAACCTGCCCAAGGGGCTGTCGATCGACCCCCGCAGCGGCCTGATCTCGGGCACGCCCCGGAAGGCGGGCACCTTCAAGGTCGTCGTCACCGTCGAGAACACCGCACAGCACGGGGCGAGGACCACGGTGCGCTTCGACTGGCCGGTCCTGGCCTCCGGAGGCCACCACTTCGTCAACCCAACCCGCTTCGACATCCCGCGGTGGGGCACGGTGGAGTCCCCCCTCGTCGTGACCGGCCGCACGGGGCAGGCGCCCAAGGAGCTCAAGGTCACCGTCGACCTCGTCCACCCGTGGGTGGGCGGCCAGGTGGTCACCCTGATCAGCGAGGACGGAACCGAGATCCCCGTGAAGCCCTGGTACTGGAACGAAGGAGAGTCCGAACTCCACGCCGACTACATTGTCGACGCCTCGGCCGTCCCCGCCAACGGGACGTGGAGGCTGCGGGTCACCGACAACACCCCCGGCATCTTCACCGTCGACCCCGGCCACCTCGACAGCTGGAGCCTGACCTTCTGACGACGGCCCGTGTCACGGCCCGCACCGACCCGGAGCGGGCCGTGACGCCGTCGGCGCGACCCCGCCCCGTGCCGCACGGGCTGCGCCGATCGCGGGGTGGTCGTGGCCATCTGGGTGAGCGGTCGAGGTGCTAACGGGGGAGCCAGGACGTACTGACGCCTGCTTCTCGCACATCGCGGACGGCAGAACGGCCTTGTCACAGGTGGCCGCCGACGAAGGGTGAGGTGCCCGGCTCTTCGACGACATCCGGGCCAGGCAAGTACCCGGGACGGTCGCGTACGAAGGCGGTGACCTGATGGGGGTTGTGCAGCTGAGGAACCTCGAGGCCTCGGCGGCGTGATACGCACGCCGGGTCGGCCGCAGTGACCTCGAGAGTTCATGGCCTTCGTCATGGTGTGCCGCCGCGGGCCTAGCCGGTGTGGTCTGTGTCGTCAGATCACTCCGAGGAGTCCGCTACCGCCCAGGAGGGTGTTCTCACGTTGGGAAAGCCCTACGGAAGGGACGGTGATCAGATAACTGCCTGCGGCGGTGGAATCGTTCGTGCTGCCGGCCGCCACCGGTGGGCCTCGCACCGCCGGCACCCTGCTGGTAACCGCGTCACCCCTCCTCGAACAGGGCGACCAGGGCGCAGTGCGCCAGTGAGGACGAGCGTTGCCTTGTTGTCAGCCGTTGCCGGGGGAGACGAGGCCGGATTCGTAGGCGTGGATGACGAGTTGCGCGCGGTCGCGGGCGTGGAGTTTGGTCATGGCCCGGTTGATGTGGGTCTTCGCGGTCATCGGGCTGATCACCATCCGGTCGGCGATCTGGTCGTTGGTCAGGCCGCGTGCGGCCAGGGCGACGGCTTCGCGTTCGCGGCTGGTCAGTTCCTCCAGCGCGGCACCGGCTCTGGCAGGGGGTGGTGGCTGGGTGAGGTAGCGGTGGATGAGTCTGCGGGTGATGGAGGGGGCGAGGAGGGCGTCGCCGCGGGCGGCTACCCGTACGGCGTGCAGGAGGTCCTCCGGCACGATGTCTTTGACCAGGAATCCGGCGGCGCCGGCGCGCATCGCGTCGTAAACGTATTCGTCCATGCCGTAGTTGGTCAGCATGACGACGTGCACGCCGGCCAGGGCCGGGTTGGCGGCGATGCGCCGGGTCGCCTCGATGCCGTCCATGACCGGCATCTGGATGTCGATGAGCGCGACATCGGGCAGCTGTTCCTCGATGAGCGTCAGACACTCTTCGCCGTCGGCGGCTTCGGCGACCACCTCGATGTCGTGTTCGAGGTCGAGGAGCGCGCGGAAGCCGCTGCGGATGAGCGGCTGGTCGTCGACCAGCAGGACACGGATCATGATGCTCGTTCCACGGGGAGTTCGGCCCGGACGGTGAAACCGTGCTCGGCGCCCGACTGCGCGACCAGTCGGCCGCCCAGGGCGGTGACGCGTTCGCGCATGCCCAGCAGTCCCAGGCCGGGGACCGGGGCATCGTCGGGGGCGGCCTTGCCGTCGTCGTCCACCTGGACGGCAAGGGCGTCGGGCCGGTATTCGATACGGACGTTCGCGGTGCCGGCGCAGGCGTGCCGGGCGGTGTTGGTCAGCGCCTCTTGGACGATGCGGTAGGCGGTCCGGCCCACGGCGGCCGGCACGTCGTGCCGTTGCCCTTCGATGGTCAGCGTCGCGTCCAGGCCCATCGAACGGGCGCGCTCCACCAGCGCCGCTATGTGCTCAAGGCCCTGCGGCGGGTTGGTGTCGTCCTCGCGGAGTGCCTCCAGGGTCGCGCGCAGCTCCCGGGTCGCCTCCCGCCCGGCCGTCTGGATCGCCAGCAGCGTCTCGGGTACCTGCTCGCCGCGCCTGCGGGCCACGTGGACGGCGACCTCGGACTGCACCTTGATGATCGAAATCTGGTGCGTGAGGGAGTCGTGCAGCTCCCGCGCGATGTGCAACCGCTCCTCGTCCGCGCGGCGCCGCGCGGTCTCCTCCCGGGTGCGCTCGGCTTCCTCCGCCCGCCGCTCGGCCTGCGCCAGCGCCTCCCCAGCGGCAAACGCGGCGATCAACCAGGCGATTTCCAGGACGTTGCGGGCCTGTGCGAACGCCTCTCGCGCCGGCCCGTCACGCAGGACCAGCGCCGTCAGAGGCAGAACGACGAGCAGCGACACCGATGCCGCCACTGTCAGGGCGCGGTACCCGGCCCGCACCGCCCCGTATACCGCAACCAGATAGGAGACAGCGAGAACCTCGAAGCCCGCCGCCTCGTACCCCACCGCGCACAGACCCGTGACGGCCAGCACGGCAAGCGGGGCCCTGCGACGCCCGGCCAGCGCCAGGCCGCCCGCCGTCAGCAGCACGGCGCCGAGGAGCCCGCGCTCCCCGCCCGGGTGCTCCCCGGACAACCCGGTGCCCAGCAGCAGTGCCGCCACACCGACGGCGATCCCCCAGTCCATGGCACGGGCCGGGACACGAAAACGCCCTGTGTCCATGCGGGCACCCTAACCGCACCTGCGCCGCGGGCGAGTCCCGCCTGCGGATGAAAGGCCGGCTACCGCACCCGCGGTACTCGCCCGCCGCCTGCCGCGCGCGCGGCAGGCGGCTGACATGCCGGCGGCAGTGCGAAAAGACTGCACCTGCCGGACGACCAGCCGTGCGGCCTCCGGCACGCTCAAGGCACACGCATCACCGCGGAATTGGCCACACATGAAGGAGGAGAGCGGCATGAGCGCAACAGATGTCCTGGGGGTGGCCGCCGAGGGCGGAGTCATCGGCGACGGCCGCACGGGGGCCAACCTGGCCCTCGGCGTCGCGCTGACCGGCGTGGCCATCGGCTGGCTGTCCCTGGCCCGCATCGCCGGCCGTATCAGCATCGGCAACGCCCGCACCGGCGCCTTGTCGGCCCTGGCGGTGGGCGTGGCCGGCACGGCCCTCGCAGTGCTGCACCTGGCCACCTCCAGCGGCGGTCCCGGCACCGGCAACGGGATCGTGGGAGCCGTCGCGGCCGTCCCCTTGGGGCTGATCGCCATGGTCCTGGGTCGGCGCGCTCTGGCCCGCTCGCGGCGCACCGGGCAAAGCGCCGACCACATCGGACACGAGCGGGAGTTCGGCTCCACCTCATAGCACGCAAGGGGCCGGTCCGCCGGGACGTACGCCTTCGGGGCGGCACTGTGCTCGTGCAGGTGAGCGGTTCAGGGCGTCCGGCGGGCGCTGACGAGCGGGCACGTATGCCATGGGCGGTCATGTCGGCGGCAGGCAAGGCGAAGGCCTGCGGCAGACGGCACCTCAAAGCGCAGATGAGCAGCGCCCAGGACGCGGGGCGGATACCGGTCACGGGCCGTCGCCGGCGTGGTGCGGGAGACACCCCAGATCAGCGCCGCCTCTGGAGCTGAGGTGACGCGGTTCCCGTGGGTCGGCTCTTGACGCGCCTTCGTCTTGCGGCAGTGTGCGTCGGGACTCCTGCCCGCACGGTACATCAAGCCTGTTTGATGTATTCTGTCCTTATGAGGCCTGCGGATCCTGCCGCCCCGGCGTTCGTGCAGCTGGCCGCCCACCCGCTGCGGTGGAAGCTGCTGACGGAACTGGCCGCGAGCGACTACCGGGTGCGTGAACTGGTGGAGCGAACCGGCCAGCCGCAGAACCTGATCTCCTACCACCTGCGCCTGCTGCGCGGCAGCGGACTGGTCACCGCCCGCCGCAGCAGCCACGACGCCCGCGACTGCTACTACCACCTGGACGTGCAGCAGTGCGCCCAAGCACTCGCCCGCACGGGTAGCGCCCTGCACCCGGCACTGGCTTTCACTCCCGCCCCACCACCCTCCTTGCCGCGGACGGCGAGACGACCCGCGGTGCTGTTCGCCTGCACCGGCAACAGCGCCCGCTCACCGATCGCCGAGGCACTGCTGCGCCACCGCACCAACGGGCAGGTCGAGGTGACCAGCGCCGGCAGCCACCCCAAACCCGGCCTCCATCCCGACGCCGTGCAGGTTCTGCGTGAGCAGCACGGCATCGACATCTCCGGACAGCGTCCCCGGCACCTCCACACCCTGAACGACCGCCGGTTCGACTACGTGATCACCCTGTGCGACAAGGTCCGCGAGGTCTGCCCGGACTTCGGCGGCAACTCTCGGCTGGTCCACTGGAGCATCCCCGATCCCGCCGCAGCCGCCGGCCCCGGCTCAACCGGCCGTCCCGCCTTCGTCCACGCAGCAGCGCAGATCGACACCCGCATCCGCTATCTGCTGCCCCTGCTCACCCCTGTGCCACAGGAGGTTCAGCCGTGACCACCGACCAGTTCGCCAGCGTCCGCTACCTCGTCGACGACGTCCAGGCAGCCATCGACTTCTACACCACCCACCTGGGCTTCACCCTCCACAGCCACCCCGCCCCGGCCTTCGCCGACGTGACGCGCGGGCCGCTGCGCCTGCTGCTGTCCGGACCCGCCAGCTCCGGCGCCCGCGCCACCCCCGCCGACCTCGGTGCCGGCCGCAACCGCATCCACCTGGCCGTCGACGACCTCGACACCGAGATCGCCAGGCTCCGCAGCGCCGGACTCACCTTCCACAGCGACGTGGTCTCGGGCCCTGGCGGACGGCAGATCCTGCTCACCGACCCCGCCGACAACCTCATCGAACTGTTCGAACCCGCCCGTTAGCGTGCTTTCCTCAGGACCCCTGCGGGCCGCCAAGTCCTGAACGTGGACGCCCGCGATCCCGGCCGGACAACCCAGCGAAGCGGGCCGCCCCTGCTGCCCAACACGCTGTGGACCCTGCTTGTGGCCGCTGTCACCGCCGTGGTGACCGCCTTGGCGGGCGCCCTGTTCGTCACACGGCGCATGGAGGCTCGCCCGTGCTCGCGAGTGAGGTCGACTCAGTGACCTAGCGGCCGGAGCAGAAGCTGCCGCAGGGCACGCATGGCGCACGAAGATCGACCAGAGTGTCGGCAAGGGAACCGGATGCGGCCCGGCGGTCTGCGCCGGGGACAATCCCGTTCAGGTGCGGATGCCACTGTCCGGCGATAGGAACTCCTGACGGAATGAGACTGGGGCAATCTCGTTGTGGCTCCAGCTCTGCTTCGACACCATGAGTCCCTCGCGGGTGAAGGTAAGCAGAGCAGAGGGTGCACGGTGGATCTGATCAGCCTCTCGGATGGTGACAACGGCCTCCGGGTGCGTGTGCTGGGGCGTCGGTCGCCGGGTGTGCTGCATCTTCATGATCAGCTCGACGCAGAGGTCGTGATCACGAGCAGCTTCGTCAACGGTCGACTGGCCATGTCCCTGTTCCCTGCCGACCTGGAGCACTGGTCCCGGGCTCTGGACCTCCTCGCTGAGGGGCAGGACATCTGCTGGAGGGACGACGACCACAGCCCTGAGATCAGGATCCAGCCGCACAACGAAGAGCACGAGACTCCCGCTGTTTATGTTGAGGATCCGGGCAGGTCGTGCGTCTCCGTGTTCCTTCCCATGAACCTTGAAGAGGATTGGATCGGCGAGCAGCGAAGGCTGCTTGAACGGGTGATGAAGGAGTGGCCGAGCGAGGTCCTGCAGTCCTCACCGGGTGTCTATGAGTGGCGGCGCTGAACTGCTGCCAGGCGTCGCCGGCAAATGAGCGCGCACCCGGGAGTGAGGAAGGCTTCGTGGATGTCGTCGCGGATCTCACAGCGGATCCGCAGGCGACGGAACCAGTGGAGGTGGGCGAACGCGCGCTCCGCGAACGAGCGTTGGGTGCTGGCTGCGTAGGTTTCAAGCGAGAGCACATGTCGGTGGGTTTCGACATCACGCCGTGATCGAAGAGCGCGGGAATGCTGGTGAGAAGTGGTTCTGGCGCAACTCCTGTGGTCCGTGACTGGCGGTAACCGATTAGATCTCGAAGAGGGCTTCCTCTTGTGGCGGGATCGGAGGGTCAAGGACGCCGCGGAGGCGGGTGATCTCCTGACGCCATTGCGGCCAGTTCGCAGCTTCGACCCACTGCTCGGCGAATTCAGACCGTTCAGAGACCACTTGGTCCAGTGCGTCGACGGCGAGCAGTCGAAGGTCCGCGGGCAACTCCGGTAGCGGCTCTGCTGGGCCATAGTTCAAACACGTCAGCTCGCCGTCAGGGTGCTGGGCTACAACCAGGGCAGCTGCGGCCACTGCCCGCTCGCCGTCGTAGATACCCAGGTAGTCCACGGAGCTCGCGGCGCGTACGAGCACGCCGCGGATCATGGGTTCGCGTTCTTCCCGCGCTGCCTCGTCCAGGTCACCGCCGAAGTCGGCGGCGGTGTCGTTGTCGAAGGGGCCGTTATCCCAGGTGCCCATGTCTCTCCTTGCGTGGCCGTCTGGAGGATCGTCGCACTGGCCACAGACAACGAGGTCGCGAGGCAAGCAACACCCGCTTGCGCCGGAGCTTGAAGCCAGCGCGTCCGTACATCTGTCGCTTGATCATTTTGATGCGGTTAACGTGGCCTTCCACGATGCCTGAGCTCCAGGGCAGGGTCAGGTGGGCTGTGCCGCCTGCGAGGTCACATTCGAGGCCGTTTCTGGAGGTGTGCATGCTGGGCAGGTCGTCGGCCCGGACCGCCGCTATCCACGTGGGGAGCCGTTCTCCTTGGCGCTGGCTGAGCATCTGCCCGAAGGAGCGGACGTGGTCGGCAAGGGCGTCCACCTCGGGGCAGTAGGCCAGAACGGACTTCAGCTTGAGCCGGTCCTTTTCCGCAAGGGCGTCTGGGTGGGTCAGGATCCACCCGGAGACCGTCCTGAGTGACGGCGGCCGCCCCTCCGGCACGGTCTCCCGGAAGGGACGAAGGTAGGCACGGACCGCCCCGTACCCGCCGGCGTATCCGTGGCTCTGGATCTCCTTCCAAAGGGTCCAGGCGTTCGTGCAGCCCTCGGCCCTTCGCTCGTGCAGATTCGGCCTGAAGTCGTCGAGCTTCGGATGCTGAGTGAAAACGGCTGCAGCCTTAAAGACCGTTCACGAACGCCATCGCCTGTGGTCGGCCGACGGCGCCTGGGAACGTCTGCTCCAGGGGGTCCAGGCCGCGGCCGACGCCGCAGGCGAGATCGACTGGGACGTCTCGGTCGACACCTCCATCGTCCGCGCGCATCAGGGCCGCGAGGATCGAGGTCAGCGCCGACACGGACGGCACGGTCTGGGTGAGCGGAGCGACCGACATCTGCATCCGCGGCACCATCATCCTCTGACCGCGTCGAAGCGGCCCGCCTCGCACGCAGTCCGCGCTCGTCCCGTACGAGCGCGGGCATGGCATGGGGTGTGGTCAGTGAGGCGTCTCGGCCGGCGCAGGCGCACCACGACAAGCTTGTCGCGGTGACCGCCGCCATGGCAGGCGGGTGAACCGGTGAGGGTCGCGCTTGTGGATCTTGACGTGCAGGGCGTCGCCCATCCGGGCCGTTGGCGCCGAGCCACGCGTCCTCCACGAACGCAATGTGCGAGTCGGTGTCCGCACCAGCAGGTTCGGCCGGAACGGGCGCCGCGCCGGGGCACCCGACCAGCGGGGCCCCGAGCGACCGGACGCGCCAGCGGCCGCCTCGATGTCTTCCCGCGTTAGTCCGAGGGCCCGGACGCCGGGATCTCCGGCAGGTCGAGATCACCTCGCCGCAGGCGGTAGACCTGCAGGGTGAGGCCGTAGTACTTCTGCGTCTCCCCGACCCACTCCATGCCCACACGACGAGCCGTCGCGGCGCCTCGCGTGTTGCGGGGGCGCACGACAGCGAAGACCTCATCCACGCCTTGCGTGAACGTGTAGTGCGCCACCGCATGCCCGGCTTCGGTGGCCAGTCCGTGACCCCAGTGAGCAGGCGCCAGCTGCCAGCCGATCTCCAGGTCTACGCCGTCCGGCGGCAGGGGCAGCACCGCGGCCCCGCCGATCAGCTCGCCACCATCCGCCAGTTCGACAGCCCAACGGCCTGCGGGCGGCTCCAGGGCGGAGCACTCGTCGATCCATTGCTTGAGCACCGCCGTCATGGCGGTCTCGTCGTCCACGGCCGACATGGCAGGCGCCAGCCATCGTGCGACTTCGCCGTGGCCGTAGACGGTGACGGCGTTCGCCGCGTCGTCCACCGACCAGGGCCGCAGGACGAGCCGGTCGGTGCGGATACGGTTTCCATCGACGCTCACGCGGTGCTGTTCGGGCTTGGCCATGTCGGTGATCTCCGGCGATTCGGTTCGTCTTCCGCGGACGCTGCCGCGCATGCTGGAGCGACGGCTCCGTCCGTGTCCTGTGGGGTTAACGACCGGTGGCCGCGTCTTATGCCATTCAACACCCGCGACGGAGACCCGGAGCGCCCCGCGAGGCGCGACCGTGCAGTTCGTAGACGCCGTGTAGATCTCTGAAGACCGGTCTCGGTCTGAGGCCGGCTCGCTCGCGCCGCGCACGCCATGGCCAGGGCCGCGACGCGGCATCGGTGTGGACGCGGCCAGAAGCCGCCCCTGCCGGGCTCGCGTGGGCAGAAGCGGCCCTGCCGGGCTCTTCACCCGCCGTAGACGGCACATGTATGCCGCGCTGCTTGATTGGCGCGCACAGCACGGCGGGGACGCGATCCGGCCCCGCACTCAGACACCCGGAGGCGACGGTGGCGGAAGTGCAGGTGGCCGACGCGGCCACACGGCAGCGACAGGACCCGGGCCTGGGCCGGGCAATCGTGGACTGGCTGACCACCACTGACCACAAGAGGATCGGGACGCTCTACCTGGCCACGTCCTTCGTGTTCTTCCTCATCGGCGGGGCCTTCGCGCTCGTGATGCGTGCCGAACTCGCGCGCCCGTGCATGCAGTTGCTATCCAACGAGCAGTTCAACCAGGCCTTCACGGCCCACGGCATCATCATGCTCCTCATCTTCGCGACCCCCCTTTTCGCGGGTTTCGCGCACTGGATGATGCCGTTGCAGATCGGTGCACCGGACGTCGCCTTCCCTCGGCTGAACATGCTGGCGTACTGGCTCTCCCTCCTGGGCTCCCTGATCGTCCTGTCGGGGTTTCTCACCCCCGACGGCTCCGCCCAGTGGGGGTGGACCGGTTACGCGCCCCTGTCCAGCGCCCTGCGGTCACCCGGTGCGGGCGGTGACCTGTGGATCATGGGCCTGGCCCTGTCCGGCTTCGGGACCATCCTCGGCTCGGTCAACTTTCGTCGACTCCTGCCGGCTCACACCGGGAGCTTCGGGGACTGGTGTCGGCTGGAATACGCAGGGCGGGACGCACACGTCGTCTTGCGCGTCGCTCGAGTGGTGATCGCCAGGACCTGCACGAGTTCGTGCAGTGGTCGGGAGGCGTGGACGGGGCGACGAGCCTCTGCCCACCGGTTGGCCGCAGCGACCTCGAGAGTTCTTGGCTGTCCGGATCGTAAGGATCACCGACGACAAGGTCGTCGTGATCATCACCGTTGACGTCGCCGGCGGGCGATCAGGCCATTGCCCTGCTGAGCCTGCGAGCTACGTCATGGACAGTCACGTGCTCATTCAACCGGGTTCCTCGGTCCGGTATCGGCATATTCCAGCCGACGAGGGTGTGGAGGACCGTGAGGGGAGACTCAGGCAACCCCGCACGCCCCAGGCGCTGCGCTGCGAGCCTCGTTCGCGATCCACCACGAGCCCCGAATCGGGGGCTCCTTGAGCTCAATCGGCAAGTGGCGGCAAGGTGCGGAATCGGTCTCGGAACGGGTGCCGTTTTGGCTATGGTCTGCCCCATCGGCACCGGGCGTCAGCGCGTCGTCCGGGACCTGGGGGAGCCGACGGGGGAGGACCATCATGAGCTCTGGGCGCGGAAGTCTGGCCGACCACCCGGTCATTGTCATCATCAGTGTGGTCGCCGCCGTGGTGGGCCTGATCGTCGGTGTGAAGGAGCTGAAAGGGACGGACTCCGCTCCGCCATCGGTCGCGGCCCCTACGGCAACGGACACCGACACGACCCTGCACACGCCGGCCGCCACGCGAGCGGCCCCGACGCAGGAGGAGGACATGCCTGGGCGGGACGAGGAGTCGAACGACTCCGAGCCGGCACGTGAGCCCGTGACGCAGCCTGTCGAGGAAGAGCCTTCCAGGGCCGCTGCCGTTCAGAGCCCTGGGCACACGGGTCTGCTGGTCGTACGGATCAAGTTGGGCTCGTCCGGGAAGACGGGGCCAGACACCTATCGCGTGGGATCGCGGCCGGGGGCCAACACCGAGGTCTACGACGACACCGGCCGCTTGGACCGCGGGTGCTACGTCCAGTGGACGCTGAGCCGTGGTTCGGAAGTGGTGCGGCGCGTGACGAGCGCGCGGTGCCGCCCGCCGAGCATCACTTTGTTCAACTTCGAGGACAGCCTGGACGAGCCCGGGTCCTACATCCTCAAGGCGGACGTCACGACGGACTGGCGACAGACGGGAACTGAGTCGGTCACCTTCAACGTCGTACCCGGCTGAGACGGTCTCCTCTCGGGGAGTCTGCGCGCTATCGCCTGTGCCGTGCTGATCGAGGTGGGCACGGCACTGCACATCGTGCGCGGCGGCCGCCGCCTTCTGTAACGGCTCAGTTGGAGGCGGAAAGGATCACGTCCATGAGCCACTCCGCCGCATCTGGTCTCCGATGTGCCCTGGCCCGCCGCGCCATCTCGGCCCGACGCGCGGGATCGGTGAGGAGCGGGCCCACACCGTCTCGCAGACGCTCCCCCGTGACGTCACCGAGCAGCGCGACGGCGGCCCCGGCCTCTTGCAGGTGGCGGGCGTTGTGCGCTGCTCGTTCCCCGCCGAGGTGGCAAGCGGGATGAACACGGCCGGCTTGCCGAGAGCGGTGAGCTCCGCCAGGGTCCCGGCCCCACTGCGCGACACGACGACGTCCGCGAGCGCGAGAACGTCGGGAAGCTCCGGGCCCACGAACCTCGATCCCCGGACGTTCCGCCAGCCAGGTGGCGACCGTGCCCGCTTCACGATCCGGCAGCAGGTCAACCGACCTGCTGGTCTCAACGTCGATCAGACGGTCCTGTAGACATGGCCTTGGCACATCGCGTACTCGTCGGCGCCGACCACCCGCGGGACCTGTGGCCGGGGATCCGGGAGAGCCTCGACCAACCGCAGGACCGTGTTCCGGCTGACCTTCGCCCCGAAGACGTCGGCCAGCCGGACACCGGCGCGGCCGGCCAGGGCGAGGCCGACCTCTGCCAGTGCTGATCGCATTCGTTCGGTCTGCTGGATGTACCGCCGGGTGAGGCCCGCGACCTGCTCGACGAACGTTCGCCGCATGCAACAGACGACTTCGCACCTGAACCGCCGTACACGAAGTCGCAGACCACCCGGCGCACCACCACGGGAAGATCGGCGGGGAATCGCAGGTAGGCGCCGTGCAACTCATCGCTTCCTTCTGAGCCCGGGAGCCGTCGGGGGTGGACCGTGACAGTTCCCGGCGTTCCGAGGCCCGGCGGCTGCTCGCCGGCGGGCGGCGATCAGTGAACGTGCGGGCCGCCGGTGGACCGGGGCTTGCCGCGAGGCACGAGCCCCAGGGCGACGACGGCGCCGGCCCCGGCGGCCACCGCGCACACCGTGAACGCGTCACGGAATCCGGCGGCCGAACCGTGCTCGAAGCCGGAGGCGGCGACGGTGGAGACGACGGCGACGCCGATCGAGCCTCCCACCTCGTGGAAGGTGTTGACGACGCCGGAGGCGAGGCCCGACTCGGCGGGCTCCACCATGGCCAGGGCGGTCGTCATGGCCGTGACGAGGACCGCGCCGATACCGAGGGTGGCGATCACGAAGCCCGGCAGCAGCCCGGCGTACACGTTGCCGGTCTGGGACAGCCGGTCAGCGGGATGGTCCCGGCGGCGGCGAGAGTCATGCCGGCGACAGCCGTCGGACGGCTGCCGATCGTGCCGACGAGCCGGGAGGCGAGGTGTGCGCCGACGCCGGTGGCCACGGCGACGGGCAGGAACACCAGCCCGGTGCGCAGCGGGGTGAGGCCGCGGATGTGCTGGAGGTAGACGGATCCGAGGAAGAAGTACGAGATCAGCAGCGCGGTGGCGATCAGCATCAGGAACGCGCCCGCGAGCACCGGCCGCCGGGTGAACATCCGCAGGTCCATCAGCGGTGCCCGACTGGCGCGCTCGACCGCTGCGAAGGCCGTGTACGCGGCCGCGGCACCGGCCAGCGCCAGCAGGGTCGAGGGGTCTGTCCAGCCGCTGTCCCCCGCTTCGACCAGACCGTAGATCAGGGAAGCCGTGCCCGCGGTGACGAGGAGCGCGCCGGGTATGTCGAGTCGTGCGGGCTGCGGGGCACGGACGGGAATGACGGCGGGCAGGACGACCAGCAGGAGTAGTCCGACCGGCACGTTGATGTAGAACACCCAGGGCCAGCCGAGCCCGTTGGTCAGGGCCCCACCGAGGAGTACGCCGGCCGCGGAGCCGGTGCCGCCGATCGCGGCCCAGACGCCGAGAGCCTTGTCGCGTTCGGCGCCGTGGAAGGTGGAAGTGACCAGGGAGAGCGCGGCCGGGGACAGCAGGGCCGCACCGACTCCCTGGCCGATCCGGCCGCCGAGCAGCATCGGGGCGCTCTGGGCCAGTCCGGTGAGCAGCGAGGCCGCGGTGAACAGTGCGAGTCCGGTGAGCAGGATGCGGCGGGCGCCCAGGGCGTCGGCGAGTCGGCCGCCGAGCAGCATCAGTCCGCCGAAGCACAGGGTGTAGGCGGTGACGACCCAGGTCAGCGTGGACCGGCGGAGATCGAGGTCGGCAGCCATGTCGGGCAGGGCGACATTCACGACGGTGACGTCGAGGACCAGCATGAACTGGGCCGCGCAGATATGAGCGAGGGCGGTCCAGCGGCGGGGGTCGGCGGGCGGATGGTCCTGCTGGACCGTGTGATGAGTACCGGCTGGGGAGTGGTTCATGGCGGGTCCTTCGGACGTGTGTCGGCGGTCGGATCTGGTGCCACGGTCGAT
>NZ_LLZN01000076.1 GCF_001509795.1 Streptomyces sp. NRRL WC-3605 | reverse complement strand
CAACCCCTACGGCACCTCCCACGCCGACGGCCAGGGCACCAACCCCGTCGACGACACCACCCGCACCGCCGCCCGCATCCAAGCCGAACGCGTCGTGAAGATCGCCGGCACGATCAAGGCCGCTGCCTGACCCATGCCCGAGCCGGTGACGGCAACCGCCGTCACCACAGTGAGGGAGACGGACGGGAGTGTGCTCGGGCCCACGCCGTGGGGTGTGGGCCCGGTGGCACGGCTCTCGTCGTCTCGCACCTACTCGCTCTGGCCCACCCGCCTGAGGAAGGAAAAGATCATGAAGGAGTTCCTGGTCGAACTGACCACCACCGTTCCGGAGGGAACCGACCAGGCGGTGGTCGATGGGCGTCGCGCCGCCGAAGCCGTACGGGCCAGGGAGCTGACGGCGCAGGGACACCTGTTCAGGCTGTGGCGCCCCGTCGGAGAACTGCGCAGCATCGGTGTCTGGCTTGCCGACGACGAGGCGGAGCTGAGGGCGAAGGTGCTCGGCAGTCTTCCCTTGTGGCCCTGGATGAGCGCGGTGATCACGCCGCTCCAGTCCCACCCGAACGATCCCGGCCGGGCGGCCTGAGCCTTCCGGTGTGCCCGCGGGCGGCGAAGCCGGCCCGGAGTGCGGACAACCCCCACCTTCTTACGAGCCAGTACCAGGAGTACCTGATGGAAAGCACAGGGGCACAGCGAGACATCGTGTCCGGAGTCGTCGACCGGTGGAAGGCGGCCGTCGACGCGCATGACCCGCAGCAGGTGGCCTCATGCTTCACCGAGGACGCGATCTTCCAGGGCCTGCGCCCGTACAGTGTCGGGCGCTCGGGTGTGGCCGAGTACTACGACTCCCAGCCGCTCGGGCTCAAGGCGCACTACGACGTACTGGAGGTGCGCGAGCTCGCCGACGGCGTCCTGCTCGGCTACCTCGGCGTCGACTTCTCCTTCGTCGACCGCCCCACGATCAGCGTGAATCTCGGTGTCGTCCTCAAGCGTGTCGGCGATGAGTGGCTCATCGGTCATTACCAGGTGTCGAAGCTCGCGTGACGGCGCCGGGGGAGGGGGGCCGATCTGTATTTGACTCGTCAAGCAAATAGAGGCATGCTTGACGAGTCAATTACATCGGGCCTCCGAGGGTGACGGTCCCGGTGGGCGCGGCTACGGAAGGAGCGGCCATGACGGCCGGCACTTTCGAGATCGGACTCAACTCTTTCGGGGAGGTCGCCACGGACGGCGACCGCACCCTCGACGACGCCGAGGTGGTGCGCCTCCTCGTGGAGGAGGCAAGGCTCGCCGAGTCCTCCGGCATCGACGTCTTCAGCATCGGCGAGCACTACCGGCCGGGCCACGTCGACAGCGCCGTCCCGGTCCTGCTCTCCGCCATCGCCACCGCCACCGAGCGCATCCGCCTCGGCACGTCCGTGACGGTACTGAGCACCAACGACCCGGTGCGGCTGTACCACGCGTTCTCCACGCTCGACGCCGTGTCGAACGGCAGGGCCCAACTGGTCCTCGGGCGCGCGTCGGCCACGGAGTCCTTCCCGCTGTTCGGCTACGACCTCACCGCATACGAGCAGCTCTTCGAGGAGAAGCTCGACCTGTTCATGCGCCTGCAGCGGGAGGAGAAGGTGACGTGGAGCGGGGCGACCCGCGCCCCGCTCGTCGAGCAGGAGCTGCGTCCCCGGATGCCCCCCGGCGGGATCCCCACCTGGATCGGCGTGGGCGGCAGCCCCGACTCCGTCCTCCGTGCCGCCCGTTACGGCCTGCCCCTGATGCTGGCCGTCATCGGCGGCCGTCCCCAGCGCTTCCGCGGCCACGTGGACCTCTACCACCGCGCGCTCCAGCAGGCCGGACACGCTCCGCAGCCGATCGGACAGCATTCCCTCGGGCTCATCGCCGACAGCGACGAAGAGGCGATCGAGATCTGGTGGCGGTACTGGGAGCCGGTCGTCCGCCAACTCGCCGAGGAGCGCGGATTCTACAAACCGGACCGGGAGCGCTACGAGGCCGAGCTGGAGCACGGCGCGCTCTTCGTCGGGTCCCCGGAGACCGTCGCCCGCAAGATCGCCGCCGTGGCCCGGGACCTTCGCCTGAGCCGCTTCGACCTCAAGTACGACGTCATGCACCTGCCGCGTCAGGCCCGCGCCCGCACGATCGAGCTGCTGGGGCGCGAAGTCGCCCCGCGCGTGCGGGAGATCCTCAGTAAGGAAGCCTCACATGTCTGATCTCGTATTCGGCCTGGACACCTTCGGGGACGTACCCGAGGACGACGCGGGCGTGCTCGTCTCGCACGCGCGGTCGATCCGCCAGACGGTCGCCGAAGCCGTCCTCGCCGACGAACTCGGCGTCGACGTCCTCGCACTGGGGGAGCACCACCGCCCGGAGTACTCGGTCAGCAGCCCCGAGACCGTACTCGCCGGCATAGCCACCCGCACCCGGCGCATCCGGCTCTCCTCCGGCGTCACCGTGCTCAGCTCCGACGATCCGGTGCGCGTCTTCCAGCGGTTCGCGACGCTCGACGCACTGAGCGACGGGCGCGCCGAGATCATCCTGGGACGCGGCTCCTTCACGGAGTCCTTCCCCCTGTTCGGCTACGACCTCGCCGACTACGACGTCCTCTTCGAGGAGAAGCTCGACCTGTTCGTGCAGCTGCTGAAGGAGGAGCCCGTCACCTGGAAGGGGACGGTGCGGGCCGCGCTCGACGACGCGCGGGTCTATCCCACGACCGAGACCGGCCAGCTGCCGACGTGGGTCGGCGTCGGCGGCTCCCCCCAGTCGGTGGTGCGTACCGCCCGCCACGGGCTCCCGCTGATGATCGCCATCATCGGCGGCGCCCCCACGCGCTTCGCTCCCTACATCGATCTCTACGAGCGCGCGACGGCCCAGTTCGGCACCACGGCCCACCCGGTCGGGATGCACTCGCCGGGCTTCATCGCCGACACCGACGAGGAAGCCCGCGAGGCGCACTGGCCGGGGTACCGGGTGATCCGGGACCGTATCGGCGCCCTGCGCGGGTGGCCGCCGGTGCGCCGGGAGGAGTACGAGGCGGAGATCGCCCACGGCTCCATGTACGTCGGGTCGCCCGAAACGGTCGCACGCAAGATCGCCGCCGCCGTCCAGGCACTTCAGGTCGGCCGCTTCGACCTCATCTACACCTCGGGCTCGCAGTCGATCAGCCACCGCCTCCGCACGGTCGAGCTGTACGGCACGAAGGTGATCCCCATGGTCCGCGACATGCTCGCCGGCTGACCCCGCTCAGGAGACGGCAATGAACAGGAAACCTGTGCACACGATCGGCATCCTGGGCGCCGGGAAGGTGGGAACCGTGCTGGCCCGGCTGGCGGTGGCCGCCGGGCATCGTGTCCTCATCTCGGGCTCCGGCGCACCCGGCAGGATCGCCCTCACGGTCGAGGTCCTCGCCCCCGGCGCGATCGCGGTCACCGCCGCCGAGGCGGCGGACCAGGCCGACGTCGTGATCCTCGCACTGCCCCTGAGCAAGCACGGCGGCCTCCCCGTCGAGGCGCTGCGGGGCAAGCTCGTCGTCGACGCCATGAACTACTGGTGGGAGATCGACGGCGTCCGTGACGACTTCACCGACCCGCGCACGTCGACGAGCGAGATCGTCCAGGCGTTCCTGCCGGGATCGAAGGTGGTGAAGGCGTTCAACCACATGGGGTATCACGACCTGGAGGACGGGGCCGTTCCCGCGGGCACGCCCGGGCGCAAGGCCATCGCCGTCGCCGGCGACGACCCCCACGCCCTGTCCACGGTGATGGGGCTGATCGACGACCTCGGCTTCGACCCGGTCGACGCCGGCCCGCTCGCGCACGGAGTGCGCCTGCAGCCGGGCACCGAGCCGTTCGGGGCCAACGTCGACGCGGACGAGCTGCGCGCGATGCTTGACCGTTTTCCCACCACCGAGCGCGGCCGCGCGGTCGGCGAGGCCCGTTCGGCCGCGTCCGGGTCGGGCGTGGGCGCTCCATGAAGTCGTCCTGAGGTCGTCCTGAGATCGTCTTGGGGAAGCGACGCCGACGGTCGTCGCGGGCTTTTGTGCCTTTCGCTGAATTAACACACGCTATGTTCTACGTGCTGTTCAGCTGGCCGGCGTCGTCGGTGACGATCGCCTCCCCGACCGACCTGGGAGCCGTACATGACCACAGCCCAGGGCCTGGCCGTCCTCGCCGCCACCGAGGGCACCGGTCCCCGGCTGGAGCCGGGTGACCTGTCCCTCGCCCTGGCCGGTGCGGAACTTGTCGACCTCGTCGGTCTGCGGGCCGTACTCCTCCACGCCGGTCGGGTCCTGCCCGCCGCATCGCCGCGGATCAAGGACGCCGTCCTGTTCGAGGCGGCCTCCGGCATCGTCCGGGAACCGCCCTACGAGACCGTGGAGCAATGGCTGTGGCGCCGGGGCCGTGATCTGGCCGCACGCTACTGGCGGGCTCTTCAGGCGGCCACCGCGGACGGCGCCCCGGCGGGCTCCTCCCGGCATCCCTTTCGTCGGCCCCGCCCCCTGACCGCCGCCCCCGCAGGCGGCCGTGGGATCGACCGGAGGGGGGACGGACCGCCCGTCCTCGCCGCGCTCGCCGCCGCCGCGCGCATCGCCGAGGCCACGGACGAGACGCTCGCGGAGCTCGACCCGGACGAGGCCGCCGTGGTGGGCGCCGTCCACCAGGCCATCACGCAGCTGGCCGCGGAACGCCACCGCAGATCGCTCGGCGGAGCGGGCTTCGGCACTGTTCCACGGGGGTTCTGACGAAACCGTCCGCGCGGCGGGGAACGGCCGCGGCAGGTCCCATCTTTTGCCGGGCCGCCTGGGTGATGGTGGGATGGAGCGTACGCACCGGCGCCGGATCACCGGTGATCACAACTGCCGCCCGAAGAGATCTCCGCCCAGCCCGGATCCGGCCGCTGACGGTGGCGTTCGTCGCCCGACGTACCGGCTCCTCGTCGGCGCCTTCTCCTCAGCACATGGACGATCGGCAACGGTCGGCGTCTCGCGAGCGGCCCCCTGAGGACGGAGACACCTATGGATACCTATCGTGCCGCGCAGGTGACGAGTCCGAGCGGGCGTTTCGAGGTCGTCGAGCGTGAAGTGCCGCGACCGGGGCGCAACCACGTCCGCCTGTCCGTCGAGGCGTGCGGCATCTGCCACAGCGATGACTTCTTCGTGACCGGCACCATGCCCGGTGTGCGGTGGCCGCTGGTACCCGGACACGAGGTGGCCGGACGCATCGAGGAACTGGGCGAGGGTGCCGAGGACTTCGGCTGGAAGGTGGGGGACCGGGTGACAGTGGGGTGGTTCGGCGGCAGTTGCTGGCACTGCACCCCCTGCCGGCGGGGCGACTTCATCGTGTGCGAGAACCTCAAGATCCCGGGCTACGCGTACGACGGGGGTTTCGCCGAGAACATGATCGCGCCGGTCGACGCCCTGGCGCGGATTCCGGAAGCCCTGTCGGCGTCGGACGCGGGTCCCATGGCATGCGCGGGGGTCACGACCTTCAACGGGCTGCGGCGCAGCTCCGCCCAGCCGGGCGACAGGGTTGCCGTGGTGGGCCTGGGGGGTCTCGGCCATCTGGCCGTGCAGTTCGCCGTGGCCATGGGGTTCGAGACCGTGGCCGTCGCCCGCGGTGCGGAGAAGGCCGAGCTGGCCACGCGCTTCGGGGCGCACCACTACGTCGACGCCACGGGGACGACCCCGGTGGCCGAGGCGCTGCAGGCCCTGGGCGGCGCCAAGGTCGTCCTGGCCACGGCGGGCAACTCCGACGCCATCGCGGCGACCGTCGACGGCCTGACGTCCCGAGGCGAGCTCGTGGTCATCGGAGTCTCGCCCGAACCCCTCGGCATCACGCCGCTGCAGCTCATCCTGTCGGGCCGGGTGGTGCGGGGCCACCCCTCCGGTACCGCGCAGGACGTGCAGGACACCATGGACTTCAGTGCCCTGCACGGTATCCGCCCCACGGTGGAAGCCGTGCCCTTGAGCGACGCGGATTCCGCCTACCAGAAGATGCTCTCCGGCGCGGCCCGCTTCCGCATGGTCCTCACGAACTCCTGAGCGCACCCACCGGGCCACCCGGACCGGGGAGTCCGGGTGACGTGGTCGGCGGGGGCCTACGCGCCGGGGCGGGTGCGCGCGGCTGCGCCGCTGGGCGGGCCTGCTCAGCGGCGCGTCTGCTCAGGGCGTGGTCTGCCCGATCAGCCGGCGACCTTCCCCAGCGCGGCGGCGAGGGTCTTGAGGTCGATCCCGTTCAGATGGTCGAGGAAGTGGCAGCGCAGGGCGGCCAAGTTGCTCGGCCACGCCTCTTCCAGACGGGCGAAGCCGGAGTCGGTGAGGGCGGCGCGGTAGCTGCGCTTGTCGCGGTCGCATCGCACGCGCTCGATGTAGCCCTCCTTCTCCAGCCGGTGCACGACCCGTGTCGTTCCGCTGAGTGACATGTCGCAGGCGGCGGAGAGATCCCCCATGCGCATGCGCCGGTCGGGGGCTTCGGACAGATGCATCAGGGCCAGGTACTCCGTAGCGGACATCTGCTGTTCCTGGATCATGACGGCGTCGATGGCGCGCGGCAGGGCGTTGATCAGAAGGGGGAGCGCTCGGACGACGGCCTCTTCGGCCTCTGTCAGTGGTCGCACCGCGTGTCGCGCCGGCGCGGGCTTCGACGTCATGAGGTCTTCCTGTCTGTTCGGCGAGGAAGCTGGTCCGTCGCCGGCCGCCGTGGCGTCTTCGAGTTGCCGCTTCTCGCCGGGCGGTCTCGAGCGGGGCCCGCTCTTGGGCACGACACGGCGATGGGCGGGCGGCGCCGGATCTGGGTGTAGCATGACATAGATTGCTTGACGTAGCAAATATGAGGGTATGGGTCCTCCGTGCCGGGGGCTCCGGTGGACGGTTCCCGGACCGGCCCAGGCCTGTGGTAAGCAACCCCTTGATCGCATTCCCGACGAACAGAAGTGTGGAGCCATGCCAGGCATCGCAGCGCAGCCGGACCCGGATGAGAGAGAACTGCGGCCCCTCGACGCCGAGGAAGAGGCTGTGGTGAGAGCGCTGAGTCGCGTCATCTACGCTCTGCCGCGGGCGATCGACGCAGACATGATCCGGGAGCAGCGCCTGTCCCTCATCGAGTACCTGGCCCTGGCGAACCTCTCGGAGGCCCCCGACCGGCAGATGCGTATGAGCGACCTCGCCGCCGCCGTCGAGATGTCGCTCAGCGGCATGACGCGGCTGGTCACCCGGCTGGAGAGCCAGGGCCTCGTCCAGCGCGTCAAGTCATCGCTCGATGCCCGGGGCTCGAACGCCATCCTCACCGACGAGGGCTTCGCGCGGCTGGAAGCCGCGTGGCCGTCCAACCTGGCGTCCGTGCGCCGTCACTTCCTGGATCATCTGACGGGCCTCGACCTCGGGCAGCTCGCGGTGGCCCTGCGGAACATCGCCACCTGAAGCGGGCCCGCCGGCCCGCTCTTCAGGCACCGTGACGACACGACGGCTGCTCGCCCAGGCGCCAGGGCGGGCGAGCAGCAAGGACTCGAGTCCCCTGTCCACGCACTGCTTGCGGTGGGAAATAGTCCCTCGGTGAATCGTCTCTTTGCCGGTCAATCGATCGGATTGCTGCGCCAATTAGACTGAGCCCATGGCAGACGCGACCACGATCGTTCCCCTCAACCCGGACGAGGAGAAATTCCTCCGGGCTCTCGGCAAGGTGATGGCCCTGTTGCCCCGGGTCGTCGACGCCGACATGCTCGAGGAGCTTCCGATCTCCTCCACCGAGTACACGGTCCTGGTCCATCTCTCCGAAGCGCCGCACCATCAGATGCGCATGAGCGAATTGGCCAACATGTGCGGCCTTTCGCTGAGCGGGATGACCCGGGTGGTGAACCGGCTGGAGTCCCAGTCACTCGTCACACGGCAGAAGAGCCCCGAGGACGGCAGGGCGTGGCTGGCCCTGCTCACCAACCCGGGATGGAAGATGCTGGAACAGGCGTGGCCCACGAACCTCGCCAGTGTGCGCCGTCACATCTTCTCCCGCCTGGAGGGCTGCGATGTGGCGGCGGCCGCGGAGGTGCTGCACCGTATAGCGGCACCCTGACGTCCGGCCCATGGGACCGCCCGCCGACCGGACCTCGCGCCGCACCGGGAGGACCGAAGAGGTCGCACGGTGGCACATCCGTATGCCGCTCACGCATCGGTGCCCATCACGCATCCGTTCCGCTCAGACATCCGCGCCGCTTACGTGTCCGTGCGCTCACGCATCCGTGCGGCTGACGTGCCGGCCGCTGCCAGGGAAGCGTCGACGAACCGGCGGATGAGCGTGTGGGGGCCGTCGGGCAGGTGGACCAGTCGCACGGGAACCGGCGGGGCGTCGGTGAGCGGGACGAAGCGCAGAGCGGGGTGGGGCGAGCGGTCCCTGGCGGTCTCGGGCACGATGCCGATACCGCGGTTGGCGGCCACCGTCTCCACCCACTCGTCGAAGTTCGCAGTCTCGACGATGTCCTTCGGCCGTGACTCCTCGGGCCACGACCATGGGCCGGTCGTGCCGCTGACGGTGTTCACGATCAGACGCCAGCGCCGCACCTCGCCCCAGTCGAGGTGGCTCCGGACGGCGAGGGGGCTCTCCCGGGCGCAGACGGCGAAGCGTGCCTCGTCGTACAGCCAGACGGTACGCAGCGGCTCCGGCACGTCCCTGTCGCCGCGGACCACGGCGACGTCGACGGTGCGCCGGTGCAGGGCCTCCAGGGGATCGTCGGTGCGGCTGAGCGTGACGGAGGCACCTGTGCTCTGCTCGAAGTCCTTGACGGTCCGCTGCGCCCAGGGAGCCGGCAGGAGCCAGCTGAAGCCGAGTCGCAGCACGCCCAGTCGGCGTGCCGAGGTGAGGGCGTGGTCGAAGGAGGCGATGACTCGTTCCGCCTGGTGCAGGAACTCCGCTCCGGCGTCGGTCGGGTCCACGCGGCGTGACGTGCGCTCCAGGAGGCGGACTCCCAGGGTCGCCTCCAACTGAGCGACCGTGCGGCTCAGCGCCGGCTGGGTGACCAGCAGTTCCTGGGCGGCACGGGAGAAGGACCGGTGGCGCGCCACGGCGGCGAAGGCCCGGAGGTGGCGGATCTCGACCTCCATGGCCCACTCCCTCGGGGATCGATGCCTGTCGTGCATAGTCGCAGCTTAATCGGCATGGCCGCGGCCCTCCTCCGCCGCGTAAGACGTCCTACGCTGGCGACGTGAGCGATATCCGGCGTACGTCGTGCCGGTCTGGTCGCTCCAGCGGTTGGAGGGCGGTGAGCGCACTCGCCCGCTCCGTGCGTCCGGAGGAGATGTCCGTCATGAGCCGATTGCTGTCCGACCTTGGTGTGGAACTCCCTGTTCTCGCGGCACCCATGGCCGGCGGGGGAAGCTCTTCCGAGCTGGTCGTGGCGGCCGCACGGGCGGGCAGCATGGGTTTCGTGGCCGCCGGCTACAAGTCGGCCGCCCTTCTCGCCGAGCAGATGCGCACAGTCCGGGAACAGGACGCCCTGTTCGGGGTGAACGTGTTCGCACCCAATCCGGTCCCCGTGACGGTCGACGCCTACAGCCGCTATGCCCGCGCGGTGCAAGCCGAGGCGGACCGGTACGGGCTGAGCCTGTCGGACAGTGCTCCCAAGGAGGACGACGACGACTGGGCGGCGAAGATCGACCTGCTCCTCGGATCGCCGGTCCCGTGGGTGTCGTTCACGTTCGGCATCCCCGATGCCACGGCCGTCCAGGCGCTGCGGCGAGCAGGAACCACCGTCCTGCAGAGCGTCACCACGGTCGAAGAGGCCCGCCTCGCGGCGCGGGCCGGTGTGGACGCCCTGGCCGTGCAGGCACCTGCGGCCGGCGGTCACTCGGCCACGCTCAGCCCCGACCGCCCGCTCGTCCCCGTCTCGCTGCCCGATCTGGTGGCGCACGTGCGCGGCGAGGTCTCCCTGCCGCTCATCGCCGCCGGAGGCATCGGCACGCCCGCCGACGTGGCGGCCGCGCTCCACGCCGGAGCGGAGGCCGCCATGGTCGGCACAGTCCTGCTGCGTACGGACGAGAGCGGGGCCTCGGCGCCCCATCAGCGGGCCTTGGCGGACCCGGCGTTCGACACCACCGTGCTGACCCGTGCCTTCACGGGACGGCCCGCACGAGGACTGCGCAACCGTTTCACGGAGCGCTACGAATCCTCGGCCCCCACCGGATACCCGGCCGTGCACCACCTCACCGCCCCGCTGCGCAAGGCGGCCGCCGCGGCAGGCGACCCGGAACTCATGCATCTGTGGGCGGGCACCGCGTACCGCCGTGCCGTGCACGAGCCGGCGGCGCGAACGCTGCGGCGGCTCGCCGGGGAGTCGTGAGGATCGGCGGTACTGACCAGGCCGGTCGGCGCCGGTTCGGTCGGCCGGTCAGCCCGGCCTCAGCAGTGACCCGCCTCAGGCGAGTTCGGCGACCTGGGGGCCATTGGCGCGGAGCAGGGCGAGGCAGTTCGGCCACAGGCTGCTGAGCTGCGAGGTGTTGTTGTAGAGCTTCGCGAAGAGCACCTGGCCCTCGAGCTGTGCGACGACGGACCGAGCGGCTTCGCGTGGTGCGGCGACCGCGATCTCACCCCGCTCCAGGGCCTCGGCGATGGTCGCCTCGACCATGTCCACCTGCGCTTCGAAGATCTGCTGAAGGCGTTCGCGTACGGCGTCCGTCTGGTTGCTCATCTCCAGGGTGAGGTTTCCGAACATGCACCCGGAGACCACCCCGCAGCTGTCCTGCCCGTTCCGCTGGCGGTTCTCGGTGGCCACGAAGAGCTGCCTCAGCCGCTCCAAGGGCGGGGCGTCACCGCTCAGAATGCCCTCCCAGTCCCGCTTCTCCGCCGCCCACTGCTCGTCGATGACGGTGAGGGCGAGGGCTTCCTTGGACTCGAAGAAGTAGTAGAAGCTCCCCTTGGGCACCTCGGCCGTCTTGCAGATCTCGGCCACGCCCAGCGCCGAATAGCCCCGCTGCTCGAGCAGTGACCGAGCAGCGGTGAGGATCTTGTTCCTGGCATCGCTCGTTCGCCCCATGCGTGGAGTATACGACCGATCGGCTACACGTGGACGGCCGAGGTGTGGGCGTCGGTGTCCTTGCGTATTTCGGGAGGGCTTCCTGCGCTGAGCAAGCCGGACGGGCGATGCGCAAGCCGACCGGTCGTCTATGCGTTAAAGTGGGGAGGTGGCCGGCCCGCATACCGCAGGACGGCGACGCACCGGAACGCGACGGCCCTTGGAGAGTCCCGTGAACGCAGCACCGACCACCCCCGAGTCGCCCACCACCGTGGACTTCTGGTTCGACCCCGTGTGTCCGTGGACCTGGCTGACGTCCCGCTGGATTCTGGAAGTGGCCAAGAGCCGCCCGATCGAGGTGTCCTGGCACGTGATGAGCCTGTCCGTCCTGAACGAGAACCGCCTGGACGAACTGCCCGAGCGGATACGGGTCCTGATGGGCGAGGCATGGGCGCCGGTGCGGGTCCTCGTCGCCGCGAGCCTCAGCCACGGCCCCCAGGTGCTGGAACCCCTCTACACCGCTCTCGGCACCCGCTACCACCTGCAGCAGCAGCCCAAGAACAGGGCGACGCTGGAAGCCGCCCTGCGGGACGTCGGACTCCCCGTGGACCTGGCCGACGCCGGCGACACCGACCGCCACGACGGCGAACTGCGCGCTTCCCACCGCAGGGGCATCACGCTGGTCGGCGAGGACGTGGGCAGCCCGATCATCGCCGTACCCGGCTCCGGGGCGCAGAGCGAGCCGGTCGCGTTCTTCGGGCCCGTGGTGAATCCCACGCCCAGGGGGGAGGAGGCGGCCCGGCTGTGGGACGGCGTGCTCGCCGTGGCCTCGGCGCCGGGCTTCTACGAGATCAAGCGGACCCGCACCGCAGCCCCTGACTTCAGCTGACCTCCGGGTCGGCCCCCAGGGTGCCCGCCCGGCCGAGGACCGGGCGGGCATCCCGCACGGCCCGGGTCCCCTGCCCCCGGGCGTTCAGGTGCTCGGCGCGAGGGGACCTGGCGAGGAACCGGCCCCGCGGATCCGCTCAGGTCCGGTCGAGTGCGGTCCTCAGCGCCAGCGGGGTCGCGGCCGCCCAGGCCTGTGGTGAGCAGGAGTGGGGGTACGGGACCGGCCCGGCGGTGGCCGAGCGGTCGTAGCCCGCGAGAACCTCGGGCAGGCGGTACGCGTGCCGGGCGGCCGCCGTGACCAGGCCCTCGGCCAGAGTGCGAAGTTCCTGGGTGAGACCCTGCCGGGCGAGTCCCAGCGCGATGACCGCGTTGTCGTGGGGCCAGGCGCTGCCGCGGTGGTAGGACAGCGGGTGGTAGGGCCGCTGACCCGCGGCGAGGGTGCGGACGGCCCAGCCGGAGAAGAAGTCCGGCTCCAGCAGTCGCCGTCCCACGCGCCGCGCGCGCTGCGGGTCGAGGATGCCCGACCAGAGGAGGTGTCCGGCGTCGGAGGCCAGCGCGTCCACCTGACGGCCGGCCCCGTCCAGCGCGAGGGCCGGGAAGTCGGCCTCCGCCATCCAGAAGTCCGCGGCGAAGCGCTCCCGCAGCCGGGCCGCGGTCTCCCGGAGCCGGCCCGCGTACGCCTCGTCCCCCCAGACGCCGCCGGCGAGCTCGGCCGTGCGCAGCAGCGCGTCGTAGGCGTAGCCCTGCGCCTCGGACACCGCGATGGGGCCCTCGGCCTGGGTGCCGTCGCTGAAGCAGATGGCGCCCGCGGAGTCCTTCCAGTTCTGGTTGACCAGTCCGTTGGGATCGGGGCTGTAGACGAGGTAGCCGTGCTGCTCCAGGCCGCCGTCGGTGAGCATCCAGTCGACGGCGCGCCGTGCATGCGTCTCCAGGCGCTTCGCGAGCGCCGGGTCGCCGGTCGTCTCGTGGTGGGCGTGGAGCAGGACGAGGAAGAGCGGGGTGGCGTCGACGGCGCCGAAGTACCGGCCGTAGGGGACCTGCCGGAAGTGGGCGAGTTCCCCGTGCCGGGTCTCGTGGACGATGCGTCCGGGCTGCTCGCCGCTGAAGGCGTCGTGGCGCTCTCCCTGGGTGGCGGCGAGCGCGCTCAGGACGGCGGCCGCCGTCTCCGGCCGGTACGGCAGCAGGAAGTACGACGTGAGCAGGGAGTCGCGGCCGAAGAGGGTGAGGAACCACGGGATGCCCGCGGCGGGAACGTGCACGCCCTCGCCGTCCACACCGGTGGCCGGGATCGTCAGCAGGTCGATGTCGGCCAGGCCGCGCACGCAGGCGAGGGAGAGGTCGTCGGTTCCCTCCACTTCCACGGACGTCCGCTGCCGCGCGGCCCGTTCGGCGGGGGCGGTGCGCGGTGGCCGGCGGTGGGGCCGGGCGTGGACGGTCAGGCGCAGCTCGGCCGAGCCGTGGGCGGCGAGGGGGACGAGCCAGCTCAGCGTGCGGGCGGTGGCCCGGGTACCGGACCGTGCGGTGGTGACCGTGTCGGGGGTGGGACGACAGACGACCTCGGTTTCGGCGTGCCAGTCCTCCCTGCGGTAGGACAGGCGAACCCCGTCCGCCGTCGCGCGGATCTCGTGCTCGGCGCCGGGCTTGCCGTAGCGGCGGCCGTCGGCGCGGAGTTCGAAGAGGTCGGCGAAGTCGGCGTCGACGGTCAGCTCGACGTGCGCGCTCACCGCGTCGGGGCGGTTGCTCACCAGGCTCAGGTGTTCGGTGAACGTGTCCGCGCCGACGCTCTGCCGCCGGAAGACGGTGTAGGCGGGCGGATGGTCCCGGGTGCCCTCGGGGGTCAGCACGCAGGCGGCCGTGTCGTCGGTCTCGGTCTCGGCCGGCACGAGGGCGACGGGGTCGGTGCCGTCGACCGTGAGCTGCCAGCGGCTGAGGTGCCGGGCGTCCTGGACGTACAGCCCGTCGGGGGCGCTGCCGCGGCTGCCGGTGATCGCACCGTCCGTCGTCAGACGGACGAACGTGGCGTCCCGGACCAGCTGGATGCGGGCGTCGGTGGTCATGGCCGGAACTCCTCGTGGTCGGCGCAGAGCATGTCGAGGGCGAGGGCGGCGGTCCAGGAGAACCGGCGGGCGCCGCGGCCCTCACCGGTGGACGGATCGATGTACTCGGCGAAGTCCGAGCGCGTCGCCTGCTCGAGGAAGCCCGAGCGGATCCGCTCGGCGTCCTGCCGGAGGCCGTGGGCGCGCAGACCCCGGTGGATCAGCCACGCCGTGTTGAACCATGCGGGTCCGCGCCAGTAGCGGTGCGAGTCGAAGGCGTGGCCGGTGAGGTCGTAACTGGGGACGAGTTCCGTGGCCGGGGCGTGGAAGCGAGGGCCGAGGAGCGTGGCGCGCAGGCGCCGGACCACGTCCTCGGGCAGGTGCGGAACGAGCAGCGGGATCAGCCCGCTCACGCTGTCCTCGCCGACCAGGGTGTCGTCATGCAGGTCACGCACCCGGAACAGGCCGGCCTCCGCGTCCCAGAGCCGCTCCACCAGCGTGCGGGTGAGCCGGCCGGCCCGCTCGGTGTACCGCTCGCCCGGCATGCCCAGCTCGTGTGACATGGCGGCCAGGGCCAGTTCGCTCGTGATCAGCAGGGCGTTGAAGGAGGGGTCCTCCACGGCGAAGCCGTGCCGGGCTCCCCGGTCGTCGTAACCGGCTTCCCGGTAGTCGGCGGCCAGCCGGACGTATCGGCCGTAGTCCAGGTCGGTGGGCCGGTCGGCGGGATGGCCGTGGACGAGATCGGCCCGCCGGAACGTGCCGGCGGTGGCGGGTTCCACGCGCGCCAGGGCCCGGTCCCAGCAGGGGCTGTTGTCCATGCCGGGTTCCCACGGGTGGACGAGGGCGGCGAGTCCCCGGCCACCGAGGTCGCGGCGGCTCAGCAGGTACTCGTGCCAGGCGGCGAGACGGGGCTGGACCCGGGCGAGGAAGCCTCTCCGGCGGGACTCCGCCGGGTCGGCCACGTGCACGAGCCAGGCCGCCAGAGCGTGCACCGGCGGCTGGACGATGCCCGAGGTCTCGGGGGCCGGTGGCGCGCCCGCCGCCCGCCCGGCCGTGGAGGACTGCCAGAAGTCCGGGCTGGGGAAGTACGCGTCGGCGGCCACCGCGGGGTTGAAGACGATGTGCGGGATGCGGCCGTCGGACCACTGCGCGGCCAGCAGGGATTCCAGCTCCCGCTGGGCGCGGCGCGCGGAGAGGTGACGCTGGCCGATGGCGATGAACGCCGAGTCCCAGCTCCACTGGTGGGGGTAGAGGGCGGGGGAGGGAACGGTGGAGGCGCCGGTCCAGTTGTCCATCAGGACCCGCGCCGCGCCGCGCCGCAGGGTCAGGTCCACGGGCGCGGCGGGCACGGGCCGGTCGAGGAGGCCCTCGAGGGAATTCACGCGCCGGACCTCTTGAGGAAGCCCGGGACGGAGCGGACGGCCTCGAGCGGGTCACCGGTCAGGCGGCACTCCAGGGCGAGGTGGCCGTCGTAGCCGATGGTGTGCAGGGCGCCGAGCCAGGCGTGCCAGTCGAGGTGTCCGGCACCGGGCTGGAAGCGGTTGGAGTCGGAGACCTGCGCGTGGCCGATGACGTCCGCGTGGGCGAGGATCGCGGCGGCGGGGTCGGTCTCCTCGATGTTCATGTGGTAGCTGTCGATGCCTATGCGGACGGAGGGCAGGCCGACGGCGCGGATCAGGTCGGCTGCCTGCTCGAGCCGGTTGACCATGTGGTCCTCGTAGCGGTTGAGCGGCTCCAGGAAGAGCGTGACGCCCTCCTTGCTGGCGTGCTCGCCGAGTTCGGTGAGGCCGGCGAGGAGCACCTCACGGTCCTCCTCCTCGGTGCGCGGCGGCTCGAAGGGAGGCAGCCGGCGGGAGAACATGCCGTACGAGGCGGGGGTCTGGGCGCCCACTCCGCCGATCTCCGCTATCACGGTGAGCTGGGACTTCATCTGTGCCACGGCGTCGCGGCGCAGGTCGTCGTCGAAGGCGCCGAGGAAGTGCAGCATGTCCACGCAGACGGTCGGCATGACGACACCGTCCTTGCGGGCCCGACGGAGTTCGTCGAGGCGGGAGGCGAAGTGGAACTCGCCCTTGCCGCGCAGCTCGATGGCGTCGTAGCCGGCCTGCTGGGCGAAGTCCCACTTGGCCTGGAGGGTGTCCCCGGGCAGGAGTTGTTCCTGGACGGCGGTCTTGAGCATGGGGGGCCTTTCGGAAAAGTCCGGTCTTCGGAGTCCGGTCTCAGAACTCGAGGACGACCTGCAGGGCGTCGGCGGGACGCTCGTCCAGCAGCACATAGGCGTCGGCGGCCTCGGCGACCGGGACGACATGGCTCACCAGCGCGGACACGTCGATCTGTCCCTCGGCGACCAGACGCAGGAAGGTCTGCTGGAGGCGTTCGACCGTCCAGCGGTGCGACAGCTGCGGGGGCACGCCCCCGATCTGGGAGCAGATCAGCTGGACCCGGTTGTGGTGGAACTCGTCGCCGAGGCGCAGGCCGATGCCGTCGCCCTGGTAGAAGCCTGAGGCCACCACGCGACCGCCGACGGCGACCGAGCGCAGGGCCTCGTGCAGGGCGGGGTAGGCGCCGCTGATCTCGATGGCCAGGTCGGCGCCGAGGCCGCCGGTGGCTTCGCGGACGCGTTCGGCGACGGAGTCGGTGCGCGCGTTCAGGGTGTGGTGGGCGCCGTAGAGCTTGGCGGTCTCCAGGCGGCCGTCGAGAGCGTCGACGGCGGTGACCCGTGCGCCGTTCAGCTGGGCGAGCCGGGTGGTGAGCAGGCCGATGACGCCCTGTCCGAACACGGCGACGTCCTCGCCGACGTGGATGTCGCCGGCCAGCACGGCGTTGTACGCGATGGCGCCGACGCGGGCGAACGCGCCCGCGAGCGGCTCCAGTCCGGCGGGCAGGGTGTGGCCGACCATGCGCTCGGCGGGGACGATGCCCTCGCTGCGATGGCCCCATATGCCCCAGACCAGGTCGCCGGGGACGGGCATACCGGGGGTGCCCACGAGTGCGGGGGACACCTCCAGGACCTCGCCGACCTCTGAGTAACCCCAGCCGGCCACCGGGTACTCGATGCCGGCCGCGCCCTCGCGGAAGAGCCGCGCCTCGGGGTCCCAGGTCCGCGTCAAGTACGGGTTGGTGCCGCGGTACGCGGTCAGCTCGGTGCCCGCCGAGATGCCTGAGTAGCGGGTGCGCACCCGCAGATGGCCGGGCGGCAGCTCGGCACTGGCGTGCTCGGCCACCTCGACCTGACGGGGGGCGGTGAATTGGACAACGCGTTCCACGGGGGACTCCGGAGGGTTGCGAACCAGGTTGTGGCGACAATATCTCGAAGTTATGTCTTGTCAACACGCAAAACTGATGCTGAGATGCGTCACAGGTTTACATAAGTCGGAACGAGGACACGCGATGCGCATCAGGACCCTGAGGTCGAGGACGACCGCGGTCGGCGTCACTGCAGCCGTGGGAATCGGCCTGCTCTCGGGCTGCGCCGGAAGCACCGGACCCGGCACACCCGACCGCGAGATCACCGTCTGGTCCCAGGAGAACCTCCCCGACCGCGTCGCGGCGACGCAGAAGGTCATCGGAGGGTTCGAGAAGAAGACCGGGATCAAGGTGCATCTCGTCGGGGTCGACGAGGCGCAGATGCCGCAGCTGATCATGTCGGCCGCGGCCTCCGGGAAGCTGCCCGACGTCATCGGCGCCGCCCCGATGGGGCAGGTGTGGCAGATGTACAGCAACGGGCTGCTGAACACGGACATCCCGAAGCAGATCGTCGACGAGCTGGGACGGGACACCTTCAACGCCAACGCGCTGGAACTCACCTCCGACGGCGCCACCAGCCTGGGTGTGCCCTCGGACGCCTGGCTCCAGCTGCTGGTCTACCGCAAGGACCAGCTGGAGAAGAAGGGCCTGGCCGTCCCCGACACCTACGCCAGGACACTGGCCGCCGCCAAGGCGCTCACCACCAAGGGCCGCGACGGCATCTCGGCCGCCACCGACCCCAGCGACGCCTTCACCTCGCAGAGCTTCGAGAGCATCGCCCTCGCCAACGACTGCCAGCTCGTCGACGACCGGCACGAGGTCGCCCTCGACTCCCCGCAGTGCGAGACGGCCTTCAAGACCTACGACCAGCTCACCCGCGCCTACGGAGCCCCCGGCACCCAGACCGTCGACTCCACTCGCGCCACCTACTTCGCCGGCCGATCCTCCATGATCATCTGGTCCTCGTTCCTGCTCGACGAGCTGGCCGGGCTGCGCAAGGACGCCCTGCCCAGCTGCCCCCAGTGCAAGGACGACCCGCAGTACCTCTCGGACCACAGCGGCATCGTCACCGCGATGAAGGGCCCCGACGCAAAGGAGGCAGCGCAGTTCGGCGAGATCACCTCCTGGGTGACCACGAAGACCGCGGAGACCGCGGCGTCACAGGAGTTCATCGAGTACATGATGGGCACCGGCTACGAGTCCTGGTTCGGCCTCGCACCCGAGGGCAAGATCCCGGTCCGCAAGGGCACCGCGGACGACCCCCGGCGCTACCTCGACGCCTGGCGCCACAGCGACATCGGCGTCGACACCCGCAAGCCGCTCGACGAGGTCTTCCCCAAGGCCCTGCTCGACCAGCTCGCCGACGGAGTCAGCAACATGCGCCGCTGGGGCATCACCCAGGGCGAGGGCGCACTGGTGGGCGCCACCAACGGCGAACTGCCGGTGCCCAAGGCCATCGGCGCCATGTCCGGCGGTCAGACCAGCCCCACGCAGGCCGCACGGGAGGCCGACGAGGAGGTCGCCGCCCTGAAGAAGTCCCTGCAGTAGCCGCCCACCTGCACTTCACGAAGGTCCCTCATGACTACAGCCCCAGCCGGCGCACCGCAGCGCCCGCACACCACCCCCCGGCCGTCAGCGCGCTCCGCCTCCTCGGCACGGCGCCCGATGACCGCCAGCCGCCGCGAGAACCGCGCGGGCCTCGCGTTCGTCTCGCCCACCTTCCTCGTGGTCCTCGTGGTGGTGGTCCTGCCCATCGCCTGGACCGTGCTTCTCGCCTTCCAGAAGGCCAGGCTCGTCGACATCCAGGGCATGGGCCTGTTCGGCAACTGGTCCCTGGACAACTTCACGCAGGTCTTCGACTCGGCCGGCTTCTGGTCCAGCCTGTCCACCACCCTGGTGTACACGGCAGGCGCGACCTTCGGCTCCATAGGCCTGGGCCTGATCGCAGCACTGGCGCTGCGCAAGCCCTTCCGGGGCCGCGGACTGCTGCGCGCCGCGATGCTGCTGCCCTACTGCGCGCCCGTCGTCGCGGTCGCCTTCGTCTGGGAGGTCGCGCTCAGCCCGCAGTACGGCATCGTCAACGACTGGGGCCGGCGCCTGTTCGGCTGGGACGACCCCATCGCGTTCCTGTCCACCCGCGCCTACGAAGTGCACCTGCTGGGCCTGCACTTCGACATCCCGCTCGCCCTGCTGACCGTCATCGCCTTCGAGACCTGGCGGTACTTCCCGTTCGCCTTCCTGTTCATCCTGGCCCGGCTCCAGGCGGTGCCCGACGGCCTGGAGGAGGCCGCGCTGGTCGACGGCGCCACCCCCACCCAGCGCTTCCGGCACATCCTGCTCCCGCAGCTGATGCCCGTCATCGCCCTGCTGTGCGTGCTGCGCTTCATCCTGACGTTCAACAAGTTCGACGACGTCTACCTCCTCACCGGCGGCGGCGCCGGCACCGACGTCGCCGCCGTACGCGTCTACGACTTCCTCACCGCCCGCTACGACGTGGGCGCCGCGGCAGCCCAGGCGCTCGTCCTGGCCGCCTGCCTGGTGATCCTGCTCGGCCTCTACTTCAAGTTCTTCGCCAACAAGGTCCAGGAGGAAGCGTGACCCGCAAGACGGCCCTGACCCGGGCCCAGTTCGAGGACCGGTTCTTCGGCGTCCTCCGCTGGTTCGTCATCGCGTTCCTCGTGGTGATCACCGTGATCCCCTTCTACTACATGGTGCTTCTGTCGCTGAAGCCCATCGACGCCCTCCTGCTCGACCCCGGCTCGCTGTGGATCTCGGCCAAGGACTTCACCCTCTCCACCTACGAGGACGTCCTGCGCTCCACGGACGACGGCGGACAGGGCTTCCTGAACTTCCTGCTCAACTCGGCGCTCGTGTCGCTGGGTACGGTGATCCTGACCCTCGTCGCCGCCGTCCCCGGCGCCTACGCGGTCAGCCGGCTGAAGTTCTTCGGCCACCGCCAGATCAGCGCGATCTTCCTGGCCGTGTACCTCTTCCCGACGACCCTGCTGGCCGTCCCGCTGTTCGTCATCTTCGCCAAGATCGGGCTCTCGTCGAACCTGGTCGGCCTGGCGATCGTCTACGTGGCCCAGACCGTGCCCGTGACGATCTACATGCTGAAGAACTACCTCGTCACCATCCCCGCCTCGATCGAGGAGGCCGCGGCCCTCGACGGAGCGTCCCGGCTGCAGACCATGCGCAAGGTGATCCTGCCGCTCGCGCTGCCGTCCCTGATGGCGACCGGCCTGTACGTCTTCATGATCGCCTGGAACGAGTTCCTGTTCGCCCTGCTGTTCCTCGCCGCCGATCCGGACAAGTGGACCGTCTCCCTGGGCCTGGCGCAGCTGTCCAACGGCATCGAGGTGCCCAAGACCGTCCTCATGGCGGGCTCCGTCGTGCTGACGATCCCTGTCGTACTCCTCTTCTTCGCCGCCGAACGCCTTCTGACCGAGGGACTGACCAGCGGCGCCGACAAGAGCTGAACCGTGGGAGAGAGCCGATGACATCGAACCAGGCCAGCGCGGGGGAGCTGCTCCAACTCATCCGTGCCGGCCGCGCGCACACCCGCGCCGAGCTCCAGCGTGCCACCGGGCTCTCCCGCTCCACCGTCGGGCAGCGCCTCGACCTGCTGAACCGGGCCGGCTGGCTGCGCCACACCACGGGCACCTCCACCGGCGGCCGGCCGTGCGACAGGATCGAGTTCGATCCGGGCCACGCCTCCGTCATCGCGGTGGACCTGGAGACCCGGCACGCCCGCGCCGCGGTCCTGGACCTCGCGGGGACCGTCCTCGCCGAGCACACCGGGGACCTGGACATCACCCAGGCGCCGGATCAGGTCCTCGACCGGGTGGCCCACTGGCTGCCCGATCTGATCGGGGCGGCCGGCATCACCCCGGCCGGCGTCTGCGGCATCGGTCTGTCCGTGCCGGGACCCGTCGACTGGGAGGTGGGCCGCGTCGTCCAGCCGCCGATCATGCCCGGCTGGGACCAGTACCCCATCCGCGAACGGCTCCAGGAGGTCTACGCCGAGCACGTGGGCGAGAGCGGTGAAGCCGGGCCGGTCCCGGTCTTCGTCGACAACGACGCCAACCTCATGGCGCTGGCCGAGCAGCAGGGCCACTACCGTGACTGCGGCTCCTTCGTCCTCGTCAAGGTCTCCACCGGTATCGGCGCCGGCGTGGTGATCGGCGGCGACGTCTACCGGGGCATCGACGGAGGCGCCGGCGACATCGGCCACATCCGTCTGCACGATCGTCCCGATGCGCTGTGCATGTGCGGCTCCTACGGCTGCCTGGCCGCCGTCGCCAGCGGCAGGGCGCTGGCCCGGGCCCTGTCCGAGCAGGGCCTGCCGACGACCTCCGGCTCCGACGTGCGGCGTCTGCTCGCCGCCGGCAACCCGGAGGCGATCCGGCTCGCCCAGGAGGCCGGACGCGTGGTCGGCGACGTGCTGGCGACCGTGGTCACCCTCCTCAACCCGGGCGTCCTCATGATCGCCGGAGACCTCGCGGGCACTCCCTTCACCACCGGGGTGCGCGAAGTCCTCTACCGGCGGGCCATGCCCCGCACGACCGCCAACCTCAGCATCGTCTCCCCGCGCCTCGGCGACCGTGCGGGGCTCGTGGGCGCCGCCGCCATGGTCGTCGGACTGCTCTATTCCGCCGAGCACGCCGACGACCGCCTCAGCCGGTCTACACCGTGACCGCCCACCCCACCGAAACCACGAAGGAAGCACCCGTGACGACCGAACCCCCGCCCTGGCCCCACCGACCCGTCGAGGTCGGGCTCGTGGGCGCCGGCCCGTGGGCCCGCGCCATGCACGCCCGTGTCCTGGCCGCCGGCCCCGAGACGCGGCTGGCCGCCGTGTGGGCCCGCCGCACCGACGCCGCGCGGGAGGCCGCGGCGCCGCACGGGGCGGAAGTGGCCGCCGGCTTCGACGAATTGCTGGACCACTGCGAGGCCGTCGCCTTCGCGGTACCGCCCGCCGTGCAGGCCGAGCTGGCCCCGCTTGCGGCGAAGGCGGGTAAGGCCGTCCTCCTCGAAAAGCCCCTGGGTCCCGACCTGACCGCCGCCCGGCGAGTGGCGGACGCCGTCGCCGAGGCGGGAGTCGTCTCCCAGTTCGTCCTCACCAAGCGCTACCACCCCACGACCCGTGCCTTCGTCGACGCCGCGCGCGCCCTGGACGTCCGCGGCGCCCGCTCCTGCTATCTCCACGGGGCCTTTCTCGCCGGGGAGATGGCCACCGGCTGGCGTCTCGAGCACGGTGCGCTGCTCGACCTCGGCCCTCACCTGATCGACCTCCTCGACACGGCCGTCGGCCCCATCACGGGTATCCGCGCCACCGGCGACCCCCGCCGGTGGATCGAGCTGACCTGCGAACACGCCAACGGCGCGGTGAGTCAGGCGTCCCTGTCCGGGTCCGTCAAGGTGGAGCGAGTGATCACCCGCGTAGAACTGTTCGGCCCCGACCGGCCCTTGATCTACGACACGGCCGAGATCGACCACGAGGAGTGCTGGCCCGTCCTGCGCCGCGAGTTCGCGACCGCGGTGCGCACCGGGACGTCCGCCGAACTCGACGCCCGGTACGGACTGCGCCTTCAGGAGCTCCTGGACGGCATCGTCTTCGACTGAGCCGGCTCGAGGAGCCTATTCGTCGGCGGTCACGCCTCGCGGCGACGACCCAGGAGCTTCTCCATGATCGGTATCGCCAGGTGCCTGCCCTTCAGCGCGGACGTGGCCCTGTTGCCCAGGACGAGGACGTCGCGGCCGAGGGCCGGCACCAGGGTGGTGCCGGCGTCGGGGCCGAAGGGCACGGAGAAGGCGCGTACCGGTGCGGGCCTGTACGGGCGCGGCATGTGGCCGTGCCTGCCGTGGTCGAGGAGGGCGCGGATGTTGTGGGCCGTCGCCTCTCCCTGCGCGACGGCCGAAGGACTGAGCTTCGCCTCCGACACGTCGTTGACGTCGCCGATGGCGAAGACGTCCCGCCGGCCCACGACGCGCAGATGTTCGTCCACCTTGACGTGGCCGCGTTCGTCGAGCCAGTCGCCCCGTCCGGCCAGTCTGAGCCACAGGGTGTTGGGGGTGGTGCCCGTCGTCCAGAAGACCACGTCGGCGTCGAGGGGGTGGCCCGCCTGGTCCCGTAGCCCCGTGCCGACGCCACCGGCGGAGGACACGAAGGTGTCGAGGAGGACCCTGACGTCGTGCCGTTCCAGCCAGGAGCGCGCCCGGCGGCCCATGCGGCCGGTGCCGTTCTGCGATAGCAGTCTCTGGCTGGAGTGTGCGAGGGTGACCGTCGCCCCTGCGTTGGCCAGTCGAAGTTCCGCGGCCAGTTCCACCCCGGAGGGACCTCCTCCGATCACCAGCAGGCTCCGGGCCCTGGCGATGCGGCGCTGGTGGCCGCGGAAGGACGCCGCCGCCTCGGCGACGGTGTTCCCGGTGAAGCGGGCGGGCTCCTCGTAGTCGGCTCCGGTCGCGATGACCAGTACGTCGTACGGCACACGGTGTCCGGTGGCGAGTACGACCTGGCGCTCTTCCGTGTCGATGCGTACGGCCTTGTTCCGCACGACACGGCCGTTGGCCAGGAGGGAGTCGTACGGGATGAACGGGGCGTAGGTCCAGTTCGTGTCGGCGCTCGCGCGCAGGGAGGCGACGCGGTGGAAGAAGGCCTCCTTGAGGTCGATCAAGGTGACGTCCGCGTCCGTGTCCAGCTCGCGCGCCAGGCGAACCCCGGCGTAGCCCCCGCCGACGATGACGACGTGTCGGGTGTTCGTGGTCATGACGAGCGCGTTTCCTTCGGCCGGGGATGTGGGGGGTCGAGGCGTGACTTCCGCCGGGCGTCTCGGGACCGAGGGCCTCGTCCGGAGCCTTCACAGCCCGCGCCTGTGTGCTCGGCGTGCGACGCGGAGCCGGAGCCGCGGAGGTGTTGGCGTCGGTGGGCGTGCGTCACCAGGCGCTGGCCCCTCCGTCGACGGGGTGGTTGGCCGTCGCGGTGTGGTGCCCGCTGACGCCGTTCGTGGCGTCGGGTGATGTCCGCATGTCGTCCGGAGGGTGGGGGAGCCGCCGACTGTCGATTTTCCTTGACGCTGCAAGTATAGCGCGAAGCGGTTGCATTCTCAAACGATTCCCGGCTGCGTCTCCGGCGAGGTGGGGCATTTCGTTCGGGCGGGCGGCGTGCCGCCTTCGAGTCCGTTCGCGGCGCGAATTTCCGCCGGCTCATGCAAAAGCGGACGCACCCGTCAAGGCGTGCGTCCGCGGCCGGGTGCGTTCGAGCATCCCGGAGGAGCATCATGGCAGGGCCATGACAGATAGAACGAGGGTCACTGTGAGGCGGCCAGGGTGATGGCGGCCGCCACCGCTACGAGAGTGAAGAGGATGGGTGCCGTCGCGGCACCGCGGGCCTCGCTGTCCGCGTAGTCCCCCCACTTCGCGTGGTAGCCGACCGCGCCGATCATCAGGGCGGCCATACCGATGGCGGCGGCGATGCCGAGAGGCTGCCACCAGATGCCCACGACGAGGCCGACCGCCGCGGCCACCTCGGCCAGCCCGATGAAGCGGACCAGACCGGAGCTGAGGCCCTTGGCCACGAGCCCTTCCGGCACGCTGCCCTTGAGCTGTGCCTTCGGCGCGCCCGCGGCAAGAGAGAAGAGAGCGAGGAGAACGCTGAGGATGACAGCGGCGATGTACACGATGATCCTTGTCGGGGAAGAGGTGGGAAAAGGGAGAGGCACCTTGGCCGGGCCGGTCGGAGCCTGCTGACGGAACGCGTCGGAGGCCGGAACATGTCGGCAGGGCGTCGGGGCCACGTGTGGCCGCCTGGACCGCCGGCAGCCCGGAGGGTCGAACGTGAAATGGGGGCGTGGCGTTGCCGCCCCAACGAGGACGCGACGATACGCGCCGGACGCAAGGGGTCCGAGGTGAGTGGGGTGCGGGTCGGGTGCCGTACCGCGTCACCACGAAGGGCGGTCGGCGGCACCCGGCGCACGGTGTGCTCACGAGCCGGGGTGCATCGCAGACCGCAGACCGCAGACCGCAGACGGCCGACGCCGCCTGCCGACCGCCTCGCCTCACACCGCGGGAGGGCCGTACGGCGAGACGGCCCTCCCGGCCCCCGATGCGAGCAAGGAACGGTCCCGAGTGCCCGCGCTTCGCGCGCGCGGACAAGAGGGGTCCGTTACGCGGCGCGCAGCGGCGCCAGCGCCTGGCTCCAGGCCACGACCTGGTCCAGGGTCGCGTTCAGGGCCTCGACCTGGAACTCGCCCGGCTTGAGGACGCTGAAGTTCTCGAAGTCGTGGAACAGCGACAGGCCGACCTGGGCGCGGACGTCGGCCATCTGCAGTTCGCCCGCGATCAGGCGAAGGTGCTCGACCGCGCGGGCGCCGCCCATGGCGCCGTAGCTGACGAACCCGGCCGCCTTGTTGTTCCACTCGGCGTACAGGTAGTCGATCGCGTTCTTCAGCACGCCGGACGTCGAGTGGTTGTACTCCGGCGTCACGAAGATGAAGCCGTCGAAGCCGGCGATCTTGCGCGCCCACTCCTGGGTGTGCGGCTGGGAGTACTGGCCCATCGAGGGCGGAAGCTGCTCGTCCAGGTGCGGAAGCTTGTAGTCGAGGAGGTCGATCAGCTCGAACTCCGCGTCAGTGCGCTTCGACGCGATGTCGAGCACCCAGCGCGCCACGGCCTCGCCGTTGCGGCCGGGGCGGGTGCTGCCGAGGATGATTCCGATCTTGGTCATGCTGAACCCTTCACTAAGGCCACCTCGAGAAATCCGAGATGTAGTTGCTGAAGCAAGTAAACACCTCAACAAGTTGCTTCGTCAAGCAAAGCTTGAAATGGCATCCGTCGACCCCGAGTCGTGCCGGGGTGTGGCTGGGTCGGCGCGCGGGACCCCCGCGGGGCGGCGGGGGCGCCGGGTCCGCGCGACAGATACGGACGGGGTGAGGGGCCCGGGGGGTCGAGGCCTCTACGTCGAAGAGGTCCGGCGGGCGGAGTCGCTGAAGGGGTCCGGCGGCGGGAAGGAGCTGCTGAAGGGGGCCTACGAGGGACCTGCCCAGCGGGAGGGAATCGCTGAAGAGCGCCTACGCGGAACCTGCCCAGCGGGAAGGCGGGCACCGTCCGGCAGGGAGGGCGGAGGCGCGCCACGACGCCAGGGCGTCTTGGTCCCAGAGCCTCACCGGGAGGCGCCTCGTCGCTGTCGGCGTCGCAGAATCGGGCCCGGGCGCGGCCGCAGCGCCGGTGCTCGCACGGCCGTCCGACCGTAGGGGCACACCGACGGCTTCGTCGTGCCCGGTGACGGAGGAAGTGTCAGGCGTCGGTGGAAGTCTTGTCCGAGGCGCGGTCCGTCAGCTGCTCGGTCACGGTCTCCAGCAGGTCGTCGGAGAAGTCCTTGTCGGCCACGGCCCGGGACATGAGTACGGCACCGACCAGCGCGCTGAGCGTGAGCATGGCCTCCGCCCGTGCGTTCTCGGAGTCGTCGTCCAGACCCGCGATCAGGTCGAGGTAGGTGCGGACCTGATGCTCGTACGCCTGCTTGATCTGCTGGTCGCCACGTCCTGCGGCGGCGCCCAGGGTGACCAGGGCGCAGCCGGTAGCCGGTCCGTCCCGGTGCTGCTTCGCGAGGTAGGCGTCGATGAGGCCCGCGCGCGGATCCTCCGTGTTCTTGCGGGCGGACCGTTCCATCTTCACGGTCCCCTCCGACAGGGCGAAGGCCGCGGCCTGTGCGATGAGGTCGTCCCGGGAGCTGAAGTGCTTGTAGAAGCCGCCGTGCGTCAGGCCGGCCTCCTGCATGAGCTCCGCCACGCCGGGGCGACTTACGCCGTCGGTGCGGATCCGGCGCGACGCGATCCTCAGCACCCGTTCGCGGGTCGCCGCCTTATCCGCCTGCGAGTGGCCCATGACGACCCTGCCTTTCGTGGGGCGGCGCAGTGCGGACACTGCATGACTGGATGACGCTCATCATACACCCGCACCCAGGCAGACGGCCTGAACGCGACCCTCGCTTGACATTCAGGATGACGGCCATAATCCTCAATCGGGATGACGAGCGTCATCCAGATTGGAGTGGACCCGATGTCCCGGAGCTATGACCCACGGCACACGGCCGTGCTGCTGGTCGACCCGTTCAACGACTTCCTGTCCGAGGGAGGCAAGATCTGGCCACGCCTCAAGCCCGTGGCGGAGCAGGTGAATCTGCTCGACCATCTGCGCTCCGTCGTCGGTGCCGCCCGCGCCGCCGGCGCGCAGGTGATCTTCGTCCCGCATCGCCGCTGGGAGGAGGGTGACTACGAGACCTGGGCCCACCCCAACCCCACCCAGCTCGGCATCATGGAGCGGCACAGCTTCGCCCGCGGCACCTGGGGCGGCGAGTTCCACCCCGACCTCCAGCCGCAGCCCGGCGAGATCGTCGTCGCCGAGCACTGGGCGCAGAGCGGATTCGCCAACACGGACCTGGACTTCCGCCTCAAACAGCACGGCATCACCCACGTGGTGCTCGTCGGCCTGCTGGCGAACACCTGCATCGAGTCCACCGGCCGCTTCGCCATGGAGCTCGGCTACCACGTGACGCTCGTACGCGACGCCACCGCGGCCTTCCTGCCGGAGATGGTCCACGCCGCGCACGAACTCAACGGGCCCACCTACGCCCACGCCATCACCACCACCGACGAACTCGTCGCCTCGTTCGAGGGAGCACACGCATGACGCTGACCGGAGACCTCCTGATAGGCGGAGGCCGGGTACCGGCCACCGCGGGCACCATGAAGGCGTTCAACCCCGCCACCGGAGAGTTCATCGAGCCCGAGTTCGCCTTCGGTGGGCCGGCCGAGGTCGACCGAGCCCTGCGGCTGGCCGACGAGGCGTACGACAGCTACAGCCGTACCGGGCTCGAGGAGCGGGCGCTGTTCCTCGAACTCATCGCCGACAAGCTGGAGGCGGTCAAGGACGAGCTGGCCGCGCGGACCTCCCTGGAGACCGGCCTGCCCGCGGCGCAGTTCGAGGGCGAGGCCGTGCGCACCGCCGGAGTGTTCCGCAAGTTCGCCGCCGTCGTGCGCCAGGGCCGCTTCCTCCAGGCGGCCATCGACCCCGCTCAGCCGGACCGGCAGCCCACCCCGCGTATGGACCACCGGTTGCAGAAGGTGGCCCTCGGCCCCGTGGCGATCTTCGGCGCCAGCAACTTCCCGATCTCCTACTCCGTGGCGGGCGGTGACACCGCGTCAGCCCTGGCGGCCGGCTGCCCGGTCGTCCTCAAGGCCCACAACGCGCACCCCGGGGCCTCCGAGATCGAGGGCCGCATCATCCAGGAGGCGGTCGCCGAATCGGGTCTGCACCCGGGCGTGTTCGCCCTGGTACGCGGCCCCGGCAACGAGATCGGTGAAGCCCTCGTGGACCATCCGCTGGTCAAGGCCGTCACCTTCACCGGCTCCGAGGCCGGCGGGATGGCCCTGTACCGCCGCGCCCAGCAGCGCCCGGACCCCATCCCGGTCTTCACCGAGATGACCAGCGTCAATCCGACCTTCGTCCTGCCCGCCGCCCTGGCCGCCCGCGGCGCCGAGATCGGCACCGGCCTGGTGCAGCGCGGCATGTACAACGTCGGGCAGGCCTGCCTCAAGCCCGCCGTCCTCCTCGCCGTCGAGGGGCCCGGATACGCCGAGCTGCGCGAGGCGGCCGTCACCGAGGTGGCGAAGTGGGACGCACGCCCCATGCTCACGCCCGGTATCCACGACGCCTACACCCGCAACGCGCAGCGCCATCAGGACAACGGCGCCGTCCGGCTCGGCGAGGGAACCGCCCCCGAGGACGGGGCGTACGGACAGGCCCTGCTGCTCGAGGTCACCGGTGAGCAGCTGCTGGCCGAACCCACCCTGCGCGAGGAGGTCTTCGGCCCCACGCTCCTGCTCGTCAAGCTCTCCAGCTCGGAGCAACTGCTGGAAGCGGCACGCGCCTTCCGCGGCCAGCTCTCGGCCACTCTGCACGCCGACGCCGCCGACCGCACGACCGCCGAAGCGCTCCTGCCGGTCCTGGAGCGCCGTACCGGACGGATCGTCTTCAACGCCTTCTCCATCCCTCAGGAGGTGTCGTACGCCACCACCCACGGCGGCCCCTTCCCCGCCACCTCCGACAGCCGCTTCACCTCGGTCGGCATGGGCGCGATCGAGCGCTTCATCCGTCCGGTCACCTACCAGAACTTCCCCGACGAGCTGCTGCCGCAGGCCCTGCGCGATGGGAACCCCCTCGGCCTCTGGCGTCTCGTCGACGGCGAGCTCGCCCGGTAGCGAACCCGTGGACCGTCCGCCCACCGGACGGTCCCCGGAACCCCTTTCCGCCCGAAGAGGAGTACTCATGCCCCCCACAGACCCGGCCGCAGAACACGCCGACAGCAGGGCCCGCGACGCGGTCCGCATGAAGCTGCTCGGCGCCTGGCAACTCGTCGCGTACACCGCCACCAGCGCCGACGGGGAGGTCGTGCACCCCCTTGGCAACTCGCCGTACGGCCTGATCCTCTACACCCCCGAGGGATACATGTCCGCCCAACTGGGCAGCGGCGACCGGCCGCACCTGGGCGCGGCACGTCTGGAGGACGCGGCGGCCGACGAGCTGGCCCGGGCGGCGACGGGGTACGTCGCCTACGGCGGCCCGTTCGAGGTGGTCGATCCGCACACCGTGGAGCACCACGTCACCACCAGCCTCTTCCCGAACTGGATAGGGCGGAAGCAGGTGCGCAGCGTCGAGTTCGCCGGCTCGTTCCTGCGACTCGGCCTCACCACACCCACCCGGATGTGGGGTGCCGAGCGTACGGCGGAACTCACCTGGCACAGGCTGGTCTGACCGGAGAAGCCTGAGCGCAGGACTCCTCCCGGTCCGTCCCACGGCCCCGGCCGTGGGACGGACCGGCCGCCCAGTCGACTATTTCCACCAATTGCGATGTCAAGTAAATGCGGGTTTCTTACCTCTTGCGATGTGTCGCGGTGTGGCCGGTGGCGGGGGAGGGGGTGGCGGCCGGACTGGACGCGAGCGGTGGGTATGGATGGCTGCAATTAACATCCCCTTGACTTGGCAATCAGGTTCGCCTTGGATGACGGCGCGTCACTCGATGGATAGATAGTTTCAGGAACAAGTAAGTACTGACGATTATTTACACGCCCGTCGCACGGCCTGCACCGAGCAGGTCGATCCGCGCTGAGGGAGCCACTTTGCCCAACCTTCCCGTCCCGAGACCGGGCCCGGCCGCGTTCGTCGCGGCCATGGCGCTGAGCCTCGGGGTCCTGCCGGTCACCGGAGCGCTTCCCGCGCTCCCGGCCGCCGCTCGCCCCGCCACCGCGCCGGGAGCCGGCGACACCGGCGGCACGCACACCGTCACACTGATCACCGGCGACGAGGTCTCGGTCGCCGGCTCGGAGCGGCGGACCACCGTCCGGTCCGTCAAGCCCTCGGGCCGGCGGACGGCCGGGACCGCCGGCTATCACACGGTGGTCACGCAGGGGGAGACATACGTGTTCCCCGCGTCCGTTCTGCCCTACATCTCCTCAGGCCGGCTGGACAAGCAGTTGTTCAACGTGACGCGGCTGATCGCGGACGGCTACGACGACGAGCACACCGACCGCCTTCCGCTGATCGTGCGTTACACAGGCGATGCGGCCAAGGCGCGCGACCGGGTCAAGCTGGCCGGCTCCACCACCGAGCGACGGCTGGACAGCATCAGAAGCGCGGCCGTCACGGAGAGGCGGGCGCAGGCTTCGGCGTTCTGGACCGCCCTCACCCATGGCCCCGGCGCCACGCCCGCCTCCTCTAAACCGGCCTTCTCCGGCGGCGTCGCGAAGGTGTGGCTCGACGGCCGGGTGACCGCGGACCTGGCCGACTCGACCGCCCAGATCGGCGCTCCGCGGGTATGGGCGCAGGGCAACACCGGCAAGGGCGTGAAGGTCGCGGTCCTCGACAGCGGCGCGGACCTCGAGCACCCCGATCTCGCCGGGCAGGTGGACGGCACCGCCACGTTCGTCCCCACCGACGAGGACGTGACCGACACGGTCGGCCACGGTACGCACGTCGCCTCGACGGTCGCCGGCACCGGCGCCGCCTCCGACGGCCGGGAGCGGGGTGTCGCTCCCGGTGCGCGCCTGTCGATCGGCAAGGTCCTCAACCCCCGCGGACAGGGGCAGCAGTCCTGGATCATCGCCGGCATGGAGTGGGCCGCGCGTGAGGAGCGCGCCAAGGTCATCAGCATGAGCCTCGGCGGCCAGGGCGACGGCACCGACCCCCTGAGCCAGGCGGTCGACGACCTCAGCGCCGAGACCGGCGCCCTGTTCGTGGTGGCCGCCGGCAACTCCGGTCCCGGCGCGCACTCCGTCGGCAGTCCCGGCGCCGCGGACGCCGCGCTGACCGTGGGCGCGGTCGACTCCTCGGACCGCCTCGCCGACTTCTCCAGCCGGGGCCCCCGTTCGGGCGACGACGGCCTGAAGCCCGAGGTCACCGCCCCGGGTGTCGACATCCTGGCCGCCCGCTCCAAGGACAGTTCGGAGGGCACGGGCCCCTACACGACGATGAGCGGCACGTCGATGGCCACTCCGCACGTCGCCGGAGCCGCGGCCCTGCTGGCCGCCGCCCACCCGGACTGGACCGGCGGGCAGTTGAAGGAGGCGCTCGTCAGCAGTGCCCGGGCCACCGGTACCTACACCCCGTACGAGGCGGGCGCGGGGCGTGTCGACGCGGACGCGGCGGTGCGCGCGAGCGTCTTCGCCACGGCGAGTGCCTTCGGCGGCTTCCACTCCTGGCCCACCGCTCCCGGCGCGACCGACGTGCGGACGGTGACGTACACCAACACCGGTGACACCGAGGTCCGCCTGGACCTGGCCGTCGACGCCCGTGTCGCGGCCGACGCGTTCTCCGTGTCCGAGCGTCGGGTCACCGTGCCCGCGCACGGCACCCGGTCGGTCGAACTCACCACCAACATCGGCCGCATACCCGCCGACCGGCCGGTCAGCGGCATGCTCGTCGCGACCGACGGCAAGGGTGACGTCCGGGCCCGGACGCTGATCGGTGCCTCACGGGAGGGGGAGCGCCACGATCTGACGATCGTCGCTAAGGAACGGTCCGGTGAGCCGATCGCCGGTGCCTCCGTGCTCCTGTCCACGAAGAACCTGTGGTCGTCCGCGACACTCGACGACTCCGGCAGAGCCACCCTGCGCGTCCCCGCGGGCGAATACAGCGGATGGCTCTTCTCCACCGTCACCGGGGCCAACGGTTCGCATGCCCGAGGGCTGGCCCTGCTCAGCTTCCAGAACACCAGGGTGGACCAGGACCGCACCGTCACGCTGGACGGACGCGGTCTGCGGCAGGTGCGGGCGGAAGTACCCCAGACCGCCGCCCGCCTGGTGTCGCGGCTGGACGTGGCTCAGGAGTACGGCGACAGCTCCGTGTCGACCGTGCTGATGCCCGACGACACCTACGACAGCATCTGGGCGCTGCCGTCGGCTCGTCAGGACGGTGCGGGTTTCACCTTCGGTGCCCGCTTCCGCCTGGAACAGCCGGCGCTGACCCTGGCCTCGGGATCTCGTGTCTTCGACGAGATCATGACCAGACGCGGCGTCACACCGCTGCCGGCCGGCACGCATCGGCTCAAGGCCGTCTACGGCGGCGGAGGTTCGGCGGGCGAACTCGCCGCGGCTGGGGTGCGCGGCAGGGCCGTGGTGGTCCGCCGCAGCGACGACCTCACCCCCCTGGAGCAGGCGTCCGCCGCAGCGGAGGCGGGCGCACGGCTGGTGGTGATCGTCCACGACGGCGTCGGGCGGCTGCTCCCCACCCCCGACGGGGTCGTCGACCCCGGCCCCGCCCCGCTCTCGATGGCCACGCTCGATGCCGACCAGGGGGCCGGACTCCTCGCCGCGGTGCGGCGCGGCGGCGAGACCCTGACCGTGACCTCGAATCCCACCACCGACTACCTCTACGACGTGGTGCGGCACTGGAGCGGCGGCGTGCCGGCCGATCCCACGTGGCGGGAGCGGAGGCACGACCTCGTCCCCGTCGATGTCTCGTTCCGCAACTACCGCCCGGGGAGCGCGTACGAGTTCCGCTCGGACGAGCAGGGGTTCTCCGGCGTCTGGGTGCCGCTGCCGGCGCCCGCCCAGGGCAGGCGGACGGACTGGCTCAGCGCCGACATCCCGTGGCAGGACTACGCGGGCATCTTCGGCGAGATGAGCCAGCGGTTGCAGGAGTTCACCACCTACCGCCGGGGCACCACCGGACAGGTGTCGTGGTTCGGGCCCGTCCAGCGGCCCCGGATGGGACCGCTCGGCTCCATGCCCGTCCGCTACGGCGACACCATGTGGCTGCCGGTGCCGGGATGGGGCGACTCGGGTTCCGGGCACATCGGTGACTCCCATGGCAACCTCGGCGTGAAGAACCTGATGACCCTGTACCAGGGGGATCGTGAACTCGACCAGGGCAACATCGAGAAGCTGCTGCCGTCGGGGCTGGCCCCGCAGCGGCTGCCGTACCGGCTCGTCGTCGACAACGATCGGGGGAAGTGGGCCAGTCCGTACTCGCGGCACACCCTGACCGAGTGGAACTTCACCTCGCAGGAGACCGGCGCGGAGACGACACTGCCGCTGATCCAGCTGGACTACGGCGTGCGCACCGATCCGGCGGGCCGCGCCGACCGCAACGGACACCTCACCGTGACCGCCTCGCACCTCAGCGGCGTGACCGGCACCGTCAAAAAGCCGTCCGTCGAGCTCTCGTACGACGACGGTGCGACCTGGCGGCGTGCCGCTCTGGACCGCCACGGCGACGGGTGGCGGACGACGCTGCGGGCGCCGAAGCGGGCGACGTTCGTCACGGTGCGGGTCGCCGCCCGGGACGACGACGGCAACAGCGTCTCCCAGACGCTCGTCCGCGCCTTCGGGCTGCGCTGACGCAGCGCGTGTGAAGGCAGGGGCGGGACCACGGCTCGTGGTCCCGCCCCTGCCGCCATGAGTCGCGCGCGCCGCCACCCCGGCGGACAGCACGACCGCGCGTCGGTCCCCGTCGGTCGTGGAACTCGCGGGGCCCGTCCGGGGCTCCGCAGTCAGGCTGTGGGCCGGGCGGTGGCGTCCGCGACCGGGACGCCGAGGTCGACGTCGTCGATCGGGGCCTCCACTCCGTGCTCGTCCACGAAGGCGACCCGCAGGGCCTGTCCGCTCGTACGGCTGCCCCGGCGCACCAACGGGCCGTCGGGGTGCGGACAGTGCTGGTCACCCCACTGCTGCAGCGCGCCGAAGAGCACGACGAGTTCCCGCCCGGCCGGGGTCAGGTGGTAGGCCATCCGGGACCGGGCTCCCGCCTCGCGGTAGGGACGCTTCTCCAGCACACCGCCCTCCACCAGGACGCCGAGGCGCTGGGTGAGGACGTCGCTCGCCACGTGCAGCCGGTCCTTGAACTCCGAGAAGCGGGTCTCGCCGTTGAGTGCCTCGCGCAGGATCAGCAGGTTCCACCGGTCGCCGACGATCTCCAGGGCGCGGCCGATGGAACAACGAGTCTCTCCTGCGTCCGTCTCACGGCTTCTCCTCGGCATGCGACCAGTGTACCTCTGGGACGTGTTTTCCAATTCAGATGCTAGATTTGAAATCAGGTTTCAGCTGGTGGCCTCGGGAGGCCGCCCGGCTCGACACCGGCCGGCATCCGCCAGGGCCTCCCGTCGTCAGTCACCCCTGTCCGCGTGGGGCCCCGTCAGGTCCTGACCCGCGCGCCCGTCGCGGACAGCGCCGAGGGACGCCGCGGCCACCCACCCCTCCATCACCGACCCGCGTGCCACCGGCCCGCGCCACACCCGGAGACCCTCATGAGCACCCACGAACAGTTCGCCGTCGACGAGATCAGCCCTTCCTACTGGCGGGTGACCTTCTCCAACGGCGAGATCAACCTGATCGACCCCGACACCATCGAGCAGCTGGCCGCGCTGATCACCCGCATCGAGGAGGCGCCCGACCTGACGGCCGTCGTCTTCCGCAGCGCCAACCCGGACTTCTTCATGGCGCACTGGGACATGCGGGCCGACCGGTCCCGCGTCGCCGCCATGAAGCCCGCGCCTTCGGGACTCCACCCCTTCGCGGACAACCTGTACCGGCTCGCCAAGGTCCCCGCCGCCACCATCGCCGAGATCAACGGCCGTGCCCGCGGCGCCGGAAGTGAGTTCGCCCTCGCGACGGACATCCGTTTCGCCGGACCGGGCGCGATCCTGGGGCAGTTCGAGGTGGGCGTCGGATCGGTGCCGGGCGGCAATCCCACCGGCCGGCTCCCGCGCCTCCTGGGCCGTGGACGCGCCCTGGAGGTCCTGCTGGGCGGCGACGACTTCCCCGCCGATCTCGCGGAGGCGTACGGCTACGTGAACCGCGTCGTGGCCGACGACGAACTGGAGCGGTTCGTCGACGGCTTCGCCAGGCGCGTCGCGAGCTTCGACAAGGTCGCCGTCGCCCGGACCAAGGCGTTGGTGGACGTCGAGTCGCTGCCGACGGCCGAGTCGTACGGTGCCAGCCTCCAGGCCTTCTTCCAGACCTCCGGACGCCCCGAGAACGCCCACAGGGTCCGCTCGCTGTTCGAGCGCGGCCTCCAGCGCCCCGACGGCGTGGAGCTCGACCTCGGCCGTCGCCTGGCCGACTGAACCGCGATCCCGTCGCTGCTGTACGACGCCTGCCGAACCGTCCGTCGTGCGGCGTGCCCGGCGCCGTCCCCGCGAGCGGGACGGGGCCGGGCAGGCAGGGCGTCAAGTGCCGTGCCTTGAGTCTCATTTCAGGGTGGTGTACGTTCCTCGAAACTTGACGTGAGAAGTACTTGCTACTTTTATTCCCCATTTCTGATTGCCTTCTGGGCTTCACTATGCAGTGGGTGAAGGGTGTTCCAAGGGATGCTGAGACCTCGCATGACGGCGGCAATATCAACGGGATTGGCGGTGATCGCCGGAGTGACACCAGCGGCCTTCGCGGCGCAGACGGCCAAGCCCGGAGAGGCCGTCCCGGCCGCCGGCCGATCGGGACCACGCACGGCGACCGTACGGCTGATCACCGGGGATCGTGTCACCCTGACGTCCTTCCCCGACGGCCGGCACGCCGTGGCGGTGCAGCCGGCGCACGGGCGTGAGCACGTCCCCTTCCAGACATTCGAGGGCGACGACAAGTCGGTGAGCGTGGTGCCGTTCGACGCCGAGCAGTTGGTGACGGCCGGTGTCCTGGACCGGCGGCTGTTCGACGTTTCTGCTCTCGTCTCGGACGGCTTCGACGAGGCCCACAGCTCCGGCCTTCCCCTGATCGTCTCCTCCGAGCCGGTACCGCCGCGTGACGGAGCCCGGGTCGGCGCGCAGGCGGCGAAGACCGCCGCGGCGACCGCCGACCGGTTGGTCGCGCTGAACAGGTCGACCACGCCGTCCCGTGACCTGACGAGCATCGACGCGAGGTCGGCCCTGGTGGCCGGCAAAGACCTGGGCACCTTCTGGAAGACCCTCAATGTGGGCGGCGAACCGGACGCCGCCCGCGCCGCGGTCACCCCTCGCATCCTCCTGGACGGCAAGGTGAAGGCCGCGCTGGACCGCAGCACGGCACAGATCAACGCCCCGACGGCGTGGAAGTCCGGCTACGAAGGCCAGGGCGTCAAGGTGGCCGTGCTGGACACGGGCGCCGACGCGCACCACCCCGATCTGGCCGGACGGATCGCGGTGGCCGAGGACTTCTCCGGCAGCGGCAACACGGACGACCACTTCGGGCATGGCACCCACGTCGCGTCCATCGTGGGCGGCAGCGGCGCCGCGTCCGGTGGCACCCGGAGGGGCGTCGCACCGAAGGCGGACCTGCTGATCGGGAAGGTGCTCGACGACGACGGCTACGGCTCGGAGTCCGGCATCATCGACGGCATGGAATGGGCCGCAGGCGCCCACGCCAAGGTCGTCAACATGAGTCTGGGAGCGGACGGTCAGGCGGACGGCACCGACCCCATGAGCCAGGCGCTCAACGCCCTGACGGCCTCCACGGGCACGCTCTTCGTCGTCGCGGCGGGCAACACCGGCCCGGCCCCGTCGACGCTCGGCACCCCGGGAGCGGCCGACGCGGCGCTGACCGTCGGGGCCGTCGACCGGGACGATTCCCTCGCGTCCTTCTCCAGTCGCGGACCGCGCTACGGCGACGGGGCCGTCAAACCCGACGTGACCGCACCGGGCGTCGGCATCGTCGCCGCCCGCGCGCAGGGCACCACCCTGGGCGACCCCGTCGACAGCCACTACGTCTCCCTGTCGGGGACCTCCATGGCCACCCCGCATGTGGCCGGCGCCGCCGCGCTGTTGGTCCAGCAGCACCCGGACTGGTCCCCGCAGCAGCTGAAGGACGCGCTGACCAGCACCGCCTCCACGGTGACCGGCACCGGAGCGACCGAGCAGGGAGGCGGCCGCGTCGACGTGGCCGCGGCCACGGGACCGATCACCGCCACCGGCTCCCTCGCCCTCGCCCCGATGTCCGTGGGCGGCGACCGGGAACAGCGCCAGGCCACCGTCCGCTACACGAACACCGGGGACCGCCCCGTCACCCTGTCGCTCGACCTGACCATGGCCACCGTCGACGGGCGCGCCCTCGCCGACGGCGTGGTCGGTGCCGGTGCGACCGAAGTCCGGATCGCTCCGGGCGCCACGACCGACGTGCCCTTGCACACCGATCCGGCGGGGGCGACGCGGGGCCGCTACTACGGCTACCTGACCGCCACGTCGGCCGACGGCACCGTCGTCGCGCACACGACCCTCTCCCTCCAGGTGCACGCCCCCGTGCACAAGCTGAAGGTGGTCTACCGCGACCGTGCCGGCCAGGTCGTCCCGGGCTGGCTGGGGACCATCTTCGGGGCGGACGGCTTCGTGGAGTACAGCGACCGTGAGGCCGGAGTCGCCCTCGTGGAGGAGGGGACGTACTACGTGAGCAGCCAGTTCACCGACTACGCGGCGGACGGCGCCTCCGAGATCGGCAACGTCGTCGCCCCCGAGGTGAAGGTGACCGACGACACCACGGTGACGCTGAACGCGGCCGAGGTCACCGAGGTGCAGCTGCGCACGCCGAGGCCGGCCGAGCGCCAGGGCGTCCTGTGCCCGACGTACCACCGCAGGATCGACGGCAAGGACCTCTTCCAGACCGTCGCGGTCTTCGGGGGAGACCGTTTCTACACCAACGCCACCGCCGCGGTCACCGACGGGGCCTTCGAGTTCACCGTACGCACCCAGTTGGTCGCCCCGCAGCTCCGGGCGAAGGCATCCGGCGGCACGGCAGGATTCCGGCCGTACTACGAGGAACTCTCACCCGTCTTCGATGACCGGCATGAACGGTTCACCGCCGTGGCGGCCGGCACGGCCCAGGCACCGGACTTCCGCGGCACGCGAGGGCAGTTGGCCGTACTGCGGGACGACGGTTCCAGCGGCTACGACAACGCGGTCCTCGCCCGGGCCGCCGAGGCCGCCGGAGCCGAGGCCGTGCTGCTCGTGCTGCCCGACCGGTTCCCCGTGTGGACCCAGTGGCGGCCGACCGGCGAGCGGATGGCACTGCCCTTCGTGCGGGCCTCCTCGACCGACGGCGCCGCCCTGTTCGCGCGCATGGCGCAGCGCAGGACGACGGTGACCTTCACCGGCACGATGCGCAGCCCGTACCTGTACGACGTGATGGGCGTGTGGAAGAACGCGATTCCCCAGAACCCCCGTTACACCGCGTCGGAGCGCAACACGGCGGTTGTCCGTGCCACCTATCACCGCACCGGCGCCTCGGAGTGGGCGAGTGAGCAGCGTTTCGCGTGGCGGCCCTACCAGACCACCGCATGGGGGCAGTGGAACCGCTTCGTACCGGTGGGACAGGAGCGCGTCGAGTACGTGAGCGCCGAGGCCGGCACGCAGTGGCAGCACGCCGTGCAGTACAGGGTCGTCGAGACCACCGACCAGCCGCTGCAGGGCGGCATGCACGACGACCCGCACACGTATCGGCCCCGTCAGCGCACCTCGGAGCAGTGGTTCGGGGCGGTGGTACGTCCCTCCATCCCCCGCGGCGGGCACCAGCCGTCGGTGCGCAGGGGCAACGCCCTGTCGATCTACGTACCGGAGTTCAACGACGGCACCAGCCACTGGTCGTTCGCCGAACGCGGCGGTTTCGGCGACACCTCGGCGGACACGGCCACAGCGGTCCTCTACCGCGACGGAAAGCAGCTGGCACGGTCGGAGGACGGCGCCTGGGGTGACTTCGAGGTCCCCGCGAGTGAGGCCGCCTACCGGCTTGACCTGACGACGAGACGCGTCTCGGAGCAATGGCAGTTCGCCACCGGAACCGACACGTCGTGGACGTTCCGTTCGGGCTCCTCGGCAGAGACGGCTCGCCTCCCGCTGCTCCAGCTCGACTACGACGTGCCGGTCGACGCGCAGAACACGGTCGGCCGGTCCCGGACGCACAATGTCGGGCTGAGCGTCCGTATGCAGGACGGCATGGCCACCCCGCGTGGCGTCGTGCTGAAGGTGGAGGCGTCCTACGACGACGGTCGCACCTGGAGCACGGCGCGGACCGCGCGGCAGGGGGGAGACAGCCGGTTCACCGCCGTGGTGGAACGCCCGGCCCGTCTGCACCGGGACGCCTTCGTCACACTCAGGGTCACCGCGACCGACGCACAGGGCAACGGCGTGCGGCAGACCGTGTCCCGCGCCTACCTCCACCGCGGCACCGAGTGAGCCGTCCGGCCGCAGTCGTGAAGTGAGTCGATCGAGGACGAGGGGTGCCGGAAGCAGTGGGCTTCCGGCACCCCTCTTTCGTGTCGTATCGCGAGCCTCTTGAAGAAGAGGCCGTCTGAGCTGGTTCTTTGTTGGAAGACGGTCGGTCGTCTATTCTCTGGATAGAGGGGCCGGTGAGTCAGTCGAAAACGGGTCGCCACTCGCCACTGTGAGCGATCCGAGCGGGCGCCCTCGTCATTTCCGCGTCGGGGCCGGTCGGCCCGACGCCCCCGCACAGAGGGAGAGACCAGATGATGCGTGTCGAGATGTGGACCGATGTCGCGTGCCCGTGGTGCTACGTCGGCAGGGAGCACTTCGCCAAGGGGCTCGCCGCGTTCCAGCACCGTGACCAGGTGGAGGTCGTCCACCGGTCCTTCGAGCTCAACCCCCGGGCCGAGAACGGCACGGTACCGATCATCGACGCGGTCGCCGCGCAGTACGGCCGGACCCGGGAGCAGCAGGTCGCGCGGGAGGAGCAGGCCGCTGCCATGGCGAACGCCGTGGGGCTGGAGTTCCGCATCGGCGGACGTGTCTTCGGAAACACCTTCGACGTGCACCGCCTCGCGCACTTCGCCGCCACCCGGGGCCTGCAGGGCACCTTCCTGGACCTCGCCTTCCGCGTCAACTTCGCGCAGGAGGCCTCCATCTACGACCGCGAGACCCTGGTGCGTGTGGCGGTCGAGGCGGGGCTGGTGGAGGCGGAGGTGCGGAAGGTGCTCGACGACCCCGACGCCTTCGCCGACGAGGTCCGCGCCGACGAGCGACTCGCCACGGAACTGGGCGCCGGCGGCGTGCCCTTCTTCGTGCTGGAGCGGCGCTACGGCGTCAGCGGTGTCCAGTCGCCCGAGATGTTCACGCAGGCACTGGAGCAGGCGTGGGCGGACAGGTCCGCCGCCTGACAACCGGCCGACGGGGTGCGGCCGCTCCCCACGAGAGGGGGCGGCCGCACCCCGTCGGCCTGGAGCCAGGGGATCGAACCCGGTTCTCCGCGACGCCCTGCGAAGGGCTCAGTTGCCGGTCGTGGAGCGGGCGGCCTGCTCGATGATCCGGGTCACCGCGTCGGGGCGCGAGACCGTCACGGCGTGGGAGGCCTTGATCTCAGTGACGTGGGAGTGCGCCCGCTCGGCCATGAACCGCTGTGCGGCGGCCGGGATGTTGAGGTCCTGGGTGGTGACCAGGGTCCAGGAGGGGATGGACTTCCAGGCGGTGTGCGTGGCCTGTTCCTCCAGGGCGGAGGCAGCCACGGGGCGCTGGGTCGCCGCCATCAGGTCGGTGACACGAGTGGGGACGTCCGCGGCGAACTGGTCGTGGAACTTATCGGCCTTGATGTAGAGGTCGTTGCCGGTGCCGCCGCCGGGGAGCGTGAAGGGCACGGGGTTCAAGGTCGGGCCCAGCGTGCCGCCCGGGTACTTGTTGGACAGTTCCAGGGCGCTCTCGCCCTTGTCGGGGGCGAAGGCGGCGATGTAGACCAGGGCCTTCACGTTGGGCTCGTTCTCGGCGGCCTCGGTGAGCACCGCGCCGCCGTAGGAGTGGCCGGCCAGCACGACGGGGCCCTGCACACTCTTGAGGAAGCTCTTGAGGTAGTCCGCGTCGCTCTTGAGGCCGCGCAGCGGGTTGGCCGGGGCCACCACGGGATAGCCGTCCTTCTTCAGGCGCTTGATGACGCCGTTCCAGCTGGAGGAATCGGCGAAGGCCCCGTGCACCAGGACGACCGTCGGCTTCTTCTCCGAGGCGTGCCGCGCGGTCGTCGAGTCCGCGGAGGCGGTCACGGAGAGGGCGAGCGCGGCGGCTCCCGTCACGGCGCCCACGACGGCGACGCGCTTGCGAGTGGGGCGGAAGGCGGACGAGACGTTCATGAGGAACTCCCTCGAAAAGCAAGGCGGTAGACCGGGAGGCCCCCGGTCTGTCCCGCCTCGGTGGCGGCGACAGGAAGAAAGCTAGCGCACGATTGCCTCGTGCACAAGTTAAGTGGAGGCGAGTGTATAGTGTTCCCTGAAAGGTAGGGCAATGTCCGAATTGCCGGCAGCCGGGAGGCCGCCCGCCGACCTGGAAGACGAGGAGTGAGACATGAGCGCCGAGGCGAACGCGTCCGAGCCGACCGACGTCCCGCCCATGCTGGACAAGCACCTGTGCTTCACGCTGTACGCGGCCTCCCGCGCACTCACCGGCGCCTACCGGCCGCTGCTCGATCCGCTGGGACTGACCTATCCGCAGTACCTGGTCCTGGTCGCTCTCGGCGAGCACCACACGGTGTCCGTCAAGGACCTGGTAGCAGTGCTGCAGTTGGACTACGGCACCGTGACTCCGCTGATCAAGCGCCTGGAGGCGAACGGTCTGCTGAAGCGGGAGCGCCGGGCCGACGACGAGCGGGTCGTCCAGGTCGCGCTCACCGAGGAGGGGCTGGCGGTGCACCGGCGTCTCTCCAGCGTTCCGCCCGCGATCGGGGACGCCGTGGGGCTCGCGCCTGAGGAGATCGCCACCCTCCAGACCCTCGTGCGGAAGCTGACGGCCAACGTCAATCGCCACAATGCGGGCGCGACTCGGCAGCGGACGGATTGATCCGACGGTGCGATCGCGGCGGCGGGGGCGGAGGCGGGGACGGTGAGGCCGGCCTTCTGCGGCGAGTGGTCTCTCGCTCCGAGCCCTCTCCGACCTGCCTCAGGAGTGGCGTACGCGAGTGCTCTCGGCGGTGTGGCGAGATGAGCTGACGGCTGCCCCGCCGGGCAGCCGGACCATCAAGGCCGGACCATCAAGGGTGTCGTCCCATCACCCGGCCGGCTCGCGCAGTCGGTGCGGATGCGCCGGGTAGACCCCCAGGATGCGCACCTCGGACGTGAAGAAGCGCAGCTCCTGCAGGGCGAGCGCGACGCGCGGTTCGTCGGGGTGGCCCTCGATCTCGGTGTAGAAACAACTCGGGCTGAGGCCCGCACCCATCTGGTAGCTCTCGATCTTGGTGAGGTTCACCCCGCCGCTGGCGAAACCGCCGAGCGCCTTGTAGAGGGCGCTGGGAATGTTGCGCACGGCGAAGAAGAGGCTCGTCATCGTCGGCTCGTCCGACACCGGGGGAATGGCCGCCTCCCGGGACAGCACGACGAAGCGGGTCGTGTTGTCGGGATCGTCCTCGACTCCCTCGCGCAGCACGTCCAGGCCGTACTGCCGCGCCGCCGCGGGCGGGGCCAGCGCCGCGTGCCGGGGGTCGCCCAGCTCGGCCACCTCACGGGCGGCTCCCGCGGTGTCGTCGCTGACGAGCGTGCGCCAGCCGCGCTCCCGCAACAGCTTTCGGCACTGACCGAGCGCGTGCACGTGGCTGCGTACGCACTCCACCTCGTCCAGAGATGTGCCGGGCACCGCCATGAGGTCGAAGTGGATCGCGAGGAAGAACTCCCCGACCACGAACAGTCCGGACTCGGGAAGCAGATGGTGGACGTCCGCGACGCGTCCGGCGGCGGAGTTGTCCACCGGAATGACCGCCAGGTCGGCGGCCCCGAGCGTCACGGAGTCCAGGGCCTGCTCGAAGTTCGTGTGCGGCAGCTCGGCGGCCCCGGGAAACAGGCGCTGTGCGGCGGTCGCCGAGTTCGAGCCGGGTTCACCCTGATAGGCGACGGTCGTTGCCATGAGTCGCTTTCGGCCGAGGGACGAGGGCAGACGCCGACGGACGGCGCCGGGCCCACGGTAGACCGCGGGGGCGGTACGAGGCTGCACTGTCCATAACGAGAGACCGCACGGCCGGTGCCGACGCGGGCAAGGGCGACCCCGACGAGGCGCCGCGTCCTGGCGGCTGCGGGCCCGGCGTGTGTACGCCGGGCCCGCGTCGAGCCGCGCCAGGCCGGCCTCGCCCGTCAGTGGCCGGCGCTCTGGCCGCCGTCGACGTGGAGGATCTCGCCGGTGACGAAGTGGGCGTTCTCCAGGTAGACGACCGCGTCGACGATGTCGCTGACCTCGCCCATCCGCCCGACCGGGTGGAGCGCGGCGAAGGCGGCGTGGTTCTCCTCGCTGTGCATCGGCGTCTTGATGATGCCGAGGGACACCGCGTTGCTGCGGATGCCCCGGGTCGCGTACTCGATGGCCAGGGCCTTGGTCGCGGACTGGAGACCGCCCTTGGTCAGCGAGGCGAGCACCGAGTTGACGGAGGAGTTGGCCTGGTCGACCAGGCTGGTGGTGATCTGTACGACGTGGCCCGCGCCCTGACGGAGCATCTGCTCGACCGAGAGCTGGGTGAGGCGGAAGAAGCCGTCCAGGTTCACGCCCCTGACCGCCGCGTAGTCCTCCGGGGTGTACTCGGTGAACGGCTTGGCGATGAAGATGCCGGCGTTGTTGACCAGCGTGTCGATGCGGCCGAAACGCTCCATCGCGGCGCTTGCCACGCGCTCTGCGGTCGACGGGTCGGCGATGTCACCCTGCACCGTGACGATGTCCGCGTCCTCGGACGGCGTGATGGTGCGGGACGTGGCGACGACGGCGTAACCGAGCTTGCGGTAGGCGTCGACCAGGCCGGCGCCGATGCCCTGCGACGCGCCGGTGATGACGGCGACCTTCTGGCCAGAGGTGGTCATGTGTTTTCTCCAAGTGGAACGAGCCGGTTCTTCAGGACTTCCGATCAAACTAGTCGACCGGTCGACAAATTCCAAAGACGCCTCAACGCCTCCCCGGGCACGGGGCGTTCTGACCGGCGATGAGAGTCCCGGCCTATCAGGTGTGAGCCAAGAGGTCGCACGCTTGCGTCTGCCCGCACGCCGAGCACCGGAGCCGTCGCGAGGACCCGGCTGGAAGGTGCAAGCCGTCGAGGTGGGCAGTGCCGCATGTCATTCGACGTTCCTTTGACACGTCCTGTCTCGGCATCTAGCGTGAAATAGGCGACCGGTCGTCTTGTGAAGGTCGTTTTCATCGCCGCACCCGTCAAACAGTCAACGGAGATCGCCGATCATGTCTACTCCCGTCAAGCTCGCTGTCGTCTTCTACTCGTCCACCGGCACCATCACGGAGATCGCCAAGGAGCTCCACGACGCCGGGGTGAAGGCGG
>NZ_LLZN01000075.1 GCF_001509795.1 Streptomyces sp. NRRL WC-3605 | reverse complement strand
GGTGGTGATGGTGCCCGCGCTGGGCCGGTCGAGGCCGGCGACCAGGTTGAGCAGGGTGGACTTGCCGCAGCCGGAGGCCCCCAGGAGGGTGACGAACTCGCCCGGGGCGACGTCGAGGGTGATGTCGTCGAGGACGAGCTGCTGCCCGGCCGGGCCGGCGAAGGACTTCGAGACATGCTCGATCCGGGCGGCGTGCTCGACGGACGCGTCCGTGCCGGCGGCCGTGGCGAGGGCGGTGGCCATCGTCACCTCCTGGGAACTCGATGGATGGGCTTACTCGGCGCCGAGTCCGGCGTCGTCGACCGCGGGTGCGCCCTCGGCCTTCAGGACCTTGTTCAGCGGGCCCAGGTCGTAGATGCCGGTCAGGTCGGGCCGCTGGAGCAGGCCCGCCTGGACCGCGTGACCGGCCTGGGTGCGCAGGGTGGCCGCCAGCGGGTCGTCGGTGACCGTGAGGGACCGCCATGCCGGATCGAGGACCGCGGCGGGCAGCGGCTTGCCGGTGTCGGCCTCCAACTGGGCGTTGGCCGCGGCCTTCGCCCGCCCCTGGTGGGCGGTGATCCAGCGGTTCGCCTCCACGGAGCCACGCAGGACGGCCTCGACGGCCTTCGGGTGCTCCTTCAGGAAGCGCTGCGACACGACGACGTTCGTGATCACGAACTTCTTGTCGGGCCACAGGTCGGACTCGTCGAGCAGCACCTTGCCGCCCTCGGCGACCAGCTTCGAGGCGGTCGGCTCGGGCACCCACGCGCCGTCGATCGAACCGGATTTGTACGCGTCCGGGGTGATCTTGTTGTCGGTGCGGACGACGGAGACGTCGCCCTTTCCGCTCTCGGCGTCGACCTTCCAGCCCTGGTCCTTGGCCCAGTTGAGGAACGCCACGTCCTGCGTGTTGCCGAGCTGCGGGGTGGCGATCCGCTTGCCCTCGACGTCCTTCAGGGACTTGATCCTCTCCGGGTCCACGACGAGCTTGACGCCGCCCGACGCCGAACCGGAGACGATCCGCAGGTTCTCGCCCCGCGCCTTGACGTAGCCGTTGACGGCGGGGGAGGGGCCGATCCAGCCGATGTCGATCGAGCCGGAGTTCAGCGCCTCGATCTCCGAAGGACCGGCGTTGAACGTGGCGTACTCCGCCCGGGTCCCGCCCAGCTCCTTCTGGAACAGGCCCTCGTGCCGGCCGACCAGGGCCGTGGCGTGGGTCAGGTTCCCGAAGTACCCGATGCGCACCGAGTCCAGGCCGTCCACCTTGGCCGCCCCGGCGACGGCGTGCTCGCCGGAGTCCTTGGCCTGCGAGCCGTAGCCGCACGCCGCGAGGGCGAGCAGCGGCAGCGCGGCCAGGACGGCGAGCGTCCGGCGCGGGGCGCGGCGGGCGGACACGGAACGTGTCACGTCAGAAATCCCACCCGTCGTCCTCGGGCTCCTCCTTGACCGGCTCCGGGGAGGCGAAGGACTCGCCGACCATTCCCGCCGTGAGCGTGGTGCCGTCGCTCGGATCGATCAGGATGAACGAGCCCGTACGGCGGGAGTCGGCGTAGGAGTCGACCGGCAGCGGCTCGGCGGTGCGCACCTTGACGCGGCCGATGTCGTTGGCGACGAGCTGCCCGGGGTGCGGGTGCAGGGACAGGTCGGAGAGCGTGAGCCGGGACGGGATGTCCTTGACGATCGCCTTCACGGTCCGGGTGCCGTGCTTGAGCAGCACCCGGTGGCCGACGGTCAGCGGGGCGTCGGCGACGTGGCAGACCGTGGCCTCGATGTCCTGCGAGGTCGGGGGCGCGTCCGTGGTCGGCACGATCAGGTCGCCGCGCGAGACGTCGATGTCGTCCTCCAGGAGGACGGTCACCGACTGCGTGGTCCAGGCGACGTCGACGGGCTCGCCCAGCAGGTCGATCCCGGAGATCCGCGAGGTGCGGCCGGACGGCAGCACGGTCACCGGCTCGCCGACCCGGAACGAACCGGCGGCGATCTGGCCGGCGTAGCCCCGGTAGTCGGGGTGTTCGGCGCTCTGCGGCCGGATCACGTACTGCACGGGCAGCCGGGCGTGGCAGTGGCTCAGGTCGTGGCTGACCGGGACCGTCTCCAGGTGCTCCAGGAACGTCGGTCCGCCGTACCAGTCCATGTGCGCGGACGGGTCCACCACGTTGTCGCCGGCCAGCGCCGAGATCGGGATGGCGGTGATCTCCGGGACACCCAGTTCCAGCGCGTACGCCGTGAACTCCTCGGCGATCGCCGCGAACACGGACTCCTGGTAGTCCACCAGGTCCATCTTGTTCACGGCGAGTACCACGTGCGGGACGCGCAGCAGGGCGGCGATGGCCGCGTGCCGGCGGGTCTGCTCGACCACGCCGTTGCGGGCGTCGACGAGGATCACCGTCAGCTCGGCCGTGGACGCGCCGGTCACCATGTTCCGGGTGTACTGCACATGGCCGGGGGTGTCGGCGAGGATGAACCGGCGGCGCGGCGTGGCGAAGTAGCGGTACGCCACGTCGATCGTGATGCCCTGCTCGCGTTCGGCGCGCAGGCCGTCGGTGAGCAGCGCGAGGTCGGGGGTGTCCTGACCGCGGTTGCGGGAGGCGTGCTCGACGGCCTCCAGCTGGTCTGCGAGCACCGACTTGGAGTCGTGCAGCAGCCGCCCGACCAGGGTGGACTTGCCGTCGTCGACGGAGCCCGCGGTGGCGAACCGCAGCAGGGTGGTGGCCGAGAGTTCCTCGGTCGTCGTGGTGCTCATGCTTAGAAGTACCCCTCGCGCTTACGGTCTTCCATCGCGGCCTCGGAGAGCTTGTCGTCGGCGCGGGTGGCGCCGCGCTCGGTGAGCCGGGACGCGGCGATCTCGGTGATGACCTGCTCCAGGCTCACCGCTTCGGACTCCACGGCGCCGGTGCAGGACATGTCGCCGACCGTGCGGTAGCGCACGAGGCGCTTCTCGACGGTCTCGTCGTCCTTCGGGCCGCCCCAGTCGCCGGCCGTCAGCCACATGCCGTTGCGCAGGAACACCTCGCGCTCGTGCGCGAAGTAGATCTGCGGCAGCTCGATGCCCTCGCGGGCGATGTACTGCCAGACGTCCAGCTCGGTCCAGTTGGACAGCGGGAAGACCCGGACGTGCTCGCCGGGGGCGTGCCGTCCGTTGTACAGGTTCCACAGCTCGGGGCGCTGGCGGCGCGGGTCCCACTGCGAGAACTCGTCGCGGAGGCTGAACACCCGCTCCTTCGCGCGGGCCTTCTCCTCGTCGCGGCGTCCGCCGCCGAAGACCGCGTCGAACTTCTCCGCCTGGATCTTCTCCGTCAGCGGCAGGGTCTGCAGCGGGTTGCGGGTGCCGTCCGGGCGCTCCTTGAGCACCCCCCGGTCGATGTAGTCCTGCACGGAGGCGACGTGCAGCCGCAGCCGGTGCCTGTCGACCGTGCGGTCCCGGTACTCGATGACCTCGGGGAAGTTGTGGCCCGTGTCCACGTGCAGCAGCGAGAACGGCACCGGCGCGGGCGCGAACGCCTTCAGCGCCAGATGCAGCATGACGATGGAGTCCTTGCCGCCGGAGAACAGGATCACCGGCCGCTCGAACTCGCCGGCCACCTCACGGAAGATGTGGACGGCCTCGGACTCCAGGGCGTCCAGGTGCGACAGGGCGTACGGGCTGTCCGTACCCTCCCGCTGCGTCGCGACGGTCGTCGTCATGCCAGTCCCCTTTCGGTGAGCAGGGCGTACACGGACGCCGCGGACTCCTGCACGGTCTGGTGCTGCGACTCGATCCGCAGATCCGGCGACTCGGGCTCCTCGTACGGGTCGTCGACCCCGGTGAGCCCGCTCAGCTCGCCCGCGGCCTGCTTGGCGTACAGCCCCTTCACATCGCGGACGGAGCACACGTCGACCGGCGTGGCCACGTGCACCTCCAGATAGGGCGCCCCGCTCTCCTGGTGGCGCTTGCGGACCGCCTCGCGGCTGTCGGCGTAGGGCGCGATCACCGGGACGAGTGCCTTGACGCCGTTGCGGGCGAGCAGTTCGGCGACGAAGCCGATGCGCTGCACGTTGGTGTGCCGGTCCTCGCGGCTGAAGCCGAGGCCCGCCGAGATGAACTCGCGGATCTCGTCGCCGTCGAGGACCTCGACCCGGTGGCCCTCGGCGCGCAGCCGGCCGGCCAGTTCGTGGGCGATGGTGGTCTTGCCGGCGCTCGGCAGACCCGTGAGCCAGACGGTGGCTCCGGTCGTCACGTGGTTCTCCTGAGTCTGGGGGGTCGTCATCCGTGCAGTCCGCACTCGGTCTTGGCGCGGCCCGCCCAGCGGCCGGCCCGCGCGTCCTCGCCGGCGAGGACCCGGCGGGTGCACGGGGCGCAGCCCACGGAGGCGTAGCCGTCCGTCAGCAGCGGATTGGTCAGCACGCCGTGTTCGGCGACGTAGGCGTCCACGTCGTCCTGGGTCCAGCGGGCGATGGGGGAGACCTTCACCTTCCGCCGCTTCTCGTCCCACCCGACCACCGGGGTGTTCGCCCGGGTCGGGGACTCGTCGCGGCGCAGCCCGGTCGCCCAGGCCACGTAATCCGCGAGGCCCCGCTCCAGCGGCTCGACCTTGCGGAGCCTGCAGCACAGGTCGGGGTCGCGGTCGTGCAGCTTCGGGCCGTACTCGGCGTCCTGCTCGGCGACCGTCTGCCGGGGGGTCAGGGTGATGACGTTGACGTCCATCACGGCCTCGACGGCGTCGCGGGTGCCGATGGTCTCCTCGAAGTGGTAGCCGGTGTCCAGGAACACCACGTCGACGCCGGGCATCGCACGGGAGGCGAGGTGGGCGACGACCGCGTCCTCCATCGAAGAGGTCACGCAGAACCGCTCGCCGAAGGTGCCGGCCGCCCACTGGAGGATCTCCAGCGCGGAGGCGTCCTCCAGGTCGCGGCCCGCCTGCTCGGCGAGTGCGCGCAGCTCGTCCGTCGTGCGTTCGTGAGTCGCCGTCATATCTCGTCTCCCCCGGTGTCGTCGTGCCGAAGGCCCCGTGCGAGCAGCCCGAGGAACTTCAGCCGGAAGGCGCGGTTGCACGCGGCGCACTCCCAGGCGCCGTGGCCCTCCTCGCTCGGGCGCAGGTCCTCGTCGCCGCAGTAGGGGCAGTAGAAGGGCGCGGCCCGCTCGCTCATGACAGGGCCTCCTCCGAGGCGCGCGCGGCCCAGGACGCGAACCGCTCGCCCTCCTCGCGCTCCGCCTGGAACCGCTTGAGGACCCGCTCGATGTAGTCGGGCAGCTCCTCGGAGGTGACCTTCAGGCCGCGGACCTTGCGGCCGAACCCGGCCTCCAGGCCGAGCGCGCCGCCGAGGTGCACCTGGTAGCCCTCCACCTGCTCGCCCCGGTCGTTCAGGACCAGCTGCCCCTTGAGACCGATGTCCGCCACCTGGATACGGGCGCAGGCGTTCGGGCAGCCGTTGAGGTTGATGGTCAGCGGCTCCTCGAAGTCCGGCAGGCGGCGCTCCAGTTCGTCGATCAGCTGGGAGCCGCGCTGCTTGGTCTCGACGATCGCGAGCTTGCAGAACTCGATGCCGGTGCAGGCCATCGTGCCGCGCCGGAAGGTGGACGGCCGCGCGGTCAGGTCCAGCGCCTCCAAGCCGTCGACCAGCGAGTCGACCTGGTCCTGCTCGACGTCGAGCACGATCATCTTCTGCTCGACCGTCGTGCGCACCCGGCCCGAGCCATGGGCCTCGGCCAGGTCGGCGATCTTCGTGAGCGTGGCGCCGTCGACGCGTCCCACGCGCGGGGCGAAGCCGACGTAGAAGCGGCCGTCCTGCTGCCGGTGCACGCCGATGTGGTCGCGCCACTGCTGCACGGGCTGCTCGGGGGCGGGCCCGTCGACGAGCTTGCGCCCGCCCAGGTACTCGTCCTCCAGAACCTGGCGGAACTTCTCCGCGCCCCAGTCGGCGACGAGGAACTTCAGGCGGGCCCGGTTGCGCAGCCGGCGGTAGCCGTAGTCACGGAAGATCGAGATGACGCCCTCGTAGACGTCCGGCACCTCGTCGATCGGCACCCAGGCGCCGAGGCGCACCCCCAGCTTGGGGTTGGTGGACAGGCCGCCGCCGACCCAGAGGTCGAAGCCGGGGCCGTGCTCGGGGTGCCGTACGCCGACGAACGCGACGTCGTTGATCTCGTGCACCACGTCCAGGAGCGGCGATCCCGAGATGGCCGTCTTGAACTTGCGGGGGAGGTTGGAGTACGCCGGGTTGTTCAGGACCCGGCGCTTCATCTCCTCCAGCGCGGGGGTGGCGTCGATGATCTCGTCCTCGGCGATCCCGGCGACCGGCGAGCCGATCATCACACGCGGGGTGTCGCCGCAGGCCGTGACCGTGGACAGCCCCACGCCCTCCAGGCGCTCCCAGATGGCGGGCACGTCCTCGATCCGGATCCAGTGGTACTGGACGTTCTGCCGGTCGGTGATGTCCGCGGTGCCGCGCGCGTACTCCTGCGAGATCTCGCCGATCACCCGCAGCTGCCGGGTGGTGAGAGCGCCGCCGTCGATGCGGACGCGCAGCATGAAGTAGGAGTCGTCCAGCTCCTCCGGCTCCAGGACGGCCGTCTTGCCGCCGTCGATACCGGGCTTGCGCTGGGTGTACAGACCCCACCAGCGCATCCGTCCGCGCAGGTCGTTGGGGTCGATGGAGTCGAAGCCGCGCTTGGAGTAGATCGTCTCAATGCGTGTCCGCACATTGAGACCGTCGTCGTCCTTCTTGAACTGCTCGTTGCCGTTCAGCGGGGTGTGGTGGCCCACGGCCCACTGACCCTCACCGCGGTGACGGCTCACCTTGCGGCGCGGAGTCGCGGCGGCAGGCTTCTGCGGGGTGGCGGCCATGGTTGATACGTCCTTCGGGACAGGCGGGAATGCGGCTTTGACCTGCGCATACGGGCGCACGGGCAGAGGTGCGCGGCATCGCGCGGGACGGAAGCGAGAAAGAGAGGAGAAGTCGGGCGCTCGAGGGTGTCAGCGCACCGGACAGATGGCGCTGGACATGCGGCCCAGGTCGACGTGCCGCCGACTCACCAAGGCAATTCCAGATCCAGGCATGACGGAAGCGTGGCACGGCGATCTGAGACCAGTCCAGCTTCGTCCGAGATGTGGACACCCTTGTCCCGTAGAGTGAGACAAGGGTGTCGTCGGTCACATGGCCCGAGGGGGCCGTTTCCGGCCAGGTCAGCCAGGGTACGCCCCGGGCCACGGGCCGGGCGTCGCCACCTCGGCCTCCTCCTCGACCTTCGTGTCGAACAGCGTGAAGCCTCGGCGCTGGTAGTTGGCCATCGCGTGCTCCCCGTCCTTGCTGCACGTGTGCAGCCACACCCGCTTGGTCGGCGGCAGCTCCGGCCACCGCTCGGCGAGGTCCCAGGCGCGGGAGGTGGCGTACGCCAACAGATGGCCGCCGATCCGCCGCCCGCGGAAGGCCGGGATCAGGCCGAAGTAGACGATCTCCACGACCCCGCCGTCCTGCGCCTCCAGCTCCACATAGCCCGCCGGGGTCCCGCGGTCGTACGCCACCCAGGTCTCGACGCCCGGACGCGCCAGCTGCTCCTGCCACCGCGCGTAGCTCCAGCCGAGCCGGTCCACCCAGCGGATGTCCCCGCCGACGGACGCGTACAGGAAACGGCTGAACTCGGGCGAGGGGACCTCGGCACGGATCACCCGCACGTCCCCGTCCGGCGCTTCGGCCGGAAGGAGGTCGGTGGGGGCGGTCTGTTCCAGGGACCAGGTGGTCACGGCGATGGTGGGCATGCCGTCAGGCAATCATCCCGACGGCGGATCTGTCGATCGGCCCCCTGGCCGGGCCGCCCCGGCCGGGCCCCGCCCCTCAGTCCAGGGCGGCGTCGATCGACCGCAGCGGCACCGCGAACAGCGTCCGCCCCGACTGCGACCACACCTCGCCGGTCGCCTCCCAGTACGACAGGGAGCCGGCTCCCAGGCCCCAGCACCTCGGGGCGCCCTCCGTGCCGCACCGCGTCGCCTCGGCTCCGTCGGTGTCCTGGCGCCACAGGCTGCCGTGCCGGTCCGTACGGGCCGGAGCCCGCCCCACGTACCAGCCGGCCCGGTCCGTCCCCGGTGCCCGGCGCGACAGCACGCCCTCGACACCGGACGCCTCCGTCTCGTACGCCTCGACGGCCCGGACCGATCCGGTGGCGTCCGTGGCCAGCAGGCCCGCGCGGGCCGGGTCCTTGCTGAACGCGTACCGCCACAGCCGGGCGTGCCCGTCGCCGTCCGCCGGGGTCCGCTCGCTCGCGACCAGGCTGTCCGGCGCCGTGCTGCGGTCCAGCGACACCGTCCCCAGCCGGGGCGCGTCCCGGCCGGCCAGCCGGTACGAGCCGACGGCCGGCAGCACGAAACCGAGGCCGTGCGCCGACCAGCCCGCGGCGGTCCGGCCCACGGCGGCGCTGTCCACCGTGGTGCGCTGCACGCGGTCCAGGTCGTACACGTACAGCCCGTCGCCCGCGGTGACCAGCAGCTTGTCCTGGTACCAGGCCATGCCCGACAGCCGGGACGTCAGCGGGCGGTAGTCCCGCCCGCCGTCCACCGGGACGACGAGCAGCACCGAGGTGTACAGCAACTGGTCCATGTCGGTGGCGTCCACGAACGACACCCGGGCCAGCGAGCCGCCGCCCTGGCTCCAGCCGGACAGGATCACCCGGTGGTCGTTCCACCAGCCGTCGTCGTCGGCGTCGCCCGAGGTGGTCACCGCACCCGCCCGCCAGGACCGGGTGTCCCCGGCGTCCCAGCAGTAGGCGTGGGTCGCCGCCGGGGCGACCGGCAGCCCCGTGCGCTCCCCGGCCGTGCACCCGTCCGCGTCACGCAGCGTGTGCTGGGCACCCTCCAGGACGGCACCCACCCCGACCGGCTTCCCCATCGCGGAGGACAGCCTGTCGAGCGTCGCCTCCGGGACGAGCTGCTCGCGCAGCCGCAGCGCGTCCGTCCCGGCGGCCCCCGCGAGCGGCTTCAGGGCCCCGGGATCGTCACCCACCGTGGCCTGCGAGGCGCTGATCATCGTGGCGGCGGCGGTGAGCGCCAGGGCGGTTCCGGCGAGGAACGCGCGCAGCGCACGGCCCTGCTTGCGTCGACGGTGTCTGCCGCGGTGCTTCATCAAACCTCCCGAGGCGAGCCAACTGCGCCCATCGGCCCGAGCGTTGACCGAAGGAGCAGGTGGGGCGGCCCGTACCAGGGATGCTACGGCAGGAAGGCACCCCCGCGGACGAAGACCCTGCAAATATGCGCAAGAAGGTGGTGGACCGGATCATCCCGGCCGGGACCCCGCTCCCCGCGCGCGTGCGATCCCGGGCGCCGTCGAATGCGGCAGCAGAGCGCGCGGGTCCCGCGGCAGCAGCACCTCCACCTCGGCGTCCTCCCGGAAGCGGTACGGCCGGTGCTCCAGATGCGCCCCGAGGTAGCGGCGCACCCGCGACATCTCCGCACGCACCGTCACCGTGCGCCGCGCGTCCCCGAACATGTCCTCCGCCAGGCGCGCCGCGCTGCGCCCGCCCCGGTCCATCGCCAGCAGGCACAGCAACTCGGCGTGCCGGGGACTCAGTTCGTGACTCCATGTGCCGGCGCCGCCGGACACCGTCACCGACCAGCGGCGCGGTTCGCTCAGGTCCAGCGTGATGCGGGTGGCGCCGGGCGACCCGGGTTCGTCGCAGGGCCGCAGCAGCCAGCCCCCGGCGAGCGGCTCCATCGTGCACAGCCCGAGCGGCGGCAGCCATCTGCGGCCCGGCACCGGCGACTTCGGCAGCGCGACCCGGTGCGTGTACGGCATCCCGGTCACCGCCGCGGTCCAGCCGTCCCGGTCCACGACGACGGCCCGCCCGGTCAGCCGGGCCAGCGCCGGCGCGGCCACGGCCCGCAACCGCTCCAGCGAGGCGGTGTGCAGCTCCCGCAGCCGGGCCTCGGCCAGTTTGGCCACCGAGTCGACCCAGGCGAGCGTCGCCGGATGCATCGTCTCCAGCGGCCCGCTGACGTCCACCACCCCGATCAGTCGGCCGTCCCGTGGGTCCGTGATGGGCGCGCCCGTGCACGTCCACGAGGTCTGCGAGCGCTGGAAGTGCTCGGCGGCGAAGACCTGAACGGGCCGGCGCACCACCGCCGGGGTGCCCACGCCGTTCGTGCCGACGACGCTCTCCCGCCAGTCCGCGCCGAGTTCGAAGCCGAGGCCGTCCGCCTTCCGCAGCACCGAGGGGCTGCCCTCCCGCCACAGCACCCGGCCCTCGTCGTCGGCGACGACCATGATGTGGTGGGCGACGTCCGCGACCGACAGCAGGCCCTCGCGCAGCACCGGCAGCACGTGCCGCAGCGCGGTCTCCTCCCGGCGCCGCTGCACCTCCTCCCGGGACAGCAGGCCCGCGCGGACGTCGTGGTCCGGGTCCACACCGCTGCGCAGCATGCGTTCCCAGGACTGCTCGATCACCGGGCGCGGCGCGACGGGAGCGCGCTGCCCGGAGAGCGTGGCCGCGCGGACGTCGCTGAGCACGCGCGCGGCGCGTGCCGAGTCCACGGCGGCCAGCTGCGTCACGTCCGTCGGCGAGAGCGCCAAGGGTCCTCCCGGCAGAAGAGGTCTCAACCTGACTGTGCGTCTCATTGTGTGCGTCTCATAGTGCCGCTCCGCGCACATGGAGGGACACGGTCCGCACACAGACGCCAACAAGTTGCAACCCCCTGCAACCCTGGTGGACGGCTCTGGCCTGATCGAGACTTGAACGACGCCGTCCCGAGCGGCGTCCGCCGCCTCGAACGGGTCGGCAGCGGGGGTGGTGCCGTGTCGGCGCAGCACCACCCCCGCCTCGCTTCCGTGCAGGTCAGAGGGTTGGTCGCGCCCGCTCCACCAGCGACGCCCGGGCAAGACTGTGCGGCAGCGTCCCGAACGCGGCGCCCGCGTCGCCGCCGAGCCGCGATGCGCAGAACGCGTCGGCGACGTCCGATGGCGCGAAACGCACCAGCAGCGCCCCCTGGAGCACCAGCGCGAGCCGCTCGGTCACGCGCCGGGCACGCGCCTCGATGCCCTCCAGATCGGCCAGTTCCGTCAACAGCGCCCTGATGGCCGCGTCCAGCCGGTGATCGGCGCCCCGCGCGAGGCCGACCTCCCGCAGATACGCGTCCAGCGCCGCCGGTTCGCGCCGCAGCACCCGCAGCACGTCCAGCGCCTGGACGTTGCCCGCGCCCTCCCAGATCGAGTTCAGCGGCGACTCGCGCACCAGCCGCGGCAGCTGCGACTCCTCGACGTACCCGTTGCCGCCCAGGCACTCCGCCGCCTCCACGGCCACCGGGGCGCACCGCTTGGTCACCCAGTACTTGGCGGCGGGCACGGCGATCCGCAGCAGCGCCCGCTCCTGCTCGCCCCCGTCGTCGTAGCCGGCGGCCAGCCGCAGGGCGAGCGTCGTCGCCGCCTCCGACTCGACGGCCAGGTCGGCCAGGACGTTGCGCATGAGCGGCCGGCCGGCCAGCTTCGTGCCGAACGCCTCGCGGTGGGAGCAGTGGTGGACCGCCTGCGCCACCGCCTGCCGCATCAGCCCGGCCGAGCCGAGCACACAGTCCAGCCGGGTCGCCGCGACCATCCCGATGATGGTGCGCACCCCCTGCCCCTCCTCACCGACCCGCCGCGCCCACGTCCCGTCGAACTCGACCTCCGCGGACGCGTTGGACCGGTTGCCCAGCTTGTCCTTGAGCCGCTGGAGCAGGAACACGTTGCGGCCGCCGTCCTGAAGCACCCGCGGCACCAGGAAGCACGTCAGCCCGCCGGGCGCCTGCGCCAGCACCAGGAACGCGTCCGACATCGGCGCCGAGCAGAACCACTTGTGCCCGGTCAGCGCGTACGTGCCGGACTCGGCGAGCGGCACCGCCCGCGTCGTGTTGGCGCGGACGTCGCTGCCGCCCTGCTTCTCCGTCATGCCCATCCCGAACAGCACGCCCGCCTTGCTCGCCGCCGGCCGCAGCTCGCGGTCGTACACGACGGACGTCAGCCGCGGCTCCCACTCGGCGGCCAGCCCGGGGTCGGCGCGCAGGGCGGGGACCGCCGCGTGGGTCATGGACAGCGGACAGGTGTTGCCCGCCTCGACCTGCGTCCACAGGACGAACGCCGCCGCCCGCCGCACATGCCCGCCGGGTCGCGTCCACGCGGCCGTCAGTCCCGCCGAGACGCCCTTGCCGAGCAGCCGGTGCCAGGACGGGTGGAAGTCGACCTCGTCGACGCGGTGGCCGTAGCGGTCGTGGGTCCGCAGCCGCGGGGGGTTCTCGTTCGCCAGCACCCCCCACTCCTGCACCTGCGCGGACCCGCACGTCCGCCCCAGCGCCGCGAGCTCCCCGGCGGCCTCCTCGCGCACGGCGGGCGGCAGATGCCGTTCGACGGCCGAGACCAGGGCCGGGTCGGCGGTGTAGGCGTCGTACCCGGTCAGGGGCGGGGGCTGGTTGGTCACGCTGTGAGTGCTGCCTGCCATGCCGGTGAACCTATCCCTCCGGGACGCCCCGCTCCCCGGCCCGACACGACCGGCCGCGGTCCGTGGCGGGCGCCCCGATGAGAGCGTCCTCGCGCTGCGGATACCTTTGGTTCGTGCAGCCAGCAAGTGATTCCCCCGAGCAGCCCTCCGGCCGTCTCCACCGGGCGCGTGCCCTCTACCGGAACGTCTCGAAGCGCAGGACCGCCTGGCTGCTGCTGAAGGACACGGTCAACTCGTGCATCGAGTACCGCATCCTGGGGCTCGCGGCCGAGGCGGCGTTCTTCACGCTGCTCTCCGTCCCGCCGCTGCTGCTCAGCCTCATCGGCCTCCTCGGCTACGTCGACGACTGGACCGGCACCGACACCATCACCAGTCTGGAGACCAACCTCCTGGAGGCATCCCGCACCGTCCTGTCCGACAAGGGCGTGCGCCAGATCGCCCAGCCGATCCTGGACGACGTGATGAAGGGCGGCCGCCCCGACGTGATCTCGGTCGGCTTCCTGTTCGCCCTGTGGTCCGGGTCGCGCGCGGTGAACGTCTTCATAGACACGATCACCGTGATGTACGGCCTCGACGGGGTGCGCGGCATCGTCAAGACCCGGCTGGTGGCGTTCCTGCTGTTCCTCGCCGCCCTGCTGATCGGCTCGGTGGCGCTGCCGCTGATGGTGGCGGGCCCGGACGCCGTCGTACGCATCCTGCCCTGGTCGGAGACCCTGGTACAGGTGCTGTACTGGCCGGTCGTCATCGTCCTGTCGGTCGCGTTCCTGACGACCCTGTACCACGTGTCCGTGCCGGTGCGCTCCCCGTGGATCGAGGACGTCCCCGGCGCCCTGGTCGCCCTCGCGATGTGGGTGCTCGGCAGCTTCCTGCTGCGCATCTACCTCACCAGCACCATCGAGGGCGCCACGATCTACGGTTCGCTCGCCGCGGCCGTCGCCGTCCTGCTGTGGATCGGCGTGTCCGCCTTCGCCGTGCTCGTGGGAGCCGCGGTCAACGCCGCGATCGACCGGGTCTGGCCGGCCGCCGCGACGGCCGCGGCCCGCGAGGCCAACGAGCGGGTGCGCGAGGCCCAGGTCGCCGAGTACGTGGCGCGCGCCGCCGCCGGCCTGGAAACCGACCCCGACGACCCGGACATGCCGTCCGAGTTCCCAGAACGCTGGTCCCGCTTCCTCCCGCCGGAGGACGTCACGTCACGGCTGCGGACCCATGTGAAGAACCCGCACCACCCTCACCACCCGCACAAGAAGAACGGCGACTCCTGACGCCCGCAGACCCGGTCAGATCCACCACGCCCCCGCCGCCGCGGCCTCCCGCACGAACGCGGAGAAGTCACGGGGGGCGCGTCCCAGCACCTCGCGCACCTCGTCCGTGAGATGTGCGTTGCGCCCGTCCAGCAGGGTCTCGAACACCTCCACCAGGAGTGCCGCCTCCCCGGCCGGCACCCCGAACCCGGCAAGCGCCTCCCCGTAGGCCGGAGCGGGCACCGGCGTGTACCCGACCGGGCGGCCCGTCGCCGCCGAGATCTCCGCGACCGCCTCCCGCCAGGCCAGCAGCCGGGGCCCCGTCAGCCGCAGCGTCCGCCCCGCGTACCGGTCGCCGTCCGCCAGCACCGCCGTCACCACGTCCGCGAGGTCCCGGACGTCGACGAACGGCTCGCGCACCTCACCCGCGGGGAACACCAGCTCCCCGTGGGCGATCCCCTCCACCAGCGGCCCTTCGCTGAAGTTCTGCGCGAACCACGCGGCCCGTACGACCGTCCAGTCCGCGCCGGACGCCTTCAGCGCCTCCTCCGCCGGCAGCGCCTGGTCCTCACCGCGAGCGGACAGCAGCACCAGCCGCCGCGCCCCGAGCCTCACCGCCTCGCGCGCCAGCGCGTCGATGTCCTTCGCCGCCGCCGGGTCGCCGATGTCGGTCGGGTACATCAGATACGCCGCGTCCGCGCCCCGCAGGGTCGTCTCCCACGTCGAGGGGTCCGTCCAGTCGAAGCCCGTCGCGCGGGACGCCGCCCGCACGGTGAACCCCGCCGCGTCCGCCGCGCGGGCCACCCGGCTCCCGGTGCGTCCCGACGCACCGGTCACCACCACCGTCGTCCCGTTCCGGTGGGCCGTCACGTTCTCGTCGCGCTCATTGCGTGTCATGCCCCCAGTCAACGGCCGCGCGGCCGGGCCGCCCATCGCCGAACGGCTCGCTCGCATACGCGGGCGTCTACGCTGACGGCATGGACGCCCTCGCCGGTCTGCTCGACGGCCCGCGCGCACGCGGTGCCTTCATGATCCGCGCGTGTTTCGACCCGCCCTGGTCCGTCCGCGTCGAGGACCGCGCCCCGCTCACCGTCATGGTCATGGTCCGCGGCGAGGCGTGGGTGACGCCCGACCGGGGCGAGCCGCTCCGGCTGCGCGCCGGCGACCTCGCCATCGCCCGCGGCCCGGACCCCTACACCTGTGGCGACGACCCGGGCACCGCGCCGCAGGCGCTGATCCTGCCGGGCGCCGAGTGCCGCTACCCCGACGGACGGTCCCTCAACGGCTCGATGGACCTGGGCGTGCGCTCCTGGGGCGACCGGCCCGACGGCTCGGCCGTCCTGCTGATCGGCACCTACCTGCGGGAGGGCGAGATCAGCGGGCGGCTGCTGAACTGCCTGCCCCCGCTGCTGGCCCTCCCCGCCGACGTGTGGGACCACCCGCTCACCCCCTACCTGACGACGGAGATCGTCCGGGACGCCCCCGGCCAGGAGGTCGTCCTGGACCGGCTGCTCGACCTGCTGGTCATCGCCGCGCTCCGGACCTGGTTCGCCCGCCCCGAGGCCGAACCCCCGGCCTGGTACCGGGCGCTGGCCGACCCGGTCGTGGGACGCGCCCTGCGGCTCCTCCAGGACGACCCCGCCCACCCGTGGACCGTCGCCTCGCTCGCCGCGAAGGCCGGGGTGTCCCGGGCCGCGCTGGCACGGCGGTTCACCGGCCTGGTGGGGGAGGCGCCCATGACCTACCTCACGGGGTGGCGGCTGGCCCTCGCGGCGGACGCGCTGCGCGACACCGACGACACCCTGGAGGCCATCGCGCGGCGCGTCGGCTACGGCAGCCCGTTCGCGCTGTCCGGCGCCTTCAAACGGGTGTACGGGGTGAGTCCGCAGGAGCACCGGCGGCGCCCTGCCCCGGCCCGGGAGGACGCCCGTGTATGAGGAGCGGGAGTCCCGGCTGCCGGGGGCCGTCGTCTGGACGAACACCCCGGACGCGTCCGACAGCGGGCGCGTCCTGCCCGACGGCTGCATGGACCTGCTGTGGCACGAGGGACGGCTGCTGGTCGCCGGGCCCGACACCCGCGCCCAGGTCACCGAGGGCACGGCGGGCGTCTGGAGCGGCGTCCGCTTCTTCCCGGGGACCGCGCCCGCCCTGCTGGGCGTCCCCGCGCACGAACTGCGCGACCGGCGCGTCGACCTCGCCGACCTGTGGCCCGCGTCCCGGGCGCGCCGGCTCGGCGCCCGCGTCGGGGCCGCCGCCGACCCGACGACCGCCCTGGAGGACGCCGCCCTCGCCCTGGCCGCCGGCGCACCGCCGCCCGACCCGCTGCTGCGGCACCTCGTCACCGCCCTCGGCACGGGCCGCCCCGTCGCCGCCGTCGCCGGTGAACTGGGACTCGGCACACGGCAGTTGCACCGCAGCTCCCTGGCCGCCTTCGGGTACGGCCCCAAGACTTTGGCCCGCGTCCTCCGTCTTCAGCGCGCCCTGCGGCTGGCCCGCGCCGGCGTGCCCTTCGCGGAGACGGCGGTCCGCGCCGGCTTCGCCGACCAGGCCCATCTCGCCCGCGACGTCAAGGACTTGACGGGGGTCCCGCTCCGAGTGCTACTCGACCGCTAGCGGTGCGAACAGGTCGACGCCGTTGCCGTCCGGGTCCTGGACGACGGCGTAGCGCTGCCCCCAGAAGGCGTCCCACGGCTTGAGTTCGCCGTGGTACCCGGCGGCCACCAGGTCCTCGTACACCGCGTCCACCTCGGCCGGGCCGTCGCACCGCAGCGCCAGCGCCGCCCGGCCGCCCCCGGTGGGCGGCCGCCACCCCGGGTGGAACGACCGGATGGTGTCCTCGGTGTCGAGCAGCAGCCGTACCCCGCCGGGCGGCGCGGCCTCGGCGTGCGGCTCGCTCTCGGAGCCCTCGGGGAAGGGGAACCCCAGACGCCGGTAGAAGGCGACGGAGGCGGCCATGTCGGAGACGACCAGGCCGACGGCATCGAATCGTGGAGTCATGCGGTCACCGTAGGAGCCGGGGGAGGGGCCCGTCTTGAAGGAAACGGACACGGCGGCGGGCCCGCCGGGCGCACACGCGCTCACTCGAAGGTCACCGGGCCCCTGGGCGTGTCCAGCGTGAACGACAGGCCGGCCGGACCCTCCGCCAGGGCGAGTTCCGTGCCGAGCGACCGCACCAGGGGCCGGATCGCGTCCGGGTCGGGCGCACTCCCCGACATCGCCAGCAGCGGGGTCAGGGGCAGCCCCGCGGCCGTGGGATGAGGCGAGTCGCCCCAGTCGATCAGGAACGGAACCAGACCGGACGGATCGGCGTCGTCGCCGTCGGTGAGCCGCCACCGCAGCAGGGTGCCGTCGGGCCGGCGCCTGCTCATCGGCTTCGCCGGACCCGGGTCGTAGCCCTGGGCCCGCGCGGCCGCGATCGCCGCGTCCAGGTCCGGCGGGGAGATCGCCCAGGTGAGGGTGCGCGCGGTGGTGAGCCCGAGGGACTCGAAGGGCCGCGGCCGCCCCGGAGCGGCCTGCTCCGGGTCCGGGCCGATGATCTCCAGATAGCAGGAGCCGCCCAGCGCCACCAGATGGTTGCGGGTGCCGCGCCCGACATGCACCCCGCCGGGGGCCGGTTCCACCCCCGTGCGGCGGGTGAACTCGGCGAGGGTGGCGGCGAGATCGGGCGTCCCCAGCACGAGATGATCCAGGAACGCGGGAAGGGCACTCATCCCGGCCGAGGCTATGCAGGGCCCCCGCTCCGGGGGAACACCCCCGCGCGGGCCGGGAGTTCACAAGGGGACGGCCCCGCGGACCCGCCGTCTACGCTGGACCGCATGGCCGTACGACTCCTCGTCCTCACCCGTACCACCGACTACCGGCACGCGTCCATCCCGGCCGGGGTGGAGGCCCTGCGCACGCTCGGCGGCTTCGACGTGGACCACACCGAGGACCCGGCGGCCCTCGAACGCCCCCTCGACGGCTACGCGGCCGTCGTCTTCCTCTCGACCAGCGGCGACGTGCTCACCCCGGCCGGCCGCGACCGGCTCCTCGCCTACGTCGGCTCCGGCGGCGGCTTCGCCGGGGTGCACGCCGCCGCCTGCACCGAGTACGGCTGGCCCGCCTACGGCGACCTGCTCGGCGCCCGTTTCGACCGGCACCCCGACCTTCAGCCCGGCAAGGCAGTCGTCGAGGACCACGACCACCCCGCCACCCGGCACCTGCCGCCCGTGTGGGAGCTCACCGACGAGTGGTACGACTTCCGCCGCAGCCCCCGGGGCGCCGTCCGGGTGCTGGTCTCCGCCGACGAGTCCTCGTACGACGGGGGCGGCATGGGCGACGACCACCCGCTGGTGTGGTGCCGCGAGCACGGCGCCGGGCGCGTCTTCTACACGGCCCTCGGCCACACCGCCGAGCTGTACGACGACCCCGCCTTCCGCGCGCATCTGCGGGGCGGGATCGGCTGGGCGGCGGGCTGACGGTCTTCTGGTGGGCCTACGGGGACAGCCCTCAGCGGCCCGGCCGGGGCAGGGCGTGGAACTGGGGGCCGTAGGTGCCCCGGCGGTCCGGCAGCGGGGTCTCCATCAGCTCGACCGCCGGGTCCTCCAGGCCGCGCATGGTGTGGATGCCGGCCCCCAGACTGCGGTGCCCGCCGCCCGCCCAGGCGTCGTCCAGGGAGTCCAGCACCGTGCTGTACATGGCGTCGAAGCGGTACAGCACCCCTCCGACGTGCACCGACGCCCGGGGCCAGCCGCCCACCGGGACCGGTGCCATGGGACGCACCTCCGGGAACGGCACGGGCGGGCCGACGTACCGCCAGCCCTCGTCGGTCTGCCGCAGCTCCCGGCCGTGGTAGATCTCCCCGAACGCGTAGTAGTGCGCGGGCGCGTCGTGCGAGAACGAGTCGTTCGGCGAGGAGGCCGTGCCCTCGCCCTGCTCCCGGATGACCTCGATGTCGTGCTCGACGTCGTCCAGGGTCCGCACGGGACGCAGCTCGTCGGAGTCGATGCGCTGGCTCACCTGCCCGCGCGTCGACAGCTCCGGCCGCACCGCCCGGAACGCGTTCAGCATGCCCTCGTAGAACTCGCCGACCGTGGGGGACGCCTGCGCGCTGCGGACCAGCGACTCCTCGGGCGCCTCGATCGCCATCATCACGTCCCGGACGAAGGACTTGGTCAGCCCCGACAGATAGACGTTCACGCCCGCCCGCACCCCGCCGGGCAGCGGCCCCGGGTAGACGGGCGCGGCGGCCTTCACCTGCGGCCGCCCGCCGATCGCCACCAGCAGGTTGCAGACGATGCCCAGGTGGTACATCTCGTCGCCGACGATGCGCCGGATCATCCGCGCGACCTCGCTGCGCTGGTCCTTCACCGACCACCAGCCGCACAGATAGGGCGGGATCGTGGCGAGCTCCAGACCGACGGCGACCTGGAGCGCGGACCGCAGCCAGGCGACCCCGCGGGCGTCCTCCGGGACCGCCATCAGCCGGGCCACCGACCCGAGCCGGGCCGCGGCGGCCGGGGCACCCGCCAGGGGCGCGGCCTGCGCGGTACCGGCGACCGCGGCCGGCGCTCCGGCCGCCAGCGCGGCCGAAGCCAGGAAACTCCTGCGCTTGAACGGGGCAACCGCCGGCTCGTCCGGCTCTTCGCTCATACCCGTCTACCTCGCCTCAGCTCATGGGGCGGGGCCCCGCCCGCTGCTCGACGCAGGCTCGCGGGGCCCCTTCGACAGCTCGCGAAGCTAGCAGCGATCACGGCCGCGACCAGGGCACACGTGCCGAGCGGCGCCGCGACCACCCGGCCGGGCCAACGCCCCGGCGCGGTGCCGTGACGTACACCGAACGGCGGCATCCGCCCCCCGTCCGGTGGAATATCCGGCCAGAATGAGGTGCTGTGATCTTCACGGTGCACGAGCGCGGTGGAGGAGGCTGACGGACGTATGACGGCACTCCGGACGGACCCTGCGGATCCCGTGGTGAGCACGCCCCACGGCGCGGTACGGGGCAGATACGAGCACGGCGTCGCGGTGTTCAAGGGCATCCCCTACGCCGCTCCCCCCTTCGGCCCGCGCCGGTTCCGGCCGCCGGAGCCGCCCGAGCCCTGGGAGGGCGTGCGCGACGCCCTCGCGTTCGGGCCGACCGCTCCCAAGCCGCCCTACTCCGAGGCGTTCGCGCAGTACCTCTCCGACCCGTCCGTGCCCGGCGACGACTGCCTCAACCTCAACGTGTGGACGCCCGACCCCGGCCCAGGCGCCCGGCTGCCCGTCATGGTGTTCCTGCACGGCGGCGCCCTCACCCGCGGCTCCTCCGGGGTGCCCGTGTACGACGGGCGCGCCTTCGCCCGCGACGGGATCGTCCTCGTCTCGGTGAACTACCGGCTCGGCGTCGAGGGCTACGGCTACTTCCCGGACGCCCCGGCCAACCCGGGCCTGCGCGACCAGCTCGCCGCCCTGGAGTGGGTGCACGCGTCCATAGCCGCGTTCGGCGGCGACCCCGGCCGCGTCACCCTGTTCGGGCAGTCCGCGGGCGCGATCAGCGCAGGCGCGCTCCTCGCCGCCCCGCAGGCCCAGGGCCTGGTGCGGCGGGCGATCCTGCAGAGCGGGCCGCCCGAGGCCGGTGAACGGGACAAGGTGCGGCGCATGGTGCGCCGGATGGCGACCCGGCTGAAGATCCCCGCCACCGCGGCCGCGTTCGCCGAGGTCGACCGCGAGCTGCTGCTGCGCACCCAGGGCGAGGTGGGGCGGCTCAGCTCGCCCGTGCTGGGCGGACCCGCGTTCGGGATCGTCGTCGACGGCGACCTCGTGCCCCGCGACCCGCTGGAGGCGCTGACCGAGGGCGGCGCCGCGGCGGGCGTCGAGCTGATGATGGGCTGGACCAGGGACGAGTACCGGCTGTGGCTGGTGCCCGGCGGCCTCCTCGAACGCGTCGACCGGCTCGGCACCGTCGCCCTCGCCGGAGCCATGGCCCGCTGCCACGTCGGCGCCGACGTCCCCCGCGGCTACCGCGCGCTGCACCCGGAGGCCGGCGCCGCCGAGATCGTCGGCCAGATGGTCACCGACCACCTGCTGCGCGTCCCCCTGCACCGCCTGGCCGACGCCCGGCCCGGATCGTCGTACGTGTACGAGTTCGCCTGGCCCTCCAACCTGCCCGGCCTGGGCTCCTGCCACGCCCTGGAGCTGGGCTTCGTCTTCGGCACCGGCGACTCGCCGGAGTCCCGCAAGCTGGCCGGCGACGGCGCCCCGCAGGAGCTGGCCGACGAGATGCACGGGGCGTGGGTGCGGTTCGCGACGGACGGCGACCCCGGCTGGCGGCCCTGGGACCCCACGCATCCCGTCCGGATCTTCGGCGACGGCGAGACCCGCACGGACCTCGGCCCCCGCGACGCCGAAGTGGCCCTCTGGACGGCCCCACCCCGCCCCGTCCCGGCCCTGCCCGACGGCACCCCGCCCCGGACCACGGAGATGCGCGCGGTGGTCCGCCGACTCCGCCTCCCGGGAGCGGTCCGCCGCCACTGACGGCCGCGCCGCCCGGACACCGGGGGCCGTGGACGTCACGCCCGAGGCGTCAGCGTCCGTGCGAGGGCCGTGACCGTCGTCGGACCGACCCGGCAGCAGCCGCCGATCAGGCGGGCGCCTGATGCCTGCCAGGTGCGGGCCAGGGCGGGGGCGAGGGTGACGTGTCCGTCCCAGGAGCGGGACGTCGCGTCCCAGGACTCGCCGCTGTTGGGGTAGACGACGACCGGCAGACCCGTCACCCGGGCGGCGGTCTCGACGGCGCCCTCGACGTCCTCGGGGGCGCAGCAGTTCACGCCCACCGCGATCAGCTCGTCGGCGCCGGCGGCGAGCCCGAACGCCTCCTCCAGCGGCTGCCCGGCACGGGTGCGGTCGCCGCTGACCGAGTACGACAGCCAGGCCGGGACGCCCAGCCCGCGGACCGCCCGCAGCAGCGCCTCGGCCTCGTCGGCGTCGGGGACCGTCTCCAGCGCGAGCACGTCGGGCCGGGCCGCGGCCAGGACCTCCAGCCGGGGCCGGTGGAACCGCTCCAGCTCCGCGACGCTCAGCCCGTACCGCCCCCGGTACTCGGAGCCGTCCGCGAGCATCGCCCCGTACGGCCCGGCTGACGCCGCCACCCACAGCGGCCGGCCGATCCCACGGGCCCGCGCCCGGCGCACCGCCTCGCGCGCCAGTTCCACGCTCGACGAGATCAGCCCGGCGGCCCGCGCACGGTCGAGGCCGCGCCACGCGAAGCCCTCGAACGTGGCCTGGTAACTGGCGGTGATCGCCACGTCGGCGCCCGCCTCGAAGTAGGCCAGGTGCGCCTCGACGATCGCCTCGGGCTCCTCCGTGAGCAGCCGGGCCGACCACAGCTCGTCGCTGAGGTCGTGGCCCATGGCCTCCAGCTGGTTGGACAGGCCGCCGTCGAGCACGACGGTGGCCGAGGCGAGGGCGTCGGCGAGGGGAGGCGTGCCGTTCATGTCTGCGACCGTAGCCGGTGGAGTGGACGGAGGTCTGGCGCGGTGGGGGCCGGTCCGGGTGGGATGGGGGCGCCGGGCCCTTCAGAGCCCTCCGGGAGCCGTCACAGCCGTCGCAGCCGTCACCACCGGGAGAGTCATGTCCCTCAGCCCCTCCACCGGCCGTACCCGCGCGCACTGGGAGGCCACGGCCGACGCCCTGCTCGCCGCCGTCGAGCCGTACGCCACCGACGACAAGGCCCTCTACCACCTGCCCGGCGGCCACGAGAGCTGGTCGGGCCGGCTCTCCGACGGTCTGGAGGGCTACGCCCGCACCCTGCTGCTCGCCGCGTTCCGCCGCGACGAGACCGTGCTGGAACGCTACGCCGACGGGCTGGCGGCCGGGGTGTCCGGGGTGTGGCCCCGTATCGAGGACCGCGGGCAGCCGCTCGTCGAGGCGGCGTCGGTCGCGCTCGCGCTGCGGCTCACCCGGCCCGTGCTGTGGGACCGGCTGCCGGACGCGGTGCGGCAGCGCGCGGCGGCCTGGCTGGGCGACGCGCTGGACGCCGAACCCTGGCCCTGCAACTGGGAGTTGTTCCCGGTGACGGTCGGCGGCTTCCTCCAGGAGACCGGGTACGAGCCCGAGGCGTCCCGCAAGGCCGTCGACCGGGGCCTCGCGCGCATCGAGGACTGGTACGTCGGCGACGGCTGGTACACCGACGGCGACGGCCGCAAGTTCGACCACTACAACGGCTGGGCGATGCATCTCTACCCGGTCCTGCACGTCTGGCTGGCCGGCGACGACCGGCTTCTGGAGCTGTACGGCGGCCGGCTCTCCCGTCATCTGGAGGACTACGCCCGGCTGTTCGGCGGCGACGGCGCCCCGATGCGCCAGGGCCGCTCCCTGACCTACCGGTTCGCCACGGCGGCCCCCCTGTGGCTGGGCGCGCTCACCGGGCACACCCCTCTCGCGCCCGGCGTCACCCGGAGGCTGGCGTCCGGTGCCCTGTCGTACTTCCTGGAGCGCGGCGCCGTGGACGCGAACGGTCTGCTGACCCTCGGCTGGCACGGCCCCGACCCCTCGGTGCTCCAGGGCTACTCGGGGCCCGCGTCACCGTACTGGGCGAGCAAGGGCTTCCTCGGTCTGCTGCTCCCGGCCGACCACCCGGTGTGGACGGCGCCGGAGGAACCCGCGCCCGCCGAGCGCGAGGACGCCGTCACCGCCCTCGCCGCCCCCAACTGGCTGCTGCAGTCGACGCGTTCGGACGGAGTGGTCCGGCTGCACAACCACGGCAGCGAGGACGTCCGCTACGACCCGTACTACACACGCCTCGCCTACTCCACGGCCACGGCACCCTCGACCTCGCCCCCGTACGACAACTCCGTGATCGTCGGCGGTGATCCGCGCCGTACGGACATCGTGCCGCTCGGTGCCGGCGACGGGTGGGCGGCGTCCCGGCACTCGGTCGGCGACCGGGTCCGCGTCACCAGTGTGGTGCTGGCCGAGGGCGCGGTCGAGGTGCGGGTCCACGAGGTCGCGGGCGCGCCGCCCGGGACGGAGGTGAGGGTGACCGGATGGGCCCCGGCCGACGGGCTGCGGGCCGAACTGCTGCCCGCCGTCGGCCTGTCCGGGGACGGCGAGCCGGCCGGGGTGACGTCCGCCGGGCCCACCCTGTTCGCCGCCGTCGCCCGTCTCACCGCCGAACCCGGCCCGGCACCGCTCGCGGACCTCGTGACCGTGCGGCCGTCCGGCGACGGCCAGGTGGACGTGCGCTTCGGCGGCGGCCGCAGCGTGCGGGTCCGCCCGGCGGGGGAGTGCCCGGTGACGGACCTCGGCGGCTGACGCGGACACTTCGGCCGGGACCGAACGGACCGGGCCCTAGCGTTCCCCGTATGACGCCCATGACCCCGTTCGCCGCGCTTCACCACGGTGCCGCGCCCCTGCTGCTCCCCAACGCCTGGGACCACGCCTCCGCCGCCGCTCTGGTGGCCCGGGGCTTCCCGGCGGTCGGCACGACGAGTCTGGGCGTCGCCGCGGCGGCCGGGCTGCCCGACGGTTCCTCCGCCACCCGCGAGGAGACCCTCCGCCTCGCCCTCGTGCTGGGCTCCGGGCCGGGCCTGATCTCCGTGGACGCTGAGGACGGCTACAGCGACGACCCCGAGGAGGTGGCCGCGTTCGCCCGGCAGCTCGCGGCCGTCGGAGCCGTCGGCGTCAACCTGGAGGACCGCCTCGGCGACCCCGCGCGGCACGCGGCCAAGATCGCCGCGGTCAAGGCCGCCGTCCCCGGGCTCTTCGTCAACGCCCGGACCGACACCCACTGGCTCGGCGACGGCCGCGGGGACCTCAGGCGCCGCCTCGACGCCTACCAGGAGGCGGGCGCCGACGGGGTGTTCGTGCCCGGGCTGGCCGACGCCGGGGAGATCGAGGCCCTGGTGAAGGACCTCGACGTCCCCCTGAACGTCCTCCTCGGCCCGGCCGGCCCCAGCTTCCCCCGGCTCGCCGAACTCGGTGTCCGCCGGGTCAGCCTCGGCTCCCTGCTCTACCGCGTGGCCCTGGGAGCCGCGCTCGACGCGGTCGGCGAGATCACCGAGGGAAGGGCGCCGGCGGGGGCGATCCCGACGTACGGGCAGGTCGAGGCGCTGGCCCGGCAGGACACCCCCTAGGCCCCGTCGTCCGGATCATCTAGGCGTCGCGGGGCCTGGCACGCGCATCTGGGCCAGGCAGGGGCCGGACGATCACCCCGGTTGCGCCTGGGGCTGCGGTCGGCCGGGCTCGCCGCGCGGCCAGTGCGTGAGGGCCACGTGCAGGGCGTCGACGGCCCGGTCCCAGGACTCCTCGACGTCCCGGGGGGCGCCGAACGCCCCGGTGGACTCCAGGGAGCAGTAGCCGTGGAAGGTGCTGCGCAGCAGCCGGACGGCGTCGGTGAGGTCGGGCTCGTCCAGCCCGTAGGCGCGCAGCACGCCGTAGGTGATCTCGGCGGTGCGGCGCAGGGCGGGGGAGTCGGCGATCAGCTCCTGGTCGACCGGCATCTGGGTCGCCGCGTACCGGCCGGGGTGCTCCAGGGCGTACGCCCGGTAGGCCGCGGCGAAGGCGACGAGCGCGTCCTTGCCGGCGCGTCCCGCCACGGCCGCCGCGATCCGGTCGATCAGCTCGCCGCCGGCCAGCAGCGCGACCCGGGTCCGCAGGTCCTGGAGGTTCCTGACGTGCGAGTAGAGGCTCGCGTCCTTCACCCCGAAGTGCCGGGCCAGCGCGGACAGGCTGACGTTCTCGAACCCCACCTCGTCGGCGAGCTCGGCCGCCGCCGCGGCGAGGCGGTCGGCGGTCAGTCCTGCGCGGGCCATGGGGGTCCTTCGGGAAAAGGGGAGGTGACAGGCCCAGATGCTAATGCCCGCCCGGCGCCCTCACGGCCGCTCGCCGGAGCCGCCCGGCCGGACCAGGCCCGTCTCGTACGCCAGGACGACCGCCTGGGCCCGGTCCCGCAGGTCCAGCTTGGCGAAGATGCGCGCCACATGGGACTTGACGGTGGCCTCGCTGAGCGTGAGACGGGCGGCCAGCTCCGCGTTGGACAGGCCCCGGCCGAGCAGCGTCAGCACCTCCAGCTCGCGCGGTGTCAGCCGGTCCAGGTCGGCGGGGACGGCCGGGGGCCCGGCGGCCTCCTCCGAGGCGAAGCGTTCCACCAGGCGGCGGGTGATGGCGGGCGCGAGCAGCGCGTCCCCCGTGCCGACCAGCCGGACGGCCGCCGCCAGGTGCTCGGGCGTCACGTCCTTCAGCAGGAAGCCGCTCGCGCCCATCGACAGGGCCGCGTAGACGTACCGGTCCAGGTCGAAGGTGGTGAGCATCAGCACCCGGCAGTCCGGCGCCTCCCGGAGGATGCGGCGGGTCGCCTCCAGGCCGTCCATGGTGGGCATGCGGATGTCCATCAGCACGACGTCCGGGACGAGTTCACGGGCCAGCGCCACCGCCTCCGCCCCGTCCGCGGCCTCACCGACGACCTCGATGCCACGCACCGTCAGGATCAGCCGGAACCCGGTACGGATCAGGGTCTGGTCGTCGGCGATCAGCACCCGGGGCCCGGCCCCGTCCACCGGCGCGCTCACGGCCGGTCCAGCGGGATGCGGGCGCGGACCCGGTAGCCGCCGCCGAGCCGCCTCCGGGCGTCCAGGTCGCCGCCGTACACCGCGACCCGCTCGCGCAGGCCCAGCAGGCCGCGCCCGGTGCCCTCGCGGTGCCGGGCCGCCGCCGGGCGCGGTGCCGGGCCGCCGGTCAGCACGCTGGGGCCGGTGTTCAGCACCTCGACGCGCAGCGCGTGGTCGGCGTAGCGGACGCTGACCTCCGCCCGGCCGCCGTCGCCGTGCCGGAGGGCGTTCGTCAGCGCCTCCTGGACGATCCGGTACGCCGTCACGTCGATCCCCTGCGGCAGCGGGCGGGGTTCGCCGGAGATCCGCACCTCCACCGGCAGCCCCGCGAACGACACCCGGTCGACCAGCTGCCCGAGCCGGTCCAGGCCGGGCTGCGGGGCCAGTGCGCCCCGCCCGCTCGGGGACACCCCGGTGTCCTCCGCGCACTTGTCCTCATCCACGCCGTCCGGCGACGGCGCGAGCACGCCCAGCAGATGCCGCAGGTCCGTCATCGCGCCCCGCCCCGCCTCCTCCACGGCCCGCAGCGCCGCCGCGGCCTCGTCCGGCATCGTGCCCAGCACCTCGCGGGCCGCGCCGGCCTGCACCACCATGAGGCTGACCGTGTGACTGACGATGTCGTGCAACTCCCTCGCGATCCGGTTCCGTTCGGCCACGACGGCCGCGCGAGCCGCGCTCTCCCGCTCCCGTTCCAGCAGCCAGCCGCGCTCCCCGACGGCGTCGCGCCAGCGTCGCCGGGTCCGTGACAGCGCCACGGCCAGCACCAGTACGGCCGCCCACGCCACCGCCGCGACGGTCCAGCCCGAGTTCCAGTCCCCCATGGGCCCCACCCTGGCAGACCGTCACCGCCCGCGCATCGGCCGTCGGATGCAGGGCCTGCATCCCGGGGATGAGCCCGCCGCCGGAATGCCGTCCGCAGACGGATGCCCCGCCGGCACCCGGCTCGTAGCGTCGTGTCCATGGTCACCGAGGACAGCGGGAACGAGATCGTCGTACGGCTCGACGGCGTGCGCAAGGAGTACGGGGAGACGACGGCACTGGCCGGGGTGTCCCTGGAGATCAGGGCCGGGGAGGCGGTCGCCGTGATGGGGCCCTCGGGGTGCGGGAAGTCCACCCTGCTCAACATGATCGCCGGACTGGACCGGCCCACGGGCGGCAGCGTCGTCGTGCACGGGGAGAACGTGGGGGAGTGCGGGGAGAAGAGGCTCGCGCTGTACCGGCGGCACCGGATCGGCATGATCTTCCAGTTCTTCAACCTGATCGACGACCTGTCCGCCCTCGACAACGTGGCGCTCGCCGCCCAGCTGACAGGCACCCCCGCCCGGCAGGCCCGGCGCCGCGCAGTGGAACTCCTCGACGAACTCGGCGTCGCGGACCGGCGCAACGCCTACCCGGCCGTGCTCAGCGGCGGCGAACGCCAACGCGTGGCCGTGGCCCGGGCGTTGATGAACCGCCCCGCCCTCCTGCTGGCGGACGAGCCGACCGGCGCCCTCGACAGCCGGGCCGGGGAACAGGTGATGGACCTGCTGCTCGACCTCAACCAGATCGGCCAGACGCTGATCCTGGTCACCCACGACGCCCGTCTGGCCCGGCGTTGCGCCGGCCGGCTGATCGAACTCGCCGACGGCCGTGTGACCGGCGAGCAGGCCCTGGAGGTGTCCGCGTGAGGGCCGTGTGGCGGGCCGCGCGCGCGGCGGTACGGCGCCGCAGGCTCCAGACCCTCGTCATCGCCCTGGTCACCCTCACCTCCAGCGCGGCCATGGTGGTCGCCCTCGGCCTGCTCGACGCGGCCTCCGCCCCCTTCGACAAGGTGTTCGGCGCCCAGCGCGGCCCGCACGTGGTCGCCGAGTTCGACCCGGCGAAGGCAGGCGGAGAGCGTCTGGCGCGGGCCGCCCGGCAGCCCGGCGTCGAGGCGGCGGGCCCCTTCCGGCAGGCCACAGTCGAACTGTCCGACAGAGCCATGGAGTTCGGCCTCGGCGCCCAGATCACCGTCGTCGGCCGCGCGGACCCGGGCGGGCCCGTCGACCGGCTGGACCTGTGGGCGGGCCGCTGGGCCACCCGGCCCGGCGAGGTCGTCCTCAACCGCCAGTCCGACTGGACCCCCGACGACCTCGGCAAGCGGCTCCCGATGCGGCCGGGAGGCCCCTCCCTCACCGTCGTCGGGTTCGCCTTCGACCTCAGCAGGACCGCCGACGCGTGGGTGGCACCCGAGCAGATCGGCGCCCTGCGCCCGGCCGCCACCCAGCTGCTGCTCCGCTTCCCGGACGCGTCCTCCGAGTCCCGGCTGCGCGCCGGGCTGGACACCGTGACAGAGACCCTGCCGGCCGGCTCGCTCACCGCGTCCCGGTCGTACCTCTCCCTCAAGCACCAGGTGAGCAGCTCGGCCCGGGCCTACACCCCGTACCTGATGGCGTTCGGGATCCTCGGCGTGGTGGTGGCGGTGCTCATCATCGTCAACGTGGTGAGCGGCGCGGTGATCTCCGGATTCCGGCAGATCGGCGTGCTCAGGGCGCTCGGCTACACACCGTGGCAGGTCGTCGGCGTCCACCTCGCGTGGATCGCGGTGCCCGCGGTCCTCGGCTGCGCCCTCGGCACCGCCGCCGGGAACGCGTTGGCGCGCCCGTTCTTCCGCTCCGTCTTCATGGGGCCCGACGCGGGCGTGCTGCACGACAGCGTGTCCGTCTCCGGGCGGGTCAACGCGGTCACCCTGCTCGGCCTGCCCGCCGTCTGCCTCCTCGCCGCGCTGGTTCCCACGCTCCGGGTGCACCGGATGCCGGCGGCCCGGGCGATCAGCGCGGGGAGCGCACCCCGCGCCGGGCGGGCCCTGCGCCTGCAACGGCGGCTGGCCGGCAGCGCGCTGCCCCGCCCGGTCAGCCTGGGCATGGGCCTGCCGTTCGCCCGGCCCGGACGCAGCGCCCTGACGCTGGCCGCGGTGGTGCTCGGAGTGACCACGGTGACGTTCGCGACGGGCCTCGCGACGACGATGGACCGGTTCGGCGGTGCCGGGCGCGACGCCTACCAGGTGACGGTGTACGCCTCCCGCTTCGACGACGGCAGGGAGATCGAGCCGCGGCACCCGGACCGCGAACTCCACGCCCTGCTGGCCGGGTTGCCGGACGCGACCGAGGTCACCGCACGGGCGGACGTCGAGGTGGGGCTGGTGGGCTCCGCGCACCCGGCGATCCTCGAAGGGCGCCGCGGGGACCGCCTGTCGCTCGGCGACGTGCTCACCGCGGGCCGGTGGATGCGCGGCGACCACGAGATCGTGGCCGGCTCGGCGTTCCTGCGGCAGAACGGCGTCCGGGTCGGCGACCGGATCACCCTGGAGAAGGGCGGGCAGCGCAGGCCGATGCGGGTCGTCGGGGAGGTCATGCAGAACAACGCGCGCGTGGTGCTCACCGGCTGGCCGGCCCTCGCCGCGCTGGCACCCGACGAGAGGCCCGTCGCCTACCACGTCAGGCTCCGCGAGGGCGCCGACCCGGCCGCCTACGCCCGCGCCGCGCGGGCCGCCGACACCGGGGTGAGTCCGGCGCCGAGGGGCCCCGACAACCTCACCCGCACCATCGTCGGCTCCGCCACCGCGCTCACCCTGATGCTCGCGCTGGTCTCCGCGCTCGGCGTGTTCAACACGGTCGTCCTCAACACCCGTGACCGGCGCCGCGACCTGGGCACCCTGAAGTCCATGGGCATGACCCCGGGGCAGGTCACCCTGATGACGGTGACGTCCATGGCGGTCCTCGGCGTGCTCGGCTCCCTGCTGGGCATCCCCCTGGGCGTCGCGGGCTACGAACTGGTCGTCCCGCGCATGGCGGACGCCGTGGACATCACCCTGCCCGCCTTCATGACCGACGTGTGGCGGGCACCGGCTCTCGCCGCGCTCGCCCTCGCCGGAGTGGCCATCGCCGTCGCCGGCGCCCTGGTACCGGCCCGCCGGGCCGGCCGCCTGACCATCGCGGAGGTGCTGCGCGGCGAGTGACCGCGGGCGCGGACGGCACCCGCGGCCATTCGCCCGGCCGGTGGTCCGGCCCTCACCCCGCAGCAGAGAACCCCGCAGCCGAGCCCCCCGCAGCAGATCCCGCGGCCGAGAACACGAAGGAGAACTCCGCCGGTTCGGCGTGCAGGAGGTACCGCGGCTGGGGGCCCGGACCGCAGGACTGGGAGCCGATGCCGTGCTGGGCGTGGTCGAGGTGGACCCACACCGTGTCGCCCGGCACCAGATCGGTGCGGTGCCGGGCGGCGTCCAGCCGCTCGGTGGTCCAGCGCCGGGCACTGAACCAGAACTCCGGGTCGCCCTCGACCCGCAGACCGCCGAGCTCCACCCAGCGGACGTCGCACCGGGCGCCGTTCTCCTGCGGGCGGACGTACGGGGTGTGCAGGTCCTCGACCGCGGCCTCCCAGCGCGCGTGCCGGGCCGCCGCCCGGGTGTCCGGGTACGCCTCGCCGCCGCTGCCGTACCACCGGGCGCTCGGCGTGGTGGCGGCGGGCAGCCCCCAGCGGACGCCGAGCCGGGGCAGCGGCACCGTCCAGCGTCCCTCGGGCACCACCTGGACGGACAGCCGCAGCCGGGCGCCGTCGGACGTCCACCGGTAGACGGTGCGCAGGCCCACGTCCCGGGCTGCGGGCGCCACTCGGGTCCGCACGGTCAGCGTGCCGCCGTCCACGTCCACGGCGTCGACGCGGTGCCGCATCCGGTGCAGGCCGAGCTCCCGCCACAGTCCGCCGTACCGGGTGCCGTCCTGCCAGGACGCGCCCTCGTCGTTGTCGGTGGGCGCCCGCCACACGTCCAGGCGCGGCCCGGTGACGTCCACCCCGCACAGCGACCGCAGCGCGCCGGTGCGGGCGTCGAACACGCCGGGCCCGAGCACGATCCGGTCGCCGCCGGCCTCAGGGACGGCACCGGTGACCGGGGCGGCGGGCGCCCGCCGCGCGACCGTCCGCTGGGCCCAGGCCACCTCGTGGCCCCGCCGCGCCCAGGGGGTGTCCTCGGCGAGCAGCGCCCGGACCGTCCACTGGACCTCCGCGCCACCGCCGTCCGGCGCGGGCACCGGCAGCTTCACCTCCGCCGACCCGCCCGGCGCGAGCGGGGGCACGGCCAGCGGGTGCGTGCCGCCGACGGGTGCGCCGTCGACCTCGTAGGAGAGCGTGAACTCCAGGTGCCCGAGGTCGCGGACGTCGTACGCGTTCGTCACGCGCACGGTGCCGTCCGGGCCGTCCCCGTCGATCCGGACCGGCTCGATCACCTTCTTGTACTCGACGAGCCCCGGCGAGGGCCGCCGGTCGGGGAAGAGCAGCCCGTCGCACACGAAGTTGCCGTCGTGCAGCTCCTCGCCGAAGTCACCGCCGTAGGCGTGGCCCAGCTCCGGGTGCTCGACACCGTGGTCGATCCACTCCCAGACGAACCCGCCCTGGAGCCGCTCGTACCGTTCGAAGATCCGCTGGTAGTCGGCGAGCCCGCCCGGCCCGTTGCCCATCGCGTGCGCGTACTCGCACTGGATGAAGGGCAGTTCCCGGCGCCGGAGCGTGCCCCCGTCCAGGCCCCGGCCGATCCGCTCGACGTCCTCGTGGGACGCGTACATCCGTGAGTGCACGTCCGTGTCCCGGCACTCCGCGTCGCCCTCGTAGTGGATCAGGCGGGAGGCGTCCCGGCCGCGGATCCACCCGGCCATGGCGGTCAGTCCGCGCCCGGTGCCCGCCTCGTTGCCGAGGGACCAGAACACGACCGACGGGTGGTTCTTGTCACGCTCGACCATCCGGGCCGCCCGGTCCAGCAGGGCCGGGGTCCAGCGGTCGTCGTCGACGGGATTGTCCCGCCAGTCCTGTTCGGTGAAGCCGTGCGTCTCCAGGTCGCACTCGTCGATCACCCACAGCCCGTACTCGTCGCACAGGTCGAGGAACGCCGGGTGCGGTGGATAGTGGGAGGTGCGCACCGCGTTGACGTTGTGCCGCTTCATCAGCAGCACGTCCTCCCGCATGGTCGCGAGGTCCATGGCGCGGCCCGTGCGGGGATGCCACTCGTGCCGGTTGACGCCCCGGAACAGGACCGGCCGGCCGTTGACCTTGATCAGGCCGTCCTCCAGTGCCACCGTGCGGAAGCCGATGCGCAGCGGCACCCGTTCGCCGGGGGTGCCGAGCACGCCGTCGTACAGCGTCGGCGTCTCCGCCGACCACGGCTCGACCGGCACCGTCACCGTCTCCCCGGTCGCGACGTCGACGCCCAGAGCGGGCACCGACACCCGGCCCGCCACGTCGCAGTCGACGCGCAGGGTGCCCTCGCCCGTGGTGTGGTCGTAGGAGGCGTGCACGAAGAAGTCGCCCGGCGCGCCCGGCGGCCGGTGCAGCAGGGTGACGTCACGGAAGATGCCCGGCAGCCACCACTGGTCCTGGTCCTCCAGGTACGAGCCCGCCGACCACTGGTGCACCCGGACCGCGAGCACGTTCCCGGCCGGCCGCAGCAGCGCGCCCACCGCGAACTCGTGCGGCAGCCGGGAGCCCTTGAACTCGCCGAGCTCCGTGCCGTTCAGCCAGACCCGGGCGCAGGACTCCACCCCGTCGAAGCGCAGCAGTGCCTCCCCGTCCGCCGGCCAGTCGCCGGGCAGGTCGAAGACGCGCAGGTGGTCGCCGGTGGGGTTCTCCGTCGGGACGTGCGGCGGGTCCACCGGGAAGGGGTACAGGTGGTTGGTGTAGATCGGCGCGCCGAACGCCCCGTCGCCCTGCAGCACCCAGTGCCCGGGCACCGTGACCTCGGCCCAGTTCCCGGCGTCGAACCCCCGGGCGGCGAACGTGTCGTCCTCCGCGTCCGCGGTCGCCGAGAGCCGCAGTCGCCACCGCCCGTTCAGGGACAGGGAGCGCGCGTCCGAGGCCGCGTACCAGGCACGCGGAGGCAGCGATCCGGTGCCCGGCGAGACGTCCTCGACGTAGCCGGCGGAGGGGGAAGTACGCACTGACATCTGTCTCCTCGCTCAGCCCTTGATGCCGGTCTGCGCGATCCCCTGCACCAGCCAGCGCTGGAGGAAGAGGAACACGAACAGCAGGGGCACGATGGATATCGCCGTCGCCATGAAGATCTGGTGGAACACGACCGTCTGCCCGGTCGTGTACGACGACAGCGCGACCTGGACGGTCCACGCTCCGGGGTCCTGGCCGATGACCAGCGGCCACAGGAAGGAGTTCCAGCCGTTGATGAAGGTGATGGTGGCGATCGCCGCGAAGAAGTTCAGCGAGTTCGGCACCACGACACGCCAGTACGCGCCCCAGTGGCCGAGCCCGTCGACCCGTGCCGCCTCCTCCAGCTCCCGGGGGAACCCGAGGAAGTACTGCCGGAACAGGAAGCACGTGAAGCCGCTGAACAGGCCGGGGACGATGAGCCCCCGGTAGCTGTCCACCCAGCCCAGCGACGACACCAGCACGAAGCTGGGGACGAACGTCACCGCGGTCGGCACCATGAGCGTGCCGAGTACCAGGTAGAACACCTTGTCCGCGTGCCGGTACGGGATGCGCGCCAGGCCGTAGCCGGCCAGCGAGCACACCAGCAGGACGCCCACGGTGTGCAGCACGGCGACCACGGTGGAGTTCCACAGCGACCGGGCGAACGGCACCCGCGAGTCGTCGAACGGCGCGGTGACGTTGCCCCATTGGACGTCGGTGGGGAAGAACGTCCAGTCCTCGCCGGTGATCTGGGCGTCCGTGGACAGCGCGTTGCGGACCAGGACGTAGAACGGCACGAGGAACAACAGCGCGGCGACGCCGGTCGCCACGTACAGACCGGTGCTGCTCATCACGCCGCGGCCGCGCCGGGTGCGGCGGGGCAGGGGCCGGCCGGGTGTCTTCCGTGTCTCGGGTGCGGTGGTGGTCACTTGGTGCCCTCCCCTCGTCCGAAGCCCATGAGCCTGCCCTGGAACAGGGTCACGAGGCAGATCAGCGCGGTCAGGATCACGGCGCCCGCGCTGCCGGCGCCGTAGTCCTGGTTCTCGCCGAGTGCCTTCAGGTACAGCTCCACCAGCGGCGGGCGGCCCCAGGTCGTCTTGTCCAGCAGGTTGTAGAACTCGTCGAACGCCTGGTACGCAGCGACGAGCAGCAGCAGGACGACCGCAGCCGACGTGGCCCGCAGTTGCGGCAGTGTGATGTGCCGGAAGGTCTGCGGGCCGGGCCGGGCCCCGTCGATGGCGGCGGCCTCGTACAGCTCGCCGGGGATGTTCTGCAGTGCGGCCAGGAACAGGATCATGTAGAAGCCGGCCTGGAGCCACAGACGCGCGGTGACGATGACCAGCCAGTACCAGGGCGGGTCGGGGTCGGCGAGCCAGGCGACGTTCTCGACGCCGAACCAGCCGAGGACCGTGTTCATCAGCCCGAAGCGCACCCCGCTGAACAGGGACATCTTCCAGATCAGGGCAGCGGCCACATAGCTGCACGCGGTCGGCAGGAAGAACACCGACCGGAAGAACGCCCGCATGAACCGCAGCCGGTGCACCAGCAGGGCCAGCGCGAGCGACAGCGCCCAGGTGGTGGGCACGATGAACGCGGCGAACACGGTGAAGGTGCCGAGCGAGCCGACGAAGTCGTCGTTGGTCAGCATGTGCCGGTAGTTGTCCAGCCCGATGAACTTCTCCGGCGTGACGGTGAACCGTGCCTCGAAGAAGCTGAGATAGACGCTCCAGCCGATCGGGACGTAGACGAAGACGGCCAGCCCGAGCAGGAACGGCCCGGTGAACAGCCAGAAGTGGAAGGTGTTGCCGCGTCGCGGTCCACGCCGTCGCGGGGCCGGCGGGACCGGCGCGGGCGCGGGCCGCGCGAGGCCGGGTTCGGTGGGGGTCGGCATGTCGTGGTCCGTCCGCCGGCCCTATCCGAAGAGCTTCTTCAGCTCACGGCCGACCGCCTTGTCGGCCTTGTCGAGCGCGGCCTCCGGGTCGCCGCCCTTGCGGACGCAGTCGGCGAAGACGTCCTCCAGTGCGGTGATCATGGCCTGGGTCCAGCCGATGTTGTCGAAGTGCCCGTACTGGTTGAACAGTTCGACGCCCTCGGCGGCCAGGCCCGACTTGAGCTTGTCCGCCTGTTCGGCGATCGAGGTGCGCGGCGGTATGTGGAAGCCGTAGGAGGTGGCCCAGTCCTCCTGGTACTCCTTCTGGTCGATCCACAGCCACTTCACGTACTCCTTGGCCTCGTCGACGTGCTTGCCCTTGGCGTTGACGAACATCGACCAGCCGCCGTTGTAGACGGAGGGCGCGCCGCCGCCGGTGACCTTCGGGAAGGGGAAGACGCCGAGGTCGTCGCCGAGGGCCTGCTGCATCTGGGGCATCGCCCACATCCCGCAGAACTGGATGGCGCACAGGCCCTGGTTCAGCGCGGACGGGTCCCAGTAATCGGTGGGGGCGCCCAGCAGCAGATCGCCGCTGGTGAACAGCGTGCGCATCTTCCGCAGGCCCTCGACGACGCCGTCCGTGTGGTAGGCGATCTGGTTCTTCTCGTCGAGGGTGTCGGCCCCGGCGGACCAGATCATCGGGGTGATGACGGCGTGCAGATCGTTGCCGAGGTAGAGGCCCTTGACCTTGCCCGTGGTGAGCTTGGCGGCGGCCTCGATCAGCTCGTCCAGGGTCCGCGGCACCTCGACGCCCGCCTTCTCCAGCAGCGAGGGCCGGTAGAAGAAGAACTGCGGGTCGTCGATCATGCGGATGCCGTAGGTCTTCCCGTCGACCGTGTGCGAGGCGATGTCGGCCGGGTTGAAGTCGTCCTTGACGGGCGCCACGAGGTCGGTGAGGTCCGCGACCTGCCCGCTGCGGACGAGCTGGATCTGCGGATGGAACTCGAAGACGTCCGGCGCGTTGTCGGTGAGCAGCGTCGCGAACAGCTTGTTCTCGAAGTCGGACGACGTGATCCACTGCGTGGTGACGTCCGCCTCCTTGTACGCCTTCGCGTACCTCTTGACGGCCTGTTCGGTCCCGGCCTCGCCGTACGCGTGGAAGTACTGCGTCAAGCGGGTGCCCGACCCGCCGCCACGGCCGGTGTTGCCGCCGCACGCCGCCAGCCCGCCGGCGGCGGCCAGGCCCATCGCGGCCCGCAGAACGGTACGGCGGTCCCAGTTGCTCTTGCTCCATGCCGACATGCTGACGTCCTTGTCTCGAGTGCGGCTCTGCGCCGCCCGTGGCCGGTGGGGCATCGGCGTCAGGCGGTCCAAGGAGGGTGCGGTGCCGGACGTTAACCTTCGCCCAATGCTTCGGCAAGGGGTTGGACGAAGTCCGCGCGAAGCGTTGTGCGCCGTTCGGGATGCCGGACGCGGGCAGGAGACATACGTACCTGAGAAGCAGTCAGGAGGCGGGTGCGGTACGGCCCTTGACCGTTCCCCGCGGTCCCGCGGACTGCAGGGCGCCCTCCAGCGCGAAGGTGGCCGCGCCCAGGCAGACCGGGTCGGTGGGGATGGGGGACAGGACGATCCGGGTGCCCGTCAGCGGCCGGCGCAGCGCGTGCCGGGCGACCGCCTCGCGCACCGCCAGCAGCAGCGGCTCGCCGAGCGCCGCCGCCACCCAGCTGCTGAGCACCACGACCTGCGGGTTGAGCAGGTTCACCAGGTCGGCGATCCCGGCCCCGAGACAGTGGGCGGTGCGCCGGACCGTCTCGACGGCCACGGGGTCGCCGGCGGCCACCTCGCGGGCCAGCGCGTCGATCGTGGCCGTCTGGTCGCCGTCGTGCAGCAGCGGGCTGCCGGGCTCCACCTCCCGCAGGTTCAGCATGATGCCGGGCGCCCCCACGTACGTCTCCACGCACCCATGGTCGCCGCAGTGGCACGGCCTGCCGTCCAGGACGAGCGTCGTATGGCCCCACTCGCCGGCGCTGTTGCTCACGCCCCGGTGCAGTCCGCCGCCGAGCACCAGCCCCGCGCCCACGCCGGTGCCGAGGTTCACCACCACGGCGTCCCCGCTGCCCCGCGCGGCCCCGAACCACAGCTCGGCGACCGCGCACGCGCGCAACGGGTTGTCCAGGTACAGCGGATAGGCGATGTGCTCGGCGAGCAGATCGAGCAACGGCACGTCGTGCCAGTCCCAGTTGGGGGCGTACTCGCACACGCCCGTCGTCCGGTCCACCTGCCCCGGCACGCTCACCCCGACGCCCAGCACCCGCGCGCCCTCCGCCCCGGCCTGCGCGACCACGGAGCCGACGGCGGCCGCGACATGCCCGACGACCTGCTCGGGACGGCTCTCACCGGGCCGCATCTCCTCATGGGCGCGGGCCAGCACGTTCAGGGCGAGGTCGAAGAGCTCCACCCGCACGTACGTCTCCGCGATGTCGACGCCGATCAGGGTGCCGCCGGCGGCGTGCACGGCCACCAGGCCCCGCGGACGGCCGCCGGCCGAGTCCTCGAAACCGACCTCCGTGATCATCCCCAGGTGCAGCAGCTCGCCGACGAGCGTGGCGACCGTGGCCAGGCTGAGTCCGGTGGCGGCGGCCAGCTCCTGCCGCGAGGTGGGCGACGCGGCGATGATCTGGCGCAGCACCTCGTAGCGGTTCGCCGTACGGATGTCGCGTGACGTGCGCTTCACGGGTGCCCCCGTCCCTTTCGTCCGGGCCGGGCGGCTGGGCACCGGCGGCGTCAGGCTATGGCGTGCCGCCGGGATTCGACAAGGGCTTAGGAAAGGGGCTGTACGAAGTCCCGGGGGAGCCTCCGCGCAGGCGGCGGCGCCCCCAAGCGGGGCTCAGTCGCCCAGCACGTCCCGGACGAACGCGTTGGCGAAGGTGCCCTTCGGGTCCACCTCACGGGCCAGCGCCCGGAAGTCGCCGAGCCGCGGGTAGCGGGCGCGCAGCTCCGCGGCGGGCGTCGTGAACACCTTGCCCCAGTGCGGCCGCGGCCCGAACGCGTCCAGCGCCGCCTCCAGCCGCCGCACCACGGGCAGCACCGCCGCCGTGTCCTCGATCCACGTGAAGTGCAGGGCCACCGTGTCCCGGCCGTACGACGGGCTCAGCCACTGCCCGTCGGCGGCGACCGCGCGCACCTCACAGGTCTGCAGGACGGGGGCGACCGTGTCCCGGATCGCGTCGACCGCGTGCAGCGCCTCCAGGGCACGACCGCGCGGCAGCAGGTACTCCGACTGGAGCTCGGCCCCGCTGCTCGGCGTGAACTCGGCCCGGAAGTGCGGCAGCCGCTCGTGCCACGGCCCCGGCACCCCGAACTGCTCGGTGCAGTTCACGGCGGGCATCCCCGGCACCGGGTGCAGCTTCTCGGTGGCGGGCGCCGCCCACGGCACCTCGGGCAGCGGCTGGTCGGTGCGCCGCTTGAGCCACACCTGCCGGAAGCCCGGCGCGCGCCAGTCGGTGAACAGGCTGACGCTGTACGCCGCCGACATCACCGCGTCGAACGCCGCCGCGTCCAGGCCGTCCAGCGGCAGCCCGGTGAACACGTGCTGCTCGACCTCGAAGGCCGGCTCCAGGTCGAGGGTGAGCGCGGTGACCACCCCGAGGGCGCCCAGCGAGGTGACGGCACCCCCGAACCGCGGATCGCCCCGGCCGATCCGCACCACCGAGCCGTCGGCGGTGATCAGCTCCACCTCGCGCACGGCCGACGCCAGGGAGCCGTTGCCGACCCCCGAGCCATGGGTGCCGGTGGCGACGGAGCCGGCCACCGAGATGTGCGGGAGCGACGCCATGTTGGGCAGCGCCAGGCCGTGCGCGTGCACCGCGCGGGCCAGCTCGGCGTACCGGATGCCGCCCGCGACCCGGACCGTGCGCGCGGCGCCGTCCACGTCGACCAGCGGGGGGAGCGCCGCGATCGACACCAGGACGCCGTCGGGGCCGGGCTCGGCGATCTCGTTGAAGCTGTGTCCGCTGCCCAGCACCCGCACGCGAGGGCTCGCGGCCACCAGGGCGGCGACCTCGTCGAGCGACACCGGGCGGTGCAGCTCCCCGGCTTCGTACGTGATGTTGCCCGCCCAGTTGGTGATCGTCCCGGTCATCCTGTCGCCCTTCACGGTGCGTGTCTGTCGCGTTGACCCTCTCAACCGCGGATGTCTACGGTAGAGACCGTTTTCCACGACCGACGTCCGGGCCCGTCCCGCCGAGCCGGAGGCCACGCGTTGACCCAGCGGCCGTACGCCGTTCTCGCCCTGTCCGCGGAGAACGTCCCGCTGGTCTTCCCGCCCCCGGTGCTGGCACGGCTGCGCGAGGCGGTGGACGTCGACTCCGGCCTCGTGGCCGAGGACCTCGCGGACCCGCGCATGAAGGACGCCGTCGCCCGTGCCGAGGTCCTGATCACCGGCTGGGGCTCCCCCCGGCTGGACGCCGCCGCCCTGGACGCCGCCCCGCGGCTGCGGGCCGTGCTGCACGCGGCCGGCTCGGTCAAGGGGATCGTCACGCCCGAGCTGTGGCGGCGGGGCATCACCGTCAGCTCGGCGGCGGCCGCCAACGCACTGCCGGTGGCCGAGTACACGCTCGCCGTGATCCTGCTCTCCGGCAAGGACCTCTTCGCCGTCCGCGACCGGCTGCGCGCCGAGCGGGACGCCTTCGGGGGGTGGGGGCTGATGCCCGGCACCGGCAACCTCGGCCGCCGGGTCGGCGTCGTCGGCGCCTCGCGCATCGGCCGCCGCCTGATCGAGCTGCTGCGCCCCTTCGACCTGGTGCCCGCCCTGTCCGACCCGTACGTCGACGAGGAGACGGCCGCCTCCCTCGGCGTGCCCCTGCTGCCGCTGGACGAGCTGCTGCGCACCTCGGACGTCGTGACCCTCCACGCCCCCGCCACCCCCGAGACCCGGCATCTGATCGGCGCCCGCGAGCTCGCCCTGATGCCGGACGGCGCCGTCCTGATCAACACCGCGCGCGGCTCGCTGCTCGACCACGACGCCCTGGTCGCCGAGCTGCGCACCGGCCGTCTCTCCGCGATCCTCGACGTCACCGACCCCGAGCCGCTGCCCGCCGGGTCCCCGCTGTACGACCTGCCGAACGCCGTGCTCACCCCGCACCGGGCGGGCTCCCAGGGCAACGAGACGGCCCGGCTCGGCCTGGTCGTGGCAGAGGAGGCCGCCCGGTTCGCCGCGGGTTCCCCGCTCGCCCACGCGGTCGACCCGGCGGCGCTGGAGCGCGAGGCGTAGACGTCCGTGCGGACGCCACGACCTGCTGGGAGGGGCCCCGGCGCGTCCGGCGCGCGGGCGGGGGCATACCGTGAGGAGTCGTACGCCTGAGCCGGGAGGAGATTACGGATGGGCAGCCGCACCGCACTGGTCGAGGATCTGATGGAGCGATTCCCGCACGTTCCGCGGGAAGCCGTCTTCAAGGAGGATCTGCTCCGGGGCGGGGTCGCCTTCGACCCGTCCGCCCTGAGCGACAACGAGGGCGGTGAGGTCAAACCGAAGTCGTACTTCATCTTCTCGTTCGACCACGGCACCCTGCCCGAGCTCGGCGAGGCCGCCCTGCGGCGCCCGCCCGAGGAGATCATCCTCACCGGCGGCCCCTACGACCTGCGCCGCACCGTCGTGTCGGTCCGGGTGAACCCGTCGTCCCCGTACCGGGTCGCCGCCGACGAGCACGGCATGCTCGGCCTCTACCTGGACGGCAAGCGCATCTCGGACGTCGGCGTGCCGCCGATGCCGGAGTACTACAAGCACAAGCTGTCCAACGGGAAGTCGGTGATGGAGGTCGCCCCCACCATCCAGTGGGGCTACCTGATCTACCTGACCGTCTTCCGGGTCTGCCAGTACTTCGGCGCCAAGGAGGAGTGCCAGTACTGCGACATCAACCACAACTGGCGCCAGCACAAGGCGGCCGGGCGGCCCTACACCGGTGTGAAGGACGTCGAGGAGGTCCTGGAGGCCCTGGAGATCATCGACCGGTACGACACGGCGAAGTCCTCCACCGCCTACACCCTCACCGGCGGCGCCATCACCAAGACCGTCTCCGGGCGTGACGAGGCCGACTTCTACGGCCACTACGCCAAGGCCATCGAGGAGCGCTTCCCCGGCCGCTGGATCGGCAAGGTCGTCGCCCAGGCGCTGCCCAAGGACGACGTGCAGCGCTTCAAGGACTACGGCGTGCAGATCTACCACCCCAACTACGAGGTGTGGGACGAGTACCTGTTCAAGATGTACTGCCCGGGCAAGGAGCGCTACGTCGGCCGCGACGAGTGGCACCGGCGCATCCTGGACTCGGCGGAGATCTTCGGCGTCCGCAACGTGATCCCGAACTTCGTGGCGGGCGTGGAGATGGCCGAGCCCTTCGGCTTCAAGACCGTCGACGAGGCGATCACGTCGACGACGGAGGGCCTGCGCTTCTTCATGTCGAAGGGCATCACGCCCCGCTTCACCACCTGGTGCCCCGAGCCGACGACCCCGCTCGGCAAGGCCAACCCGCAGGGCGCGCCGCTGGAGTACCACATCCGGCTGCTCCAGGCGTACCGGCAGACCATGGAGGAGTTCGGCCTGTCCTCGCCCCCCGGCTACGGCGAGCCCGGTCCCGGCCGCGCGGTGTTCTCCGTGAGTTCCTTCATGGACAGCCTTCCGGCGGACGAGTCCGCCACGGTATAGGTGGTGTCACGGATGAGCCGGACGGGGTCCGCATCCGTACCTCAGGTCACGGGCGCGGGCGCCACGGTCCGTCATGACGTCTGAACAGAGCGCTTGTCAGTTCTGACGGAGACGTGAAAAGCTCCTGCCCTGCCGCGAGGTACCCCACAACTCCCCTTTTCCTCGGGTGAGTTGTCCTCGGACGTGGATGCAGGAGACTCATGCCGGACCTGCCGACCCCTCAGGACGCCACCGAGGCGGCCCTGTTCGCCGAGTGCTGGGACGCCGTGCTGTCGTACGCCGACCTGTGCACCGTGGGCCCCGAGTCGGCGGGCCACCTGGCCTCGGAGGCCTTCGCGGCCGGACTGCGCGAGGCCCGCGAGGCCGGGGCGGGGCCGGGCACCGCCCGACGGCCCGCCCGGCTGCCCCGCATCCCCCTGCTGCTGGTCGCCGTGCGCACCACGGCGGCCGCCTGGGAGGAGGGCGGCCGGGGCGACGGCCTCGACCCGGACCTTCGGCTGTGGCTCAACTCCGAGCACGCCACCCGCTACACCGGCCCCCCGCTCGGCCGCCCGGTCGCGCTGCGCGGCCTGCGCGACATGCAGGAACCGGACGCGGCCCTGCTGTGGCTCACCGAGGTCGAGGCGCTGCCGCCGCACGTCGTCGCCCGCAGGCTGGGCCTCGACCCGGCCACCGTCTCCGACGAACTCGCCCAGGTGCGCGGCCTGTTCCGGGACCGCTGCCGGCGCAACCACCTCGACACCCCGATGGACGCGCGCTGCCGCAGCTACGCCCGCCTCCTCGACGCGGTGACCCGCTCGCCCGCCGCCGACATCCCCGCCGACCTCTCCCGTCACCTCGCGACCTGTGTGCCGTGCGCCGAGGCCGCCGCCTGTCTGCGGCCGCACGGCGGCGGTCTGCCCGCCGCCCTCGCCGGGGGCGTGCTCGGCTGGGGCGGCCTCGCCTATCTGGAGCGCCGCCGCCGCGCCGCCGAGGCCCGGCTGGCCGGGCACCCCGACGCGGACGCGGACACCGGGCCGGTCCGCCCGGGCGCCCACAAGGCGCGGATGGTGCGCGGCGCCCTGCTCGTCACCGCCGTCCTCGTCTCCGGGCTCGCCCTCGCGGTGTCGATGACCCAGGGCGGCTCCTCCGCGGGCGCCCGCGCGGCCGACGGCGACCTCACCGGACGCCCCCCGGCCGCGGACCCCACCGTCTCCCTGCCGGTCGCGGCCGCCACCCGGCCGGCCCGCGAGGCGCCGGAACCGTCCGCGAGCGCCTCGCGCGGCACGACCCCCACCCCGCGCGACCCCGACCCCGGACCGCAGGGCACCACCTCCCCGACGGCTCGCCCGGACGCGCCCCCGCCCGCCACGTCCGAGGCTCCCTCCTGTACGGCCGTCTACGACCTCGTCAACGAGTGGACCGACGGCTTCCAGGCCATCGTCACCGTCACCACCGACCGCCCCCTGAACGGCTGGCGCGTCGCCTGGTCCTATCGGGACGGCCAGCGGGTCGGCCAGATGTGGGACGCCGCCTTCGCCCAGAACGGCCCCCGCGTCACCGCCACCGCCGCGGACTACAACAAGACCGTCGCCGCCGGCGGCAAGGTCACGTTCGGTTTCCTGGGCTCCTGGCGGGGCGCCAACTCCCCGCCCCACGACCTCACCCTCGACGGACGTGCCTGCACCCTGAAAACCGGTTGACGGCGGTGCGCGGGGCCCGGCTAGAGTGACGGCGTTCCCACAGCGGTGGCCCGTGGCCGCCGCCCTGCTTCGGAAGTGACGAGGAGGTGCAGACCGATGGCTGTCATTGCGACGAGCGCTGCCCGCAAGCGATCCATCCCGTCCACCTCCGTGGCCACCGGCTGACACCCACACTTCCGCGCGCCCTCACGCGCGCCGGCCGGGGCCGCCCTTGTGAAGGGTCACCCGTTGACTTCCAGCTCCGCCGCTTCCTCCGTCCACACCGCGCTCGCCCCCTACGGCTGGGACGCGGCATGGGCGGACGCCTTCGCCCCGCACGCGGCCGAAGGACTCCTCCCGGGACGCGTCGTCCGCGTCGACCGGGGCCAGTGCGACGTCGTCACCGCCGACGGCCTCGTACGCGCCGACACGGCCTTCGTCACCCCGCACGACCCGATGAAGGTCGTGTGCACGGGCGACTGGGTCGCCGTCGACCCCGCGGGCGCCCACCCGCGCTACGTCCAGGCGTATCTGCCGCGCCGCACCGCCTTCGTGCGCTCCACCTCCTCCAAGCGGTCCGAGGGGCAGATCCTCGCCGCCAACGTCGACCACGCCATCGTCGCCGTGTCGCTGGCCGCCGAACTCGACCTCGGCCGGATCGAACGGTTCCTCGCGCTGGCCTGGGAGTCGGGGGCCCAGCCCGTCGTCGTCCTCACCAAGGCCGACCTCGTGCCGGACGCGGCGACGCTCTCGCACCTCGTGCAGGACGTGGAGACCACGGCACCCGGCGTGCCCGTGCTCCCGGTCAGCAGCGTGGACGGGGACGGCCTCGACGTGCTCGTCGCCCTGGTCGGCGGCGGCACGAGCGTGCTGCTCGGGCAGTCCGGCGCGGGCAAGTCGACCCTCGCCAACGCACTGCTCGGCGAGGACGTCATGGAGGTGCGGGCGACCCGTGACGTGGACGGCAAGGGCCGTCACACGACCACCACCCGCAACCTCCTCGCGCTGCCCGGCGGCGGGGTCCTCATCGACACACCGGGCCTGCGCGGCGTCGGCCTCTGGGACGCCGAGACCGGCGTCGGCCAGGTCTTCTCCGAGATCGAGGAACTCGCCGCGCGGTGCCGCTTCCACGACTGCGCCCACGAGGCGGAGCCGGGCTGCGCCGTGCTGGCCGCGATCGACTCCGGTGAGCTGCCGGTGCGCCGGCTGGAGAGCTACCGCAAGCTCAAGCGGGAGAACCAGTACATCGTGGCCAAGACCGACGCGCGGCTGCGCGCCGAGCTGCGCCGGGAGTGGAAGCGCAAGGGCGCGCAGGGCCGGGCCGCGATGGAGGCCAAGCGCGGCCGGCTGCGGTGACGCCCGCCCGTTCCGCCGCCCCTCCTCGGTGTCCGATTCCCGCCAGCGCCGCACCCCGGCACGGCGGACACTGGACAGCGTGAACGACGAGGACAGCAGGTACGAGGCGGTGCGCAGCCGCGACGCCCGGTTCGACGGCGAGTTCTTCTTCGCCGTCGAGACCACTGGCGTCTACTGCCGCCCCAGCTGCCCGGCGGTCACGCCGAGGCGGCGGAACGTGCGGTTCTTCGCGACGGCCGCCGCCGCGCAGGGCTCGGGGTTCCGGGCCTGCCGGCGGTGCCGTCCGGACGCCGTGCCCGGCTCCGCCGCCTGGAACGTACGGGCGGACGTGGTGGGCCGGGCGATGCGGCTGATCGGCGACGGCGTCGTCGACCGGGAGGGCGTCGCCGGGCTCGCCACCCGGCTCGGCTACAGCACCCGGCAGGTGCAGCGGCAGCTCACCGCCGAACTCGGCGCGGGACCCGTCGCGCTGGCCCGCGCCCAGCGGGCCCACACCGCACGGGTGCTGCTGCAGACCACGGGTCTGCCGATCACCCAGATCGCGTTCGCCGCCGGATTCGCCAGCGTCCGGCAGTTCAACGACACCGTCCGGGCCGTGTACGCCCGCACTCCGAGCGAGCTGCGCGCCGCCGCACCCCGCGGCGGCCGCCCCGACGGGCGTACGGCCACCCCGTCCGGCGGCATCCCGCTGCGGCTCGCCCACCGGGGCCCCTACCACGCCGGCACCGTCTTCGACCTGCTCGCCGAGGAGGCCGTGCCCGGCGTCGAGGAGGTCACCGGCCCGCCCGGCGCCCGCCTCTACCGCCGCACCCTGCGCCTCCCGCACGGCAGCGCCGTCGCCGCCGTCGCGGAGAGCACGGCGGCACCCGGCCGGGGCGCGGCCACCCACCCGGGCGGCTGGCTCGACGCCCGCATCCACCTCACCGACCTCCGCGACCTGACCACGGCCGTGCAGCGGCTGCGGCGCCTGTTCGACCTGGACGCCGACCCGTACGCCGTCGACGCGCGGCTCGGCGCCGACACCCGGCTCGCCCCGCTCGTCGCGGCCCGGCCCGGACTGCGCTCACCGGGCGCCGCCGACCCCGACGAACAGGCCGTACGGGCCGTCGCCGGGCCCCTGAGGGCCGCCGAACTGGTCCGCCGGTACGGCAAGGCGCTCGACGCGCCGAGCGGCGGCCTCACCCATCTGTTCCCCGAGCCCGCGGTGCTCGCCGGCGCCGAACCCGCCGGACCGCTGGGCGCGCTGACCGCCGCCCTCGCCGACGGCGCCGTACGGCTGGACGCGGGCGCCGACCGGGACGAGGCGCACCGTGCCCTGCGGGACCTGCCCGGCCTGGACGCCCGTACCGTCGCCGTGATCCGCACCCGCGCGCTCGCGGACCCGGACGTGCCGCCGCCCGGCACCGAGCTGCCCGACGCGTGGCGCCCATGGCGCTCCTACGCGCTGCGCCACCTGCGCGCCGCGGGCGAGCCCGACCCCCGATGACGACGACCGAGAGGACCGCCGTGGCCCCCCGTATCCCCTGGACCGAGGTCGACAGCCCCCTCGGCCCCCTCCTGCTCACCGCCGACCCCGCCACCGGCGCGCTGACCTCCGTGTCCGTGCCCGGCCAGAAGGGCGGCCGGACGGTCCTGGCGGACTGGCGGCGCGACCCGGGGGCCTTCCGCGCCGCCGAGGAGCAGCTGACCGCCTACTTCGCCGGGGAGCTGAAGGAGTTCCACCTGGAGCTGAGCACGCACGGCAGCGCGTTCCGGGAGCGCGTCTGGGCCGCCCTGGACGACGTCCCGTACGGGGCCACCACGACCTACGGCGAGATCGCCGCGCGCATCGGCGCCTCCCGGCCCGCCGTCCGGGCCGTCGGCGGCGCGATCGGCGCCAACCCGCTGCTCGTCGTACGCCCCTGCCACCGGGTGATCGGCTCGGACGGCTCCCTGACCGGGTACGCGGGCGGACTCGCGCGCAAGGTCCGGCTGCTCACCCTGGAGGGCGCGCTTCCGTAGGGGCGGGTCCTAAGCGGGTCCGTGGGAGCGGGTCCGTAGCGGCGGGTCCATCGGGGCGGGTCAGCCCCAGATCACCGCGCCCAGCCAGGCCCCGGCGATCAGCTGGCAGGTGAACAGCTCCGTCAGCACGCTGGTGCCGCCCGAGCGCATCGCCGTGCGCACCGCGGCCCGCGCCTCGCCGTGCCGGCCGAGGCGGCGCCGGGCCTCCAGATAGGCGCCGGCCAGGAAGCCGGGCACCGAGCCGATCACCGGCACCAGGAAGAACCCCAGGAACGAGCCCGCCGCCGCGTACGCCGCCATGCGGCGCCCGGCCCAGCCGGGGCGCAGGCGCCGGGGCGGGAGCGCCCAGCGCACCACCTGGGAGACGAACAGCGCGAGGGTGGCCCCCACGAGCACCCACCAGGTGACCGGCTCGACGTCCTCCAGTGCCCACCACAGGACGGCCGCGAACACGAGCCACGACGCCGGCACACCGGGCACCATCACCCCGCACAGGCCGAGCAGGAGGACCAGGCCCACCAGCACGAGGTCCCAGACTCCCATCTGACCAGAGTGCAGGAGCCCGCGAGGACGCGCAGATCAGAGGCTGCCGCCGACGCGCGACGGCGCGCGGCATCGCGTCGTACGCCTGTTCGGCCTGTCACCCGACGTGTCTCTCTCGGTGCCGTGCGCGGCCGGATTTCCCGATGCCCCGTTCCCATCCGGGCGCCGCGGGGAACAATCGGTGGCATGAATCAGCAGGGGGGCAAGCCCACCGGTCACGAGGACGACTGGTGGGGCCAGCTGTACGGCGACGCCGAGGACGCCGGCCCGTCCGCGGCGCCCGACTCGCTCGACGACCGGTACGCCTCGGCCGCGGGCGCCGTGAAAGAGCGGCCGGACACCGTCCCGGCACCGCGCTCGGACCCGGACGCCCCCGGGCGGGGAGCGCCCGCGTTCCCGGCCGGCCTGCCCAGGCCGCCCGGCTTCACCGTGGAGCCGCAGCCGCAGCCGCAGCCGGAGCGCGAGCCGTCCCCGCCGGCCGCCGAGGGCCGCCCGGCCCGCGCGCCGGAGTACGTCGGTGCCGGCCCGCCCACCTACGACCCCGAACCGACCGCGCTGCCCGAGGCCGACCCGGACGACCTCGGCGACCTGGTCGCCGACACCGTCCTCGACGGCGCCCGCTACGGCACCGCCACCCTGCGGGCCGTGTCCCTGCGCGGCGACTCCGCCCGCTACCGGGGCGAACCCCGCCGCGACTCGCTGCTCACCGCACGCTTCGGTACCGGCGAACACGCCCTGCTGCTCGTCGCGATGGCCACCGGCGCCCGCGCCACCCCCGGCGCCCACCGGGCCGCCGCCGAGGCGTGCCGGTGGATCGGCCGGGCCGTCGGACGCAGCCACGAACGGCTCGCCCGGGACATGCTGGCCGGCCGGCGCGGCGACCTGAAGTCCGGGCTGCACCGCCTCACCGGCCGCAGCCTCGGCCGGCTCCGCGCGAGCGCCGTCGAACAGGGCGTCGACCCGGAGGAGTACGCGGCCACCCTGCGCTGCCTGCTGCTGCCCGCCGACCCGGAGTGCCGGACGCGGGTCTTCTTCGGAGCCGGCGCCGGAGGGCTGTTCCGGCTGCGGGACGGGGAGTGGCAGGACATCGAGCCGCGGGTCACCGACGCCGCCGGTGAACCCGTCGTCGGCTTCGGCTCGCCACCCGCCGAGACCCCCGACGGCGACCGGCTCACCATGGACCTCGGCATTCCGACCCCGCCGAGCCCCTACGAGCCGGCGCCCGAGCCGCCCCGCGAGCCCTTCCGGTTCCGGGCCTCCGTGGCCCGTCCCGGCGACACCCTGCTGCTGTGCACGAACGGCCTCGCCGACCCCCTGCGCGGCGAACCCGAACTCGCGGCCCACCTCCTGCGGCGCTGGTCCGGCTCCGGGCCGCCCGGCCTCGCCGACTTCCTCGCCGACACCCAGGTCCGGGTCAAGGGCTACGCCGACGACCGTACGGCCGCCGCCGTCTGGGAGGCGTGATCAGGTGTACGGCACCCACGCCCGGTCGGACGTCTCGTACACGTAGCGCGGCAGCGACCCGATGCCCGTCGTACGGAACGGGCGGCCGGCGTCGTCGATGCGGACGGTGCCGGTGCGGCCCTGCGAGGACCAGTCGAGCTCCAGGTACCAGGAGCAGTCGCAGGCCCGGGTCTGCGCGGTGACGAGCAGCACCTCCGGGTCCGTCGCGGACACCCGGTAGGGCAGCCGCATCGCCGGGATCGGGGTGCCGGTGTCGTTGCCGTCCTGGGGGCGGGCGACGGGCCGGTCCTTGTCGAGGTCGACGTCGAAGAAGCGCGGAGTCAGCGCTCCGCCGCAGCCCCGGTCCATCGCGTACACGGTGCCCTTCAGCGGCGCCGCGCGGTTCACGACCCGGACCCGCAGCGCCTCCAGGACGACGGCCGTGGAATCGCGGCCCTGCACCGACACGCGCACCATGGTCTGCCGCCCGTGCACGGCGTCCAGGGAGGTCGCCCAGGTGCGGGCGTCCTGCGGAGGCGGTGGCGGCGGCACCTGCTGCGGCGGCCTGGTGAGGACGTAGTCGTGACCGCACCCGGCCTGCCAGACGTGCGAGTCGACGCTCCAGGTCAGGGGGGTGCCCGCGCCGGGCTCCGGCGGCGCGGACCCCTTCGACGCCCCGGTCCCGCCCGCCTCGCGCGGCGCCGGCTTCTTCGAGGCGGCGGGGGAGGGGGACGCCGTGGTCGCGGTGGGGGAGGGGGAGCGGGGCGGGGACGGTAGGGACGAGGGCGGCCGTGTCGTACGGGGCGGGTCGGCGGCCTCGACGGGGTGCGCACCGCGGGGCCGGGCGTCCGGGAGGGCGGCCAGGGGGCC
>NZ_LLZN01000074.1 GCF_001509795.1 Streptomyces sp. NRRL WC-3605 | reverse complement strand
GGGCGCGGGGGCGGGCTCGGGGTGGGGCACGGTCGCAGGCTCGGGGTGGGCGGACGCGAGCGGATGCGAGGGCTGCGCCGCGTCAGGCGCCACCGGATGCGCGGGTTCCGCCTCGTCACGTGCCACCGGCTGCGACAGCTCCGCCTCGTCACGTGCCACCGGTTGCGCGCCCTCGGCGCCCGGCGCGACCCTGGCCAGCAGGTCGGTCACCGAGAGGCCGATGCCGCCGCGCTCGATCGCCTCGGCGGTCGCCCGCTGGTCGGCGGGTGCCGGCCCGGTCTCGTTCACCTCAGGCACCGCAGATCACCTCACGCATGGAAGCCCTTCTCAAGTCGCCTTGTCCGTTTGTCGATCGCGCCGCAACAGTGGCGCCCGCCGCGGTCACGCCCGCCGCCAGGAGCGGAACTCCCGGAGCCGGTCCGGGGTGACGACGGCCTCCAGGAGGTCGTCGTCCAGGCCGCCCCCGCCCAGCGCCGCGAGCAGCCGGCGCGCCGGTGTGTTGCGGGGAGTGCGCTCCGCCGTCAGCCGGACCTCGGCGCACCCCAGTTCCTCGGCGCGCCCGGCCAGCCAGGCCAGGAGGCGTTCCTCGACGCCCCGCCCGAGGGCGCGGCAGCTCAGCAGCCAGCCCGTGACGTCGAGCCGGCCGTCCCCGGCGCGCAGGGCGAGGAGGCCGATCTGGCCGTAGTCGCCGAAGCGGTCGCGGGCGGACGCCGTCCACACCTCGCCCCGCTCGCGCCAGCGGCGGACGTCGCCGCCGTCGGCGGAGCGGGCGCGCAGGGTGAACTGGTTCGTGCGGCGGACGAGTTGCTCGGCGCGGCCGACGTCGGCGTCCGTCAGGGCCCGGACGTCGACCTCCAGCCGCAGTCGCTCCAGGAACTCCTCGAACCCGGTCTCCTCGCGCACGGCGTCCCGTTGCCGTTCCTGGGCGTAGAAGCGTGCGCGCAGCGCGTCCTCGGCCGTGGCCGCCACCGGGACCACCGGCCACAACCGGTCCAGGAACGCGGGCAGTTCACCGACGTGCGGGCAGGTCACGGAGAGTACCTGGGGTGCGGCGGCGCGCATCCGGGCGATCTCCGCCGGGTTGTCGTCGAGGAACAGGAAGCCGTCCAGCCCCAGACCGAGGATGCGGGCCGCGTCGGCCAGCCGGTCCGGCTTCGGTTCCCAGGCGGCCGAGATCACGCTGAAGTGCTCCGCCTTCAGCAGGCTGTCGGGGCGGTCCAGCACCGCGCGGACGGTGTCCTCGTCGTTGTTGCTGACGAGGGCGAGCAGCGCGCCCGCCGCCCGCCACTGGAGGAGCCGGCGGGCCAACAGGGCCCGTGAGCCGCCCAGTTCGACGCCTTCGGGACCGGCCTCACCGGCCACACCGCCCCACAGGGTCTCGTCGCCGTCGACCGCGATCACCTTGGGTGCCGGGCGGTGCGCGGCCCGGACGGCCTCGGCCAGGCGCAGCGCCACCGCCGCCTGGAACCGGGCGGTGAACGGCAGATGGGCCAGCTGCTCGGTGCGTTCGTCGAACGGCTGGTCCACGCCGTGGTCCCGGGTCCACGCGTCGGGCCCGAGGACGGCGACGCCGGGAACCTCGGTCAGGTCGGCGGCGACCTCCCGCTCCCACCGGGCGAGGCGTTCACCGGCGTGGGCGGAGGGCAGGACGCCGACGACGAGCGGCCCGCGCCGGCGTTCGACGGCGGCGCGCACGGCCGCCGTACAGGCCGTGCGCAGCTCGGCGAGCCCGTCGTCGTCGACCGGGCCGAAGCGCTCCAGGTCGCCGGCCCGCAGGAGGACGGCGCCCGTGGTCGTGTCCGGGTCGGCGAAGACGCCCGACGGGTCCCGCAGGGCGGCCGCGACCTGGTGGTACGGGGCTTCGGCGACGGTGACCGGGGCGCCGGGGGCGGCGGCGCCGAGGGCGGCCTCGCACATCCGCGGCAGGTCGCCCAGGGCGAACGTGGCGGCGAGGGCGAGCCGGTGACCGGGCCGCGCGGCCGGTGCCGGGGCGCGGACCGGGCCGGACGGGTCGTCCGCCGTGTCCGCGAGGAGCAGCAGCAGCTCCTCGCCGAGCCCGGTCGCGGCGCCGGCGTCCAGGATGTCGAGGTTGTGGTCGAGCCGGATCCGGCCGGCGTCCGGCGTCATGGTGACCATCAGGTCGAGGTCGGAGTAGCCGGTCCCCGCCGGCAGCACCTCCAGGGCCTTCAGGCCGCCGCCGGAGCGGACGTAGTTGAAGTACACCTCGACCAGCGGCGCGTCGGCCCGGTACAGGCCCTCCTCGGCCAGCACCGGAAGCACGTCGGAGAACATCGCGCCCTTCGTCAGCACCTTCTCCAGGCGTCCGTCGGTGCGGCGCAGCACCTCCTCGATCCGCTCCCCGGCCCGCGCCTCGGCGGGGAAGGGCACCGGCACCCCGAAGAACCCGACCGCGTCGTAGGCGTCGGCGTGGATGCGGGTGTCGACGGGCACGGCGAGGACGAAACGCTCCCGCTCGCGCCTGCGGCCCAGCAGGACGGTGAGGACGCCCAGGCAGAACGCGGCCGGGGTGACGGCGAGTGTGCTCGCGGCGGCCGCGATCCGTTCGGCCAGCCCGTCGGGGATCGGCAGGGTGACGCTCCCGGCCCGGTAGGTGCGGGTCTGCGGGCGGGGCCGGCTCAGGGTGAGGTCGAGGCGCGCGCTGCCCCGGAAGGTCTCGTGCCACCCGTCCGTCCCGCCGGACCCGTCGGCGCGCTGCGCCTCGATCAGCTGGTGCGCCTCGCGGTTGGTGACGGTGTCGCCGAGCGGTCCCGAGGTCAGCTCGGCGTCGATCTCGCCCGCCACGAGCAGCAGCGACTGCAGGTCGCTGACGGCGTGGTGGGCGCCGTAGACGAGGATCTGGCCGCGCTCGCCGCCGTCCAGCAGCTCGAAGCGCCACAGGGGTGCCGTGGCCAGGTCGAAGGGCGGTTCGAGGAGGGCGCGCAGCCGGGCGGCGGCGTCCGGTTCCGTGTCGTCGGGGACGACCGTCCAGCGCAGCGGTGTCGCCGTGAGGTCCCGGCGGACGCGCAGGACGCGTCCGCCGCCGTCCGCGTCCGTCACGGCGGTGCGCAGCGCGGCGTGCCGTGCGACGAGACGGTCGAGGACGCCGGTCAGGGTGGCCCGGGTGACGGGTGTGGTGAGGCGTACGGCGAGACCGACGGCGTGGGCGGCGTCGGGCATGCCGGGCCGGGCGCTGCGCAGCAGCCGCACGACGTCGCGGGTCGCCGGGAGGCGTTCCTCGTCGGGGATCTGGGCCGTGCCGGCCGGCTCGTCGGGTGCCGTGGCCGTCCGCCCGGGCAGGGCGGCGCGCAGCTCCTCGGCGAGGCCGCGCAGGTCGGCGGCGGAGAAGACGGTGGCGGCGGGCAGTTCGACGCCGAGGTCGCGGGCGAAGGCGTTGCGCAGCCGCACCAGCATGAGGGAGTCGAGGCCGAGTTCCTTCAGGGCGGTCGTCGCCGGGACCTGGGCGGTGCCGCCGGAGACCTCGGCGATCCGGGCGCGGACGTACGCCTCCAGCCGGACGGCCCGTTCGGCGTCGTCGGCCGCCGCGAGCACCTTCTCGACGAGTTCGTCGGTGCCCGTGGCCGGGGCGGGCTGGGTCACCAGCTCGGCGAGGATCGGGCGGGTGCGGACGGCGTCGGGGTCGAGGGACAGCAGCTCCCAGTCCAGGGCGAGGGGCGCGAGCTGCCGGCGGGACGTGGTCAGCACCCGTTCGAACAACTCGCCGCCGTCCCCGGTGGAGAGGGCGAGAAGTCCGGACCGGGCGGTCTGCGCGGCGCGGGCGTCGGAGCCCTCGACCATGCCCACCCCGGCCCAGGCGCCCCAGTCGAGGCTGAGGGCCCGGCGTCCGCGCAGGGCGAGGTGGTGGGCCCACGCGTCGAGGAAGGCGTTCGCGGCGGAGTACGCGCTCTGCCCGGCGGAGCCGAGCAGCCCGGCCGCGGACGCGAACAGCACGAACTCCTCCGCCTCCGGTACGAGTTCGGTCAGCAGGGCGGTGCCGAGGACCTTGGGGGCGAGGACGGCCTCGACGCGGTCGGCACCGAGGTGGGCGAGGGTGGCGTCGTCGAGGACACCGGCCGCGTGCACCACCCCGGTGATCGGGCCGAGCGCCTCGCGCACGCCGTCCAGTGCGGCCGCGAGGGCGGGGCGGTCGCTGACGTCGGCGCGGGCCACGTGCACGGTGACCCCGCGTTCGCGGAGTCCGTCGATCCAGGTGAGGGCGGACTCCGCGGGGGCGCTGCGGGCCAGCAGGGCCAGCCGGCGGGCGCCCCGCGCGGCCAGCCGTTCGGCGACGACCCGGCCGAGGCCGCCCAGGCCGCCGGTGATCAGGTGGGTGCCGGACGGGGTGGGGCGTCCGGAGTCGTCGGGGCGGGTCCGGGCGAGCCGGGGGACGCGGCGTCCGTCGGGGCGCAGGGCGACGAGGCGTTCGTCGTCGGCGTGGCGCACTTGGGTCCACAGGTCGTCGGCGCCGCCGGTGGGCGGCAGGTCGACCAGGGTGGTCCGCAGCTCGGGGTGCTCCTGGGCGACGGCGAGGCCGAAGCCCCAGGCGAGCGCCTGCTCGGGGTGGGTGACGTGGGTGCTGTCGCCGGCGGCCTGGCTGCCGCGTACGACGATGTGGAGCCGGGGCGCCCAGGCCCGGTCCGCGAGGGCACGCACCAGGTGCAGGGTGCTCAGGCAGCCCAGCCGGGCCGCCTCACCGGCCGTGGGGGCGTCCTCGATCGCGGGGGCGTCGAGCGCGGTCAACTGGACGACGTGCCGCGGGGGGGCGTGCGGGAACGCCTCGTCGAGCAGCCGGGCCAGCTGGTCCGGGTCGGCGAGGTCGAGCACGTACCGCCCCGGCTCCTCCTCGGCGAACTCCCCGCCGTCGCGGGCGATGACGTGGGGCGCGGAGCCGTCCAGGCGCCGGGCCAGGTCGGCGGCGACGCCGGCCGTGTCGGCGAGGAGGAGCCAGGTGCCCGGTGCCGGGGGTTCCGCGGCGGCCGGGCGGGGCCGCCAGCGCGTCTCGAACAGGGCCCCGTCGAGCGGGGACAGGGCGGCGAGCCGGAACTCACGCGCCTCCAGCAGGAGTCGGTCCTCCTCGTCGTACAGGCGCAGGTCCAGGGTGGCGGTGTCGCCGGAGACGGACCGCAGGACGCTGGTCGCCCAGGCGGGCGTGGTGCGCAGCCCGGTGTGGCGGAGGTCGCCGACGCCGGACGGCACGAACGCGCGGCCCTGCGAGGCGTCGGCGGGCAGGGCGGCGGTGTGGAAGGCGGCGTCGAGGACGGCCGGGTGGAGCAGGTGCCCGGCGGCGGGCCGGTCGGTGAGGCGGGCGACGGCGGCGGTGGAGGAGCGGCGGCCCGACTCCAGGCCCTGGAAGGCGGGGCCGTACTCGATGCCGAGGGTGGCCAGGGTGGCGTGCAGGGCCGTGACGTCGGCGGGTTCGTCGCAGCGGGCGCGCAGGGCGGCCGGGTCGTCCTCGCCGGGGGCGGCGGATGCGGTGGTGACGCGGCCGGTCACATGCCGTTCCCAGCGGGCGTCCGGGCCACCGGCCGGGGCGGCGAGGACGGTGAAGTCCCGGACGCCGTCGACGGCGGGCCGCAGCACGAGTTGCAGCCGGACCGGCCGGGACGCGTCCAGGCGCAGCGGCTGGAGGAACGTGACGTCGGTGAGCCGTACGTCGCCACCGTCCTGGACGGTGCGGGCGGCCTCCAGTGCCATGGTCAGGAAGGCCGCGCCGGGCAGCCACACCTCGCCGGTCACGCGGTGGTCGGTGAGGTAGGCGAAGCGGCTGTCGTGCAGGTCCACTTCGGTCTGGAAGAGGTGCCGGCCGGGTTCGTCGCCGGCCTCGACGTGCGTGCCCAGCAGCGGTGAGGCGCCCGGCGCGGTCGCCGGGGCCGGGGCGAGCCAGTGGCGTTCGCGGGCGAAGGCGTAGGTCGGCAGGTCGGCGCGGCGGTCTCCTGGGAACAGCGCGGTCCAGTCGGGGGCGTGGCCGGCCGTGTGGAGCGCGCCGAGGGAGCGCAGCAGCGTGTCGCGCCGGCCCGCGCCGCGGCGCAGGGTGCCGACGGTGACCGCGTCGACGCCGGTCTCGGCCGCCACCGCTTCGACGGCCGCGCCGAGCGACGGGTGCGGGCTGAGTTCGACGAAGTAGCGGTGCCCGTCGTCGAGGAGGCGCCGGACGGTGTCGGCGAAGCGGACGGGTTCGCTGAGGTTGGCGTACCAGTACGCCGCGTCCAGGTTCTCGCCGGGCACGGGCTCCGCCAGGACCGTCGAGTACAGCGGGGTCGCGGCAGGCGTGCCCCGGACCCTGGTGAGCCGGGCGAGCAGGTCGTCGCGGACCGGGGCCATCAGCGGGGTGTGCGAGGCGAACGGCGTCGACAGCGGCCTCGCCCGGACGCCCTGCGCGTCCAGGCTCCGGCGCAGGTCGGCGAGGGCGCCGGCGTCGCCGGACACCGCCGTGGCGTGCGGGCCGTTGACGGCGGCGACGAACAGCAGCCCGGCGTAGGGGGCGAGCAGCTCCTCGGCTCGCTCGCGCGGCACGTCCAGGGAGAGCATGCCGCCGTGTCCGGCGAGGGGGACGACGGCCCGGGCGCGGCCGGTGACGACCGCCACGGCGTCGTCCAGGGAGAGGGCGCCCGCGCTGTGGGCGGCGGCGATCTCGCCGAGGCTGTGCCCGGCCACGGCGTCCGGGGTGACGCCGACCGAGCGCCAGGCGGCGGTGAGCGCGGCGTTGACGGCGAAGAGCACCGGCTGGAGGTACTCGGTGCGCTCCAGCGGGGAGAACTCCTCGGGCGCCCGCAGCGCGGTGAGCACGGACCAGCCGGCGTGCCGCTGAACGGCCCCGTCGATCCGGGTCAGTTCGGCGGCGAACTCCTCCGAGTCGGTCATCAGGTCCAGGGCCATGCCGGGCCACTGGCCGCCGTGCCCGGCGTAGAGGAAGGCGACCTTGCCGGTGGTGTCCTCACGGCGGCGGGGCGGGGTGAGCCGGCCGGCCGCGAGGTCGGTCAGGGCGGTCCTCAGCTCGTCGCGGCCGTCGGCGACGAGGACGGCGCGGTGCTCGAAGTGGCTGCGGTGGCGGGCCAGGGTGTGGGCGACGTCGTGCAGGTCGGTGCCGGTGTCGGCCAGGTGCCGGGCGAGGGCGGCGGCCTGCCCGCGCAGCGCGTCCTCGCCCCGGCCGGACAACACGAACAGCCGTGGGCCCGTGGAGGGTTCCGGCGTGGGGGCGAGGGCGGGCGGCGCCTCCTCCACGATGACGTGAGCGTTGGTGCCGCTGATCCCGAAGGCGCTGACGCCCGCGCGCCGCACCCGGTCCGCCGAGGCGGGCCAGGCTGTCTCCTCGTGCAGGAGGCGCAGCCCGCTGTCCGCCCAGTCGACGTGCCGGCTGGGCTGATCGGCGTGCAGGGTGCGCGGCAGGGTGCCGTGGCGCAGGGACTGCACGACCTTGATCAGGCCGAGGACGCCCGAGGCGGCCTGGGTGTGCCCGACGTTGGACTTCAGCGAACCGACGTACAGCGGACGCCCTTCGGGGCGGGAGGCGCCGAACACCTCGGCGAGCGCGCCCGCCTCGATGGGGTCGCCGAGGGTGGTGCCGGTGCCGTGCGCCTCGACGTGGTCGACGTCGGCGGGGCGCAGCCCGGACTGCGCCAGGGCCCGGCGGATCACCCGTTCCTGGGCGGGGCCGTTGGGCGCGGACAGGCCCTGGCTGCGGCCGTCCTGGTTGACGGCGGTGCCGCGCAGCACGGCCAGCACCCGGTCGCCGTCGCGTCGCGCGTCGCCGAGGCGTTTGAGGACGAGCATGCCGGCGCCCTCCGCCCAGACGGCGCCGTCGGCGGCGTCGGAGAACGAGCGGCAGCGGCCCGTCGGCGACAGCCCGCGCAGCCGGCTGAACTCGACGAAGGTCCCGGGGGTGACCATCAGGGTGACGCCGCCGGCGAGCGCGAGGTCGCACTCGCCGGACCGCAGGGCCTGGGCCGCCAGGTGGACGGCCACCAGGGAGGACGAGCACGCGGTGTCGACGGTGAGGGCGGGGCCGTTCAGCCCGAGCGTGTACGCGAGCCGCCCGGAGGCCACGCTGAGGGCGGAGCCGGTGCCGACGTAGCCGTCGAGCTGGTCGAGCCGGGTGCCGGAGAGGTAGTCGCTGCCGAACATGCCGACGTAGACGCCGGTGCTGCTGCCGGCGAGGTCGGCGGGGACGATGCCGGCGCGTTCCAGCGACTCCCAGGCGGTCTCCAGGAGCAGGCGCTGCTGCGGGTCCATGGCCGCGGCCTCCTTCGGGGTGATGCCGAAGAACGCGGCGTCGAAGGAGTCGATGTCGTCGAGGAACCCGCCCTCGCGGGCGTAGGACTTGCCGGGCGCGTCAGGGTCCGGGTCGTACAGCGCCTCGACGTCCCACCGGGCGTCCGGGAACGGCCCGACGGCGTCGCGGCCCTCGGCGAGAAGCCGCCACAGGCCCTCGGGGTCGCGGGCGCCGCCGGGCAGCCGGCAGGCCATGGCGACGAGGGCCACCGGCTCCTGCGCGGAGGGAGCGTGCACGGGCCGGGCGGCCGTCGCCGGGCGCGGGCGGCCGAGGACGGTGGTCAGCAGGTGGTCGGTGAGCCGGGCCGGGGTGGGGTGGTCGAAGAGGAGGGTGGCCGGCAGCCGGGCCCCGATGCGGGTGCCGACGCGGTTGCGCAGGTCGACGGCGGTCACCGAGTCCATGCCGAGGTCGCGCAGCGGCTGGTCGGGGCCGACCGCCTCGGCCGAGCGCAGACCGAGGGTCTGGGCGGCCTCCTCCCGGACCAGGGCGAGGACCCGGGCGGCGCGTTCGGTCTCGGGCAGCCGGGACAGCCGGTCGGCGAGCGTGGGTCCGCCCGCCGGGGCGGCAGGCCGGGCGGGCAGCAGGGACCGCCACAGGGCTCCGGCGGGCGCGGCGGCACGCAGCCGGGGCAGGTCGAGGGACCAGGCGACCAGGTGCGCGCTGTCGTGCCGCAGGGCGAGTGCGGTCAGGGCGGCGCCCTGTTCGGGGGTGAGGGCGCGGTGACCGAGGCGGGCCATGCGCTCCAGGTCGGCGTGCTCGGCGGCCAGCCCTTCCCCCGCCCAGGCGCCGTAGGAGAGGGAGAGGGCGGGCAGGCCGCAGGCGCGCCGGTGGTGGGCGAGCTGGTCGAGGAAGGTGTTGGCGGCCGCGTAGTTGGCCTGCCCCGGGGTTCCGACGACGCCCGCGGCGGAGGAGACGAGGAGGAACAGGCCGAGGTCGAGGTTCGCGGTGAGGCGGTGCAGATGGGCGGCGCCGTCGGCCTTCGGGCGCAGTACCTCGGCCAGCCGCTCCGGGGTCGTCTCGGCGAGGACGCCGTCGGCCAGGACGCCGGCGCAGTGCACGACCCCGCGCAGGGGTGCCTCGTCGCCGACGCGGGCGAGGACTGCGGCGAGGGCGGCTTCGTCGGCGACGTCGCAGGCGGCGATGTCCACCCGGGCGCCGAGCGCGGTCAGTTCGTCCGTCACCTCTCCGGAACGCGGGTTTCCGGGCCCTTGACCTGACGTCAGCAGAAGGCGGGGCACGCCGTGTTCGGCGAGGAGGCGGGCGATCCGGCGGCCCACGGCACCCAGGCCGCCGGTGATCAGCACGGTGCCGTCGGTGGGGATCGCGGGTCCGGCGCCGGGAGGGGCGGGACGGGCCCGGACGAGCCGGGGTGCGAGGAACCGGTCGCCGCGCAGGGCGACTTCGGGTTCGCCGGTGTCCACGACGGCGGAGAGCGGCAGCTCCCGGGCGTCCGTGTCGACGTCGACCAGGGTCAGTCCCAGGTCGGGGTGTTCGGCGCGCGCGGCGCGGGCGAGGCCCCACAGAACGGACCGCGCGTATCCGGCGGCGGTGTCCGTGGCCGTGGCCGCGACGGCTCCCGTGGTGACCCAGACGGTACGGGCGGGGGCCTCGTCCGGCGGCAGGGCGATCAGTGCCCTCAGCTCGTCCAGCGCGGCCGCCGCCGTCGCGTGGGCCGTGGCGGCCGGGTCGGCGCCGGGTTCCGGCGCGGGCCAGCGACGCACCACGGTGCCGGCGGGCGTCTCCGCCGGTTCGGGTCCGGCGGTGCCCACCGGGGTCCAGGCGACCTCGTACAGGTGGCGGCCGTGCTCCGGGCCGGCGGTCGGCTCGGCCCGGTGCGCGGCCCGCAGGCGCACACCCTCCAGCCGGCCGGCCGGGAAGCCGTCGGTGTCCCACAGGGTGACGTCGAGGACGACGTCCTCGCCGGGCTCCGGCGTCCGGCGGACGACGGCGAGCAGGTCCGTCGCCCCGCCGGGCGACAGGACGCAGCGGGCCATCGCGACCGGCAGCAGCACCCGCCCGCCGGTGAGCGGTTCGAGGACGGCGGCCACCTGCAAGGCGGCGTCGAGCAGGGCGGGGTGGACCGGGTACGGGTCGGCGCTGTCCCGGGCCGCCGCCGGGAGGGAGAGCCGGGCCAGGACGGTCCCGGCGCCGGTCGTGGTGGCCTCCCGCACGCCCTGGAAGGCGGGCCCGTAGCCGAGGCCGAGGGCGGCCAGGCGGGCGTAGGTGTCCTCGTCCCAGGCCGGTGCGGACTCCTCGGGCCAGGTGGGAGGTTCACCGGCGGGCGGTTCGGACGGCTCGGCGGCGGACGCCGTGGCGTGCGGCGTCCAGTCGGTGGATTCCGGGCCGCGCGGCCGGCTGTGGACGGTCACCTCGGCCGTGGGCCCGGCCGTGCTCACCTCGACGGACACCTCGGTGGTGCCGTGCGCGGGCAGCGTGAGCGGGGTGAGGAGCAGCAGCCCGGCGACGTCGGCGGGGCGGTCCGGGCGGGCCACCGCGAGGGCGGCACGGCACAGTTCGAGCAGGGTGGTGCCGGAGACGACGGTGCGGCCGTGGACGGTGTGGTCGGCGAGCCAGTCGGCGGTCGCCGCCGACCACTCGTTGCGGAAGGTCCAGCGGGTCTCGTCGGCCGACCGGAGCTGGATGCCGAGCAGCGGGTGCGCGGCCCGGTCGAACAGGCCCGGCGCGTCCGCGCGGGAGGCGGCCTCGATCCAGTGGCGCTGCTCGTCCCAGGCGTAGGTGGGCAGGTCGACGGGGGCGGTGGGCGGCACGAGCCGGCGCCAGTCGACGTCGTGGCCGTGGACGTGGAGCCTGGCGGCGGCGCGGTCGAGGCAGGCGGGGCCGTCCTCGTCGCGGCGCAGCGAGCCGACCGTCACCAGGTCCTCGTCGATGGTGTTCAGGGCTGTCAGCAGGGAGGGGTGCGGGGCGAGTTCGAGGAAGCAGCGGTGGCCGTCCGCGATCATGCGTTCGACGGTGGGCGCGAAGCGGACGGGCTCGCGCAGGTTGCGGTACCAGTGATCGGCTTCGAGCTCGTCGGTGACGGGCGCTGCGGTGACCGTGGAGTACCAGGTGACGGCGGTGGGCTGGGTGAGCACGCCGTCGAGTTCGTCGAGGACGGTGTCGCGCACCGGCTCGACGCGATCGCTGTGGGAGGCGTAGTCGACGTCGAGGACGCGGGCGAAGACCTGCTCCCGCTCAAGGCCCTCGACCAGGGCGCGTACGGCGTCCACGGCTCCCGACACCACGGTGGAACGGCCGCTGTTGACGGCCGCGACGGTGATCGCGCCGTCGCCGGTCCGGCGCTCCACCTCGGTGTGCGGCAGTGCGACGACGGCCATGGTGCCGGTGCCGGACAGGGTGGTCAGGGCGCGGCTGCGCAGGGCGACGACGGCGGCGGCGTCGTTGAGGCTGAGGGCACCGGCGACGCAGGCCGCGGCGACCTCGCCCTGGCTGTGCCCGACGACGGCGTCCGGGCGGACCCCGCGGGCCCGCCACACGGCGGCCAGCGACACCATCACGGCGAACAGGACGGGCTGGACGACGTCCACACGGTCCGGACCGGGGGCGGCGGGGTCGCCGCGCAGGACGGAGGTCACCGACCAGCCGGTGAAGGGGCGCAGGGCGGCGTCGCAGCGGTCGAGTTCGTCGGCGAACACCGGGTCGTGGTCGAGGAGGTCGCGTGCCATGCCGGGCCACTGGGAGCCCTGGCCGGGGAAGACGAACGCCACCTTGCCGGTACGGGCCGTCCGGGGCGGGCCGGTGACGAGGTCGTCGTCGGCCGCGCCCTCGGCGAGCGCGTGCAGGGCGCGCAGCAGGCCGTCCCGGTCGGCCGCCCGGACGACGGCCCGGTGCTCGAAGTGGGTGCGGTGGTGGGCGAGGGTGGCGGCGACGGCGGGCAGGGGCAGTTCGGGCCGGGCGTCGAGGTGGCCGAGCAACCGGGCCGCCTGGGCGCCGAGCGCCGGGAGGCTGCGCGCGGAGAGCGGGAGGAGGACGGGGCCGGGCGAGGCGGCGGGCGGGGGCGCCGGCACCTCGGGGGCCTCCTCCAGCACGACGTGGGCGTTGGTGCCGCTGATGCCGAACGCGCTCACTCCGGCGCGCCGGACCCGTCCGGCCTCCCGCGGCCAGGGGCGCGCCTCGTCGAGGACGCGCAGTCCGCCGTTCTCCCAGTCGATGTGCCGGGTCGGCGTCCCGGCGTGCGGGGACGCCGGTATCCGTTCGTGGTGAAGGGCCAGGACGGTCTTGATGACGCCGGCGATGCCCGCGGCGGCCTGCGTGTGCCCGATGTTGGACTTCAGGGACCCGATGCCGAGGGGCCGCCCGGCGGGGCGGTCCGGGCCGAACACGGCGGCGAGGGCGCGGCCCTCGATGGGGTCGCCGAGCGGGGTGCCGGTGCCGTGCGCCTCGACGTGGTCGATGTCGTGGGGCCGCAGCCCTGCCGTGTCGAGCGCGGCCCGCACCACGCGTTCCTGGGCGGGTCCGCTGGGGGCGCTCAGGCCCTGGCTGCGGCCGTCCTGGTTGAGGGCGGAGCCCTTGACGACGGCGAGGACCCGGTCGCCGTCACGGCGGGCGTCCGCGAGCCTCTTGAGGAGGACGACGCCGCAGCCCTCCGCCCAGACGACCCCGTCGGCGTCCGCGGAGAAGGGGCTGCACCGCCCGGACGGCGACAGCCCGCGCAGCCGGCTGAACTCGACGTGCCCGCGCGGGGTGAGCAGCAGCGTGGCGCCGCCGGCCAGCGCGAGGTCGCACTCGCCGCCCGCCAGCGCCCGGGCCGCCAGGTGCAGGGCGACCAGGGAGGAGGAGCAGGCGGTGTCGACGGTGACCGCGGGTCCGCGCAGGCCGAGGCTGTAGGCGATGCGGCCGGAGGCGACGCTGGGCGCGGTGCCGGTGCCGACGTGCCCGTCGAGCTCGCCGAGGCCGGCCGAGGCCAGGTAGCCGCTGTCGTACAGGCCGACGTAGACGCCGGTGGAGCTGCCGTTCAGGGTGGCGGGGACGATGCCGGCGCGTTCGACGGCCTCCCAGGCGGTCCGCAGCAGGAGCCGCTGCTGGGGGTCCATGGCCGCCGCCTCGCGGGGGGAGATCCCGAAGAACGCGGCGTCGAAGCGGTCGATGTCGCGGAGGTAGCCGCCCCGCAGGGAGTACGCCCTGCCCGTCGCCTCCGGGTCGGGGTCGTACAGGTCCTGGGTGTCCCAGCGGCCCGCGGGCACGTCGCCGACGGCTTCCCGGCCTTCGTCGAGGAGCCGCCACAGCGCGTCGGGGTCCTCGGCGCCGGGCAGCCGGCAGGCCATGGAGACGATGGCGATGTCGTCGTCGTGGCGGTGCGGGGCCGTGCCGTCGGGTTCCCGGGGTGTGGCGGGGGCGGCGGGCCGGTCGTCGAGGACCGCTTCGGCGAGCGCCGCGATCGTCGGGTGGTCGAAGACCAGGGACGGGTCGAGGGTCCGGCCGGTGAGGTCCGCCAGTTCGGCGGCGAGGGTCACCAACTGGCGTGAACCCAGGCCGAGTTCGGCGAGCGGCCGGTCGGGGTCGACGGTGTCCGGGTCGAGTCCCGTCGCCCGGGCGACGGCCGACTCCAGCCAGGCCCGGACGTCCCGCGGGGTGCGCGGGGGCGGATCGGGGAACTGCTTCGGGGACGCGTGCGCAGGCATGGAGACAGATGTCCTCGTGGGTCGCGGAGAGGAGGTCGCGGCGTACGGGGGCGTGGGTCCGCGTACGCCGCGGTGTGCGTCGTACGGCGCGTGCCGCGGCGTACGACGGGACGGGGCGGCGTCAGCCGAGGGCGGGTTCCTCGATCCGGGCGAGGGTGCCGCCCAGGTGGGCAGTCCTGCAGGCGTGGCGCTGGATCTTGCCGCTGGAGGTCTTGGGGATGGTGCCGGGCCGGACGAGGACCACCTCGCGCACCGCGATGCCGTGGGTCTCCGCGACGGCGCTGCGGACCACGTCGGTGATCTTCTCCGTCTCGCCCGCCATGTCGGGGGCGATCTCGGCGACGAGGACGGCCTGTTCGGTGCCCGTGGGGCCGGCGCCGGTGGCCGTGCCGTCCACTCCGAAGGCGGCGGTGCAGCCGGGACGCAGGGCCGGGTGGGCGGCCTCCGCGGTCAGTTCCAGGTCCTGCGGGTGGTGGTTGCGGCCGTCGACGACGATGAGGTCCTTGAGGCGTCCGGTGACGAACAGCTCGCCGTCGCGCAGGAATCCGAGGTCGCCGGTGCGCAGGAAGCGGCCCTCGTGCCCGGCGAGGCGGGCCCGGAAGGTCTCGCGGGTGGCGAGGGCGTTGCGCCAGTAGCCCTTGGCGACGCTCGCGCCGGACACCCAGATCTCGCCGGCCTCGCCGTCGGGGAGTTCCTCGCCGCGCTCGGGGTCGGCGACGACGACGGTGAGCCCGGTGCCGGGGCGGCCGGAGCCGACGGGGGCGGTGTCGGGCCGCCCGTCCGGGGGCGGGAGCAGGGTGGGCGCGGTGCCCGGGGTGCTGCCGCTGACCATCAGGGTGGCTTCGGCCAGGCCGTAGCAGGGGTACAGGGCGTCGCGGCGGAAGCCGGCCGGGGCGAAGGTGTCGGCGAAGCGCCGCAGGGTGGCGGCCCGCACCGGTTCGGCGCCGTTGAAGGCGACCTTCCACGCGCTCAGGTCGAGGCCGTCGAGGAGTTCGGGCGTGGCGTGCCTCAGGCTGAGCTCGTACGCGAAGTTGGGGCCGCCGCTGGTGTGCGGACGGTAGCGGCTGACGGCGGTGAGCCAGCGCTGCGGCTGCTGCAGGAAGTGCAGTGGGGAGAACAGGGTGGCGGTGACGCCGAGATAGACGGTGTTGAGGACGGGTCCTATGAGACCCATGTCGTGGTAGACGGGCAGCCAACTGACGAACATCTCGTGTCCGTGCTCGGTGACCGCGTCCGGGGTGTGCCCCATGCGCTCGGTGATGATCCGCTCGTTGTCGAGCAGATTGCCGTGGGTGACCATCACGCCGCGGGGCGCGGAGGTGGAGCCCGACGTGTACTGGAGGAAGGCCACCGAGTCGGCGGTCAGGGCGGGTTCGCGCCAGGCGCCGGCCGCGTCGTCCGGGATGTCCTCGGTGGCCACGCACGTCAGGTCGGCGAGTTCGGGCAGGTGCTCGGTCAGGCCGGTCAGCGCCTCGATCACCTCGCGGCCGCCGAGGATCACCTGGGCGTCGGCGTCGGCGATCAGCCGCCGCATCCGGGTCAGGGCGCGGTGGTTCTGCGCGCGGCCGCGCGGGGGGACGCCGGGGACGGCGACGACACCGGCGGCGAGGCAGCCGAGGTAGCCGCAGACGAACTCGAGGCCGGGCGGGTACAGGAGCATGGCCCGGCTGCCCGCCAGGCCCCGCTCCTGGAGCCAGGCGGCGATCGCACGGGAGCGCCGGGCAAGGCGGCCGTAGGAGATCTCCTGGATCTCGCCGTCACAGTCGCCGGTGACGAGGTATCGGTAGGCGGTGCGCTCGGGGTGGCGCACCGAGTGCTCGGTCAGAAGGTCGACCAGGGATCGCACCATGTCGCGAGTCTCACCTGTCTGGATCGGTGGGCGAAGAAGGGAGTTCGAGGGTCACGTGCCGGACACGTGCAGACGCCTCGGTCGCCCGGGCCCCCTTGCCCGGCCGTCCGTCTCGACGACCCGCCGAGGGGTCACGGCGCTGGTCCGCCGTCCCCTCGTGTCCCCCCGCATCAATTGGCTACCGGTGAGTAGCACCGTAGCAAGCCGGTCCGGTCCGATGGGCCGAACACAGGTAAACCCTACGTGTCGAACGGATGTTGGCGAGGCGGGGGCCTGTTCGACGCGTCCCGGATCGCCCCCGGGCGCTCCCTGCGGACCGCAACCGCGACAGTCCGCGACAGATGCGAGCAGACTCTCAGCACATTCGAACCCAAGTATTCGCCGACCGTGCGAGATCGATCGATGACGGTGTGTACTGTGCTCCGAGCGCCGCGCCTCAAGGTCTCGTGCGGAGGCCTGCCAGATTGCCCCCAATCGACCTTCTGGGAAACCGACTCGATGATCGAATCACACCGGTGCATCGGCGCCCCGCCGGCCCGGCTGGAGGCCCTGACCGCGCTGCCCGCGCTCTTCGACCGCTTCCCAGGGCTGCGGCTGGCGGCGGACGAGAAGGAGCTGCGCCAGGTGCCGTCGTTCATCGCGTTCGGCTGGCGGGAGATATCCGTGCGGCTGCGCGGCTGACGGAACACCCGCGCAGGGACGCGACCGGTCCCCCGTTCCGGTCGTGTCCCCGCGGTGCGTAGACCGTACGGCTCCGGCGCCGGCCATGTGTATCGCGTCGGTGCCCGCTGAGCGGCCGCCAGGACTCACCTGTGCACAGCCGCGTCCTAAACGCCCGCTTTCGTCGCGTGCAGGGCGGGGGGTTCCAGGTCACCGAGCGCGAGATGGGCCAGGACGACCTCGTAGAGATCGCTGCCGCCGGCCAGGAGGCGGCGCTCCAGGACGGGCTCGGCGCTGCGGACGTGCTCGCGCACGGTCTGGGCGTGGACGCCGAGGCGCTGCGCGGCCCGTTCGGCGTTGCCGCCTTCGGCGATCCAGGCGCGCAGGGTGCGGCGCAGGTCCCGGGTGTCCTGGTCGAGACGGGACAGCAGGTCCTGGGCCCAGGTGACCATCGCGGGCCCGGACAGCAGGTCGCGCAGCGAGACGGGGTCGTCGTGCGCGGGGATCTGGTCGGCGGGCGCTCCGGCCAGGCCCTCCTGGGTGTTGAGGGCGACGTGGACGACCGCCCGGGCGGTGAGGTCGGAGAATCGGGTGCTCAGCAGTGCCTCGACCCGCTCCATGCGGGCGCGCACGGTGTTGCGGCTGACGCCGAGCACCTTGGCGGCGTTCACCGCGGTGAACTCCAGGCCGAGCCGGGTGGTGGCGAGCAGTTCGGCGCGGGTGTGGTGCGGCAGGGCGTCGAGCGGGCCCAGCACCCGGGCCGTCCAGCAGCGCAGGGCCGCCGGGTCGACGAGGCGTTCGGGGTGGGTGCGCTCGGCGTAGACGGCGGCCTTGTCGGGCCGGAAGTGGGCGACGGCGAGCGCGCTCACGGCCTGCCCGTAGGCGGTCGCGGTGCGCACCAGGGACTGCCGGGCGCTGCCGCCGAGGAAGGTGCGCGGGCGCGGGCCGATCAGCGACCGCAGCTCGCGGGCCTCCGCCTCACCGGGGGTCACGACGATGACGTGCTCGTCGACGGCCGGGCACAGCACGACCAGCGCCCGCTCACCGGTCGCGTCGATGCACTCCTCGGCGAGCCGGTCGCGTTCCTCGGCGCTGCCCTCGACGACGTAGACGCACGCGCTGTCGGTGTCCAGCAGCCCGGGCCACAGGCCGGCCGCGACCCTGCGTGCGGACACGGTGTCCTCCACCATGAGCAGCTGGAGGATCGCCAGGCGCAGATCGGAGGTCGCCCGTTCCAGGCGGTGTCCCGCGGCGGTGGTCTCGCCGGCCTTCAGCAGGAGCTCCAGGACGTGGGCGGTGTGGCCGACGATGTCGGCGGCCCGCCGGTCGAAGGGCTCCGGGCGGGACACGGCGAGGACGCCCGCCGCCGCCGGGTTCGGGCCGGCGACCCGCACCAGCCGCAGATGACGGCCCCGGCCCTCCCAGGCGGCCGACGCGATCCGGCCGGCGGCGACGGCGCCGGCCAGCTGCTCGTCCAGGGGCGGCCGGGTGCCGGCGACGAGGGCGCCGGAGGCGTCCAGGAGGCAGGCGGTGCCCCGCAGGGCGTCCGCGAGCCAGGCCACGACCCGGCCGACGTCCCTGCCGTGCGGCCGCAGGTGCTCCAGCAGCTCCTGCGCCCACGCCGAGGGCCCGGCCTCGCTCACCCCTGCCTGCCCGGTTCCGTCCTCTCCGCCAGCCATGTCGGCCTTCACCTCGTCTTGCGGTCTTGCGCCTCGTTCACGTACCGGTCGGGGACGTTACCTCACGCCCGCGCGGCGAGCCGGTGCCGACGGGGTGCCGGCCCGCCCCGGCGATAGGCTCGGCCAATGGCGAAGTACTACGACGTGCACCCCGACAATCCGCAGCCGCGCACCATCGCGCAGATCGCCGAGAGCGTCCGTTCCGGTGCGCTCATCGCGTACCCGACGGACTCCTGCTACGCGCTGGGCTGCCGGCTGGGCAGCCGTGACGGCATCGACCGCATCCGGTCCATCCGCCGCCTGGACGACCGGCACCACTTCACCCTCGTCTGCCAGGACTTCGCGCAGCTCGGCCAGTTCGTACGGATCGACAACGACGTGTTCCGCACGATCAAGGCGTCGACGCCCGGCAGTTACACGTTCATCCTCCCGGCGACCCGGGAGGTGCCCCGCATGCTCCAGCACCCGAAGAAGAAGACCGTCGGCGTGCGCATCCCCGACCACGTCGTCACCCAGGCGCTGCTCGCCGAGCTGGGGGAGCCGCTGCTGTCCAGCACGCTGCTGCTGCCGGACGAGGAGGAGCCGATGACCCAGGGCTGGGAGATCAAGGACCGTCTCGACCACGTGCTGGACGGGGTCGTGGACTCCGGTGAGTGCGGCACCGAGCCGACGACGGTGATCGACTTCTCGTCCGGCGAGCTGGAGATCGTGCGCCACGGCGCGGGGGACACGTCCCGGTTCGAGTAAAGGCGTCCCCAAACGGCCGGGGGTGCCCGAGAGCGCCGGGCCGTGCGGTGAAAGCATGAACGCGGTCCGGCCCGCCGGGGCCGGTGACCTGTTCCGCCGTGCGATCGCAGAGAGGGCCCCCCGCAATGACCTCCGTCCAGGGCAACGTTGTCGACATCCCCACCGAGGACGGCGTCGCCGACGCCTACCTGGTCCATCCCGCCGAGGGCGGGCCCCGGCCCGCGGTCCTGCTCTACATGGACGCGTTCGGGCTGCGGCCCCGGCTGGAGGCGATGGCCGACCGGCTCGCCGCCGCCGGGTACACGGTGCTGGTGCCGAACCTGTTCTACCGCGCCCGCCGGGCCCCGGTGCTCGACCTGCCCGAGTTCATCGACACGGCGGCCCGGCCGGACATCTTCGAGGCCCTCGGGCCGATCATGGCGCAGCTGACCCCCGAGGCGGCGATGCGGGACGCCGGCGCCTATCTGCGGTGGCTTCAGGCGTGCCCGGCCGTGGCGGACGGTCCCGTCGCGCTGACCGGCTACTGCATGGGGGCGCGGCTGTCGCTGCTGACGGCCGGCACCTACCCGGACCGGGTCGCCGCCGCGGCCGGTTTCCACGGCGGCCGGCTCGCCACCGAGGCGCCGGACAGCCCGCACCTGGTGGCCGGACGCGTCACGGCGGAGCTGTACTTCGGGCACGCGGACGGCGACCCGTCGCTGCCGCCCGAGCAGATCGATCGCCTCGAGAAGGCCCTCACGGAGGCGGGTGTCCGGCACCGCTGCGAGGTGTACCCGGGCGCCGGCCACGGATTCACCCAGTCCGACACCGCCGCGTACGACCGCGCGGGGGACGAGCGGCACTGGGAGGCGCTGCTCGACCTGCTCGACCGCACGTTCTGAGCGGTGTGTTCGGGTGACGGGGGCGGGCCGCTCCCCCGTCTCCCGATCATTGTTACGGTGCACCGGTGTCTGTCTCCTCACGTGATACCGCGGAAGGCGCCGGCTGGGGCGCGGCCGAACCCGGCACCTACAAAGGGCTGATGCCGCCCGAGGTCCGGAAGATCTCCTGGCTCGACCCCCGGATGCTGTGGGCGGCCCGCAACGGCGTCCTGGCCTCCCTGTTCGGGGATCCCACGGGCCGTACCCGAAGCCGGTGGGTGGCCCAGCGGGAGGCCGCCGGCGCACCGGCCGACAAGGTGATCCGGCGCGACGATCCCGACCGGTTCTCCTTCCTCGTCATCGGGGACACCGGCGAGGGCGACGACCCCCAGTACGCGGTCGTGCCCGGGTTTCTGAAGGAGGGTCAGGACACCCGGTTCGCCGTCCTCACCAGCGATGTGATCTACCCGGTGGGCGGCGCCGACGACTACGGCCCCAAGTTCTTCCGGCCGTACCGGGACTACAAGGCGCCCATCTACGCGATACCCGGCAACCACGACTGGTACGAGGACCTGGCCGCGTTCATGCGGGTGTTCTGCGACGACGCCCCGCCGCTCCCGCCGGAGCCCGCGCCGCGCCCGCTCAGCCGGGCCCGGCTGCGGTCACTCCTGTGGCACCGCCCGCGCGAGGGGGACGGACAACAGCTGGACGAGGCGAGGAAGTTGCGGTCGGACCCGGCCCAACTGGCCGCCCAGCCCGGCCCGTACTGGGCGATCGACGCCGGGCCGATCCGGATCGTCGGCATCGACACGGGGCTGCTCGGGACGATCGACGCCGAACAGGGCGCCTGGCTGCGGGAGGTGTCGAAGGACCCCCGCCCGAAGATCCTCGTCACGGGTTCGCCGCTGTACGTGGACGGCGAGCACCACCCGTGCGCCATCGAGGGCGGCGGCACCGTGGACGAGATCGTCCGGGATCCGGCCCACCGCTATGTGGCGGCGATCGGCGGCGACATCCACAACTACCAGCGCTACCCGGTGCGGGTGGGCGACCGCACGATCCAGTACGTGGTCGCGGGCGGCGGCGGTGCCTTCATGCACGCCACGCACACCATCCCGAAGGTCGACGTGGCGGGCGTCGGCGAGGACGACTTCCGCTGCTATCCGCTGCGCGGCGACTCCCTGGCGTTCTACAGCACGCTGTACGGCCGGCGGCTGCGGCTGCGCCGCTTCTTCACCCTGACCGAGGCGGAGGCCGCGGTCGTCGTCGCGGAGCGTCTGGGCATGCGGCTGACCCGTGCCCAGCAGGCCACGGCCCGCGTGACCTGGCGGGTCCGGCTGGTGGCGGCCCTGCTCGGCGCGGGCCGCCGGCCCGACCGCAACGCCCGGCTACGGCTGCCGGTGCGCAAGCTCTACACCCAGCTGTTCTCGCCGAGTTCGGCGACGTACAGCCCGCCGTTCTTCAAGTGCTTCCTTCGGCTGGACGTCGGCCCGGAGGCGATCCGGCTGCGCTGCCACGCCGCGACCGGGAACCTCGCCCAGGAACTCGACCCGCCGGTGGAGGACGAGGTGACGATCCCGCTGGTCCGAGCGCGGTGACGATCCCGCTGGTCCGAGGCGCGGCGGCGGGAACATCGCCGCCCGGGAGCGCGTTGCCCGAGCCGTACGGATGCGATCACCCGGTCATCGGACGACGGAGGGCCTGTGGCACCCATCTCCCGCCCCTTGCGCAAGCTGGGCTTCCTCACCATCGGGCTGTTCGACGGGGCGGACCCGGCCCGCGGCCACGAGTCCACTCTGGAGCTCATCGAGCTGGGCGAGCGCCTCGGCTTCGACAGCGCGTGGGTCCGCCACCGGCACCTGCAGTACGGCATCTCCTCCCCCGTCGCCGTCCTGGCCGCCGCCTCGCAGCGCACCCGCCGCATCGAGCTGGGCACGGCCGTGATCCCGCTCGGCTGGGAGAATCCGCTGCGACTCGCCGAGGACCTCGCCACCGTCGACCTGCTGTCCGGCGGCCGGCTCAACCCCGGCGTGAGCGTGGGCCCGCCGATGCACTACGACCGGGTCAAGGAGGCCCTGTACCCGGACACCGCCGACGCCGAGGACTTCGGGTACGGGCGGGTGCGGCGGCTGCTGGACTTCGTGCGCGGCGAGCGGGTCACGGACTTCAGCGGCACGGAGGGCTTCGAGGTGTTCTCCGACCGGGTGCAGCCGCATGCCCCGGGGCTGGGCGGCCGCCTGTGGTACGGCGGCGGCAGTCTGCGGTCGGCGCGCTGGGCGGGCGAGCACGGGATGAACCTGCTGACCAGCAGCGTCGTCAAGGTGGAGGACGAGCGGGAGGGCGCACCCGACTTCGCGCGCATCCAGCTGTCCCACATCCGCGCCTTCCGGGAGCGCCACCCCGAGGGGGAGCGTGCCCGCGTCTCCCAGGGCCTCGTCGTCATCCCGACCGACTCGGCGACACCCGGCCAGCGGGCCCGGTACGAGAAGTACGTCGCCGGGCGCACGTCCCGCACCGCCTCCCCGCAGGGCCCGGCACGACTGCTGTTCGCGCCGGACCTCCTCGGCACCTCCGAGGAGATCGCCGAACGCCTCCACGCCCACGCCGCGTTCCGCGAGGTGGACGAGGTGGCGTTCGCGCTGCCGTTCACGTTCGGGCACGACGACTACGTGCAGATCCTCACGGACATCGCGACCCGGCTCGGTCCGGCGCTGGGGCGTCCGGCGCCCTGAGCGGGGCGGCCGGGACCTCGTGGTCGAGCAGGTGCAGCGGGGCGGCCGACACCCCGGCCGCCTCGACGGCGTCCCAGTGGGCGAGGGCGCCGGGCAGGCCGACCAGGCCGTGCGTCAGCGGCAGGCGGCCGGAGGCCCGGCCCGGTCGCGTCGTGCGGTGCGCGTGCAGCAGCGACTCCAGCCGGCAGGAGGCCAGGGTGCCCGGGACGCCGGAACGCCCGGCGAAGCCGGCGGTCGCGACCTCCGGAAGGTCCTCGGCGAGCCGGGGCCTGGCGGCGCCGGCGTCCAGCAGCCCACCGCCGACGACCAGCACGTCCCCGCGCTCGCGCATGCGCTCCAGCGCCCGCGCGGTGTCGAAGCAGTGCGGGAAGGAGTCGTCGACCAGGACCGTGCCGGGGCGCAGCCGGGCGACGTCCACGAGCGCCGACGCGTCACTGACGGCGGTCACGATCACCTCGCTCGCGTACACCTCCTCGGGCAGCCCGGGGCCCGACTCCACGATCCGCACGGGCAGGCCGGGGTGCCGGCCCGTCAGTTCCGCCGCGAGCCGTTCGAGCCGTGGCCCGCTGCCGGGCAGGTCGCAGAGCACGAGGTGGGCCGGCGGGCGGGGTGACCGGGCGAGCAGCAGCCGCAGGGCCGAGGTGCCGATCGAACCGCAGCCGACGACGGCGAGGGACAGCCGGTCGAGCCGGCCCCCTGTGGCGTCGAGGGCGGCGTGCACGGTCTTCACCACGGCGACGGTCGTCGTGGCGTGCCCGGTGGTGATCGCCGCGTCCGTCCGGGCCTCCCGCAGCACGTCGAAGCCGTAGCCCGTGAGGGACGGGATCGTCCCGGCGAGGGAGACGCAGCGGGCGCCGAGCCCGGCCGCGTGCTCGACGGCCCGCGCGGTACGGGCCGCGAGGTCGCCGGCGGCGGCGAGTTCGTCGGCGAACAGCGGCAGGGCGACGAAGCCGGACAGGCCCAGCGGGGTGCCGGTCCGCTCCAGCAGCCGGGCGCGCCCGTCCGGGAACAGCAGCTCGCGGATCTCCTCACGGCCGGGGCGCGGCGTGCCGGGCGGCAGTCCGGCGAGGGCGGCGAGGTGTCCGGGGGCGGGCAGACAGCCGACGAGCGCCGCGTCCAGCGCTGGGGCCCGGCGGGGGTGGTCCGTGCCGGTCCGCAGCTCCTGGTGGATCCGCTCGGCCAGCTCGGCGGCCCGGCCGGCCGTGAGCGCCGCCGCTGAGGCGCGGACGGTGACCCGCAGCCGCTGCCCGCCGGACAGCGGCCGTACGGCGAGGAACACGTCGGTGCCGGGCGGGGGCGGGGCGAGGAGGGTGTCGGACGCGTCGGCGCTCAGCGACAGCGTGCCGCCGGGCGGCGCGCCCAGCGAGGTGAAGTCGAGGAAGGTGAAGAAGAACTGGGCGTGCCGGGGCAGCCCGGTGCCGGTGTCGGTGGGGCCCTCGGCGCGCGCGAGTTCCGTCTCGGCGGCGATCCGGCGCAGGTCGTCGGTGAAGGGGGGCCGCCGGCCGGGGCCGGCCGGCGGCTCCGGGCGCACCGCGACGGCCTGCGCGAACGGCCCGAACACCCGGCGCGCGTCCGCCGGCGAGTCCTCGCGTCCGGTGACGGCGAGGCCGATCACCAGGTCGGACTGTCCGGTGAGGGCGGTGAGGGCCCGGTGGTAGGCGGTGAGCAGCGGGGCGTGGAGGGTGCTGCGCGCCGCACCGGCCAGCCGGCGCAGCCGGCGCGTGGTGGCGGCGTCGACGGTGAACGCGGCGGTGTGGAACTCTCCGGCGCTCTCGCCGTCGGAGGGACGCAACACGGGTGCGGTGTAGGGGGCCTTCAGCCGGGCCCGGTACGCCTCGGCCCGGGCGCCGGACGGGCGGGGCCGCTCGGCGGACCGGACGGCATGGTCGCGGAAGGTGCTCTCCAGCGGGGGCAGGCCGGGGGGCAGACCCCGGTCGAGACGGTCGTACACGGTGAGGAGTTCCCCGGCGAGCAGGGCGGCGCTGTAGCCGTCGCCGATGAGGTGGTGGGCGTGCACGAGGAGGACGTGCTCGTCGGGTGCCGTGGTGAACAGGGTGGCCCGCAGCAACGGCCAGGCCCAGGGCTCCGGTCGGCGCCGCCCTTCTTCGGCGATCCGTTCCTCCAGCAGGTCGGGGTGGACGGTCTCCCGCGGCACGGGAAGCCGCAGGGAGTCCGGCAGTTCCTGCTGCACGGGCGGGCGAGCACCGGCCGGGAACACCGTGCGCAGCATGGGGTGCCGGGCCACCAGCACGTCGACGGCCCGTTGGAACACGTCCGGGCGAAGGCGGCCGGTGAGCCGGAACCGGGCGAGCCAGGCGGACCCGGCGGCGGGGTCGAGGGTGTCGGCGAGGAGGAAGCCCCGCTGGGACGGTGTGAGGGGGTACGGGCCGGTCCCGGCGGCGGGCGGGGCGGCCTCCGGGGCCGGTTCGGCGGCGTCGACGGCCTTCGCGAGCGCGCGCAGGGTGCGGTGGGTGTAGAGGACCGTCGGCCGTGGTACGGCGGGGAGTTCGGCCCGCATCCTGGCGAACAGCTCCAGCACCATGATCGAGTCGCCGCCCAGCTCGAAGAAGTCGTCGTCGGCCGTGACGTCCGGGGCGTCCAGCAGGGCCGCCCAGATCCGGGCGAGGGTGCGCTCGGTCGGGGTGGCGGGCGCCGGTGCGGTGGGCGTCGAGGTTCGCGGCGCTGGCAGGACGGCCGTGGACGAGGCGCCCGCCTCGCGGGCCAGCCGCTCGCGGTCGATCTTGCCGGTGCCGGTGAGGGGCATCGCGGAGACACCGTGCACCCGCCCGGGCAGCATGTACGGGGGCAGGGTGCGGGACAGGAACGCGCGCACGGCCCGGGTGTCCGGGACGGGAGCGCCGGGCCGGGGTTCCAGGTGGGCCACCAGGCGTCCCTCCGCGGGCAGGACGGCGGCGCGGGCGATGTCCGGGTGGGACAGCAGGACGGCCTCGATCTCGCCGGGCTCGACCCGGTGCCCGTGCACCTTGACCTGGTCGTCCAGCCGGCCGAGGAACGCGAGGACGCCGTCCGGGGTGCGCCGGACCCGGTCACCGCTGCGGTACCAGCGCCGTCCGTCCCGCTCGACGAACGCCGCCGCCGTGAGCCCGGGTTCGCCCAGGTACCCGGGCGTCAGTCCCGCTCCTGCGATGAGGAGTTCGCCCGCCTCACCCGGTGCGCAGGGGCGCAGGTCGGGCGTGACGACGTCCACGAGGGTGCCGGCGACGGGGCGGCCGATGGGCACGTGACGCAGATCGTCGGCCGGCCGGGCGTCGAGGATGTGGCAGGTGGCGTTGATGGTGGCCTCGGTGGGCCCGTACAGGTTGGCGACCCGGTGCCCCGGTGCGCCGCCGCACGCGTCGAGCAGGTCGAACCAGCGGCGGACCTGCGCGGCGGGCAGGGCCTCGCCGCCGACGTGCACCCAGCGCAGCGCCGACAGGACGGGCGGTGTCCGGTCCCGCTCGGCGCGGGCCTCGGCGGTGCTGAGGAGCCGTTCCCACAGGGTCGGCACCGAACTCCACACCGTGATGCGGTCGTTCACGACGCGGTCCAGGAGGGCGTCGGGGTCGCGGAGCACGTCACGGGAGAGCGTATGGACGCTGGCCCCGGCCAGCAGCGGTGCCAGCACCTGCCGCACGGAGGCGTCGAAGCAGACGGACGCCGTCTGCAACAGACGGTCCCCTGGCTCGTAGCCGAAGGTGGCCAGCGCCCAGTCGAGGTAGGTGAGCATCGACCGGTGGGTGATCGGGACGGCTTTGGGGCGGCCGGTGGAGCCCGAGGTGAGGATCACGTAGGCGACGGCGTCGGGGCCGGCGTGCCGGTCCGGGCCGGGGTCGGGCGGGGCGGCGTCGAAGCCGGGGCGGTCGGCGGACACCGCCTGCACGCCGTCGAGTCCGGCGGCCGCCTCGCGGGTCGCGGCGTGGCAGACCACGGTGGTGACGCCGGTCCGCAGCAGGTGCTCGCGTCGGCGTGCCGGCGGGTGCTCGGGGTCCAACGGCACCCAGCCCGCGCCCGTGCGGAGGATGCCCACGATGCCGGTCACGACGTCCGGGCCCTGCTCGACGAGGAGGCCGACCAGGTCGCCGGGGCCCACGCCCCCCGCGCGCAGCCGGGCCGCGAGGGCGGCGGAGGCCGCGTCGAGGGCCGCGTAGGTGAGCGTGGTCCGGCCGGTGTCGATCGCCACGGCGTCCGGCGTCGCGCGGAACCGGGCGAGCAGCCGGGCGGTGATGCCCTCGGCGACAGGAGTGTGGGGGTGACCGGCGGCGGCCCGCAGTTCCGCCAGGTGGTCCTCCGCCAGACGTGCGGTGGTCTCGCTCCGGAACAGGTGGGCGGGGTGGTTCCAGGAGAAGTGCAGCGTCGCGTCCGCCTCCCAGCACAGCAGGCCGAGCCGGGTCGCGGCGGAGGCGGTGGCCGCCGCCGTCGGCGTCACGGTCACGGACCGGCCGTGATCCTGGCGCACGGAGAAGCGCGCGAAACTGAAACCGGCGGGCGCCACCGTGCGGGGAACGGGCCCGCCGGCGGGCAGGGACGCGACGAGGTCGGGGCTGCCCGGGGTGCCGTGCGCCTCCGCCTCACGCCAGATGTGCCGCAGCCGTACGGCCAGTTCGGGCACGCTCTCGGCGGGGTCGACCCGCACGAACACGGGGAGGGTGTCGGCGAGCGGGCCCACCAGGCGCTCGATGCCGGGCAGGGCCGCCTCCCGGCGGGACCGTGCCACGTTGACCGCGACCTCCGGCCGCCCGCTCCAGCGGGCCAGACAGCGGACGTGGACGGCGAGGAGCAGATGGAAGAGGGAGACCTCGTGCCGGGCGGCCAGCGCGCGCAGGGCGGAGCTGAGCGCCGCGTCGGCGGTCGCCCGGTGGTGCACGGACGGCGGTGCCGGCGCGGCCAGCGGATCACCGTCGTACGGCAGGACCGTGGTGGGGTCCGCGGAGACGTGTGCGGCGATCTGCTCCCGCCAGTGGCGCAGGTCGCGGTCGAAGGCGGGCGTGTCGCGGCCGGCGGCGAGGAGGGCGGCGTAGTCACCGAACGCGGCCTGAGTGAAGGGCGGTTCGGTAGTGGAACTGTCCTCGACGAGGGTGGTGTAGAGATCCCACAGGTCCTCGCACAGGACCTTGAGGCTGTAGCCGTCGGCGGCGGCGTGATGCACGACGAGCAGTAGATGCGCGAGCCGGTTGTCCCGGCGGTCGCGGACGAGGAGGGCACGCACCGGGTCCTCGGCGGTCAGGTCGAACGGCCGGTTGCACAGGTCGAGTTCGAGGTCCGGCAGCACGCGGTCGGTGTCGTCGGTGTCGCGCACCTCGTACCAGCGGGGCGGGAGGTCGGCGGGTTCGGCGGGCCTCGTGTACTGCAGCGGGGGCACGGCTGTGGTGACGCGCAGGCGCAGCATGGGGTGCCGGGCGGCGAGGTGGGACAGGGCCCTGCCGAGCGCGTCGGTGTCGAGGGGGCCGCGCACGGTCTGCCGTACGTAGCCGTAGGCGGTGACGCCTTCGAACAGGGCCTCGGTGGTCAGGAAGGCGCGTTGCAGCGGGGTCAGCGGGATCGGGCCGTCGTCACCGGGGTGCCGCCGGGCGGGGCCGGGTGCGGGCGGGTGCTCCTCCGGGGGCACGGTCCGCAGGTGGGCGGTCAGTTCGCCGAGGGTCCGGTGCTCGAAGAGCAGGGTGGCGGGCAGCGGCCGGCCGAGTTCGCCCTCCAGCCGGCGCGCGAGGTCCACGGCGGTGAGCGAGTCCAGCCCGAGGCCGAGGAAGGGGTCGTCGTCGCCGATGTCGCGCGGGTCGCGGTGCAGGGCTTCGGCGAGGAGACGGCGGACCAGGTCCGTGGTGTCGTCCGCGTGCGGGGCGGGGTGCGGCGCCGGGACGAAGGGGGTGGCGGCCGCCGGTTCGACCCGTTCGGACGCCACCAGCAGATGCGGGGCGCCGGTCCCGACGGCGGTCCGGAGCGCGGTGATCGCCTCCCGCGCGGTCATCGGCGTCAGCCCCAGCTCCCGCAGCCGCGTCACGGACGCGGTCCCGGCCGCCGTACCCGCGTCGCCCACGGGTCCGAAGCCGACGGCCTGCCAGGGGCGTCCCGCCGCGTGTTCGGCTGCGGCGAACGCGTCGAGGAAGGCGTTGGCGGCCGCGTAGTCGCCGAGCGCACCGGCGAGGCCCGGCAGCACCGAGGCGACCGAGGAGAACACGACCCGCACGGCGGGGTCCTGGCCGTGGCGGCGCAGTGCGTCGGCGAGCAGGACCGTGCCGCGCACCTTGGCGGCGAGCGCCTGCCGGATCTCGCCGTCCGGCTTGGAGCGCAGGGTGCCGGGACGGACCGTACCGGCGGCGTGGAACACCCCGTCCAGCCTCGGCAGCGCGGCGACGAGGGCGTCCACGGAGGCACGGTCGCCGACGTCGGTGACGTGATGGACGGCCCGGGCGCCCAGGGCCCGCAGTTCCGTCAGCAGCGCCTCGGGGGCCGTCACCGAGCGTCCGGCGAGGACCAGTTCGCGGGCGCCGCCGGCCGCCAGGTCGCGGGCCAGCGCGGAGCCGAGTCCGCCCGCTCCCCCGGTGATCAGGTAGGTGCCGCCGGGCGGCAGGGCCCGGACGGGCGCCTGGGTGTCCGGAAGGGCGGTCCGCGTACGGCCGAGGCGGCGTCCCGAGCGCCATGCGACCGTCGGCTCGGCGCCCGGTCCGTGGGCGGCGCACAACTCCCGTTCCAGGGCGTCGAGCCGGGCGGGCAGGGGATCGGCGCCGGTCAGGTCCACGCCCCGTGCCGTCAGACCCGGGTGCTCTCCCGGGAGGGCCAGTGCGAGCCCGTGCGCGAGCGCCCGTGCCGGGGCCGCGGCCTCGTCGGAGGTCCCCGTGGCGTAGGCGTCCTCGGTGACGACGAGCAGGCGTGTCGGGCCGGTGGACAGCAGGTCGAGGACGCGGCGCAGCGACGCCAGGGTGGCGTCGACGGCCGTGTCCGTGTCCCGCGCGGCGTCCGTCAGCCACACCACGGTGTCCGGTGCCGGGCCGTCGTCCGCCACGGCCACCCCGGTGGCCGAGAGCCGCTCGGCGAGGGCCCGGCCCAGCGCACGGTCCGCCCCGACGAGCCGGACGGCCCGCGGCGGCTCCCCCGGGACGAGCGGGGCGCCGGCCCAGTCCAGGCGCCGGACCACGGCGTCGGCGCCGGGCTCGCCCGGCCAGTGGCGACGGCGCCGGTACGGGTACGTCGGCACCTGCACCCGGGCGCGCCCGGTCGCGCGGTGCGAGAGCGGGCGGCGCAGGGTGCCTCCGCGTGCCCACAGCCGGCCGACGGCCTCCAGCAGCGCCCGGGCGTCGCCCTGAGCGGGTGTCAGCACGGCGGCGTCGTGGGCGTTCCGGGCGGCGGTGGCGCGGACGGCACCACTCAGCGTGTCGGCGGGCCCGAGTTCGAGGAAGGTGTCGTAGCCGTCCCGCAGCAGCCGTTCCACGGCCGCCCCGAACCGTACGGGGGCGACGGCGTGCCGCTGCCAGTACGCGGGCGTGAGATCGGGCCCCCAGTCGGCGGTGACGGTGCTCAGCATCGGCACCCGCCCTGGCTCCGCCGTCAACCGGCCCGCGGCGTCCCGGAGCGGGGCGAGGACCGGCTCCAGCAGCGGGGAGTGGAAGGCGTGCGAGACGCGGAGCCGGCGGGTGCCGACCCCTCGTGAGGTCAGCTCCGCCAGGGCCTGGTCGACGGCGGCGGCGCTTCCGGAGATCACCACCTGCCCGGGCCCGTTGACGGCGGCGACGGCCAGGGAGCCGCCGGACGCGGCGACGAGCGCGGCGACGGTCTCCTCGTCGCCCCGGACGGCCGCCATGACGCCGGGGCGGGCCTTCTCCGCGACGAGCCGGCCACGTTCGGCGGCGAAGCCGACGGCCTCGGCGAGGGTGAGGGAACCGGCGGCACAGGCGGCGGCTATCTCTCCCACGCTGTGCCCGGCGACCGCGTCCGGCCGCACCCCCCACCGCTCCATCTGCCGGGCCAGGCCCACCCCGTACGCGACGAGCAACGGCTGGGCGACCTCCGTCGCGGCCAGGTCGCCGGGGTCCGCGTCCGGGTCCAGGCACCAGTCGGCGAGCGAGCGGCCCCGCACCGGTCCGACGAGCGTGGACGCCTCGTCGAGGACCTCGCGGAACGCGGGTGCCGCCTCGTACAGGGCGCGACCGGAGCCGGGGCGCTGGGCGCCCTGGCCGGGCAGCAGGAAGACGGTCCTGGGGCGGGTGGGCCGGACGTGACCGAAGTCCTGGGCGCGGGCGGCCTCCAGCCGGTCCGCGAGGTCGCCGTCGGCGGCCAGGGCGAGACGGTGGGGGCCGTCGTCCCGGGCGGTCCCGACGGCCGCGCAGACGTCGGCCTCGGACAGCTCGGGGTGGGCGCGGAGATGGGCGGCGAGATCCCGGGCGGCGGCCCGCAGGGCGTCGGTGCTTCGGGCCGACAGCGTGAGCAGGTGCGGGCCCTGGCCGGCCGGCGGTGTCCCGGGCGTTCGGGCGGGCGCCTCCTCCAGGACGGCGTGGGCGTTGGTGCCGCCGAACCCGAAGGCGTTGACGCCCGCGACCAGCGGTCCGGGGGCCCGCCAGGGCCGTACGGCGTCGACGAGCCGGAATCCGGGGGCCAGGCGCTCCAGGGAGGGCGCCGGGGGTGTGCAGTTCGGTGAGGGCGGGAGGCTGCGGTGCCGGAGCACCAGGACCGTCTTCACCAGGCCCGGCATTCCGGCGGCGTTGAGGAGGTGCCCGACGGTCGCCTTCGCCGAGCCGAGCAGGCGCGGGAGCCCGTCGGCGCGCGGCGGGAAGGCGTGCCCGAGCGACTGGGCCTCGACCGGGTCGCCGATCGGGGTGCCGGTGCCGTGGGCCTCGACGTACGACACGGTGGCGGGGTCGACGCCGCACTCGGCGTAGGCGCGGGTGACGACCTCGCGCTGGGTGCGCGGGTTGGGCGCGAGCAGGCTCAGGGACCGGCCGTCGTTGTTGACGGCGGTCCCGCGCACCAGGGCGAGGACGGGATCGCCGTCGCGTACGGCGTCGTCGTGCCGGGCGAGCACGAGGGCCGCGCCGCCCTCGCCGGGCACGAGGCCGTCGGCGGCGGCGCCGAAGGGCCGGCTGACACCCGTCGGGGACAGCGCGCCCGCGTCGGCGAGCAGCCGGTGGCCGGTGGCGGTGAGGGCGAGGTGCACTCCGCCGACCACGGCGATGTCGCACTCACCGGCGAGCAGGCTGCGGCGGGCAAGGTGGAGCGCCACCAGCGCCGAGGAGCAGGCGGTGTCCACGGCCAGGGCGGGCCCGTCGAGGTCGAGGGCCTGGGAGAGACGGGCGGCCACCAGGTTGGGAAGGTTGCCGGTGAGCGCGCCGGGGTGCCCGGCGAGGTCGCCGCCGGACGCCTCGGCCAGCACGTCGCGGTAGCCGCTGTCGCCGACGGCCGCGAACACGCCGACTTTACGGCCCTCGCGGCGCGGTCCCGCGTATCCGGCGCGTTCCAGGGCCTCGTGGGCGAGTTCCAGGAAGACGCGGGCCTGCGGGTCGGTGGCGCGGGCCTCGGCGTCGTCCATGCCGAAGAAGTCCGCGTCGAAGTCCGCCGGACCGGGCAGGAAGGAGCCGAACCGGCCGCCGGCCGGCGTCGGTCCGCCCCAGCGGCCGGCCGGTACGGCGGTCACGGTGTCCCGGCCGGAGACGAGCAGCTCCCAGAACTCCTCGGGCGTCTCGGCTCCGGGGAACCGGCAGGCCATGCCGAGCACCGCGACCGGCCCGCCGCCCGGCGCCGGGGACGGGTCCTCGGGGCGGTCGGGCACCGCACCGCCCGTCAGGGAGAGCACGTGCCCGGCCAGCGCGGCGACCGTGTCGTGGTCGCGCACGACCCGTGGTTCCAGCGGCACGCGGAACGCCTCCTCGAGCGCCGCGAGCACCTCCATCGCCTTCACCGAGGAACCGCCGAGGGCGAAGAACCCGTCCTGTGGGCCGATGTGTCCGGGCGTGAGGTCGAGCACCCGCGCCCAGATCCGCCGGACCGTCTCCTCGGCCTCCCGCCGCGACGGAGGCACCGCTCGCGGCCGTCCGCCCCGCGCCTCGAAGGGCCCGCGCGGGTTTCCGGCGCGCGCGGCCGCGTACCGCTCCTGGACCTTCGCGTACCGGCCGGCCTCGAACCGTTCTCGCATCAGGGAGCGCCGCAGCTTGCCGCTGGTCGTCCGGGGGAACGCCCTGGGCGGCAGCGGCAGGACCCGGACGTCGTCGTGGCCGAGCGCCCGGCGCACGCGGGCGGCCACCGCGTCCAGCACCGGCAGGGCGGTGGCCGGCACGGCCCGCGCCCACTGCACGAACACGACGACCCGGTCGTGCCCGGCGCCGGGGTCGGTGGAGCCGACGACGGCGACGGTGCCCTCCGGCAGCCCCGGCGTGGCGGCGGCCGTCTCCTCCAGGTCGGTGGCGTGGAACGTCCGCCCGCCGGCGAAGACGACGTCCTTGTGCCGCCCGGTGACGCACAGCCGCCCCTCGTGGAGGAAGCCGAGGTCGCCGGTGCGCAGCCAGCCGCCGGTGAACGCGGCCGCGCTCGCCTCGGGGTCGCGGTGGTAGCCGCGTGCCACCTGGGGGCCGCGTACCTCGATGTGTCCGATCCGCCCGGCGCCGAGCGCCTCGCCGGTGCCGTCGGTGATGCGGACCTCGCAGCCGGGGACGGGTGCGCCCACGTCCATCAGTTCGACGGCGTCGTCCTCGCCGGGGACGGCGCGTCCGGCGCTCAGCGCCCGCCGGTCCAGCCGCAGCGGTACGGCGGTCTCGCCGAGCGGGGGCGCGGTCACGGCGAGGGTGGCCTCGGCCAGTCCGTACACGGGCAGCGGGGCCGTGGCGTCCAGGCCCGCGCGGCCGGCCCGTTCGGCGAACTCCCGCCATACGCGCGGCGCGATGGGCTCGGCGCCCACGAGCATGAGCCGTACGTGGCGGAGGTCCAGCGCGGCCCAGGCGGTGTCGGGGACGCGGCGCAGGCACAGGGCGAGCGCGAAGTTCGCGGCGGACAGCAGGGTCGCCCGGTGCCGGGCGGCCGTCTCCAGCCAGCGCACCGGGTGTTTGGCGAAGGCGAGGGGTTCCAGCCGCACCTGCTTCAGGCCGGCCGCCAGGGGGACGAGGTGGGTGCCGATCAGGCCCATGTCGTGGAAGTACGGCATCCAGGTGGCCAGCACGTCGTCCGGGGTGATGGCCAGGGAGGTGCGGATCTGCCGCAGGTTGGCCAGGACGGCCTCGTGGGTGAGCTCGACTCCCTTGGGGGCGCCGGTGCTTCCGGAGGAGAACTGGAGGAACGCGAGGTCCCCGGGGGCGCGGTGGACGGGTTCCCGGAGCGGGTCGCCCGCGCGCAGCTCCGCGAGCCGCAAGGGGCGTACGGGACCGGGCAGTTCGGCGAGAAGCCCTTCGGTGCCGTCGTCCACCAGTACGTCGGGCCCGCCCAGGAGTTCCCGCACCGGGCCCACCCTGCGTGCCTCGGGGGCGAGGGGCACGGGGACGAGCCCTGCGGCGAGCGCGCCCCAGAACAGGGGCTGGAAGCCGGCGCCGGTGTCCGCCAGGAGCGGCACCGGTGTGCCGGGCGCCGGTCCGGCCGCGCGCAGGCTCCCGGCGACGCGCAGGGCATCGTCACGCAGGGCGGCGTAGGTGACGACGTGTTCGGACCCGTCGCCCCGGACGTGGACGATCTCCTGCCCCGGGGCGTCCTCGGCCGCGTGCAGCAGCACGTCGAGGAGCGTGTCGGGGGTACGGCGTCCGGCAGCCGGCATGTGCGTCCTTCCTGGTCCCCGGGGCGCCCGGGGAGCGCACTGCCGGTCGCGCGTACCCGCAGCGGCGTCGTCGATCACTGCCCTGTACGACGGCCCGTGGCGTCGAACGGTTCATCGGCCGGGCGGGTGCGGTCGGTCGAGACCGAGGTGGTCGCGGACGGGGCCCAGGGTGAGCAGGCCGCTGCCCGCTCCGGCGAGTTCGTCCGCGGCCGGGGCGAGGGCCGTGCGGGCCCGGGTCAGCGCCGGTCCGTCGCCGAGGACCTCGGCCGCGCGGGCGGTGAGGCACCACAGGGCCTCCTGGAGGAGGTCGGGCGGCGGTTCGGGGGTGGCGTGGAGGGCGTCGAGCGCGTCGGCGCGGCGGCCCCGGTCGAGGAGGAGCAGAGGCCGCGCCCAAGGGGCGTAGGGACCCCAGTCGGGGTCGTCGCCGGTGTCCAGGGGCAGGCCGTGCCGCAGCCGCAGGCACAGCAGCGCGAGCGCGGGCAGGCCGTGGGCGAGGCCCGGCATGCCGGCGCCGTCGAGGAGGGCCGCCGCGTCGCGGTAGGCGGCCTCGGCCTCGGCGGGCGGGGCGTGTTCCGCGGCGTCGAGGCGCAGGGCGGCGTACCAGCCGGTGAACACGGCGACGAGCGGGCGTTCGTGCCGGGCGGCCAGGGCTTCGGCGGCGGCCGCGTGCCGGTCGGCGGCGGTGAAGTCGCCGAGGGCGCAGCGGGCCTGGAGGCGGACGAGGTGGCCGAGGATCGCGAAGGAGGACAGGTGGTGCCGCGCGGACAGGGTGACGAGTTCCGCGCCGATGGCGTCCCGGCGGGGTGCCAGCCCGGTCCGGCCGAAGCTCTGCATGAAGACGGCGTTGAGGGCGAAGGCGAGGACGGCGGGGTCGTCCAGCCGGCGGGCGAGCTCCTCGGCCCTGCGGGCGGCCTCGGGTCCGCGCGGGTCGCGGGTGCCGCGGGACTCGAGGGCGACGGTGGCGAGCAGCCGGGCGCGGTCGGCGTCGTGGCCGTTCTCGGGGAGCGCGGCCAGTGTGCGTTCGGCGGCCGCGACGATGTGCCGGGCGCGGTCCGGGTCGTCGAGGCGGGTCCAGATCGCGGGGACGTCGTAGGCGCCGATGATCCGGGCGGTCAGCTCGGGGTCGCCCAGTTCCTCGGCGGCCGTGAGGGCGTCGAGGCGCAGGGCGCGGGCGGCGGGCAGGCCGGTGCCGCCGGTCAGCGCGAGGGTGCGCAGCAGGCCGGCGGTGGAGTCGAGGCGGGCCCGGGCGTCGGGGGCGACGGCGCGGTCGTAGGCGGCGGCGACCTGTTCCCAGACGCGGGCGGCGGGGGTGCCGGAGCGGCTCAGGTGCGGGGACTGGCGGAGGATGTCGGCCTCAAGGGAGCGCAGTGCGGGCCCGGCGTCGACGCCGAGTTCGTCGGCGAGGAGGGTCCGGGCCCTACGCAGCACGTCGAGCGCGTCGGCCTGCCGGCCGGTGCGGTACAGGGCCAGTGCGAGCAGCCGCCAGGCGTTCTCCCGCCAGGGGTGCCCGGCGGTGTGCGCGCGCAGGTCGGCCGCCGCCCGGTCGGCCTGGCCGAGGGCCAGCAGGGACTCGGCGCGCAGTTCGAGGGCGTGCCCGCGCAGTTCGGTGAGCCGGTCGGCCTCGGCGCGGGCCCACGGTTCGTCGGCGAACCCGGCGTAGGCGGGGCCGCGCCACCGGCCCAGCGCCTCGTCCAGGCGCAGGACCGCCTCCTGGGCGGGCAGCGCGGCGGCGTCGGTGACGTCCTGTTCGAAGCGCCGGGCGTCGACGGAGTCCGCGGGGACCCGCAGGGCGTAGCCGGGGCCGTCGGTGACGAGGAGGCGGGCCGGGGCGCGGGGCGGGCGGCCGGGTTCGAGCGCGCGGCGCAGGGCGGCGACGAAGGTGCGCAGGGCGCCGACGGCGTCGTCCGGCGGGTCCGCCCAGAGGTCGTCGACGAGACGGGAGACGGGGACGACGCGGCCGCGGGCGACGATGAGGCGGGCCAGCACGGAGCGGTGCCGGGGGCCTTTCAGCGCGATCGTGTTCCCGTCCGCGTCCCAGGCCGTCACCGGCCCGAGCACCCCGAAGCGGGGGCCCACGTCCGTCATCGCCCTCCTCCGTCGCGGGTCGCGGGCCGGCGGAAACGGCTGGTCCGCGGCGCTTTCCCACGATAGTGCGCGGCCGGCCGGGGGTGGGGCGGGCGCTGCTCATCGCCTGCTCATCGGCGGCCCCGAGGATCGGTGCGTCCCCCCGTTCTCCCGACGCTCCTGGAAGGAGCGAAGCCATGACCGCCATGACTCCCGCCATCCCCGGCTTCGGCCGGCACCGTGTCCCCGTCGCCGACGGGGTGGCGCTGCACGCCGCCGTGGGCGGTTCCGGCCCGGCCGTCGTGCTGCTGCACGGCTTTCCGCAGACGCATCTGATGTGGCGGCACGTGGCCGCCGATCTGGCGGCCGACCACACGGTGATCTGCCCGGACCTGCGGGGCTACGGCGCCAGCGACAAGCCGGCGGAGACCGACGGCTCCGTGTACGCCAAGCGGACCATGGGCGCGGACGTGGTCGAGCTGGCCCGCCGGCTCGGGCACGACCGGTTCGCGCTGGCCGGGCACGACCGGGGGGCTCTGGTGGCGTTCCGTGCCGCGCTGGACCACCCGGAGGCGGTGACGCACCTGGCGTGCCTGGACGTGCTGCCGACCCTGGACATGTGGGACGTGATGCGCGGCGTCGGCGCCGCCGTCGGTTTCCATCTGTATCTGATGGCGCAGCCGCCCGGTCTCCCGGAGCGGATGATCGGCGCGGACCCGGACGCGTTCTTCGGCCACTTCCTCGACCTGTGGACCGCCGGCGCGGAGGCGATCCCGGACGACGTGCGGGCCGCCTACCTGGCGGCCTGCCGGGCCGCCGTGCCGTCGATCGTGGCGGACTACCGCGCCTCGGCGGGCATCGACGTCACGCACGACCGGGCCGACCGGGACGCGGGCCGCACCCTGCGGATGCCGGTCGGCGTGCTGCAGCAGGACTGGGGCGCGGCCCTGGGCCACGACGCTGCCGCACTGTGGCGGTCCTGGGCCCCGGACCTGCGCCACACGACCGTGACCTGCGGTCACTTCATGGCCGAGGAGGCGCCCGGGGAGGTCGTGAAGGCCCTGCGGGACCTGCTCGGGCGCTGAGCGGTCACCAGCGGCCCGGTGACGTGCCGGTGAGAGCCCGCGAGGGTGTGCCGTCCACGCCCACCGGCACGTCACCGGCGAGCATCACCCGGTGCATGACGCGGGGCGCGTCGAGGTGGGCGGTGTCGCCGGGTGCGAGGTGGATGGTGGCCCGGTTGTCCCAGAAGGCGACGCTGCCGGGCTCCCACCGGAAGCGGACGGTGTACTCGGGCCGTACGGCCTGCTCGAGCAGCATCTCCAGGACGGCGCCGCTCTCGGCGCGCGAGAGGCCGTCGATCTGCTCCACGTAGTAGCCGTTGACGTACAGGACCCGCTCCCCCGTCTCCGGGTGCACGCGCACCAGCGGGTGCAGGGAGGCGACCTGGTGGTCCAGGAGGTGCCGGACGTAGGCGTCGTCGCCGGGGCGGGGCTGGTAGCCGACGCCGAGCCGGTGCTCGGCCCGCAGGCCGTCCACGAACCGCCGGACCGGCTCGGACAGTCCCGCGTAGGCGGCGGCCAGGTTGGCCCAGGTGGTGTCGCCGCCGTACGGGGGCACGGTCTCGGCGCGCAGGATCGTCGCGGCGGGCGGGTCGACGCGGGCCCCGTGGTCGCAGTGCCAGCCGCGCAGCAGATGGTGCCGGCGCCGCCGCAGCCATTCGTCGTGCTCCATGCCGAACCGGCCGCCGAGTTCCAGCCGGTCGGCGGTCGTCTCGACCTCGGGGAACCCCTCGGGTGAGGCGCTGCCGCGCCGCCGCAGGACGACGGGCTCGCCGAAGCGGCGTGCGAGCGCGACGTGGGCGGCGTGGTCGAGTCGCTGGTCCCGGAAGAAGACGACCTTCCAGCGCAGCATCGCGGCGCGGATCGCGGACACCTGGCCGTCGTCCAGCTCACCGGCGAGGTCGACGCCGGTGATGTCCGCCCCGATGTGTCCGGCGACCGGCTTCACCTCGATCCCCGTGGCGCGCGTCCCGTCGTCGATGGCCTGCTCCCTGGTCATCAGCACACTCCGTCGGTCGTCCGTCGTCCCGGCCGGGTCCGGTGGCGGCCGGCCGTCGGGATGATCGTGGCAGCGTCCGGCGTCCCTGGCGACAGGGCCTCCGGGAGTCGGCGGCGCAGGGGCGGGGTACCCGGCCGGTTCGGGAAGGAGGCCGGCGTGGCCGAGAGGGACCGGTTGCGGGAGTACCGCGGCAGACGCGACTTCGACCGGACACGGGAACCGCGCGGGCGCGGGGCGTCCGAGGGGCGGGCACCGCGCTTCGTGGTGCAGATCCACGACGCCCGTTCGCTGCACTTCGACTTCCGGCTGCAGGTGGGGGACGTGCTGCGGTCGTGGTCGGTGCCGAAGGGACCGTCGGGGGACCCCAGGGACAAGCGGCTCGCCCTGCCGACGGAGGACCACCCGCTGGAGTACGAGGACTTCGAGGGCGTGATCCCGAAGGGCGAGTACGGGGGCGGCACGGTGATCGTCTGGGACAGCGGGACGTACGAACCACTCAGCCACGACCGCGCGGGGCGGCCCGTCGACTTCGCCGAGTCGCTGGAGCGCGGTCACGCCCGGTTCCGGCTGCGCGGGTCCAAGCTGCACGGCGAGTTCGCCCTCACCCGGCTCCGCCGCGGGCAGGACGACCGGGAGGCGTGGCTGCTGGTCAGGGCGGGGCGGGGCGGGCACGGGCACGGCACACCGGACCCGTACCGGGCGCGGTCGGTCCGTAGCGGCCGCACCCTGGCCCAGGTCGCCGCGGACGGCGGCACGGACTGACGTCGGCGGGTCCGTCTTCCCGGCGTGCCCGCCGGGGGCGCCGTGTCAGGCGCGGCGCAGTGCGGCGAGGGCCCGGTCGGCGTGGGTGTTCATCCGGAGTTCGCTGCGGACGACCTCCAGGACCGTGCGGTCCTGCCCGATGACGAAGGTGACCCGCTTGGTCGGGGCGAGCGAGAAGCCGCGGGTGACGCCGAACCGCTCGCGGATCGCGCCGTCGGCGTCGGACAGCAGCGGCATGCCCAGGGTGTGGCGGGTGGCGAACTCCTGCTGCCGTTCGACGGCGTCGCCGCTGACGCCGACGGGCCAGGCTCCGACGGCGGCGAACTCGGTGGCGAGGTCACGGAAGTGGCAGGCTTCGGCGGTGCAGCCGGCGGTGAGGGCGGCGGGGTAGAAGAACAGCACGACCGGGCCCTCGGCGAGCAGGTCGGTGAGGTGCCGTACGGTGCCGGTCTCGTCCGGCAGCGCGAAGTCCTCGACCTTGTCCCCGACGTCGACGCGCGCGCTCATACGGTTCCTCCCTCGGCCGGCCTGCCGCCGGATGCTACCGGACGGTAGTGCGGGCGGTCGGGGCGCCTCCGCCCTCACGGCACGGGGAGGTCGGGCGGGTGCCGGTGTCCGTCAGCCTTCGCGGCCGCCGGGGACCGCCGGGGCGGCCTCGGTGTCCTCGTCGGCGGAGTGGGCGAGGAAGTCGTCGACCATGCGGTGGAAGAGCGTGGCCAGCCGGCTCAGTTCGGCCGGGGTCCAGTCGGCCAGGGCGACCTGCATGCCGCGCGCGCCGGCCTCCCGGACGCGGGCGACGGCCTGCCGTCCTGCGTCGGTGAGCTCGATCCGCTGGGCCCTGCGGTCCTTGGGGTCGGGGACGCGGGTGACGTGCCCGGACCGCTCCAGCTGCTGTGCGGTGCGGGTGACGTGGGAGGCCTCGACGCCGAGCCGGTGGGCCAGCTCCCCGGGGCGCAGCGGCTCCGTCTCGGCGATCTGCCGCAGCAGCGCCACGGCGGCCCGGTCGAGCGGGACTCCGGCGAGCGCCATGAGCCGCTCGTGCTGCCGGGCCCGCGTGCTCAGGTAGGTGATGCGCGACAGCGCCCGCTCGATCTCGATCACCTCCGGGCTCGCGGGTGCGGCGGAGGGTCGAGGGAGCGGCGGCGTCGACATGGGGAACACTTTACCATCTCATTGCCTAACTCAAGCTTTTCGTGTTCCCCGGGCGGCGGCCGTCGGGGTGACGGGCGCCCGCCACATGCCGACGACGGCGTCGGCGAGGCCCGTCGCGGCGTCGTCCCAGGTCGCCCGGGGTGTGGGGGCGTGCTCGGCGAGGGCGCGCTCGCGCTCCGCCGCCACCTGGACGATCAGGTGTCGGACCATCTGGTCGCGCTCGGCGCGCACCTCGGGCGGGATGCCCGGCAGGCACCGGTCGAGCCCTTCGATGATCGTCCGCAGCGACGGGGAGGTGAGCGCCTCGTCCACCAGGATCCGGTGCAGCGCGGGGTCGGCCAGGACCTGGGCGCAGAACCGCGCGTACCAGGTCGGCCCGCCGAGTGCGGCCAGGTGCTCCGGGACCGGCCGGACCAGGCAGTCCACCCAGCCGCGCAGATCGCCGGGGTCGGTGACGCCGGCGACCAGCCGGGCGCGGATCTCCTCGATGGGCCCGGCGTGACCGCGGACGATGGCGCGGACCAGGTCGGTCTTGGTGCCGAAGTGGTAGCCGACCGCGGTGTTGTTGCCCTGCCCCGCCGCCTCGCCGACCTGCCGGTTGGACACCGCGTGCACCCCGCGCTCGGCGAAGAGCCGCTCGGCCGCGGTCAGGAGCAGCTCCCGGGTCGCGCCGGCCTGTTCCTCGCGCAGCGTCCTGCCTGCCATGATCACCCATCGCACCGGGGCCCTCACGCCACCCGCCGGCGGCCGGCCCCTCGACGCCGCCACGGTTCGCTCTCCACCCTCAATCTAGGGGGTGTCTTGCCGATCGGGCCGGGTCAGCTCGCGGTGCCCGGCGCCGGGAGCCCGGCCTGATCGGCAAGACACCACCTAGGTCGTGGACACGGACGCCGGTGAACCCGGTGGCGGCGGCCACCGCCCTCCGATCAGGGGAAAAGGGCGGCGAGGGCGCGTGAGCGGGGGCCGCGCCGTCGAGTACTGACCCGTGAGCCTGCCCCTGATCCCGCCGATGCTCGCGACGCCCGGCAAGCTGCCGCCGGCCGCGCAGGACGCGCGCTGGGCGTACGAGACCAAGCAGGACGGCCAGCGGGCGGTGCTCTACGCGGAGGGCGACGGGGGCCTGCTGCTGCGCGCCCGCTCCGGCGACGACATCACGGCCGCCTACCCCGAGCTGCGGCCGCTGGGCGAGGCACTGGCCGGCAGGCCCGCCGTGCTCGACGGGGAGATCCTGGCGCTGGACGCCGAGGGGCGCGCCGACTTCCAGCTGCTGCAGTCCCGGATGGGGCTGGCGCACGCGCCGGCGAAGGCGGCCCGGATGGCCGCCCGCACACCCGTCCACCTCGTGCTGTTCGACGTGATGCACCTGGGCGGCCGCCCCCTGCTGGACCTGCCGTACTCCCGGCGGCGCGGGCGGCTGGAGGAGCTGGGGCTCGACGGGCCGTCCTGGTCGACGCCGGCCGCTCTCGTGGGTCACGGCGCCGAGGCGCTGGAGGCCACCCGCGAGCACGGCCTGGAGGGGCTGGTGTGCAAGCGGCTGGACTCGCCCTACGAGCCCGGCGTGCGCTCCCGCTCCTGGATCAAGATCCGCAACATGCTCAGCGAGGACGTGGTCGTCGGCGGCTGGCTGCCCGGCAAAGGGCGACTCACCGGCCTTCCCGGCGCCCTGCTGATGGGCCAGTACGGGCCCGGGCGGACGCTGCGCTACGTGGGCGGTGTGGGCACCGGCTGGAGCGAGGCCGAGCGCGCGGAGCTGGCGGGGCTGCTGCGGGCCGCCGCCACGGAGGACTGCCCGTTCACGCCGAAGCCGCGGGTGGCGGACGCCCGCTGGGTGGTGCCCCGGCTGGTCGGCGAGGTCCGGTACAGCGTCCGGACGAGGTCGGGGATGCTGCGCCAGCCGTCCTGGCTGCGGCTGCGGCCGGACCTGACGCCCGAGGAGTCGTCGGCGTACCTGCCGAACGCCCGCTGACGGCCGCGCCGTTCGTTCCACCACTCTTCACCGTCCGTGGCGTACGGGGCCCTTGGCGCGCGCGGGAAAACCGTGGATGCTGAACTGCCTTTCCCCCCACAGCCGTTGGGCTGCGCCGGACCATGAGGAGACGCAGTGTCGTCACAGACGTTCCGTACGCACCGCAGGAGATGGCTCACCGGTCTTGCCGGTGCCGCCGCGCTCGTCGTCGCCTTCCCCGCGGTGGCCTGGGCCGCCCCTCCCCCGGCGCTGCCCGGCAACGCGGAGGCGGCCGAGCGGGCGTACCAGCCCGCCTTCGACTACGACACCGACGGCTGCTACTCGTCCGCCGCGATCGGCCCGGACGGCACCGTCAACGGCGGCCTCAACCCGACGGGCGCGCTGAACGGCAACTGCCGGGACGCCTCGGACCTGGACAACACCAACGCCTACAGCCGCTACAAGTGCAACAACGGCTGGTGCGCCTATCTGTACGGCCTGTACTTCGAGAAGGACCAGGCGCTGCCCGGCGTCAGTCTCGGCGGGCACCGCCACGACTGGGAGCACGTCGTGGTGTGGGTGCAGGGCGACGCCGTGCGGTACGTCTCGACGTCCAACCACGGCTCGTTCACCGTCCACGCGGCGTCCTCCGTGCGCTTCGAGGGCACGCACGCGAAGGTCGTCTACCACAAGGACGGCGTCAGCACGCACTGCTTCCGGCTGGCGAGCGCGAACGACGAACCGCCGGAGAACCACAAGGGGACGTGGCAGTATCCACCGCTGGTCGGCTGGAACGGCTACCCGCCGGGCGTACGCGACAAGCTGGTCGCGCACGACTTCGGCAGCGCCCACTTCGGGCTGAAGGACGGGAGCTTCACGAGTCATCTGGCGACCGCGAAGCCGTCGGGCATCCCGTTCGACCCGAACGCCTGACGCGTCCGGCCGAACCGCGCCATCGCGTCCGGGCGGTGGCGCGGGAGGGTCTATGGTGGCGGCATGTCCGTGCCTGAACTGATCCGTGTCGTGTCCCGTGACTCACCCATGGCGCTCGCCCAAGTGGAGCGCGTCCGTGCCGAGTTGGCGGCACAGCACCCGGGTGTGCGCACCGAGGTCGTGCCCGTGCGGACGACCGGTGACAAATGGCTGGGCGACCTGTCCCAGGTGGAGGGCAAGGGCGCGTTCACGAAGGAGGTGGACGCGGCCCTGCTGGCCGGCGAGGCGGACCTCGCCGTGCACTGCCTGAAGGACATCCCGGCCGACCGGCCGCTGCCCGCGGGCACCACGTTCGCCGCGTTCCTCCAGCGGGACGACATCCGCGACGCGCTGATCCACCCCGGCGGGCTGACCCTGGACGAGCTGCCGGCCGGCACCCGGATCGGCACCTCGTCGGTGCGCCGCGTCGCCCAGCTGGCGGCCACGCACCCGCACCTGGAGTGCGTGCCGTTCCGCGGGAACGCCAACCGCCGGCTGGAGAAGCTGGCGGCCGGCGACGCGGACGCCCTGCTGCTGGCGGTGGCCGGCCTGGAGCGCATCGGCCGGACCGATGTGATCAGCGAGGTCCTCTCCCCCGAGACGATGATGCCGCCCATCGGCGCGGGCGTCCTCGCCCTCCAGTGCCGCGAAGGCGACAGCGATCTGATCGACGCCGTCAGTGGTCTCGGCGACCCGGACACGTACCGGGAGGCGACCGCGGAGCGCATGCTGCTGCACGTGCTGCAGGGCCACTGCAACAGCCCGATCGCGGGCTACGCGCGCGTGGATCGAGGCGGCGAGCTGTCCCTGCGCGCCTGTGTCTTCACCCCCGACGGCAAGATCCGGCTGAACGCGCACGAGTGGGCCGGGCGGCTGGACCCGGCGACGCTGGGCACCTCGGTGGCGGTGGCGCTGCTGCGGCAGGGCGCCCGCGAGATCATCGACGGCATCCCGCACTGACGCGGGTGGAGGGGCACCGCGTCAGGCGGTGCCCTCCTCGGCCTGCTCCCGCAGGAAGTCGCTGACCTGGAGCGCGAGGCCGTCCCGCAGGGTGCCGGCGTGCGGGCCGACGGGCTCCTGCAGGCCCAGGCCGCCGGTCCACAGGCGGCGGTCGGCCCACTCCTCCTCGACCCGCAGCTGGATCTGCACGTCGACCTGGCTCAGGCTGTCCTCGGTGCCCGCGGCGTACAGGACGGCGGTGACGCGGCGCAGCGGATAGACGTCGAAGCCCTCGATGAACTGCGAGTTCCTCCAGTCGATGAAGGCGGCCTCGCCGTCGCGGCCGATCCGCACGTCGATCTGGCCGTCCTCCAGGTGGATGCCGAAATGCCGCTCACCGCGGTTCTCGACGGTGACGCGCAGCCGGAAGTACGTCAGGCCCTCGGCGGCGTCGTCGCGTCCGCGCGGGGGCTCGGCGGGTTCCAGACCGTGGACGCGGACACGCAGACCGGCATGCTCGTCGTACTCGTGCCAGTCCCCGACCACGTGCGGCTCGTACACAATCCACCTCTCGTCCTGGGCCTGCTTCCTATCTTCGTGCTCAGTGCACTGTCAAATGAGCGGAATGCGCTGTGGCCAGCCCGTTCGCACCCTTGATCACCGATCAAGCCGTGGGCAGGAACAATCGGTCCAGGCCCCGGCCCGGCTCGTCGACCACCGTGCCGTACATCACGTTCCCAGCCAAGATCATCGGGTTTGTCGGCCGCACGGGACACACCGTCACCTGATACCGACATGTAGTGCTATTCACGAAATGCGTTTCACATGCCGTTCGAGCGGGAAGGAGGTGTTATGTGCTTCGGACAGGAGGCACGTCCGTGGGAGCCGGTCAGGCCCCTGGGTGTTTCTCCTCAGGTCCGAGTCCGCGCTCCCCACGGTGTCTGTCCCGTCAGCACCTTGCTGAGGAGGTGCGCTCGGATGAGTGCCCCCACCAGAACGAAGCAGCATCCCCACGACGACGCCCCGGACACCGCCCGCGCCTTCGAGCGCCTGGTGACCCTCCCCGACGGACCGGAGCGCAAGGCGCTCAAGGACGAGCTGATCCGGTCGTGGCTGCCCATGGCCGAGCGGATCGCGGTCCGGTTCAAGGGCCGCGGCGAGTCGCTGGAGGACCTGTACCAGGTGGCCGCCCTGGGCCTGGTCAAGGCCGTCGAGCACTACGACCCCGCCCGTGGGCACGCCTTCGAGGCGTACGCCGTACCCACCATCACCGGTGAGATCAAGCGGCACTTCCGCGACCACATGTGGACCCTGCACGTGCCCCGCCGGGTCCAGGACCTGCGCAACCGGGTCCGCAACGCCGGCAAGGAGCTCGCGCAGACCACGCCGGGCCGCGAGCCCACCCTCGCCGAGATCGCCGCCCACGCCCACCTCACCGAGCAGGAGGTGCGCACCGGTATGGAGGCCCTGGAGTGCTTCTCCGCGCTGTCGCTGGAGGCGGAGATGCCCGGCACGGACGGGTACGCGCTGGGGGACGCCATCGGCGGCCCCGACCCGGGCTTCGAGGTGGTCGTGGACCGTGTCTCCGTCGAGCCGTGTCTGCGGCGGCTGCCGGAGCGCGAGCGGACCATCCTGTACCTGCGCTTCTTCGGCGGCATGACCCAGAGCCGGATAGCGCAGCAGCTGGGCATCTCGCAGATGCACGTCTCGCGGCTGCTCAGCGGCTGCTTCGCGCAGCTGCGCGAGGAACTGCTGGCCGAGGAGCAGACGTCGGCGTCCGCTCAGTAGCTCAGTCCTGACCGGACTCCGGGATCTGCGTCGGGCCGTGGCGCTCCAGCGCCTCCTGCAGCTCGACGCGGATCCCGGCGGGCATCTCGCCCTCCCTGCCCCACCGGATGATCAGCTCCGCGACCTCGCGCAGCTTGATGTTGGTGTGCTGCGAGACGTCCTTCAGCACCGCCCACCCCTGGTCGGGCGCGACCCGGCCCAGCGCGACGACCATGCCGATGGCCTGGTCGACGACGGCGTGCGCGCCCACCGCGTGCCGGAGCTGGTCGACCTCCGCCTCCAGCTCGGCGATACGGGCGCTGTCGTCGGGGTCCTCGTTCGGGTGGGGCGTCACCGCTCCATCCTCTCCGTCGCGCCGGGCCCGCGCCAGTGAGTACCGGCGGTTCGCGGCACTCGTTTCGGCGCCACGCCGGGGGTACTCGACAGGCTGCGGAGCGGTTCCGGTTGGACACTGTGACGAGGACCGGTTCCCGTCGGCCGAGCGAGATCCAGGACGCGACACATGAACGAAGCGAGAACCCCCCGGAGCACGGCCGAGGTCGTGTCCACACACTCCGTGTTCGGCGCGCCCTGCTGGGTGAGCCTGACCAGTCGTGGTCTGGAGGCGGCGCAGGACTTCTACTCGGCGGTGCTCGGCTGGCGCTGGCGGCCGGCCACGCTCGGGGACCGCTTCCGGGTGGCGCTGGCCGACGACGTGCCGGTGGCGGGCATCGCCGCGGTCGCCTCGATGTGGCAGATGGCCGTCGCCTGGACGCCGTACTTCGCGGTCCGCAGCGCGGACCAGGCCGTGGCGCGGGTCGCGGAGCGCGGGGGCACGGCGGCCGTGGGGCCGCTCTCGCTGCCGCCGGGGCGCGCGGCCCTGCTCGCGGACCGGGACGGCGCCACCTTCGGCGTGTGGGAGGGCGAGCTGATCTCCAACTGGGAGACCTGGCGCCGCGCCGCGCCGACCTTCATCCGGCTGCACACCCGCGACGCCTTCGACGCCGCCATGTTCTACGGCGAGGTGCTCGACTGGGCGAACCAGCTGCCGGGCTGCTGCGAGGTCCACTACGAGGGCGGCGAGGTCGTGCTGCGCAGCGGCGGCGACGTGGTCGCCCGGATCGAGTCGGGGGCCCTGGAGGCCGCGCCCGACCCGACGATCCGGCCGCACTGGCAGGTGCACTTCGCGGTGTCCGACGCCCCGCGCTGCGCGCGGGCCGCCGAGCTGAACGGCGGCAGCGTGCTGTCGCTGGGCCCCGAGGAGGCGGTGCTGCGCGACCCCGACGGCGCCCAGTTCACCGTGACCTCGCGCCGCGGCCGGTAGGCCCGGCCGCGGCGTGAGGCGCTGCGGCCAGTCAGTCCTCGGCCGAGGTCGAGGTCGAGGTGCGGGACTGCCGGGAGAGCAGCACCAGGCTGCGGCGTTCGACCAGGAGGGCCGTGCCGGCCTTGTGCTCGGTCTCGTCCGGCGGGCCCTGCGACTCGGCCGTGTCGATCAGCGTCGTCCAGCGTTCGCCGTAGCCGGCGGACGGCAGCTGGAACTCGACGGGTTCCCAGTAGCTGTTGAGCAGCAGGAGGAAGGAGTCGTCGACGACGGGCCGGCCGCACCAGTCGGGTTCGGCGATCGCGTCGCCGTTGAGGAAGGCCGCCACGGCGCGGGCGTCGGGGCTCTGCCAGTCGTCGTCGTCCATCTCCCGGCCGTCCGGTGAGAACCACACCAGGTCGGGCAGCGGCTGGTCGGGACGGGTGGCCGTCTCCCCCTTGAAGAAGCGGCGCCGGCGCAGGACGGGGTGAGCAGCGCGCAGCCCGATGACGTATCGGGTGAAGTCGGCGAGCGCGCGCTGCTCGTCGGTGAGACGCCAGTCGATCCAGGAGATCTCGTTGTCCTGGCAGTAGGCGTTGTTGTTGCCCCGCTGGGTGCGGCCGAGTTCGTCGCCGTGGCAGAGCATGGGGATGCCCTGCGACAGCAGCAGTGTGGCGAGGAAGTTGCGCTGCTGCCGGGCCCGCAGCCGGAGCACGGCCGGGTCGTCGGTCTCGCCCTCGGCGCCGCAGTTCCAGGACCGGTTGTGGCTCTCGCCGTCCCCGTTGTCCTCGCCGTTGGCCTCGTTGTGCTTGTCGTTGTAGGAGACGAGGTCGCGCAGGGTGAACCCGTCGTGCGCGGTGACGAAGTTGACGCTGGCGCGCGGGCGGCGCCTGCTGTGCGCGTACAGGTCGGAGCTGCCGGTGAGCCGGGAGGCGAACTCGCCGAGCGTGCCGGGCTCGCCTCGCCAGAAGTCCCGTACGGCGTCCCGGTACTTGCCGTTCCACTCCGACCACAGCGGCGGGAAGTTGCCGACCTGGTAGCCGCCCTCGCCGACGTCCCACGGCTCGGCGATCAGCTTGACCCTGCTGATCACGGGGTCCTGCTGGATCAGGTCGAAGAACGCCGAGAGCCGGTCCACCTCGTGGAACTGCCGGGCCAGGGTGGCCGCGAGGTCGAAGCGGAAGCCGTCGACGTGCATCTCGGTGACCCAGTAGCGCAGCGAGTCCATGATGAGCTGCAGCACGTAGGGGTGGCGCATCAGCAGGCTGTTGCCGGTGCCGGTGGTGTCGTAGTAGTGGGCCCAGTCGCCGTCGACCAGGCGGTAGTACGAGGCGTTGTCGATGCCCCGGAACGACAGCGTGGGGCCGCGCTCGTTGCCCTCGGCGGTGTGGTTGTAGACCACGTCGAGGATGACTTCGAGGCCGGCCTCGTGCAGCGCCTTCACCATCGCCTTGAACTCGGTGACCTGTTCGCCGCGGGTGCCGCGGGCGGCGTAGGCGTTGTGCGGGGCGAAGAAGCCGATGGTGTTGTAGCCCCAGTAGTTGGACAGGCCGCGGTCGAGGAGCACGCCGTCCTGGACGTACTGGTGGACCGGCATCAGCTCGACGGCGGTGACCCCGAGGGACGTCAGGTGCTCGACGATCGCGGGGTGCGCCAGTCCGGCGTAGGTGCCGCGCAGTTCGGGCGGGACGCCGGGGTGGGTGCGGGTGAGCCCGCGGACGTGCGCCTCGTAGATCACGGTGTCGGCGTACGGCCGTCTGGGAGGCCGGTCCTCGCCCCAGTCGAAGTGTGGGTCGGTCACCACGCCGAGCATGGTGTGCCCGGCGCTGTCCGCCTCGGAGGGGCCGCCCGCGGTGCGTTCGAAGAGGGAGGCGTGGTTGTCCACCTGCCCGTCGACGGCCCGGCTGTACGGGTCGAGCAGCAGCTTGGACGCGTTGCAGCGGTGACCGAGGCCGGGGTCCCAGGGGCCGTGCACCCGGTAGCCGTAGCGCTGCCCCGGGCCGACGCCCGGCACGTAGCCGTGCCAGACGAAGCCGTCGACCTCGGTCAGCGGGACGACGGTGTGCCGGCCCTCGTCGTCGACGAGGACCAGTTCGACGCGTTCGGCGACCTCGCTGAACAGGGCGAAGTTGGTGCCCTGTCCGTCGTGGGAGGCGCCCAGCGGGTAGGGGTGCCCGCTCCAGGCGGACACCCCTGTGCTCAGGTCCTTGCGGCGCTTGCGTGCCGTCACCGGGCCTCCTCCAGGACGCCGTCCCGGACCCCCGCCGCATCGGCCAGGGCCGTGACGGGCGTCGCCCGCGGCACGCGCAGCGCCTCGCGCAGGCTGGGCGCGGGTGCGATCGGCACGAGCGGGGCGCGTTCGCCGGCGCGGGCCCGCTGGGAGAACCAGATGACCTTGCTGCCGGTCTCGGTGGCGCAGCAGCCCCAGCCGTCGCTCATCGCGGCGAGGTGGCGGAGGCAGGCGCGCAGTTCGTGATCCGGGCGCAGGGCCCGGTCGTTGTCACCGATGGCGGTGATGAGGTGCTGGCCGTTCCACCACATCTCGATCGAGGTGTTCTTGTCCTTCGCGTGCTCGTCGATGGCCCGCAGCAGCATCTCGGTGCCGTGGCGGACGGGTTCGACGAGCGTCTCCAGGTCCCAGTGCCTGAGGTGAGCGGCCAGAATTCGGCTGACCTGGCCGACCCGTTCAGGGCTGACTTCCACATCGAGGTGGTAGTAGCAGGGCACTGCGGTCTTCACCGTCGTTACCTCCTCACCGCGAAAGCTCCCGCTCTCCTCGTCCCCGCGGGACGGGCCCCGATCGCGGAGCGTGAGCGCTGATCGCCTCTGAGTCACTACAGCGTGTGGTCTGTACGCCATTCGTGCAACACGAGCGAACGGGTGAGGCAGTAGTTGAAGATCCAACAGGACGCTGCGTCGTCGGCCGTGCACCATGTGTGAAGACCTCGATGCCCGCAACGGAACCCGTGTGCGCCGCCCGCGCGCACGGGTTCCGCCCGACGGTCGGGAGACGCGCCATCGAGCCCGGAAGTGGAAGGTGAGCGGGGCCATGCTGCTACCGGCCAAAGCCGAAGTCGCCCGCCTGCTGCGGCGGTACCGGGCCTGGGAGCGCGCCATGCTGGCCGCCCCGGCCGACCGGACGGTGCGTGCCACCTTCGAGGACACCGGTTACACCCTCTGCGTCCTGATGGGGAAGCGTTGCGCTCGCGAAGCCGCTGACGCGGCCGAGCAGTATCTGCGCGCCACCCCGTCGGCCTACGGGTCGGAGCAGGTTGAACGGCCGAAGACGGCCAGCGTCACAGCCGGGCAGGGCCGGCCGAGGACGCGTCGGCGTTTCCACGCGGGAAGGTAGCCGCCTTCCGGCAGAGTTCGGATCCCCGGCCGGGCCACGTGCCCGGCCTCGAGCACGGTGGAGGTGAACCATGGGCAGGACCAGGAGCAGGGCCGGTGCCGGCGCCGGGGCCGTGGGCCGCATCCCGGTACGGGACGTTCGGCCGGCCGTGGAGCGCGGCAGGCATCCGGCGAAGGCGGTCGTCGGGGAGACCTTCGAGATCACCGCCACCGTGTTCCGGGAGGGCCATGACGCCGTGGCCGCCAACGTCGTGCTGACCGATCCGAAGGGCCGCCCGGGTCCCTGGACGCCGATGCACGAACTCACGCCGGGCAGCGACCGCTGGGGCGCCAAGGTGACCCCCTCGGCGGAGGGGTCCTGGACGTTCCACGTGGAGGCCTGGAGCGACCCGGTGGCCACCTGGCGGCACACCGCCCGCATCAAGGTTCCGGCCGGCATCGACGTCGGGCTGGTGCTGGAGGAGGGCGGCGAGCTGTACGAGCGCGCCGCCGCCGGGGTGCCCGACGCGTCGGAGCGGTCGGCGCTGCTCGCCGCCGCCGAGGCTCTGCGGGACGACTCGCTGCCGCCGGTGTCCCGGCTGTCGGCGGCCTTCGCGGCCAACGTGGACGCGGTGCTGGGGCGGTATCCGGTGCGGGATCTGGTGACGGCGTCGGAGCCGTTGCCGCTGCTGGTGGAGCGTGAACGGGCCCTGTACGGGGCCTGGTACGAGTTCTTCCCG
>NZ_LLZN01000073.1 GCF_001509795.1 Streptomyces sp. NRRL WC-3605 | reverse complement strand
GGTCATGGCCGGGGGCCGGGGGCCGGGTGCCGGGGGCCGGGGTCCGGGGGCCGGAGGACTGGGGGACTGGGGGACGCATGTGGGACGGCCCGTTCTACCGCGTGCGCGGGCAGGGGTACGAGATCTGCTTCGTAGCGGGCGAGGGGGAGGACCTCGACGAGGTGTGCGGTAACGACATGTGGGTGACCTTCCCCGACGGGCAGCGCTGGTCGGGGAGCGTCGTCACGCTCGACGAGGCGCGCCGCGTGATGGACCACCGGCAGGACACGGGGGAGTGCCTCGACGGCCGGTACTACTACGGCTGGGACAACCTCCTGGTCCGCCACCCCGGAATCCCGGCGATGACCGAGGTCATCGACCATCTCGTCGCGACCGGCGCCTACCGATCGGCCCTGCGGCCGATCGGGTGGGAGGACGACGGGGACGAGGACTGATCGGGAAACGCGCACCGGCTTCAGCGGCACCCGAACGCTTACCCCGAGCAGGTCCGTGAGGACGAAGCGCGGGGTGCCGTCAGGGCCAACCGCCGGGCGTCGGCGGACGGCGCGGCGTTTCCCCCGTCCCGCCCACCCGCCGGCACTCACGGTGTGATGATCGAGACCGTGATCGGCACGGGGAGCGGGCGAGCCGGGCGGAGTTCGTGGGCCGGGATAGCGGCGGCCGCGCTGCCGCTGTACCTGACGATGATCGCCGCGTCGGCCGGGGCCCTGGTCGACACCGCCCTGCTGGGCAACCACGCCACGGCAGCCCTGGCCGCCTTCGCCGTCACCCTGGCCGTGTTCAGCCCGGCCACCGCCACCGTGGCGGGCGCGCTGCGCGGGGTGATGCCGTTCGTCGCGCCCCGCAAGGACGATCCGGACCGGCTCCTGCCCCTGGTGCACAGCGCGATGTGGCTGGCTGTCCTCGTGGGTGGTCTGGGTGCGGCGGCCGTCGCGGCGGTGCCGCTGATCGGTCGGGTGGCCGGGGTGCCTCGCGCAACCCTCGAAGCGTTGGGGTGCTTCCCCTACCTGCTGGCGGCCGGCGTGCTCGCCATAGCGGTCACCTCAGCGGCGACGTCCGTCCTGGTCGCCCTCGGACGCTCGGCGTCGGTGATGCGGGCCGGACTGCTCGGCACCGCCGCGTCGGCCACGCTGCCCGTCCTCCTCGTGGGCGGGCCGGGCCCGTTGCCGAGCCTCGGCCTGACCGGAGCGGGCATCGCGATGCTCGCCTCCAGCCTCATCACCGCCGTCGCCAACCAACTGGCTCTCCGCCGGTGCGCCGCGCTGTCCGGCCGCTCACTCCGTCCGGGCCGGCCGGACCCGCGGCAGGTCTGGAAGGTGGGTGCCGTGGGCATCCCGCTCGCCGGCACCGTCCTCGTCAAGTTCGCCGTCCTCGGCGTCCTGACCTTCGCCGCGGCCCGGATCGGGACGGACGGCGCGGCGGCGCACAGCGTCGGGATCTCCCTGGTGAACCTCATCTTCACCGCCGCCGTGGCGGTCGGCCAGGCCACCGTCCCCCTGGTCTCCACGTACGCGGAGGAGCGCGACGGCGCGAACATCCGGCGCAGCGTCCGGGCCGGGACCTGGCTGGCCCTGGCCGTCGTGGGGTGCATCGGGACGGCGGTGATCGTCTTCAGCGCGTGGGTCGTCCCGCTGTTCACCGGCGACGCCGCCGTACGGCCGCGGATCACCGACCTCCTGCCGTGGGTGCTGGCCGTGGTGGTCACCGACGCCGCGCAGGCGGTCGTCGGCTTCGGGCTGATCGGCCTCAAGCGCACGGTGCCGAGCTTCGTGACGACCGCCGTCTGCTACGGAGTGCTGGCGGCGGTCGCCGCACCGCTCGCCGCAGCCGGGGGCCTCACCGCCCTCTGGGCGGCCCTGGCCCTCGCCAACTTCCTCCAGGCCGCCGGAAAGGCGTACTCCTTCCACCGGCACAGCGCATACGACGGCACGCCGCACGGTGCAGCCGATCCCAAGGTCCCGACGGGCCGGTGATCCGCCGCCGCGCACTACGATTCCCCCCATGATCCAGGACGGTGAGTCGGTGCGCGGTGGCCTTTCGACGGTGCGCCGGGCCGGGGAGACCATTCTCAGGCCGTGGCGCGTCTGGACCCCCGCGGTGCGGGAACTGCTGCGGCATCTGGAGCAGGTGGGATTCGCGGGCGCGCCCCGCGCTCTCGGCGACGGTCCCGTGGACGGCCACGAAGCCGTGTCCCTGCTGCGCGGCGAAGTCGGCCTGTACCCGTGGCCGCGGGCGCTCCTCACGGACGAGGGCGTCACCGCGCTCGGGAGGTGGCTGCGCGAGTACCACGACGCCGTACGCGACTTCCGGCCCTCGCTGGATGCCGTCTGGTGCGACCCGGAGGCCCGCTGGCGGCCCGGCCTGATCATGCGTCACGGCGACCTGACGACCTGGAACTCGGTCTGGGAGGACAACCGTCTGGTCGGCTTCATCGACTGGGACCTGGCCGTCCCCGGCCACGCGGTGGACGACCTCGCGCAACTGGCCTGGTACAGCGTGCCGTTGCGGCTCCCCGAACGTCAGCGCAAGGTCGGTTTCGGCCCGGACGGCGCCCCGTTGGCACGACGGCTCCGGCTCCTGTGTGACGCCTACGGCGCGGACCCGGCCGACGTACTGGACGCCCTGGCCCGGCTGCAACGCGACGAGACCGACCGCATAGCCCGCCTGGGCCCGCTCGGCGAAGACCCCTGGGCGTCGTTCCTGCGCCAGGACTTCATCCCGGACATCGAGGAGGAACGCACCTGGGCACTGTCCCACCGCGGGGAACTCCTCGGGCCCGCCTGACACCCCCGTCCGCCATGAGGCGGCCCGGCGTCGAACCGCCCCCCTCAGTCCGCTGAAGTCTCCTCGCGCTCCGCGCCCTCAGTACCCGACCACGGCTGTGGCGCGTTGAGGCCGGAGGAGCAGCTCCGCGCTGAAGCTGTCCGGGGGCGGGTGCCCCGGCGCTGCTGGACGCGGGAGGAGCCCGTCGAGCGGGAAGCGGCCCACGACGAGGGCACCCAGCCCTGTGACCTGGGCCCGCCTCAGTACCCGAAGAAGTGAAGGGCCGGGGCTCTCACCTGCGGCCGTATGACCGATCAACGCTGCGACCTGCGACTTAGCTGTCGGCGGTTGTCAGCGTTGGTCGTCGTTGAGCACCCTCCGACGGCCCCGGGACGGCCCGAACCGGGCCCGTGGCCGCCACGATGCGACTCACGGACGGGGAAGTCATCGAGGTCTGTCGAGCAACAGCTGCATAGTCCCCGCCAGCAAGCTGATGGGGACTATGCGCAACAACCGAACGCCAGGGTGGTCCTACGTGGACGCGGCCATGCTCTCTGAGGTACGCAAGGCGTGCCCGTACCTTCGTCCTTACGTGGACTTGGTGATGAACGCGGCCGACTTGAACTTGGTCAGGGCCGGGCAGAAGACCTGCGACCAGCCGCTGGTGCGCCAGCGCGGAGCATCGACGACGACGGTACCGCCCCCGTCCAGGCGCAAGCAGTTGGCGCTGGCCTTGTAGTGGCCGCCATTACTGTTCTTGCATTGAGCCATCGCGCCGTTGCTCCAGTTGGTCTGGGCTTCGCAGCCCGTTGGCCAAGCCCTCGCCCCCGTGGGCGCTGCGGAGGCTGCTCCCTGGACTCCGAGGGAGAAGGCGGCTATCACGCCACTCGTGACGAGAATCGACCATTTCTTCATCGACGTAAGTCCCTTCGCTGAATGATCATTTCGGAGGAGCGCTATGTACGGGAGGTGGCTGCCCCGAATTCAGGTCACCTTGGTTTCGATTCCAGCACTCTGAACTGCCGTAGCACCTTGGCAGTAGGCCTTGGAAAACGAGCCGTTGTTCCGCCAGTCGCCATCGAAGAGATAAACGCGACCATTGTCTGGGTCCTTGCATACCGCGACGGCGCGGTAATGGCCACCGTGCGAGTTGCTGCACTTCGCCACAGTCATTCGCACGTTTACTACCTGTTGTGTGCACCCTGTCGGTCGCGCCTGAGTGGCGGCCGCTGCCGCTGACGCCGCAGCGGGCATCGAGAATAAGAGGCCGATCGTGGCGGATCCTGCGAGGATAACTTTCGCTGCCGTGTGCACTCAGTTCCCCGTTTGTTGAATGCTGTCCCTTTGTTGGGCTGACACGCTTAACCTATGAGGCAACTCAAAAGCGTGTCAATTGAATTCGAAAAATTGAGGATCATTTGAGGTTCTATTTCGAGAGTGGCGAGATTCGGCCACTGACCTAATCGCATTGCCGGTCTGCGATTTTCCTCCAGGTGGGGGCGGCAATAGATCCGACTGTGATGGGGTGGGGGGTAACGTGCAGGCTGCTGTCCCCCAGAGCAGTGGAAACAGTTGCAGCGACGGAACGGTCAACACCGGTCGGTGGAGCGGCTTTGGGCTGGAGCTGCTTTGGGGCGAGTGATCATGGCCCCGTAAGCTTCCGGCGAGTCGGGCAGTCTGTGGACCTGCCCGTTGAAGCACGACGTTGGGGCCATGATCTTAGAGGCTCGCCCCAAAGTGGCTGCCTAAAGCCGTGGAGCCGACCGCCCCAGCCACGACGTGTTCTGACCTCATGCTCCGTCTGCCTGCCTCTTGGGCGGGAGTGGGCGGCCGGCGGTGCCGAGCGGGGCGGAGACATGAGCGCGGGCGCCGCCGGCCGCCCGCGCCCGCCCGGAGGAGCGAAGCGACGACGGGTGCTTGATGAGGTAGAGAAACCTGTAACTCGTGCCCTGTGGCGTCGTGCTCCCGGCTATGAGTGGTCCAGCTCCGATTGCAGAGTCTTGAGTACGGACTCGGGGTCCCCGTCGTAGACAAGGTGCGGTTCGTCGGGCTTCGGGGCGACGAATCGCTTCCGGTAGCGGATCAGGTCGCTCTCGGCGAAGTAGATCGAGTTCGGGTCGTCCTCGTGCCGGGCGTTGCGCTTGTTCACGCGGGACCACAGCTCCTCGTGGCTGGCCTCCAGGTAGACCAGTACCGAGACTGCGCCACCTTCGGCGGCGACGGATCGCCAGTGAGCGCGGTCTTCCGGCGTCCAGAAGCCGTGGTCCACCACTACGTCGTGTCCGGCCTGGAGCTGCTCGCGGAGCTGGACTGAGGTCTCTTCGAGGATCGGTCGCTCAAGCGTCGGGAAGGTCCCTCGGGGGAAGTCGACGCCGTATACGCCGTGTCGGCGGAACATCTCCTCGTCCGGGCAGAGCCTGAGGAAGCCGCGCGCTGTCAGCTCACGGGCAAGAGTGGTCTTCCCTGAGCCGGGCAGTCCTGCCATGAGGACGCAGAACGGTTGGCGAGCGGTGTTCACGTCCGTCACTGGGTGACTTCCGATTCCGTCTGCCACGTACGGCCGGGGCCGCCGAGGTCCACGCCGTACTCGACGACGGTGCCTTCGCTGTCGACGAACTTCGCGGTCATGACGACCACCGGTTCCCGCGGGGCCTTCGCGGGGTCCAGCTCCAGGAGCTCCGCGTCCTCGGGGGTGAGCAGTCGCGCGGATGCGGTGTCGAACCGGTGCGTGATGGGTCGGCCGGTGGCCTGCGCGATGAGTTGCAGCGACGTTCCGCCCGTCAGCCGCTCACTGCTGGTGAGTTGCGGGATCAGCTCTCCGTACCGGACCGGAATCCATGACGTCGAGTGGGCGACGATCCCGTGCCGGTCGCGGTAGACCCGGCTGCGCCGGATCACCTCGGAGCCCGGCTTGATGTCCAGTGCTTGTGCCACTTCTGCGGGCGCCGGCACAACCGATGCCCGGTGGGAGTCGGACCGTTCGCCGGTTCCCCAACTGGAGCCGGTGCGGCGCCCTCGGTCCTGGCGCTGCGATCCGGAGGACATCGGCGACGGGCGGTCCAGGACCTCGGTGCCGATGCCGTGAATGCCCCGGACAAGACCCTCGTTGCGCAGCTTCCGCAACGCCTTCTCGGCGGTCGCGGCGCTGACGTTCCACTCCTGCGAGAGGTTCTTGATGCTCGGCAGCAGCGAGCCGGGCTGGAGCTGCCCAGACGTGATCAGCTCCGCGTAGTGGGCGGCAATCTGCGCGTAGGGCGCCCGATTGTCTGCCTGGTCCGCCATTGCGTCGGCTCCCTTGTCTCTGTGACTACTTCCCTAGCGTACCGCTTGACACCCTAAGGTGCCCTAGGGAACCTTAGGGATGTACCGCCGCACGGATGAGAGAACTCGGCACGACCTCCGTCTGCCCAGGGACGGCGCCTCAACCGCCAAGAAGATTCGCCGCCCCTGGCTCCCTCGAAGGGAAGTCCCATCATGCCCGTGACGCTTGCTGACGCGCACCCGGCGCCGTTATCCGCCCCGCTCTCCCGCCACGATGACGCCGTAGTCCTGCCCTCGCCGTGCTGGGCCTGCGGCACGCTCCGAGGACTCGACTGGATCAACGTCGACGGCATCGGCGTCCTGGTCCACGGCCAGGAACGCTGCCCGGTGGCTATGCCCTTCATCTGGGAGACGGGCCAGCCGGTCACCTCGCTCACCGGGGCGGTGGCCGCATGACCGCCGCAACGCTCACCGGGAACGAGCGGCTGCGTGCCGCCATGGTCGCCGCGAACGTCACCATCGAGGGCCTGGCCGACCACCTGGGCATCGACCCGAAGTCGGTGGATCGCTGGCTCAACACGGACCGGACCCCACACGCCCGCAACGCCGAGGCCGCCGCCAAGTACCTGCGGGCGGACGCCTATCACCTGTGGCCCCGGCTCGGTGAGCGTCACCGCTCCGCGCCGACCGCTCAGGATGAGGTCGTCGCCTGCTACCCGATGCGCTCCACCGTCCCCTACGGCCTGTGGCGCTCCACCGTGGCTGGTGCCGCGACGGTGATCGACCTGGCGGTGGCCAACCTGCTGTTCCTGGCCGACGCGGTCTGGGACCTGCCGACCCTGCTGGCCGAGAAGGCATCGGCCGGCGTCCGCGTCCGCATCGTCACCCCAGAAGATCCGGCCGGACCGGTCACCGGACTGGGCGACGTCTTCCCCTCACTGCTGACGGTCCCCGACCTGCGCCTGTCGACGCACCCCGGGCTGCGGGCCGACGTGATGCGCGTGGACGATGACCTGTTGGTCACGACACCGGTCGACGGCCTCACCCCGGCTCTGGCTCCGGTCCTGCACTTGCGCCGGTTAGGCCCCGCCCCCATGACCGGCGGCTACCTGGCCACCCTGGACCACCTCTTCGCCACGGCCACCCCTACCCGGCCGGTCGCGCACCTGCGGGCGGTAGCCGCATGACCCACCTGCCCGTTCCCCCGGCTGCCGTCGCTGACGTGGCGGCAGCCGTGGGCACCGATCCGCTCACCCTGGCCGACCTGCTCCGGGTCGCCAACACGCCTGGCTTCGACCGCTGGCAGGAGCAGATCCGCCGCACGGGCGGCTGCTCCAACCCGATCCACCTGCAAGGCCAGACGGTCACCCGTGACGCCAAGACCGGCGACGTCCTGTACTCCTACAGCACCGACCAGGAGCCCGGCGGACGCCTGCGCGTGGCCTGCGGCAACCGGCGTGCCTCGCGGTGCCCGGCCTGCGCCTGGACCTACGCCGGGGACACCTACCACCTGATCCGCGCCGGGATCACCGGTGATGAGGGCAAGGACGTGCCCACGAGCGTGCGGGATCACCCGCGGGTCTTCGCCACCCTCACCGCCCCCTCCTTCGGCCCGGTCCACAACCGCCCCGCCTCGGGGCGCTGCCGCTGCGGTGTCCAGCACGCCGAGACTGCCCCGGCCCTCGGCACGGCCCTCGACCCGGAGCGGTACGACTACACCGGGGCGGTGTTGTGGAACAACCACGCCGGGGACCTGTGGCGCCGCTTCACCATCTACCTCCGCCGGGAGATCGCCGCCCGCGCGGGCATCACCCAAGCCGCCCTGCGCGAGGAATGCCGGGTCTCCTTCGGCAAGGTCGCCGAGTTCCAGAAGCGTGGCGCTGTCCACTTCCACGCCGTGGTGCGCCTCGACGGGCCGGACGGTCCCGAGGCCACCCCGCCAGCATGGGCCACCGTCGCTCTCCTGGATGCTGCGATCCGGGCCGCCGCCGCTCGCGTCGCTGTACCGATCCCGGCCGCTGGGGACTTCTCCGCTCGCACCCTGCGCTGGGGAGAGCAGGTCGATGTGCAGCCCATCGGCGCCCTGGGCCACGAGGAGCTGACCGAACAGGCCGTCGCCTCCTACGTCGCCAAGTACGCCACCAAAGCCCCGCCGCATCGGCGAACTGGCCGAACTCAACAAACTCGACCTGCCCGCGCACACCCGGCGGCTGATCGAAGCCTGTTACCAGCTCAACGACGCCTACCCCGACCGCCTCTTAGCTCGGTGGGCTCACATGCTCGGCTTCCGCGGGCACTTCTCCACCAAGTCCCGCCGCTACTCCACCACCCTCGGCGCCCTGCGCCAGACCCGCGCCGACTACCGCGCCCGCCAGGAACGCCGCGAACGCGGACTCCCCGAGGACCTGGACGACACAGACGGCTCGACCCTCGTCCTCGCCCACTGGACCTACGCCGGACACGGCCATAGCCCCGGCGAATCCTGGCTCGCCGCCAGCATCGCCAGGGACCTGCGTCTGAACCGGGAGACAGCACGCGAAGCACTCGCTGATCTGCACGACATGGACGACATGGAGGTGTGGGCATGAAGCGCTCGCTGCCCGACCGCTACCTGACCCCGGTCGACCTGGCCGACCTACTGGGGGTCCCGGTCGAGACCGTCTACCAGTGGCGCCGCAAGCACACCGGACCGCGCGGGTTCCGCGTCGGCCGGCACCTTCGCTTCGACCCCGAAGACGTCCGCGTCTGGGTCGAATCCCAGATGGAAAGGGCCGCCTGATGGCTGGACACGTCCAAGACCGCTGGTACAAGGTCGAGACCGGCCCCAACGGCAAGACCGTCAAGGTCAAGACCGAGCGCTTCGGCGTCGGCCTGCGCTACCGCGCCCGGTACGTCGGGCCCGACGGCTCCGAGAAGTCCAAGAGCTTCCCTGACAAGCAGAAGCGCAAGGCGGAGCAGTGGTTGGCCAACATCGAGGCCGACATGTCGCGCGGCGACTACGTGGACCCCGTGGCTGGCAAGGTCACGTTCGAGCAGTACGCCAATGAGTGGATGGCCTCGCAGGTCACTGACCCGCTGACCCGTGAGTCGGTGGAAAGCCGTCTCCGCCTGCACGCGATTCCGTACCTGGGCTCTCGGCCACTGGCCTCCTTCACACCGTCGCATCTGCGGGTCTGGCTGCGCACGCTGGAGGATCGTGGGCTCTCCGCTGGCTACCGGCGCGGCATCTTCGCCCACGTGTCCACGGTGTTCACCTCTGCCGTGGAAGACCGGATCATCCGCGCCAACCCGTGCCGTGCTCGGTCCGTGCGCGCGCCCCGTCTGGAACCTCGCAAGGTCAAGCCGTGGCCTGCCGAACGGATCATGGATGTGCGCTCGGCCCTGCCGGACCGCTATCAGGCGCTCGTCAACGTCGCGGCCGGATGCGGGCTGCGCCAGGGGGAGGCCTTCGGCCTGGCGGTGGAGGACGTCGACTTCCTCGGGGGAGTGGTCCACGTCGTTCGGCAGGTCAAGCTACTGCGCCTGCATCGGCCGGTGTTCGCTCCGCCGAAGGGTGGCAAGGAGCGTGACGTGCCTCTGCCGCAGTCCGTCGCCTTCGCCCTGGCCGCTCACCTCAAGCGCCACCCCGCGACGCGGATCACGCTTCCGTGGAAAAACCTCGACGGTCCACCGGTCACGGCATCGCTCATCTTCACCGGCCCTGCCGGGCTGCCGCTCGACCGGAACCGCTTCAACGATCGTGTGTGGCGGCCGGCGCTTCGGGCCGCGAGTGTCGAGACCGGTCGGGACAACGGCATGCACGCACTGCGGCACTTCTACGCCTCGGTGCTGCTGGACGCGGGGGAGAGTATCAAGGCTCTCAGCGAGTACCTGGGGCACCACGACCCCGGTTTCACGCTGCGGACGTACACGCACCTGATGCCGTCGAGCGGGACCCGCACCCGGGCCGCCGTCGATCGCGTCTTCTCCCACGAGGAGCCAGCCGCTGACGGCCCGGAGACGGCCCACGAGGGTGCTTAGCCGTCTGACCTGCGATTATCTCAGTACCCGAAGTCCTGCGTCCACCAAGGACCCCCCGCGCCCATGTGGACGCCTACTCCCAGGGTCTTGAAGTCGCAGTTCAGGATGTTGGCCTTGTGGCCGGGGCTGTTCATCCAGGCTTCCATGACCGCCGCCGCGTCCGCCTGGCCGCGGGCTATGTTCTCGCCGCCCAGGTCCGTGACGCCGGCCTTCGCCGCGCGGTCCCAGGGGGAGGCGCCGCTCGGGTCGGTGTGGTCGAAGAAGCCGCGCTGGGCCATGTCCTCGCTGAAGTCCTGGGCCAGGTCGGCCAGCGCGCTGTTGGCGGCCAGCGGGGTGCAGCCCACCTGGGCGCGCTCGTCGTTGACCAGCCGGAGGACCTCGGCCGCGGCGGCCGCCTCCGCGGAGACCGTCACCGGGGCGCTGGTGTGCTCCTCGGCCTTCGGGGGCTTCGCCGGCTTCTGCGGCGTCCTGGTCGCCGTACGCGACGGCGTGTCCTTCGGCTTCTCGCTCGGCGTGGCCGACGGCTTCTTCGACGGCGTCTTCGTCGGCGCGGACGACGTGGTGGACGGAGCGGGCGAGGAGGGCGAGGCGGGCCGTTCGGCGTCACGGCTCGTCGTGCCGCCGCTCTCGTGGCCCTCGGCGCTGCCCGACGTGCCGCCCAGCTCGTTCGGCGCGTTGGTCGGGCTGTCGGCGGACTGCACCCGGTCGGTGCCGTTGCCGCCGCCGAGCTGGTAGTTGTCGATGCCGGGAACCACACCGGTGGCGACCGCGACCGTACCCAGGGCCACCGCGGCCGAGACGCCCAGCAGGCCCGTCTTCACCGGGGCCGGGCCCTTCTTCCTGCGGCGGCGGTGCGAGCCGCCCGGCAGCCGGCTGCCGGCGTCGGGCGTGAAGCCCTCGCTGTGGAAGGCGGTGGTGTCGTCACCGGGGAAGGTGGTGGCCGAGGTGATCCGGTCGTAGCCCTCGTCCGTCGCGAAGAGGTAGGCGTCGCTCGCCGCGTAGGCCTCGGCGTACGCCTCCGGGTTCAGGTAGGGCGCGATGCCCATGGCGGGCCGGTCGCCCTGCGGGTTCAGCGGATCGTCGCCGTGCGTGTACGAGCCGTCCGTGTGTGTGCCCCCCGCGGCGCGGCCCGTGGCGGCGCGGCCGGCGGCGGAGCGTCGGTGGCGTCCCATGTCCTGGCCTTCCTGGTCCCTGCGGTCTTCATGCCCTCACGGAACTCACACGATCAGGTGAGTTTCAAATGAGATTCATTGGGTCGGGACGGTACCGCATGGCGTCAGGGGAGGACGTGCCCCGAGGGACATTGGCCCGTTAGGTTGCAGTCATGAGCGAGGATGTGCGGTTGGTCGCCTGGGTGCGCGGACGGGTCCAGGGTGTGGGTTTTCGCTGGTTCACGAGGGCCAAGGCGCTCGAGATCGGCGGCCTGAGTGGTTTTGCTCTCAATTTGGAGGACGGTCGGGTCCAGGTGGTCGCCGAGGGCCCCCGGAAGGGCTGCGAGGGACTGCTCGACTGGCTCCAGGGAGCCGACACGCCCGGGCGGGTGGACGGCGTCACCGAGATCTGGGACACACCTCGCGGCGGCTACGACGGATTCGCCATCCGGTGACACGAGGGCCGCGCGTCGGCCCCGCGGAAGCGGAGGGACATGCCACCGGCATCTGCCCGAAGCAGAAATGGGCAGGTGGTTGCCAAGAAGAGCATGGAGTGGCAAGCTCCGCTCTCACGGTGATCGTCACGCCCCCAGGGCCCCGCAGGAGTCGCCGCGTGCCGCCGTCCGGCCGTGTGCCCCCGGGTTCGCCCGCCAATACGGGGCGTGATCGTGTTGACCGTCAAACTTTTTGGTGAGACGCTGAAAGTCCCCGCGCACCTCGGCTGTTTGGCGTGGCTGAACGGCAGTACAACTCAAGCCCGTCAAGCATCCACGGGTGCGAATCCCTCACGACCCACACCGCATCGGTCGGTCACTCAGTGTGGAGGACCATCCATCATGGCAAAGGCGCTTCTCGGTTACGTCGGCGGCTCCGACCCGCGACTCCTCGCCGAGATGCGACGGCTCCAGCAGCGTGTCCAGGACCTGGAATCCGAGCTCGTACGGATCCAGGCCGAGAACGAGGCGCTGACGGCTGCCGCTTCTCACGACAGGATCATGGAGAGCATCGACGCACACCAGGCGGAGCCTGCGCTCACCTGATCACTGCATCGCTCCACGAAAGCACGGCAGTGGTCGGGCGGCCCGTAACCAACCGCTCGGCAGTTGTCGGACGACTGGGCTTCCAGTTGTCAGAAATTGCAAGGGACGCTTCGGCGTCCCTTCTTTCTTTCCCCCCGCCTTATTGCCCCGCGCATCCTTTCACCTTCTTCAACGTCTGGTGTGCCCTCAGCGTTCACCGGCGAAACCGCACGTTCATGGAGCGAGACATCGCCGGACGGTAGAGTCCGGCGGCGTGCACCTCAAGGCCCTGACCCTCCGCGGGTTCAAGTCGTTCGCCTCGGCGACCACGCTCCGGTTCGAGCCGGGGATCACGTGTGTCGTCGGGCCGAACGGCTCGGGCAAGTCCAACGTCGTGGACGCTCTCAGCTGGGTCATGGGCGAGCAGGGCGCCAAGTCGCTGCGCGGCGGCAAGATGGAGGACGTCATCTTCGCCGGCACCACCGGCCGTCCGCCGCTGGGCCGCGCCGAGGTGTCGCTGACCATCGACAACTCCGACGGGGCCCTGCCCATCGAGTACGCCGAGGTCACCATCACGCGGATCATGTTCCGCAACGGCGGCAGCGAGTACCAGATCAACGGCGACACCTGCCGCCTCCTCGACATCCAGGAACTGCTCTCCGACTCCGGCATCGGCCGCGAGATGCACGTCATCGTCGGCCAGGGCCAGCTCGACTCCGTGCTGCACGCCGACCCCATGGGCCGCCGCGCCTTCATCGAGGAGGCCGCCGGCGTCCTCAAGCACCGCAAGCGCAAGGAGAAGGCGCTCCGCAAGCTGGACGCGATGCAGGCCAACCTCGCGCGTGTGCAGGACCTCACCGAGGAGCTCCGCCGCCAGCTCAAGCCCCTCGGCCGCCAGGCCGCCGTCGCCCGTCGCGCCGCCGTGATCCAGGCCGACCTGCGCGACGCCCGGCTGCGCCTCCTCGCCGACGACCTCGTACGGCTGCGCCAGGCGCTGAACGCCGAGGTCGCCGACGAGGCCGCGCTCAAGGCCCGTAAGGAGGCCGCCGAGCAGGAGCTGAAGAAGGCGCTCCAGCGGGAGGGGGCCCTGGAGGACGAGGTGCGCCGGCTCGCCCCGCGCCTCCAGCGCGCCCAGCAGACCTGGTACGAGCTGTCCCAGCTCGCCGAACGCGTACGCGGCACGATCTCGCTGGCCGACGCCCGGGTGAAGAGCGCCACCTCCGCGCCGCCCGAGGAGCGCCGCGGCCGCGACCCCGAGGACATGGAGCGGGAGGCAGCCCGCATCCGCGAGCAGGAGGCCGAGCTGGAGGCGGCTCTGGAGGCGGCCGAGCGTGCCCTGGAGGACACGGTCGCCCACCGGGCGGAACTGGAGCGCGAGCTCGCCCAGGAGGAGCGCCGCCTGAAGGACGTCGCCCGCGCCATCGCCGACCGCCGCGAGGGCCTCGCCCGGCTGAACGGCCAGGTCAACGCCGCCCGCTCGCGCGCCGCCTCCGCACAGGCCGAGATCGACCGGCTGGCCGCCGCCCGCGACGAGGCGCAGGAGCGGGCCGTCGCCGCACAGGAGGAGTACGAGGCCCTGAAGGCCGAGGTCGACGGGCTGGACGCCGGCGACGCCGAACTCGGCGAGCGGCACGAGACGGCCAAGCGGGACCTCGGCGAGGCGGAGGCCGCGCTGACGGCAGCGCGCGAGGCCGCCACCGCGGCCGAACGCCGCCGCGCCGCGACCCAGGCCCGGCACGAGGCGCTGGCCCTGGGCCTGCGCCGCAAGGACGGCACGGGCGCGCTGCTGGGCGCACGGGAACGCCTGACGGGACTGCTCGGCCCGGCCGCGGAGCTGCTGACGGTGGCACCGGGACACGAGGTGGCGCTCGCCGCCGCGTTCGGGTCCGCGGCGGACGCCCTCGCGGTGACGTCCCCGTCGGCCGCCGCGGAGGCGATCCGGCTGCTGCGCAAACAGGACGGCGGCCGGGCCTCTCTCCTGCTGGCCGGCGACCCCGCCCCGGCACCGGAGCAGGCACCCGCGCCCGCCGGACGCCACGCCGCCGACCTCGTCACCGGTCCCGCCGAGCTCATGCCCGCCGTACGCCGCCTGCTGCGGGGGATCGTCGTCGTCGGCACCCTGGAGGACGCCGAGGACCTCGTGTACGCCCACCCCGGGCTGACGGCGGTCACCGCCGAGGGCGATCTCCTCGGCGCCCACTTCGCGCACGGCGGCTCCGCCGGCGCGCCCAGCCTGCTGGAGGTGCAGGCGTCCGTCGACGAGGCCGCCGCCGAACTGGACGAGCTGGCCGTGCGCTGCGAGGAGCTGACCGAGGCGCAGCACGCGGCCGCCGAACGGCGCCGGGAGTGCGCCGCGCTGGTCGAGGAGCTGGGGGAGCGGCGCCGGGCCGCCGACCGGGAGAAGTCGGCCGTCGCCCAGCAGCTCGGCCGGCTCGCCGGACAGGCGCGCGGTGCCGCCGGGGAGGCCGAGCGGTCCGTGGCCGCCGCCGCCCGCGCCCAGGAGGCGTTGGACAAGGCGCTCCAGGAGGTGGAAGAGCTGGCGGAGCGGCTCGCGGTCGCCGAGGAGATGCCGGTCGAGGAGGAACCGGACACCTCGGTGCGCGACCGGCTGGCCGCCGACGGCGCGAACGCGCGCCAGACCGAGATGGAGGCCCGCCTGCAGGTCCGTACGCACGAGGAACGCGTCAAGGGGCTCGCCGGACGGGCCGACTCGCTGGACCGGGCCGCCCGTGCCGAACGCGAGGCACGCGCGCGCGCCGAGCAGCGGCGGGCCCGGCTGCGTCACGAGGCGGCCGTCGCCGAGGCCGTCGCGTCCGGCGCCCGGCAGCTCCTCGCCCATGTGGAGGTCTCGCTGGGCCGCGCCGAGCAGGAGCGGGCCGCCGCCGAGGCCGCCAAGGCGCGCCGCGAGCAGGAGCTGGCGGCCGCCCGCACCGAGGGCCGGGATCTCAAGGCCGAGCTGGACAAGCTCACCGACTCCGTGCACCGCGGCGAGGTCCTGGGCGCCGAGAAGCGGATGCGGATCGAGCAGCTGGAGACCAAGGCCCTGGAGGAGCTGGGCGTGGAGCCGGCGGGGCTCGTCTCCGAGTACGGCCCCGACCAGCTCGTACCGCCGTCGCTGCCCGCCGAGGGGGAGCAGTTGCCGGAGGACCCCGACCATCCGCGCAACCGGCCCAAGCCGTTCGTGCGCGCCGAGCAGGAGAAGCGGCTCAAGACCGCCGAGCGCGCCTACCAGCAGCTCGGCAAGGTCAACCCGCTCGCCCTGGAGGAGTTCGCGGCGCTGGAGGAGCGGCACCAGTTCCTCAGCGAGCAGCTGGAGGACCTGCGCAAGACCCGCGCGGACCTGCTCCAGGTGGTCAAGGAGGTCGACGAGCGCGTCGAGCAGGTCTTCACCGAGGCGTACCGGGACACCGCGCGGGAGTTCGAAGGCGTCTTCAGCCGGCTCTTCCCGGGGGGTGAGGGACGCCTGGTCCTCACCGACCCCGACAACATGCTCACCACCGGCGTCGACGTGGAGGCCCGGCCGCCCGGCAAGAAGGTCAAGCGCCTGTCCCTGCTGTCCGGCGGTGAGCGCTCCCTGACCGCGGTCGCCCTGCTGGTGTCGATCTTCAAGGCCCGGCCGAGCCCGTTCTACGTCATGGACGAGGTCGAGGCCGCCCTCGACGACACCAACCTCCAGCGGCTCATCCGCATCATGCAGGAGCTGCAGGAGGCCTCGCAGCTCATCGTGATCACGCACCAGAAGCGCACGATGGAGGTCGCCGACGCGCTGTACGGCGTGTCCATGCAGGGCGACGGTGTGTCGAAGGTCATCAGCCAGCGCCTGCGCTGAGCGCTCTCCGCCTCCTGGCGAACCCCTCGCTGCCGCAGTTCATCCTCAACTCTTCAAGAAATGAACACATCGCGCCCGCAAGTGGTCTTCGAAGTCACACTCCTCAGCCTATTGACTTCGGAACTTGAAGGCATAGGGTCACCAGCGTTGCTTTTTCCTTCAGGTATCACGGCCTGAAGGGGCTGACCCCCCATCCGGCAGCGTTGCCGAGGGCCCGAGGAGTTACACGTGACCAGCACAGCGCAGGCGCAGCCCGCACGAGCCAGAACGGCTCACCCCGAACATCTCGGGCACGTCGTCTTCATCACCGCGGCGGCCGCCATGGGAGGCTTCCTCTTCGGCTACGACAGCTCCGTCATCAACGGGGCCAACGGTGGCATCCAGGCCCGGTTCGACCTCAGCTCCGGCGTCACCGGAACCGTCGCCGCCAGTGCCCTGCTCGGCAGCGCCCTGGGCGCCGCGATAGCCGGCCGCATAGCCGACCGCATCGGCCGTATCCGCGTCATGCAGATCGCGGCGGTGCTGTTCGCCGTGAGCGCCGTCGGGTCCGCGCTGCCCTTCGCCGCCTGGGACCTCGCCGCCTGGCGTGTGCTCGGCGGTATCGCCATCGGTATGGCATCGGTCATCGGCCCGGCCTACATCGCCGAGGTCGCCCCGCCCGCCTACCGCGGCCGGCTCGCCTCGTTCCAGCAGGCCGCCATCGTCATCGGCATCGCCGTCTCCCAGCTCGTCAACTGGGCCATCCTCAACATGGCCGACGGCGCCGAGCGCGGGCAGGTCGCGGGCCTGGAGGCCTGGCAGTGGATGCTCGGCGTGATGCTGGTGCCCGCCCTCGTCTACGGGCTGCTCTCCTTCGCCATCCCCGAGTCCCCGCGCTACCTGATCAGTGTCGGCCGCATCGCCGACGCCAAGAAGGTCCTCGCGGACGTCGAGGGCGACATCGACCTGGACGGCCGCGTCGCCGAGATCGACGACGCCATGCGCAGCGACCACAAGTCCACGTTCCGGGACCTGCTGGGCGGCCGCTTCGGCCTGCTGCCGATCGTGTGGATCGGTATCGGCCTGTCCGTCTTCCAGCAGCTGGTCGGCATCAACGTCATCTTCTACTACTCGAACCTGCTGTGGCAGTCCGTCGGCGTCGACCCGTCGAGCTCGTTCTTCTACTCGTTCGAGACCTCGATCATCAACATCCTCGGCACCGTGATCGCGATGATCTTCGTCGACCGCCTCGGCCGCAAGCCGCTCGCCCTCATCGGCTCCATCGGCATGGGTGTCTCGCTCGCGGCGGCCGCCTGGGCCTTCTCCTTCCAGCACGGCAACGACCCGCTGCCCACCGCGCAGGGCTACGTGGCGCTGATCGCCGCCAACGCGTTCGTCCTGTTCTTCGCCCTGTCCTGGGGTGTGGTCGTCTGGGTCATGCTCGGCGAGGTCTTCCCGAACAAGATCCGCGCCGCCGCCCTGGGTGTGGCCGCCTCGGCCCAGTGGATCGCCAACTGGCTGATCACGATCACCTTCCCGGACCTGGCGGAGTGGAACCTGTCGCTCACCTACGTCATGTACGCGGTGTTCGCCTTCCTCTCCATCCCCTTCATCCTCAAGTTCGTGCCCGAGACCAAGGGCAAGAAGCTGGAGGAGATGGGCTGACCGCCCCCGACCCGGGGGGAAGGGCCAAGTCCCCGCCGCCCCTCTCCCCGTAACCCGCCGCCGTCCCGGCTCGGCCACTGCCCGAGCCGGGGCGGCGCCGTCGTGTCCGGCCTCAGTCACCGAGGGCGGGCAGCACCCGCTCGCAGAACAGGGTGAGGCTGCGCCACCCCTCCTCCGGCGGCATCCCGCCGGCCAGGGGGTGCAGGACGTGATGGCCGAGGCCCAGCGCCAGGCACTCCTCGGGCGTGACGATCCGGTACACGCCCTCGGCCCGCAGCTCGGACACCGTCGTCGCCGCCGACCGCACCGCCGAGCGGATGTCCCCGGACTGCCAGGAGGCGTAGGTGCGGGCCTCGTGCAGGAAGTGCCGCCCGTACTCGGCCCAGGCCCGGTCGGGGTCCTCGGCGAGGTGCAGCAGCGGCGTCCCGGCCGCGGGCATCATCACCCAGCCCTCGGTGCCGTACTCCGCCAGCCGCTCGGTGTAGTACGTCTCCAGCTCCGGCAGGTGCGCGCTCGGGAAGAACGGCAGTCCGAGCCGGGCGGCCCGGCGCGCGGCGGCCTTCGAGGAGCCGCCGACCAGCAGCAGGGGGTGCGGCTCGCTGAGCGGGCGCGGGGTGACCCGGACCGTACGGCCCCGGTACGCGAAGGGCTCGCCGGTCCACGCCCGCGGCAGCGTCTCCAGCAGTTCGTCCTGGAGCCGGCCGCGCCGCTTCCACTCCACGTCGAACATGGCGTACTCCTCAGGCCGGTACCCGATCCCGGCCACCGTGACCAGCCGGCCCCCGCTCAGCAGGTCCAGGACCGCGATCTCCTCGGCGATCCGCAGCGGATCGTGCAGCGGGCCGATGATCGCGGAGACGGTGACGGCGATGCTCCGGGTGGCGCCGAAGACCGCGGAGGCGAAGGCGAACGGGGACGGCAGCCAGTTGTTCCCGGCGCCGTGGTGCTCCTCCGTCTGGACGGTGGTCACGCCGTGCGTGTCGGCGTAGGCGGCCATCTCCAGGGCGGCCCGGTAGCGGGCGGACAGCGAGGCGGGGGTCGCATGGGGCTCGACCAGGTTGAAACGCACGACCGTGACGGGCATGGGGGACCCCCTTCGCCGGGCGGGTGGCAGGGCGGACCCTAGCTGACGGTGTGTCAGACATCCATAGGGGTGTCGCGGCACTCCATGGCCGATACTGGTCGGGTTATGGACATCGTCATCCTTGCTGTAGTCATCGCCGTGGTCGTGCTCGGCGCGATCAGCGGGCTCGTCATCGGCACCCGCCGCAAGAAGCAGCTGCCCCCGCCGCCGCCCGCCGCCCCCGACATCACCGCCCCACCGGCCGAGCCGCACGTCGGCGACGAGGCCGAGACACCGCGCGACGAAGAGCGCCGGACCATAGAGGAGGTGGATCTCCCGGGCGGCGGAGCGACGGCCGTCGAGGAACCGCCCGTCGTCGAGGAGCTCCCGCCGACCGCGATCGAGGTGCCGGAACCGACCGCCGGCCGCCTGGTCCGGCTGCGCGCCCGGCTCTCCCGCTCCCAGAACGCCCTCGGCCAGGGGCTGCTCACGCTCCTGTCCCGCGAGCACCTGGACGAGGACACCTGGGAGGAGATCGAGGACACCCTGCTCACCGCCGACGTCGGCGTGGCCCCCACCCAGGAGCTGGTCGACGGCCTGCGCGAGCGCGTCAAGGTGCTCGGCACCCGCACCCCCGACGAGCTGCGCGGACTGCTGCGCGAGGAGCTGCTCAAGCTCGTCGGCACCGACATGGACCGCACGGTCCACACCGAGCCCGAGGCGAGCAAGCCCGGCATCGTGATGGTCGTCGGCGTCAACGGCACCGGCAAGACCACCACCACCGGCAAGCTCGCCCGCGTCCTCGTGGCCGACGGCCGCAGCGTGGTCCTCGGCGCCGCCGACACCTTCCGGGCCGCCGCCGCCGACCAGCTCCAGACCTGGGGCGAGCGCGTCGGCGCCTACACCGTGCGCGGACCCGAGGGCGGCGACCCCGCCTCCGTGGCCTTCGACGCGGTGAAGGAGGGCAAGGAGATGGGCTCCGACGTCGTCCTCATCGACACCGCCGGGCGCCTGCACACCAAGACCGGTCTCATGGACGAGCTCGGCAAGGTCAAGCGCGTCGTGGAGAAGCACGCCCCGCTCGACGAGGTGCTGCTCGTGCTCGACGCCACCACCGGGCAGAACGGCCTCGTGCAGGCCCGTGTCTTCGCCGAGGTCGTCGACATCACCGGCATCGTGCTCACCAAGCTCGACGGCACCGCCAAGGGCGGCATCGTCATCGCCGTCCAGCGTGAGCTGGGCGTCCCGGTCAAGCTGATCGGGCTCGGCGAGGGCGCCGACGACCTGGCGCCGTTCGAGCCCGAGGCGTTCGTCGACGCCCTGATCGGGGAGTGACACCACCGGCCGCGGACCCGCCGCGCCGCGCGAAGAAGCGCCCGCCACCCAAGGTGCAGTTGGGGGCGGGCGCTTCGCTGTGTACGGCGAGGTGCCGTGCCGGGCAGCGGGCCGGACGGGACTTCCCGAGCACGCCCTACGCGCGCGAGCGGTGGGCCACGTAGGCCAGCGTGCCGAGGAGGAGGCGGGCCGCCGGCGGCTTCGTCGCCGTGTCCAGGGACGGCGGCCGCAGCCAGCGGGCGGGGCCCAGGCCGCCCCGGTCGGAGGGGGGCGCGGTCACATGGCTGCCGGGGCCGAGGCCGTGCAGATCGAGGTGGGTGCGGTCGTCCCAGCCCATGCGGTAGAGCAGGTCGTGCAACTCGTCGGCCGCTCCCGGGGCGACCAGGAACTGGGCGCGGCCGCCGGGGGTGGCGACGACCGGGCCGAGGGGGAGACCCATGCGCTCCAGCCGGGTCAGCGCCCGCCGGCCGGCCGGCTCGGCCACCTCGATCACGTCGAACGTGCGCCCGACCGGGAGCAGGACCGAGGCGCCGGGGTACTCCGACCACGCCTTGCTGACCTCGTCGAGCGTGGCCCCGGCCGGGATGACGGGGGCGAAGTCCAGGGGGTGCGCGCCGGGGGCCTCGCAGCCGGAGCGGCCGCACGAGCAGACGCCGCCCGTGGCCCGCGTGCCGGGCACCACGTCCCAGCCCCACAGTCCGGTGAACTCGGCCACAGTGGTGCACTCCGAGGAGCGGCCGCGCCGACGCGCCCCGGATCGGATCTCCCGGATACCGCCGATCGTGAAACCCATGCCCCCTCCAACGGGTCCAGCACACCGCTGGTTACGGCGTGAAAGCGGATCGTGACCCTCTGTGTTCCCAGGATGGCCGGATGTCCCCGGCGTCGCGTCGTCCATTGCGGCGCACTGGAGTGTGCGGGGTGGTGGAGCGCGTGATGCGCGCCCCTGAGTGCTCCGCTCCGCTACTTCCGGCCGTCCTATGTCAAGTGAATCGCGTTGTGGCGTCCGTGAGTTCATTCGAAGGGGTGGCGAATGGTGGCGATTCCGCGAACGCCATGGCTGCGCCAGTGATCGTAGGATTACCGTGTGTGCACGGAGCCTCGGGGCACATGCACTTGTGGGTATGCCGCGGGCAAGTCGGCTTTCCGTTCGAAGGGTGACAACTGCCGGACGAGCGACAGTGTTTACCGGCATTCTGATAGGGCTTGGCGCACTCGGTGACAAGTGGTCCAAGGGATGGGGGCGTTCCAGTGAGCGGCAACGGCGGAAGCGGTACGAGTGCCACCGGCGCGTCGCACGCTGACAAGCGCCCGAACGACCTCCTCTCGTCCTGGTTCGTGCGCAGCGGCTGGTCCAAGGGCGAGCTGGCCCGCCAAGTGAACCGCCGCGCCCGCCAGTTGGGCGCCAACCACATTTCGACCGACACCTCCCGCGTCCGCCGCTGGCTGGACGGCGAGAATCCTCGCGAGCCGATCCCGAGGATCCTGTCCGAGCTCTTCTCCGAGCGGTTCGGCTGTGTCGTCTCCGTCGAGGACCTCGGCCTGCGCGCCGCCCGCCAGTCACCGTCCGTGTCCGGCGTCGACCTGCCCTGGACCGGCCCCCAGACGGTCGCCCTGCTCAGCGAGTTCTCCCGCAGCGACCTCATGCTCGCGCGGCGCGGCTTCCTCGGAAGCTCGCTCGCCCTGTCCGCGGGCCCGGCGCTGATCGAGCCGATGCAGCGCTGGCTGGTCCCGGCCCCGGCCGCCGAGCGCGAGTCCCGTGCCGTCCCGTCCTCCCGGGCCCGCGGGCGCCTGTCCAAGCCCGAGCTGGACCTGCTGCAGTCCACCACCGTGATGTTCCGGCAGTGGGACGCCCAGTGCGGGGGCGGCCTGCGCCGCAAGGCCGTCGTCGGGCAGCTGCACGAGGTGACCGACCTGCTCCAGGAGCCCCAGCCCGAGGCCACCACGCGGAAGCTGTTCAAGGTCGCGGCCGAGCTGGCCGAGCTGGCCGGCTGGATGTCGTACGACGTCGGGCTCCAGCCCACCGCGCAGAAGTACTTCGTCCTCGCGCTGCACGCCGCCAAGGAGGCCGGCGACCGGCCGCTCGGCTCGTACGTCCTGTCCAGCATGAGCCGCCAGATGATCCACCTCGGCCGGCCCGACGACGCCCTGGAGCTGATCCACCTCGCGCAGTACGGCAGCCGGGACTGCGCGAGTCCGCGCACCCAGTCGATGCTGTATGCGATGGAGGCCCGCGCCTACGCCAACATGGGCCAGCCCGGCAAGTGCAAGCGGGCCGTCCGGATGGCCGAGGACACCTTCGCCGAGGCCGACGAGTGGGACGAGCCGGACCCCGACTGGATCCGCTTCTTCTCCGAGGCCGAGCTGTACGGGGAGAACTCCCACTCCTTCCGCGACCTCGCCTACGTGGCCGGCCGCAGCCCCGCGTACGCCTCCCTCGCCGAGCCCGTGATGCGGCGGGCCGTGGACCTGTTCGCCCAGGACAGCGAGCACCAGCGGTCGTACGCGCTCAACCTCATCGGCATGGCCACCGTGCACCTTTTGCGGCGCGAGCCCGAGCAGAGCGTCGGCTACGCCGAGCACGCCATGCGGATCGCCAAGAAGGTCCGCTCCGAGCGTGTGAACACTCGTATCCGAAAGACGGTCGACACGGCCGTCCGCGACTTCGGGGAACTGGCCGAGGTCGTGGACCTGACCGAGAAGCTCGCCGTGGAGCTGCCCGAGACCGCGGAGGCGGTCTGACCACGCGCGGCTGCCCACGACACCCCTGACCCCGGCCGCGGCCGGCCCTCCCGAACTGCCCGACTCGGCTCCCCCATGCCAGGTCATCGGAAGGCCGACCGCGGCCGGTTTGCATCCCTCCACGAAGGTTGCGCCACGATAACGATCCGGCGGACCCGGATCCGGCAGTTCATCGACGCGTAACACGCGGGATGCCTTCGTCACGGCGGCGAAACAACGAGGGGCTTCCACCGAAACCGCGCTGCGCCAATCTCTTGGCCCATACCGGCCCACCCCTCACTCCGCTCAGGCTTCGCCCGCACGGGGCCGCCGTACCTATGACGAGGAGACGCCGATGGCATCAGCCATCACGCTTGCGGCAGACGCTCCCGAGCTGTCCGCCGCCAACACAGGTTTCATGCTCATCTGTTCCGCCCTGGTGATGCTCATGACCCCGGGCCTGGCCTTCTTCTACGGAGGCATGGTCCGCGTCAAGAGCACACTGAACATGCTGATGATGAGCTTCATCAGCCTGGGGATCGTCACCATCCTGTGGGTGCTGTACGGCTTCTCCCTGGCGTTCGGCACCGACTCCGGCAGCCTCATCGGCTGGTCCTCCGACTTCGTCGGACTGAGCGGCATCGGGCTGACCGAGCTCTGGGACGGCTACACCATCCCGGTCTACGTCTTCGCCGTCTTCCAGCTCATGTTCGCCGTCCTCACGCCCGCCCTGATCAGCGGCGCCCTCGCGGACCGCGTGAAGTTCAGCGCCTGGGCCCTGTTCATCACGTTGTGGGTCACGATCGTGTACTTCCCGGTCGCCCACTGGGTCTGGGGCGCCGGCGGCTGGGCCTTCGAGCTCGGCGTGATCGACTTCGCCGGCGGTACGGCGGTCCACATCAACGCGGGTGCCGCGGCGCTCGGCGTGATCCTCGTCATCGGCAAGCGCGTCGGCTTCAAGAAGGACCCGATGCGCCCGCACAGCCTGCCGCTGGTCATGCTCGGCGCCGGCCTGCTGTGGTTCGGCTGGTTCGGCTTCAACGCCGGTTCGTGGCTCGGCAACGACGACGGCGTCGGCGCGCTGATGTTCGTCAACACCCAGGTCGCCACCGGTGCCGCCGTCCTCGGCTGGCTCGCCTACGAGAAGATCCGCCACGGCGCGTTCACCACCCTCGGTGCCGCCTCCGGCGCGGTCGCCGGCCTCGTCGCGATCACCCCGGCCGGTGGCGCGGTCTCCCCGCTCGGCGCCATCGCGGTCGGTCTCATCGCCGGTGTCCTGTGCGCCATGGCGGTCGGCCTGAAGTACAGGTTCGGCTACGACGACTCCCTCGACGTGGTCGGTGTCCACCTCGTCGGCGGCGTCCTCGGCTCGCTGCTGATCGGCTTCTTCGCCACCGGCGGCGGCCAGTCCGACGTGGCCGGCCTCTTCTACGGCGGCGGCCTCGACCAGTTCTGGAAGCAGTGCGCCGGTGTCTTCGGTGTCCTCGCCTACTCGCTGATCGCCTCCGCGGTCCTCGCCTTCCTGCTCGACAAGACGATCGGGATGCGCGTCTCCGAGGACGAGGAGATCGCCGGCATCGACCAGGCCGAGCACGCCGAGACCGCATACGACTTCAGCGGTGCCGGTGGCGGTGCCGCCCGTACCGCCGCGGCCCCGGCCCCGGTCGCCGCGGCCGAGAGCAAGAAGGTGGACGCATGAAGCTCATCACCGCCGTCGTCAAGCCCCACCGGCTCGACGAGATCAAGGAAGCCCTCCAGGCCTTCGGAGTACACGGCCTGACGGTCACCGAGGCCAGCGGTTACGGTCGTCAGCGGGGCCACACCGAGGTCTACCGCGGTGCCGAGTACACCGTCGACCTGGTCCCGAAGATCCGCATCGAGGTCCTGGCCGAGGACGACGACGCCGAACAGCTGATCGACGTCATCGTCAAGGCGGCCCGCACGGGCAAGATCGGTGACGGCAAGGTCTGGTCCCTGCCGGTCGAGTCGGCCGTACGGGTCAGGACCGGCGAGCGCGGCCCCGACGCGCTCTGATCAGCAGAAGAACAGGAGCTGCCGGGTGTCGAGTACGGACGTGCGTGACCAAGCAGAGGACTCGGGACCCAGCGGCTACGCGGCGGCCCGGCTGCGCCTCCTCACCGAGGGGGCGCGGTCCGGGCCGCCGCGCCGCTCCGCCCTCGCCCAGCTCACCGACGAGTGGCTGACCGGCCTCTTCGCCGCGGGCGCCGAGGGGGCCCGGGGCGTCGCCCTGGTCGCCGTCGGCGGCTACGGCCGGGGCGAGCTGTCCCCGCGCAGCGACCTGGACCTCCTCCTGCTGCACGACGGAGGGGACGGCACGGCGGTCGCCGCCCTCGCCGACCGGATCTGGTATCCGGTCTGGGACCTCGGCCTCGCCCTCGACCACTCCGTGCGCACCCCCGCCGAGGCCCGCAAGACCGCCGCCGACGACCTGAAGGTGCAGCTGGGCCTGCTGGACGCCCGGCACATCGCCGGCGACCTCGGCCTCACCACCGGACTGCGCACCGCCGTCCTCGCCGACTGGCGCAACCAGGCCGCCAAACGGCTCCCCGAGCTCCAGGAGCTGTCCGCCGAGCGCGCCCAGCGCCAGGGCGAACTCCAGTACCTGCTGGAACCCGACCTCAAGGAGGCCCGCGGCGGACTGCGGGACGCCACCATCCTGCGTGCCGTCGCCGCCTCCTGGCTGGCGGACGCCCCCCGCGAGGGCCTCGCCGAAGCCCGGCGCCGCCTCCTCGACGTCCGGGACGCGCTGCACCTGGCCACCGGACGGGCCACCGACCGGCTCGCCCTCCAGGAGCAGGACCAGGTCGCCGCCGAGATGGGCCTGCTCGACGCCGACACCCTGCTGCGCCAGGTCTACGAGGCGGCCCGCGTCATCTCGTACGCCAGCGACGTCACCTGGCGCGAGGTGGGCCGGGTGCTGCGGGCCCGCGCGGTACGGCCGAGGCTGCGGGCCATGCTGGGCGGCGGGAAACCCACCGCGGAACGCTCCCCGCTGGCCGAGGGCGTCGTCGAACAGGACGGCGAGGTGGTGCTCGCCCGCGCCGCGCGCCCCGACCGCGACCCCGTGCTCCCGCTGCGCGCCGCGGCCGCCGCCGCCCAGGCCGGGCTCCCGCTCTCCCTGCACGCCGTGCGGCGCATGGCGACCGGGGTGCGCCCGCTGCCCACCCCCTGGCCCGCCGAGGCCCGCGAACAGCTCGTCACCCTGCTGGGCTCGGGCCGGCCGACCGTGGAGGTCTGGGAGGCCCTGGAGGCCGAGGGGCTGATCACCCACTTCCTGCCCGACTGGGAGCGGGTGCGCTGCCGCCCGCAGCGCAACGCCGTCCACATCTGGACCGTCGACCGGCACCTCATCGAGACCGCCGTCCGCGCCTCCGAGTTCACCCGCCGCGTCCACCGCCCCGACCTGCTGCTCGTCGCCGCGCTGCTGCACGACATCGGCAAGGGCTGGCCCGGCGACCACTCCGTGGCCGGCGAGATCATCGTCAAGGACATGGCCGCCCGGATCGGCTTCGACCGCGACGACGTGGCGGTCCTCTCCACCCTCGTCCGCCACCACCTGCTCCTCGTCGAGACGGCGACCCGGCGCGACCTGGAGGACCCGGCGACCGTCCGCGCCGTCGCCGACGCCGTCGGCACCCCCGGCACGCTGGAGCTGCTGCACGCCCTGACCGAGGCGGACGCCCTGGCCACCGGCCCTGCCGCCTGGTCCGCCTGGCGCGGCTCCCTCGTCGCAGACCTGGTCAAACGGGTCGGCGCGGTCCTCGCCGGGGACGTCCCGGACGAGCCCGAGACCGCCGCGCCCACCGCCGAGCAGGAACGCCTCGCGCTGGAGGCGATCGCCGTCGGCAGCCCCGTCCTGGCCCTGCGCGCCCAGACCGAGCCACCAGCCGAGGACGGGCCCGCCGGTGACCCGGAACCACTGGGCGTGGAGCTCCTGATCGCCGTCCCCGACCAGCCGGGCGTGCTGCCCGCGGTCGCCGGCGTCCTGGCCATGCACCGGCTGACCGTCCGCACCGCCGAACTGACGGCCCTGGACCTGCCCGACGGCGTCGACGGCTCGGTCCTGCTGCTGAACTGGCGGGTCGCCGCCGAGTACGGCTCCCTGCCGCAGGCGACCCGGCTGCGCGCCGACCTCGTCCGCGCCCTGGACGGCTCGCTGGACATCGCCGGGCGGCTCGCGGAACGGGACGCCGCCTACCCGCGCCGGCGGGGCGTCGTCGCGCCGCCGCCCCGGGTCACCGTGCATCCCGCGGCGTCCCGGCTGGCCACCGTCATCGAGGTGCGCGCCCAGGACGCGCCGGGCCTGCTGTTCAGGATCGGCCGCGCGCTGGAGGACGCGAGCGTGCGGGTGCGCAGCGCGCACGTCAGCACCCTGGGCGCGAACGCCGTCGACGCGTTCTATGTCACAGGCCCCGAGGGCGCGCCCCTGCCCGGTGAGGAGGCCGTGTCCGTGGCCCGCAAGCTGGAGGAGACACTGCGGGGCTGACCGGGGGATCCCGGCCACCTGTGTCGCCGGGATACCCTGGAGGGCGATTCCCAGCTGCCACCGACCCCGAGGACCGCGAGCGCCGTGTTCGATACTCTTTCCGATCGCCTCTCAGCGACCTTCAAGAACCTGCGTGGCAAGGGACGGCTCTCCGAAGCGGACATCGACGCCACCGCGCGCGAGATCCGTATCGCGCTCCTCGAAGCCGACGTGGCGCTGCCCGTCGTGCGGACGTTCATCAAGAACGTCAAGGAGCGCGCGCTCGGCGCCGAGGTCTCCAAGGCGCTGAACCCGGCCCAGCAGGTCCTGAAGATCGTCAATGACGAGCTCGTCACGATCCTCGGCGGCGAGACCCGCCGGCTGCGCTTCGCCAAGCAGCCGCCCACCGTGATCATGCTGGCCGGTCTGCAGGGTGCCGGTAAGACCACCCTCGCGGGCAAGCTCGGCCGCTGGCTGAAGGAGCAGGGCCACTCGCCGCTGCTCGTCGCCTGTGACCTCCAGCGCCCCAACGCCGTGAACCAGCTCAGCGTCGTCGCCGAGCGCGCCGGTGTCGCGGTCTACGCGCCCGAGCCGGGCAACGGCGTCGGCGACCCGGTCAAGGTCGCCAAGGACTCCATCGACTTCGCCAAGGCCCGCGTCCACGACATCGTGATCGTCGACACCGCCGGCCGCCTCGGCATCGACCAGGAGATGATGCAGCAGGCCGCGGACATCCGCGACGCCGTCTCCCCGGACGAGATCCTCTTCGTCGTCGACGCGATGATCGGTCAGGACGCGGTCAACACCGCCGAGGCCTTCCGCGACGGCGTCGGCTTCGACGGCGTGGTGCTCTCCAAGCTCGACGGCGACGCCCGCGGTGGTGCCGCCCTGTCGATCCGGCAGATCACCGGCAAGCCGATCATGTTCGCCTCCAACGGCGAGAAGCTCGACGAGTTCGACGCCTTCCACCCCGACCGGATGGCCTCCCGCATCCTCGACATGGGTGACCTGCTCACCCTGATCGAGCAGGCGGAGAAGACGTTCAGTCAGGAAGAGGCCGAGAAGATGGCCTCCAAGCTGGCGTCCAAGAAGGGCCAGGACTTCACCCTGGACGACTTCCTGGCCCAGATGGAGCAGGTCCGGAAGATGGGCAGCATCAGCAAGCTGCTCGGCATGCTGCCCGGCATGGGCCAGATCAAGGACCAGATCAACAACCTGGACGAGCGGGACGTCGACCGCACCGCCGCGATCATCAAGTCGATGACCCCGGCCGAGCGCCAGGAACCGACGATCATCAACGGCTCCCGCCGCGCCCGTATCGCCAAGGGCTCCGGCGTCGAGGTCAGCGCCGTCAAGAACCTGGTCGAGCGGTTCTTCGAGGCCCGCAAGATGATGTCCCGCATGGCCCAGGGCGGCGGAATGCCCGGCATGCCGGGGATTCCGGGCATGGGTGGCGGCCCCGGCCGCACCAAGAAGCAGCCGAAGAAGGCCAAGGGCAAGCAGCGCTCCGGCAACCCGATGAAGCGCAAGCAGCAGGAGCAGGAGGAGGCCGCCCGCCGCGCCGCCGCCGCGCAGGGCGGCGGGGCCTTCGGGGTGCCCGGCCAGCAGCCCGGCAAGGACTTCGAGCTCCCGGACGAGTTCAAGAAGTTCATGGGCTGACCGCTCCCGTACGTCGCAGAGGGCGCCCCTCCTCCGGGAGAGGCGCCCTCTGCGCATGCCGAGGCCCGGCGACTGCCGTAACGTCCAGATATGAGCGATACCGCGCCACGACGGAAGGCTCCGGACCAGCCGTGGCGCACCGAGGGCACACCGGAGGAGCCGCCCGCGCGGTCCGGCGGGCGCAGGATGCGCGGCCGCTGGTGGGGGCTGGCCGTCACCGTGGTGGTCGTGTTCCTGCTGGCCTACGTGGGGCTGAACTACCTCGACCGGGGTGACGAGCCGACCATCTCGTACACCGAGTTCAGCCGGCAGGTCGAGGCGGACAACGTCTCCAAGATCTACTCCAAGGGCGACGCCATCCAGGGCGAGCTGAAGAAGGCCCGGGACGCCCCCGGCGACGGCGGGACGTTCACCAAGTTCCGCACCCAGCGCCCGGCGTTCGCCGAGGACGACCTGTGGCAGGAGCTGAACAGCCGCGGGGTCACCGTGACCGCGGAGCCGGTCGTCAAGGAGCGCAGCGCCCTCACCAACCTGCTGATCTCCCTCGCGCCGATCGTCATCATCGTCGCGGTGTGGATCTTCATCGCCCGGCGGTTCGGCCCGGGCCGCGGCGGCGCCGGCGGCATGTTCGGACGCAAGCCGCCGCCCAAACCGGTCGAGCTGCTGCCGGGCCGGCACCGCACCACCTTCGCGGACGTCGCCGGCATCGACGAGGTCAAGGGCGAACTCGACGACGTCGTCGACTTCCTGGAACACCCGGACGCCTACCGCGCGATGGGCGCGAAGATGCCGCGCGGCGTCCTCCTCGCGGGCTCGCCCGGCACCGGCAAGACCCTGCTCGCGCGGGCCGTCGCGGGCGAGGCCGGAGTGCCGTTCTTCTCCGCCTCCGCCTCCGAGTTCATCGAGATGATCGTCGGCGTCGGCGCCTCACGCGTCCGGGAGCTGTTCGCCGAGGCCCGCAAGGTGGCCCCGTCGATCATCTTCATCGACGAGATCGACACCATCGGCCGGGTCCGCAGCGGCGGCGCCTCGGTCAGCGGCCACGACGAGCGCGAGCAGACCCTGAACCAGATCCTCACCGAGATGGACGGCTTCACCGGCTCCGAGGGCGTCGTCGTCATCGCGGCCACCAACCGCGCCGACATCCTCGACCCCGCCCTGACCCGGCCCGGCCGCTTCGACCGCGTCGTCAACGTCTCCCCGCCGGACCGCCGCGGCCGCGAGGCCATCCTGCGCATCCACACCCGCGACATCCCGCTCGCCGACGACGTCGACCTGACCCAGCTGGCCCGCACCACCCCCGGCATGACCGGCGCCGACCTGGCCAACCTCGCCAACGAGGGCGCGTTGCTCGCCGTGCGCAGGGGCCAGTCCCAGGTGACGGCCACGGACCTGTCCGAGGCACTGGAGAAGGTGCAGCTCGGCGCCGAACGCACCCTCGTGATGCCCGAGGAGGACCGCCGCCGCACCGCCTACCACGAGAGCGGCCACGCCCTGCTCGGCATGCTCCAGCCCGGCGCCGACCCGGTCCGCAAGGTCACCATCGTGCCGCGCGGCCGGGCCCTCGGCGTCACCATGTCCACCCCGGAGGTGGAGCGGTACGCGCACTCCGAGGAGTACCTGCGCGGCCGCATCATCGGCGCCCTGGGCGGCATGGCCGCCGAGGAGGAGGTCTACGGCGTCGTCACCACCGGCGCGGAGAACGACCTCGAACAGGTCACCGCCATCGCCCGCGGCATGGTCGCCCGCTGGGGCATGAGCGAACGCGTCGGCCGGCTGTCCGCCCTGCCGAGCGACGCGCAGCAGGCGTACGGGCTCTCCGCGGCCCCTCGCACCCTGGACGTCATCGACGCCGAGATGCGCCGCATCGTCGACGACTGCTACGACGAGGCCCGCCGCAAACTGCGCGAGCACCGCGGTCGGCTGGACGCCCTCGCACAGGCCCTGCTGGAGCAGGAGACCCTGGAGGAGGCCGAGGCCTACCGGGTCGCCGGCATCACGCGGCTGGCGAAGGGCGACACGGCGTAGCGGACCGGGGCGGCCGCGTTCACGGCACGCGCGCGACGAGGTACCGGAAGACGTTCGGCATCCACACCGTCCCGTCCCGCCGCTGATGCGGATGCAGCGCCTCCGTCAGCTCCTTGTCGACCTGCACCTGGTCCGTCGCCGTGATCGCCGCGTCGAACAGCCCCGTCGAGAGCAGCCCGCGCACGGCGCTGTCCACGTCCGCGTACCCGAACGGGCAGGCCACCCGCCCCGAGCCGTCGATCCGCAGCCCCGCCCGCTGGGCGACCTCCTCCAGGTCGTCCCGCAGCGCCGGACGCCAACTGCCCGCGCCCCGCAGCGGATCGGCCAGCTTCGTGGCGACCCGCAGCACCGACGAGGTCGCACAGCGCTCGGGCGGCCCCCAGCCCGCCAGCACCACCGGCGCGCCCCGCCCGGCGAGCGGCGTCGCGGACGCCAGCAGACCGGCCAGCCCCTCCCCGTCGCCCGCCAGGCACCCGATGGGCTCGAAGGCGGTCACGACCGTGAACGCCGGCGACCCCGCCTCCCGCGCGTCCTCCAGGGTGTCGACGAGCCGCGGTGCGCTCCGCGCGTGTGCGTCCCCGTTCGCGGGGAGCAGCCGCTGCCGCGCCAGAGCCAGCCGCTCGGGGGCGGACGTCTCGACGCCGGTGACGGCGGCGCCTCTGGACGCCGCCGTCAGCAGGGCGAGTCCGCTGCCGCAACCCAGGCCCAGCAGCCTGCTGCCGGGACCCACCTCCAAGCGCTCGTAGACCGCCTCGTGGAGCGGGACCAGCATCCGCTCCTGGATCTCGGACCAGTCACGCGCGCGTGCACACGGGTCCACGCGAGGTGCCCGGCCCGCGCGAGGCAGACGCTGCCGCACGAGCGTAGGTGTCATGTAAAGCGCCCCAATCCGCCGAGAGTTGTCGCGATGCCCGCTTCCGTCGCCCCCGTGGCATGCGCTCGCGCTCCCCCCGTATGCCAGGTAACTCCGCGCCCGTCCCCGCGTCCAGGGGTTGCGGGGCCCTGCTTGTGGCTTCCCCGTGTCCGTGGCCAAAATTCACATTCCGGTAATCGGAGGCCGTACGATCCCGTCATGGTGAAGGCACCCGTACTCACGCCCCGGGCCGACGACTTCCCGCGCTGGTACCAGGATCTGGTCGCCAAGGCGGAGCTGGCCGACAACGGACCGGTGCGCGGCACCATGGTCATCAGGCCGTACGGGTACGGCCTGTGGGAGCGCATGCAGGCCGAGATGGACGCCCGCATCAAGGCGACCGGCACGCAGAACGCGTACTTCCCGGTGCTGATCCCGCAGTCCTCGCTGGCCCGGGAGGCCGACCACGTCGAGGGGTTCGCGCCCGAACTCGCGGTGGTCACGCACGGCGGCGGCAAGGAGCTGGAGGAGCCCGCCGTGGTCCGCCCCACCTCCGAGATGATCGTCAACGAGTACTTCGCCAAGTGGGTGCAGAGCTACCGCGATCTGCCGCTGCTGATCAACCAGTGGGCGAACGTGGTGCGTTGGGAGCTGCGCCCGCGCCTGTTCCTGCGCACGACCGAGTTCCTGTGGCAGGAGGGCCACACCGCGCACGCCACCTACGAGGAGGCCCGCGACTTCGCCGCCCGCATCCACCGCGAGGTCTACGAGGACTTCATGGTGAACGTCCTCGCCATGGACGTCCTCCCCGGCCGCAAGACCACGAAGGAGCGCTTCGCCGGAGCCGTCAACACCCTCACGCTCGAAGGCATGATGGGCGACGGCAAGGCACTCCAGATGGCCACCAGCCATGAACTGGGCCAGAACTTCGCCAAGGCGTTCGACACGCGCTATCTCTCCGCGGAGGGCCGGCAGGAACTGGTCTGGCAGACGTCCTGGGGCTCGACCACCCGCATGATCGGCGCGCTGGTGATGATGCACGGCGACGACGACGGCCTGCGCGTCCCGCCGAGACTCGCGCAGACCCAGGTCGTCGTGGTCGCGGTGAAGGGTGACGAACCGGTTCTGGCCACGGTCCGGGAGGTCGGCGCCCGGCTCGCCGCGGCCGGTCTGCGGGTCCAGGTCGACGACCGCACGGACACCCCCTTCGGCCGCCGGATCGTGGACTGGGAGCTCAAGGGCGTACCGGCCCGCGTCGAGATCGGCCCCCGTGACCTGGAGAACGGCACGGCGATGCTGGCCCGGCGCATCCCCGGCGGCAAGGAGCCGATCGCGCTCGACGCGCTGCCGGTCCGGCTGCCCGCGCTCCTGGAGGAGGACCAGGCGCTGCTGCTGACGCAGTCGCGTGAGCGCCGCGCCTCGCGCACCGCGGACGTGGCGAGTGCCGAGGAGGCCGTCGAGGCGGTGGCGGGCGGCGGCTGGGCACGCCTGTCGTGGGCCGCGCTAGGCCCGGAGGGCGAGGCCAGGCTGGCCGAGCAGGCGGTGACCGTACGGTGTCTGGTCGCCGGGGACGGGTCGGTGCCGGACGCCGAGGACGCACCCGGTAACGTCGCGGTAGTCGCGCGCGCTTACTGAGATGACGCCGGGGGAGCGACAGCGGCCGAAACGCCTCTTGCGCATACGCCCATCACAGGGGTGACCGCGTCTGGATCCGCCCTACGCGCCGGGTCGTACGTCAGGCTACGCACCGGCTTGGTACGAGCTGTAAGGCTTTCTCCGCAGATCAGCGCACCCGCCCTCGTCGGTGCGCATCATTCCCGACTGACGGGTACGTGCAAATTATTTGGGATGCCCTGGAATCGGAACACAGCGGCACCCCGGCTCGTTGTCATTACGTGAGCACGACACAGACACCACCTGTTCTCGCCGCGGAGCTGGCGCAGGCGTGGGCCGACATTCAGCGGTACCACCCCGAGCTGCCGGATCTCGCCGCGCCAGAGTCCCTGATCGGGGAGTCGTCGTCCGCCTGCGGTCACGAACTCTCCTTCGAGCGACTGCTCCATGAGGCAGTCCATGGCATCGCCGCCGCGCGCGGCATCCGGGACACGTCCCGGGCCGGCCGCTACCACAACCGCAGATTCCTCACCATCGCCGAGGAGCTGGGCCTGGACCATCCCGAGGAGCCGCACCCGAGCAGCGGTTTCTCCCTGGTCACGCTCAACCCCGAGGCCAAGCGCCGGTACCGCCCGACCATCGAGCGCCTCCAGCGGGCGCTCAAGGCCCACACGGCGGCGACCTCCTCGGACACCGGCAGGACCTTCCGGGGCCCGGCCGCCCGGCACGGCTCCTCCGGAGGCGGCGTCCGCGTCAAGGCGGTCTGCGACTGCGGCCGCAACGTCCGCGTCGTCCCCTCGGTCCTCGCCCAGGCCCCCATCGTGTGCGGCGGCTGCGGCAAGCCGTTCCGCATCCCGGAGGTCATGGGAGCGGCGTGACGCGCTCGCACGGCGTCCGGCACCGGCATCTCGTGGCTGCCGGTCAGGGACGCGGGGCGAGGCGGGTGCCGCCGTGAGCCGGGCTGCCGTCCCGTCGAGGACGGCACGGCCGGGTCACGGCGGCACCCCGCGGCGTCGGGCTGTTCGTGGCCGATGCTCACGGCACCCGGACCGCCGGGTGCCCCTTCGGCATGCCCGCGCGGGGCCGGCCGCCCGCGGCCGGAAGCGACCCGCCGGGTGTGGCACAATGGCTAGCTGTACTCGACAGCCGCACAGGACCCCTCTCTCCTCCGGCTGACGCGTCCATCGGGCACTCGGGTACCGCAACCCCACGCGGCAGTCCTGCCGTGCCCAACCACGTCAAATCCAGGAGAACCCACTCCAGTGGCAGTCAAGATCAAGCTGAAGCGTCTGGGCAAGATCCGTTCGCCTCACTACCGCATCGTCGTCGCCGACTCCCGTACCCGTCGTGACGGCCGTGCGATCGAGGAGATCGGCAAGTACCACCCGACCTACAACCCGTCGGTCATCGAGGTGGACGCCGAGCGCGTGGCGTACTGGCTGGGTGTCGGCGCGCAGCCGACCGAGCCGGTCCTCGCCATCCTGAAGAAGACCGGCGACTGGCAGAAGTTCAAGGGCGAGCCCGCCCCGGCTCCGCTGCTGACCGCCGAGCCCAAGAAGGCGCGCCCGTCGTTCGAGGCCCTCGGTGGCGACGACGAGGGCAAGGGTGAGGCGATCACCCAGAAGAAGAAGGCGGAGAAGAAGGACGAGGCCCCGGCCGAGTCCGAGTCGGCCGAGGCCTGAGCATGCTCGAGGAGGCTCTCGAGCACCTCGTGAAGGGCATCGTCGACAACCCTGACGATGTGCAGGTCGCCTCGCGCAACCTGCGCCGCGGGCGCGTGCTGGAGGTCCGGGTCCACCCCGACGACCTCGGCAAGGTGATCGGCCGCAACGGCCGCACCGCACGCGCTCTGCGCACCGTCGTGGGCGCCATCGGCGGCCGCGGTGTCCGCGTCGACCTCGTCGACGTGGACCACGTCCGCTGACGCCGAACACAGCACCGGCTCGGGCCGGGGAGGGCCACTCGGCCGTCCCCGGCCCGTAGTCGTATACGCAGTCATGCCGCAGGCACACGACAGGAGATTGGACACGTGCAGCTGGTAGTCGGACGGATCGGCCGGGCCCACGGCATCAAGGGCGAGGTCACCGTCGAGGTACGCACCGACGAGCCGGAGCTGCGGCTCGCGCCCGGAGCCGTGCTCGCCACCGATCCCGCCTCCACGGGACCCCTCACCATCGAGAGCGGCCGCGTCCACAGCGGACGCCTCCTGCTGCGCTTCGAGGGCGTACGCGACCGCACCGGCGCCGAGGCCCTGCGCAACACCCTCCTGATCGCGGACGTCGACCCCGACGAGCTGCCCGAGGAGGAGGACGAGTACTACGACCACCAGCTCATGGACCTGGACGTGGTCACCGCGGACGGCGTCGAGGTCGGCCGCATCACCGAGATCTCGCACCTGCCCACCCAGGACCTGTTCATCGTCGAACGGCCCGACGGGAGCGAGGTGATGATCCCCTTCGTCTCCGAGATCGTCACCGAGATCGACCTGGAGGAGCAGCGGGCCGTCATCACCCCGCCGCCCGGTCTCATCGACGACCAGGCGGAGATCGCCTCGTCCCGGGACGCGGAGGCCGAGAGCTGATGCGGCTCGACGTCCTCACGATCTTCCCGGAGTACCTGGACCCGCTGAACGTCTCGCTCGTCGGCAAGGCCCGCGCGCGGGGGCAGCTGAACGTCCAGGTGCACGACCTGCGCGGGTGGACCCACGACCGCCACAACACGGTCGACGACACCCCGTACGGCGGCGGCCCCGGCATGGTCATGAAGACCGAGCCCTGGGGCGACGCGCTCGACTCCGTCCTGGCCGACGGCTACGAGAGCGGCGCCGGCGAGCCCACCCTGATCGTCCCCACCCCCAGCGGGCGGCCCTTCACCCAGGAACTCGCCGTCGAACTGTCCGAGCGGCCCTGGCTGATCTTCACCCCGGCCCGCTACGAGGGCATCGACCGCCGCGTCATCGACGAGTACGGCACCCGGATGCCCGTGCACGAGGTGTCCATCGGCGACTACGTCCTCGCCGGCGGCGAGGCGGCCGTCCTCGTGATCACCGAGGCCGTGGCCCGGCTGCTGCCCGGCGTCCTCGGCAACGCCGAGTCGCACCGCGACGACTCCTTCGCGCCCGGTGCCATGGCGAGCCTGCTGGAGGGCCCCGTCTACACCAAGCCGCCCGAGTGGCGCGGCCGGGACATCCCTGAGGTGCTGCTCAGCGGCCACCACGGGAAGATCGCCCGCTGGCGCCGCGACGAGGCGCTGCGGCGCACCACGGCCAACCGCCCTGACCTGATCGAACGCTGCGAGCCCGCCGCCTTCGACAAGAAGGACCGCGAGATGCTCTCCATCCTGGGCTGGATGCCCGACCCGGACGGTGAGCGGTTCGGCCGATTTTGGCGCAGGACCGAGGCCGTGGAAGAATAGGCCGCTGTTGTGCGCCGTCCGGCGTGCGCCCCTGCCACAGGGGGACACGACGTCCGCCCCGGCGGGCACAGCACTCTCATCTCGAACACCTAGTTCCGTTGATGACCTGTGGCATCAGCGAAGAAAGCAGACGAAATGTCTCACCTGCTCGACTCCGTCGACTCCGCGTCGCTGCGCAGCGACGTCCCGGCCTTCCGCCCCGGCGACACCGTCAACGTCCACGTGCGCGTCATCGAGGGCAACCGCTCCCGTGTGCAGCAGTTCAAGGGCGTGGTGATCCGCCGCCAGGGTGCCGGCGTGCGCGAGACCTTCACGGTCCGCAAGGTCTCCTTCTCCGTCGGCGTCGAGCGCACCTTCCCGGTGCACACCCCGATCGTGGAGAAGATCGAGCTCGTCACCCGCGGTGACGTGCGTCGCGCCAAGCTGTACTACCTGCGCGAGCTGCGCGGCAAGGCCGCGAAGATCAAGGAGAAGCGCGAGAACTGAGCGCTTCCGGGGGCTCGCCCCCGAGGGGTCCGCGGCGGGGCCGGATAGCATCTGGCCTCGATGGACACCGAAGCACAGCACACGGAGCGCGACCGCTCCTCCCGCCCTTCCGGCACCGGGTACGCACCGGATCCGGAGAGCCGGGAGGGACGGTCGCGTTTCGCGTTGACGGGCCGGATCACAGCGTGGCTGCCTGGTGGCCGGTACAGCCTCGCCCTGCTGCTGGTCCTGGTCGGAGTCCTGCTGCTCAACCTGTTCGTCGCGCGGCCGTTCGAGATTCCGAGCGGATCGATGGAGCCCGCGTTGAGGATCGGCGACCGCGTACTCGTAAATAAGTTGGCGTACCGTTTCGATGCCGGGCCGCGGCGCGGCGATGTCGTCGTGTTCGACGGAACCGGGTATTTCGGGGACGCGGACTACATCAAACGCGTTGTGGGTGTGGGGGGAGACCACGTGGTCTGCTGTGACAAGGAGGGGAGGATCCAGGTGAACGGCCGCCCGGTCGACGAGTCGGCCTTCGTGCACCCCGGCGACCGCCCGTCCGCCGTGCGGTTCGACGTCGTCGTCCCCGACGGCAGGCTCTTCGTCCTCGGCGACCACCGCGGCGCCTCCAGCGACTCCCGCGACCACCTGGGCTCACCCGGCGGCGGCATGATCCCGGTCGACGACGTCATCGGCCGCGCCGAGGCCGTCGTCTGGCCCGCGGACCACTGGACCCGACTGCACCGTCCGGACGCCTACGCGCGCGTGCCCGCCCCGGACGGCGCCCATGGGTAACCGCGGCAGGCCTCGCGGCCTCCCCAGCAGCGCCGCCGACAATCTGCTCCCCACCGGCTCCCGGCGCGCCTCCGGCCCCACGGGCGGCCGCAGCCGCGCCGAGCGACGCAAGCTCCAGCGCAAGGTCAAACGGCGCCGAAGGCGCTCCGCGATCAAGGAGATACCCCTCCTCGTCGGCGTCGCCGTCCTGATAGCACTCGTCCTGAAGACCTTCCTCGTCCAGGCCTTCGTGATCCCGTCCGGCTCCATGGAGCAGACGATCCAGATCGGCGACCGCGTCCTCGTCGACAAGCTGACCCCCTGGTTCGGCAACAAGCCCGAGCGCGGCGACGTCGTGGTCTTCAAGGACCCGGGCGGCTGGCTCAAGGACGAGCAGACGACCGTGAAGAAGGAGGATCCCGTCGTCGTCAAGCAGGTCAAGGAGGCCCTGACCTTCATCGGCCTGCTGCCGTCCGACGACGAGAAGGACCTGATCAAACGCGTCGTCGGCGTCGGCGGCGACCGCGTCAAGTGCTGCGACGCGCAGGGCCGGGTCACCGTCAACGGCGTCCCGCTGAACGAGGACTACCTGTACCCGGGCAACGCCCCCTCCAAGGCGCAGTTCGACATCACCGTCCCCCAGGGCCGGCTGTGGGTGATGGGCGACCACCGGGCGAATTCCGCCGACTCCCGCGCCCACCAGGACCAGGAGTACGGCGGCACGGTCTCCGAGGACGAGGTCGTCGGACGCGCCAAGTGGATCGCCTGGCCCCTCGGCCACTGGACCAGCCTCGACGAGCCGAACACCTACTCCTCCGTGGCCGACTCGGTGCCCGGGTCGACCGCGTCCGTCCCGCTGTCGCATAGGGTTGCCCCGGACGAATCGAACGGAACGCTCCAGCTCCCGAGCCCTGCGGAACTCCCGCTCGTTATGGGAGTGGTGGGCCTGCGCCGCGCATGGGGCAGGCAGCGGCACAGAGTAAGGAGTTGGCGTGGGGGATGTGGCGGTTGGCGCACGGTCCGGGCACGACGGCGAGGAGCACCGCGGACACCCCGTGGGCGCGGCCGACCCGGCCGCGGACGGCGCCGTGACCTCCGGGAACGAGCCCGGATCCGGCGATGACGGAGGACGGTCGGGCGGGCAGCCCCCGACCGGCGGCCAGGGGTCGGGCGGGGCCGCCCCCGAGAAGAAGCAGCGCTCCTTCTGGAAGGAGCTGCCGATCCTGATCGGGATCGCGCTCGTCCTCGCGCTGCTGATCAAGACGTTCCTGGTGCAGGCGTTCTCGATCCCCTCCGACTCGATGCAGAACACCCTCCAGCAGGGTGACCGCGTCCTCGTCGACAAGCTCACCCCGTGGTTCGGCTCCGAGCCGGAGCGCGGCGAGGTCGTCGTCTTCCACGACCCCGACCAGTGGCTCGCGGGGGAGCCCACCCCCGACCCGAACGCCCTGCAGACCTTCCTCAGCTGGATCGGCCTGATGCCGTCCTCCGAGGAGAAGGACCTGATCAAGCGCGTGATCGGCGTCGGAGGCGACACCGTCGAGTGCAAGGGCACCGGCCCGCTGACGGTCAACGGCAAGGCGCTGAACGAGCCCTACGTCTACCCGGGCAACACCCCGTGCAGCCAGGACGACCAGGGCGGCCAGTTCAAGGTGAAGGTCCCCGAGGGCTTCATCTGGGTGATGGGCGACCACCGGCAGAACTCGCGGGACTCGCGCTACAACCAGTCCGACAAGAACCACGGCATGGTCCCCGTCGACAAGGCCGTCGGCCGTGCTGTCGTGATCGCGTGGCCGGTCGGCCGCTGGAGCACCCTGCCGGTTCCGGACACCTTCGACCAGGACCTCAGCACGCGGTCCGCGGCCCTGACGGTCGCGCCGCCGAGCCTCGCGCTGGCCGGCGCGGTGCCGCTGGTGCTGTGGCGCCGTCAGCGCGTCAAGGCCGAGCGCACGCGCTGAGCCGCCGGGACACCGCGGACGGGACCGGCCCGGGCAGCCGCGCCGGGCCCGCCGCGGAGTACGGCGGCAGTCGTTCCGTTTCGCACCCGCAGCTGGGGAAAGCTTTGCCGAGCCGCCGGTCCGCGGGCTCCTGAGGGGCTGCCCGGCGTCGGTACCGCCGGGTAGGGTGCGGGTCCATGGGTGGCGAGAGCACGACACGTACGGCGCCGCGGGCCGGCGCGAGCAAGAACCCGGCGGGCAGCCGGACCGGACAGGTGCTGTCCGGGCTGGCCGTGGCGCTGGGTCTGCTGCTGTTCCTGGGCGGCTTCGCCTGGGGAGCGGTCGTGTACCGGCCGTACACCGTCCCCACCAGCTCGATGGCGCCCACGATCAACGCCGGCGCCCGGGTGCTCGCCCAGCGCGTCGACGGCGGCGACGTCCACCGCGGTGACGTCGTCGTCTTCACCGACAAGACCTGGGTGAGCAACGCCCCCGTCGTCAAGCGGGTCGTCGCGGTCGGCGGCGACACCGTCGCCTGCTGCACCGACGGCAGGCTGACCGTGAACGGCAAGCAGATCGAGGAGCCCTACCTGGCCGACGACGGCCTCGCCGAGCTCCAGGGCTTTCCGTCCGTGAAGGTCCCCGAGGGCCGGATCTTCCTCCTCGGCGACGAGCGCAGCGGCTCTCTCGACTCCACCGCCCACCTCACGGACGCCGCGCGCGGCACGGTCGCGCGCAGCGCCGTCTCGGCCCGTGTGGAGGCCGTCGTATGGCCCATGGACGGCATGCTGGAGCAGGCGACCGGCTTCGAGAAGCTCGGCGCGCTGTCGCCGCAGGGGCCGCTGCGTACGCAGGGCCTCATGATCCTCGCCGGGGCCGTGCTCGTCCTGGGCGGCGGGGCGTACGGCCCGATCGCCAAGCTCCTCGGGGGCCGCTCCCGCAAGCCGGAGCCCGCGCGTGCCGGCTGAGACCGACGGCCCGCACGGGGACGGGGTGGCTGGCCCGCGCGAGAGCGGGGTGCGCAGGGTCGCCCGCGTCGTGCTGCTCGACCCCGAGGACCGCATCCTGCTGCTGCACGGCCACGAGCCGGAGGACCCCGCCGACGACTGGTGGTTCACGCCCGGCGGGGGAGTCGAGGGCGACGAGACGCGCGAGGAGGCCGCTCTGCGGGAACTCGCCGAGGAGACCGGCATCACGGAGGTCGATCTCGGCCCCGTGCTGTGGCGCCGCCGGTGCTCGTTCCCGTTCGCGGGCCGCCGCTGGGACCAGGACGAGTGGTACTTCCTGGCCCGTACGAGCCAGACGGCGGTCAGGGCCCTGGCCCTCACCGAGCTGGAGCGGCGCAGCGTAGCCGGAGCACGCTGGTGGACGTGTCGGGAACTCGCCCGGGCACATGAGACGGTGTATCCGACCAGACTCGCCGAGCTGCTGCGGAGGCTGCTCGACGAAGGTCCCCCGGCCGGGCCCGTGACCCTCGACACCGAAATCGTCTAGGGGCCGACGGGACTGGCGCACAATGGGGGGATCGCACGGCTGAAGGGGAACATGCCATGAGCGCCGAGGACCTCGAGAAGTACGAGACCGAGATGGAGCTGAAGCTCTATCGGGAGTACCGCGATGTCGTCGGTCTGTTCAAGTACGTGATCGAGACCGAGCGGCGCTTCTACCTGACCAACGACTACGAGATGCAGGTGCACTCGGTCCAGGGTGAGGTGTTCTTCGAAGTGTCCATGGCGGACGCCTGGGTCTGGGACATGTACCGGCCGGCCCGGTTCGTGAAGCAGGTGCGCGTCCTCACGTTCAAGGACGTGAACATCGAGGAGCTGAACAAGAGCGACCTCGAACTGCCCAGTGGGTGAGGTTCACCCGCCCGGGTGACGGAGTTGTCCACAGCACCGTAGTCGTCCACCAAGATCCAACAACGTCGTGAGGCGGGCTCATCGTTGGCGCCGGAGGTGGTGCCGACATGAACGCACGCAGGGCACTCGGCAGGTACGGCGAGGATCTGGCCGCGAGGCGGCTGACCCAGGCCGGGATGACGGTTCTCGGGCGCAACTGGCGCTGTGGCAGGACCGGAGAGATCGACATCGTCGCCCGCGACGGCGACGTCCTCGTCGTCTGCGAGGTGAAGACCCGCCGGGCCGGCGGCTTCGAACATCCGATGGCAGCCGTGGGACCCGAGAAGGCACGGCGCCTGCGCGGCCTCGCGGAACGCTGGATCCACGCGCACGGCGGAGCACCGCCCGGAGGCGTCCGCATCGACCTCGTCGGCATCGTCCTGCCCGACCGGGGCGCCCCCGTGGTCGAGCACGCGCGAGGGGTGGCCTGACATGGGGTTCGCACGCACCTGCTCGGTGGCGCTCGTGGGCGTCGAGGGAGTCGTCGTCGAGGTCCAGGCGGACCTCGAACCGGGCGTCGCCGCCTTCACCCTCGTGGGCCTGCCCGACAAGAGCCTGACCGAGAGCCGCGACCGCGTCCGGGCGGCCGTCGTCAACTCCGGCGGCGAGTGGCCGCAGAAGAAGCTCACCGTCGGGCTCAGCCCGGCCTCCGTTCCGAAGGCCGGCAGCGGCTTCGACCTGGCCGTCGCCTGCGCCGTCCTCGGCGCCGCCGAGCGCATCGACCCACGGGTCCTCGCCGACATCGTGATGATCGGCGAACTCGGGCTCGACGGCCGTGTGCGCCCCGTCCGGGGCATCCTCCCCGCCGTGCTGGCCGCCGCCGACGCCGGGTACGAACAGGTCGTCGTCCCGGAGTGCGCGGCCGCCGAGGCGTCCCTGGTGCCGGGCGTCTCCGTGCTCGGCGTGCGCAGCCTGCGCCAGCTGATCGCCGTCCTCGCCGACGAACCCGTCCCCGACGAGGAACCCGATGACCACGGCCGCCCCGACCCGCTGCTCGCCGGACTGCGGATGCCGGGGACCGGCGCGGCCACCGGCATGCGGAACCTGGGCGCCGTGGCCTGCGACCACGGCCACGACCTCGCCGACGTCGTCGGGCAGACCTCGGCACGCACCGCCGTGGAGGTCGCCGCCGCCGGCGGGCACCACCTCTTCCTGGAGGGGCCGCCCGGCGCCGGCAAGACGATGCTCGCGGAGCGGCTGCCCGCCATCCTCCCGCCGCTCGGCAGACAGGAGTCCCTGGAGGTCACCGCCGTGCACTCGGTCGCGGGGCTCCTGCCGCCGGGCAAGCCCTTGATCGACGCGGCCCCCTACTGCGCCCCGCACCACTCCGCGACCATGCAGGCCCTGGTCGGCGGCGGACCCGGCTTCGCACGCCCGGGCGCGGTGTCGCTCGCCCACCGAGGCGTGCTCTTTCTGGACGAGACCCCGGAGTTCAGCGGCCGGGCGCTCGACGCCCTGCGCCAGCCCCTGGAGGCAGGCCATGTCGTGATCGCCCGCAGCGCGGGCGTCGTCCGCTTCCCGGCGAAGTTCCTCATGGTCCTCGCGGCCAACCCGTGCCCCTGCGGGCGCTTCTCCCGGACCGACGACCTGTGCGAGTGCCCGTCCTCCGCCGTCCGCCGCTACCAGGCCCGGCTGTCGGGGCCGCTCCTCGACCGCGTCGACCTGCGGGTCGAGGTGGACCGCGTCACCCGGGCCCAGCTCGCCGAGCGCGACGCCCGTGGAGAGCCGACGGCGACCGTCGCCGACCGGGTGCGCGCCGCCCGTGAGCGGGCCGCCGCACGGCTCACCGGCACCCCGTGGCGGACCAACAGCGACGTCCCCGGACGCGAGCTGCGCAGCCGCTGGCACCCCGTGAGCGGCGCCATGGACGAGGCCGAGCGGAACCTGGAGCGGGGTGTGCTCACGGCCCGCGGACTCGACCGTGTCCTGCGCGTCGCGTGGACCGTCGCCGACCTCGCCGGCCACGACCGGCCCGACGCCACGGACGTCGCCCTCGCCCTGCAACTGCGCACCGGCGTCCCCCGCGGCGTCCCCATGGCGATCGGGGCCCCGGCATGAGCGGCGCCGGGCCATCGCGGAAGGTCCCCCCGGACGCCCTGCTCGACCGGGTCTTCCTCAGCCGCGTCGTCGAACCCGGCGACGAGACCGCCGGTCGCTGGGTGCGCGAGCACGGCGCCGGCGCGGTCGTACAGCGGCTGCGGCGGGACTCCGAGCCTCCCCTGCCGGGCATCGGCCCCCGGCGCTGGGAAGGGCTGCGTGCCCGGGCGAAGCGCGCGGACCCCGCCCGGGACCTGGCCGTGGCCCAGGACGCCGGAATGCGGTTCGTGTGCCCGGGGGACACCGAATGGCCCGGCCAGCTCGACGACCTCGGCGACGCGCGGCCCCTCGGACTCTGGGTGCGCGGACCGGCCGACCTGCGCATGTGGGCGCTGCGTTCCGTCGCGCTGGTCGGAGCGCGGGCCTGCACGGAGTACGGCGCGCACATGGCCGCCACCCTCGCCGCAGCGCTCGCCGAGGAGGGCTGGGTGGTCGTCTCCGGCGGCGCCTACGGGGTCGACGGCGCCGCCCACCGGGGCGCCCTCGGCGCCGGCGGAGCCACCGTCGCCGTCCTCGCCTGCGGCGCCGACCGGCCCTACCCGCGCGGGCACGCCCAGCTGATCGACCGGATCGCGGAGCAGGGCCTGGTCGTCGGGGAGCTGCCACCGGGGGAGCACCCCACCCCCAGCAGATTCATCGTCCGCAACCGCGTGATCGCCGCGCTCACCCGGGGCACGGTCGTCGTGGAGGCCGCCCACCGCAGCGGCTCCCTGTCCACCGCTCGGGCCGCCCGGCGGCTCGGCCGGCACACCATGGGCGTCCCCGGCCCCGCCACCAGCGGCCTCTCCGCCGGGGTGCACGACCTGCTGCGGCAGGACGCGGTGCTGGTCACCGACGCCGCGGAGATCATCGAACTCGTCGGGGACATGGGGGAGCTGGCCCCCGAGCGACGCGGACCCGTCCTGCCGCGCGACCTGCTCGAACCGAGAGCACGGGCGGTCCTGTCCGCCCTGCCCGGCCCGCGCGCCGCCCGGGCGGACGAGATCGCGCGCGGCGCGCAGACCACGGAGGACGACGCCGTCGCGAGACTGTACGAACTCCGCTCACTCGGCTGGGTCGAACGACACGGCGACGGCTGGAAGTTGACACGCCAGGCGATGATGACGACCCGCACCGGGCGACGTCCATGCTGACCGAGCGTGTTCGGCCGTACGGGGGAACACGGACGCCCTTGTGAATTCCCCCAGTTGGGGTGTTCGTGTGATCACGCAGCGCGACCGCCATGCCCCGGCGGGGCGTCCAGCGGAACGTATCTGCGTACGGCTCGGCCTCCGCCCTTCGCGCACCGCGACACGTCAGTCACGCTACGCTCACGGAGTTCCGGCTCGGACCGGCCCCGCGACACGGAAAGCGAACACAGCGACCACGACGACCTCCAGACCGACGGCTCACCAGGCACCCCGCTTCACGGCAGAACGGCACTAGGCAACGAATGCCCCAGCACACCTCCGGGTCCGACCGGGCGGCGATCCCCCCAGCCGCCCGTGACGGTGGCAGCGCGCGGCCGCCCGCTCCCTCGACACTCGACGAGCTGTGGCGGTCGTACAAGGCGACGGGGGACGAGCGGCTGCGCGAACAGCTGATCCTGCACTACTCGCCCCTCGTCAAGTACGTGGCGGGCCGGGTCAGCGTCGGCCTGCCGCCCAACGTCGAGCAGGCGGACTTCGTGTCGTCCGGGGTGTTCGGCCTGATCGACGCGATCGAGAAGTTCGACGTCGACCGCGAGATCAAGTTCGAGACGTACGCGATCACCCGGATCCGCGGCGCGATGATCGACGAACTCAGGGCGCTGGACTGGATCCCGCGCTCCGTCCGGCAGAAGGCGCGCAACGTCGAGCGCGCTTACGCGACGCTGGAGGCACGGCTGCGGCGGACGCCGACCGAGTCCGAGGTCGCCGCCGAGATGGGCATCGCGGTGGACGAACTCCACTCGGTGTTCAGCCAGTTGTCACTGGCCAACGTCGTGGCCCTGGAGGAGCTGCTGCACGTCGGCGCCGAGGGAGGCGACGGACTCAGCGTGATGGACACGCTGGAGGACACCGCCGCGGACAACCCCGTCGAGGTCGCCGAGGACCGGGAGCTGCGGCGGTTCCTGGCACGGGCGATCAACACGCTCCCCGAACGGGAGAAGACCGTCGTGACGCTGTACTACTACGAGGGCCTCACCCTCGCCGAGATCGGCAACGTCCTGGGCGTGACGGAGAGCCGGGTCAGCCAGATCCACACCAAGTCCGTGCTCCAGCTCCGGGCGAAACTGGCCGGCTTCGGCCGGTGACCTGCCCCGACGACCGTGGTGTTCGGCGCAGACACTCCCGTCGGGCGAACGGCGTCCGTACAGTGGACGGGTGCCAAGGATTCGAGCGGCCTCCGTGGCCGAGCACCGGTCGATGCAGCGAGCCGCCCTGCTGGACGCGGCTCGTTCCCTGTTGTCCGACGGCGGGACGGAGGCGCTGACCTTCCCGGCCCTCGCCGAGCGCACGGGACTCGCGCGGTCGTCCGTGTACGAGTACTTCCGGTCACGGGCCGCCGTGGTCGAGGAGCTGTGCGCGGTCGACTTCCCGGTCTGGGCCGCGGAGGTCGAGGCCGCGATGGCGGAGGAGACGACACCCGAGGGCAAGGTCGAGGCGTATGTGCGCCGCCAGCTCGCGCTGGTCGGCGACCGGCGGCACCGGGCCGTCGTGGCGATCTCCGCGAGCGAGCTGGACGCCGGCGCCCGGGAGAAGATCCGGGCCGCGCACGGCGGGCTGATCGCGATGATCGTCGAGGCGCTGCGGGACATGGGCCACGCCGAGCCCCGGCTCGCCGCCATGCTGCTCCAGGGCGTGGTGGACGCGGCGGTCCGCAGGATCGAGCTGGGCGCCGCGGAGGAACCGGCGGCGATCACCGACGCGGCCGTCTCGATGGCGCTCGGGGGAGTGCGGGGCTGACTTGATGGCGCTCGGGGGAGTGCGGGGCTGACTTGACGGCGTCAGGGGTGTGCGGGGCTGACTCGATGACGCTCACGGGTGTGCGGGGCTGAGACCCCGTCCGGTGGGCGCCGGCACCCCCAGGACCGGCAGCAGGCGGGACGGGCCGTGCAGGAGCCAGGGCGGGAGCAGCGACAAGGGGTTCAGATAGGCGTCGCCCCGGCGCAGGCCCCAGTGCAGGCAACCCGTCGTACAGTGCGAGCCGGCCTGCTCCGCCATCCCGACGACGTCGCCCGCCGTCACCTCGTCGCCCTTCCCGACGGACGCCCGCACCGGCTCGTACGTCGTGCGCAGTGGTGGATCGCCCGTCCCCGCCAGATCCACCGACACCACCCCCTTGCCGGCCACCCTGCCCGCGAACGACACCCGTCCGGCCGCCACCGCCCGGACCGGTGTGCCGGCCGGGGCCGACAGGTCCACGCCCCGGTGGCCGCGGCCGTACGCCGTCGCCGGGGGCTCCCAGGCGCGCAGGACCGGTGGGCGTGACCCCACGGGCCAGGCCCGGCCGAGCCTCGGGACCTCGGGGTCCGCGGCCGGTGCCGCGCGCACCCGTGCCGCGGTCGGGGTCAGGTCCGGCGCCGGTGCCAGCAGGACGGCGGCCGTCAGCAGAAGCAGCAGGACCAGCCGCCCGGCCGCCCTCGCCGCCTTCCTGGATCGCCTCTGTGATTGCTTCTGTCGCATGCCCGAACAGTGGCGCAATTCCGTCGATCATGGCCGGTATCTGTGGACAACCCCCGTGCTGTGGACAGCGGCGTCACCCGGGACCTCGAAGGTCCCGTACACTTCTTCTGGCGATCCGGGTCACCGGGTCGACTTCGCACGCCCCGACATCCCGCCGGAAACGGTCGGTGTCAGCGCCCCTCGGTCCTTAGTGGCACGGCGCACGCGGGCGTCAGGCGCGGGAGCCGTCCGGCCCCCGCGGCACAACCGAGAACCAAGGAGAACACGGCCATGGCCGTCGTCACGATGCGGGAGCTGCTGGAGAGCGGCGTCCACTTCGGTCACCAGACCCGCCGTTGGAACCCGAAGATGAAGCGCTTCATCTTCACGGAGCGCAACGGCATCTACATCATCGACCTGCTCCAGTCGCTGTCGTACATCGACCGCGCCTACGAGTTCGTCAAGGAGACCGTCGCCCACGGCGGCACGGTCATGTTCGTCGGCACGAAGAAGCAGGCGCAGGAGGCCATCGCCGAGCAGGCCACCCGCGTCGGCATGCCCTACGTCAACCAGCGCTGGCTGGGCGGCATGCTCACCAACTTCTCGACCGTCTACAAGCGTCTGCAGCGCCTCAAGGAGCTCGAGCAGATCGACTTCGAGGACGTGGCCGCCTCCGGCCTCACCAAGAAGGAGCTGCTGGTCCTCTCCCGCGAGAAGGCGAAGCTGGAGAAGACCCTCGGCGGTATCCGCGAGATGTCCAAGGTGCCCAGCGCCGTCTGGATCGTGGACACCAAGAAGGAGCACATCGCGGTCGGCGAGGCCCGGAAGCTCAACATCCCGGTCGTCGCCATCCTCGACACCAACTGCGACCCCGACGAGGTCGACTACAAGATCCCGGGCAACGACGACGCGATCCGCTCCGTCACCCTGCTCACCCGCGTGATCGCCGACGCCGTCGCCGAGGGCCTCATCGCCCGCAGCGGTGTCGCCACCGAGGGCAAGGGCGAGAAGGCCGCCGGCGAGCCGCTGGCCGAGTGGGAGCGCGACCTGCTCGAGGGTGAGAAGAAGGCCGACGAGGCTCCGGCTGCCGCCGAGGCCCCCGCCGCCGAGGCCCCCGCCGCCGAGGCCCCCGCCGCGGAGGCCCCGGCCACCGAGGCCCCGGCCACCGAGGCTCCGGCCGCCGAGGGCGAGCAGGCCTGACACCGTCAGGGTTGACGGCGGGAGCGGTTGGATCCCACGGCCCCCGTGCCGCGGTGAAACCCGCTCCCGCCGTTCACCTGTAGGTCGACGAAAGGCCGGCGGCCCCGGCCGGTCCATGGTGGCCGCAGACCCCGTAGATCTTCGATCTTCCAGACTTCCAGAAAGATTCACAGACTCATGGCGAACTACACCGCCGCTGACGTCAAGAAGCTCCGCGAGCTCACCGGCGCCGGCATGATGGACTGCAAGAAGGCGCTGGACGAGGCCGAGGGCAACGTCGAGAAGGCCGTCGAGGCGCTCCGCATCAAGGGCCAGAAGGGCGTCGCCAAGCGCGAGGGCCGCTCCGCCGAGAACGGCGCCGTAGTCTCGATCATCGCCGACGACAACTCCTCCGGTGTCCTCGTCGAGCTGAAGTGCGAGACGGACTTCGTCGCCAAGGGCGAGAAGTTCCAGGCCGTGGCCAACGCCATCGCCGAGCACGTCGCCAAGACCTCCCCGGCCGACCTCGAGGCCCTGCTCGCCTCCGAGATCGAGGCCGGCAAGACCGTCCAGGCGTACGTGGACGAGGCCAACGCCAACCTCGGCGAGAAGATCGTCCTGGACCGCTTCGCGCAGTTCGGCGACGGCTACGTGACGGCCTACATGCACCGCACGATGCCCGACCTGCCCCCGCAGATCGGTGTCCTCGTCGAGCTCGACAAGCCGAACGCCGAGATCGCCAAGGGCGTCGCCCAGCACATCGCCGCCTTCGCGCCGAAGTACCTCTCCAAGGAGGACGTGCCGGCCGACGTCGTCGAGTCCGAGCGCCGCGTCGCCGAGGAGACCACCCGCGCCGAGGGCAAGCCCGAGGCCGCCCTGCCGAAGATCGTCGAGGGTCGCCTCAACGGCTTCTTCAAGGACGCCACGCTGCTCGGTCAGCCGTACGCGCTCGACAACAAGAAGTCCGTCCAGAAGGTTCTGGACGAGGCCGGTGTCACCCTGAAGCGCTTCACGCGCATCAAGGTCGGCATCTGAGTCCGTACCGCGCTCGACGCCCCGCCCCTATAGGGTCGAAGGCAGTCGATGGCGGACGCCGCCACCGCGCTCGCGCGGGTGACGGACGACAGCAGATCTGACGAGGAGGCCATTGCCGCGCATGGGATGCGAACACACCCCAACCGGCAATGGCCTTCCTCGCATGTGCACCCAGTAACAAAGGCGGGATCTCGATGACCACCAAGGCCCAGAAGAGCGACGACGGCAAAGTACACGGCCGGTTTCTGCTGAAGCTGTCCGGAGAGGCCTTCTCCGGTGGCGGGGGACTCGGTGTCGACCCGGACGTGGTGCACAAGATCGCCCGTGAGATCGCGGCCGTCGTACGCGACGGCGCGGAGATCGCCGTCGTCATCGGCGGCGGCAACTTCTTCCGCGGTGCCGAACTCCAGCAGCGCGGCATGGACCGCGCGCGGTCCGACTACATGGGCATGCTCGGCACCGTGATGAACTGCCTCGCCCTCCAGGACTTCCTGGAGAAGGAAGGCATCGACAGCCGGGTCCAGACCGCCATCACCATGGGGCAGGTCGCCGAGCCGTACATCCCGCTGCGCGCCGTGCGGCACCTGGAGAAGGGCCGCGTGGTCATCTTCGGCGCGGGCATGGGCATGCCGTACTTCTCCACCGACACGACCGCCGCGCAGCGCGCCCTGGAGATCGACGCAGAGGCGCTGCTCATGGGCAAGAACGGCGTCGACGGGGTCTACGACTCCGACCCGAAGACCAACCCGGACGCCGTCAAGTTCGACTCCCTCGGATACGGCGAGGTCATCACCCGGGACCTCAAGGTCGCCGACGCCACGGCGATCACACTGTGCCGCGACAACAAGCTCCCGATCCTCGTCTTCGAGCTTCTGGCGGAGGGCAATATCGCCCGTGCCGTCAAGGGTGAGAAGATCGGCACGCTGGTGGGTGAGCAGGGAGGCCGGGGCTGACGCCTCGGCACCGACCCGTCCGGGGGACGGACGGGACGGACCCTGGACGGGGGATGGACAATGTCCTGCCGGTCGGGAACCGTGCAGGAAGAAGACGCGACGCAGCCGGCCGCCGCCCCCCACAGGAACCGCAGCCGGGCCTTTCACTCAAGACACGCAGGAGCAAGTGGTGATCGAAGAGACCCTCCTCGAGGCCGAGGAGAAGATGGAGAAGGCCGTCGTGGTCGCCAAGGAGGACTTCGCCGCGATCCGCACCGGCCGTGCGCACCCGGCGATGTTCAACAAGATCGTGGCCGACTACTACGGTGCGCCGACCCCGATCAACCAGCTGGCCTCGTTCTCCGTGCCGGAGCCGCGCATGGCGGTCGTCACCCCGTTCGACAAGAGCGCGCTGCGCAACATCGAGCAGGCGATCCGCGACTCCGACCTGGGCGTCAACCCGAGCAACGACGGCAACATCATCCGTGTGGTGTTCCCCGAGCTCACCGAGGAGCGCCGCCGCGACTACATCAAGGTCGCCAAGGGCAAGGGCGAGGACGCCAAGGTGTCCATCCGCTCGGTCCGCCGCAAGGCCAAGGACGCCATCGACAAGCTGATCAAGGACGGCGAGATCGGTGAGGACGAGGGGCGGCGTGCGGAGAAGGAGCTCGACGACACCACCCACAAGTACGTCGCTCAGGTGGACGAGCTGCTGAAGCACAAGGAAGCCGAGCTGCTCGAGGTCTGATGAACGACTCTTCCTGGGGCGCGCCGACCGGGGCCGGGCAGGCCGGGTACTGGGGGCCCGACGATCGAGGACCCGTCCAAGGGGCCGGCCCGGCGGGTCCCGCGTACGATGCGCCTCAGGCGCAGCAGACTCGCCCCATGCCCATCGTGCCCGACGAACCCGCGTACGGCGGAGACCAGGATGACGACCGGGGGGCCGCTCGGCTGAGCGGCCCCTTGTTCCGGGAGGAACCGCCGCAGGCGCGGCCTCATCACATGCCGCAGGCGCAGCCGTTCCCGGCGGTGCCGCAGAATCCGGAGCCCATGCCCGACGCCTCGCAGCCGGCGCCCCCGCCGCAGAAGAAGAGCGCGGGACGCGACCTGAGCGCTGCCATAGGGGTCGGCGTCGGGCTCGGCGTCGTGATCGTGGCGTCCCTGTTCGTCGTCAAGGCCGTGTTCGTCGGCGTGGTCGCCGTGGCCGTGGTCGTGGGCCTGTGGGAGCTGACCAAGCGGCTGGAGGAGCGCAAGGGCATCAGGGCGCCGCTCGTGCCGCTCGCGGTCGGCGGCGCAGCGATGGTGGTCGCCGGATACGTGCGGGGCGCCGAGGGTGCCTGGGTGGCGATGGCGCTGACCGCGCTGGCCGTCCTGGTCTGGCGGATGACGGAACCGCCCGAGGACTACCTGCGGGATGTCACGGCCGGCGTCTTCGCGGCGTTCTACGTACCGTTCCTCGCCACGTTCGTCACGATGATGCTGACCGCGGACGACGGCGCGTGGCGCGTCCTGACGTTCCTGCTCCTGACGGTCGTCAGCGACACCGGCGCGTACGCCGTCGGGTGGCGCTTCGGCCGCACCAAGCTGGCGCCGCGCATCAGCCCCGGCAAGACCCGCGAGGGCCTGCTGGGCGCGGTGAGCTTCGCGATGGTGGCGGGCGCGCTGTGCATGCAGTTCCTGATCGACGACGGCCACTGGTGGCAGGGCCTCCTCCTGGGCCTCGCGGTCGCGGCCAGCGCCACGCTGGGCGACCTCGGCGAGTCGATGATCAAACGCGACCTGGGCATCAAGGACATGGGCACCCTGCTGCCGGGCCACGGCGGCATCATGGACCGCCTGGACTCCCTCCTCCCGACGGCACCGGTGGTGTGGCTGCTGCTGGTGCTGTTCGTGGGGTCGGGCTGATCCCGGCATCCCCGCCGCCGGGTCCCGAACGTCCTCCGGAGCCCCCGCTCTCGCCGAGCGGGGGCTCCGGCGCATGCCGATCAGCGTGGACTGGAGCCTGACAGCGCTGTTCTACGCGGCGACCGTCGAGGGCGGGGCGCCGGTGAGGGCCGAGACCGACGGCTCCACGGGACGGCGGCATGGGTGCCGCTGGCCGACCTGCGGGACGACGCGGCCCTGTCCCCGGCGGCGGTCGACGCGCTGGGCATGCTGGAGCGGGCGAGGGAGACGCTGGGGGCCGCTCGCGGGAGGTGATCGGCCCCACCCCACTCGCGCCCGGGGTGCCGCAGTTGATCTGCCACACTGGAAGGGTTATGCCTGCACCCGGAGAACTCACATTCGTCGCCCCGCGCGGAGCCAAGAAGCCGCCGCGGCATCTTGCCGATCTCACGCCCGGTGAGCGCAAGGACGCCGTTGCCGCGATCGGCGAGAAGCCGTTTCGTGCCAAGCAGCTCTCGCAGCACTACTTCGCGCGGTACGCGCACGAGCCGGAGCAGTGGACCGACATCCCCGCCGGGTCCCGTGCCAAGCTGCGGGAGGAGCTGTTTCCCGAGCTGATGACCGTCGTGCGGCATCTGTCGACCGACGAGGGGACCACGCGCAAGACGCTGTGGCGGCTGTTCGACGGGACGCTCGTGGAGTCCGTGCTGATGCGGTACCCGGACCGGGTCACCATGTGCATCAGTTCGCAGGCCGGGTGCGGGATGAACTGTCCCTTCTGCGCCACCGGGCAGGCGGGGCTCGATCGGAATCTGTCCACCGCCGAGATCGTCCATCAGATCGTCGACGGGATGCGGGCGCTGCGGGACGGGGACGTGCCCGGAGGGCCGGCTCGGCTGTCCAACATCGTCTTCATGGGGATGGGCGAGCCGCTCGCCAACTACAAGCGGGTCGTCGGGGCCATCCGGCGGCTCACCGATCCGGAGCCGGACGGGCTGGGTCTCTCGCAGCGGGGTATCACCGTTTCCACCGTCGGGCTCGTGCCCGCCATTCACCGGTTCGCCGATGAAGGGTTCAAGTGCCGGCTCGCCATCTCGCTGCACGCCCCCGACGACGAGCTGCGCGACACCCTCGTCCCCGTGAACACGCGGTGGAAGGTGCGCGAGGTGCTGGACGCCGGGTTCGAGTACGTCGGCAAGAGCGGCCGCCGGCTGTCCATCGAGTACGCGCTCATCCGGGACATCAACGACCAGGCCTGGCGTGGTGACCGGCTCGGGCGGCTGCTCAAGGGCAAGCCGGTGCACGTCAACCTGATTCCGCTCAACCCGACGCCGGGCTCGAAGTGGACCGCCTCCCGTCCCGAGGACGAGAAGGCGTTCGTCGAGGCCATCGCCGCCCATGGTGTACCGGTGACGATCCGGGACACCCGTGGTCAGGAGATCGACGGGGCGTGTGGTCAGCTCGCCGCCACCGAGCGGTAGTCTGACCGGCGTCAACACATCTGCATATTCCGACAGGGGAGCGCCACAGCGCTGAGAGTGCGGCACCGGCCGCAGACCCTCCGAACCTGGCCCAGGTCATTCTGGGTAGGGAGATCGGTCATCACTCGAGCTGTTGCGCCCTGCCCGAGCCCCCCGGGGCTACGGGCAGGGCCGCGTCTCTTCCTGGTCACCCCAGGAGGAATCCAGTGAGCATCACCAAGAAGGCCACGGCCCTCGCCGTCGGGCTCGGTCTCGTCGCCCTGCCGGCGCTGACCGCCTGCGGGTCGTCCGACGACGGCGGCGACGCCGGCGGCGGCGGTTCCCGGACCGTCACCCTCGTCAGCCACAACTCGTGGGCCGTGTCCAAGGACGTCCTCGCCGCCTTCGAGAAGCAGTCCGGCTACAAGGTCCGGGTCCTCAAGGACGGCGACGCCGGGCAGGCCGTCAACAAGGCCATCCTGACCAAGGACAACCCCCAGGGCGACGTCTTCTTCGGCGTCGACAACACCCTGCTGTCCCGGGCCCTCGACAACGGCCTGTTCCAGTCGTACGAGGCCAAGGGTTCCGACCTGGTCCTGCCCGAGTTCCGGGTCGACCAGGACAAGCACCGGGTCACCCCTGTCGACACCGGCGACGTCTGCGTCAACTACGACAAGGCGTACTTCAGCGAGCACGAGCTGGCCCCGCCCACCTCGTTCGACGACCTGGTCAAGCCCGCGTACAAGGACCTCCTCGTCACCGAGAACGCGTCCACCTCCTCGCCCGGCCTCGGCTTCCTGCTCGGCACCGCCGCGAAGTACGGGGATGGGGGCACCTCCCGCTCGAGCGAAGCCGAGAGTGGGGGAGGCTGGGAGGGCTACTGGAAGAAGCTGAAGGCCAACGGCGTCAAGGTCGTCGACGGCTGGGAGCAGGCGTACAACGAGGAGTTCTCCGGTTCGGCCGGCGGCAAGAAGGCCAAGGGCGACCGGCCGCTCGTCGTGTCGTACGCCTCCTCGCCGCCCGCCGAGGTGATCTACGCCGACCCGAAGCCCACCAGCGCTCCCACGGGTGTCGCGGACGGCACCTGCTTCCGGCAGGTCGAGTACGCCGGTCTGCTGACCAACGCGAAGAACGCCGAGGGCGGCAAGGCGCTCCTGGACTTCCTGCTGACCAAGGAATTCCAGGACGACATGCCGTTGAACATGTTCGTGTATCCGGTGCGGGAGGGCGCCCAGGTGCCGAAGGAGTTCACCGAGTTCGGGCCGGCGGCGGAGAACCCCGAGACCATGGACCCGGCGAAGATCGCCGCCCACCGTGACGACTGGGTCAAGTCGTGGACCTCGCTCGTCCTCAGGTAGCGGCCCGCCGTACGCGGAGCGCGGCGGCGCGGCTCGGTCTCGTGGCCGTGCCCGTCGCGTTCTTCGCGGTCTTCTTCGCCTACCCGGTCGCCGCGATCGTCGCGCGCGGCCTGCACGTCGACGGGGCGTGGCGGTTCGGGCGCCTGTGGGACGTGCTCGGGCAGTCCGACATCCGGCACGTGCTGTGGTTCACGACCTGGCAGGCCCTCGCCTCCACCGCGCTCACGCTGCTGATCGCGCTGCCCGGCGCCTACGTCTTCGCCCGCTTCGACTTCCCCGGCAAACAGGTCCTGCGGGCCGTGGTGACCGTGCCGTTCGTGCTGCCGACGGTCGTCGTCGGCACGGCATTCCTCGCGCTCGTCGGCCGCGGCGGGCTGCTGGACGAGCTGTGGGGCGTACGGCTGGACACCACCGTGTGGGCCATCCTCCTCGCGCACGTCTTCTTCAACTACGCCGTCGTCGTACGGACGGTGGGCGGCCTGTGGGCCCAGCTGGACCCCCGGCAGGAGGAGGCGGCGCGGATGCTCGGCGCGTCCCGGTGGACCGCCTGGCGGACCGTCACGCTGCCGGCGCTCGGGCCTGCCGTGGCGGCGGCCGCGCTCATGGTCTTCCTGTTCACCTTCACGTCCTTCGGCGTGGTCCAGATCCTCGGCGGTCCGGCCTTCTCCACCCTGGAGGTCGAGATCTACCGGCAGACCTCCGAGATCTTCGACCTGTCCACGGCCGCCGTGCTGACGATCGTGCAGTTCCTGGCCGTCGGCTCGATCCTCGCCGTGCACGCCTGGACCGTACGGCGGCGGGAGAGCGCCCTGCGGCTCGTCGACGCGTCCGTGACGGCGCGGCGGCCGCGCGGGGCCGGGCAGTGGGCGCTGCTCGCCGGGGTCCTGGCCGTGGTCGCCGTCCTGCTGGTGCTGCCGCTCGCCGTCCTGGTGCGGCGCTCTCTGGACGCGCCCGGCTTCGGCTACTACCGGGCGCTCACCGAGTCCGACGGCGGGGTCTTCCTCGTCGCCCCGATCGAGGCGATCGGCAACTCCCTCCAGTACGCCGTCGTCGCCACCCTGATCGCCGTGCTGGTCGGCGGACTGGCGGCGGCCGCGCTGACCCGGCGGGACGCGGGCCGGTTCGTCCGGGGCTTCGACGCGCTGCTGATGCTGCCGCTCGGGGTGTCGGCGGTGACCGTCGGGTTCGGGTTCCTGATCTCCCTGGACGAGCCGCCGCTCGACCTGAGGAGCAGCTGGATCCTGGTGCCGGTCGCGCAGGCCCTGGTCGGGGTGCCCTTCGTCGTCCGGACGATGCTGCCCGTGCTGCGGGCCGTCGACGACCGGCTGCGGGAGGCGGCCGCGGTCCTCGGCGCCTCGCCCTGGCGGGTGTGGCGGGAGATCGATCTGCCGATGGTGCGCCGGGCGCTGCTGATCGCGGCCGGGTTCGCCTTCGCGGTGTCGCTCGGCGAGTTCGGCGCGACCGTGTTCATCGCGCGGCCCGACAACCCGACGCTGCCGGTCGCGGTGGCCCGGCTGCTGGGGCGCGCGGGTGATCTCAACTACGGCCAGGCGATGGCCCTTTCGACGGTGCTCATGGTGGTGTGCGCGGTGGCGCTCCTGGTGCTGGAGCGGCTGCGCACCGACCGGACGGGGGAGTTCTAGATGCTGCTGAGCCTGACGGGCGCGACGGTCCGCTTCGGCGGCCGGGCGGTGCTCGACGCCGTGGACCTGGAGGTCGCCGAGCACGAGATCGTGTGCGTGCTGGGGCCGAGCGGCAGCGGCAAGTCGACGCTGCTGCGGGCCGTGGCGGGGCTGCAGCCTCTGGACGCCGGCCGGGTGACGCTGGACGGGCGCGACCAGGCCGGGGTGCCCGCGCACCGGCGCGGCGTCGGCCTGATGTTCCAGGACCACCAGCTGTTCCCGCAGCGGGACGTCGGCGGCAACGTGGCGTTCGGCGCCCGGATGCGCGGGGCGTCCCGGCGTGAACAGGCCGAGCGGGTGCAGGAGTTGCTGGAGCTGGTCGGGCTGCCGGGTGCCGCGGGGCGGGCCGTCGCCTCGCTGTCCGGCGGGGAGCAGCAGCGGGTTGCGCTGGCCCGCGCCCTCGCGCCCCGCCCGCGGCTGCTGATGCTGGACGAGCCGCTGGGCCAGCTCGACCGCTCGCTGCGGGAGCGCCTGGTGGTCGAACTGCGGGAGCTGTTCGGGCAGTTGGGCACCACCGTGCTGGCCGTCACCCACGACCAGGGCGAGGCGTTCGCGCTGGCCGACCGGGTGGTGGTGATGCGGGACGGCAGGATCGCCCAGACCGGGACGCCGCTCGAGGTGTGGCAGCGCCCTGCGGACGCGTTCGTGGCCCGCTTCCTCGGCTTCGACAACGTGGTCGAGGGCACCGTGGCCGGTGAGGCCGCGGACACCCCCTGGGGCAAGCTCCCGGTCGGCGAGAACGCCGCACAGGGCGTCCGGCCCCTGCTGGTCCGGCCGCCCGGGGTGCGGCTCGTCGCGCCCGACGAGGGACTGCGCTGCACAGTCGCCGCGCGGACGTTCCGGGGTACGCACGTCGCCCTGCACCTGCAGCCGGAGGACGCGCCGCGTCTGGAGGCCGCATGCGCGCTCAGGGAGGCGCCGGAGGTCGGGGACGTGGTCGGCGTGGAGTTCGACGAAGCGGAAATCGTGGTGCTCGGCTGATCACCCGGCGCTTAGGGTGCGGGCATGACGCTGCTCGCACATGATCGCTACTGCGACGAGATAGATCACCAGGTCGGCCTGCTGAGGGCGGTGGTGACCTCCGGTGCCGACCTGTCGGCCACCGTGCCGACCTGCCCCGACTGGTCGCTGGAGCAGCTCGTCCGGCACACGGGGGAGGCCCTGCGCTGGGTGGAGCTGATGGTGCGGACGCGCGCCGAGGAGGAGATCCCGGAGGAGACCGTGCCGGGCGCCCAGGGACCTGACGCGCAGGGCGACCCCGCCGCGCTCGACGCCTGGCTGGCGGAGACCGGCGAACTGCTCGTCGGCACGCTGCGCCAGGCCGGTCCGGACACCGCGGTGTGGTCGTGGGCCGGCATCCCCACGTCCGGGTTCTGGGCCCGCCGGATGACGCACGAACTAACGATCCACCGCGCCGACGCGACGCTCGCCGCCGGTCAGCCGTACGAGGTGGCCCCGGAGATCGCGGCCGACGCGATCGACGAGTGGCTGGAGATCGTGCAGTGGGCGCAGCTGACCATCCCCGACGACCCCTCGCGTGAGCTGCGCCGGCCCGGCGCGAGCATCCATCTGCACGCCACCGACCCCGCGCCGGACGTGGACGCCGAGTGGTTCGTCGACCTGGACGGGGAGGCGATCGTGTGGCGGCGCGGCCACGAGAAGGCGACGGTCGCGCTGCGCGGCACCCTCACCGACGTCCTGCTGGGTTTCTACCGCCGACTGCCGCTGGACAGCGCGCGGTTGGAGGTCCTCGGTGAGCGGGAGCTGCTGGAGTTCTGGCTGGAGCGGGCGACGTTCGGCTGAGCCCGCGCCCGGGAACGACTGTGGCCCGCCCCCGGACGGGGACGGGCCACAGTGGTGTCACGGAAGAGCCGGATCAGCCCTCGCTCTTGGCCCCACGGCGACGCAGGCCGAAGAAGACCGCGCCACCGCCGAGGGCGACCAGCGCGACCGCGATGCCCGCGATCAGACCGGTGTTGGAGTTCGCACCGGTCTCGGCCAGGTTGGAGTCACCGGCCGCCGGGGAGGGGGCGTTCTCCGCCGGAGCGGTGGACGCGCTCTCGGAGGGAGCCGGGGTCTCGGTCTCCTCGGCCGGGGTCGAGGCGGAGTCCGACGGCGTCGGCGACGGCGTGTCCGACGGAGCCGGGGGCTTCGTCTCGTCCTTCTTGCAGGCGGTGGACGGCGTCGTCAGGTTCGGCTTGATGTCCTGGTCGACGTAGCCCGCGGCCTTGACGTGCACGCGGTACTCGGCGTTCGGCTTCCAGTCCTCGGCGAAGGTGATGGTGACACCCTCGCGCGAGCCCTTGACCGTCTGCTCGCCGACCTTCTCGAGGTCGGCGCCGTTGTTCTGCAGGAACACGGTGACCGTCGCCGGGACACCGCTGGGGTCCTTGTCGGTGACCGTGATGACGCCCTTGTCGCCGTCGCACTTGGCTTCGGCGGAGAATTCACTGATGTCGCACGCGAGCGCGTTGCCCGCGACGGAGAGGGCCAGTGCGGCCGAGGCGGAAGCCACGCCCAGGGCCCGCACGGAGCGTGCGACAGTACGGCGGTTTATGGACACGTTTGTCCTTACGGGAGTTACACCACTGAGGGGGGTTGGAAGGGAGCGGCGACGGGACATCACCGTTCCCGTGAGACTCACAGATTTATAAGCGTCGCATAAGCACTGTCAACGCATATGCAGCCTACAGGCGTTGGCTTTGCCCTCTTATTAACCGAGGAGACGTTTCAGGGCCTCCGGCGCCTCCTCGATCCGGTCGACCAGGGCGAGCCGCGCCTCCATCGACCGGCCCTCCGCGAGCGACTGGAGCAGGGGCCACACCGGCAGCCGTTCGGTCCAGTGCGCCCGGTCCACCAGGACCATCGGCGTGGGCTCGCCGCGCGACTCGTAGTAGTTGGGCGTGGCGTTGTCGAAGACCTCCTGGACGGTGCCGGCGGCTCCGGGCAGGAAGACGACACCCGCCGTGGATCGCGCCAACAGGCCGTCCTCGCGGGTCGCGTTGGAGAAGTACTTGGCGATGTGGGAGGCGAAGGGGTTCGGCGGCTCATGGCCGTAGAACCAGGTCGGAATGCCGACCGAGCGGCCGCCGCGGGGCAGCCGGGCCCGCACCTCGAAGGCGACCGACGCCCACTCGGTGACGGACCGCGTGAACCCCGGTGCCTTGGCCAGCAGCCGCAGCGCGTCGCCCAACTCCTCGTCGCCGTACGGGGCGAGGAAGGCGCCGAGGTTGGCCGCCTCCATCGCGCCGGGGCCACCGCCGGTCGCGACCGTCAGGCCGGCGCGCGCCAGTTCCCGGCCGAGCCGGACGGCGCCCTCGTACTCCCGGGTGCCGCGGCGCATCGCGTGCCCGCCCATCACGCCCACCACCCGTGCGCCGGACAGGAGTTCGTCCAGGGCGTCGGAGACGGCGTCGTCGTGCAGCGCCCGCAGCGTCGAGGCGTACACGTCCCGGTCGGCCTTCGTGCGCTGGAGCCAGGCGTAGGCGCGGGCGTCCGGCGTGGCCTCGTAGCCGTCGGCCAGGGACGCGAACAGCTCGTCCGGCGTGTAGACATGACCCCGGTAGGGGTCGAAGGGCAGGTCCGGGACGGGCGGGAAGACCAGGGCGCCCTCGGCACGCACCTTGGCGGCCGCGTCCTCGCGCATCGGGCAGCCGAGGAAGACCGCGCCCGCGGCGCCGGTGGTGAGCAGTTCGCGCGTACGGTCCGTCAGATCGACGGCCTGCACGCGGAACCCGGCGAGGGAGCCGCGCGCCGAGACGGTCGCGTCGAACTCCTCCAGCGTCTCTATCTCGTGGTCGTCGTGGTGGGCCGCATGGGCGGGCATCGTCTGCACCCGCCCATGCTAGTGCTGTGACCGGGAAGGTTCACACCCGAGTACATCCAGTACGCGGGTCATGCTCCGCCTTGCGATGCACCGCACCGGACGCCGCGAGCTTCCCGGCGAACCTTCCCGGTCACAGCACTAGGTCGTCCCCGTACGGCTGTTCGTCAGCCCTCGACGGCCGCCGGGTCCATCCACACGACCTCCCAGGTGTGCCCGTCGAGGTCGTCGAAGGCGCGGCCGTACATGAAGCCCATGTCCTGGACCTTGTCCGAGGCGGTGCCGCCGGCCGCGACGGCCTTCTCCACCAGCTCGTCCACCTTGGTGCGGCTCTCCGCGCTCAGGCAGATCAGCACCTCGCTGGTCGTGGTGGCGTCCGCGATCTCCTTCTTGGTGAAGGTCGCGTAGAACGGCTTGGTGAGCAGCATCGCGACGATGGTGTCGCTGATCACGACCGAGGCCGCGTTGTCGTCGCTGAACTGCGGGTTGATCGAGTAGCCCAGCTCCGTGAAGAACTTCTTCGACGCGTCGAGGTCGTTCACGGGCAGGTTCACGAAGATCATCTGCTGGTACGCGGGGGCGGTCATCGGGGTCTCTCCCATCGGTTCGTCGCTGTTCGGTGAGGTAGACCCGGGGGCTCCGCGGAACTCATCGCCGCACGGGAACCTTTTTCCGGAGCTGGGGTCAGCGGGCCAGGGGCAGGGCGGCCAGTTCGGCCACGACCAGGGTCAGCGGGCCGAAGACGGCGAGCAGGGCACCGGCGCGCAGGGCCGCCGCGGCCCGCAGCGCGCTCGCCGGGGCGCCGAGGCGCTGCAGGGCCGCCGTGGTGCCGGCGCGGTCCTGCCGGGCCTCGACGGCGGCCGTGAGCAGCGTGGCCACGGCGCAGCCGGTGACCACGGCGGCGCCCAGCGCGGTGAGCGGGCCGAAGGAACCGGGCTCCGGTAGCGGGGTCATGGCGTACGCGGCCGAGGCCACCGCGCACACGACGCCGAGCGGGCGCCCGATGCGGGCGGCCTCCGCCATCAGGCCCCGGCCCGCCAGCAGCCGCAGCGCTCCGGGGCGCACGGCCTGCAGCAGCAGGCCGCACAGGTGGGTGAGTCCGGGGGCGGCCAGCGCGAGGCCCACCGCCGTGAGCAGCCAGCCCACGAGCACCCCGGTGGGGCCGGCGGGCAGCGCCGCGGGCAGCGCGGGACCGCCGTCGTCGGACGCGCCGGCGGCGTACGTCTCCACCGCCAGGCCCGCGGCGAGCACGGCCACGCCCCACGGCAGGCCCTTGGGCGCCGGGCTCGGCTCCGGCAGCGCGGGGAGCGTGTCCGGGGCGGCTCCGGCGGCGGGCGCCTCGACCGCCACGGTGCCGGGCGCGGACGCCGGCTCCTGCCCGGTGCCCGGCGTGCCCCGCACGGCCTCCCGCACCCGGGCGCCGAACCGGCCGTACGACCGCCCGGTGCCGCCGTCGGGAGCGGGGCCGAGTCCCTGGGGCCGCAGCACGAACGCCACCGTGGCGGACGCGATGAGCGGCACGAGGGCCAGCAGCGTCAGCGAGCCCGGAACGGGCAGCGGCGTGCCCGCCGCGAGCGCCTCCTCGGCCGCCCCGTCGAACGGCATGCCGGTCAGGTCGCCCCGCAGATGCAGGAAGACCAGCAGGGCCAGCATCGAGCCGAGCACGCAGGACAGGGCCGTGGTGGTGGCCGAGACCAGCATCAGGCGGGCCGGGCCCAGGCCGACCGCGGCGAGGCCGGGACGCGGCCGGGTGCCGGGGTCGGTGCGGGCGACGGCCACCGCGAGATGGACCGTCGCGGCGAGCGGGGGCAGGCACCAGGCGAGCCGCGCGGTCGCGTCGCCGGGCGAGTCGGGGTGGGACAGGGCGTACCCCAGGGCGCACAGCAGCAGGAAGCCGGTGCCCGCCGAGGCCGCCGTGACCAGCAGTCGGCGCAGCTGGACGGCGGGCCGGGCGCCGCGGGTCAGGCGGAGAGCGAGCACGCCGCCCGGCCTTCCGTCTCGGGGACGGGCGGCAGGTGCACGGTGTTCACGCGCCGTCCGTCGAGCAGGGCGATGGTGCGGTCGGCGAACGCCGAGCACTCGGGGTCGTGGCCGGTCAGGACGACCGTGATCCCGTGCGAGCGGGCCGCCGCCGTCAGCGTGCGCAGCACCTGGGTGCGGTCGGCGCGGTGCAGGGGCGCCGTCGGCTCGTCGGCGAAGAGCACCTGGGGCGCGGGGGCCAGGGCGCGGGCGATGCTGACGCGCTGGCGTTCGGCCCGGACGAGCTGGTACGGGCGCTTGCGGGCGGCGTCGCCGACGTCGAGACGCTCCAGCCACTCCAGGGCGGCCGTCTTGGCCTGACGCCGGCCGCTGCCGCGCAGCATCAGGGGCAGGGCGGTGTTCTCCCAGACGTTCAGTTCGGGGACCAGCGAGGGAGTGGGGCCGATCCAGGCGAAGCGGTCGCGGCGGAGCCGGTCGCGGGCCTGCGCCCCCATGGTGTGCACCGGCACGCTGTTGAACCAGACCTCGCCGCCGCCCGCCGGCGTCAGTCCCGACAGGCAGCGCAGGAGGGCCGTCTTGCCGCTGCCGCGGGGGCCGACCACGGCGAGGATCTCGCCCTCCTGGACCCCGAGCGAGACGCCGCTGAGCCCGGGCGAGCCGTCGTCGTACGAATAGTGCAGGGCGCGTGCCCAGAGCACGTCGTTGTCCGGCGGAGCCACCATGGCGTACACCTCGGTTCAGATCCGTAGTTCCCGTGCCGTTCCCCCGTCCGGGGGAACGAAGACAGGGCCGATCGGTTACCAGGCACGCTAAGGACCGGGGCGTCGAACGCCGGACAGCACGCGGCGGGGGTGCACCCTTCTCACTCCTACGGGCGCACCCCCGCCGACGGGCCGGGGTGGATCAGAGCTTGGTCCACGCCTCCGAGAGGGTGGCGCGCAGGATCTGCTCGATCTCGTCGAACGTCTGCTGGTTCGAGATCAGCGGCGGGGCGAGCTGCACGACCGGGTCACCGCGGTCGTCGGCACGGCAGTACAGGCCGTTCTCGAAGAGCTTCTTGGACAGGAAGCCGTACAGGACGCGCTCGGTCTCCTCGTCGTTGAAGGACTCCTTCGTCGCCTTGTCCTTGACCAGCTCGATGCCGTAGAAGAAGCCGTTGCCGCGGACGTCGCCGACGATCGGCAGGTCGTGCAGCTTCTCCAGGGTGGAGCGGAAGGCGCCCTCGTTGTCGAGGACGTGCTGGTTGAGGTTCTCGCGCTCGAACAGGTCGAGGTTGGCGAGACCCACGGCCGCGGACACGGGGTGGCCGCCGAAGGTGTAGCCGTGCAGGAAGGTGTTGTCGCCCTTGTAGAACGGCTCGGCGATCCGGTCCGAGATGACGCAGGCGCCGATCGGGGAGTAGCCCGAGGTCATGCCCTTGGCGCAGGTGATCATGTCCGGCACGTAGTCGAACTTGTCGCAGGCGAACATCGTGCCCAGGCGGCCGAAGGCGCAGATGACCTCGTCCGAGACGAGCAGTACGTCGTACTGGTCGCAGATCTCGCGGACCCGCTGGAAGTAGCCGGGCGGGGGCGGGAAGCAGCCGCCGGCGTTCTGCACGGGCTCCAGGAAGACCGCGGCGACGGTGTCCGCGCCCTCGAAGAGGATCTGCTGCTCGATCTGGTCGGCGGCCCAGCGGCCGAAGGCCTCGGGGTCGTCGCCGTGGATCTGGGCACGGTAGATGTTGGTGTTCGGCACCTTGTGCGCGCCGGGGACCAGCGGCTCGAAGGGGGCCTTCAGGGCGGGCAGGCCGGTGATGGACAGGGCGCCCTGCGGGGTGCCGTGGTAGGCGACCGCGCGGGAGATGACCTTGTGCTTGGTGGGCTTGCCGACCAGCTTGAAGTACTGCTTGGCGAGCTTCCAGGCGGTCTCGACCGCCTCACCGCCGCCGGTGGTGAAGAAGACCTTGTTCAGGTCGCCCGGAGCGTGGTCGGCCAGGCGCTCGGCCAGCTCCACGGCCTTCGGGTGGGCGTACGACCAGATCGGGAAGAACGCCAGCTCCTGCGCCTGCTTGAGGGCGGTCTCCGCCAGCTCGGTGCGGCCGTGGCCGGCCTGGACGACGAACAGACCCGCGAGACCGTCCAGGTACCGCTTGCCCTTGTCGTCGTAGATGTAGGTGCCCTCGCCCCGGACGATCGTCGGGACCGGCGAGTTCTCGTACGAGGACATGCGGGTGAAGTGCATCCACAGGTGGTCGTACGCGGTGCGGCTGAGGTCCTTGGTGCTCACGGTTATCGGGTCCTCACGGTTATCGGGTTCCCCACATGTAGGTCTGCTTCTTGAGCTTGAGGTAGACGAAGCTCTCCGTCGAACGCACGCCCGGGACGGCCCGGATGCGCCGGTTGATGACCTCGAGGAGGTGGTCGTCGTCCTCGCAGACGATCTCCACCATCAGATCGAAGGAGCCGGCGGTCATCACCACGTACTCGCACTCGGCCATGGCGGTCAGCGCGTCTGCCACGGACTCCACGTCGCCCTCGACGTTCACGCCGACCATTGCCTGCCGGCGGAAACCCACGGTCAGCGGGTCCGTGACGGCGACGATCTGCATGACGCCCTGGTCGAGCAGCTTCTGGACGCGCTGGCGCACGGCCGCCTCGGACAGGCCGACGGCCTTGCCGATCGCGGCGTACGGCCGGCGGCCGTCCTCCTGGAGCTGCTCGATGATGGCGAGGGAGACGGCGTCCAGCTGGGGACCGCCGCCGTTCCTGGACTCGCGGGAGTCCCTGTGCTCTGCGCTTCGACTGGCCACGGGGTCACTCTGCACGACGTATCGACAGTTCCGCAAGGTCGAAGCGATGAAATTCGTTGTTCACGTGACTGATACCTGCGGATTTCGCAGATGCGGGCTGGACGGGGGTGTTGAAAACGTCGGCCTGCCGTTTAGGGTGGGTGTCTCAGAGAATGGACAGTCGGAAAACCCAGTGAAGCCCCTGACAGGAGGCCGGCAGTGAGCACCGAGCTGCGTCGTCTGCGCAACTACATCGATGGTGAGTTCCGGGACGCCGTCGACGGACGGACCACCGAAGTGGTCAACCCCGCGACGGGCGAGGCGTACGCGACCGCGCCGCTGTCCGGACAGGCGGACGTCGACGCCGCCATGGACGCGGCGGCCCGGGCCTTCCCGGCCTGGCGCGACGCCACCCCCGCCGAGCGCCAGAAGGCCCTGCTGAAGATCGCGGACGCCTTCGAGGAGCGCGCCGAGGACCTGATCGCCGCCGAGGTGGAGAACACCGGCAAGCCGATCGGCCTCACGCGGTCCGAGGAGATCCCGCCGATGGTCGACCAGATCCGCTTCTTCGCCGGCGCGGCGCGGATGCTGGAGGGCCGCTCGGCGGGCGAGTACATGGAGGGCCTGACCTCGATCGTGCGCCGTGAGCCGATCGGCGTCTGCGCGCAGGTCGCGCCCTGGAACTACCCGATGATGATGGCCGTGTGGAAGTTCGCCCCGGCCCTCGCGGCGGGCAACACGGTCGTCCTGAAGCCGTCGGACACGACCCCCGCGTCGACCGTCCTGATCGCCGAGATCATCGGCGGGATCCTGCCGAAGGGCGTCTTCAACGTCATCACCGGCGACCGCGACACCGGCCGCATGATGGTCGAGCACCCCGTCCCGGCGATGGCGTCGATCACCGGCTCCGTCCGCGCGGGCATGCAGGTCGCCGAGTCGGCCTCCAAGGACCTCAAGCGGGTCCACCTGGAGCTGGGCGGCAAGGCCCCGGTCGTCGTCTTCCAGGACACCGACATCGCCAAGGCCGTCGAGGACATCTCCGTCGCGGGCTTCTTCAACGCCGGCCAGGACTGCACGGCCGCCACCCGCGTGCTCGTCCAGGAGTCGATCCACGACGAGTTCGTGCGGGCGCTCGCCAAGGCCGCCGCCGACACCAAGACCGGTCAGCCGGACGACGAGGACGTGCTGTTCGGCCCGCTCAACAACCCGAACCAGCTCAAGCAGGTCGCCGGGTTCATCGACCGGCTGCCCGCGCACGCCAAGGTCGAGGCGGGCGGCCACCAGGTCGGTGACAAGGGGTACTTCTACGCGCCGACCGTCGTCTCCGGGCTGAAGCAGGACGACGAGATCATCCAGAAGGAGGTCTTCGGGCCGGTCATCACCGTCCAGTCGTTCACGGACGAGGCCCAGGCCGTCGAGTGGGCGAACGGCGTCGAGTACGCGCTCGCCTCCTCGGTGTGGACCAAGGACCACGGGCGCGCGATGCGCATGTCCAAGGCCCTCGACTTCGGCTGCGTGTGGATCAACACCCACATCCCGCTGGTCGCGGAGATGCCGCACGGCGGCTTCAAGAAGTCCGGCTACGGCAAGGACCTCTCGGCGTACGGCTTCGACGACTACACGCGCGTCAAGCACGTCATGACGTCGCTGGACGCCTGACGGCCGGCTCCTCCCCGGCACACGACGCGGCCCCGGTCCCGGCACTCGCCGGCCCGGGGCCGCGTCGCGTCCCGCCGGGGCAGGCGTCCGTGACAGCACGGGGCACACCCGCACGGTTGCGGTGTGCGGTCCGCTGCCGCACAGCCCTGGCCGGCCGCGCGGTTCCCCGCGCCCCCGGGGGTACGACCTGGCGTCAGGTCTGTGGGGCGGTCCCGGTCTCGGCCGCCGGGCGGGCCATCAGGTGCAGGGGGTCGGCGGCGCGGGTGATGGCCGACTCGACGGCGGCGATCCGGTCGGCGAGCAGACCGAGGGCCGCCACCGCCCGGGTGAGCTGGTCGTCCTCGGGGCCGCCCAGGGCCTGGGTGCGCACGTACGCCGCCTTCACCTCCGCCCAGCGGGCGGCCCGCGCGGCGCTGAGCGTGCCGCGCAGCTCCGCCAGCTTCAGCAGGTTCGCCTCGGCGTCGGAGGTCAGCGTCTGCGCCTCCGCGCGGTAGTGGTCGTCGATCAGCGCGGCGAGCTCCGCGTCGTTCATGACCGGCTGGACGCGCTGGGCCATCTTGTTCATGTTCCGGTACGAGCCCTGGAGCCGGAACGGCGGTTCCGTACGGGTGGTGTCGGACTGCGCGGCGGACGCGATGTACGCGTCGTTCACCGCGAGCACGGTCGTGCGCACCGTCAGCAGATGCCGCAGCACGGCGAGGATCCGCTCCAGCTCGGCGGGCGCGTACGGGTGGGCCAGCCGGTCCGGACGCGCCGTCGGGTCGCCCTCGGCCAGCCGGACGAGCAGGTCCACGTCGGCCCGGTCGCGGCCGGCGAGCGGGGCCAGGACGGTGTTGGCGGTGAGCGCGTTCTCGAGGAAGCTCAGCGCGAAGACCTGCTCCTTGCCGGTGAGGACGTCGCCGAGGTTCCACACGTCGGCGCGGTTGGCGAGCATGTCGGGGACGTGGAAACGTCCCCCGGACTCGGTGTACGGGTTGCCGGCCATGCAGACCGCGAACCGCTTGCCGCGCAGGTCGTAGGTGCGCGGCTCGCCGTCGTGGACGCCGTCGATCCGGCGGGTGGCGTCGCACAGCGGGATGAACTTCTGCAGCAGCTCCGGCGAGGTGTGCTGGATGTCGTCCAGGTACAGCAGGGTGTTGTTGCCCGCCGCCAGCGCGAAGTTGATCTTCTCGACCTCCTGGCGGGCGGTCGCGTTCGGGGCCTCGGCCGGGTCCAGCGACGTTACGTCCCGGCCGAGCGCGGGCCCGCCGACCTTGACCAGCATCAGTCCCAGACGGTCCGCGACGTACTCGACGAGGGTCGTCTTGCCGTAGCCGGGCGGCGACAGGAGCAGCAGCAGACCGCCGGTGTCGGTCCGCTCGGCCGCGCCCGTGGTGCCGACCTGCCGGGCGAGGCTGTCGCCGACGAGCGGCAGGTACACCTCGTCGATGAGCCGGTTGCGCACGAACGCCGGCATCACCCGCGGCCGGTGCTCGTCCAGCCGCAGCCGGGCCCGTTCTGCCGCGGTCACGGCGGTACGGCGGCGCAGATGGGCGCGGTGGGCCGGGACCTCGTGCGCGGCGAACTCCCGGGTGCGGGCGAGGAATTCGTCCACGCGCAGCGTGAGCCGGCCCCCGGTGATCCGGGGGTGGGCACCGAGCAGGCCCTCCACCGTGGCGGTCAGCGGCGCGTCCCCCTCGTAGCGGGGGAGGTCCGGGCACAGCTCGGCGGCCACGGCCTCCGCCAGGTCCCCGTCGGTGACCTCGGTGCCGGTGGAGGCGGTGTACGCGGACAGCCACGCCTCGACCAGCTGGCGGCGCGCGGCCGGTCCGGTGAGCGCCGCGAGGTCGTCGTCGTAGGCGGACGTGCCGACCGTGCGGCGGAACTTCTCCAGCAGGGTGCGGGCGCCCGTGCTGAGGACGAACCCGTCCGGGCCGCCGGTCAGCTCGTCGAAGAGGTAGTCCGCGGCGGACTGCGCGCCGTCGCCGCCGATCGCCTCCGCCAGCTCGCGGCGCAGGTCGGCGATGGCCGGGGCGAGGCCGAAGGTGTCACGGGCTCGGGCCAGCGACACCGCGCGCCGGGCCCAGTCGGCGCGGGCCCCGTCCGTCGTGCCGTGCGCCCAGAACAGCTGGGCCCGCGCCCGGGCGGACGGCTCGTGGCGCAGCGGGCCCGCGCTCTCGTACAGGCCCAGAAGCGCGGTGAGGACGAGCACCGTGTCGTGGTCGTGGACGCCGGGTTCGTACCCCTCGTCGTACGCCTCCCGTGCGGCCCGGTTCACGAGGCCGGGCAGGTCGGCCCCGGCCAGGGCCGCGGCGCCGTGCGTGTCCAGCAGCCGCGCGGCCAGATGCTCGGCGCGGTAGACGTCCGGCGACTCCGAGGGCAGCGGCCGGTCCCAGTACGCGCGGGCCGCCATGAGTTCGGCGTCGGTCACCGGGGTGCGGTGGTCGGTGCCCGTGACGGCGAAGGCGAGGCCGTCGCCGTCGGGGACCAGGGTGAGGTCGAGCGGCTGGGTGTGGACGGCGAAGCGGTGGGCGCCCAGCCGCAGGGTCCGGCCGCCGTCGGCGTACAGGTCGGTACGGTCCCGCAGCGCGCGGCCGGCCTCCTGGCGCGCCGCCTTCAGCCGCCCGTCCAGCTCCTCCGCCCGCACTCGGTCACCCAGGTCGCGCAGCTCACCGGCGATGCGCCGGACCTTGCCCGGCATCGGGTCGGAGGCGAAGAAGGCGGCGACGGCGTCCGCGTCGGGCAGTGCGGCGGCCCGCCGGGCGACGGTCCGCAGCACCCTCTCCGCCGAGGCGGCCAGCCGCTCGGCGCGGCGGGCACGCTCGTCGGCGAGGGCCTGCTTGCGAGCCGTGAACGCCTCGTGGATCTCGTCGCGCCGGTCGGCGAGCGCGCCGAGGAAGTCGTCGAACTCGGCGAACCGCGACTCCAGGTTCTCCACCTGCACCAGCAGGCGGGCCAGGTGCTCCTCGCACGCCTCGGGCGTCCCGGCGGCGAGCGCGCCCGTGACCGCCTGCCCGAGCAGCGCGAACTCGGCGGCGAACTCGGCGCGCCCCTCCTGGGCGAGGAGGTCGCGGCGGCGCCCGTCCAGGACGGCACGCGCGCGGTTGACACCGCCGGCGACCTCGGCGATCCGCCCCAGGACGGCCGTACGGACCGTGGCGTCGGCGATGTCGAGACCGGCGACGACCTCCGTCACCGTGTCCAGGCCCTCGGCGAGTTCGTCGATCCGGGCGGCGACCGGCCCGGCCTCGGCGACGGTCGCGATGCCCGAGGCGTCCGTGAGGAGCCCCTCCACCCGCTCGTGATGGGCGGCGAACGCGTCCTCGCGGGCCAGGTCGGCGACCGCGCGCCGGCCGAACGCGGCGAGGTCGGACGCCACGTCCGCGGCCAGTTCGTCGATCCGGTCCGCGTCGGCGTACCGCAGGTCCTTCAGGGTGAGCAGATGCCCCTGGGCCCGGCGCAGTTCGGCGAGCCCCGACACCCACGCGTCGGCGCCCCGGGGTGCCTCGCCGCGCAGCCGCCGTACGACCGCCGCGACGCGCTCGGCGGCCTCGGTGAGCGCCTCGGCGGACTGCCGGGTCAGCGCCCGCACGGTACGGAACTCGGTGAGCACCTGCTCGGCGGTCGCCCGCAGCTGCCCCAACGGCTCGCCCAGACCGCCGAGTTCGGCCTCGTCCAGCCAGTGGTGGGCGTCGGCCGCCCGGACGCAGGCCGCCGTCAGCGCCTCGTACACCTCGACGGTCGGGGTGGTCTCGGCGACGGCCCCGGCGATCGACAGGCAGTCGGAGACGCCGCGCACCAGATCGGCGTTGCCGACCCGGGCCAGCGGGCCGGCGCCGACCGGCTGCGCGGCGGCGTGCACGTCGGAGGCGTAGGGGGAGTCCCACAGCTGGACGGGGTGGACGCGTCCCGGCTCGGCGCCCTCGGCGCGCAGCAGGACCAGCCCGCCGTCGCCGAACAGGGCCCAGCCGCCGCACGACAGCGGCGTCGACACCTCCTTGCGGATCACGTTGTACGGCAGCAGCAGGCCGCGGCCCGTCTCCCGCGCGTGGAACGTGAACAGGACGTCCTCCCCGTTCGGGGAGCGGACCGTCCGCTCGAACTCCAGGGCCGCCCCGTCCTCCGCGCCGGCGACCCCCTCGAAGATCTTGTACGCGCCGCTCGCCAGGCAGTACCCGCCCGGGAAGACGACGCCCTGGTCCTCGGGGAGCCGGCGGCACGCCTGCCCGATCCCGTCGAGGCGGACGACGGCCCTGGTCAGCGTGTTGAACACGAGGTACCGGTGGGCGTCCTCGTTGTAGGGGCGCACGCGCAGCAGGACGAGGGCGCCGACCCGGGCGTGTGCGATCTCGGCGTCCGCGAGGGACTGCAGCGGCTCGTCGACGGGCTCGGCGTACACGCCCTCGCCGGTCTCCGTGTCGTCCTCGGTCTTGACGGTGAGGGTGCCGCCGACGGTCGCCACGAACAGCTCGTCCTCGACGGCCACGTGCGGGTGCCGGCCGAGCCGGTGGTCCTCACGGGTGGCCGGGGTCCAGGCGAAGTCGTGGGCCGGCGGAAGCACATGGTCGCGGTCGCCGCGCGCGTCGAGGAAGGACACCTCGCCGGTGCCGGACACCGCCCAGCGCAGCACCCGGATGTCGTCCGCCTTCTCCCCGGTCTGGAAGACGGCCAGCAGGCGGCCCTCCGCCTGCCGCAGCCGCAGCAGCCGGGCCTGCCGGTAGTAGCGGTGCAGCGCCCCGAACTCCCGGACGAAGGCGGGGTCGTCGAGGAGGCCGGGCACGGCGTCCTCGGGCAGCCGGTTCAGGTCGCGGTCGTGCAGCGCGAAGACGTCGCCGACGGCGGGCTCGGTGCCCGCGCCCGCCGGGAGGCCGTGGCCGAAGAGCAGGACGTCCCCGACGGCCACGAGGTCGCGCGGCACGCACGCGTGCCCGGTGTGCAGCCGTTCGGTGCCGGCGAGTTCGAGGCGGACCGAGCCGAACTCCTCGGCCCGGCGGGCGTTGAGCGCCTCGGCGCGCCCGGCGAGCTCGGCGGCCTGCGCGGTGAGCCGGTCCCGCAGCACCTCGTAGGTGCCGGTGTCCAGGCTCGTCGTCCCGGTGGTCATGAGGTCCCTCTCGTACATCGGGGAGGTCACGGCGGACGGCGAGGTCGCGGTCCGGAGCCGCCGTCCCCTGCGCGGCGGCTCCGGACCGGGTGCCGGTCAGCCCTCGGCGCTGCCGTTGAGAGAGGCGAGGGGGGTCTCCGCGAGACCCAGTTCGCCCGCCCTGTCCAGCAGTTGCCGGAGCTGACCGGTGTTCGCGGTGTCCGCCTTCATGAGCTTCATCAGCAGTGCGGACACGGTCAGGTTCTGCACGTCCGCCGTGGAGACGGAACCGAGCACGTGGGTGAGGTCGTCGCCGAGGTCGCGCGTGCCGTCCAGCCAGGGCCGGCCGAGCGCCCGCGCCGTCTCGGAGTGCTGGACGAACCCGTCCACGCCCTTGCCGAGCGCGATGGAGGAGACCAGACGGTCGAAGAAGACCGACTCCCCGCCGACGATGTCGATGTCGGCGTTCTCCAGGCCGGTGGCGAGCACCGTGGCCTGGGCCTCGGCGACCTGCCGCTGCACCTCCAGCCCGGCCAGCCGGATGTCCTTCTCCGCCTCGAGGCGCAGCCGGTACTCCTCGTGGCCCCGGGACGCGTCGTCCAGCGCCGCCATCGCCGCCGCCTTCTCGGTGAGCCCGGCGGCCTCGGCCTTGAGCTTCTCGCCCACGCCCTCCGCCTCGGCGAGCGCCTTCGCCCGCGCTCCCTCGGCCTCCGCCCGCATCCGGGCCTCGGTGGCCCCGGCCTCCGCGCGGCCCGCCTTCTCGATGACGTCGGCCTCCTTGTCGCGGACCTGCACCGCGGCCAGCCCCTCGGCGGCGGCCTCGGCCTGGACCGCCTCGGTGAGCCGGAGCTTGGCCCGCGCGTCCAGGTCGGCGCTCTTCAACCGGGCCTCGGCCAGCGTCAGCTCCTCGGCCGCGCGGTGCACGGCGGCCTGCTCGGCGGCCTCGGCGGCCTTGATGTCCTTGACCAGCCGCTCCTGCGCCTCGGCCTCGGCGGCGATGATCACGGCCTGCCGGTCGCGCTCCGCCTCCTCGACGGCCCGCAGCCGCTTGATGGCCTCCTCCTGCTCGGCGACCGTCCGGTCGACGGCGACCCGCTCGCGGACCACCTCGGCGATCTGCCGCTTCTCCGCCTCGACCTCCTTGTCGGCGGCGATCCGGTTCAGCTGCGTCTCCCGCTCACGGGCGATGACCTCCAGCAGGCGGTCCTTCTCGATGCGCTCGCTCTCGACGGCGAGGACCCGCTCGCGGTTCTTCGCGGCGACGGCGACCTCGCGGGCCTGGTTCTCCCGCTGCACCCCGAGCTGTTCCTCGGTCTTGAGGAAGGCGGTCTGGGCCCGCAGCCGCTCCTCCTCCACCACCCGCGCCGTCTCGGCCTCCTCGCGGGCGCGCACGGTCTCGATCTCCCGGCGCTGCTTGATCTCGGCGTCGGCCTGCCGGCGCTCCAGCTCCAGGATGGCCTCGCGGGCGTCGACGTTCTGCCGCGTGATCTCCTTCTGCTCGGTGCGCTGGGCCTCGTTGGTGCGCACGTGCTCGACGGCCGTCAGCTCGGTGATCTTGCGGATGCCCTGGGCGTCGAGGACGTTGGCGGGGTCGAGCTGGGTGAGCGGCGTCTGCTCCAGGAAGTCGATCGCCGCGTCCTCCAGGTGGTAGCCGTTCAGGTCGACGCCGATGACCTCGATGATCCGGTACCGCAGTTCCTCGCGCTTGGTGTAGAGGTCGGTGAAGTCCAGCTGCTTGCCGACGGTCTTCAGCGCCTCGGAGAACTTGGCGTGGAACAGCTCCTGGAGCGTGTCGCGGTCGCTCGCGCGGGCCGTACCGACGGCCTGGGCGACCTTGATGACGTCCTCGACCGTCTTGTTGACCTTGACGAAGAACGTGATCCGGATGTCCGCGCGGATGTTGTCGCGGCAGATCAGTCCTTCCTTGCCGGCCCGGGTGATCTCGATGGTCTTCACCGAGATGTCCATGACCTCGGCCTTGTGCAGCACGGGCAGCACGACCTGCCCGGTGAAGGTCACGTCGACCTTGCGCATCTTGGAGACGATCAGGGCCTTGCCCTGCTCGACCTTGCGGAACAACCGGGCGACGGCCAGTACCACCAGCAGGCAGGCGACGACGAGCGCGCCGGTGCCGACGATCATGGGAACCATGACATACGTCCTTCGGGCGTAGGTGTGCGGGGAGAGACAGGTGTGGGCGCGTGGTGAGCCGCCGGGGCGGTCCCGGCGGCGGCGCGGCTCAGACGGCGCGGTCCCGCGTGCGGAGCGTGGGGGTGCCCGTGCGCGCCGCGCGCCGCGCGGCCGGGCCGGGTTCGTCGGGGAAGAGGCGGTGCAGCCGCCGGACGAGTGGACGGGTCGCGGACCGGGCCACGACGAGGGCGGCGACCGGCACGACCAGCCGCAGCAGCGGGCCGGCGGCGCTCCCGTCAGGGGTGAGCGCGGCGACCGGCACGGCCGCACCGACGCTCAGGGACCAGGCGAGGAACGTCCAGAGCGACAGCGCGACCGTCACGGGCACGCCGTCCAGCCCCCACCCGCGCAGGTCCACGTCGGCGTCGAAGCTGCGGACACCGGCGAGACCGGCGGCGGCCAGGAGCCAGAAGCAGACGGCCACGACGAGGGCGGCGCTCAGGACGAGGGTGGGCAGACCCGTGGCGGCTGTCAGAACCGTGCGCATCTCGGGGCCCCCTCTCCCCTCGGCGCCGCGCAGGGCGGCGCATGTCGTCCGGCGGGCACGGCACGGCAGCGGTCCGGTGCCGGGACACCTGCCAGTGTCCGGCACCGCGACCGTCCGTGGTGCTCCCCGCGGACCATGCTGCCGGAGGCCACCCCGCTCGCGCATTGCCGGTTTCCGGCAATGTTCACCCGCTCCTGGGTGCCGGACGCCGTCCCGGGGGAGTCACCGGCACGCTGGAAGGAAACGTTCCGCCGAGGTCACCCGGCGGGGCGCCGGTGATGGTGCCGGTGATGGACGGCGGCGCGGCCCACCGTCGCCGCCAGCCTGCCCAGCCGGCGCCAGTCCAGGCGGGCCTTGCGGCGGGGGACACCGGGGCGCCGGCGCGGCACGCGCACCCGCAGGGCGCCGGGCTGGACACGGCAGCGGACCGGGGCGGGCAGCATCAGCGCCTCCCCGTCGACACCGGCCTCGATCTCGGGGCGGTCGGCGTCCACCAGCACCTCCCGGGCGGTGACGAAGGTGAGGCCGTGCGGGCCCGGCGTCAGGAGCAGCGCGGCGGCCTGGGCGGCGCTGTCCACCCGGATGCCGAGGACGCCGAGCGTCCCGCCGTCGAGGCGGTCGCGGTAGCCGAGGCCGAAGGGGTCGTCGGTGCGGTAGACGTTGTTGCTGATCAGCACGGCCTGCGGGGCCTCGAGCGTGGTGTCCCCGGCGCGGGCGGTCAGGCGTGGGCCCTCCTCGCCGAGGAGCAGGTCGGGCAGCAGCTCCAGACTCGTGCCGATCTTGGCCTCCCGGTAGCCGGGGTTCTGCACGATGGCCGCGTACGCCCCGAAGGACGCGTTGTTGACGAAGGGCCGGTCGCCCGCGAAGCCGAGGTCGACGCGCAGCTCCACGCCGTCGGTGAGCGCGTCGAGACAGGTGGAGGGGTCGTCCCGGTCCAGGCCCAGGTCCATCGCGAAGTGGTTGCGGGTGCCGGCGCTGATCACCAGGAACGGCAGGCCGTGCTCGGCGGCGACCGCCGCGACCATTGCCTGTGTGCCGTCGCCGCCCGCCACCCCGAGCAGGTCGGCCCCGTTCGCGACGGCCTCGCGGGCCAGCGCGGTGACGTCCTGGTACCGCTCGGGGTCGAGGAGGACGACCTGCGCGCCGAGCCGCTCGGCCTTCTCCTTCAGCCCGAAGCGGCCCACCTTCCCGTCGCCCGAGAGGGGGTTCATGATCAGGAAGGGCCGCCGTACGGGCAGCGCCCTGCGCTCGCGCATCGGCCGCACCCGCGAGGGCGTCGTGGTCCCCAGCGCGTACCGCCCGCTCCACACGGCCACCGCCCACAGCGCCACCGACACCAGCAGCGACCACAGGAGGGTGACCGCGAACAGGGCGACGAGCGCGGCCGGGACGATCAGCGCCACGAGGGCCGCGACCCAGCGCAGGGGGCCGCGCAGGGTCAGCGTCCACCACAGCGCGACCGCGCTGACGGCCAGGCCGACCGCCGCGGCGACCAGGAGCAGGACACCGACGAAGCCGCCGTGCACCAGGGGCACGAGCAGGGCGAGCCCGGCGGCGACCAGGGCGGCGCGCGCCGCCCACCGCTGCTTCACAAAGGCGCGCCCGCTCACGTCGAGGGCCATCGTTCCTCCGTTCGCCCCGTGGACATCGTAGGACCGGTCTGTCTACGGATGCTCGCGCTGGGCCCGCCGAACCCCACCGGACCGGGGGGACCCGCTTTTGAACATGTTCAACTCGGGCGTAGGCTACGGCCATGAGCGACAGAGCCGCCCTGCTCAGGGGCATCCGCGTGTGGTTGGTCCTCTTCGTCGTCTGCCTGGTGCTCAGCGGCGCCACGGCCTTCCCCCTCGTCCACGAACTGCGCTGGACGGAGGACCTGCTGAGGGCCCTGTCCGTCCACGAGAGCCTGCCCGGCCTGATGGAGTGGATCGAACGCGTCCGGCAGGGACTGGACACCGCCGACGCCGAGCACCCCTTCCTCCTCTACGGCACGGACTGGCTGGCCTTCGCCCACCTCGTCATCGCCGTCGCCTTCTACGGCCCCTACCGCGACCCGGTCCGCAACATCTGGGTCGTCGAGTTCGGCATGATCGCCTGCGCCGGCATCATCCCGCTCGCCCTGATCTGCGGCCCGATCCGCGGCATCCCGCTGTGGTGGTCGGTGATCGACATGGCGTTCGGTGTCGTCGGGGTGATCCCGCTGTACGTCGTGCGTCGCAGGATCAAGCGGCTGGAGGTGCTGGCGGGGGCGCCGGTGCCCGGAGCCCCCGCCGCAGCCGTCAGCGGTTGAACGCGGGGAAGGCGAAGCGCTGGGCGATGGCCAGGCCGTCGCCCTTCGCGTCCGTGGAGGCCACCGAGTACACGACGGTCCGCGACAGGTCGCGGGTGGCGGCGACGACGGTGTGGTAGCCGGGCCGCGAACCCGTCTTGCCCCAGATCACCCGGCCGTTCAGCTCGAAGCGCTCCAGACCGGCGCCCATGGTGGCCCCCTCGGCGTCCGGAACGGTGAACATCTCCTCCAGCTGCGGCTCGGGCACCACCCGGCCGCGGAACAGCGCGACCAGCAGCCGCTCCATGTCGGCCGTCGTGGAGATCAGATCGCCGGCCGCGAACCGGTCGCTCATGTTCCACTCGGTCACGTCGACGAGCCGCCCGTCGATCCAGTCGTAGCCGCGGTTGTGCGGACCGCGGATCCGCGGGTCGGGCCCGGCCGGGAAGGACGTGTGCCGCATGCCGAGCGGACGGAAGATCCGCACGGCAGCCTGATGGGCGTACGTGTCACCGGTGACCTTCTCGATCAGCAGGCCCAGCACGGTGTAGTGGATGTTGCCGTACTGCTGGAACTCACCCGGCGCGTGCTCCGGATCGGGCCCCTTGGCCACCGACGCGGCCACCACCTCCTGCGGGGTCAGCGTCTCGAACCGGCGCTCGTAGGCGGTGTCGACGTCGTCGCCGAGGGAGGCGCCCGGCTGGAGACCGCTGGTGAAGTTCAGCAACTGCCGCACGGTGATGGGCGCGAAGTCGTCCGTCAGCAGACCGGGCAGATACCGCTGCACGGTTCCGTCGAGCGAGATCCGTCCCTCCGCCGCCAGTTGCAGCACGATCGCCGAGGTCACGATCTTCGTCGTGGAGCCGGCCCGGAACCGGGCGTCCTCCAGGGCGGGCGCCCCCGACCTGATGTCCCGCACGCCCGCCTCCCCGTGCCAGCTGCCGTGCCCGCCCACGCGGATCAGCGCGGCCGTGGCGTCCCGGTCGGGCAGCCCCTTCAGCGCCGCGCACAGGGCCGCGACGTCGGGACCGTCCGCCTCGGCGGCCTCGATCGCCCGCGCGGAGCACGACGAGGAGGCGGGCCGGGCGGACGCGGTGCCGGCCAGCGGCAGCGCGGTCAGGGCGAGGGCGAGCGCGGAGGTGACGAGCGCGGGGAACGGGCGTACGGGCATCTGCTGCTCCTGGGCGACGAGTGGACCGGGGGTCCGGCGGACGGTGCGTGATCATCGTCGTGCCGGACCGGCCGGAGCCGGATCGTCACCGAGGAGGGCGGGGACCCTGACCGGCCCCCCAGCAGATCCCCTGCGCGACAAGGGCGTTGATGAGGGATGGCCCCTACGGGCGCCGGCGTCCGCGAACGTGCCCGGACCGTCCGGCGCGCTCCCGTTCGGACAGCAGGACGTCCACGCGGTTCGTCGTCACCGAGTCCACACCGGCGTCCAGCAGACGGCGCATCGAACGCCGGGTGTCCGGGGTCCAGGCGGACAGCAGACACCCGCCACGGTGGACCCGCTCGGCGAGCGCGTGATCCACCAGGGTGAAGCGGTAGTTGAGCCAGCGCGGCCGGACCGCCTCCAGCAGCCCGGCGCGCGGCGGCGCCTTCGTCGCCCAGGTCAGCGCGATCTCGGCGGCCGGATCGGCGGCCCGCACCGCGAGCATGGCCGGGGCGCCCGCGCAGTAGTACACCCCATCCTGCGCTCCGCACGCGCGCACGGTCTCCACGATCCGCCGCACAGCCCACGGCTCGGGGGCGCCGGGCAGGTCGATCATCACCCGGCTCCCCTCGCACTCGGCGAGCGCCTCCTCCAGGGTGGGCACCCCGCCCTCGGTCAGCCCCCGCACCTCCGCCGCCGACAGGGCGAGCAGCGGCCGGTCCTGCCCCCAGAGCCGTTCCAGCGTCGCGTCGTGCAGCAGCACCGGCACCCCGTCCCGGGTGAGCCGTACGTCGATCTCCACCGCGTCCGCGCCTTGGGCGAGCGCGGAGCGCAGCGAGCCGAGCGTGTTCTCGCGGACGCGGAAGGGCTCGCCGCGGTGGGCGACGGCGGTCACATGGTCCATGGGGCCATTGTGGCCGCTCAGGGCGCGAGCCACCCGGCCGTGTAGGTGTCGATCTCCGCGGCGATCCGGGCCTTGCCCGCCTCGTCCAGGAACGACGCGCTCACCGCGTTCTTCGCGAGGTCGGCCAGGCCCCGCTCGTCGAGGCCGAGGAGACGCGCGGCGACCGCGTACTCGTTGTCGAGGTCGGTGCCGAACATCGGCGGGTCGTCGGAGTTGACCGTCACGAGCACCCCGGCCTCCACGAACCGCGCCAGCGGGTGCTCCTCGATCGTGCGCACCGCGCGCGTGGCGATGTTGGACGTCGGGCACACCTCCAGCGGGATCCGGTGCTCGGCGAGATGCGCGAGCAGCTTCGGGTCCTGCGCGGCACTCGTTCCGTGCCCGATGCGCTCGGCGCGCAGCTCGGTGAGCGCGTCCCAGATCGTCTGCGGGCCGGTGGTCTCCCCGGCGTGCGGCACGGAGTGCAGCCCGGCCGCGATCGCCCGGTCGAAGTACGGCTTGAACTGCGGCCTCGGCACACCGATCTCCGGGCCGCCGAGCCCGAAGGAGACCAGGCCCTCGGGGCGCAGCCGGTCGTCGGTCGCGAGCCGCGCGGTCTCCTCCGCCGACTCCAGTCCGGCCTCGCCGGGGATGTCGAAGCACCAGCGCAGCACGGTCCCGAACTCGGCCTCGGCCTCCTTGCGGGCGTCCTCGATCGCCTCCATGAAGGCCCGTGCGTCGATGCCGCGCCGGGTGGACGAGAACGGCGTGATCGTCAGCTCGGCGTAGCGGACCTGCTGCCGGGCCAGGTCACGGGCCACCTCGTAGGTCAGCAGCCGCACGTCCTCGGGGGTGCGGATGAGGTCCACGACGGACAGGTACACGTCGATGAAGTGGGCGAAGTCGGTGAACGTGAAGTAGTCGGCCAGCGCCTCGGGGTCGGTGGGCACCCGTGAGTCGGGGTGGCGGGCGGCGAGTTCCGCGACGATGCGGGGAGAGGCGGAGCCGACGTGGTGGACGTGCAGTTCGGCCTTCGGCAGCCCGGCGATGAACGCGTGCAGATCGCGCGGAGCGTGGGCGTCGACGAGATGGTCGGTCAAGGTTCCTCCCCGGAACGGCGTCCGCGCGGCCGGGGTGCCGGCGGCGCGACGCGGGTGATCGGCTGATCGGTGACTCGGGATCATCGTAGGCCGGGGCCGCGACCCGCAGGCCCGGGCCTTAGCATGACGGCACGTACGACTGAGGGGGGTCCGCGCATGTCCGACGACACGCAGCCGCCGGAGACGCCGCAAGGCCCCGGGACGCCCGAGGGCGGGGCCACGGCCCCGAGGACCTCGCTGGAGAAGACAGAGCCCGCCGTGCCCGCCACGGGCGAGCGGGACCCGTGGGCGCCGCCCGCGCCGGACGGGCCCGGGAACACCGTCGCCGCGAACGACCCGCCGGCCACCTGGGCCGGTCCCACCGCGCACGACCAGCGGACGATGGCCGCGCTGCCCACCCCGGGCGGCCCTGTGCAGCCCGGCGCGGCGCCCTGGGCGCATCCGGCGGCGCCCGGCCCCGCGGCCGACCCCTTCGCGCCCCCGGCGGACACCGGCCCCTACGGCTCGTACGGCGAGCCCGTCCCGCCGCCGCCCATCGGCCCCGAGGGGCCCGGCCAGGTGCCGTACGGCTATCCGGGCACCCCCGGCTATCCGGGCGCCCCCGGTCATCCGGGCACCCACGCGCCCGGCGGCTACTCCTACGGCTGGCCGGGGATGCACCACCCCCTGCCCAGCAACGGCATGGGGACGGCCGGACTCGTGCTCGGCATCATCTCCGCGGTGATCTTCTGCCTGTGGCCGATCGCCATCATCCTGGGTGTGCTGGCGCTGATCTTCGGCGCGATCGGGCGCGGCAAGGCGCGGCGCGGCGAGGCCACGAACCCCGGGCAGGCGCTCGCCGGGATCATCTGCGGTGTCGCCGGCATCGTCCTCGGCGTGGGCATGCTGGTGCTCGTGGTCTTCGTGAACCTGTAGCCGCCCGGCGCCGCGCGGCAGACCGCCCTACGGGGCTCCCGCGGAGCCCCGCAGCCGCTCCCGTGCCTCCATCAGGGCGAATCCCAGCAGGTTCGGCCCCTTCCAGCGCTCCGGATCGGCGGCGCCCTGGTCGGTCGCAGCCAGGCCTATGCCCCACACCCGGTCCAGCGGGCTGGCCTCCACCAGGACCCGGTCGCCGGTGCCGAGCAGGAAGCCGCGCAGGTCGGGGTGGGCGGCGAACTTGTGGACGGAGCCCTCCACGACGATGCGGAAGCGCTCGCGCGCCCACACCGCGTCGTCGAACCCGCGCACCAGCCGCCCGGCCTTCTTCGCCTCGCCGGGGTGCTCCGCGGCCAGCGCCCGCCGCTCCGCCTCCGCGTCCCCGAAGAGCCGGGCCTTGCCGGCCATCATCCAGTGCTCGGCCGTCGCGTAGCGCACGCCGTCCACCGTGAACGGCGACGGCCACCACTGGCTGAGACAGCTCGCTCCGACACGTCCGTCCGGTAGCGGCCGGTGTCCCCAGAAGTGGAGATACTTGACCCTCGCCCCCGAGCGGACCTCCTGTTTCAGGACATCCCAAGAATCGATCTTCGCCATGTGCCCGAGTCTGGCACGCACCACCGACAATCCGTCCTCGGTTTTCCGTGCCGACTCGACACCTGGTCGACAGATTCCGTCGCGTAACCAAATGGCAACAACGGAATCACTTGTTGGAGTCCACCCGCTCTGTCAGGATCGGCACTCAAATCGAGCCTGAGCCACGCCGGCCCCACTCCGGGGCACGGAGGGAGCGACATGCACAACCCGGGCAAGCCGACCCCGGAACGATTCCCGGCCCAGGACCACTTCGCCGACGGCGCCCAGTTCATCGCGGGCCGCCTGACGAAGGGGACCTCGGGGCGCACCCACGCCGTGGTCGACCCCGCCACGGGCGAGGAGGTGTACACCTACGACCTGGCCGGAACCGACGACGTCGACGCCGCCGTCGCCGCCGCGCGCGCCGCCTTCCCCGGCTGGTCGGGCGCCACCCCGGCCGAGCGGTCCGACGCCCTGCACCGCTTCGCCGCCGTGCTCGCCGAGCGCGCCGAGGACTTCGCCCGCGCGGAGTCCCTCCAGTGCGGCAAGCCGCTGAAGCTCACCCGTGAGTTCGACGTGCCGGGCACGATCGACAACACCGCCTTCTTCGCGGGCGCGGCCCGCCACCTCCAGGGCCAGTCGGCGGGGGAGTACTCCGGCGACCACACCTCGTACGTCCGGCGTGAGCCCATCGGTGTGGTCGGCTCGATCGCCCCCTGGAACTACCCGCTGCAGATGGCCGCCTGGAAGATCCTCCCGGCGATCGCGGCGGGCAACACGATCGTGCTCAAGCCGGCCGAGCTCACTCCGCTCACCTCGCTGCTGTTCGCGCAGGCCGCCACTGACGCCGGCATCCCCGACGGTGTGATCAACATCGTCACCGGCACCGGCAAGGAGGCCGGCGAGCACCTGGTCGGGCACCCCGACGTCGCCATGACCTCCTTCACCGGGTCCACCGCCGTCGGCCGGCGCGTCGCCGAGATCGCCACCGCCACCGTCAAGCGGATCCACCTGGAGCTCGGCGGCAAGGCCCCCTTCCTCGTGTTCGACGACGCCGACCTGGAGGCCGCCGCGCACGGCGCCGTCGCGGGCTCGCTCATCAACACCGGGCAGGACTGCACGGCCGCGACCCGCGCGTATGTGCAGCGCCCCCTGTACGAGGCGTTCGTCGAGCGCACCGCCGCGCTGATGGAGAGCGTCCGCCTCGGCGACCCGTTCGCCCCCGGCACCGACCTCGGCCCGCTGATCTCGCACACCCAGCGCGACCGGGTGGCCGGCTTCGTCGACCGGGCGCGCGGCTACGCGCGCGTCGTCACCGGCGGCGAGGCCCCCCAGGGGGAGCTCGGGAAGGGCGCGTACTATCGCCCCACCCTCGTCGCCGACGCGCCGCAGGACAGCGAAGTCGTGCAGTCCGAGATCTTCGGGCCGGTACTGGTCGTCCTCCCCTTCGACACGGACGACGAGGGCATCGCGCTGGCCAACGACACCCCGTACGGCCTCGCCGCCTCCGCCTGGAGCCGTGACGTCTACCGGGCCAACCGCGCCACCCGCGAGATCAAGGCGGGCTGCGTGTGGGTGAACGACCACATCCCGATCATCAGCGAGATGCCGCACGGCGGCTACAAGGCGTCCGGCTTCGGCAAGGACATGTCCGCGTACTCCTTCGAGGAGTACACCCAGATCAAGCACGTCATGTTCGACAACACCGCGGTCGCCGCGAAGGACTGGCACCGCACCGTCTTCGGGGACCGATAGCAGCCAGGCCGCCCGACCCGCGGCCATCTCCCGAAAGGGCACCACGCGCATGGAGCAGTACGAGCCCGACCGCCTTTCCCCGCCGCAGGTGGCAGCCATGCGGCGCAGCCTGGCCAACGGCCGGGCCGCCATGACCCGCCGCAGCCTGCTGCGCGCCTCCACGGGCGGCGCGCTCGCGGTCGGCGGCCTCGGGGCACTGACCGGCTGCGGCATCCCCGCGGCCGGCGACACCAAGGGCGGCGTCTCGGCGGAGGACCACTCGGCGAAGGAGAAGACCGTCAGCTTCTCCAACTGGACCGAGTACATGGACACCGACGACAGCGGGCGCAAGCACCCGACGCTGGACGCGTTCACGAAACGCACCGGCGTCAAGGTGAAGTACACCGAGGACATCAACGACAACACCGAGTTCTTCGGCAAGATCAAGCCGCAGCTCGCCGCGGGCCAGGACACCGGCCGCGACATCATCGTCCTCACCGACTGGCTGGCCGCCCGGCTCATACGCCTCGGCTGGGTGCAGAAGCTGGACGCGTCCAACCTGCCGCACGCCTTCGCCAACGTGGCGTCGTCGTACCGCAGTCCCGACTGGGACCCGGGCCGCGCCTACTCCTATCCCTGGCAGGGCATCGCGACCGTCATCGCCTACAACAAGAAGGCGCTCGACGGCGTCGAGGTGAAGAACCTGTCCGACATGCTCGACAACCCGAAGCTCAAGGGCCGGGTCGGACTGCTCACCGAGATGCGCGACACCATGGGCATGGCGCTGCTCGACATGGACAAGGACCCGCGCAGCTTCACCGCCGACGACTACGACGCGGCGCTCGCCAGGCTCCAGAAGTGCGTCGACAAGGGCCAGATCCGCCGCTTCACCGGCAACGACTACACCTCGGACCTGACCAAGGGCGACCTCGCCGCCTGTGTCGCCTGGGCCGGTGACGTCGTCCAGCTGAAGGCCGACAACCCGGACATCGACTTCGTCATCCCGGACAGCGGCTACATGCTCTCCAGCGACAACATGCTGATCCCCAACAAGGCGCGGCACAAGACGAACGCCGAGCGGCTGATCGACTTCTACTTCGAGCCGCAGCCGGCCGCCGAGCTCGCCGCCTACATCAACTTCGTCTGTCCCGTCGACGGGGTGAAGGACGAGCTCGCGAAGCTCGACGAGGACGCGGCGAACAATCCGCTGATCCTCCCCGACAAGGCCATGCAGGCCAAGTCCCGTGCCTTCCGCTCGCTGAGCAGCAAGGAAGACACGGAGTTCGAAGGCAAGTTCGCGAAGCTCACTGGGGCGTGACGAGATGAAGACCACCAAGGACACCACCACGGCCGCCGCGCACGGCGGCGACGTCCGCCTCTCCGGCATCAGCAAGACCTACGGCTCCTTCACGGCCGTCCACCCGCTCGACCTGACCGTCCCCGAGGGCTCCTTCTTCGCCCTGCTCGGCGCCTCGGGCTGCGGCAAGACCACCACCCTGCGCATGATCGCCGGTCTGGAGGAGCCCTCCGCGGGCACCGTCCACCTCGGCGACCAGGACGTGACCGCCCTCCCGCCGTACAAACGGCCGGTGAACACGGTCTTCCAGTCCTACGCCCTCTTCCCGCACCTCGACATCTTCGAGAACGTCGCCTTCGGTCTGCGCCGGCGCGGCATCAAGAGCGTGAAGAAGCAGGTCGACGAGATGCTCGACCTCGTACAGCTCGGCGAGCAGGCCCGCAAGAAGCCGCACCAGCTCTCCGGTGGCCAGCAGCAGCGCGTGGCCGTCGCCCGCGCCCTGATCAACCACCCCAAGGTGCTCCTCCTCGACGAGCCGCTCGGCGCCCTCGACCTGAAGCTGCGCCGCCAGATGCAGCTGGAGCTCAAGCGCATCCAGACCGAGGTCGGCATCACCTTCGTGCACGTCACGCACGACCAGGAGGAGGCCATGACCATGGCCGACCAGGTCGCCGTGATGAACGCCGGACGCGTCGAGCAGCTGGGCTCCCCGGCCGACCTGTACGAGAACCCGCGCACCACGTTCGTCGCCAACTTCCTCGGCAGCTCCAACTTCATCGAGGCCGAGATCGACTCCCGCGGCGGCGACGGCCTGGTCCTCAAGGCGGGCGGCGGCAAGCTGGTGCTGCCCGAGGCCCGCAATTCCGCTTCGACGACGACCGGCGGCAAGGTGCTGGTGGGCGTGCGCCCCGAGAAGATCTCCGTCACGCACGCCGACGAGGCCGGCGAGATACCCGAGGGCCGCAACCGCATCACGGGCCGGATCGCCGACTCCTCCTTCATCGGCGTCTCCACGCAGTACGTCGTCGACAGCCCCGTCTGCCCCGAGTTCGAGGTCTACGCCCAGAACATCGCCCGCGACCCGCGGCTCGTGCCCGGCGCCGAGGTCGTCCTGCACTGGAACCCCGCGCACACCTTCGGGCTCGACGCCACCCAGGACATCGACGCGGGCACCGAGGAAGAGGCGGCGGTCTGATGGCGACCCTCACCGAGGCGCCCCCGCCTCTCACCCCCGCCGCCCCCGAGAAGAAGGCCAAGCCGCCGCGCCGGCGCGGCCGTCTCGTCCCGTACTGGCTGCTGCTCCCCGGCATCCTGTGGCTGCTGGTCTTCTTCGCGCTGCCGATGGTCTACCAGGCCTCCACGTCCGTGCAGACGGGCTCCCTGGAGGAGGGCTACAAGGTCACCTGGCACTTCGCGACGTACTGGGACGCCCTCTCCGAGTACTACCCGCAGTTCCTGCGCTCGGTGCTCTACGCCGGTTCCGCGACGATCCTGTGCCTGCTCCTCGGCTACCCGCTCGCGTACCTCATCGCCTTCCGGGCGGGCCGCTGGCGGAACCTGATCATGATCCTGGTGATCGCGCCGTTCTTCACCAGCTTCCTGATCCGCACCCTCGCCTGGAAGACGATCCTCGCCGACGGCGGCCCGGTCGTCGGCGCCCTCAACACCCTGCACGTCCTCGACGTCACGAGCTGGCTCGGCATGACCCAGGGCGACCGGGTGCTGGCCACCCCGCTCGCGGTCGTGTGCGGTCTGACGTACAACTTCCTGCCGTTCATGATCCTGCCGCTGTACACCTCGCTGGAGCGGATCGACCCGCGGCTGCACGAGGCGGCGAACGACCTGTACGCCCGGCCGGTCACCACCTTCCGCAGGGTCACCTTCCCGCTGTCGATGCCGGGTGTCGTCTCCGGCACCCTGCTGACCTTCATCCCGGCCACCGGCGACTACGTCAACGCCGACCTGCTCGGCTCCACGGACACCCGGATGGTCGGCAACGTCATCCAGTCGCAGTTCCTGCGCATCCTGGACTACCCGACGGCCGCGGCCCTCTCCTTCATCCTGATGGCCGCCATCCTCGTCATGGTGACCGTCTACATCCGCAGGTCCGGAACGGAGGATCTGGTCTGATGGCCGTCGTCAACTGGCTCAAGCGGCACTTCGTCGTCATCGCGGGACTGGTCACGCTCGCCTATCTCCTGCTGCCGAACGTCGTCGTGACGGTGTTCTCCTTCAACCGCCCCAAGGGCCGCTTCAACTACGAGTGGCAGGAGTTCTCCACGGACGCCTGGCGCGACCCGTGCGGGGTCTCCGGGCTCTGCGGATCGCTGTCCGTCAGCCTCCAGATCGCCCTGTGGGCGACCCTCGGCGCCACCCTCCTCGGCACGCTGATCGCCTTCGCGCTGGTCCGCTACCGGTTCCGGGCGCGCGGCGCGATCAACTCGCTGATCTTCCTGCCGATGGCGATGCCCGAGGTCGTCATGGCGGCCTCGCTGCTCACCCTGTTCCTCAACATGGGCGCCCAGCTGGGCTTCTGGACGATCCTCATCGCCCACATCATGTTCTGCCTCAGCTTCGTCGTGACCGCCGTCAAGGCGCGCGTGATGTCGATGGACCCGCGTCTGGAGCAGGCCGCGCAGGACCTCTACGCCGGTCCCGTGCAGACGTTTCTGCGGGTGACCCTGCCGATCGCGGCGCCGGGCATCGCGGCCGGCGCGCTGCTCGCCTTCGCGCTGTCGTTCGACGACTTCATCATCACCAACTTCAACGCCGGCTCCACCGTCACCTTCCCGATGTTCGTCTGGGGCTCGGCGCAGCGCGGAACGCCCGTTCAGATCAATGTCATCGGCACGGCCATGTTCGTCATCGCCGTCCTGTTCGTCCTGGCCTCCATGGCCGTCGGGAACCGCCGCAAGAAGCAGAAGGCATAGACCCCTGTAGGGAGTTGACATCATGGCCCCGAGCGCCATGAGTTCTGGCAGTCACTGGACGAAGTCCCTCTCCGACGCCCAGCCGGTCCCGTACTGGCTGGACGACCCGGGCCGCCCCCGCCCCGAGCCCGCCCTCACCACCGCCGAGACCTGCGACCTGCTGGTCGTCGGCGGCGGGTACAGCGGGCTGTGGACCGCGCTGCTCGCCAAGGAGCGGGACCCCGGGCGGGACGTGGTCCTGGTCGAGGGCCGCGAGGTGGGCTGGGCCGCCTCCGGCCGCAACGGCGGCTTCTGCGCCGCCTCCCTCACCCACGGGACGGCCAACGGGCTCGCCCGCTGGCCGTCGGAGATCCACCGGCTGGAGCGGCTGGGCGCCCGCAACCTCGACGAGATCGAGCGCGCGGTCGCCCGGTACTCCCTGGACTGCGACTTCGAGCGCACCGGCGAGATCGACGTCGCCACCGAGGCGTACCAGGCGGAGGAACTGCGCGCCTGGTACGACGAGCTGCGCGACCGGGGGCTGGCCGAGGGCATCGAGTACCTCGACGCCGATGCGGTACGGGCGCAGGTCGACTCGCCGACCTTCCGGGCCGGCCTGCACGACCGCCGGGGGGTCGCCCTGCTCCACCCGGCCAAGCTGGTCTGGGGCCTGAAGCGGGCCTGCAAGGACCTCGGCGTCCGCGTCTACGAGCACACCCCCGCCCTGGACCTGAAGCCGTACGGCGCCGGGATGGCCGTCCGCACGCCCTACGGCCGGGTCCGCGCCCGCCGGGTCGCGCTCGGCACGAACATCTTCCCGAACCTGGTCCGCCGGGTCCGCTCCTACACCGTCCCGGTCTACGACTACGCCCTGATGACCGAGCCCCTGACCGAGGACCAGCTCGCGTCGATCGGCTGGAAGAACCGCCAGGGCCTCGGGGACTCGGCGAACCAGTTCCACTACTTCCGGCTCTCCGCCGACAACCGCGTCCTGTGGGGCGGCTACGACGCCGTCTACCCGTACGGCGGCCGGGTGCGGTCCGAGTACGACGACCGCCCGGAGACGTACGCCAAGCTGGCCGGGCACTTCTTCACCTGCTTCCCGCAGCTGGAGGGGCTGCGCTTCACGCACGCGTGGGGCGGCGCGATCGACACCTGCTCGCGCTTCTCGGCGTTCTTCGGCACCGCCCACCAGGGCAAGGTGGCGTACGCGGCGGGCTACACGGGCCTCGGCGTCGGGGCGACCCGGTTCGGCGCCGACGTGATGCTGGACCTGCTGGCGGGGGAGCGCACCGAGCGCACGGAACTGGAGATGGTGCGCAGGAAGCCGCTGCCGTTCCCACCGGAGCCGTTCGCCTGGACCGGGATCGCGCTCACCAAGTGGTCGCTGGCCCGCGCGGACACGCACGGCGGGCGGCGCAACCTGTGGCTGCGGACGATGGACCGGCTGGGCCTCGGCTTCGACAGCTGACGCCCGGAGACCGGGACCCCCGTGTGGGCCACATCACCCGAACGGGGTGCGGAACCCGCGTAATGCCCGCCGACGACCTCCCTCTCCCTCGTGACGCCATCGGGCGTCCACGACGAAGAGGGAGGTCATCGTCATGACAGGGGCCAAGACGGCGGTGGAATGGCTGGCATCGGTCGCACCGGATCCCGAGAGCTGCCGCTGGGAGTGGGAGCGCAATCCGCTCGGGGTGGCGCTGCTGCCGGCCGGGCGGGCCTGGGACGTGCTCATCCTCCCGGCCGAGCTGGGCTATCCCACGCTGGACGTGCTCACCCGCATCCTCGACCGGCCGGGCCCGGTCCTGGTCGACTTCGGCGACGCGCGCATGGGGTTCTTCGTGCCGCCGGGCACCGCGGCACGCTGGCTCGGCACCGGCATCCGCACCGCCGGGGCGGGCACCTGGATCGTCGTGCCGTATCCGGGGCGGGCCTCGGGCGGGGTGCGCTGGCTGGTGCCGCCGGACGGCGGCGGCACCCTCACCGACCCGTCGCTGCTCGAACTGGCCATGCACGAGGCGGCCGCGGGCCTCGCCCGGCAGGACAAGGAGGAGGGGCGCTAGTGCTGTGACCGGGCAGGTTCACCGGCTCCCAGTCACAGCGCTAGCCCGCGGCACCCCTTGACACGGCGGATTGGTCTGGACCAAGTTGGGGGCGGCTCCCTCCGCACCCCCCTCCAACTCCCCCCTGCCCGGAGGCCCTTGTGGACCGCTCCAGACCCCTCGCCCTGCTCGTCACCGCCGTGCTGGCCCTGTCCGGACTCACCGCGCTCTCGTCGGCCGCCCGTGCGGCCGACGCCGACCTCGTCCGCAACGGCGGCTTCGAGTCCGGCCTCGACGGCTGGACCTGCACGGCGGGCACGGCCGTCGACTCGCCCGTGCACAGCGGGCGTTCCGCCCTCCAGGCCACCCCGGCGGGCAGCGACAACGCCCGCTGCGCGCAGACCGTGACGGTGAAGCCGGACTCGGCGTACACGCTGTCCGGCCACGTCCGCGGCGCGTACGTGTACCTCGGCGCCGACGGCACCGGCACCACCGACGTCTCCACCTGGACCCAGTCCGCCCCGGACTGGCAGCGGCTCACCACCACCTTCCGCACCGGCCCCTCCACCACCCGCGTCACCCTCTACACCCACGGCTGGTACGGCACCGGCGCCTACCAGGCCGACGACATCTCGCTGATCGGGCCGGGTGGCGACGCCACCCAGCCGCCGGCGCCCCCGTCCGGCCTGACCGCCGGGACCGTCACCTCCTCCAGCGTCGCCCTCACCTGGCCGGCGGTCCCCGGCGCCACGAGCTACGCCGTCTACCGCGACGGCGCCAAGGTCCGTACGGTGAGCGGCACCTCGGCCACCGTCACCGGACTCTCACCCGCGACCGCGTACGCCTTCCAGGTCACCGCGCTCAACGAGGCCGGCGAGTCCGCGCGCTCGGCCACGGTGACGGCCACCACCACCGAACCGACCGGCGGCGACGGCGGCCTCCCGGCGCACGCCCTGGTCGGCTACCTCCACGCGAGCTTCGCCAACGGCTCCGGCTACACCCGCATGGCCGACGTCCCCGACAGCTGGGACGTCATCGACCTGGCCTTCGGCGAGCCCACCTCGGTCACCTCGGGCGACATCCGCTTCGACCGCTGTCCCGTCACCGAGTGCCCGAACGTGGAGAGCGACGCCGAGTTCAAGGCGGCGATCAAGGCCAAGCAGGCGGCCGGCAAGAAGGTGCTCATCTCCATCGGCGGCCAGAACGGCCAGGTGCAGCTGACCACGGCGGCCGCGCGGGACACCTTCGTCTCCTCCGTCTCGAAGATCATCGACGAGTACGGCCTCGACGGCCTCGACATCGACTTCGAGGGCCACTCCCTCTCCCTGAACGCCGACGACACCGACTTCCGGAACCCGAAGACGCCGGTGATCGTCAACCTCATCTCGGCCCTGAAGACCCTCAAGGCCCGGTACGGCGACGACTTCGTGCTGACCATGGCCCCGGAGACCTTCTTCGTCCAGCTCGGATACCAGTACTACGGCACCGGCAAGTGGGGCGGCCAGGACCCCCGTGCGGGCGCCTACCTCCCCGTGATCCACGCCCTGCGCGACGACCTGACGCTGCTGCACGTCCAGGACTACAACTCGGGCCCGATCATGGGCCTGGACAACCAGTACCACTCCATGGGCGGCGCCGACTTCCACATCGCCATGACCGACATGCTGCTCACCGGCTTCCCGGTCGCGGGCGACGCGAACAACGTCTTCCCGCCGCTGCGCCCGGACCAGGTGGCGATCGGCATGCCGGCCACGCCCAACGCGGGCAACGGCCATGTGTCCCCGGCCGAGGTCACCAGGACCCTCGACTGCCTGACGAAGCGGACGAACTGCGGTGCGTACGCGACCCACGGCACCTGGCCCGAGCTGCGCGGCCTGATGACCTGGTCGGTCAACTGGGACCGGTTCGGCGGCTGGGAGTTCCAGCGGACGTTCGACGGCTACTTCGGCTGAGGAACAGCCACAGCGCGGTGAGCAGCAGCGTGCCCAGGCACCAGCTGGCCAGGACGTCCAGGGGCCAGTGGTAGCCACGCCGGGTCAGCCCGAACCCGACGCCGAGATTCAGCGCGGCGCACAGGACGAGGAGGGCCCGGCGGGTGCCCGCGGACCGCAGCAGCGGCAGCAGGAGCAGGGCCGCGGCCCCGTAGGCGACGGCGGCCGTGGCCGTGTGCCCCGACGGGTAGTAGCCGGTGGCGGGCGGTACGGCCGGGGTGCCCGGGCGTGCCGTGAGCACCTTGAGCGGGATCACCAGCACCGGCACCAGCGCCATCAGCAGGGCGGCGGACACGCCCGGCAGCCACCAGTGGTCTGTACCGGTGCGCCGGTGCCGCCAGGTGATGTACCCGAGGGCGGCCAGCAGGACCGGCACGGCGACCTGGACGTTGCCGAGATCGGCCAGCAGTTCGGAGAGGGGGCCGGGACGCACGAGGGCCCGACTGGCGGTCTCGTCGAGACCGACCAGCGGGCCGTCCGTCACCACCTGCCAGGTGATGAGCGCGAAGAACAGGGCGGGAAGCCCGAGAAGGAGGAGGGAGGTCGGCCGCCCCGGAACAGGGGGGGTGGTTCCGAGGCGGCCGTCCGGATCGGATCGCCGCGCGCCCCGGGGGGTTTGGGGCGGGCGACTGTCCGATCGGTGAGGAGATCCGGAGCCGGAGGCGCCGGTTGTGTGCGCGAGGGCACGACCAGGTCGAAGCTGGGGAGGCCCCGGCCTGATGTCGCCCAGAGTCCCCTCCGGGCGGGGTGTATCTCTCATCTGGTTAGAACCTACGGCAGACAGATGCCGTTAGACAGTCGGAAACGCGTCCTGCCATCCACCTCGCACACCTTCTTCACACGCTCTGACGCCGACCGCCCCCGCCCCGGAACCGCGGACGGCGCGAGGGCTGGGGCGGACGAGGCGCGGGGGGCTTGTGCACCGGCCCCCACCAGTGGTTTCGCCGTGACCTCAGATACGGGCGAAAGCCTGCTCGATGATGTCGAGGCCCTCGTTCAGCAGGTCCTCGCCGATGACCAGCGGCGGCAGGAAGCGGAGCACGTTGCCGTAGGTGCCACAGGTCAGGACCAGCAGGCCCTCGGCGTGGCACGCCTTGGCCAGCGCGGCCGTGGCCTCCGGGTTCGGCTCCTTGGTGGCGCGGTCCTTGACCAGCTCGATGGCGATCATGGCGCCGCGGCCCCGGACGTCGCCGATGACGTCGAACTTCTCGGCCATGGCGGTCAGGCGCGCCTTCATGACGCCCTCGATGTTCTTCGCCCTGGCGTTGAGGTCGAGTTCCTTCATCGTCTCGATGGCGCCGAGCGCACCGGCGCAGGCCACCGGGTTGCCGCCGTAGGTGCCGCCCAGGCCGCCCGCGTGCGCGGCGTCCATGATCTCGGCGCGGCCGGTCACGGCGGCGAGCGGCAGACCGCCCGCGATGCCCTTGGCGGTGGTGATGAGGTCCGGGACGATGCCCTCGTCCTCGCAGGCGAACCACTGGCCGGTGCGGCAGAAGCCCGACTGGATCTCGTCGGCGACGAACACGATGCCGTTGTCGTTGGCGAACTTCACGATCGCCGGCAGGAAGCCCTTGGCGGGCTCGATGAAGCCGCCCTCGCCGAGGACCGGCTCGATGATGATCGCGGCGACGTTGTCGGCCCCGACCTGCTTGGTGATCATGTCGATCGCCTGGGCCGCGGCCTCGGGGCCGGCGTTCTCGGCACCGGTCGGCCAGCGGTAGCCGTAGGCCACCGGCACCCGGTAGACCTCGGGCGCGAACGGCCCGAAGCCGTGCTTGTACGGCATGTTCTTCGCCGTCAGCGCCATCGTCAGGTTGGTCCGGCCGTGGTAGCCGTGGTCGAAGACGACGACGGCCTGGCGCTTGGTGTACGCGCGGGCGATCTTCACGGCGTTCTCGACGGCCTCGGCGCCCGAGTTGAACAGCGCGGACTTCTTGGCGTGGTCACCCGGGGTCAGCTCCGCCAGCGCCTCGGCGACGGCGACGTAGCCCTCGTACGGCGTGACCATGAAACAGGTGTGGGTGAAGTCGGCGAGCTGCGCGGACGCCTTGCGCACGACGGCCTCGGCGGAGGCGCCGACGGAGGTCACGGCGATGCCGGAGCCGAAGTCGATGAGGCGGTTGCCGTCGACGTCCTCGATGATGCCGCCGCCCGCGCGCGCGGTGAACACGGGCAGGACGGAGCCCACACCCTGCGCCACCGCGGCGGTACGGCGGGCCTGCAGCTCCTGCGACTTCGGGCCGGGGATGGCGGTGACGACGCGGCGCTCCTGGGGAAGTGCGCTCATGAGGGGCTCCTGGAGGTTCTACGGACGTTTTGTCTTCTCTTTTCTCGCAGGCTAGGGCGGGGAGCGGAGGGTGGGCATGCTCCATGTGGGCGTTGTCCGCGGCGCCGGTTGTCCGTGGTGGACATGGCGGGCGCCGCAGGCTCGAAGACGAGCGGAACACCCGGGTCCGCCACGTCGGCCGCGTAAGCGGTGTCCTGACGGGTGCCGGGCACTAGATTGACTCGCTGACGGATGCAGGGAGCGGCTGGTCAGGGGGCAAGGGCGATGGACGGCGACGGCACGCAGGAGGCACGGGGCACCCACGCGACGCCTGTGCCGCGATCACGCTCCGCGCTGCCCCCGATGCCGTCGGCCCCGCCCGGCCAGGCCCCCGGCGCCCCGGTGGCCGGCTGGCTGGACGAACCGCGTCCCGAGACCGGTCCCGGCATCTGGCGCTTCGGATACCGCCCGCCCAAGGCAGCGAAGGCCGAACGGGTCAGCCCCACGACCGTCGTCGGCATGCTGATCCCGCTGGCCGCCGCGCTGCTGGTGTGGTCGTTCTGGCGGCGCGGGGCGCTGCCGTACCAGTTCACCCTGCTGCGGCTGTTCACCCCGGAGGACTGGTGGTGGGGCGGCACCCTGGCCCGTCCCAAGCACCTGGAGGGCCAGGCGCTGCAGTACCCGGGCGTGGAGGCCCTGGACGTCTACAACGGCCTCTTCTTCGCCCTCCTCCTCTACACGGTCGCCCGGCTCGGCAGCTGGCCCGCCGTCGTCCGGCACCTCCTGGACGGCAGGCCCCAGCCGGCCCGCGCCCTGTGGGCGGCGTTCGGCGCCCTGGCCGCGCTCACCCTCGTCCACCCGGACGCGTTCCCCCTCGTCGGCTGGGACCCGCTGCCCGTCGTGAGCCCGCTGTTCTCCCTGATCGTGCTGCTCAGCGACTCCTACGACGTCTACTCGGCCCCCTGGGAGTCCGTCCTCCACCTGCTCGTCACCGCCCTCGTGGTGTGGCCCTTCGCGCGCCTCGGCGGCTGGTGGTCACTGGCCCGGGACCGGCTCGCGGGACGCGGGGCGGCGCAGGGGGAGGAGCCGGAGGCCGCCCCCGTGGAGCCGCGCTCCCGCTTCCCCGAACTGCGCGAGGCCGGCCAGCACCAGGCCGCCGACGTCCTCGCCGCCGAGGTCCTCGCCGGGCGCATGACCGACGTCGACTGCGCCCGTCTCGCGCACCACTGGACGCGCGCCCGGGGGCAGGGACGCCCGGCGGACTTCACGGACGCCGTCCTGCGGCAGGGCGCCGCCGCCTTCACGCACCCGTCCGGTGCCCGCGACCTGCACGCCCGCACCGCACGGCACGACCTGCTCAGCGGGCAGGTGCGCATCGGCCGGTGGGCCGCCACCGAGCGCACCCCGGCCGCGTACGGCGGGGCCGGCGCGGCCCTCGAACCCGCGACGCTGGGCACCTCGCTCCTGGTCGTCGGGCCGTCCGGGTCCGGGAAGACCCGGCAGGTGATCGCCCCGCTGGCCGAGTCCCTCGCACTCCAGGCGCTCACCGGGAGCTGCGCGGTCGTCGTGGTGTGCGGCGCGGGCGCCGCCGTCGGCCCGGACAGCTCGTACGACGTCGTGGTGCGGATCGGCGACCCCGCCTCCACACACGACCTCGACCCCTACGCGGGCGGCGACGACCCCGACGAGGCCGCCGGATTCCTCGCCGAGGCACTCGCCGGGGACCTCGACGCGGTCGGCGCCGAGCGTGCCACCACCGCGCTCGCCCAGCTGCTCGGCCCCTACCGGGCCGCCCACGGACGCTTCCCCGCCCTCCCCGACCTGCGGGACCTGCTGGAGGGCGACGAGCGGGCCCTCACCGATCTGCGCGAGCGGCTGGCCGGCGACGCGCACACGCCGATGCGCCGCGAACTGGACGCCCGGATCCGGCTGACCGGCACCACCGGCGACGCCGGCCCGGTCCTCGCCGGCCGGCTCGCCCTGCTCGACCGGCCCGCCTTCGCCGGCTTCCTCGGCGCCGGCGGAGAGGAGCACCGCCCCTTCTCGCTGCGGGCGGTCGCCCACCACCCGCTGCGGGTCCGGATCGACCTGCCGGAGCGCACCCACGCGGAGGTCTCCCGGCTGATCGCCCGCCTGGTCCTCGCCCAGTTCACCGAGGTCGTCCAGGAGGGCACCGGCGAGCACTTCGCCGCGCTCGTGCTCGACGACGCCACGGGCACCGTCACCCCCGAGTCCGTCCGGCGCGTCCAGCGGCTGCGGCCGCGCAACGCCGGTGTCGTGCTGGCGCTGCGCACGGTGTCCGACGTGCCGGAGGCCCTGCACGGGCCGCTGTACGGGGCCGTGGGCTGCCGGATGGCGCTGTCCGGCGTCACCACCTGGGACGGCGGCCGCTTCGCCGAGGCCTGGGGCACCGAGTGGGTGGAGACCCGGGACGTCGCCCAGCACACCGTCTTCGCCGACCAGCCCATGACCCGCGCCCTGCACCGCCTGCGCAAGCTCGTCACCGGCAAGGCGGTCACCACCGAGGCGGTGACCGTGCGGCAGGTCGAGCGGGAGCGCTGGTCGGCCTCCGAGCTGGCGCACGGGGTGCCGCCGGGGCACGCGGTGCTGTCGGTGACCAGCGTCCGGGGCGAGCACGCCCCGCCCCTGCTGGTGGATCTGCGGGGCTGACCGCGCGATCCGGGCACGGGGCCACGCGATGACCGTACGGTGAGGCAGAATCGGCACAGGCCGTTCATACACGGCGGCCAATTGATCACACGGATCACCGGAGATCCGGCGATCACACCCGATCACACCGATGTGAAGGCCCCATGCCCCCGACGCTTGCCTCGCTCGTCCATCACTCCGCGCTCAAGCTGACCGTGCGGGCGGGCGCGGACCGCCTGGACGTGCCCGTGCGCTGGGCGCACGTCAGCGAGCTGGCCGACCCCGTCCCCTATATGGAGGGCGGCGAGCTGCTGCTGATCACCGCCCTCCAGCTGGACGCCGAGGACCCGGAGGCGATGCGCCGCTACGTCCGGCGGCTGGCCGGGGCCGGAGTGGTCGGCCTCGGCTTCGCGGTCGGCGTCACTTACGAGGAGATCCCCAAGGCGCTGGTCGACGCCGCCGAGGAGGAGGACCTGCCGCTGCTCGAGGTGCCGCGCCGCACCCCTTTCCTCGCCATCAGCAAGGCCGTCTCGGCCGCCATCGCGGCCGAGCAGTACCGGGCGGTGACCGCGGGCTTCGCCGCCCAGCGGGAACTGACCCGGCAGGCCCTGACCGCCGGCCCCGAAGGCCTGCTGGCCGCGCTGGCCTCCCAGGTCGACGGCTGGGCCGCGCTGTACGACGCGTCCGGCGCCGTCGTCGCCACCGCCCCCGAGTGGGCCGGGCGGCGGGCGGCCCGGCTCACCCCGGACGTGGAGCGGCTGCGCGAGCGCCCGGCGCCGGCGTCCTCCGTGGTCGGCGGGCCCGAGAACGAGGACCGGGTCGAACTGCACACCCTGGGCACCGGGCGCCGCCCGCGCGCCGCGCTCGCCGTGGGCACCGCGGCCGCGCCGGGCACGGCCGAGCGGTACGCCGTCCACTCGGCGATCGCCCTGCTGACCCTGACCACCGAGCGGTCCCGCTCGCTCCAGGCCGCCGAGCAGCGGGTCGGGGCCGCGGTCCTGCGCATGCTCCTCGCCGGGCAGCCCGACCACGCCCGCGCCGTCGCCGGGGGCCTGTACGGCGACCTGCTGGACGCGCCGTTCCGGGTGATCGTCGCGGAGGCGGCGTCCGTCTCGGCGGCCAGGGTCGTGGACTCCGGCACCCGGGTGGCGCTGAGCAAGGCGTCCGCCGCGGCCCTCGTCGTCGCGGCCGACGCCGGCGACCCGCTGGGCGCGCTCACCGAGGTCGTCGAGTCGGCGGCGGCCCGCGCGGGGGAGGCGGTGCTGGTGGTGCCCGAGACCGAGACCGGGCGCCTCGTGGTGCTGGCCTCCGACGGGGGCGCCGCCGTCTCCGCGTGCGCCGAGTACGCGGCCGGACTGGAGGCGGCGCGGGCCGGGGCCGTAGCGGACCGGCCGGGCGGCGACGAGGACGAACTGGTCGTCGGGCTCTCCGCGCCCGCCGGGCCGATCGCCGCGGCCGCCGCGTACAAGCAGGCCGGGCAGGCGCTGTCGGTGGCCCGGCGGCGGGGACGCGTGTGCGTGGAGCACGAGCAGCTGGCGTCCGGGTCGGTGCTGCCGCTGCTCGCGGACGACGCGGTGCGGGCGTTCGCCGACGGCCTGCTGCGGGCCCTGCACGAGCACGACGCGACCGGCCGGGGCGACCTGGTGGCCTCGCTGCGGGCGTGGCTGTCCCGGCACGGCCAGTGGGACGCGGCCGCCGCCGACCTGGGCGTGCACCGGCACACCCTGCGCTACCGGATGCGGCGCGTCGAGGAGATCCTCGGGCGCTCCCTCGACGACGCGGACGTGCGCATGGAGCTGTGGCTCGCCCTGAAGGCGACCTCCACCGAGGAGTAGGACGACCGGCGGGACCGGCAGGGCTGCGCCAATCCGTCGAAGCCCGGCACCCCACCAGTACACCCCGGACAAACACCCGGATGCCCCGGCGCCCCTACCGTGGGTCTCGACAGACCAGGACACCCCCAACGCGGAAGGGCCGGGAACCCACATGACTTCCACCCACGCCTTCTGGCTCGCCGGCCGCCAGGTCGGCGGCGAGGACAGCTTCGACGTCACCTCGCCGTGGGACGGCCGTGTCGTCGGCACGGTGAGCGTGCCCACGGACGCGCAGACCGAGGAGGCCGTGGCCGCCGCGTACGCCGTCCGCGACGAGTTCGCCGCCACCCCGGCCCATGTGCGCGCCGCCGCCCTCGACCACGTCAGCAAGCGGCTCGTCGAGCGGACCGAGGAGATCGCCCGGCTCATCTCGGCCGAGAACGGCAAGCCGATCAAGTGGGCCCGTGGCGAGGTCGGCCGTGCCGTGTCCGTGTTCCGCTTCGCGGCCGAGGAGGCCCGCCGGTTCAACGGCGGCGAGGCCCAGCGGCTCGACACCGACGCCGGCGGCCAGGGCCGGCTCGCCCTCACCCGCCGCTTCCCGAAGGGCGTCGTCCTCGGCATCGCGCCCTTCAACTTCCCGCTGAACCTGTGCGCCCACAAGATCGCCCCGGCCATCGCCGCCGGCGCCCCGATCATCCTCAAGCCGGCCCCGGCCACGCCGCTGTCCGGCCTGATCCTCGGTGACCTGCTCGCCGAGACCGACCTCCCGGCCGGTTCCTGGAGCATCCTGCCGGTCCCGAACGAGAAGATGCCGGCCCTGGTGCAGGACGAGCGCCTTCCGGTCATCTCCTTCACCGGGTCCGAGAAGGTCGGCTACGCGATCATGGACTCGGTGCCGCGCAAGCACTGCACCCTGGAGCTCGGCGGCAACGGCGCGGCGGTCGTCCTCGCCGACTTCGCCTCCGACGAGGACCTGGACTGGGCCGCGACCCGGATCGCGACCTTCTCCAACTACCAGGGCGGCCAGTCCTGCATCTCCGTGCAGCGGGTCATCGCGGACGCCTCCGTCCACGACCGGCTGCTGCCCCGTATCGTCGCCGCCGTCGAGGCCCAGGTCACCGGTGACCCGAACGACGACGCCACCGACGTCGGCCCGCTGGTCAGCGAGGACGCCGCCAAGCGCGTCGAGACCTGGGTGGACGAGGCCGTCGCCGCCGGCGCCTCCCTCCTGACCGGCGGCAAGCGCGACGGCGCCTCCTACGCGCCGACCGTCCTCACCGACGTGCCCTCCGACGTCACCCTCGCCTGCGAGGAGGTCTTCGGGCCCGTCCTCACCGTGCAGCGGGCCGACGGGGAGGCCGCCGCCTTCGCCGCCGTCAACGACTCCAAGTACGGCCTCCAGGCGGGCGTGTTCACCCACGACCTGCAGGCCGCCTTCCGCGCCCACCGGGCGCTGGAGGTCGGCGGTGTCGTCATCGGCGACGTCCCCTCCTACCGCGCCGACCAGATGCCGTACGGCGGCGCCAAGCAGTCCGGCGTCGGCCGCGAGGGCGTCAAGTTCGCGATGGACGACTACACCTACGAGCGGGTCCTGGTCCTCACCGGCCTCGCTCTCTGACGCCACCCTCGGTCCGACGGCCGGAGCCCGCTGTGCGGGGGCTCCGGCCGTCGGCGTACGCGGGCCGCCGGGCCACCCGTCCGGCGCAGACGGCCCGCTGGACCGCGCGCACCGGCCCACCGGCCCGGACGCCCGCCGCGGACCCGTGGGAGCCGGACAACGGCTGCGCGCGGGGTGGTGGCCGCGTCCGTAATCGGGTAGATACGATCGGGTAGCACCCGTCGGTAGCCAAACGGCCCATGATCCCGATTCGCGGCGAGGTGAGCCTCTTGTCCGCAGCACCCCCCAAACCCACCGTCACCGAACGTGAGGCACGGCAGGTGGCCGAGGCCGCCCGCCAGCAGGAGTGGCGCAAGCCCAGCTTCGCCAAGGAGCTGTTCCTCGGGCGGTTCCGCCTCGACCTCATCCACCCCCACCCGATGCCCACGGACGAGGCGGCCCAGCGCGGCGAGGAGTTCCTCGCCAAACTGCGCGACTTCGTCGAGACCAAGGTCGACGGCGCCCTCATCGAACGCGAGTCCCGCATCCCGGACGACGTCATCGACGGGCTCAAGGAGCTCGGCGCCTTCGGCATGAAGATCGACACCAGGTACGGCGGTCTCGGCCTCGGGCAGGTCTACTACAACAAGGCCCTCACCCTGGTCGGCTCGGCCTCCCCGGCGATCGGCGTCCTGCTGTCGGCCCACCAGTCGATCGGCGTGCCGCAGCCGCTGAAACTGTTCGGCAGCCCCGAGCAGAAGGAACGCTTCCTCCCGCGCTGCGCCCGCACCGACATCAGCGCCTTCCTGCTGACCGAGCCCGACGTCGGCTCCGACCCCGCCCGCCTGGCCACCACCGCCGTGCCCGACGGGGACGACTACGTCCTCGACGGCGTGAAGCTGTGGACCACCAACGGCGTCGTCGCCGACCTCCTCGTCGTTATGGCCCGGGTGCCGAAGTCCGAGGGCCACAAGGGCGGCATCACCGCCTTCGTTGTCGAGACCAACTCGCCCGGCATCACCGTCGAGAACCGCAACGCGTTCATGGGCCTGCGCGGCATCGAGAACGGCGTCACCCGCTTCCACCAGGTGCGCGTCCCCGCCTCCCACCGCATCGGCCCCGAGGGCGCCGGCCTGAAGATCGCGCTGACCACGCTGAACACCGGCCGGCTCTCGCTGCCCGCGTCCTGCGTGGCCGCCGGCAAGTGGTGCCTGAAGATCGCCCGCGAGTGGTCGGCGGCCCGCGAGCAGTGGGGCAAGCCCATCGCCCACCACGAGGCCGTCGGCTCGAAGATCTCCTTCATCGCGGCCACCACCTTCGCCCTCGAGGCCGTCACCGACCTCGCCTCGCAGATGGCCGACGAGGACCGCAACGACATCCGGATCGAAGGTGCCCTCGCCAAGCTGTTCGCCTCCGAGATGGGCTGGCTCATCGCCGACGAGCTCGTCCAGATCCGCGGTGGCCGGGGCTTCGAGACGGCCGACTCGCTCCGGGCGCGCGGCGAGCGCGGCGTCCCCGCCGAACAGGTCCTGCGCGACCTGCGCATCAACCGCATCTTCGAGGGCTCCACGGAGATCATGCACCTCCTCATCGCCCGCGAGGCCGTCGACGCCCACCTCTCCGTCGCCGGGGACCTCATCGACCCCGACAAGTCCCTCCAGGACAAGGCGAAGGCGGGCGCGAACGCCGGCGTCTTCTACGCCAAGTGGCTGCCGAAGCTGGTCGCCGGGCAGGGGCAACTGCCGTACACCTTCAGCGAGTTCAAGCAGGGTGTCGACCTCTCCGGACACCTGCGGTACGTCGAGCGCACCGCCCGCAAGCTCGCCCGCTCCACCTTCTACGGCATGTCCCGCTGGCAGGGCCGCATGGAGAGCAAGCAGGGCTTCCTCGGCCGGATCGTCGACATCGGCGCCGAGCTGTTCGCCATGAGCGCCGCCTGCGTCCGCGCCGAGCACCTGCGGGCCCGCGGCGAGCACGGGCGCGAGGCGTACCAGCTCGCCGACGCGTTCTGCCGGCAGTCCCGGCTGCGCGTCGAGGAGCTGTTCGGCCGGCTGTGGTCCAACACCGACGACCTGGACCGCAAGGTCGTCAAGGGCGTGATGTCCGGCACGTACGAGTGGCTGGAGCAGGGCATCGTCGACCCGTCCGACGACGGCGGCGTCTGGATCGCCGACGCCACCCCGGGCCCGAGCACGCACGACAACGTCCACCGCCCGATCCGCTGACCGCCCCGTGAGGGGTCACCGCCCGCGGCGGCCCCTCACCATCCTGTTACCCACCGGATGGGGACACGCGGTCCTGCCCGCGGACCGCTGCGGCCACAATGGTGGGATGAGCGACAGTCCAGCCTCCCCCCTCGCCGACCCGCACCTCGTCTACGACCCCGTGGCGGGCGGCGGTCCCAAGGACGTGGTGATCCTCGGCTCCACCGGCTCGATCGGCACCCAGGCCATCGACCTCGTGCTGCGCAACCCCGGCCGGTTCCGGGTGACCGCGCTGTCCGCGAACGGCGGCCGGGTCGCGCTCCTCGCCGAGCAGGCGCACCGGCTGAAGGCCCGGACCGTCGCCGTCGCCCGCGAGGACGCCGTCCCGGCCCTGCGCGACGCTCTGCGCGACCGGTACGGCGCGGGGGAGCCGCTCCCCGAGATCCTCGCGGGACCGGACGCGGCCACCCAGGTCGCCGCCTCCGACTGCCACACCGTCCTCAACGGCATCACCGGCTCCATCGGCCTGGCCCCCACGCTCGCGGCGCTGGAGGCCGGCCGCACCCTCGCGCTCGCCAACAAGGAGTCGCTGATCGTCGGCGGCCCCCTGGTCAAGGCGCTCGCCAAGCCCGGGCAGATCATCCCGGTCGACTCCGAGCACGCCGCCCTCTTCCAGGCGCTGGCGTCCGGCTCGCGCGCCGACGTGCGCAAGCTCGTCGTCACCGCGTCCGGCGGCCCCTTCCGCGGCCGGACGAAGGCCGAGCTGGCGGACGTGACCGTCGAGGACGCCCTCGCGCACCCCACCTGGGCGATGGGGCCGGTCATCACGATCAACTCCGCGACCCTCGTCAACAAAGGGCTCGAGGTCATCGAGGCGCACCTGCTCTACGACATTTCCTTCGACCGCATTGAGGTGGTCGTGCATCCCCAGTCGTATGTCCACTCGATGGTCGAGTTCACCGACGGTTCCACGATCGCCCAGGCGACGCCGCCCGACATGCGCGGCCCCATCGCCATCGGCTTGGGCTGGCCCGAGCGCGTCCCGGACGCCGCCCCCACCTTCGACTGGAGCAAGGCGTCGACGTGGGAGTTCTTCCCGCTCGACAACGAGGCCTTCCCGTCGGTGAACCTGGCGCGGCACGTGGGCGAGCTCGCGGGCACGGCCCCGGCGGTGTTCAATGCCGCCAACGAGGAGTGCGTCGAGGCGTTCCGGGCCGGCGCACTGCCGTTCAACGGCATCATGGAGACCGTCACGCGGGTGGTGGAGGAGCACGGCACCCCGCGCTCGGGAACTTCGCTGACCGTCGCGGACGTCCTCGAAGCGGAGACCTGGGCCCGCGCACGCGCCCGGGAACTGGCGGCACACACGGCGGAGGCCCGTGCATGACACTCCTGATGTTCATCCTCGGCATAGTGCTGTTCGCGATCGGGCTGCTCTTCTCGATCGCCTGGCACGAACTGGGGCACCTGTCCACGGCCAAGCTGTTCGGCATCCGCGTGCCGCAGTACATGGTCGGCTTCGGCCCCACCATCTGGTCGCGGAACAAGGGCGAGACCGAGTACGGCGTCAAGGCGATCCCGTTCGGTGGCTACATCCGGATGATCGGCATGTTCCCGCCCGGCCCCGACGGCCGGCTGGAGGCCCGCTCCACCTCACCGTGGCGCGGCATGATCGAGGACGCGCGCTCGGCGGCCTTCGAGGAGCTGAGGCCGGGCGACGAGAGCCGCCTGTTCTACACGCGCAAGCCGTGGAAACGGGTCATCGTGATGTTCGCGGGCCCCTTCATGAACCTGATCCTCGCGGTAGTGCTGTTCCTCACCGTGCTGATGGGCTTCGGCATCCAGCAGCAGACCACCACGGTCAGCTCGGTCTCCCCGTGCGTCATCGCGCAGACCGAGAACCGCGACACGTGCAAGGCGTCCGACCCCCGCTCCCCGGCCGCGGCCGCGGGCATGAAGGCCGGCGACAAGATCGTCGCCTTCGGCGGGGTGCGCACCGAGGACTGGAACACCCTGTCCGACCTCATCCGCGACAGCGCCGGCAAGCAGGTGCCGATCGTCGTCGACCGGGACGGCCGCGAGGTCACCCTCCAGGCGAAGATCGCCACCAACCGGGTCGTCAAGAAGGACGCGAGCGGGGCGTACGTCGAGGGGGAGTACATCAAGGCCGGCTTCCTCGGCTTCAGCGCGGCCAACGGCGTCGTCAAGCAGGACTTCGGCGAGTCGGTGACCTGGATGTCGGACCGCGTCGGCGACGCCGTCGACTCCCTGGTGGCCCTGCCCTCCAAGGTCCCGGCCCTGTGGGACGCGGCCTTCGGCGACGGCCCACGCGAGCCGGACTCCCCGATGGGCATCGTCGGCGCGGCCCGGGTCAGCGGGGAGATCGCCACGCTCGACATCCCGGCCTCCCAGCAGCTGGCCACGTTCGTCTTCCTGCTGGCCGGGTTCAACCTCTCCCTCTTCCTGTTCAACATGCTCCCGCTGCTGCCGCTCGACGGCGGTCACATCGCGGGCGCGCTGTGGGAGTCGCTGCGCCGGAACCTGGCGCGGGTGCTGCGCCGGCCCGACCCCGGCCCGTTCGACGTGGCGAAGCTCATGCCGGTGGCCTACGTGGTCGCGGGGGTCTTCGTCTGCTTCACCCTGCTGGTACTGGTCGCGGACGTCGTCAACCCGGTCAGGATCTCCTAGCCGTCCGGCAGCCGTACGGCCATCGAGGCGGCCCGGGGCCCTGTGCCCCGGGCCGCCTTCCATCGAGTGGGTTTACGGGGCGTGAGGTGAGGGGCTGAGCGTCCGTGCCGTAATCTCGAAGCCTGGAGCCCGCTGCTGACGGGACCGGACCTTGATCCACGACTTGGGGTTGCACAGCAGATGACTGCGATTTCTCTCGGCATGCCGTCCGTTCCGACCAAGCTCGCCGAGCGCCGCAAGAGCCGGCAGATCCAGGTCGGATCCGTCGCGGTCGGCGGGGACGCCCCGGTGTCGGTGCAGTCGATGACGACGACGCGTACGTCCGACATCGGTGCGACGTTGCAGCAGATCGCGGAGCTGACGGCGTCGGGCTGTCAGAT
>NZ_LLZN01000072.1 GCF_001509795.1 Streptomyces sp. NRRL WC-3605 | reverse complement strand
ACTCCGCCTCCTCGACCAGGCCCGCCCCACCAACGACAAAGCCCTCCGCGAAGCCCTCGACGACGCCGCCCGCAACCCCGAACTCGCCCCCCTCGTCCGGGCCGTCGAGACGCTCCGCCTGCCCGTCTGACCTGGTCCGCGGCCGGCCCGTCATTGACGTGATCTTGGGCGGGGCCGTACACATGGCGTCATGAGCACCCCGCGTCTCCCCCTCACCGGCATCACCGTCGTCAGCCTCGAACAGGCCGTCGCCGCGCCCTACGCCACCCGGCAGCTCGCCGACCTCGGCGCGCGGGTGATCAAGGTGGAGCGGCCCGGCGAGGGTGACTTCGCCCGCCGGTACGACACCACGGTGCACGGGCAGTCCAGCTATTTCGTGTGGCTGAACCGCTCCAAGGAATCCCTCACGCTGGACCTGAAGTCGCCGCGCGGACGGGAGATCCTGCACGGGCTCCTGGACGGCGCCGACGTCTTCGTGCAGAACCTGGCACCGGGCGCGGCCGGCCGGCTCGGCCTCGGGACGGCGGAGCTCACCGAGCGCCGGCCCCGCCTGATCCCCTGCACGATCTCCGGCTACGGCACCACCGGACCGTGGGCCGACCGCAAGTCGTACGACCTGCTCGTGCAGTGCCAGACCGGGCTGGTGTCGCTGACCGGGGACGCCGGGAGCGGCGCCCGTGTCGGGATCTCCGTGGCCGACATCGCGGCCGGCATGTACGCCTACAGCGGCATCCTCACCGCGCTGTTCACCCGCGCCACCACGGGGTCCGTCCACCCGGTGGAGGTGTCCCTGTTCGAGGCGCTGGCGGAGTGGATGGGGCAGCCCGCCTACTACACCGAGTACGGCGGTGCGCAGCCCGAGCGGCTGGGCACCCGGCACCCCACGCTCGCCCCGTACGGGGCGTTCACGGCGGCCGACGGGCGGCAGGTGCTGCTCTCCATCCAGAACGAGCGCGAGTGGGCGGTGCTCTGCGCCCGGTTCCTGGGGCGGCCCGAGCTGACCGACGACCCGCGGTTCGCGACGAGTTCGGCCCGCGTCGCGCACCGCGCCGAGGTCGACGCGGTCGTCGCCGAGCGCTGCGCCCGCTCCACCGCCGGGGAGATCCTCAAGGAGCTGGAGGACATCGGCGTCGCCTGCGCGGGCGTCAACGACATCGCCGCCTTCCTGGACCACCCGGTGCTGGCCGCCCGCGGCCGCTGGGGCGCGGTGGCCGTGCCGGGCGGCGCGAGCGTCCGCGCCCTGCTGCCGCCGGCCGACCTGGTGGGCGTCCCCGCCCGGATGGACCCCGTCCCCGCCGCCGGCGAGCACACGGACGCGATCCTCGCCGAACTCGGCCGCACCCCCGAGGAGATCGCGGCTCTGCACGCCGACGGCGTCGTCTGAGGCGCCGCCCGCCCCCGCGTCTCACCAGGGCAGCGGCCCGTTGATGTCGAAGTAGCCGCCGGTCGGGCCGTCGGGGCCGGTCAGCGCCATCCGCACGATGATCTCGGCGCCCTGCTCGACGCTCTGGGTGCCGGTGCGGCCGTTGAGGTCGGTGGCGGTGAATCCGGGCTCCACGGCGTTGATCCGCAGGTTCGGGAACGCCTTGGCGTACTGCACGGTGATCATGTTGACCGCCGTCTTGGAGGACGGGTAGGCGAGGGCCTGGTAGAAGTGCGCCGGCGAGTCCGGGTCGGACAGCCCGGCCAGCGAGGCGAGACCGCTGCTGACGTTCACCACGACGGGTACCGGGGATCGCTGGAGCAACGGCAGGAATGCGTGGGTCACGCGCACGACGCCGAAGACGTTCGTCTCGAACACGGTGCGCATCTCGTCGGCGGTGGTGTCACCGGCCGCGGGCACGCTGTTGTCCGGGCCGCGCAGTTCGATGCCGGCGTTGTTGACCAGGACGTCGAGCCCGCCGTCGGCTTCGACGGTCTTCGCGGCTGCCTGGACGGAGGCGTCGTCGGTGACGTCGAGCAGCACGAACCGGGCGCCGATCCGTTCCGCTGCCGTACGGCCCCGGTCGGCGTCCCGGGCGCCGACGTACACGGTGTGGCCGGCCTCGACGAGCCGGCGGGCCGTCTCCAGGCCGAGTCCCTTGTTCGCTCCGGTGATGAGTGTCGTCGTCATGCGTCCAGCCTCCTGCGCGGCGGGGCCGGCTGCCAGCAGTCCCGTCTTCCTGGGACCGCCGGTACCAGGCATCCGCCCGGCGGACGGTGTTCACTGGGGGCATGACGGCGACGGAACTCGGGCGGGCGCTGCGCCGCTGGCGGGACCGGGTCCCGCCGCATGCCGCGGGGCTGCCCACGGGCGGGCACCGCAGGGCGGCCGGGCTGCGCCGTGAGGAACTGGCCCTGCTGGCCGGGATCTCGGCCGACTACGTCACGCGGCTCGAACAGGGCCGGGCGAGCAATCCGTCCGCGCAGATCGTCGAGGCGCTGGCCCGCGCCCTGCGGCTGTCGGCGGACGAGCGCGCACATCTGTTCCGGCTGGCGGAGCTGGCGCCGCCCGGCCCGGAGACGGTCCCCGGGCATCTCACGCCGAGCGTGCGGCGGCTGCTGGACCGGCTGAGCGGCACGCCGGTCGGTGTCCACGACGCCTCCTGGACGCTGCTGGAGGCCAATCCCCCGTACGCCGCCCTCTTGGGGGACCCGCGCGAGCTGCGCGGCTTCGAACGCAACGGCGTGTGGCGGGCGTTCCTCGGGCCGCGGGGCCGGGTCCGGCACACGGAGCGTGAGCGGCGGGAGTTCCAGGCGGGGATCGTCGCCGACCTGCGGGCGACCGTGAGCCGCTATCCCGAGGACCCCCGGCTGCGGGAGCTGGTCGCGCGGTTGCGTGAGCGCAGTCCGCGCTTCGCCGGGCTGTGGGAGTCGGGCGCGGTCGGCCGGCACGAGACCGGCCGCAAGGTCGTCGACCACCCCGAGGCCGGCCCGCTCACCGTGGACTGCGACATCCTCGCGGTGTCCGGCAGCGATCTGCGGCTCATGGTCTACACGGCCGAGCCGGGCACCCCCGACGCCGAACGCCTCGCTCAGCTGTCGGCCGGCCTGACGACTGTTCTCTAGTGCTGTGACCGGGAAGGTTCGCCGCGCGAGGTGCCGTGCCGGGCGCCGCGAGCCGGTGAACCTTTCCGGTCACACGCCCTGGACGCGGAGAGCCGCCCTCGCGGTCGTGAGGGCCTGTTCGGCGTAGCCGCGGCCGAACAGGACGGTGTGGACGAGGAGCGGGAAGAGCTGGTGCAGGCCGACGCGTCCGGTCCAGCCGTCGGCGAGCGGGGCCCGCTGCCGGTAGCCGTCCAGGACGCGGTCCAGGTGGGGGCAGCCGAAGAGCCGGAGCATCGCGAGGTCGGTCTCGCGGTGCCCGCCGTGCGCGGCCGGGTCGATCAGCCGGACGTGCCCGTCGGCTCCCCACAGCACGTTGCCGTTCCACAGGTCGCCGTGCAGCCGCGCGGCAGGCTCGGCGGGGCCGGCAAGCTCGGGCAGCCGCTCGCAGACCTGCTCGAACACGGCCGCCTCGGCGGGGCGCAGCGTGCCCGCGTCGACGGCCCGGCGCACGTACGGCAGGACGCGGTGCGCGGCGTACCAGGCGGGCCAGTCGGGGCCGGTGGTGTTGCGCAGGGCGGCGCGGCCGATGTACGCGTCCTCGGGTCCGCCGGGCGGGGGCGCGCCGAACGCGGGGGCGCCCGAGGCGTGCAGGGCGGCGAGGTCCTGACCGAAGCGCTCGGCGGCCTCGGCGCCGGGCCGGCCGGTGACGACCCGGTCGGTGACGAGCCAGCGCGCGTCGTGGCCGTGGACCCGCGGGACGCGTACGGTGCCGGAGTCGGCCAGCCAGCGCAGTCCGGCGGCCTCGGCGCGGGCCGCCCGGTCGCCGTCGCCACGCTTGACCACGACCACGCGCCCGCCGTCCAGGGTCACTTCGGTCAGCGTCGCGGTCAGGGGCCGTTCACCGGTCGCGGCGAAGCCCGTGAAGTGAGCGGCCGCCGCGCCCGGAGTGTCGAAGCTGCTGTGCACGGGGCCCAGCGTACGGCGCGTGCCCGGTGCCGGCCGGGGGGCGCGGGCGGGCTCTGTCCCCCGTGCGGACCACGAAGTTCCGTCTGCGTGCAACCTTTCCACCAAGTCGGTTGTCTCCTCTGATATCAGGCACTTCACCTCTCTGGGGACACAATGGGACGAACAAGAATGGCGTGGGCGGCGACCGCCGCGCTCGTGGCCGCCACGTCGGCCGTGGCGGCCGTCCCGGCCGGGGCCGCCACGACCACCACCACCAAGGCAACGGCCTGCCCCACCGGTTGGGGCAGCCAGGCCGAGACCCGCTCGGCCGCCACGATGAAGTCGGTGACGAACGTCAGGACCGGCCGGCACGACTGCTTCGACCGCATGGTCGTCGACGTCCCCGGTGCGGGCACCGGGCGGCTCGGCTACACCGTCCAGTACGTGAGCCGCGTCCACCAGGACGGTTCGGGGCGTCCCGTCACCGTCGGCGGCGGGGCCGTGATCGAGGTGCGGGTCAACGCGCCCGCCTACGACGCCGACAGCGGCCGGCCCACGTATCCGGCCCGGGCCGGTCAGCGGCTGCCGGGGGTGAACCTCACGGGGTACCGGACGTTCCGCGACGCCCGGTTCGTCGGGAGCTTCGAGGGGGACACGCAGATCGGACTCGGCGTGCGGGCCCGGCTGCCGTTCCGGGTGTGGGTGGCGGACGGCCGGATCGTCGTCGACGTCGCGCACAACTGGACCGGCGCGCGGTAGCCGTTCCGCCTCCGGTGTCCCGTGCGCTGCGCACACCGCCCGCCGCCCCGGTAGCGGGCGGTGTGTGCGACCTCACGCGCCGGTTACGGTTCGTCCAACCTCTGGTTGCCGGGCCATGATCGCGCGACTATGGGGCCATGACACTGGCCCAACGCGCCATGGAACGCCTGGAAGTCTGGCCCGACCTCAGCGCGGGTCCGGCCGGCTGTGGCGCGGGGCGGGCCCTGCGCTCCGCCCACAGCGAGATCGTGCACTTCCACTCCGACCGGGACGTGGATCTGCATCTCACCCTTCCCGCGATCCAGCGCTTCGGGCGGAATCTGTGGGAGTCCACGGCGGTGCGGCTGGTGCCGGGGTCGCGCTGGGTGACGCTCCATCTGGGCTGCGAGGCGGACGTCGATCTGCTGATGAGCCTCGTCAGTGTCGCTCTGAAGGCCCATCAGGGCGGCCCGCCGGCCGACGGGCCGGCGCACTGGGCCGCGTGCAACTTCCGACGGGTGACGGTGCTTCCGCGCGCCGAGGCGGGCTGACGGAGGCGGAGCCGGTCAGCGCACCAGGCAGGGCCGCTTGGGATCGAAGGTCCAGCCTTCGACGAGGTGCCGCATACCGGCGGCGTCGTCGCGGCCCGACAGGGCCTTCTCACGGTGGAGTTCGTGGGCGGCGAGCAGCCGGTCGCGGTCCAGCCGGACGCCCAGTCCGGGGGTGTCCGGCACGGCGACCTCGCCGCCGGTGATCCTGGGCGGTTCGACGGTGAGCCGTTCGCGGCCCTCCTGCCAGATCCAGTGGGTGTCCAGGGCGTTGTACTCCCCCGGTGCCGCGGCACCGCAGTGCGCCATCATCGCCAGCGAGATGTCGAAGTGGTTGTTGGAATGGCACCCCCAGGTCAGCCCCGCGGCGTGGCACAGCTGGGCGACGCGCACCGACCCCTGCATCGTCCAGAAGTGCGGGTCGGCCAGCGGGATCGACACCGCCTGCAGGGCGAGCGCGTGGGTCAGCTGCCGCCAGTCGGTGGCGACCATGTTGGTGGCCGTGGGCAGTCCGGTGGCCCGGCGGAACTCCGCGAGGACCTCCCGGCCCGAGTAGCCGTCCTCCGCCCCGCACGGGTCCTCGGCGTAGGCCAGGGTGCCGACGAGCGGACGGCACAGCTCGACGGCCTCGCGCAGCGACCAGGCGCCGTTGGGGTCCAGGGTGATCCGCGCGTCCGGGAAGCGGCCCTTGAGCGCGCGGACGGCCTCCACCTCCCGCGGGCCGGGCAGCACGCCGCCCTTGAGCTTGAAGTCCTGGAAGCCGTACAGGGCGTGGGCCGCCTCGGCCTGCCGGACGATCGCCTCGGGGGTCAGCGCCTCCTCGTACCGGACCCGGTACCAGTCGACCGGTGAGCTCGGGTCGCGCACGTAGTCCAGGCCGGTGCGGTCCGCGTCGCCCACGAAGAACAGGTAGCCGAGCACGCGGACCGTGTCGCGCTGCTTGCCGTCGCCGAGCAGGGCGGCGACCGGGACCTCCAGATGCTGCCCGAGCAGGTCCAGCAGGGCGGACTCGACGGCCGTGACCGCGTGCACGGTGGTGCGCAGGTCGAAGGTCTGCGCACCGCGCCCGCCGGCGTCCCGGTCGGCGAACGCCGCTCCGATCGCGCGCAGGACCCTCTTGTAGTCCCCCACGCGGGCGCCGACGACCAGGGGCGCGGCGTCGCGCAGGGTCCGGGTGATCGCCTCGCCGCCGGGCACCTCCCCGAGTCCGGTGCGGCCCTCGGAGTCCTCCAGGACGACGATGTTGCGGGTGAAGTACGGGGCGTGCGCGCCGGACAGGTTGAGGAGCATCGCGTCGTGTCCGGCGACCGGATACACGGACAGGCAGGTGACGACGGGCTGGGTCATGACGGGACGCCGATCTGCGGGAGCTGTCTGAAGCTGTCTACATATGAAGACGTAGGTTACGTCCGTGGACAGCGTGAGGTCAATGGGCGCCCCTGGGCGTCAGCTCTCCGAGCCGTACGTCCATCCGGTCCAGTGCAGGACGGAGACGACGATGACCGGTCCCTGCGGCGGCCGGTCCGCGTACTGCGGGTACTTGCCCCGCAGCAGTTCCACCGCCTCCTCGCGTCCCGCGCGGGTCTGCTCGTCGGGCGCCCCGGGTTCGAGGACGCGGGCGCCGCCGTCGGCCCGCACCCACCACAGCCGCTCCCAGTCGTCGTCGTAGCGGTCCGCGAGGAGGCAGACGGCCGGATGGACGGCGATGTCGTGCAGCCGCGCCGGGCGGGGCGTGCGCTTCGGCTTGTCGTCGACGGCGGTCACCACGTCGTCACCGCGCAGCGCGAAGACGACCGGCACCAGGTGCGGGCGCCCCGACGGGGCGATCGTCGCCAGCCGCGCGACCCGCGCCGCGGCGAACCGCTCCCGCGCCTCGTCCTGCTCCATGTCCGGCATGACGGCTCCTTCGGCGAGGGGGCGCGGGCCGCGTCCGGCATGACGGCTCCTTCGGCCGGGGGGCGCGGGCCGCGGCGTCACGGGTCGGGCGACGTGTCCGCGGTGTCGTCCGACGGGGTGTCCGAGCCGCGCGCGGTCCAGTCGTAGGGCCCGCCGCCGCGCCACTCGATCAGCTCGGGATCGTCGACGGCCCGGTCCTCGGCGGGCAGGCCCGCGCGGTGGACCAGGTCCATCACGTCGAACAGGCTGTACGCGGTGCCCGCGGCCTCGCCACGGATCGCCACCGGACGCCCGCCGTCCGGTTCCGGCGGCTGCACCACCACGAGGGGACGCGTGCTCATGACACCACCATGCGCTCTCGACGGCCGCCGCGCAGCCCGGCGTACCGGACGGTCAGTCGGACGGCCCAGCGTCCTGTGGCGGGTCTGCTGCCAGTCATGCCGCCGCCTTACCCGCGTACACGGGACCCACACCCGGCGGCGGGTGAGAATCCCGTGTACGCGGGACCGGCTACGGCACGTGTACGGGAGACCGGCTACGGCAGCGGGGTGCCGCCCGTCGCGTTGAGGACCTCCGCCGTGATGAAGCCGGCCTCCTGGGAGGCGAGGTACACGTAGGCGGGGGCCAGCTCGGCCGGCTGGGCCGGACGGCCCATGGGGCTCTGCTTGCCGAACTCGGTGGTGTCGGGCAGCGTCGCCGGGATCAGCGGCGTCCACACCGGGCCCGGGGCGACGGCGTTCACGCGGATGCCGCGCTCCACCAGCATCTGGGCCAGCCCCTGGGTGAAGGTGACGATCGCGCCCTTCGTCATGGCGTAGTCGAGCAGATGCGGGCTCGGCTTGTACGCCTGGATCGACGTCGTGTTGATGACACTGCCGCCCTTCGGGATGTGCGGCACGGCGAACTTCGTCAGCCAGAACATCCCGTAGAGGTTGGTGCGCATCACGCGGTCGAACTGCTCGGTGCTGATCGCCTCGATGCCGTCCGGCTGGGACATCTGGTAGGCGGCGTTGTTCACCAGCACGTCGATCCGCCCGAACTCCCCGACGGCCCGCTCGATCAGCGCCCGGCAGTTGTCCTCGTCCCGGATGTCGCAGGGCACGGCGACCGCCTTGCGACCGGCCTCCTCGACCAGCCGCGCCGTCTCGCGGGCCTCCTCGGCCTCCTCCTTCAGGTAGGTGAACAGCACGTCGGCGCCCTCGCGGGCGAAGGCCAGCGCGACGGCCCGCCCGATGCCGGAGTCGCCGCCGGTGACGACGGTCGCACGGCCCTCCAGCCGACCGGAACCGCGGTAGGTGTCCTCGCCGTGGTCCGGCGGCGGGTCCATGGGGCCGGTCCAGCCCGGATGCCGCTGGTCCTGCGCGGGGAAGTCGGGCTGCGGGTGCTGGGTGGCCGGGTCTTGCTGCCGGTGCTGCGGGTCGGTCACGACGGCCTCCTGGACCGGTCGAACGGGCACGATCCGGGTCCGGGTTCCCGCCCGGCCGGACCCCAAAAGCGATCAAGCCCGGCATCCCCCGAACGCAGGCGCGGCCCGCGGCACGCGGCACGCGACCGGGGTCAGACGTCCTGGTCGCGGTCGAGCAGTGCCCGTACGCCCTGCGCGGTCAGCGCCAGCTGCTCGGGCGACCCGGCGTCGATCACCAGGGAGAGCTCGTCGGAGGGCCAGCCGTGGGCCAGCGCGCCGAGCCGGACCGTGTGGTGCCGGGTCGTCTGCGGCATGGCCTCCTCCAGCCGGGCCGACGACGTGAAGACCGGCACCAGCGAGGTGCCGTCCTGCTGTTCGAACACCGGGAGCGTCAGGGCCGCCGGGCCAGGGCCCTCGCCGTCCGCCGCGGCCGGCACCAGTACCTCGCTGTCCGCCAATGTGCTCAGCGCCGTCTGGTCGGCGCCCTTCTCCACGACCGTGCGCAGGGCGTCCTGCGTGGCCGATGCCGTGTTGTCGAAGTCGGGGTCGGTCATGGTGCGTCCCCTCGCCCTGGGAGTCGCCGCGGACCGGTCACGGGCGGCCCGTGACGTACGCGGCCGGACGCACCGGGTACCCCCGGTCCGGCACCGTATGTGGGCGGGCGCCGGGCGGCCGGGCCCGTCCGGCGTTTCGGCGGGGGCGGGCCGGGCACCCGGCGCCCGCGCCGACGCCGAGGAGGAGTGCCATGTCCTTCCGCGACCGCACCCACGCCGGACGGGAACTGGCCCTGCGCCTGGCCGGGCGGACCGGTTCCGGTGACCCCTTCGACCTCCTCGTCCTGGCCCTGCCGCCCGGCGGTGTGCCCGTGGCCGCCGAGGTGGCCCGCGCGCTGCAGGCGCCCCTGGACGTCCTGGTCGCCGGCGAGATCAGCACGCCGGTCCGGCCGGAGACCACGATCGGCGCGCTCGTCGCCGACGATCCGCCGTTGTACGACCGCAACAGCCTGGCGATGATGCATCTGTCCGAGGACCGGCTGGGCGACATCGTCGTGACCGAGCGCAACGCGCTGCACCGGCGCGAGTACCGCTACCGCGGCCGTCGCCCGCTGCCGTCCGTGGAGGGCCGCACGGTCGTCCTCGTGGACGACGGGCTGACCACCGGGCTGACGGCCACGGCCGCCCTGCGGTTCGTGCACCGGCACGCTCCCGCGCGCCTGGTGCTGGCGGTTCCCGTCGGCAGTCCGCGCACGGTCCGCGCGCTGCGGGCCGAGTGCGACGACCTCCTCTGTCTCGTCCAGCCGCCCGGGCTGCACGCGGTCGGTGAGTGGTACGAGGACTTCGGTGCCGTCTCCGACGAGGAGGTCACCGGGACGCTGCACGCCTTCCGGACGCCCGCCTGAGCAAAACGGCCTGCGCCCCGGCGGTGGATCATGGCATCGTGCGCGTCATGGAGTTCGACGTGCGCCCCGCCGAGGTCTTCGAGGACGTCCGCACCCTCATCGGCCCCAAGTCGCCCACGGCGAGCGTCTGCTGGTGTCTGAGCCACCGCCTTTCCTCGAAGATCGAGAAGCAGTTGCGCGGCCCGGACCGCGGCGCGTACGTCGCCGAGCTGTGCCGCGCGGACCCGCCGCCCGGGGTGATCGCGTACGACGGCGACGAGCCGGTCGGCTGGGCGGCGGTGGCGCCGCGCGCGGCCACGTCGTACGCCCGCAGCCGCACGATCCCGCACGTCGACGATCTGCCGGTGTGGTCGCTGTGGTGCCTGCGGGTGCGGCCCGGCCACCGCAAGCGGGGCGTCACCCACTCCCTGATCGCCGGGGCCGTCGCGTTCGCCCGCGACCGGGGCGCGCCGGTGCTGGAGGCGTACCCCATCGACACCGGGGACGACGGGGACACCCGGGTCGACGTGACCATGGCGTACGCCGGGCTGCGCCGGAACTTCGAGCGGGCCGGGTTCGAGTACGCCGCCGGCACCACGTCCGTCCTGGCCGGGCATCCCCGCGTCCTGATGCGGCTCGACCTGCGCTGACAGGACGCTGTGAGACCAGGTGCTAGTGGACGGAGAACCCGCCGTCCACGAAGATCGACTGCCCGGTGACATAGGCGGACGCGGTGCTCGCGAGGAACACGGCGGCGCCCGCGAAGTCCTCCGCCAGGCCGTTGCGGCCGATGAGGGTGCGCGCGGCGAGCGCGGTGACCTTCTCCGGGTCGGACGACAGCCGGGCGTTCAGGGGCGTCATGACGAACCCCGGCACGAGCGTGTTGCTGGTGACGCCGTACGGCGACCACGCCTCCGCCTGAGAGCGGGCCAGCGACTCCAGGCCGCCCTTGGAGACGCCGTAGGCGCCGCTCTGGACAAGGGCGCGGTGGGCCTGCTGCGAGGTGATGTGGATGATCCGGCCGAAGCCCCGCTCGGCCATGCCGGGTCCGAACCGCTGCCCCAGCAGGAACGGCGCCTCCAGGTTCACGGCCATGGTGGCGTCCCAGACGTCCTCGCCGAGCTCGCCCAGCGGGGGCCGCAGGTTGACGCCGGCGGAGTTGACGAGGATGTCGGGCTCGCCGAACACCGCGGCGGCCTCCTCGGCCGCCGTCCGCACGCCGTCGCGGGTGCTCAGGTCGGCGCTGACCCAGGCCGCGCGGCAGCCGTGCTCCTCCAGGGCGGCGACCGTGGCGGCCAGCTCCGCCTCCCGGCGGGCGACGACCACGACCCGGGCGCCGGCGCGGGCCAGGGCCTCGGTGATGGCGCGGCCGATGCCGGAGCTGCCCCCGGTCACGACGGCGACCCGGTCGTCCAGGGAGAACAGTTCGGAGAGGTAGGTCTGCGAGGTCATGCCCGCACCCTACGGGGGCCGTGTGAGCCCGGCCGGGGCGGGCACCCGGGGTCCGCGGCGGCCCGGCCGGGGCCGCCCGTGCGAAGCGGAGGTGGAGACGATGGGGCACGGCGGAGACGTCATCGACGAGCTGATGACCGATCACCGCGAGGTCGAGGAGCTCTTCGGGAAGATCGAGGCTCTTCCGCCCGGTGACAAGGACCGAAAGCTGTACGCCGACCAGGTCACGATCGAGCTGATCCGGCACTCGGTGGCCGAGGAGCAGTACCTCTACCCGGCGGTCCGCAGGCATGTGGAGGGCGGCGACGCGATCGCCGACCGGGAGATCGAGGACCACGCCGAGGCCGAGCAGATCATGAAGGACCTCGAGGGCTGCGACGTCGAGGACACCGCGTTCAACCGGCTGATCAACCGGCTGACGACGGAGGTGCGCGCCCACATCGCGGACGAGGAGCAGAACCTCTTCCCGAAGCTGCGGGCGGCCTGCACGCCGGAGGCCCTGGACGAGCTGGGCGACAAGGTGCGGATGGCGAAGAAGACGGCGCCGACGCGGCCGCACCCGGCGGCCCCGGACAAGCCGCCGGCCAACAAGCTGCTGGCGCCGGGCGCGGGTCTGGTCGACCGGATGCGCGACGCGCTGTCGGGCCGCGGCAAGAAGGCCTGAGCGGGGCGCCCGCTCAGGCGGCCAGGGCCCGGCCCGGGTCGAGGCGGTCCCGCAGGGCGGGTCCGTGCAGCGCGGCCACGGGGGCCACGAGGTCGGGGTGCCGCAGCAGCGCGGCCGCCTCACGGTCGTACGGATCGGGCGACACCAGACGGCGGAACTCGGCGGGCACGGCGGTCGCGTGGGCGACCTCGGCCGTCGCGACCACGGCCCGCCGGGCCAGGTCGGGGTCGGTGAGCAGGCAGGCCGCCCAGCTCGCCACGACCTCGTCGACCCAGGTGCGCCAGGCGCCGTCGGTGTCGTCGGGTACGGCCGCGTCGGCGCCGGTGATCCAGTCGAGACCCGCCGAGCCGCCGGGGCCGGCCATCGACACGAGGGCGACGTCGGTCGGGGTGGGGTAGCGCAGCCAGGCGGCGACGGTCACGGCCTGCCGGGCCTGGACCTCGCCGAGGGCGTCGGCGAGGGCACCGCCGCACGCGGGGTAGGAGCGGATCAGCCACTGGGTGGTCGCCGCTATGAGCGGGGAGAGATCTGCGAGCACTGCGGGACCGTCCGGGACTGACGGGGTACGGGGGTCGCCGACACCGTAGCCCCGCGCCCTCGCCCGGGGACGTGGCCGCCGCCACGTTCGCCGCGTGGCCTCCCCCACATACGCACAGGTACGGAGACCCACACGACGACGTCCGGACGGCCGCCATCGCGGCCGTCCGGACGTCTCGCGGGAGGGATCAGACCAGGTCGTACCGGTCGAGGTTCATGACCTTGACCCAGGCGTCGACGAAGTCCTTCACGAACTTCTCCTTGGCGTCGTCGCTCGCGTAGACCTCGGCGAGCGCGCGCAGCTCGGAGTTCGAGCCGAAGACCAGGTCGGCGCGGCTGCCGGCCCACTTCAGCTCACCGGTGGCGGCGTCCCGGCCCTCGAACGTGGTCTGGTCCGAGGACGTCGACTTCCATGTGATGCCCATGTCGAGCAGGTTGACGAAGAAGTCGTTGGTCAGGGCGCCGGGGGTGTCGGTGAGGACGCCCAGCTGCGACTGCTGGTGGTTGGCACCGAGCACACGCAGGCCGCCGACCAGGACGGTCATCTCGGGGGCGCTCAGCGTGAGCAGGTTGGCGCGGTCCAGCAGCAGGTACTCGGCCGGCAGGCGGTTGCCCTTGCCGAGGTAGTTGCGGAACCCGTCGGCCGCCGGCTCCAGCGCGGCGAACGACTCGACGTCGGTGTGCTCCTCCGTCGCGTCGACGCGGCCCGGCGTGAACGCCACCTGGACGTCGAACCCGCCGTCCTTGGCGGCCTTCTCCACGGCCGCGGAGCCGCCGAGGACGATCAGGTCGGCGAGGGAGACCTTCTTGGCGCCGGTGTTGAACTCGCTCTGGACGCCCTCCAGGACGCGCAGGACCTGCGCGAGCTGGTCGGGGTCGTTGACCTCCCAGCCGCGCTGCGGCTCGAGGCGGATCCGGGCGCCGTTGGCGCCGCCGCGCTTGTCACTGCCGCGGAACGTCGAGGCCGACGCCCAGGCGGTGCTGACGAGCTGTGAGACGGTCAGGCCGGACTCGAGGATCTTGGCCTTGAGGACCTCGACGTCGGCGGCGTCGATGGGCTCGCCCTCGGCCTGCGGCAGCGGGTCCTGCCACAGCAGCGTCTCCTCGGGGACCTCCGGGCCGAGGTACAGGGACTTCGGGCCGAGGTCACGGTGGGTCAGCTTGTACCAGGCGCGGGCGAAGGCGTCCGCGAACTCCTGCGGGTTCTCGTGGAAGCGCTTGGAGATCGGGCCGTAGATCGGGTCGAAGCGCAGCGCCAGGTCGGTGGTGAGCATCGTGGGCAGACGCTTCTTCGACGAGTCGTGGGCGTCGGGGATGATCGCCTCGGCGTCCTTGGCAACCCACTGCTTGGCGCCGGCCGGGGACTCGGTGAGCTCCCACTCGTAGCCGAAGAGGATGTCGAAGAAGTCGTTCGTCCACTGGGTCGGCTTGGTGGTCCAGGTGACCTCCAGGCCGGACGTGATCGCGTCGCCGCCCTTGCCGGTGCCGTACGTGGACTTCCAGCCCAGGCCCTGCTCCTCCATGGAGGCGGCCTCGGGGTCGTTGCCGACGGCGTCGGCCGGGCCGGCGCCGTGGGTCTTGCCGAAGGTGTGGCCACCGGCGATGAGGGCGACGGTCTCCTCGTCGTTCATCGCCATGCGGCCGAACGTCTCACGGATGTCGCGGGCCGCGGCGATCGGGTCCGGGTTGCCGTTGGGGCCCTCGGGGTTGACGTAGATGAGGCCCATCTGGACGGCGCCGAGCGGGTTCTCCAGCTCGCGGTCGCCGCTGTAGCGCTTGTCGTCGAGCCAGGTGGTCTCGGGGCCCCAGTAGACGTCCTCGTCGGCCTCCCACACGTCGGCGCGGCCGCCGCCGAAGCCGAAGGTCTCGAAGCCCATGGTCTCCAGGGCGACGTTACCGGTGAGGATCATGAGGTCGGCCCAGGAGATGGACTGGCCGTACTTCTTCTTGACCGGCCACAGCAGACGGCGGGCCTTGTCCAGGTTGCCGTTGTCCGGCCAGCTGTTCAGCGGGGCGAAGCGCTGCTGACCGCGGCCGCCGCCGCCGCGGCCGTCGCTGATGCGGTAGGTGCCGGCGCTGTGCCAGGCCATACGGACCATCAGCGGGCCGTAGTTGCCGAAGTCGGCGGGCCACCAGTCCTGCGAGTTCGTCAGCACCTCGGCGATGTCACGCTTCACGGCGTCGAGGTCGAGGGCCTCGAACGCCTTGCGGTAGTCGAACTCCGCGCCGAGCGGGTTGGCGACGACCGGGTCCTTGGCGAGGATCTTCAGGTTGAGCCGTTCTGGCCACCACTGGCGGTTTCCGCCGCCCTGGGTCGGGTGGGGGGCGCGATCGTGCGCGACGGGGCAGCCGCCTGTGCCCTCCGCCTTCGCGTCGGTGACGATCGCATCGGAGTTCTCAGCCATGGGAAACCTTCCGGACTAGGTGAATCACAGTGCGCGGGGCGCACCGGTGGTGGTGGAGCAGTCGGGGCACAGGCCCCAGTAGATGACCTCGGCCTCGTCGATGGCGAAGCCGTGGTCGTCGGAGGCGGTCAGACAGGGCGCCTCGCCGACCCCGCAGTCGACGTCGGCGACGACACCGCACGAGCGGCAGACGACGTGGTGGTGGTTGTCACCGACGCGGCCCTCGAACCGGGCGGGGCTGCCGGCCGGTTCGATACGACGTATGAGTCCCGCCGCCGTGAGGGCGTGAAGCCCTTCGTACACGGCCTGGAGGGAGACATGACCGACGCGCTCGCGTACCCCCGAGGCGATGGCCTCGACGCCGAGGTGGTCCCCCGCGCGGACGGCTTGCAGCAGGGCGACACGCGCGGCGGTCACCCGCAGGCCGGCGCCACGGAGCTCCTCGGCGGGGGTCGGAGTCTGGGCTGCGGTCATGCCGACAACCTATCGCGCTAAACACGAACGACTCAAGAAAACGAACGATGAAAGTCTGAGGGCGCGCAGGGGGCCGCCGGGGGCCCGGATCACTGATGCACATGACACTCCGCAGGACCCCCCATAGCGCTAAAAAACAGCTTTTCTGACATTTACTGATCTCTTCTCGTCAAGGCCTCCGTTGGTCGCAGACCCAAGCGAACTCGATGGAGGTACTCACGCATGCTCGGCAGATCCACGGACGGCCGCCGCGCCGCCCTGACCGCTCTCGGCGTCCTCGCCGTCACCGCGATGACCACGGCCGCGGCGGCAGCGCCGCCTCCCGCGCCGCTGCCCGCTTCCACCGCCGCCCAGACGGTCGGCGCCGACCGGCCCCCGGCCCAGGTGCTGCGGGCCCTGGAGCGCGATCTGAAGCTGACGTCCGCTCAGGCCGCCGAGCGCCTGGTCAACGAGGCGGAGGCGGGGGTCCGCGCGGGCCGGCTGCGCCTCTCCCTCGGACAGCGCTTCGCCGGTGCCTGGCTGACCGGGTCGACCGCCGCCGAGCTGACCGTGGCGACGACGCACTCGTCGGACGTGTCGGCCATCGAGGCGCAGGGCGCCAAGGCGGCCGTCGTGCGGCGTCCCCTCGCCGACCTCCAGGCACTCAAGGAGAAGCTGGACAAGGCCGCCGCCGGGGCCGCGACGAAGGACGCCCCGGTCTGGTACGTGGACGTGCCGTCGAACCGGGTCGTCGTGCAGGCGGCCCGGCGCACGGCCGCCACCTCGTTCATCAAGGCGGCCGGCGCCCAGGACGCCGGTGTCGCCGTCGTCGTGTCGGCCGAGCGGCCCCGGCCGCTGGCGGACATCGTGGGCGGCGAGGCGTACTACATCGAGAACTCCGCCCGCTGCTCCATCGGGTTCTCCGTCACCAAGGGCGAGCAGCAGGGCTTCGTCTCCGCGGGCCACTGCGGCGAGCCGGGGAACAGGACGACCGGTGCCGACCAGGCCGCGCAGGGCGAGTTCCAGGCCTCCACGTTCCCCGGCAAGGACATGTCCTGGGTGGCCGCGAACAGCGACTGGACCGCCACCGCCGACGTCGCGGGCGAGGGCGGGCAGAGGACCCAGGTCACCGGTTCCGTGCAGGCGCTCGTCGGGGCGTCGATCTGCCGCTCCGGCTCCACCACGGGCTGGCACTGCGGGACCATCCAGCAGCACGACACGAGCGTCCGCTACTCCGAGGGCACCGTCGACGGGGTCACCCGGACCACGGTGTGCGCCGAGCCCGGGGACTCCGGTGGCTCCTACCTGTCCGGGTCGCAGGCCCAGGGCGTGACCTCGGGCGGCTCGGGCAACTGCACCAGCGGCGGCACCACGTACTACCAGCCGGTCAACCCCATCCTGAGCGACTTCGGCCTGGTCCTGAAGACGGCGACCGCGCAGAAGGGCACGCAGGCCACGCAGGAGGAGCCGGCGAACGACCAGTGGGCGGCGGGCCGCGTCTACGAGGCCGGCAGCACGGTGACCGTCGCCGGGGTGCGCTACCAGTGCCTCCAGAGCCACCAGGCGCAGAGCCGGTGGGCGCCGGACGGCACACCCGCCCTGTGGCAGCGGGTGTAGGGGAACCACCGACGCACCGCGGCCGGTGCGGGGCCGGGCCCCGCACCGGCCGCGGTGCGTCGGTCCTCCGTCAGTCCTCCGCGAGCAGCGCGTACGCCGTGGGCACGAAGGGGTCGCGGGCGCGGTACCGGCGGGTGCACAGCGCGACCAGCGCCGTCCCGGTGTCCGGCCGGAAGCCGAGGAAGGCCTGCTGGCCGAGGGTGGCCCCGCTGTGGAAGTACATCGGGCCGCCGTCGGTGGGGTGCCGGAACCACGCCACGGTGTGTTCGTGGACATGACCCCGGCCGCGCCGCAGCACCGGGGTCCGCACCGCGCGCAGCGCGCCGGCGTCCGGGGAGCCGGCCGGGTCGAGGTGCGCCTCCAGGAAGGTGAGCAGGTCGTGCGGGGTGGCCCGGACCGCACCGGCCGCGTCGAAGCCGCCCGCGTCGAAGGGGAGGGTGGGGGTGCGGCCGTCCTTGGCGTGCCCGGTCGCATCCGTCTTCGGGTCCTCGGGGCGCAGTGAGGTGCCGGTCAGGCCGAGCGGGCGCAGCACGTGTCCGGCGAGCAGTTCGTCCCAGGGCGTGCCGGTGACGGCGGCCAGTGCGTGCCCGAGCACGGCGACGCCGAAGTTGGAGTAGTGCCACCGGGTGCCGGGCCGGTGCCGGGGGCTGTGGCGCAGGAAGGCGTCGACGACTCGTTCGGCCGGGTAGCGGCCGTAGGGGTTGGTGCGCCAGGCGGGCAGCGCGCTGCGGCGGAAGCCCGGCGGCAGGGCGGGCAGTCCCGCGGTGTGCGTGACGAGGTGGGCGAGGGTCACGGGGTCGGGACCGGCGGGGCGGCCGGGCCGCAGGCAGGCGGCGGCGGGTTCACCCCCGGTCAGCAGGCCGCTGCCGACGAGCCGTGCGAACAGCAGGCCGGTGAACGCCTTCGAGGCCGAGCCGATCTCGTAGCGCAGGTCCTGCCGGGGCACCGCCGGGGACACAGCGGTGCCCCCGCAGTGGAGGGTGCGGCGGCCGTCGCGGGACACCGCGAAGACGACGTCGGGGGCGTCCACGGCGTCGACGGTCCGCACCAGCCGCTCGGCCAGGCCGTCGTGGTCCCCGCGAGGGGCGGCGGCCCGCCGAACGGTGTCCTCGGCCATGCCCGGCCAGGGCGCCGCGGCGGCGCTCATGCGGGGGCGTGGGTGAGGGCGGTCAGGGCACGCGAGGTGGCCAGCACCGAGGCGAACGCGGCCACCAGCGTCGGGTGGTACACCAGGTCGAACACCTCGTCCGGGTCGCCCTCGGGCATCGACCGCACGGCCGGCATGGCGCCGTCGGCCTGCTGCGCGGCGGCGAAGCCGTCCCAGGCCCGCTCGTCCAGGGTGGGGCGAGGCAGGCAGGCGTCGACGACGAGGAGTTCACCGAGCAGGTCCCAGCGCTCCAGGTCCAGCCAGTCGTCGATCCAGACCGGCAGCCAGGTGGTGAGGTAGTCGGCGATGTGCGGCGGGAGCCCCTCGGGGTGCGCTCCCCACTCGGTCAGGTGGAACACGGTGTGGGTGACGTCGTAGGCGATGTGGCCGCTGACGGTCCACGGTTCGGGGGTGTGGCCCAGCCAGGTGGCGCCCGCGAGATCGGTCTCGGGGGTGCGCGGGGCGAGGCCGAAGCGGCGCTGGAACGCGGCCAGTCCGAGCCGCCGGTTGGGGTCCACCTCGAGGGCGGACCAGCTCTCCAGCCGGTGGTAGAGGCGCACCGCGCGCTCCACCTCGGGCTCGCTGTACCCGAGTTCCTTGTACGGCAGGTACACCTCGAACGGGATCGGCGACAGCGGTTCGACGCGCTGGCCGCGGGCCAGCATGCGGCCGCCGTCCAGGGTCTCGCGCCAGGAGTGGTCGAGGAGCCGGCGGGCCAGGTCGGCCTGCCGGGACCCGGCCACGCCCTCGCGGAACAGCACCCGGCAGATCAGGGCGAGTTCGCCGACGGGTTTGAAGCGGTCCAGGAAGCCGACCTCGGGGTCGGCGTCGGGTTCGAGGCGGAAGCCGTCGCGGTGGGCCCACAGCCACTCCAGGGCGCGGACGCCGACGGTGTGCATGAGACGGGTGTCGGTCATCCGGGCACTCCTTGTCCCCTGTACCGGTGGTGTCCGCCGGTGCCGGCGGTGGCCTCGGCGGTCAGGCGGGTGAGGCACTGCGCGGCGGCGAAGGCGGCCATGAGCGTGGAGTGGTAGCAGTGCAGGAAGTCCGGCTCCCGCCCGTCGCCGTACTCCTGCTGCGGGAGGGCGCCCGAGGCGCACTGGGCGCCGGCGATCCGGGGCCAGGCGTCCCGCAGGACGCCGGGGTCGGGCGGGTCCGGCAGGCTGGCCGCCACGACGAGCAGTTCGCAGCTCAGGTCCCACATCCCGGCGTCGAGGCAGGTGTCGAGCCAGGCGGGCAGCCAGTGGGCGAGGTATTCGGACAGGTCCGCGGGGAGGGCGTCGGGGGCGCGGCCCCAGTCGGTGAGGTGGAAGACGACGTGGGTGAGCGCGTATCCGGCGGACCGCTCGAACGTCCAGGGTTCCGGGCGGCCGCCCAGCCAGGTGTGCCGCAGGACCAGTTCGGCGTCATCGGCCCGGTGGACGCCGCCGCGCCGCTCGGCCTTGAGCACACCGAGCCGGCGGGTCGGGTCCTGTTCCGTCAGACGCCAGCCGCGGGTACGGGCGGTGACGGCGGCGGCCGTCTCGTAACCGGGGTGCCGCAGGCCCGCGGAGGCGAAGACGGAGTAGATCTCCAGGGGATATGTCGCGAACGGCTCCAGGCGCTGGAGGTGCAGGAACAGCTCCCCCTGCCCGGTCTGCCGCCAGGCGAACCGCAGCAGGCCGGCGGCGGCCTCGTGCAGCGGGTCGCCGACCGGGGTACCCGCGCACACGCTCGCGCAGGTCTGGGCCAGTTCCCCGAGGGGTTTCCAGGTGGCGTCGACCTGGCCGTCGGCGGCGAGCGCGCCCTCGCCGAGGGCGAATTCGTCCCGGTGGGCGGAGAGCCAGGCGAGCGCCGCGGCGCCCACCTCCTGGATCCGCGCGACGTCCGTCGCCGTCATACGAGCGCTCCGGCCGCCCGTGTGATCCGCGCGGCCTGCACCTGGAGCGCGACCCGTGCGTCGGTGCCGCCCATCAGCTCCACGAAGTCCAGGCCGGTTTCGAGTCCGAGCGTGTCCGGCACGCCGTCCACGACGGTGAGCCAGCGTCCCGCTCCGGCCGCCTGCTGCCAGTCCCGGCGGCGTACCGCCCGGACGAAGCCGCGGGCGAGGTCCACGGGACGGCCGCGGGCGACGCGGGCCACCGCGCTGTCCTCCCCGGGCACGGCCAGGGCGGCCAGGACGGCGAGTTGATGGGTGAGGACCTGCCAGGTGGCCGTCTCCAGCCACTCGGTCCCGGGTTCGCCGGCGTCCGTGCCGGGCGGTGCGGGCAGGGGGGAGCCGAGGCGCGCGAGGGTGCGGCGCATCGCCCAGTGGCTCCAGTGGACGGTGGGGCCGGCCTCGGGGCGGGGCGGGTACGCCTCGGCCGTACGGCGGAAGGCGGCGAGCGCCTCGGGGTCGGGCGGGGTCGGGAAGAGGACGTGCGGGAGGAGCAGATCCGCTCCCAGTACCCGCACGGCCGCGAGGATGAGACTGCCCTCGACGTCGTCCATGGCGGAGGTGCCGGACATGCGCACATGGTCCCCGCCCCGGAGGGCGGAGACCACGTCGGACGCAAGGTCCTGCACCGCGCCCTGCAAGAGGGCCGAAGTGCCTGACTGCTCCATTCAGCGTGCTCCTGTCGGGTTCGCCGGTCCTTTAGCCCTTCTTCGGGCGCGGGGTCGGCGGGGACAGCAGCAGCTGGGTGTCCGCGGAGAGCAGCGCCAGGGCGGCGCACTCCCGGCTGTCACGGAAGACTCCGTCGGGCTCTGCGGGGTCGAGGGCCGCGTCGAGGTCCGTGCGGACGCCGGTCGTGTCCTTGGTCGCCTTGTCCATGGAAGGCATATCACCATCTCCTCTGGGGTCAGCCATAGCCTCCACAACCCAGATGACCACATCGCCTCAGAGGGCGCATCTTTTCTCACAAGTGCACATACGTCACATGTTCAACTTTTGCGATCAAGAGGGCGGCGAGCGCCTGCCGCTCACTCAAGTCCTTCGCCGTCAGCGGGTGTTGTGCGCGCCGAACGATGAAGTGACTCGCCCCGCAGCCCTGGTGACGCAGGCCACACCGCCCGCATGTCACATCCGCGCGCCCGGACCGGTCCTTGAGGTGTATCCCTCCTACCTCTGGGAGTTCACCGTGGAACCGCGTCTCGACTTCTTCGGCAGCCCGCTGGCCGGCAAGGTGCTGAAGCACGTCAACTCCGCCGGCAAGGCGATCTCGGACTCGTCGCTGCCCGGCACCGTCCAGGAACTGGTGAAGATCCGCGCCAGCCAGATCAACGGCTGCGGCTTCTGCACCGACATGCACACGAAGGACGCAGCGCACGCCGGCGAGAGCGCTCAGCGCCTCCATCTGGTCGCGGCCTGGCGGGAGGCCACCGTCTTCACGGACGCCGAGCGCGCCGCCCTCGAACTGGCGGAGCAGGGCACCCGGATCGCCGACGCGTCCGGCGGTGTCACCGACGAGGCCTGGGAGCGGGCGGCCAAGCACTTCGACGAGGAGCAGCTCGTCGCGCTGATCTCGCTGATCGCCCTCATCAACGCCTACAACCGCGTCAACGTCATCAACCGGCAGCCCGCCGGGGACTACCGTCCGGGCATGTTCGGCTGACCGGCGCCCCCGCGTCCGTCCGCCGGGGCGCCCCGACGGACGGACATCCAGTGCTGTGACCGGGAAGGTTCGCCGGGTCCGGTCACAGCACTAGCATGGCGGGTGGGCCGGCACGGGAGGCACGATGGGCGACGGGGACGACCGCGAACCCCTCGACCGCGCCACGGCGGACGGGGACTCGCTCGAGCACGCGATGAAGGACTTCGTCGCGGCGCGTCCCCAGCTCTTCGGCATCGCCTACCGCATGCTCGGCAGCGTGGCGGACGCCGAGGACGTCCTCCAGGAGACCTGGCTGCGATGGCAGCGCGCCGACCGCTCGGCCGTCCGGGAGCCGGCCGCGTTCCTGACGACCGTCACCACGCGCCTGGCCGTCAACTCCACGCAGTCCGCCCGCAGGCGGCGGGAGACGTATGTGGGCCCGTGGCTCCCGGAGCCCGTCGACACCCGCGCGGACCCGCAACTCGGCGCGGAGCGGGCGGAGGCCGTCGACCTGGCGGTCCTGCTGCTGCTGGAGCGGCTCAACCCGCAGGAGCGCGCCGCCCATGTGCTGCGTGAGGCCTTCGACTACCCGTACGGACGGATCGCGGAGATCCTGGAGACCAGCGAGCCGAACACCCGTCAGCTGGTGAGCCGCGCCCGGAAGCATCTGAAGGCGGCACGCCGGGAGCCGGTGAGCGAGGGTGCGCACCGGCGGCTGCTGGAGACGTGCCTGGAGGCGGCGCGCACCGGCACGCTGTCGGCGCTGGAGGACCTGCTCGCCGAGGACGTCGTCAGTTACGCGGACGGCGGCGGGATGCGCGGGGCGTCCCGTGTCCCGGTCGCCGGACGGGAGCGGGTGGCCCGGTACCTCGTGGCCTTCGCCCCGCGGTTCTGGCCGGACGCGCAGGTGCGCTGGGTGGAGGCCAACGGCAGGCCCGCGGTGCTCGTGCGGCGCGACGACCAGCCGGTGGCGCTGCTGTGCGCGGACGTCTCGGACCGCGGCATCGAACGGCTGATGTGGGTCCTGAACCCGGCCAAGCTGGCCCCGTACGTCGCCGCGGTCGCCGGCTGACGGGCCGTCCACGCGGGCGGTGGCGATGCGGCTTCCAGGTCCTGGGAGCCACACCGGGCGAAAACGTTTCGCCCCGGCCCGCAGGAGGTTACCGTTCGGTAGACATCGTCGTCCCGGAGGTGCCCCGAATGACGCCCGACCGTGCCGCAGGTCTCATGGAGTCCGCCCGCGCGCTGGCCGACGGGGAGGTGACCTCGCGGGCTCTCGTCGCCGAGGCGCTGGCACGCATCGAGGCCACGCAGGGGTCCCTGAACGCGTTCCGCGTGGTCCGGGCCGAGGCCGCCCTCGCGGAGGCGCGGGCGGCGGACGAACGGCTGGCCTCCGGTGAGCGGCTGCCGCTGCTCGGTGTGCCGGTCGCGGTGAAGGACGACATGGACGTGGCGGGCGAGCCCACCGCGTTCGGCTGCCGCGGGGAGTTCCCGCCCGCCGCCGAGGACGGGGAGGCCGTACGGCGGCTGCGCGCGGCCGGGGCGGTGATCGTCGGCAAGACCAACACCTGTGAGCTGGGGCAGTGGCCGTTCACGGAGGGGCCCGCCTTCGGCGCCACCCGCAACCCCTGGCACCCGGACCACACCCCGGGCGGCTCCTCCGGCGGTTCGGCCGCGGCGGTGGCGGCCGGTCTGGTGCCGGCGGCCCTGGGCTCGGACGGCGCGGGCTCGGTCCGCATCCCGGCCTCCTGGACGCACCTGATCGGCATCAAGCCGCAGCGGGGGCGCATCTCCACATGGCCTCGCGGCGAGTCCTTCAAGGGCATCACCGTCAACGGCACCCTCGCCCGCACGGTCGCCGACGCGGCGCTGCTGCTGGACGCGGCCGCCGGCAACCACCCGCGCGACCCGCACCGCCCGCCCGCCGTCGACGCGTCGGGCGCCGTGCGCCGCGACCCGGGCCGGCTGCGCATCGCGCTCTCCCTCAAGCCGCCGTTCACGGCGGTACCCGCCCGGCTCCAGCCCGAGGTGCGGGCCAAGGTCGTCGAACTCGCCGCGCGGCTCGCGGCGTTGGGCCACGACGTGGTCGAGGCGGACCCGCCGTACGGCCGGATCGGGCTGACGTTCGTGCCGCGCGCCACGGCCGGGATCGCCGAGTGGGCGGCCGACGTGCCCTCCCCCGCTCTCCTGGACCCGCGCACCCGCGGCGCCGTCCGGCTGGGCCGGCTGCTCGGCGGACCCCCGCTGCGGGCGGCCCGGCGCGCGGAGGCGGTCCTGCACCGCCGGATCGGCCGGTTCTACGAGACCTACGACGTCGTCCTCGCGCCCACGACCGCCGCTCCGCCGCCCCGGATCGGCGCGCTGGCCGGGCTCGGCGGCTTCGCCACCGACCGGGCGATGATCGCCGCCTGCCCGTACGCGTGGCCGTGGAACGTGCTGGGCTGGCCCGGGGTCAACGTCCCGGCCGGCTTCGTGGGCTCCCTGCCCGTCGGCGGCCAACTGCTCGGACCTGCGCACAGCGAGCCGCTGCTCATCTCCCTCGCCGCGCAACTGGAGTCGGAGCTGCGCTGGCACGAACTGTGGCCCCCGCAGCAGGGCGAGACGGCCCCGGTCGCGGCCGGCTGAGGTGCCGGGCGCCGCGAGCCGGTGAACCTTTCCGGTCACAGCACTAGGGTGCCTGCGTGAACACGTACACCGAAGAGAACGTCCCGGGCCGGCACGGCCGTTCCGCCACCACCGAGGCCGACCCGCGCGCGGTGGGGAAGGTGCGCACCGAGTACTCGCCCGCGCACGACGGCGACCCGGACCCCGGGGAGATCGTCTGGACCTGGGTGCCCTTCGAGGAGAACGACGGCCGGGGCAAGGACCGCCCGGTGCTCGTGGTGGCGCGGGAGGCCGCCGGGACGTTCCTCGCGGTGCAGCTGTCGAGCAAGCGGCACGACGGCGACCGGGAGTGGGTGGCGATCGGCAGCGGCCCCTGGGACCGCACCGGCCGGGACTCGTGGGTGGGCGTCGACCGCGTGCTGCGCCTGCACGAGGAGGGGATGCGCCGGGAGGCGTGCGCCCTGGACCGGGGCCGCTTCGACCTGGTCCGGCGCCGGCTCCACGAGCGCTACGGCTGGACCTGACCCACGGGGAACGCGGCGGCGAACGCCGCGCGGGTCGCGCTGTCCGGGGTGCGGTCGAGGACGCCGAAGACCACGTGCTCGAACGCGGAGCCGAACCGTCCGCCCGGTCCGAGCAGGCCCCGGAACGCCTCGGCGACCCGCGCCGGGTCGTTCTGGAAGACGCCGCAGCCCCAGGCGCCGAGCACCAGCCGCCGGTAGCCGTGCGCGGCGGCGACCTCCAGCACCCGCTCGGCGCGGATGGCGAGCGCGCGGGGCAGGTCGCCGGCGCGCCCGGGAGCCGTACGCCGTACGACGCCCGCGTTCGGCGCGGCGGCGGTCAGGAAGCCGGCCGTGTACGGCTCGGCGAGCAGCCGCCCCCGGTCGTCACGGAAGACGGGTACGCCCGGCGAGTGGATGACGCGGTCCGTGTAGAACGGGTCGCGATGGGCGCGGTGGTGTTCGTAGAACCCGGGCGCCGCCCGCAGGCAGGAATGGAGGGCCGAGGCGCGGCACAGGGCCTCCTCCTGGGCCTGCGCGCCGTTCAGGAAGCCGCCGCCGGGATTGCGGGCGGAGGCGAAGTTCAGCACGGCGGTGCCGGCGCCGAGACGGCGGGCCGCCTCCAGGCTGCTCTCCCCCGTGACCTCGAACGACGTCGTCACCGCGGCCGCGTCCGGCACGGGTACGGGCTCGGGGCCGTACATCCGCGTGCCCTCGCGCGCCGCGCGGACGGCGGCGGCGAGGGACACCTCGCGGCCGTCCGGCGCGCGGTAGGAGCCCGCGGCGACGATCTCCTCGGTCTCCTTCGCGATGCCGCGCAGGCGCGCGCTCATGGCGCCACCCCCGTGCGCGCCATGAACCCGCGACCGCGCGGGCCGCTCGTGTTCTCCCCCGTCGTGCTCACCTGAGCATCCTGGGCGATCCTGGTGCTGCGCCGCAACAGGAATTTCGGCGCGCCGACGGCCGCGGGAACGCGCTGGGAAAGGCCCAGCACACGCCCGGGAAACGGAGATTACCGACCCCGAACATGCCGAGTAAGCACTCTTGTGCGAGTCGCCGCGAACGTCTTGGGTGGGACGAGTGTGCCGCTCCGGCCCGCGAGATCCGTGGGCCGATGGCATCGTGGACTCTCAGGAGGATTCCGATATGTCCGACTCGGTCAGTGACTGTACGGAGCGTTCCCGCACCGTGGTCACCGAAGCCGAAGTGGAGGCCCTGGTCCGGGGCATCTGCTTCAAGACCGGCCCGCCCCGCACGCTCGGGGTGGAAGTGGAATGGATAGTGCAGGAGCTGCGCGACCCGCGGCTCCCCGTGACACCCGAACGACTCGAAGCGGCCTACGCCGCAGTGCGCTCCCTGCCCCTGAGGTCGGCTCTCACCGTGGAGCCCGGCGGGCAGCTGGAGCTGAGCTCGCCCCCCGCCGGCTCGCTCACCGAGTGCGTCGGCATCGTCTCCGCCGACCTCGCCGCCGTCCGCGCGGTCCTGGCCGGCCAGGGACTCGCCCTCGCCGGGCTCGGCACCGACCCCTGGCATCCGCCGCGCCGGTTCCTGCGCGAGCCGCGCTACGACGCCATGGAGACGGTGCTGGACCGCAGGGGTCCGGCGGGCCGCGCCATGATGTGCACCTCGGCCTCCGTGCAGGTCTGCCTGGACGCCGGGTACGAGGAACCCGGACCGCTGGGCCACGGCCGGCGCTGGTGGCTCGCCCACCAGCTGGGCGCGGTCCTCGTCGCCGCTTTCGCCAACTCCCCGCTGGCCGGGCGGGAGCCGACCGGCTGGGTCTCCACCCGGCAGCGGTTCTGGATGGACATCGGTCCCGGCCGTGCGGGCGCGCCCCCGCTGAACGGCGACCCCAGGGCGGGCTGGGCGCGGCACGTGCTGGACGCCCCCGTGATGTGCGTCCGCAGCGAGAACGGCCCTTGGGAGGTGCCCGAAGGGCTGTCATTCCGTGAGTGGACCCGGTCGGGCGCGCCCCGGCCGCCCACCCGGGCGGACCTCGACTACCACCTGACGACACTGTTCCCGCCGGTCAGGCCGCGTGGCCATCTGGAGCTGCGGATGATCGACGCGCAGCCCGGCGACGACGGCTGGATCGTGCCGCTCGCCGTGACCACCGCGCTCTTCGACGACCCGCAGGCGGCCGAGACCGCCTACCGGGCCGTGAAGCCGCTCGCCGAGCGGTCCCTGTCGTGGCCCGCGCCGCACAACCCGCTGTGGGCCGGAGCGGCCCGCTCGGGCCTGGCCGACCCCGAGCTCCACGAGGTCGCGGTCATCTGCTTCACGGCGGCCCAGGAGGCCCTGCCGCGCCTCGGCGCGGACACCGCGGTCACGGACGCGGTGGCCGCCTACCACGACCGCTACGTCGCCCGGGGCCGCTGCCCCGCCGACGACCTCCTCGACGGGCACCACGGCACGGACCGCCCGCACCCCCGGCTCCGCTCACAGGCGGGGACCCCGCACGGGAAGGACACCCCATGAACGACCCCGCCCTCGACGCCGAGACGCTCCGCGAGCGGGCCCTCACCACCCTGACCACGGCCCGTGCCCGCACGACCCTGCTGACCAGCTGCGTCGACGACCCGGACCTGACCGCCCAGCACTCGCCGCTGATGTCCCCGCTGGTGTGGGACCTCGCCCACATCGGCAACCAGGAGGAGCAGTGGCTGCTCCGGGCGGTCGCCGGGCGGGACGCGATGCGCCCCGAGATCGACGGCCTCTACGACGCCTTCGAGCACCCGCGCTCCGAGCGCCCCTCTCTGCCGCTGCTGCCTCCGGCCGAGGCCCGGGCGTACGCGTCCGAGGTGCGCGGCCGGGTCCTGGACCTCCTGGAGGGCACCGCGTTCCACGGGACGCGGCTGACCGAGGCCGGCTTCGCGTTCGGGATGATCGCGCAGCACGAGCAGCAGCACGACGAGACGATGCTGATCACGCATCAGCTCCGCAGGGGTCCGCAGGCCCTGACCGCCCCCGACCCGGAGCCGGCACCCCCGTTCACCGGGCCGTCCGAGGTCCTGGTCCCCGGCGGTCCGTTCACCATGGGCACGTCCACCGAGCCGTGGGCGCTGGACAACGAACGTCCCGCGCACCGGCGCGAGGTGGCGGCCTTCCACATCGACACGGCGCCCGTGACGAACGGCGCCTACCAGGCGTTCATCGAGGACGGCGGCTACGACGACGAGCGCTGGTGGACGAAGGACGGCTGGGCGCACATCCGGCGGCACGGCATCCACGCGCCGCTGTTCTGGCACCGGGAGGGCCGGCAGTGGCTGCGGCGGCGCTTCGGCGTCACCGAGGCCGTACCGCCCGAGGAGCCGGTGCTGCACGTGTGCTGGTACGAGGCCGACGCCTACGCCCGCTGGGCCGGACGGCGGCTGCCCACCGAGGCCGAGTGGGAGAAGGCCGCCCGGCACGACCCGGTGTCCGGCCGCTCGACGCGCTACCCGTGGGGCGACGCCGACCCGGCCCCCCGGCACGCCAACCTGGGCCAGCGCCATCTGCGGCCGGCCCCGGCGGGCAGCTACCCGGAGGGCGAGTCGCCGCTGGGCGTACGGCAGTTGATCGGCGACGTGTGGGAGTGGACGGCGAGCGACTTCCTGCCGTACCCGGGCTTCCAGGCGTTCCCGTACAAGGAGTACTCGGAGGTGTTCTTCGGGCCGGAGCACAAGGTGCTGCGCGGCGGGTCCTTCGCGGTGGACGCGGTGGCCTGCCGGGGCACGTTCCGCAACTGGGACTACCCGATCCGCCGGCAGATCTTCTCCGGGTTCCGCACCGCGCGCTCCGCCGAGGGCGCCTGATGTGCCGTCACCTCGCTTATGTGGGCCCGCAGGAGCCGCTCGGCCGGCTCCTCGTGGACCCCGCGCACGGCCTGTACCGGCAGGCGTGGGCGCCGCGGCACCAGCGGTACGGCACCGTCAACGCCGACGGTTTCGGCGTCGGCTGGTACGCCGAGGAGGACCCGGTGCCGGCCCGGTACCGGCGCGCGGGGCCGATGTGGGCGGACCCGTCGTTCGCGGACCTCGCCCGGGTCGTGCGCAGCACCGCGCTGCTCGCCGCCGTACGGGACGCGACCGTGCCGGGCGCCGACCAGGAGGCCGCGGCGGCACCGTTCGCCGCCGGGGCCTGGCTGTTCAGCCACAACGGGGCCGTGAAGGGCTGGCCGGGCTCGCTCGCACCACTGACGCCGGCTCTGCCCGCCGTGGACCTGCTGTCCATGGAGGCCCGCAACGACTCCGCGTTCGTGTGGGCGCTGGTGCTCGCACGGCTGCGCGACGGCGACGAACAGGGGCAGGCGCTGGCCGACCCGGTCCTGGAGGTCGCCGAGGCGGCCCCCGGCTCCCGGCTCAACCTGCTCCTCACCGACGGCGCGACGATCACCGCGACCACCTGGGGCGACACGCTCTGGTATCTGCGCCGGACCGGCGGCGGCACCGTCGTGGCCTCCGAGCCCTACGACGACGACCCGCACTGGCAGGAGGTCCCCGACCGCACCCTGCTCGCCGCGAGCCGCACCGACGTCCTGCTCACCCCGCTCAAGGAACCGAGCGGCGCCCTGGCCTACGCACCACGCAAGGAGCCCAGCACGTGAGTCCGTTCCGCATCACCCGCACCCTCCCCGAGGACGCCACCTCGGCCGCGCTGCGCGCCGACGTCCTCGCGGGCCTGACCGGCACCCCCAAGACACTTCCGCCGAAGTGGTTCTACGACGCCCAGGGCAGCGAACTCTTCGAGAAGATCACCGAGTTGCCCGAGTACTACCCGACGCGCGCGGAGCGGGAGATCCTCACCGGCCGGGCCGGCGAGATCGCCACCGCCACCGGCGCCCGCACCCTCGTCGAGCTGGGCTCCGGCTCCTCGGAGAAGACCCGCTACCTGATCGACGCCCTCACCGGGCTGCACACGTACGTCCCCGTCGACGTCAGCGAGAGCGCCCTCACCCAGGCCGGGCAGGCGCTCGTCGAGGAGCGGCCGGGGCTCGAGGTGCACGCCCTGATCGCCGACTTCACCGCCGGCCTGGACCTGCCGGACACGCCGGGACCGCGGCTGGTGGCGTTCCTCGGCGGCACCATCGGCAATCTGCTGCCGCCGGAGCGCGCGGCGTTCCTCGCCTCGGTGCGGGCGCTGCTCTCCCCCGGTGACGCGCTGCTGCTCGGCACGGACCTGGTCAAGGACGAACGGGTCCTGGTCGCCGCCTACGACGACGCGGCCGGGGTGACGGCCGCCTTCAACAAGAACGTCCTCGCCGTGATCGACCGGGAGCTGGGCGCCGACTTCGACCCGGGCGCCTTCGACCATGTGGCGGTGTGGGACCCCCGGGAGGAGTGGATCGAGATGCGGCTGCGCTCCCGGACCGCGCAGACCGTGAAGGTGCCCGCGCTGGGCCTCGCCGTGGACTTCGCGGCGGGCGAGGAGATGCGCACCGAGGTGTCGGCGAAGTTCCGCCGGGACGGGGTGCGCGTGGAACTCACGGCGGCCGGCCTGGAGCTGACGCACTGGTGGACGGACGCCGAGGGCCGGTTCGCGCTCTCGCTGAGCACGGCGCGCTGACGGACGGCTCGCGCGATGCCCCGCGGTGGGGCACGGTGGAGTGACGCGTGTGAGAGGAGCACCTACATGTCGAACCACACCTACCGGGTCACGGACATCGTCGGCACCTCGCCCGACGGCGTGGACCAGGCCATCCGCAACGGCATCGCGCGGGCCTCGCAGACCCTGCGGAACCTGGACTGGTTCGAGGTGACCGATGTACGCGGCCAGCTCGACGGCGGTGACATCGCGCACTGGCAGGTGACCATGAAGGTCGGGTTCCGGCTGGAGGACTCCGAGTAGGGGTCCTCGCCTCAGGTCCGTCCGTCGCGCTCCTGCGCCTCCTCCAGCGCCGCGGAGGGGGCGGTCCAGCGCGCGCGGACGACCGGGAAGCCGGCCCGTTCGGCGTCCTCGCACACCAGCTCGTCGTCGTCGACCACGACCCGGATCTCGCGGGTGCGGGCGAGGCGGCGCAGCGTCTCCAGCTTGGTGCGCCGGGCGGGCCTGCGGTCGTCGTCGCGCCGCATGCGCAGGTCCCCGTCGGGCAGGCCGTGCGCGGCGAGCCAGGCGAGCGTGTCCCGCCGGCAGCGCGCGGGCCGGCCGGTCAGGTAGACGATGTCGCACTCCCGCGCGTGCTCCCGGGCCAGCGCGATCCCCTCCTCCAGCGGCGGGTCCTGGGGCGCGGCCGCGAAGAAGCCGTCCCAGTCGCGTGGCCTGCGCTCCAGGAAGTGCTGGCGATGCCCGGTGTCGGCGAGGGTGTTGTCCAGGTCGAACACGGCGAGCGGACGTCGGCTGCTGTCGGTCACGTCCGCCAGGGTACGGCCCGCCGTGGCGCCGGACCCGGCGGGCAGGAATCTCCCGTGCCGTCCGGTGTTGAACCCTGTATGAGCTCCGTGATCGCCGCCACCCGCTTCTCCGTCCTCGACCGCTCCCGCACCCGCGAGGGGCACACCGCGCCGGAGGCGCTGCGGGACACCGTGCGGCTGGCGCGGGTGGCCGAGGAGCTCGGCTACCACCGCTTCTGGGTGTCGGAGCACCACGGGGTGCCCGGTGTCGCCGGCTCGGCGCCGACCGTGCTGGCCGCCGCCGTGGCCGGTGCGACCCGCACGATCCGGGTCGGCACGGGCGGGGTCATGCTGCCCAACCACCGGCCGCTGGTGGTGGCCGAGCAGTTCGGCGTGCTGGAGTCGCTGTTCCCGGGCCGCATCGACATGGGGCTGGGCCGCTCGGTCGGGTTCACCGGCGGGGTGCGCCGGGCGCTCGGCCGGGACAAGGAGGACGCGGAGGACTTCGCGGGCCAGCTTCAGGAGCTGCTGGGCTGGTTCCGCGGCACCTCGCCCACGGGGGTGCACGCCCGGCCCCCGGAGGGTCTGACGGTGCCGCCGTTCGTGCTGGCCATGGGCGAGGGCGCGGACATCGCGGCCCGCGCCGGGCTGCCCATGGTGATCGGGGACCTGCGGGACCGGGAGCGGATGCGGCGCGGCGTCGACCGGTACCGGGAGCGGTTCCGGCCCTCGGAGTGGGCGGCCGAGCCGTACGTCGTGATCTCCGGCACCGTCGCGGTGGCCGCCACGCCCGACGAGGCGCGCCGGCTGCTGGTGCCCGAGGCGTGGTCGATGGCGTACTCCCGTACGCACGGCACCTTCCCGCCGCTGCCGCCCGCCGAGCGGGTGGAGACGCTGTCCCTCACCGGCCGGGAGCGCGAGTTCTACGAGCGGGGGCTGACCGGGCATGTCGTGGGCACCGAGGAGCAGGTGGCGCACGAGCTGGAGACACTGCTGAAGGAGACGGGCGCCCAGGAGGTGCTGGTGACGACCAGCACCCACGACCGGGACGCCCTCGTGGACTCCTACCGGCGGCTGGCCCGGATCGTCCACGCCTGACGCGGCGGGCGGCCCGGGAGCTGGTTGCCCAGGTCGTGTCCGCAAAGCCCGGCGCCCGGCACGCCCTACGGGCGAACGACGGGACTTTGCGACACGACCTAGGCTGAGGAGCCCTGTCCTCGCCGTCCTCCCGGAGCACCGCGCCATGCACTCCCCGCACGACCCCTTCGTCCGCGTCCGCGGGGCCCGCGAGCACAACCTCCGGGGGGTGGACGTCGACGTCCCGCGCGACGTGCTGGCCGTCTTCACCGGAGTGTCCGGCTCCGGGAAGTCGTCGCTGGCCTTCGGCACGATCTACGCCGAGGCGCAGCGCCGCTACTTCGAGTCGGTCGCGCCGTACGCCCGCCGGCTGATCCATCAGGTCGGCGCGCCGAAGGTCGGGGAGATCACCGGGCTGCCGCCCGCCGTCTCGCTCCAGCAGCGCCGCTCCGCGCCGACGTCGCGGTCCTCGGTGGGCACGGTCACCAATCTGTCCAACTCGCTGCGGATGCTGTTCTCCCGGGCCGGCGACTACCCGCCGGGGGCGGAGCGCCTCGACTCGGACTCCTTCTCGCCGAACACCGCCGCCGGGGCGTGCCCGGAGTGCCACGGGCTGGGCCGGGTGCACCGCACGACCGAGGAGTCGCTGGTCCCCGACCCGTCGCTGTCCATCCGGGACGGCGCGATCGCAGCGTGGCCGGGCGCCTGGCAGGGCAAGAACCTGCGCGACATCCTCGACGCGCTGGGCTACGACGTCGACCGGCCGTGGCGGGAGCTGCCGGCCGAGCAGCGGCGGTGGATCCTGTTCACCGACGAGCAGCCCGTCGTCACGGTCCACCCGGTGCGCGACGCCGACCGTATCCAACGCCCGTACCAGGGCACGTACATGAGTGCCCGCCGGTACGTCATGAAGACGTTCGCCGACTCGCGCAGCGCGACGCTGCGGGCCCGGGCGGAGCGGTTCCTGACCGCCGCGCCCTGCCCGGTGTGCGGGGGCAGCAGGCTACGGCCGGAGGCGCTGGCGGTGACCTTCGCGGGCCGGACGATCGCCGAGCTGGCCGCGCTGCCGCTCGTGGAGCTGGCGGAGACGCTGGACGGCGGCGCGTCGGAGACCGCGCGGGTGCTGACCGGGGACCTGAGGGCACGGATCGCGCCCGTGGTCGAGCTGGGCCTCGGCTATCTGAGCCTGGACCGGGCCACGCCCACACTGTCGGCGGGCGAGCTGCAACGGCTGCGGCTCGCCACGCAGTTGCGGTCCGGGCTGTTCGGTGTGGTGTACGTCCTGGACGAGCCGTCGGCGGGTCTGCACCCGGCGGACACGGAGGCGTTGCTGCGGGTGCTGGCCCGGCTGAAGGAGGCCGGGAACTCGGTGTTCGTGGTGGAGCACCACCTCGACGTGATGCGCGGCGCCGACTGGCTGGTGGACGTCGGGCCGCGGGCCGGGGAGCACGGCGGGCGGGTGCTGCACAGCGGGCCGGTGGCGGAGCTGGCGTCGGTCGCCGACTCGGCGACGGCCCGCTTCCTGTTCGAGGACGCCCCGGCCGCCCCGCGCCCGGTGCGCACGGCACGGGACCGGCTGACGGTCGGCCCGGTCACCCGGCACAACCTGCGCGGGGTGACCGCCACGTTCCCGCTCGGCGTGTTCACGGCCGTCACCGGGGTGTCGGGGTCGGGCAAGTCCACGCTGATCGGGGAGATCACCGAGAAGCTGCCGGGTGTGGGCCGGCTCGTCTCGGTCGACCAGCGGCCCATCGGCCGTACCCCGCGCTCCAACCTCGCCACCTACACCGGGCTGTTCGACGTGGTGCGCAGGGTGTTCGCGGCGACCGACGAGGCCCGTGCGCGGGGGTACGGCGCCGGGCGGTTCTCCTTCAACGTGGCGGGCGGACGCTGCGAGACCTGCCAGGGCGAGGGGTTCGTCAGCGTGGAGCTGCTGTTCCTGCCGAGCACCTACGCCCCGTGCCCGGAGTGCGGCGGCGCCCGCTACAACGCGGAGACCCTTCAGGTCCGGTACCGGGGGCGCACTGTCGCCGAGGTGCTGGACCTGACGGTCGAGGCCGCCGCGGACTTCTTCGCGGACACCCCGGCCGTGGCCCGCAGTCTCGCCACGCTCCTCGACGTCGGTCTCGGCTATCTCCGGCTCGGCCAGCCCGCGACCGAGCTGTCCGGCGGCGAGGCCCAGCGCATCAAGCTGGCGAGCGAGCTGCAGCGCGGCAGGCGCGGGCACACGCTGTACCTCCTGGACGAGCCGACGACCGGACTGCACCCGGCCGACGTGGAGGTGCTGATGCGTCAGCTGCACGGCCTGGTCGACGCCGGGAACACCGTGGTCGTGGTCGAGCACGACATGTCGGTCGTCGCGGGCGCCGACTGGGTGATCGACCTGGGCCCGGGCGGCGGCGACGCGGGCGGCCGCGTCGTGGCCGCCGGCACCCCGGCCGAGGTGGCGGCGACGGCGGACAGCGCCACGGCACCGTATCTGGCGCGCGTCATGCTGTGACTCCCCCGCGGGGGACGCCGTCTCCTGCCGGGACCGCCGTGCCGGCGAGGACGGCGTCCCCCGGTGCCCCCGTCTCCGTCTCGGCCGCCCTGGCCAGCGTGCGGCGGTCGGTCCTCGGGCCCGGCACGAGGGGCGCCCGTACCTCCGCCTCCGCGCTCAGGCCCCGTGCCCGGACCACCCGCCAGACCGAGCGGGCCAGCGTGTCGTCGCCGACGAAGGCCGGGATCGTGGCCGGCGGGCCGCCGGGGACCCGGTAGCGCAGGCGCACGGGCACGACGGGGACGTCCGCGTCCAGGGCGGCCTGGAAGGCGGCCGGGCGGAAGGGGCCCCCGGCCCGGCCGCACCAGGTGCTGCCCTCGGGGAAGACGGCGACCGCATGGCCGGAGCGCAGGTGTCCGGCGACACGGGCGACCGTGCCGGGCAGCGCGCGGATCCGGTCCCGGTCGATGAACAGGGCGCCGCCGCGAGCGGCCAGTCGGCCGGCGACCGGCCAGGAGCGGATCTCCGATTTGGCGAGCATCCGTGCCGGGCGGACGGCGGCCAGCAGGGGGACGTCCAGCCAGGAGACGTGCCGGGCGACGATCAGCACACCGGCGGCCGGTACGGCCTCGCCGCCGATCCGGACCCGCACGCCCGCGGCCCGGACCACCCAGCGGCACCAGCGGCGGACCGGGCCCGGCGGCAGGCGGATGCCGAGGGACGCGGTGACCAGACGCACGGTCACTCCGGCGGCCAGCAGGACCAGCAGGGCGGTCAGGCGCAGGACGGCCCACGGAAGGGCCCGTGTCCGTGCGGCGCGCTCGACGCAGGTCCGCGGGGTGCAGGGGGCGCCGGGCCGCCAGAAGGTCCCGGCCTCGGCCGCGTGCGCGGCGGCCGCCTCTCCTCCCGCCGGGGCCGTCACGCCGGGACGAGGGAGAGGAAGTGCCGCAGATAGCGCGGGTCGATCCGGCGCATCGACAGCAGCACGTACAGGTCGGCCACCCCGAACTCGGGGTCGTGGGCGGGCTCGCCGCACACCTGGGCGCCCAGGCGCAGGTATCCGCGCAGCAGGGCGGGGAGTTCGACGCGGCGGACGGGCGCCGGGCCGGCAGGCCGCCAGGGACGCAGCGGCCGTACGCGGTGCTCCTCGGGGGCGAGGTTCCGGGTGCGGACCCGGTCCCAGGTGGCGGCGGCGAGCGTGCCGCCGTCGGCGAGCGGGATCGAGCAGCAGCCCGCCAGCCACTCGTGGCCGCGGTCCACCATGTAGCGGGCGATGCCCGCCCAGATCAGGCCGATCACGGCGCCGTCGCGGTGGCCGGGGTGGACGCAGGACCGGCCGACCTCGACCAGGTCCGGGCGGATCGCGTCGATCGCGGTGAGGTCGAACTCGGTTTCGGAGTACAGCCGTCCGGCGACGGCGGCCCGCTCGGGCGGCAGCAGCCGGTAGGTGCCGACGACCTGACCGGACGACTCCTCGTGGACGAGCAGATGGTCGCAGTACGCGTCGAAGGCGTCGATGTCGTGCCCGGGCACCGGGGTGGACAACGCGGCCCCCAGTTCTCCGGCGAAGACGTCGTGCCGGAGCCGCTGGGCGGCGCGGACGTCCTCCTCGTCGCGGGCGAGCCGGACGGTGTAGCGGGTGGGTGCCGTGGGCTGCGGGGGACGGGCGAGCGTGGAAGCGCCGGTCATGGCTCTCTCCTGGTCACGGGGCCGGTGCGGCGGGGTGGGGACGCCTGTGCGGTGTCGCGCGGTGCGCCGACCCTGTTCTCCCGATCGCGGCTGACGTGTGCGTGTCGGGCGCGGGGAGCGGGGGTGTGGGGTGGCTGAACGGCTCGCGCCGGGCGGGTGGGCCCGGACGGCCTAGCTGCGGGCGCGGGTCGGGCCCGCGTTGGCGAGAGTGGGGTCCATGACCGAATCGGGAACCGGCGAGCGCCGCAAGGGCTCCGCCTCGTCCGCCACCCGCCGGCGCACCGTGCGCGGGGCCGGAGGGGCCGCCCGCAGTGCCGCCGAGGCGCTGACGGAGCTGATCGGGCATCCCCTCGAAGGGGTGTCCGCGGTGTGCCGCGGCGAGGACGGCGGCTGGGTCGTCGACGTCGACGTGCTCGAACTGGCGCGCATCCCCGACACCACCAGTCTGCTCGCGACCTACCAGGTGGAGCTGGACCAGGGGGGCGAACTGCAGCAGTACCGGCGGATCGCACGGTACCGGCGCGGCGCCCAGGACCAATGACCGCGCGCGCGACCGCCCGACGGGAAGGACCTCCCGCATGACCGTCAACAGCGACGAGATCGTCTGCGCACCTCGCGCCGGCAACGTCTACGACGTACTGGAGCTGATCCTCGACCGCGGCATGGTGATCGACGTCTTCGTGCGCGTCTCACTGGTCGGCATCGAGATCCTCAAGATCGACGCCCGCATCGTGGTCGCCAGCGTCGACACCTATCTGCGTTTCGCCGAGGCGTGCAACCGCCTCGACCTGGAGCGCGACCCGCGTTCCAAGACCGTGCCGGAACTGTTCGGCGGGCCGGTCGCCAAGACGATCGGCAAGGCCGGCGCCAAGCGCACCGCCCGCTCCCTGACCGACAAGGTGCGCGACGTCCTCAGCCCGGACGACGAGACACCCGAGGAGGAGGCGGCGGAGGAGGCCGCCGAACCCGCCCGCCGGCCCGCCCGCAAGCGCCGCAGTGACGACGACCGCCCGCGGCCGAGGCGCCGCGCGGCCGAGGAGGAGTGACCGTGACGGCCACCGCCGCCCCCACCACCGCCGCCGGCACGCTGTACGTCTACGGCATCGCACCCGAGGGAGCCCGCCCCCCGCGCACCCCAGGGGTGGCCGGGGCGCCGGTGCGGCTGCTGACCGGGTCCGGGCTGTGCGCGGCCGTCTCGGACGCGCCGGCTTCCCTCATGGCCCGGCGCCGGGACCTGACCGCCCACCAGGCGGTGCTGACCGAGCTCGCCGCGCAGGGCCCGGTGCTGCCGATGCGGTTCGCCGCGCTCAGTTCCGGCCCGGAGGAACTGCTCGACCGGCTGCGCACGCACCGGGCGCATCTCGCGGACCAGTTGGACGCCGTGCGCGGCTGCGTCGAGATGAACGTGAAGGGCGTCGTCGTGCCCGGGCACTTCGCGGACCTCGTACGCCGGGACGGCTCTCTGCGGGCGCTCGCCCGGCGGACCCGGCAGCGTCCCGGCTACGAGGCAAACGTACGCCTCGGCGAGGCCCTGGCGAAGGGGGTCGCGCGTGAGGCCCGCGGCGCGGCACGGGAGGTGCTGGCCCGGCTGGTCCCGCTCGCGGTGCGCACCGCGCAGGGCCCGGTCGACGACGAGCGGGTGCTGAGCACGTCGTTCCTGGTTCGCTCCGCCGACGAACAGCGGTTCCGCGACGCCGTGACCGAGCGGGCCGGCGCCGTGGGCGACCGGCTGACGCTCAGCCTCACCGGGCCACTGCCCTGCTACAGCTTCGTGGACCCGCCGTCCGCTCCGGCCGGGCGGTGACCCGATGGGACTCCTGACCGAGATCCTGCTGCTGCCCGTGGCTCCGGTGCGCGGCACGCTGTGGGTCGCCGAGCAGCTGCGCCGGGAGGCCGAGCGCCAGGCGTGCGACCCGCGCTGGGTGCAGGCCCGGCTGGCGGCGCTGAACCGGGACCTGGACGAGGGCCTCATCGACGAGGCGGCCTTCGAGGCGGAGGAGGAACGGCTGCTCGCGCGCCTCGGCGATCCCGTCCGCCACGGCGGGCTCCCGCCGCACGGAGGCGCCCGGTGACCGACCTCTCCACGTGGCCGTCCGGCCTGGATCCGCAGCCGGCCGGGCCCGCCGGCGGAAGCCTGGCGGATCTGCTGGAGCGTGTGCTGGACAAGGGCATCGTCATCGCCGGCGACATCAAGATCGACCTGCTCGACATCGAGCTGCTGACCATCCGGCTGCGCCTGTTCATCGCCTCGGTGGAGACCGCGAAGAAGGCGGGCATCGACTGGTGGGAGACGGACCCGGCGCTGTCCTCACGCGTCGCGCGGGACGCGCTCACCGAGGAGAACGCCCGGCTGCGCGCCCGCCTGGAGGCCCTGGGGGGCCCCGGCACCGACCCCGATACCGACTCCGACCGCGATACCGACTCCGACCCCGATACCGACACCGACTCCGCGGAGGTGGCCCGATGAGCACGCTCCCGGCCGGCCGGGCGACGGCGGCGGAACCCCGCACCCTCCTCTGCGTCTTCGCCGTGACGGACTCCCCGGTGCCCCCGGACGTGCTCGCGCGGACGCCGGGCCACGACGGCGGCGGCCCCCTGCGCACCCTGGCCGCGGGTGAGTTCCACCTGGTCGTGCAGGACGTGCCGGCGACGGAGTACGGCGAGGAGGCGCTGGCTGAACGGCTGAACCGGCCGGACGCGCTGGAGCGCTGCGCCCGCGCCCACCACCGGGGCGTGGAGGCGGCGGGCGCGGGCCCCGTCGTCCCGCTCCCGATGGCGACGCTGTACCTCGACGACGGCAACGCGGTGCGGGCCGTGACCGCCCGGGAGGCGTCCCTGCGGGCGCTGCTGGAGCGGCTGCGCGACCGTACGGAGTGGGCGGTGAAGGTGCACGGCCCGACGGCCGGGGGTGCCGCCGACGGGGAGGGCGCGGCCGACGGGCGGTCGTACCTGCGCCGGGCCAGCGCCCGCCGGCGCACCGAACGGGAGACGCGCGAGCAGTCCCTGGCCCGGGCCCACGCCGTCGACCGGGAGCTGCGGGCTCACGCCGTCGCCGCGACCCGGCACCGGCCGCAGAGCGAGCGGCTGACCGGCACGAGCGTCCCGCAACTGCTCAACGCCGCCTATCTGGTCGACGACGCGCGGCGCGAGGAGTTCGTGCGGGCCGTCGGAAGACTGGCCCGCGAGGCCGGGGCCACCGGCCTGGAGGTCATCGTGTCGGGGCCCTGGATCCCGTACTCCTTCGCCCGGCTGGACACGACCGCGGGCACCGGCACGGTGGAGGTGGTCGCATGACGGCGCCGGTGGTGGCGACGGGCGACGCGCGGACCCCGGTGCCGTGGGACGGCCCGGACCCGTACGCGCCCGTCGGGGTGCCCCTGGTCGACCTGCTGGACCGGGTGCTGGCGACCGGGGTCGTGGTCAGCGGCGACCTGGTGCTGGCCATCGCCGACGTGCCGTTGGTGCGGATCTCGCTGCACGCCCTGCTGGCGTCGGTGAGCGAGCGGGTGCCCGCGCCCTGGCCGGACAGCGGGCCGCTGTGACCGCGCCCCGCGCCCATGCCGTGGACCTCGATCCGGAGCGGGTCACGAACGATCTGGCGGCGCTGGTCCTGACCGTGGTGGAGCTGCTGCGGCAGCTGATGGAACGGCAGGCGGTGCGCCGCTTCGACGAGGGCACGCTCAGCGCCGAGCAGGAGGACAGGCTCGGCACCGCGTTGATGCTGCTGGACGAACGCATGGACGAGCTGTGCGCGCAGCACGGGCTGCGGCGCGCCGACCTGAACCTGGACCTCGGCCCGCTGGGCCCGCTCCTCGCCGATCCCGGCCGGTGACCCCGGGAACACCAGACGGGACCGGGAGGAGCACCTCTCCCGGTCCCGCCCGTCCGCACCTGCCGGCGAACGTCTCGTGACGGGGCCGTGCCCCGGGGGTGTTACCGCTTGGCCTTCCGGGTGGCCCGCAGCCACTCCTTGTTCATGCTGGTGATGGACATCAGCGGGATGCCCTTGGGGCAGGCGGTGGCGCACTCGCCGGTGAGGGTGCAGCCACCGAAGCCCTCCTCGTCCATCTGGGCCACCATGTCGAGCACGCGGGTCTCGCGCTCGGGGGCGCCCTGCGGCAGCACGTTCAGGTGGTTGACCTTGGCGGAGGTGAACAGCATCGCCGCGCCGTTGGGGCAGGCCGCCACGCACGCCCCGCAGCCGATGCACTCGGCGTGCTCGAAGGCGAGGTCGGCGTCGGGCTTGGGCACGGGGGTGGCGTGCGCCTCGGGGGCCGCGCCGGTCGGCGCGGTGATGTAGCCGCCGGCCTGGATGATCCGGTCGAACGCCGAACGGTCGACGACGAGGTCCTTGATCACCGGGAAGGCCGAGGCCCGCCACGGCTCGATGTCGATCGTGTCGCCGTCCTCGAAGGACCGCATGTGCAGCTGGCAGGTCGTGGTCCGCTCGGGCCCGTGGGCGTCGCCGTTGATGACGAGCGAACAGGCGCCGCAGATGCCCTCGCGGCAGTCGTGGTCGAAGGCGACGGGGTCCTCGCCCTTGAGGATGAGCTCCTCGTTGAGGGTGTCGAGCATCTCCAGGAAGGACATGTCGGTGGAGATGCCGTCCACCTCGTACGTGGACATGGCGCCTTCGGCTTCGGCGTTCTTCTGCCGCCAGACGCGCAGGGTGAGCTTCATGCGTAGCTCCGCTGGGTGGGGTGGACGTACTCGAAGACCAGGTCTTCCTTGTGCAGGGTCGGAGCCTCGCCGGTGCCGGTGAACTCCCACGCGGCCGCGTAGGCGAACTCGTCGTCCTTGCGGGCGGCTTCGCCGTCCGGGGTCTGGGACTCCTCGCGGAAGTGGCCGCCGCAGGACTCGGTGCGGTGCAGCGCGTCGAGGCACATGAGCTCGGCGAGCTCCAGGTAGTCGACGACGCGGTTGGCCTTCTCCAGCGACTGGTTGAACTCCTCGCCGGTGCCGGGGACCTTGATGCGGCGCCAGAACTCGTCGCGGATCTGGGGGATGCGCTCCAAGGCCTTGCGCAGTCCGGCGTCGGTGCGGGCCATGCCGCAGAACTCCCACATCAGTTCGCCGAGTTCGCGGTGGAAGGAGTCCGGGGTGCGGTCGCCGTCCACCGCGAGCAGCAGGTTCAGCCGGTCCTCGGTCTCGGCCAGCACCTCCTGGACGGCGGGGTGGTCGTCGGTGACGGGCTCGTGGTGGGGGTTGCGGGCGAGGTAGTCGTTGATGGTGGCGGGCAGGACGAAGTAGCCGTCGGCGAGGCCCTGCATCAGGGCGGAGGCGCCGAGGCGGTTGGCCCCGTGGTCGGAGAAGTTGGCCTCGCCGATCGCGAACAGGCCGGGAATCGTGGTCTGGAGGTCGTAGTCGACCCACAGGCCGCCCATCGTGTAGTGCACGGCGGGGTAGATCCGCATGGGCACCTGGTACGGGTCCTCGTCGGTGATCCGCTGGTACATGTCGAAGAGGTTGCCGTACTTGGCCTCGACGGCCTCGCGGCCCATGCGCCGGATCGCGTCGGCGAAGTCGAGGTAGACGCCCTGGCCGCCGGGGCCCACTCCCCTGCCCTCGTCGCAGACGTTCTTCGCGGCGCGGGAGGCGATGTCCCGCGGGACCAGGTTGCCGAAGGACGGGTAGATGCGCTCCAGGTAGTAGTCGCGCTCGTCCTCGGGGATCTGGTGCGGCGGGCGGGTGTCGCCCTTGGCCTTGGGCACCCAGATGCGTCCGTCGTTGCGCAGCGACTCGCTCATCAGGGTCAGCTTGGACTGGTGGTCGCCGGTGCGCGGGATGCAGGTGGGGTGGATCTGGGTGAAGCAGGGGTTGGCGAAGTACGCGCCGCGCCGGTGCGCCCGCCAGACGGCGGTCGCGTTGGAGTTCATGGCGTTCGTCGACAGGTAGAAGACGTTGCCGTAGCCGCCGGAGGCGAGGACGACGGCGTCCGCGAAGTAGGTGGAGATCCTCCCGGTGATCAGATCCCGGGCGACGATCCCGCGTGCCCGTCCGTCGACGACGATCAGGTCGAGCATCTCGGTACGGGGGTGCATCTCGACGTTGCCCGCGGCGATCTGCCGGCTCAGCGCCTGGTAGGCGCCCAGCAGGAGCTGCTGGCCCGTCTGGCCGCGGGCGTAGAAGGTGCGGGAGACCTGGACGCCGCCGAAGGAGCGGGTGTCGAGCAGGCCGCCGTACTCGCGGGCGAACGGCACACCCTGCGCGACGCACTGGTCGATGATCTCGACGGAGATCTGCGCGAGGCGGTGCACGTTGGACTCGCGGGCGCGGAAGTCGCCGCCCTTGACGGTGTCGTAGAAGAGGCGGTGGATCGAGTCGCCGTCGTTGCGGTAGTTCTTCGCGGCGTTGATGCCGCCCTGCGCGGCGATGGAGTGGGCGCGGCGCGGGGAGTCCTGGTAGCAGAACTGGACGACGTGGTAGCCCTGTTCGGCGAGCGTCGCCCCGGCGGAGCCGCCCGCGAGGCCGGTGCCGACGACGATGACGGTGTGCTTGCGCCGGTTGGCGGGGTTGACCAGCTTGGCCTCGAAGCGGCGGGTGTCCCAGCGCTCGGCGACGGGGCCGGAGGGGGCCTTGGCGTCGGCGACGGGCTCGCCGGTCGTGTAGGCCGTGTAGTCGGGGTAGGTCATGTTCAGCTCACCACTCCGGTCATGACGCCCACGGGTACGGCGATGAAGCCGGCCGTGAGCAGCAGCGCGAGGACGTTGGCCGTGGCCTTCAGGGCGCGGTCGCGGGTGCGGCTGCCGGCGCCGAGGGTCTGGGCGGCGCTCCAGAAGCCGTGCCGGATGTGCAGGCCGACGGCGAGCATCGCCACGATGTAGATGACGTTGCCGTACCAGGTGGAGAAGGTGTCCACGACGTTCTGGTACGGGCGTCCCTCCTGGAATCCGCCCGCGTGCACGGTGCCGGTCGTCAGGTCCAGGAGGTGCCAGACGATGAAGAGGCCGAGGATGACGCCGCCCCAGCGCATGGTACGCGTGGCGTAGGAGGCGCGCGGCTTCTTGTGGACGTACTTGCTGGGGCGGGCCTTGATGTCGCGGCGGCTGAGCTGGTACGCCGAGACCGCGTGGGCGACGACGGCGACGACCAGGACCACGCGGATGATCCAGAGCGTCCACTCGTAGTGCATGAACGGTTCGCCGACGGTGCGCAGCCAGTGCGCGTAGTGGTTGAAGTCGCCGGCGCCGAAGAAGATCTTCAGGTTGCCGATCATGTGGACGACCAGGTACAGCAGCATGATCAGTCCGCTGACCGCCATCACGGTCTTCTTGCCGACGGTCGAGTCCCACACCGTGCGCGCGAAGGACGGCCGTCGGTCCGTCCGCGTTGCCAGAGCCATGAGAAGGACGCTAGGGCCGAACGGCCCGATCGGTCCAAGACATGGTGCGCCTCGTTTCGATAGCTGCACCCTATGATGGACGTATGCAGTTCCAGCAGCTCCAGTACTTCGTGGCGGTCGCCGAGACCCGGCACTTCACCCGCGCCGCCGATCTGGTGCACGTGGCGCAGCCCTCGCTGTCGCAACAGATCAAGGCCCTGGAGCGGGAGCTGGGCGCGGACCTGTTCCTGCGGGCCCGGGGCAACATCACGCTGACGGACGCCGGGGAGGCCCTGCTGCCGCTGGCCCGGCGCATCCTGGCCGACGCCGACACGGCCCGGCACGAGGTGCAGGAACTGGTGCAGCTGCGCCGGGGCCGGGTCCGGCTCGGCGCCACCCCGAGCCTGTGCACGGGTCTGCTCCCGGACGTGCTGCGCGCCTTCCACGACCGCTACCCGGGCATCCAGCTGCTCATCGAGGAGGGCGGTTCGCACGACCTGGTGCGTGAGCTGGCACGCGGCGCCCTCGACCTCGCCCTCGTCGTCCTGCCCCTGCCGACGCCGTCCCCCGCGCTGACGACGGTGGAACTGCTGCGCGAGGACCTGGTCGTCGTCTCCTCACCGGAGGCCCCGCGGCCGGGCGGCGGGCGGCGCGCGGTGCGCATCGCCGACCTGGAGGGCGAGCGCCTCGTGATGTTCCGGCACGGCTACGACCTGCGGGAGCTGACGGTGGCGGCCTGCCGCGCCGAGGGCTTCGAACCGGACTTCGCGGTCGAGGGCGGCGAGATGGACGCGGTGCTGGGCTTCGTCAGGGCGGGGCTCGGCCTGGCCGTCGTCCCGCGCATGGTGGCGGCGCGGTCGGGCGGAGGGCTGCGGGTCACCCCGCTGGCCCGGCCCGGGCTGCACCGGACGATCGCGCTGGCCCACCGCAGCGACGTGGCACCGCCGCGGGCCGCGCGGGAGCTGCAGCGGATGCTGCTGGAGCGGTGAGCGCCCCGGGCCCGTCCGGCGCTCACCAGGTGGGGATGAAGCCTCCGTCGATGATCAGATCGCTGCCGGTGATGTTGCGGGCGTGGTCGCCGGCGAGGAAGAGCACGAGGTCGGCGATCTCGGCGGGCCGGGAGAAGCGGCCGGTGACGGTGGCCTTGGACGCCTGGGCGACCACCTCCTCCGCGGTGATGCCAGCGGACGAGGAGACCGTCCGCGCCACTCCCCCGCCGCCCAGCCACAGCTCCGTCTCGACCGGGCCCGGGCTGACGGTGTTGACCCGGATGCCCCTCGGGCCGACCTCCTTCGACAGCGCCTTGGAGAACGCCACCAGGGCGGCCTTGCCCGCGCTGTAGTCGATGACCAGCGGGTCCGGGAGGGTGGCGTTGACGGAGCCGACCGTGATCACCGAGCCGTCGCCGGCGTCCAGCATCACGGGCAGCGCGGCCCGGGTGACCCGTACGGCGGCGAGCAGGTTGAGGTCGATCGTGCGCCGCCAGTCCTCGTCGGTGACCGACAGGAAGCCGCCGGTGCGGGCGGGCGCCGTGCCGACGTTGTTGACCAGGACGTCGATGCGCCCGCCCGCCGCGGCGACGAGTTCCTCGGCCGCCCGGGGCTCGGCGAGGTCGACCGGCACCCAGGTCACCGAGCCTTCCTCCACGAGGCTCTCCAGCCGTTCGGAGGCGGTGCGCGAGCCGGCCACGACCCGGGCGCCGGCCTGGGCGAGCGCCTCCACGACCGCCAGTCCGATGCCCTTGCTCGCTCCGGTGACGACGGCGGTCCTGCCCTGCAGTTCCGTGTTCATGCTGTTCCACACTCCGATCGGACCCGGGGCCCCCACGGTCATGCTGCCGCCTCCGGGGCCGGCCCGCCGCCCGGACCGCGGTCACGCACCCGCCCGACGTGCCGCCGTACGCCGCGTCAGCCGCGGACGGTCAGGAGGTCCGGCATGCCGATACGCCGGTAGAACTCGGCGCGGACGGCGTCGGCGACGTCGCTGACCCGCTCGGAGCCGTCGTCGGCCGGGTCGATCGTCGTCCGGAACGGCCGTTCGCCCTTCGGGGCGCCGACGACACGGACGATGGCGCGGGCGACCTCCCGGACGTCGGCGTCGGCCGGGGCCAGGGCCGCGAGCGCCTTGCCCACGTCGTCCATGAGCCCGCCGTACAGGGCGTCGTACGCCTCGGCGGTGGCCGTGTCCTCGGGGTGCATCGCGTGGGCGAAGTGGTTGGTGCCGGAGGTGAACGAGCCGGGGACGACGAGGGCCGTGTCGATGCCGAAGCGGCTCAGTTCGACCGCGTAGCTCTTGGCCAGGTGGTCCATGGCGGCCTTGGCGCCGAAGTAGGGGCCGAGATACGGCGGGGTGCCGCCGTAGGTGCTGGTCGAGCCGACCCACACCAGGAGGCCGTCCCTCCGTTCCCGCATCTGCGGGAGCACGGCCCGGTTGAGGCGCTGGGTGGACACGACGTTCGTGTCGTAGATCTCGGCGATCTGCTCCGGGGTGAAGGACTCCGTCGGGCCGAGCACCATGTGCCCGGCGTTGTGGACGACGACGTCGATCCGGCCGGCCTCGGCGACGGCCGCGTCCACGGAGTCCTGGCTGGACACGTCGAGTTCGAGGGGGCGCAGGTCGACGCCGTGCCGTTCGGCGTAGGCGCGGGCGTCGGCGACGGCCGGGGCGTTGCGGCCGGTGGTCTGGCGGATGCCGGCGTGGACGGTGTGCCCGGCGTCGGCGAGGGCGCGGGCGGTCAGGGCGCCGAAGCCACTGGAGGCACCCGTGACGAGGACGGTGGAGGGCATGGCGGTCTCCTTGCGGGGCGGGGTGGGACGAGAGGTGGCCGGTCAGCCGAAGGTGATCACGCTGCGGCCGTGGGCCGAGCCGTCGGCCATCGCGTCGAGGACGCCCGGCGCCTGGTCGAGGGTGATCGGCGTGACCTCGGGGAGGATGTCGTGGGCCGCCGAGAAGGCGAGGGTGTCGCGCAGGTCGTGCGGGGAGCCGGACGGCGAGGCGACCACGTGCAGCCGGTTGAGGATCATGGGCTGGGTGGGCAGGGTCAGCGGCTCGGGACCGTAGCCGAGCAGCAGCAGGGTGCCGTCGGGCGCGATACCGCCGAGGGTGGCGGCGGCCGCCTCGGTGGAGGGGGCGGCGTTCAGGACGACGTCGGCGCCGCCCCACGCCTTCAGCGCCTCGGCCGGGTCGGACTCGCCGGTGGCGACGAACAGGTCGGCGCCCAGCGCCTTCGCCTGGTCCTCGCCGCGCCGGGAGCGGCCGATCACGGCCACCCGCGCGCCCATCGCGACGGCGTAGCGCACGGCGAGGGCACCCACGCCGCCCAGCCCGACGACCGCGACACGGGAGCCCGCCGTCGCGCCTGCCTGCCGCAGCCCGTTGAAGGCGGTCAGGCCCGCGCACATCAGCGGGGCCGCGGCGACCGGGTCGAGGCCGTCCGGCAGCGGGGTCGCGAACCCGGCCTTGAGCAGCACGTACTCGGCATAACCGCCGTCGGTCACCACCCCGGTGATCCGCTTGCGCGGGCACAGGATCTGGTCGCCGCGCACGCAGTAGTCGCAGTGGCCGCAGGAGTCGTACAGGAACTGGCCGCCGACGGCCGTGCCGACCTCGGGGAAGGTGACGCCCTCCCCGACGGCGGTGACGACGCCGGTGATCTCGTGCCCGGGGATCACGGGGAACCGGGCGAAGGGGTAGTGGCCGCGCAGCAGGCTCAGGTCGGAGAAACAGACACCGCAGGCGGTGACCTTGACGAGGACCTCGCCGGCGGCGGGGTGCGGGACGTCGTGGTCGTCGAGGGTGAGCGGGAGGTTGGCGCCGGTGGCTACGGCAGCACGCATCGCGGGCTCCAAGGAAGGTCGGGGGGAAGGACGCCGGTGGTTCGTCCTGGCCCTTCCGAGTCTTGGAGCTCGTCACCGGCCCGTCCAATGCCGGTCCCGGCGCCATTGATGCCCAGCCGGCATCGCCGCAGGTCCAGGCGCCGCAGCTCTACGCGCCGGCCCGGCCCGCGACGGCGGCGCGGGCCGTCTCGACGAAGCCGGTCACGACCGGCGAGGGACGCCGGGCGGGCCAGGCCAGGGAGACCTGCCCGGGCGGTACGCCGGTGACGGGCACGTAGGCGATGTCGGACCGGGGGAACGCGGCCGCCGCGGCCCCCGGTACGAAGGCGATCCCGCGCCCGCCCCGGACGTAGCCCAGCAGTTCCTCCATGTCGTGGAAGGCCGGACCGTGGTCGGGGCGGGTGCCGTCGGGCCGGGGGTCGGCGTTCCACACGGCGGACCACGCCTCGCTCGCCTCGGCGTACTCCAGGACGGGCTCGCCGGCGAGGTCCGCGACGGCGACCTCGCCGTCCCGCGCCCGTGGGTGGCCGGCGGGCAGGACGGCGCTCAGGCGCTCGGTGTAGAGCGGCAGGAGGTCCACGCCGTCGGTCTCCAGCGGTGGCCGGACGAACCCCACGTCGACGCTCCCGTCCAGCAGGGCCCGCGCCTGGCTCCACCAGCGCAGACGCACCAGTTCGACGGAGACGTGGGGGAAGCGCGCGGAGAACGCGTTGAGCGCCGGCCCGACGTCCGTGCCGAGCATGAACCCGACGACCAGCGCGTCGTTGCCGGCGCCGATACGGCGGGCCCGTTCCTGCGCGGACTCGGACGCGGCGAGGAGGGCCTTGGCGTCGCGCAGGAACTGCTCGCCGGCCGGGGTCAGGGCGACCTCGCGGGTGCTGCGCGTGAACAGCTCGACGCGCAACTCGTGTTCCAGCTGGCGTACCTGGCGGGACAGGGCGGGCTGGGTGACGTGCAGGGCGACGGCCGCCTGGCCGAAGTGCCGGCGCTCGGCGACCGCCACGAAGTAGCGCACCTTGCGCAGGTCCAGATCGATCGGCCTGTCACGCATGACCGGACCCCGCCTTCCCGGCGGCTGCCCGGACGCGGCGCCGCCGTCTCGCTCGTCACGCTATCCGACCACGCGGGGCCGGGCCGCCGGGCACCCTGCCGTCCTGCCCGGCGCACCCGGCGCGGCTCACCCCGTCGCGTCGACCAGTGCCAGTTCGTGCAGCCGGTCCGGCGGGCCGGGGCGGGCGTAGTACCAGCCCTGCGCGGTGTCGCAGCCCAGTATCCGCAGCTGCTCGGCCTGGGCGCCGGTCTCGACGCCCTCCACGGTCACCGCGAGGTCCAGGCTGTGCGCCAGGGAGACGATCCCCTCGACGATCTTGAGGTCGACGGGGTCGGCGGGGAACCGCTGCATGCTCTGGGTGAACGACCGGTCCAGCTTGAGGACGCTCACCGGCAGCCGGCGCAGGTTGGCGAGGTTGGAGTAGCCGGTGCCGAAGTCGTCCAGGGCGATGTCGACGCCCATCTCGGCCAGCCGGCGCAGCGGCTTGAGCAGGGCGTCGTCGGCGCCGATGAGCGCCGACTCGGTGACCTCCAGGCAGAGCGCGTCGGGTTGCACGCCCGCGCGTTCCAGGATGTCGACGGTGTCCTGGACCAGACCGGGGTGGGTGAGCTGGCAGGGCGACAGGTTGACGTTGATACGGAGCGGGCCGCCGTCGTGGTACCGCTCCCGCCAGGCGCGCGCCTGGCGCACCGACTGCTCCAGCACCCACCGGCCGAGCGGCACGATGAGGCCCGTGTGCTCGGCGAGCGGGATGAACCGGTCCGGGCCGAGGATGCCGTGCTGCGGGTGCAGCCAGCGCACCAGGGCCTCCGCGCCGCGCACGCTGCCGTCGCCGAGGTGGACCAGCGGCTGGTACTCGATGAAGAACTCGCCCCGGTCCAGGGCGGTCGGCAGTGCCGTGGTCAGCCCGTGCCGGGTGATGGCGCGGGCGTCGGCCTCCGGGTCGGCCAGCTCGAAGCGGTTGCCGCCCGCCGACTTGGCCCGGTACATGGTGATGTCGGCGCTGCGCAGCACCTCCGCCGCGCTGCGCTCCCCGGCCGGCCCCTCCACGACGCCGATGCTGCCGCGCACGGTCAGCTCCCGGCCGTCGACGCTGATCGGCGCGAGCAGCGCGTTCATGATCCGGGAGGCGAGCTCGTCGACCTGGCGCTCGGTGTCGGGGCCGGTGGTCAGGGCGACGAACTCGTCGCCGCCGAGCCGCGCGACCATCTCGCCGGGCCGGGTGGCACAGGACTGGAGCCGGTCGGCGACCTCGACGAGCAGCCTGTCGCCGGCCGCGTGGCCGAGGCTGTCGTTGACGGTCTTGAAGCCGTCCAGGTCGAGGTAGCACAGGCCGAAGCGCTGCCCCTCGCCGGCGGCCAGGGCCTTCTCCAGACGCTCGAAGAAGAAGGTGCGGTTGGGCAGCCCGGTCAGGGCGTCGTGGGTGGCCTCGTAGCGCAGCCGCAGATTGAGCAGGCGGCGCTCGGTGGTGTCCTCCATCAGGGCCAGCTGGTACTGCGGGGTTCCGTCGGCGTCCCGCAGCAGCGACACCGTGAGGTTGGTCCACAGGACGGTCCCGTCGGGACGGTAGAACGCCTTCTCCAGGTGGTAGTGCTCGCGCTCGCCGCGGACCAGCTCCTCGTAGAGCTTCCAGGTCTGCGGGGCGTCCTCGGGATGGGTCCAGTCCAGGACGTTGCGGGTCTGCATGGTCTGCCCGGAGATGCCGAACATCCGCAGCAGGGCGCCGTTCACCTGGAGGATGTTGCCGTCCAGGTCGGCGATGCCGATCCCTATGGCCGCGCCCTCGAAGACCGCGCGGAACCGCGCCTCGGTGGCGTGCAGGGCCTGGGCGACCACACCCTGGGCCTTGAGCGCGGCCGCTGAGATCGCCTCCTGCTCGGCGAGGGTGCGCGCGCGCAGCGCCTGGGCGTACCCGGCGGCCATGGCGTGCTGGAGCCGGGCCGAGCGGGCCCGCAGGTCCTCCTGGTCGCCGTCGCCGCCGCAGTAGAGCACGAGGTAGGCCTCGACGCAGTCCAGCGAGCGGCTGAGCGCCTCCGGGTCGGTGCAGTGGACGCCGACCAGAGCCGCGCCGACCGCCTTGCCCTCGTCGGCGTCGAAGGCCCGCGCCTTGAGGGCGTCGCTCAACCGCCGGGCGAGCGGCAGCAGTTGTGCCTCGAACTCCGGCCGGGTCGACGACGTCGCGGTCACCGGGAAGACGGCCCGGCTCCAGATCGTCGCGAACCGGCGCAGTCTGTCCTCCGGCTCGTCGAGCCCCCCGCTCACGCCGTACGCCCCACGCCGGCGAACCCGGAGAAGGCCCATCGGTCGTCGTCCTCCGGTGCGGTGTCCGGACGCCAGAGCGGCATCGGCACCAGTCCGGGTTCCACCATGTCGTACCCCTCGAAGAACCGCGCGATCCCGTCGCGCGAACGCATGATCAGCGGGTTGCGGATGCCCTCGTACACGTCGACCGTGCCCTTGGCCCTCTCCTCGGACAGCGGGATGCCCTCGTACGAGGCGTGCGTGAGCACCAGCATGCTGCCGGGCGGGAGCGCGTCGCGCAGTTCGGCCACCGCTCCGTACGGGTCGTCCTCGTCCTCCACGAAGTGCAGTATGGCAACGAGGAGCAGGGCGACCGGCCGGTTCAGGTCGATGAGGCGCTCGACCTCGGAACTGGCCAGGATCTCCTGGGGCTTGCGCAGGTCCGCGGCGACGACGCCCGTGCCCTCGTCACCGGCGAGGACGGCCTCGCTGTGGGCGACGGCGACCGGGTCGTGGTCGACGTACACCACGCGCGCTCCGGGGTCGGCCGCGCGGGCCACCTCGTGGACGTTGCCGAACGTCGGGATGCCGGAGCCGATGTCGAGGAACTGGGTGACGCCCTCGCCGACGGCGAAGCGCACCGCACGCCGCATGAACGCCCGGTTGGCCTGCATGATCTTGGGCAGACCCGGCATGAACTCCATGGCCTTGCGGGCCGCTTCCCGGTCGACCTCGAAGTTGTACGAACCGCCCAGGTAGTAGTCGTAGATGCGCGAGACGCTGGGGACCGAGATGTCGATGTTCCGTGGGGCCCAGGCGGGACGCTCCATCTGACTCTCCAACGCGTAGGCGATCCGGTGTTCGAGCTGAGGCTACTGATCGCCCGCCAATGGAGCGAGCGGAAACGGAAATTGACCATCCGTTCCCGGTCACTGCCGCTGGCACGTGCCGCGTCGGCACGCCCCGCACTTCCCGTGAAAACCACCGAAGCATTCCACAGAGCCGTGAAGCAGGGGAATCCGGTCGAACCGGCCCGGCCCGTGACGGCACAGGGGTCCGCCCCCTGAGCGGTGGGTTCAGGGGGCGGACCGGGCCGTGCGCGTGGATCAACCCTGGGGAGGTCTGATCCTCACTTCTCCGACGCGCCGACCGGCTTGCCGTCGGGACGGATGGCGTACCAGGTGCCGCCGACGCCCTGACCGTTGGTGTCGCCGGGCTTCTTGTCCCCGGCGAAGGTGTAGATCGGCACGCAGTCGATCGTCTGCTGCCTGATCCCGTCGGGCCGGTCGAAGACCACGTAGCCCTGACCGCGGGGGCCGGACCCCTTCAGGTCGATGCCCTTGGTGTCCTTGGCGTCCACGGGCTTGATGACCGGCCACTTCTTCAGGCACTCACCGGTGCAGGCCGTCTTCATCGGCCAGGGCGAGTCCTTCATGAAGCGGTAGACCGTGTGCCCGTTGCCGTCGATGACGATCTCGCCGAGCTTGGGGTCCTTGCGGGTGGACAGGCCGGGCAGGTCGCTGGTCTGCGCGCCGGTGCCGTCCTGCGCCTTCTTGCCGTCGGGGGCGAGCGCGTACCAGGTGCCGCCGACGCCCTGGCCGTTGACGTCACCGGCGTTGATGTCCTTGGCGAAGCGGTACGCCGGCCAGCCGCCGACGGTGAGCTGCTTGGTGCCGTCGGACCGGGTGACCGAGCCGAGCAGGGCCTTGTCGATGCCGGCGCCGGCCTCGGCGTCGTCGGCGGGGACCGGCGGCCACTTCTTGGCGCACTCGCCGTCGCAGTTGGACTTGGCCGGCTCGGCGGTGTCCTTGTCGAAGCGGTAGAGCGTCAGACCGCCGCTGTCGGTCAGCACCTTGCCGAGCTCCGCGTTGGTGGATACGGACAGCTCACCGGCGGCGGAGGTCTGCGCGCCGATGCCCTCCTGGCCCGGCGCGCCGGCGTCGGCACCGCCGAGACCGGTGCCCGCGGAGCCGTAGCCGCCGCCCGTGGCGGCCGTGGCTCCCACGTTCTGGCTGCTCGCCGGCGGGGTCGTCTCCTGCCCGCATGCCGTCGTCAGCGCCAGCAGCGCCACGGCGCTCACCGCGAGCGAGGCGCTCCGCCACGAGGTCTTCATCGTCAACTCCCCAGAATCACAAGGGTGTCGCAGCGCCCTGCTGCGCCGCCGCACGACGAGGAGTACGCAGGGGAACCCCGTGCGTGTTCAACGGGCGGCCGAAATTCTTCCGGGAACTTGTGAGACCCCTCCCGTCCCACCCGTCCACCTGGTCACGCCCGTGCCGCCGCCCGTCCCCCGTTCGGGGCAATCCACCGGTTCCTCGGCGTGTGGCGATCGGTATGGAATCAAGATCTTCGTCGTGCACGGACCCGAACCCACACAATCCCCCCCCGCCTCGCGGCTGTTGGCCGTGGCGGTCATGACCTGGCTGCTGGTGACGGCACCGGCCGGGGCGGCGGTGGCCGACGCCTGCGCGTACGCCGACACGGGACCCGGCGGGGTCCAGGCCGTGGCGGTCGCCGGGAGCCTCACCTGGCCCACCCCGCCGCAGTGCCT
>NZ_LLZN01000071.1 GCF_001509795.1 Streptomyces sp. NRRL WC-3605 | reverse complement strand
CGGCCCCCCGCCCCCCCCCCCCCCCCCCCCCCGGACCCGCCCCCGCGGCCCCCCGGCCCCCCCCGGCCCCCCCCCGCCCCCCCGCAGACGCCCGCCTCTCCGGCCGCCGGCGCCTGGCCCACCGCCGCTCCCGCGGGCGGCGGCCGGAGGCCCGGCGGCTGGCCCACGGCGGCCCCGGCGGGCGGCGGTGCCCCGGCATCCCGGCCCGGCGCACCCGCTCCCGCACCCGCGTCCCCGCCCGCACCCGCTCCCGCCGCGGGAGGCGGAGAGGCGGCACCCGCCTACGCGCCCCCGAGCGGTGGTCTGGACCCCCGGCAGCTCTGGCCGAACATCCTGGAGGCGGTCAAGAACCGCCGCCGCTTCACCTGGATCCTCCTCAGCCAGAACGCCCAGGTCGCCGGCTTCGACGGCACCACCCTCCAGCTCGGCTTCGTCAACGCGGGCGCGCGCGACAACTTCGCGAGCAGCGGCAGCGAGGACGTCCTGCGCCAGGCGCTGGCCGAGCAGTTCCACGTGCAGTGGAAGATCGAGGCGATCGTCGACCCGTCGGGCGGCGGCTCGGCGCCCCCGGCACCGGGCGGCTCCCCCGGCTTCGGCGGGGGCGGCGCAGCCCCGGCCCCCGGCGGCTACGGCGCTCAGGCCGCCACGCGCCCGGCCCCCGCCCCGTCCGCGGCACCGGCGCCCCCGTCGGCAGCGGCCCCCGCCCCGGCCCCGCGGCCCAGCGCCCCGGAACCGCCCTCCGTCTCCATCGAGGACGACATCCCGGAGGACGACGACCCCGACCTCAACGAGTCGGCGCTGTCCGGCCGCGAGCTGATCGTGCGGGAGCTGGGCGCGACGGTCGTCGAGGAGATCACGAACGAGTAGGCCGCGCCCGGCCCGCCTTTCCCCGGGCCGGTTTTGGAGGAACGCACAGGTCCTCCGCCCCCGGCCCCTCGGCGTCCCGCACAAGAAGGCCGTTAGGCTGACCCCCGTGAAGGTCCTCGTCATCGGTAGCGGCGCCCGCGAACACGCCCTGTGCCGCTCCCTGTCCCTCGACCCCGACGTCACCGCGCTGCACTGCGCCCCCGGCAACGCCGGCATCGCCGAGGTCGCCGAACTGCACCAGGTCGACGCCCTCGACGGCGAGGCCGTCTCCGCGCTGGCCGAACGGCTCGGCGCCGGCCTCGTGGTCGTCGGACCGGAGGCCCCCCTCGTCGCGGGGGTCGCCGACGCCGTGCGCGAGGCGGGCATCCCGGTGTTCGGCCCCTCCAAGGAGGCCGCGCAGCTCGAGGGTTCCAAGGCGTTCGCCAAGGACGTCATGGCCGCGGCCGGCGTCCCCACGGCCCGCTCCTACGTCTGCGCCACCCCCGCCCAGGTCGACGAGGCCCTGGACGCCTTCGGCGCCCCGTACGTCGTCAAGGACGACGGCCTGGCGGCGGGCAAGGGCGTCGTCGTGACCGCCGACCTCGACGAGGCCCGCGCGCACGCCAACGCCTGCGAGCGCGTCGTCATCGAGGAGTACCTGGACGGCCCCGAGGTCTCCCTCTTCGCCATCACCGACGGCACGACCGTCGTGCCCTTGCAGCCCGCCCAGGACTTCAAGCGCGCGCTGGACGGCGACGAGGGCCCGAACACCGGCGGCATGGGCGCGTACTCGCCGCTGCCGTGGGCGGACCCGAAGCTGGTCGAGGAGGTCCTGGAGACGGTCCTCCAGCCGACCGTCGACGAGATGCGCCGGCGCGGCACCCCGTTCTCCGGACTGCTCTACGCCGGACTCGCGATCACCTCGCGGGGCGTGCGCGTGATCGAGTTCAACGCCCGCTTCGGCGACCCGGAGACGCAGGTCGTGCTCGCCCGCCTGAAGACCCCGCTGGCCGGTGTCCTGCTGGCCTCCGCCCAGGGGCACCTGGCCGACCTGGAGCCGCTGCGCTGGAGCGACGACGCCGCGGTCACCGTGGTCGTCGCCTCCCACAACTACCCGGGCACCCCCCGCACCGGCGACCCGATCACCGGCCTCGACGACGTGGCCGCCCAGGACGCCCCGCACGCCTACGTGCTGCACGCCGGCACCCGGCGCGACGGTGAGGCGGTCGTGAGCGCCGGTGGCCGCGTGCTGTCCGTCACCGCGACCGGCGGCGACCTCACCGAGGCCCGGACCCGCGCCTACCGGGCAGTGGGCCGGATCGGGCTGGACGGCTCCCAGCACCGTACGGACATCGCCGCGAAGGCCGCCGCCGACGCGTAGGGCCTTTCGTTTGGAGCAGGCCGACCAGGGCCCCGGATCCGTCCCAGGATCCGGGGCCCTGCGCGTGCGGGAAGCGGTGCGGCACGTGTGCCGGGATCAGAGGGGTGATCCTCGCTGTCCGTCATCCACCTTTCCCCAAAGCCATTCCATCGAGTGAGCGATGGCCCAACCGGCTGACGTGGGTCGACGCCCCAACTATGGTGCCGCGCAAGCGTTCCGGCACTTGGCCCACCGGCATTGCGATGTCGGTGGCGGGTGCCACAGTGGGGGAGTGAGCAGAGCCAGGACGGTTCCGACGACCAGGGCAGCGCGGAGGGGGTGAGGTCCGGCCGTGACCGGGATGGGGATGGAAGCAGGGGCCCAGGCCGCGCGTGCCCGGGCCCTGGCGGTGCTGCGCGTCCGCAGCCGCGCGCTCGCCGTGGCCCTGCTCCCCGCGGCGTTCGCCGTGGTGCTGCTCGCCGGACCGTCCACCGGGCACCTGGCCGGTCCCGCCTGGGACGCCGTGCGCTGGGTGCTCACCCCGTTCGCCGTCCTGGTGCTGCTGGCCGCCGGGGTCGTCGCGCTGGTCGTCGCCCGCGCCCGTCCCGCCGTCACGCCCACCGTGACGATCGGCGAGGAGCAGGCCCCGGATCTCTACCGGCTGGTGCGCGACCTCGCCGACCGGCTCGACGTCCCCGCCCCGTCCGCGATAGCGCTCACCCCCGACTGCGACAGCTGGCTGGAGGACCGCACCCATCGGTCCCACGGCCCGCCCCCGCCCGAGGAGCACGCCGACGACGGACTCAACGGCCTGCGCGGCGGCGGGCGCGGCCCCCACCGCCGTACGCCGGCGGCGCCGGTCCTCGTCATCGGCTCGCCGTTCCTGTGGTGGATGCGGGTCGGGGAGCTGCGGGCCGTGCTCGCCCCGGTCGTCGCCGGCACCGGGCCCTCCGCGCACCCGGACATAGCCCAGGCCCGGCGCTTCGTCCGGGGTCTGGACGCCGCCGTGGCCGTCGCCGCCACGGGCGGCCGCTGTCCGGGGTCGCGGGCGGTGTGCGCGGGCCTCGGCCGGGTGGCGCGGCTGCTGCTGCGGAGCTGCCGGGAGCACGCGGCCGAGATGGAGCGGGGAGTGGCCGCGGCGGCCGCCGAGCGTGCACAGGCTGTGGACTACGGTCTGCGGATCGTCGCCCAGGAACAGGTCGGACTGGCCTACGCGGGCTGGGACCGGCTGCTGACCCGGGTCGCGCTGCCGGCCTGGCGGATGGGCCGCTGGCCGTCCCGGCTGGACGCGGGCGTGGTCGCCGCCCTCACCGAGCTCTCCCGGCGGGACCGGCTGGCGGAGGGATTCGCCTCCCGGCTGGGCGAGCGCCCCGCCTGCGACCTCCTCGAGGAGCCCGGCGCGGTCGACGAGGCCACCTCCCTGCTGGCCGCCCGGCTGTTCCACGGCGGCCCGGCCGAGACCGGCCAGGAGTGGTCGCCGGTGGGCTGGCAGGAGTATCCGGAGGAGGTCGTGGACCGCACGTGGCGCACGGACGCGGCCCGCCTCCACCGCGTCCTCGACGCCCTCGGCGTCCGCCGCTGCCCGGGCGACGCGCCCCCCGGCTCCGACGGCCCCACCCTCTCCCGGGTCCTGGACCACCTGACGGCCCCCCAGCCGGACCCGGTCGCGGAAGCGCTCGTCCCGCCCCCGGCTCCGGCCGACGACCTCGACTCCTACGAGGACCCCTACGAGGAGACCTACGAGGACCAGGAGACCGAGCGGAGTTCGGCCCTGGCCGCCGGGATCACCGCCGAGCTGGCCCGCGAGGAGGCGGCGGCGCCCGCCGGGCAGCCGGCCGCGCTCACCCCCGACACCTCGCTGCTGGACATCGGGACCCTCCCGCTCTTCCCGCTCCAGCCGCCTCGCAGCTCCCGTGAGCTGCTCACCGACCACGTGACCGCGATGGTCTGCTGCGCGGCCATGGACACCGCGGGCGCGACGCCCGGCCTCGACTGGCTCGACGGACCCACGCTGCTCATCGACGGCGAACGCGCCACGGACCTCACACCCCGGGTCCTCCGCCTCATCGAGGACGGCGATCCGGCGCCCTTGCGCGCCTGGCTCGTGGAGTCGGGGATACGCCCCGAGAAGCCGGTGCGCCTGGTCTGACGGGCGAGGACGCGCCAGGGGCCCCGGCGGCGCGCCCCGAAGCGACGGAACTCAGTCGGAGCCCCCGGTTCCACTTTCGGCCAATTCGCAACGAATAGTGACAGGAAGCGAGCGCAATGTGATGTGCTGGGGTCGATAGCGCATATGGCAAGGGCTTACGCCACGCCGGCCGGTGCAGCCCTGCCGGACGGCGGCACCACCGGGCAAGCGCATCAGGCGTACGACAGGCACCACCGGCACCGGACGAGCACGACGCGCACCACCCGGCACCGTGAGCACGACGTGCAGCACCGCACCACCGGCACGGCGTGCGCCCGGCGCGCCCGGGCCGGGACACGACGCTCGATGTGCGCACACGGGGACAAGGGAGGGGTACGGCCATGGGATCGGAGCAGATCCGCCGCTGGGAGTCGGGAGCTCTCGCGCACGCCGTGACGGACCCCTTCGGCCAGGGCCCGGTCCCCTGGCTGCGCGGCAACGTGACGTACTTCGACGACACCGGCCAGGTGGTCCCCTGGTACCTCGACGGCCAGGCCCATCCGCCGACGGCCGGCACCCCGAGGGTCCCCGCACCCCGCAGCGCCGGACCCCGCTCCGCGGACGACGTGCGCCGGCAGATCAAGGGATTCACCTCCACCGGAGCCGTCGCGCCCGGCGAGGCGGTCGACTTCCACATCACGGTCGACCCGCCCCAGGAGTTCGCCGTCGACATCTACCGCATCGGCCACTACGGCGGGGACGGCGCCGCCAAGATCACCACGAGCCCCCGGCTGTCCGGCATCGTGCAGCCCGCGCCGCTCACCGCCGACCGCACCGTCTCCTGCCACCACTGGTGGCTGTCCTGGCGCCTCCAGGTCCCCAGCTACTGGAGCAACGGCGCCTATGTCGCCGTCCTCACCACCCACGACGGCTACCGCTCGCACATCCCGTTCACCGTCCGCGACAACCACCCGGCGGACCTGCTCCTGCTCCTGCCCGACGTGACCTGGCAGGCGTACAACCTCTACCCGGAGGACGGCCGCCTCGGCGCCAGCCTCTACCACGCGTGGGACGAGGACGGCCGGCTGCTCGGCGAGGACGACGCCGCCACCACCGTCTCCTTCGACCGCCCCTACGCGGGCGCGGGCCTCCCCCTGCACGTCGGCCACGCCTACGACTTCATCCGCTGGGCCGAGCGCTACGGCTACGACATCGCCTACGCCGACGCCCGCGACCTGCACGGCGGCCACGTCGACCCGACCCGGTACCGCGGCCTGGTCTTCCCCGGCCACGACGAGTACTGGTCGGTGAACATGCGCCGCACGGTCGAGCTCGCCCGGGAGAACGGCACCTCGCTGGTGTTCCTCTCCGCCAACTCCATGTACTGGCAGGTGGAGCTGGGCCCCTCCCCGTCCGGCGTCCCCGACCGCCTGCTCACCTGCCGCAAGCGCAGGGGACCGGGGCGCCCGGTGCTCTGGCGGGAGATCGACCGCCCCGAGCAGGAGCTCATCGGCATCCAGTACGCCGGGCAGGTCCCCGAGCCGCACCCGCTGATCGTCCGCAACGCAGACCACTGGCTGTGGGAGGCCACCGGCGCCCACGAGGGCGACGAGATCCCGGGCCTGGTGGCCGGCGAGGCCGACCGCTACTTCCCGCGCACCCCGCTGCCCGGCCACGAGGAGCGCATCCTGCTGGCGCACTCCCCGTACGCCGACCGCGACGGCGTGCTCCGCCACCAGGAGACCTCGCTGTACCGGGCGCACTCCGGCGCCCTGGTCTTCGCCTCCGGCACCTTCGCCTGGTCCCCGGCGCTCGACCGCCCGGGCCATGTCGACCCCCGCGTCCAGCGCGCCACCGCCAACCTCCTGGACCGCATCTGCAAGCGTGACTGAGCTCACGCGGCCCGGCCCGGCAAGTCTCCCCGCCCACCCCCGGTCCGCGTCCGGCGCCCCGTACGGGACAATCGACGCATTGGACAGACTTACGGGGAGGAACCGTGTCCGGATTCGTAGAAAAGCCCGAACCGCTTCAGGTTCCGGGCCTGGTGCACCTGCACACCGGCAAGGTGCGCGAGCTGTACCAGAACGAGGCCGGTGACCTCGTGATGGTCGCCAGCGATCGCCTGTCCGCGTACGACTGGGTGCTGCCCACCGAGATCCCGGACAAGGGCCGCATCCTCACCCAGCTCTCCCTGTGGTGGTTCGACCAGCTCGCCGATCTGGTCCCCAACCACGTGCTGAGCACCGACGTGCCCGACGGCGCCCCCGCCGACTGGGCCGGCCGCACCCTCGTCTGCAAGTCCCTGCGGATGGTCCCCGTCGAGGCGGTGGCCCGCGGCTACCTCACCGGCTCCGGGCTCGCCGAGTACAACGACACCCGGACGGTCTGCGGGCTGGCCCTCCCCGAGGGCCTGGTCGACGGCTCGGAACTGCCGGCGCCGATCTTCACCCCGGCCACCAAGGCCGCCGTCGGCGAGCACGACGAGAACGTCTCCTACGAGGAGGTCGCCCGCCAGGTCGGCGCGGACACCGCCGCCCAACTGCGGCAGACGACGCTCGCCGTGTACGCGCGCGGCCGGGACATCGCCCGGGAGCGCGGCATCATCCTCGCGGACACCAAGTTCGAGTTCGGCTTCGACGGGGACACCCTGGTCATCGCCGACGAGGTCCTCACCCCGGACTCCTCGCGCTTCTGGCCGGCCGAGCAGTGGGAGCCGGGCCGCGCGCAGCCGTCGTACGACAAGCAGTTCGTCCGGGACTGGCTGACCTCGCCGGCCTCCGGCTGGGACCGGGCGAGCGAGCAGCCCCCGCCGCCGCTGCCGCAGGACGTCGTGGACGCCACCCGCGCCAAGTACGTGGAGGCGTACGAGCGGCTGACGGGCATGAGCTGGAGCTGAGGGACGTTCAGTCCCGGCCCGGCGGGGCGAGCCGCTCGCGCACCCAGCGCGGATCCGGGTTGGTGTGCGGCCGCCCGGCGACGACGACCGTCGGCACGGTCTCGTCGCCGCCGTTGGCCGCCCTGACCTCCGCCGCCCCGGCCGGGTCCCGCCAGATGTCCACCCAGTGCGCCCGGCGGGCCCGGAGGCCCAGCCGGAGGCGCAGCCGCAGACAGTAGGCGCAGCCCGGCCGCCAGTAGACGACCGGACGCCCGTCGGCGGCGCCGCGCCGCCGCGCCTCCTCGGCGCCGACCGACCTGGGGAAGGCCAGCGGTGAGTGCAGGGCCGCGAGCAGCAGGAACACCAGGGCGACGGACAGGGCCTCGCCCGGGTTTCCGATCAGGAGGAAGCCGACCGCGAGGACCGCGCCGCCGAGCGCGAACCGGGTCGGCAGGGTCCAGCTGCGTGTCATGGTCACGCACGCTATCGCGCCGCGGCCCAGCCCCTCGCGAAGGCCCCCGCCCCACGCAAAAGGCCCCGGTCGATGACCGGGGCCTCTGCTCTGGAGCGAACGACGAGGTTCGAACTCGCGACCTCAACCTTGGCAAGGTTGCGCTCTACCAACTGAGCTACGTTCGCATGCGCCGTGGCGCGGGAACCACTATACCCAACCCCGGGAGCGCGCGAGGCGCACCGCCGCGTGCCGGTTCTCGGCGCCCAGCTTCGAGACGGCGGAGGACAGGTAGTTCCGTACCGTCCCCTGGGACAGGGCGGCGCGCTCCGCGATCTCCGCGACGGGCGCCCCGTCGGCGGCGAGTTCCAGCACCTCGGCCTCCCGCGCGGTCAGCGGGGAGTCCCCGGCGGCGATGGCGTCGGCCGCCAACTCGGGGTCGACGTACCGGTTTCCGCCGTGCACGGTCCGGATGATCTCGGCGAGCCGCTGGGCGCTGACCGTCTTCGGGACGAACCCGCGCACACCCGCCTCAAGGGCCCGCTTCAGATGCCCGGGCCGCCCGTGACTGGTCACGATCAGCACCCGGCACCCGGGCAGTTCGGCCCGCAGCGCTGTGGCGACCTTCACACCGTCGGCACCCGGCATCTGCAGGTCCAGGACCGCCACGTCGGGCTGATGGGCCCGCGCCATGGCGAGCGCCTCGGGACCGGTGGCCGCCTCGGCGACGATCACCAGGTCGTCCTCCAGGGACAGCAGCGTGGCGAGCGCGCCGCGGATCAGGTGCTCGTCGTCGGCCAGCAGCAGCCGCACCGGCCCGCTCATACGACGGTCTCCCGCACCCCGGCGTCCGTCAGCGGCACCTCCGCCACCAGCCGGAACGCCCCCTCGCCGACGCGGCCGGCCTCCAGCGTGCCGTCCACGGCGGCGAGCCGCTCCCGCAGCCCGGCGAGGCCGGAGCCCCCGCCCCCGTCCGAGGCCGCCGCGGCCCCGTCGTTCTCCACCGTCAGCACCACCCGTTCCTCCGTCCTGCGCACACCCACCGCGCATCGCTCGGCATCCCCGTGCCGCAGCACGTTGGTCGTGGCCTCCCGCACCACCCAGGCGAGCGCCGACTGCACGTCCGCGGGCAGCCCGTCCGTCTCCCCGGTGACCTCGCAGACGATCCCGGCGGCGGTCAGCACCCCCTGGGCCCCGGCGAGTTCGACACCGAGGTCGGCCTCGCGGTAGCCCCGTACGACATCGCGGACCTCGCGCTGGGACTCCTGCGCGATCCGCTGCACCTCGATCATCTGCTCGACGGCCTCGGGCCGCCCGCGCCGCGCCAGCTGCACCGCCAGCTCGCTCTTCAAGGCGATGACGGCCAGGTTGCGCCCCATCACGTCGTGCAGATCGCGCCCGAACCGCAGCCGCTCCTCGGCGACCGCGAGCCGGGCCCGGGTCTCACGGGCCTCGTCGAGCTCGAAGACGGCCCGCAGCAGCCAGACGGAGAACACGGCGGTGAAGGAGACGAAACCGCTGCCCAGCAGCACGACCACGGCGAGGACCAGCGCTTCGAGCGGAACCCCGGTGATCGCGAGCACGAGGAGCCCTGATCCGGCGGCGAAGCCCGCGACGAGCGCGTACACGTGTCTGCGTTCGCGGATGCCGAGGGCGACGATGCCCACCCCGAAGATCATGGTGACGCCGAACACCCCGCCGACGGCCGCGTCGAGGCCGTCGTGGTCCGGCCCGTACTCGGAGAGCGCGAAGCTCCCCGCGGCCATCGCGGCGGTGGCCGCGCCCAGAGCGCACATCAGCCGCAGCGGCTGCTCACGCTTCCCGCGCACCCAGTCCACGGCGTGCGACACGGTCACCATGCAGAGCGCGGCGTGCACGCAGACCAGGAGCAGCAGCCACGCGCCCGTCGCCCCGCCGACCTGGCGGACCATGGGCACCCCGGCCGCGGAGACCTCCATCACCGCGAAGAAGTGGAACGACCCCCGGGTGTACGTCTCCACCTTGGCCGGGGTGCTCTTCCCCCGCCACCACCTGCCGGGCCCGCGCATGCCTTCGTACCCCTTCGTCAGCGCCGCGGTTCCCACCGGAACCACCGCCGTACAGCAAACACGGCGAGGACCGTCCAGGCCAGCGCCGTGGTGGCGGCACCGAGCGTCTCGTACGCGGACAGCTCGCCGGTCCAGCCGCCCCGGATCAGCGTGATCACCGGTGTCAGCGGCAGCAGTTCGCACATCGAGGCCAGCCGGTCGGGCAGGACCTCCAGCGGGACGGCCATGCCCGAGCCGAGCATCGAGACGAGTATCACGGGGAGCGTGGTGACCTGGGCGCTCTCGGTGGTCCGCGTGAACGCCGAGGTCAGGGCCGCCAGCGCGGCGCACAGGACGAGTCCGGCCAGCAGCGCGGGGATTGCCAGATAGGGGGCGGGCGGCAGCGGGACGTCGAGCAGGATCATGCAGCCGGCCGCCAGCAGCACGGACTGCACGAGCCCCGTGGCGACCGCGGGCAGGGCGGACCCGGCGAGGATCTCGGCGTCCCGCAGCTCGCCGGTGCGCAGCCGCTTCAGGACGAGTTCCTCGCGGCGGGCGGTGAGGACGCCGACGAGCGCCCCGTACACGGCGAAGAGCAGCGAGAAGCCGATGGCGGCGGGCAGGATGACGGTTCCGGGGGTCAGCCCGGTCTTCTCCAGGTCCATGTCCTTGGTCGCCGACCACACGCTGAACGGCAGCACCAGCGGCACGAACAGGGCGGCGACGAGGGTTCCCCTGCTCCGGCCGAGCAGGGTCAGCTCGGCACGGGCGAGGGCCGTCATCCGTCCGGCGGGGGTGGTGATCGCGTCGCTCATGCCGCGTACTCCTCTTCCTTCTCCGTGCGGGCCCCCTGCCGGCCCGTGGACGTCTCGCGGGCGATCGCCAGGAACGCCTCCTCCAGCGAGGCCGACCGCACGTCGAGCCCCAGCAGTTCCAGCCCGGCTTCCTCGGCCCACACCAGCAGCCGGGTGGCAGTCCGCTGCAGTGTGCGGGTGCGCAGCCGGACGACGCGCCCGTCGACGTCGTGCCCGATCACGCCGAGTTCGCCGAGCGGCGGCAGGTCGCCCAGGAAGTAGCCGTCCGGCAGCCGGAAGGAGATCCGCGACGGCTGGGCCGCGGTGGCCTCGGCCGGGGTGCCGGTGGCCGCGATCCGGCCCTCGTGCAGGATGGCGAGCCGGTCCGCGAGGTCCTCCGCCTCCTCCAGGTAGTGCGTGGTCAGCAGGACCGTCGTCCCGGCGTCGCGCAGCTCGCGGACCAGCTCCCAGGTGGCCTGGCGCCCTTCGGCGTCGAGCCCGGTCGTCGGCTCGTCCAGGAACAGCACCTCGGGGTCCCCGAGCAGGGCGAGCGCCAGGTCGAGGCGCCGCCGCTCCCCGCCGGACAGCTGCTTGACCCGGACGCCGGTCTTCCCGGCCAGCCCGACGCGCTCCAGGACCTCGCTCTCGGGCCGGGCGCCGCTCACGCACCCCGCCCACATCCGCGCGGTCTCGGCGACGGTCAGCTCGGACGGGAAGCCGCCCTCCTGCAGCATCACCCCGGTGCGCGGCCGTACGACGGCCCGCTCGGCGAAGGGGTCGTGCCCCAGCACCCGCACCTGCCCTCCGGCGGGCCGGGCGAGCCCTTCGAGCAGTTCCACGGTCGACGTCTTGCCGGCGCCGTTGGTCCCGAGCAGGGCGAAGACCTCACCGCGGCGCACGGAGAAGGAGACTCCGCGCACCGCCTCGAACCCGCCCCCGTAGACACGCCGCAGGCCGGTGACCTCGATCACGTGCTCGTGTTCGTCGTTGTCCATGGCCTCAGCCTTCCGCCGGTCACGGGCGGAAGGCAGTGCGCGCTGTCATCACTCGGCATGACAAATGTCAGAAGCCGTGGGGGGCTTGGGGCAACGAAAAGACCCCGGTCCTGAAGGACCGGGGTCTCATTGCCGAGCGGACGACGAGGCTCGAACTCGCGACCTCAACCTTGGCAAGGTTGCGCTCTACCAACTGAGCTACGTCCGCATTGCCTCCGACCGGCTCTCACCGATCGGCGCGGGCACCAGCCTACCTGATCCACAAGGATGGTCGGTACGGCGGTGCAGAGCGGGTGACAGGAATTGCACACTGCGCCTTCCCCCTGGAAGGGGGATGTTCTACTACTGAACTACACCCGCATGCTCGGCGAGCTGGACTTTTTCGGCCCTGCCCGCTGGCGTGCTCCAGACATTAGCTGATCAGCAGGGGGGTAGCGCAAGTCGGTTGTCGCACCGGTCCGGGCGCACCGCCCCGCGGGTCCGCCGGCGGGCCCTGAGGACCCGCCCCGCGGACCGGCCTACTGCGCCGAGGCGAACGCCTCGTAGACCTTCTTGGGGATGCGGCCGCGGGCCGGCACCTCCATCTTGTTGGCCTGCGCCCAGGCGCGGACGGCCGCCGGATCGGGGGCGACCTCCGTCTGCTTGAACGCCTTGCCCGACCTCGACCGCTTGCGGCCGGCCTCCACGTAGGGCGCGAGCACCTTACGCAGTTTGCTGGCATTGGCTTCATTCAGGTCGATCTCGTACGACTTGCCGTCGAGTCCGAAGGCGATCGTTTCCGCCGCTTCTGAGCCGTCGATGTCGTCAAAGAGAGTGACCACGACCTTCTGCGCCACGAATATGGTCCCTTCGTACGGCACGCTGACAATTCATTTGTACCGTGCCCGACAATGCAATGTGAAGCTCGACTAAATCCTTCCGCGTGTCCAAAAGCAAGAAGGAGCGGAGCGACTTCGGTGGAAGCGTGGTGTGCGGAGAGGGTCGTGCGCAATAGGCATCGGGTGTCGATCCGGGATCTTTTCCGGAACTTTTCACCGCGTGGCCCGGCGGGTGCCCGTCGTGAGCGCGGTCACGTAGGTTCCTACAAGTCGACGCGCGTAGAAATTTTGTGCGGGTAGTCTGAAAGCACCTTGCAGGAACCTGCTCAGCACCACACCACCGGGAGTGCACGTGGCACGCGTCGTAGTCGACGTCATGCTCAAGCCGGAGATCCTCGACCCCCAGGGCCAGGCGGTGCAGCGCGCACTGCCGCGACTGGGTTTCGAAGGCATCTCGGACGTACGTCAGGGAAAGCGTTTCGAACTGGAAGTTGACGGACCGGTCGACGATGCCGCGCTCGCCCGCATCCACGATCTTGCGGAATCCTTCCTCGCCAACACCGTGATCGAGGACTTCACCGTCCGCGTCGAGGAAGTCGCGGAGGCCGCGAAGTGACCGCTCGTATTGGCGTGGTCACTTTCCCGGGTTCTCTCGACGACCGGGACACGCAGCGCGCGATCCGCCTGGCGGGCGCCGAACCGGTCGCCCTGTGGCACAAGGACAAAGACCTCAAGCAGGTCGACGCCGTGGTGCTGTGCGGTGGTTTCTCCTACGGCGACTATCTGCGCGCCGGAGCCATCGCCCGCTTCTCGCCGGTGATGGACACCGTCATCGAGCAGGCGAAGGGCGGCCTTCCCGTTCTCGGTATCTGCAACGGCTTCCAGATCCTCACCGAGGCGCACCTGCTGCCCGGCGGCATGCTCGGCAACGACCACCTGCACTTCATCTGCCGTGACCAGAAGCTGCGCGTGGAGAACGCCGGGACGGCCTGGACGACCGACTACACGGCCGGCCAGGAGATCCACATCCCGCTGAAGAACATGGACGGCCGCTATGTGGCCGACCAGTACACGCTGGACAAGCTGGAGGCCGAGGGCCGGGTCGCGTTCCGCTACCTGGACTTCAACCCCAACGGCTCGCTCAACGACATCGCCGGCATCACCAACGAGGCGGGCAACGTCGTGGGCCTGATGCCGCACCCGGAGCACGCCGTGGAGCCGCTCATCGGCACCGGCCGCACCGACGGCCTCCCGTTCTTCACCTCGATCCTCAAGAAGCTGGTCAACGCATGAGCCGGACGCCTCTGGACACGGTCGAGCACGCGGCCGCGACCCCCGACGTCGAGCTGCCCTGGGCCGAACTGGGCCTGAAGAAGGACGAGTACGAGCGCGTGGTCGAGATCCTCGGCCGCCGGCCCACCGGTGCCGAGCTCGCCATGTACTCCGTCATGTGGTCGGAGCACTGCTCCTACAAGTCCTCCAAGGTGCACCTGCGCCAGTTCGGCGAGAAGGCCCCCGAGTCCGACGCGCTGCTCGTCGGCATCGGCGAGAACGCCGGCGTCGTGGACGTCGGCCAGGGCTACGCGGTCACCTTCAAGGTCGAGTCGCACAACCACCCGTCGTACGTCGAGCCCTACCAGGGCGCGGCCACCGGCGTCGGCGGCATCGTCCGCGACATCATCGCGATGGGCGCCCGCCCGGTCGCGGTCGTGGACCCGCTGCGCTTCGGCGCCGCCGACCACCCCGACACCAAGCGCGTCCTGCCCGGCGTCGTCGCCGGCATCGGCGGCTACGGCAACTGCCTGGGCCTGCCGAACATCGGCGGCGAGGTGGTCTTCGACGCCTGCTACCAGGGCAACCCGCTGGTCAACGCCGGTGCCATCGGCGTCATGCGGCACGAGGACATCCACCTCGCGAAGGCGTCCGGCGCCGGCAACAAGGTCATCCTGTACGGGGCCCGGACCGGCGGCGACGGCATCGGCGGCGCCTCGATCCTCGCCTCGGAGACCTTCGACGACGCCAAGCCGTCGAAGCGTCCCGCGGTCCAGGTCGGCGACCCCTTCCAGGAGAAGCTCCTCATCGAGTGCACCCTGGAGGCGTTCAAGGAGAAGCTGGTCGTCGGCATCCAGGACCTCGGCGCGGCCGGTCTGTCCTGCGCCACGTCCGAGCTGGCCTCCAACGGCTCCGGCGGCATGCGCGTCACCCTGGACGACGTCCCGCTGCGCGACTCCACGCTCTCGCCCGAGGAGATCCTCATGAGCGAGTCGCAGGAACGCATGTGCGCGGTCGTGGAGCCCGGGAAGGTCGAGCGCTTCCTCGAGATCTGCGAGAAGTGGGACGTCATCGCCACGGTGATCGGTGAGGTCACCGACGGCGACCGCCTGGAGATCTACTGGCACGGCGGCAAGATCGTCGACGTCGACCCGCGCACGGTCGCGCACGAGGGCCCGGTCTACGAGCGCCCGTACGCCCGCCCGTCCTGGCAGGACGAGCTGCAGGCCGACGACGCGAACAAGCTGCCCCGCCCGGCGACGTCGGACGAGCTGAAGGACCAGGTCCTGAAGCTGGTCGGCTCCCCGAACCAGGCCAGCAAGAAGTGGATCACGTCCCAGTACGACCACTTCGTGCAGGGCAACACCGTCCTCGCCCAGCCCGAGGACTCCGGCATGATCCGCATCGACGAGGAGACCGGCCTGGGCGTCGCCCTCGCGACCGACGGCAACGGCCGGTACGCCAAGCTCGACCCGTACCACGGCGCCCAGCTGGCCCTCGCCGAGGCGTACCGCAACGTGGCGACGACCGGCGCCAAGCCGCTCGCCGTCTCCGACTGCCTGAACTTCGGCTCCCCCGAGGACCCGGCGGTCATGTGGCAGTTCGCCGAGGCCGTGCGCGGTCTCGCCGACGCCTGTCAGCAGCTCGGCACCCCGGTGACCGGCGGCAACGTCTCGCTCTACAACCAGACGGGCGAGGCCGCCATCCACCCGACGCCGGTCGTCGCCGTCCTCGGCGTGATCGACGACGTGGCCCGCCGCACGCCGGTCGCCTTCCAGGAGGAGGGCCAGCTGCTCTACCTCCTCGGCGACACGCGTGAGGAGTTCAGCGGCTCGGCCTGGTCGCAGGTGATCCACGACCACCTCGGCGGCCTGCCCCCGAAGGTCGACCTGGAGCGTGAGCGGCTGCTCGCCGAGATCCTGATCTCGGCCTCCCGCGACGGCATGATCGACTCCGCGCACGACCTGTCCGACGGCGGTCTGATCCAGGCGGTCGTCGAGTCGGCGCTGCTCGGGGACAAGGGCGCCCGCCTGGTCGTGCCCGACGGCCTGGACGCCTTCACCTTCCTGTTCTCCGAGTCGGCCGGCCGCGCCGTCGTGGCCGTCCCGCGCTCGGAGGAACTCCGCTTCACCGACATGTGCGGCGCCCGCGGCCTGCCGGCCACGCGCATCGGTGTCGTGGACGGCGACGCGGTCGAGATCCAGGGCGAGTTCTCCCTCCCCCTGGCCGAACTCCGCGAGACCCACGAGGCGACGATCCCCGCACTGCTGGCGTAGCCGGCGGTACGGCAGGAAGGTCCCGTCCGACCACCGGACGGGACCTTCTTCGTCTCACCGCACGTAGTTCTTGAGGATCTCGGTGTCGAGTTCGATGCCGATGGGGTCGGGAAGGAGGACCTTCTCGCCGAACTTCGCGGTGCGGACGGTGCGATAGCCACCGATCTTCCGGTCGGGCGAGCTGTGCAACGTGAGCGTGCAGGAATCGCGGTCGATCAAGAGGTACACCGGGATCTCCGCCTGACCGTATGCGGCGGGCTTCTCGTACCGGTCCCGTCGGTCTGTGTCCGAGTCGTACGAGGTGACCTCCACGACCATGAGCGCCCCTTCCGGGTCGGCCCACTCGCCGTGTGCGGCGAAGTGGGCCTCGGGCGCCAGCACTGCGTCGGGCTTCGCCCTGCCCTGCCGGTACGCGGCCACCCGCAGTCCACGACCGTGGTACACGTCCAGGTCGGGACGGGTTTGGATACAGCGCTTGGTCAGCCAGGACACGATCGTGTCGTGGTCCCCGTCCGTCACCTTCTTGACTCCGATCCGTCCGTTGATGAACTCCAACGTGACGGTCTCGGGAGCGGCGGCGGCGATCGTTTCGAACTCCTCCACCGACATCTGAGACGTGCGCTCGGCCATAACCGTCATGTTGCACCTCCTCCTGGGCGGAGACCAGTGTCGTCCGGGGCAGTCGACGCGGGATGTCTTCCGCAGTCGATCACCCGGACGAGTTATCGAACGCCGATCCGAGCCGCGATCTCCCGCAATAGGCTGCTCCCCATGCCCCCGGCCAAGAAGCGCGCGCGCACCTACGACCCCGTCAAGATCCGTACCGCCGTGCTCGCCCAGTTCGGGCACGTCCGGCAGGCCGTCCGCGAGCTCACCGCCGAGCAGCTCGCCCTGCCGACCCGGCTGGACGGCTGGACCGTGCGGGACCTGGCCGCCCATGTGACCATGGCGCTGGAGACCGTCAGCCGGAACCTCGACCGGGACGAGCCGTCGAAGGCCACGCTCACCCTGCTGGACTGGCCCTCGGCCACCGCAGCCCGCGCCGGGGACATCGCCGACGGCACCCGTGAACTGGCCGCCGCCCACCCCGACCTCGACGCGCTGTACGCCCGTACCGGGGAACGCCTCACCGAGCGCCTGGCGACCGCGCCCGGCGACCGGCTCCTCGACACCCGGACCGGCGCCCTGCCCCTCGCCGACTACCTGGTCACCCGTACCGTCGAACTGGTCGTCCACACCGACGACCTGAACGCCGCCGTCCCCGGCCTCGACATCCCGTACGAGCGGCAGGCCCTCGCCGCCTGCACCCGGCTCCTCGCCGACGCGCTCGCCGTGAAGGCGCCCGGCGGCTCGACCGAGGTCCGTGTCCCGCCGTACGCCGTCGTGCAGTGCGTGGAGGGCCCTCGGCACACCCGGGGCACCCCGCCCAACGTCGTCGAGACCGACCCGCTCACCTGGATCCGGCTCGCCACCGGCCGCCTCACCTGGCGGGACGCCCTCGCGGAGGCCAAGGTCAGCGCGAGCGGCGAACGCGCCGACCTGGGCGGCCTGCTCCCCCTCATGGGCTGAGCCGGCCTCCGGCGAGAGGACGGCAGGGCACGGCGTGCTCGGCCGCCCCGCCGTCCCCGTCCGGTTCCACCCGGTAGAGGCGGGCCTCCGGCACGCGCGCCACCGCGTCCGTCAGCCGGCCGTCGGTGAACAGGGCGCCCGCCCCGTCCTCCACCGCCCAGCCCGGCGGCAGTGCCCCGCTCGCCACCGCCGCCCGGTAGGAGGGCCGCCGTCCCGGCTCACCGTCGTAGTGGGGGCAGACCGAGCCGGGCAGCAGCCCCAGCCCGTCGGCCAGGTGCGTCAGCGGCCCGAAGGAGTCGGTGTGGGAGCCCTCGGCCCAGCAGTTGGCACCGGCGCTGATGCCGCACAGCAGGACGCCCCGGTCGTACGCCTCGCGCAGCAGCCGGTCCACGCCGTGCGCACGCCAGACGGCCAGCAGGTTCGCGGTGTTGCCCCCGCCGACGTACACGACGTCCTGGCCGAGCAGGAACGTCCGCAGGGAGTTGTCGTCGAGTGTGCGCCGGAAGAGCGGCAGCACCCCGGCCTCGACCGGACGGGACGAGAACGCCGTGAGGAAGCGGTCGACGTAGCCGGGCGCGTCGCCGCTGGCCGTCGGCACGAAGCAGACCTTGGGCCGGGCCGCGTCCACCAGGCCGAGCACCCAGTCGTCCAGCACGCCGTCGTCGTCGGTGGAGAACCCCCCTCCGAGGAGAGCCAGACGACGTTCCGAGCCGAGCGTCACAAGCGGTCTCCTTCGGTCGTGCCACGGATCGCCACCGACTCTGTCCAGCCAGGAGCGCCGGCCGCAACCGAAAAAGAGCGGCCGACAGCGGACAGGATCCGGCGGAACCGGTCCTTCGCCCCTTCCGTCCCATCGGCATGGACACTCTCGGCACACCCGGTACGCACCAGCGGCGCCTGGCCGCCCTGGCCGCTCTCACCCTGCTCCCGCTCGCCGCGGCCTGCGGCAGCGAGGACGCGGGCAGCGAATCCGTCGGCGCCGGGGCCCGGGCATCCCTCTCCGACGCCCGCTGGGCCGTCGACCAGGTGACCGTGGACGGCCGGAAGAAGGCCGCGCCGGACGGCGCCTGGCTGCGGATCTCCGGTGACGGGAAGGCCGAGGGCAGCCTCGGCTGCAACACCTTCGGGGCCCAGGCAGACTTCAGCGACGGCCACGTCTCCTTCGACGGGATCCGGTCGACGGAGATGGCCTGCGACGGCGTCCCCGCCGGCTTCGAGCAGACCCTCGCCCGCACCCTCGCCGACGGTGACCTGACCACCGAGAAGGACGGCGACAAGCTCACCCTCACCACGAAGGACGGCGACCGCGTGGCGCTCACCCGGCGGGAGGCCGCCCCGCTCAGGGGCACCGAGTGGACCGTGACCAGCCCGGACGCCGACGGCCGCGCCCACCTCACCTTCGACACGAAGACCGGCCAGGTGAGCGGAAGCCTCGGCTGCAACCGGGTGAAGGCCACCGCGACAATCCGCGACGGCAGTATCACGCTCGGCACGGCATCCACCACCCGAATGATGTGCGACACCTCACTCATGACAGCGGAGAAGAAGCTCCTGGGCCTCTTCGACAGCACCGTGAAATACCGCGTCGACGACCGCACCCTCACGCTGACCAGCGAAAACGGCGAGACCGTCCAGGCGGCCGCCGGCAAGTGATCCTTTACCGGCCCGCATCCCCAATTCGGACCAGTGGTCGACCTCGCCTACACTCGGGGACGTGCCACGTGGTGACGGTCGACTCAATCACGATCTGCTCCCCGGCGAGAAAGGCCCCCAGGACGCGTGTGGCGTCTTCGGTGTCTGGGCTCCGGGCGAAGAGGTCGCAAAGCTCACGTACTTCGGGCTCTACGCCCTCCAGCATCGGGGCCAGGAATCCGCGGGAATCGCGGTCAGCAACGGCTCCCAGATCCTCGTCTTCAAGGACATGGGCCTCGTGTCCCAGGTCTTCGACGAGACCTCTCTCGGTTCGCTCCAGGGTCATATCGCGGTCGGACACGCCCGCTACTCGACCACCGGCGCCTCCGTGTGGGAGAACGCCCAGCCGACGTTCCGTGCCACCGGGCACGGCTCGATCGCGCTCGGCCACAACGGCAACCTCGTCAACACCGCCCAGCTCGCCGAGATGGTCGCCGACCTGCCCAAGCAGGAGGGCGGGCGGTCCCCGCGCGTCGCGGCGACCAACGACACCGACCTGCTGACCGCGCTGCTCGCGGCCCAGGTCGACGAGGACGGCAAGCCGCTCACCATCGAGGAGGCGGCCCACGAGGTCCTTCCCCAGGTGCAGGGCGCCTTCAGCCTCGTCTTCATGGACGAGCACACCCTCTACGCCGCCCGTGACCCGCAGGGCATCCGCCCGCTGGTCCTCGGCCGGCTGGAGCGCGGCTGGGTCGCCGCCTCCGAGAGCGCCGCCCTCGACATCGTCGGCGCCAGCTACGTCCGCGAGATCGAGCCCGGCGAGTTCGTCGCCATCGACGAGAACGGACTGCGCACCTCGCGATTCGCGGAAGCGAAGCCCAAGGGCTGTGTCTTCGAGTACGTGTACCTGGCCCGCCCCGACACCGACATCGCCGGCCGCAACGTGTACCTCTCCCGCGTGGAGATGGGCCGCAAGCTGGCGAAGGAGGCCCCGGTCGAGGCCGACCTGGTCATAGCGACCCCGGAGTCGGGCACCCCGGCCGCCATCGGCTACGCCGAGGCGAGCGGCATCCCGTTCGGCGCCGGCCTGGTGAAGAACGCCTACGTCGGCCGGACCTTCATCCAGCCCTCGCAGACCATCCGCCAGCTCGGCATCCGCCTGAAGCTGAACCCGCTCAAGGAAGTCATCAAGGGCAAGCGCCTGGTCGTCGTCGACGACTCGATCGTGCGCGGCAACACCCAGCGCGCCCTGGTCCGCATGCTCCGCGAGGCCGGCGCCGCCGAGGTCCACATCCGGATCTCCTCGCCGCCGGTGAAGTGGCCGTGCTTCTTCGGCATCGACTTCGCCACCCGCGCCGAGCTCATCGCCAACGGCATGACGATCGAGGAGATCGGCACCTCGCTGGGCGCCGACTCCCTGTCGTACATCTCCATCGACGGCATGATCGAGGCGACCACCATCGCCAAGCCGAACCTGTGCCGCGCCTGCTTCGACGGCGAGTACCCGATGGACCTCCCGGACCCGGAGCTGCTCGGCAAGCAGCTCCTGGAGACCGAGCTCGCGGCCGGTACGGCCGCCACGGCTGCCGCCGACGCGATCCGTCGCCCGTAAGCCCCGTAGTTCCCAACCGAAAGATCCCAGGCAATGTCTCCTGTGTCAGATCAGTCGGGCACCACCGGTGCCTCCTACGCGGCGGCGGGCGTCGACATCGAGGCGGGCGACCGCGCGGTCGAGCTGATGAAGGAGTGGGTGAAGAAGGCCCAGCGCCCCGAGGTCCTCGGCGGCCTCGGCGGCTTCGCCGGACTCTTCGACGCCTCCGCCCTCAAGCGCTACGAGCGTCCCCTCCTCGCGTCCGCCACGGACGGCGTCGGCACCAAGGTCGACATCGCGCGCCAGATGGGCGTCTACGACACGATCGGGCACGACCTGGTCGCCATGGTCATGGACGACATCGTGGTGTGCGGCGCCGAGCCGCTGTTCATGACGGACTACATCTGCGTCGGCAAGGTCCACCCCGAGCGGGTCGCCTCGATCGTCAAGGGCATCGCCGAGGGCTGTGTGCTGGCCGGGTGCGCCCTGGTCGGCGGTGAGACGGCCGAGCACCCGGGCCTGCTGGGCGAGGACGACTTCGACGTCGCCGGCGCCGGTACGGGCGTCGTGGAGGCCGACCGGCTGCTCGGCGCGGATCGCATCCGCAAGGGTGACGCCGTGATCGCGATGGCGGCGTCCGGCCTTCACTCGAACGGGTACTCGCTGGTGCGGCACGTCCTGCTGAACCAGGCCGGTCTCGCGCTGGACGCCCGTATCGAGGAGTTCGGCCGCACGCTCGGCGAGGAGCTGCTGGAGCCCACCAAGATCTACTCGCTGGACTGCCTGGCGCTGACCCGGACCACCGAGGTGCACGCCTTCAGCCACATCACCGGTGGCGGTCTTGCCGCCAACCTGGCCCGTGTGATCCCCGACACGCTCCACGCGGTCGTCGACCGGTCCACCTGGACCCCGGCGCCCGTGTTCGACCTCGTCGGCAGGACCGGCCGGGTCGAGCGCCTGGAGCTGGAGAAGACGCTGAACATGGGCGTGGGCATGATGGCGATCGTGCCGGCGGAGTCGGTAGACGCGGCCCTGGCCACGCTGGGCGACCGCGGCGTCGACGCATGGGTGACCGGCGAGATCACGGACCGCGGCGAGCACACGACCGGCGCGGAGCTGGTCGGCGACTACGCGGTCTGAGCGGTGCCTGCCTGAAGACAGCACAGAACCCGGCCGGTGGCAGAGCCACCGACCGGGTGAGTGCTCACTGCATGGTCAAGCGCCGCGACGGTGTTGTGAAGAGGGACCGTCGTCTTCGTCCTCGTCGTCGTCCTCGTAGAGGTCGGCGTATCGAGAGTAGAGATCGTCCTCGTCATCCTCATCGTCCTCGAACGGCTCGCCGTTCGGCGGCTGGCTCGAAGTCGATGCGCCCAGTTCACTGGCCAGACGTGAAAGGTCCGTCCCACCGCTGTTGTACTTCAGCTGGCGGGCGACCTTCGTCTGCTTGGCCTTGGCCCGGCCGCGCCCCATGGCTCGACCCCCTCGGTGACGGGGCTCGACGGCCCCAGAGTCTGACACGCGTTCATGATCCGGAACGGACTCTCCATGGAGAGGCCGATCCGTAGGGCTTCCACGGTACCTGAGCCCGCGCCCATACGGTACGTCGCCCGCAGCAAGCGCGTCTGCCCAGGACCTTCGAGGTGCCCTTTCCTCGCTGGTCAACCGCGATTTTAACCACTTATGGGCGGTCGACCCGCCGGTAGAAGTGAGAGTTCTCTCCAACTGCCCACCGGCGGGTACCGCCCATGGCAGGGCCGGGAGGCCCCGGCCCTCTCCCGGGCGCGCCGGATCAGCGGCCCGCTCGGGCCTCGCGCCCCTCCGAGATCCGCTGCTCGGCGATCCGGTCGGCCGCGGCGGCCGGCGGAATCCCGTCGGCCTTCGCGCGTGCGAATATCGCCAGCGTGGTGTCGAAGATCTTCGCCGCCTTCACCTTGCACCGGTCGAAGTCGAACCCGTGCAGCTCGTCGGCGACCTGGATGACGCCGCCGGCGTTCACCACGTAGTCGGGCGCGTAGAGGATCCCGCGGTCGGCGAGGTCCTTCTCGACACCCGGGTGGGCGAGCTGGTTGTTGGCGGCACCGCACACGATCCCGGCGGTCAGCACCGGCACGGTGTCGTCGTTCAGGGCCCCGCCGAGCGCGCAGGGCGCGTAGATGTCGAGGCCCTCGACGCGGATCAGGGTCGCGGTGTCGGCGACGGCCGTCACCGAGCCCGGGTGGGCCGCGACGATCCGCCCGACGGCGTCCTCGCGCACGTCCGTGATCACGACCTTGGCGCCCTCGGCCACCAGGTGCTCGACCAGGATGTGCCCGACCTTGCCGACGCCCGCGATGCCGACCGTGCGGTCCCGCAGCGACGGGTCGCCCCAGCGGTGCTGCGCGGAGGCGCGCATGCCCTGGTAGACGCCGAAGGCGGTGAGCACCGAGGAGTCGCCGGCGCCGCCGTTCTCCGGGGAGCGCCCGGTCGTCCAGCGGTTCTCGCGCGCCACCACGTCCATGTCGGCCACGTAGGTGCCGACGTCGCACGCGGTGACGTAGCGGCCGCCCAGGGAGGCCACGAACCGGCCGTAGGCCAGCAGCAGCTCCTCGGACTTGATCCGGGCCGGATCACCGATGATCACGGCCTTCCCGCCGCCGTGGTCGAGCCCGGCCATGGCGTTCTTGTACGACATCCCGCGCGCGAGGTTCAGGGCGTCGGCGACGGCCTCCTCCTCGGTCGCGTACGGGTAGAAGCGCGTACCGCCGAGGGCGGGGCCCAGAGCGGTGGAGTGGATGGCGATGACGGCCTTGAGGCCGCTGGCGCGGTCCTGACAGAGCACAACTTGCTCATGACCCCCCTGGTCCGAGTGGAACAGGGTGTGCAGGACGCCGTGTGTTACGTCGGTCACTGTGGTGACTCCTGAGTACGGGCGGCGATCGGAGCGGAGCCCCCTGGGGGTCCCCCGCGCTTGTGGCGCCATGGGAGACGGTGACGGGTGCTCGAGCATGAGATTAGACCTCCGGACGCCCCGTGAACCCGCGGTGCCGGGGATCACCTCCTCCCGGAGTACAGCCGTGCGACGATTTGCATGGATTTCGCGCTCCGCCCCAGGCGGGGTCCACAGGTTTTCCTGGCAGACGGCGGGGGAGGGAGCAGGCGTGCCCAAGGTGTCCTCGGTGATCGTCCCGTATACGACGTACCTGCGGGTGTACGAGCCGCTGGCCGCCTTCCCCGAGCCGGAACGCGGCCACTGGACCCGGTACGCCCGCCGCCCCGACCGTCCCTCGTACCAGGACGAACTGCGCCGCTCCCTGGCCGACTTGCTGCCCACGCCGCCCGTTCCGGTGCCCGTGCACGAGAGCAGCGACGCCTTCGTGCTGGAGGTGGACGGGGTGGTGTGCGTGTGTCCCTGGCGCACCCGGCTGCGCGGCTGGCAGGCGCTCGGGGAGCTGGGCGACGAGCTGCCCAGGCCGGTGCTGGACGCGGTCCTGCCGGAGGTCGTCCGGCGGCAGGCGGCCCTGGACTACGAGCGCTGGCTGGCCCGCAACCCGGACGCGCGGCCGTGGATCCGTACCTCGACGTGGCAGGTGCCGCTGCACTGGTTCGTGCTGGTGTCGGACGGGGAGCGCCGCTTCGACAAGGGCTCCGGCGACGTCCCCCCGATGCTGCGGTACCAGACGCCGATGGTGGAGGCCCGGCGCCGGGTGGCGCGGGCCCTGCGGACGCTGAAGGAGACCGTCGACGAGGGCCCGCTCATCGACGGGCTGCTGGACGTGGGCCGCTGGCTGGAGGAGTTCCACCCGCGTTCGCTGGTGGAACTGGACTACGGCGGCCTGGTGCACGCGCTGCCGGCCGGCGAGCTGGAGGACGACCACTCGGCCGCGGACGTGGCCGAGGGCATCGAGGCCCTGCGGCACGGTGACGGCGAGGCGGCCGGGGAGGCGTACGGGCGTCTCGTGGAGCGCTGGCGGTCGGTACGGGACCGGCGGTCCGCCAACTGAACTCCCCCGCGCGCGGGGCGGTGTGACGTAGGACACGGTCGAGGCCACAGGGTGGCAGGTGGCATCCCCTTTGTAACGAACTGGCGTTTGACGATCCGCCCGTTTTGGGGTTTCGTGCTCGGTCTGAGGTACCTGATGTCTCGTCAACATGGGACGTAAGGCGCGATCCGGGCGTATGCGACTGGATCCAGCCAACTCGTCCAAGCGTGACGGACCGCACGTACACGGCTCTTGCGTCCCTAACCCCTCCTCGTGCCAAAATAGGACAAGGAGTCCGGGGAGGGCTCCGTCTCGACATTGCACGCTTTGGGGGGTCTTGGGACTCCTGCACGCCACTGTGACTGATCGTCACAGTGGCGTGACTGTCCGCTATGGCATGGTCCATCGGCTTCCGTCGCTGATGAACACCTGGAGGGGCAATTCCATCGGTTTGGCCGACGCGGCTGGACAGATGGTGTAGTTGTAGTGCCGAGGACAAGCCGTTCGTCCTATAACCGACTCGACTCGCGTCCGCCATTTCGGGCAACGCGGGTCAAGGTGCAGAATTTAGAGGAAAGAACCGAGAAGGTTCGGTTCTCCCGAGGAGGCCGCTCATGACCGCTCGCACCCCTGATGCCGAGCCGCTGCTGACCCCGGCTGAGGTCGCCACGATGTTCCGCGTCGACCCCAAGACGGTCACGCGGTGGGCGAAGGCCGGGAAGCTCACTTCCATCCGTACGCTCGGCGGACACCGCCGTTACCGCGAGGCTGAGGTCCGCGCTCTGCTCGCGGGCATCCCGCAGCAGCGCAGCGAGGCCTGAACTCTCGCAGAACCGGGCAAACCGGCGGTTCCCCCAACTCGCCGCGGCGCCCGGACCTAGCTCCAAGCGACGCGGGTTCTGCCCCAACAGAGCCCTCGCCCAAGCCGTCAGAGCACTTCGGGCACGCAACAAGGGTGCGTCGTAGATCGCGCTGGACTCCGCCGGGTCCAGCGCGATCTTTTTTGTGCGCCCTCGCGCGCCTGTCCGTGAGGCCGTGCGTGGCCTTGTCGAAGACTGGGGACCGCTGTCGGATCACCTGTGCGACCGGCCCCGGACGGGCACTCGGAGTGGCCGGCGCGACCCGCGGAAGCTGGTGCAATTGCACATATTAAATCGACCCGTTGTAGGCGGGGTGTAAGTGCCGGGGTCCCGCAAACTCATGCGGTGACACCCGTCACATGCCGGGGTGCTTGTTGCCCCTGGTCTATGTGCGCTAAAGGGAGCGACGGGTTCCAGAAGCCGCTGCCACAGCCGGAGTTGACGATCGTCGTGGTCAGGCCGGGGACGGCGTCTCCTCCGGGGCCGGCTCGTCCGTGGCCGGCCGGACGGTGCCGGGCGTGTCGTAGGTCCCGGGAGCGCCGGACCCGTTGTCGAGGGCCAGACGCAGCAGCCGGTGGCAGATCGGACAGTGCCGGGTCAGATGTCGGTAGGAGGAGGCGGCCGACAGGTGTGCGCGGAGCAGGGCCCGCGTCTCGTGCCTGGTCGATGCCGCCATACGCCACCTCCACCGGGGGCCAGCCGAAAAGGGCCCTGAGATCTGGGTACCGAGCGAATGTGACTCCGTCAAGGCGGCGTGGGCGGCCCGCGATCCCGGCGCCGCCCCAGAAGCCCCCCGCGCCCCTCTGGGCCCTCCAGGCAGGCTCAGAAGCCCGAAGGAGTGCCGCGGCGGCCGTACGCGCCCATGAGAAAGGCCCGCCCCCTCGACGGGGACGGGCCTTCACTTGCGGTCCTGACGGGATTTGAACCCGCGGCCTCCACCTTGACAGGGTGGCGAGCACTCCAAACTGCTCCACAGGACCTGGGGGCCCCGCCCAGGCCCTTAAGGCACTGGGGGAGTTGCGGCGCCATTCGTGCGTTGCGCTGCGAGAAGAGACTGTACAGGAGGGTGAGCCCCGGGTCGAACTCACCCTCCGTGCGCGGTCCGTCACGGCGCCAGCGCGTCGATCGCCTTCACGATCCGCTTGTCGGAGATCGGGTACGCCGTCCCCAGCGCGTGCGCGAAATAGCTGACCCGGAGCTCCTCCAGCATCCAGCGGACGTCCAGCACCGCCTGCGGCACCGGACGGCCCTGCGGCATCTGCTCCAGCAGCCAGGCGTACTCGTCCCGCATCTCGTGGACCTTCTCCATGCGCGTCGTGTCGCGCTGGACGTTCGTCGGCATCTGCTGCAGCCGGCGGTCCACCGCGATCAGGTAGCGCATCAGGTCGGGCAGCCGGCGCAGCCCCGCATCGGTCACGAAGCCGGGCTTCACGAGGGCGTCCAGCTGGGCCCGCACATCCGCGAGGTTCGGCAGCAGAGCGGGGCTGCGCACGCCCTTCAGACGCCGCTCGGCGGCCTGCCAGGCGGCCAGTACCTGCTGCACCTGCCCCACCGCGCGCACCGTCGTGTCCACGATCTCCGCGCGCACCTTGTCGTACAGCTTCCGGTACGACTCCTCGTCCCACGCCGGGCCGCCGAAGTCACCGATCAGCTTGTCCGCCGCCGCCATGGCGCAGTCGTCGAACAGCGCCTGGATCGACCCGTGCGGATTCGCCGACAGACCGAGCTTCTGAGCGTTCGTCAGCTTTTCGGATGCGAACTTCGCCGGGTTGACCGGGATGTTGCGCAGGATCAGCCGCCGGGTGCCCTTCCACATCGCCTGCTGCTGCTCCGCCTCCGAGTCGAACAGCCGCACGGAGACCGTGTCGCCGTCGTCCACGAGTGCCGGGTACGCCTTCACCGGCTGCCCGGCCCGCCGTGTCTCGAAGACCCGGGTGAGCGTGCCGATCGTCCAGTCCGTCAGGCCCGAACGCTCCAGCGACTCCCCGCCCTGCCGGGACGCCGTCGCCGCGGCGGCCTGCGAGAGCGCCTTGCGCGCCTTCGGCTTCAGGCGCAGCTGCAGGGCCTCCAGGTCCTTGTCCTCGGCCAGCTTGCGGCGCCGCTCGTCGACGATGCGGAACGTCACGCGCAGATGCTCGGGCACCTTCGCCCAGTCGAAGTCGTCCGCGGTGAACGGCACCCCGACCATCCGCTTCAGCTCGCGGGCCATCGTCACCGTCAGCGGCTCCTGCCCGGGGACGGCCGTGTCCAGGAACCGCTTCGCGAAGTTCGGCGCCGGCACGTAGTTGCGCCGGATCGGCTTCGGCAGGGAACGGATCAGCTCCGTCACCAACTCCTCGCGCAGACCCGGGATCTGCCAGTCGAAGCCCTCCGCCGTGACCTGGTTGAGGACCTGGAGCGGGATGTGGACGGTCACACCGTCCGCGTCCGCGCCCGGCTCGAACTGGTAGGTCACCCGGAACTTCAGCTGCCCCTGCCGCCACGAGTCCGGATAGTCGGCCTTCGTGACCGCCTCCGCCGACTCCCGGATCAGCATCTCCCGCTCGAAGTCCAGGAAGTCGGGCTGCTCCTGCCGCTTGCGCTTCCACCACGAGTCGAAGTGCGCCCCCGACACGACGTGCTCGGGGACCTTCTCGTCGTAGAAGTCGAACAGCGTCTCGTCGTCGACCACGATGTCCCGGCGCCGGGCGCGGTGCTCCAGCTCCTCGACCTCGCTGAGCAGCCGGCGGTTGTCGGCGAAGAACTTGTGGTGCGTGCGCCAGTCACCCTCCACCAGCGCGTTGCGGATGAACAGCTCCCGGCTGGCCTCCGGATCGATCCGGCCGTAGTTCACCTTGCGCTGCGCCACGATCGGGACGCCGTACAGCGTGACCTTCTCGTACGCCATCACGGCCGCCTGGTCCTTCTCCCAGTGCGGTTCGCTGTACGTCCGCTTCAGCAGGTGCCCGGCCAGCGGCTCCACCCACTCCGGCTCGATCTTCGCGTTGACCCGCGCCCACAGCCGGGACGTCTCCACCAGCTCGGCCGACATCACGAACCGCGGCGGTTTCCTGAACAGGGCCGACCCGGGGAAGATCGCGAACTTGGCGTTGCGGGCACCCAGGTACTCGTTGCGTCCGCCGTCCTTGCGCGCCCCCGGAGCGGCGTCCTTGGACTCCTTCACGTCCTTCATCCCGATGTGGGAGAGGAGACCGGCGAGGAGGGAGACGTGGATGCGGTCCGCGGGCGCGTCGTCCTCGGCGAGACGGATGCCCATCTGCTTGGCCACGGTCCGCAGCTGCGTGTAGATGTCCTGCCACTCGCGGATCCGCAGGAAGTTCAGGTACTCCTGCTTGCACATGCGGCGGAACGACGACGAGCCGCGCTCGCGCTGCTGCTCACGGATGTAGCGCCACAGGTTCAGATAGGCGAGGAAGTCGCTCGTCTCGTCCTTGAACCGGGCGTGCTGCTGGTCGGCCTGCGCCTGCTTGTCCGCCGGGCGCTCGCGCGGGTCCTGGATGGACAGCGCGGCCGCTATGACCATGACCTCCCGGACACAGCCGTTGCGGTCGGCCTCCAGGACCATCCGGGCGAGGCGCGGGTCCACCGGGAGCTGGGCGAGCTTGCGGCCTGTGTCGGTGAGCCGCTTGCGGGGGTCCTTCTGCGCCGGGTCCAGCGCCCCCAGCTCCTGCAGGAGCTGCACGCCGTCACGGATGTTGCGGTGGTCCGGCGGGTCGATGAACGGGAACTTCTCGATGTCGCCGAGACCGGCCGCGGTCATCTGCAGGATGACCGAAGCCAGGTTGGTGCGCAGGATCTCCGCGTCGGTGAACTCCGGGCGGGCGTTGAAGTCGTCCTCGGAGTACAGCCGGATGCAGATGCCGTCGGAGGTACGGCCGCAGCGGCCCTTGCGCTGGTTGGCGCTGGCCTGCGAGATGGCCTCGATGGGCAGCCGCTGCACCTTGGTGCGGTGGCTGTAGCGCGAGATCCGGGCGAAGCCGGGGTCGATCACGTACTTGATGCCGGGGACGGTCAGCGAGGTCTCGGCCACGTTGGTCGCCAGAACGATCCTGCGCCCGGTGTGCTGCTGGAACACCCGGTGCTGCTCGGCGTGCGAGAGCCGCGCGTACAGCGGCAGGACCTCCGTGAACCGGTACTTCTTCTTCTCCAGCGCGTCCGCGGTGTCCCGGATCTCCCGCTCACCCGAGAGGAAGACGAGGATGTCGCCCTTCCCCTCGCCCATCAGCTCCTCGACCGCGTCCGTGATCGCCGTGATCTGATCGCGGTCGGCGTCCTCGGAGTCCTCCTCCAGCAGCGGCCGGTAACGCACCTCCACCGGATACGTACGGCCGCTGACCTCGACGATCGGGGCGTCGCCGAAGTGCCGCGAGAACCGCTCCGGGTCGATGGTCGCCGAGGTGATGACGACCTTGAGGTCCGGCCGCTTCGGCAGCAGCTGGGCGAGGTACCCCAGCAGGAAGTCGATGTTGAGGGACCGCTCGTGGGCCTCGTCGATGATGATCGTGTCGTAGGCGCGCAGCTCGCGGTCCGTCTGGATCTCGGCGAGCAGGATGCCGTCCGTCATCAGCTTGACGAAGGTCCCCTCCGGGTTCACCTGGTCGGTGAACCGCACCTTCCAGCCGACCGCCTCACCCAGCGGTGTGTCCAGCTCCTCCGCCACCCGCTCGGCGACCGTGCGCGCGGCGATCCGGCGGGGCTGCGTGTGCCCGATCATGCCGCGGACACCGCGGCCCAGCTCCAGGCAGATCTTCGGGATCTGCGTCGTCTTGCCGGAACCGGTCTCACCGGCCACGATCACGACCTGGTGGTCGCGGATCGCGGCGGCGATCTCGTCCTTCTTCTGGCTGACCGGCAGCTGCTCCGGGTACGAGACCGCGGGCACACGGGCGCGCCGCGCGGCGACGCGCTCCTCGCCCTTGGCGATCTCCCCCTCGATCTCGGCGAGCACGGCGGCTCGCGCCTCGGGCTTACGGATCTTGCGGGCGCCCTCCAGCCGCCGGCCGAGGCGCTGCGCGTCACGCAGTGAGAGCTCGGTCAGACGGGGGGCGAGGGCGCCGAGGGCGGGGGCGGGGTGCGTGGACATACGCGATCCAGGATCTCATCCCGCCGAAAACCATGGCGAACGCTTTTGTCGCGGCTCCTGTCCCGGCGGGCACGGCGAAGCCCCCGCCGATCACTCGACGGGGGCTTCCTCTGTGGCTGGGGCCGGGGTCGAACCGGCGACCTATCGCTTTTCAGGCGATCGCTCGTACCAACTGAGCTACCCAGCCGTGAGGGTCTTGCGACCTTCACAGCGGTCCTGACGGGATTTGAACCCGCGGCCTCCACCTTGACAGGGTGGCGAGCACTCCAAACTGCTCCACAGGACCTTGCGATGCGTGCAACAGTGTCGCACACCGTACTGCGTGCCCCCAACGGGATTCGAACCCGTGCTACCGCCTTGAAAGGGCGGCGTCCTAGGCCGCTAGACGATGAGGGCTATCGGCCCGCCTGGGCGCTTCTCAGCGCGTCGGGGACGTGAGAAGCATATGGGATGGCGGGAGGTATCGCCAAAACGGTTTACGGGCTCGCGCTGGGCGACGCGCTCCCGCCGTCCGTGGCGCCCGGCTGGTTCTCCTCCACCAGGTGCCGGCGCACCTCCGCGGTGGTCAGCCCCAGGCCGCCGAGTTCGATCTCGTCCCACGCCTGGAGGCGCCGGGTGTCACGGTCGAAGTAGAGGATCGAGGTCTGGATCGGGTCGGGGTGCCTGCCCTCGACCGCGCGCAGCCCGCTGCCCCCGGTGGAGCCCTCGACCCGCAGCCGGGTGCCGTACGGCAGCACCTCGGTCTTCTCCTGGTGAATGTGGCCGGCCAGGGCCAGCGGGACCTCGCCGTCCGCCTGGCGGGCCGCCACGGGCTCGTGCGCGACCGCCACGTCCACGGGGGTGCCGGCGGCCTTCTGGTCGCGCAGGGCGGAGGCGAGCCGGGCGCCCGCGAGTTCGTTCGCCGCGTCCCCGCCGGGGGCCTGGGAGCGGTCGGGGGTGAACTGGGGGTCGCCCACCCCGGCGAACCGCAGCCCCCGGATGGACACGGCCTCGCCGTCGTCGAGGACGTGGACGTGCTTCAGGTCCTCCAGGTAGCGCTGGGTGACCCGCGAGTCGTGGTTGCCGCGCACCCAGACGTACGGGGCGCCGAGGTCCTCGATCGGGTCGAGGAAGCCGTTCTCGGCGGCCGTGCCGTGGTCCATGGTGTCGCCCGAGTCGACGATCACGTCGACCTTGTACTGCGCCACGAGCGAGGCGATGATCTTCCAGCTCGCCGGGTTGAGGTGGATGTCGGAGACGTGCAGGACGCGGATGGTGCTCGGGTCCGGGGCGTACGCGGGAAGCGTGGACGTGGCGTCGTAGAGCTTGGTCACGTTGGTGACCAGGCGCGCCAACTCCTTCTGGTACACGTCGAATTCGGTCACGATGCTGCGCGCGTCGCCCACCAGGGACGGGGCGGAGGACAGCAGGCCGGAGAACTTCGGCTCCAGGACGGACTCCGGGTTCCAGGTCGCGTACGCCGTCCCGCCGGACGCGGCCAGGAGGGTGAGGGCGAGCCCGCCGGCGGCCAGGGCGCGGCGCGGGCGCCGGTAGACGACCAGGCCGAGCGCGGTGGCGCCGGTGACGACGGCGACGACACTGCGCAGGGCCAGGTCGAGGGTGCCGTCGCTGACGTCCTGGGTCACTTCCTCCTGGAGGCCGGAGAGGCGCTCGGGGTGGTCCACGAGCGCCTGGGCGCGCTCGGGGTCGAGCTGGTCGACGTTGACGTCCAGCCGGACGGGCGCGATGTGGCTGCTGAACTGGAGCGCGCCGAGCGGCGACACGTTGATCTTGGTGCCGCCGGTGAAGGAGGGCCGCAGCGTCATCGTGGTGTTCATCGGGCCGACCGGCACCCGGACGTTGCCGACGACGAGCAGCCCGAGCCAGGCGCCGACGAGGACGACGGCGACGAGACCGAGGGCCCGCGTCCAGGGGCGCGGCTGCGCCGTGAGCTCGGGTTCGGTGTGCGGTCGGCGGGCGGCGTGGCGGTCGGCGAGGGCGCGTGGTGCCCTGGGGAGGTGTCCGAGAACTTTCATGATCGCGGCGGGGACGCGGGCCATTGGTGCCGTATGCCCACGTCCGTCGCCGGATATGCGGGGCCGTCGGCGGCTCCTCGGGGGCGGTGCCGTGCCTGACAATGGGGCTGTGCTGGAGATGACGCGCGAGGAGTTCGAGGAACTGGTCGCCGAGGCGCTGGACCGGATCCCGCCGGAGCTGACGCGGCTGATGGACAACGTCGCGGTGTTCGTCGAGGACGAGCCGCCCGCCGACGACCCGGAGCTGCTCGGGCTGTACGAGGGGACGCCGCTGACCGAGCGGGGCGAGTGGTACGCCGGGGTGCTCCCGGACCGCATCACGATCTACCGGGGTCCGACCCTGCGGATGTGCGCCTCGCGGGAGGAGGTCGTGGAGGAGACCGAGGTGACAGTGGTGCACGAGATCGCCCACCACTTCGGGATCGACGACGAGCGGCTGCATGCCCTCGGGTACGGGTGAGGGGTGGCCCGGCGGGGCCGGGCGGGGCGCGTGTCCTCTTGTGGGCGGCGGGAGTTGGGCAGGTTGACTTCTTCGCCCGCCCTTGGAGGTGGCTCGCGTGCGCTCTCTGTACGTACCTGTCCGACTGGCCGCGACGGTCGTGGCCGTGGCCGCTGTCGCCGGCTGTATGAGCGTCGGTGACGACGGCGGCGGAGGGAAGGCCAAGCCGTCGCACTCCGCCGGGCAGCGCGGGGGCGAGGCGCCCGACGGGGGGCCCGCGGCGCGGGGCGGCGGGTCGGGGTTCGGCCCGCACGCGGACGTGGACGGCAAGCGGGGGAAGAAGAAGGGCAAGGGCAAGGGGAAGAAGGCCGGGGGGTCGGCCGAGCCGTCGGACTCGCCGTCCGCCGGGGCGAGCGCGTCGCGGCCCGCCGGGGGCGGTCCCGAGCAGCCGGGGCGGACCGACGGGCCGGGCCCCACCCGTCCGGCCGACCCGGAGCCCACCCGTCCGGCGGAGCCCGAGCCCACGCCGACGCAGGAGCCGTCGACCCCGACGCCGACGCCTCCGACTGCGGAGCCGTCGTCGTCGGCGCACGAGGAGACGGCGCCGCAGCTGGGGCAGCGCGAGCCCGCTCCGGCGGCGCAGGCGCCCGTGTAGGGAGTCGGGGCGGGGGGCCGGTGGGGGTGGGCGGCGAGTGACGTTGCCTACACGGTTGACGGCCGGTTTGCCTTGAGGGGTGAGGGGTGCGTATGGTGGTAGATCGTTTGATCCCATTTGCCCGGCGCCACCGCAGAGCGCGCCGTGTGGCGCGTACTCTCCCTTGCCGTGGCTGACCGCATTGAGGCGGTCTTATTGCGAATCACGGAGTTGACGGGCGCGTGCCGACGAGACTCCGGAAGGTTTCGCATACGCATGTCCATTTCCAGTACTGATCACGTCGTCGTGCCCGAGAACGACGAGAACGAGCCCGTCGTCGACGAGACCCCCACGGTCACCTTCGCGGACCTCGGTCTCCCCGAGGGCGTCGTGCGCAAGCTCGCGCAGAACGGCGTGACCACCCCCTTCCCGATCCAGGCCGCGACCATCCCGGACGCCCTGGCCGGCAAGGACATCCTCGGCCGCGGCCGCACCGGCTCCGGCAAGACGCTGTCGTTCGGCCTGCCGACGCTGGCGCGCCTGTCCGGCGGCCGCACCGAGAAGCACAAGCCGCGCGCGGTCATCCTCACCCCGACCCGTGAGCTCGCCATGCAGGTGGCGGACGCCCTCCAGCCCTACGGCGACGTCCTCGGCCTGAAGATGAAGGTCGTCTGCGGCGGTACGTCCATGGGCAACCAGATCTACGCCCTGGAGCGCGGCGTCGACGTCCTCGTCGCCACCCCGGGCCGGCTGCGCGACATCATCAACCGCGGCGCCTGCTCCCTGGAGAACGTCGAGGTCGCCGTCCTCGACGAGGCCGACCAGATGTCCGACCTGGGCTTCCTGCCCGAGGTCACCGAGCTGCTCGACCAGGTCCCGGCGGGCGGCCAGCGGATGCTGTTCTCCGCCACGATGGAGAACGAGATCTCCACGCTGGTCAAGCGCTACCTGAGCAACCCGGTCACGCACGAGGTCGACAGCGCCCAGGGCAACGTCACGACCATGTCGCACCACATCCTGATCGTGAAGCCGAAGGACAAGGCGCCGGTCACCGCCGCGATCGCCTCCCGCAAGGGCCGCACGATCATCTTCGTGCGCACCCAGCTGGGCGCCGACCGCATCGCCGAACAGCTGCGCGACGCCGGTGTGAAGGCCGACGCGCTGCACGGCGGCATGACGCAGGGCGCCCGCACCCGGACGCTGGCCGACTTCAAGGACGGCTACGTCAACGCGCTCGTCGCCACCGACGTCGCCGCGCGCGGCATCCACGTCGACGGCATCGACCTGGTGCTGAACGTCGACCCGGCCGGCGACCACAAGGACTACCTGCACCGCGCGGGCCGTACCGCGCGCGCCGGCCGTACCGGCACGGTCGTCTCCCTCTCCCTGCCGCACCAGCGGCGTCAGATCTTCCGTCTGATGGAGGACGCGGGCGTGGACGCCTCGCGCCACATCATCCAGGGCGGTGCCGCCTTCGACCCGGAGGTCGCCGAGATCACCGGCGCCCGGTCGATGACCGAGGTCCAGGCCGAGTCCGCGGGCAACGCCGCGCAGCAGGCCGAGCGTGAGGTCGCCCAGCTCACCAAGCAGCTGGAGCGCGCGCAGCGCCGTGCCACCGAGCTGCGCGAGGAGGCCGACCGCCTGGTCGCCCGGGTCGCCCGTGAGCGCGGGGAGGACCCCGAGACCGCGGTGGCCGAGGCGCAGGCGGCGGCGGTCGAGGCCGTCGAGGTGTCGGTGCCCGAGCAGCCGGCCGCGCAGGACGTGGACCGGGCCGAGCGCGCGGAGGCCCCGGCCCCGTACGAGCGCCGTGACCGTGGCGGTTTCAACCGCGACCGTGAGCGGTCCTTCGACCGTGACCGCGGCGGGCGTTCCTTCGAGCGCCGCGACGACCGCGGTGGCTTCAACCGTGACCGTGACCGCGGCTTCGAGCGTCGTGACGACCGCGGCGGCGACCGTGGCGGTTTCCGCCGGGACGACCGTGGTGACCGCGGTGGCGACCGTGGTGGCCGTTCGTTCGAGCGTCGTGACGACCGTGGTGGCCGTTCCTTCGAGCGTCGTGACGACCGCGGCGGCGACCGTGGCGGTTTCCGCCGGGACGACCGTGGTGACCGGGGTGGCGACCGTGGCGGGCGTTCGTTCGAGCGTCGTGACGACCGTGGTGGCCGTTCCTTCGAGCGCCGTGACGACCGCGGCGGCGACCGTGGTGGCTTCCGCCGCGACGACCGCGGTGCCGGCCGTTCCTTCGAGCGCCGCGACGAGCGCGGTGGCCACCGGGGCAGCGACCGCCCGTTCAACCGTGACCGCCGTGACGACCGTCCGGGCTTCCGCTCCGGCGGCCACGAGCGTCCCTACGGCCGTCGTGACGACCACCGGGGCACCGGCTCCTCGTTCGGCCGTCGTGACGACAAGCCGCGCTGGAAGCGCAACGGCTGACGCAGGCTGATCCCCGGAGGGCCCGTACGACTCACGTCGTGCGGGCCCTTCGGCGTTCCCGAACGTGTGTGACGGTTGTTAAGATCCGCTGCCTTAGATGTGCATGTCATGAGTGGACGCGGCCGGTGGCTCTGCGCGCGGCCGCCACCATGCCCGCACCCTTTTCCCTGGGGAGGGACCCTTGACCCGGCGTGCCCGGATCACCACGACTCTCGCGTGCCTGGCCGCCCTCGGCGCCGGCTCGCTGACCACGGCGGGGACGGCGGCCGCCGACACCGCACCGACGCCCATCCAGACGGACGGCGTATGGGGGATCGACTACGCGGGTGGCTTCCTGACCACCGTCGAGAACACGCCCAGCGGCAGCCAGTGGGTGATCGGACGACGTGTCTCGGCGGACGGCTCCACGGTGCTGGAGAAGACCAGCCGGGGGTACGCCGACCCGTTCGCGGACGGCAGCCACATCCAGCGGGTGCCGTGCGAGGCCGGGCCGCGCGGCTGTGTGCCGATGCGCTCCACCGGCAACGGCTGGGTCGGCTACTTCATGGAGAAGGCCACCGGGCAGCAGGTCGCGCAGCTCCGCCTGACCGAGAACTCGCTGAGCGGGACGGACGAGCCGACGGTGACCCGGGCCCGCTTCGTCGACACCACCGGCCGCTACTACGTCTACGACGCCGCCGGCACCGGCAAGCAGTACGTCGACGCGGTCGCCGCCCACCGGACGCAGGACGTGCGGCGCACCCGTGCCGTCACCGCCGCCTCCGTCTGGGGCTCGATCCTGTGGACGCCCGGTACGGGCGCCGGGGCCGTCACGGGGTACGACCTGGAGGCGAGGAAGACCGTCCAGACCCTCGCCACGGGCGCGCCGTGCACGGTCAAGGAGCTCCAGGTCGTCGGCCGCTGGGTCTACTGGAACTGCGGCCCGACGGGCGCGGCCGGCGTGTACGACCGTACGGCCAAGAAGACCGTCAAGGTGCCCTCCGGGCCGGTCCTGGTCGGCGACGGCTACCTCGTCCGGCACGACCGGACGGCCGGCAAGCTGATGATGACGGACTATCACACGGGGACGGCCGCGACCGAGCGCGCCGTCGCGGACCTGCCCGCCGGGAGCACGGCCGACCAGCGGCGGCTGTCCTGGACGGTGGACAAGTTCGGCGGAGACATCGCCTACGTCGGCCCGGACAAGTCGATCCGGATCGTGCAGAGCGACGTCCCGGCGCAGCCGCTGACGAAGATCGAGTCTGACGTGGCCGGCGACATCGTGGACCCGTCCGACAAGGTCGGAGTGCCCTACTGGGCCAGCTTCTGGCAGCTCAACCGGCCCGCGCACTGGACCTTCACGGTGAAGGACGACCAGGGACGCGTGGAGCGCACGATCAAGGGCCGCGGCGCCTCCGTCGACGTGGAGTGGGACCTGAGGTCCGACACCGGCGCCTTCCTCTACAACGGCCGCAAGACCTGGACCCTCACGGCGACCCCCGAGGAGGGCGGCGCCGGGTACAGCACGAGCGGGAAGCTCGGGTACACCGGCGGCCTCCAGGGCCACCACGACCAGGGCGGCTACCGCTACGGCGAGCTGGTCACGCTCAACTCCGCCGGGGGCCTCACCCTCCAGTACACCGAGGGCAAGGGCACCTTCGACTTCAAACGGTCCGCGTCCGGCTGGGCCTCCGGCACCGTCGCCGTGCCCTTCGGTGACATGGGCAAGGACCGGTGCGCCGAGATGCTGGTGCGCATGCCGAACGGCGAGCTGCGCAGGTACGCCGGCAAGTGCGGTGCCTCGTACACCCCGTCGAGCAGCCACACCTCCCTCGGGACCGGCTGGAACGCGTACGACGTCCTCACCGCGCCCGGCGACCTGACCGGCGACGGCCGCGTCGACCTGCTGGCCCGCAAGGCGTCCACGAAGGACGTCTACGTCTTCGCGAACGACGGCGCGGGGAAGCTGAAGGCGGGCGTGAGGATCCGCTCGGCGTGGACCGGCTACACGAAGATCGTCGGCGCGGGCGACCTGAACGGCGACGGGCACGGTGACGTGCTCGCCCGGGACAAGGCCGGGACGCTGTGGCGGTACGACGGCCTGGGCGACGGGAAGCTGAAGGACCGGGTGAAGGTGTTCAGCGACTGGGGCGGCTCGTACAACGCGATCGTCGGCGTCGGCGACATCACCGGCGACGGCCGCGACGACCTCGTGTCCCGTGACTCCGCCGGCAACCTCTACCGCAACAACGGAAACGGCAAGGGGTCGTTCGGCTCGCGGGTGAAGATCGCGAGCGGCTGGAATGGCTACAAGGGCCTCTTCTGACGTCCCGGCGCACGGGTGTGGGCGCACCCGCCCGGCGGGCGCGCCCACCCCGCCGACAGGGCCGTCACCCCGATACCCGATCGGCTCGGCGGCCACGTGCGGCTATGCTCGGGGTGGCACCACGCCTGGGCCCTTAGCTCAATTGGCAGAGCAGTGGACTTTTAATCCATTGGTTGTGGGTTCGAGTCCCACAGGGCCTACCGGTGGCGGGGGAGGCGGCGCCCTCCACCCCGCCCACAGCGCCCGGACCGGCTTCGGCCGTCCGGGCGCTGTCGTGTTCCCTACGCCAGGCTCGCCCCCGCCAAGTCGCCCAGCGGGAGGGTGTGCTGGGTCTGGAGGACCTTCGCGCGGAGGTAGCGGACGTTGTCCGGGGTGGCGAAGACGCCGGTGGGGACGCGGTGGTGGACCGTGATGCCGAGTGCGCGCAACTGGTCGGCCTTGTCGGGGTTGTTGGAGAGCAGGTCCAGTTCGCCGATGCCGAGGGCGGTCAGCATCTGGGCCGCCGCCGTGTAGTCGCGGGCGTCCTCGGGCAGGCCCAGCGCGGCGTTGGCGGCGTAGGTGTCGAGGCCCTCGTCCTGCAGGGCGTAGGCGTCCAGCTTGTTGTAGAGGCCGATGCCGCGGCCCTCCTGGCGCAGGTACAGCAGGACGCCGCCGCGCTGGGCGATGCGCTCGACGGCCTCGCGCAGCTGTGGGCCGCAGTCGCAGCGGGCCGAGCCGAAGACGTCGCCGGTCAGGCACTCGGAGTGGAGGCGGACCAGGGGGGTGGTGCCGGGCTCGGGGGTGCCGAGGACGACGGCCACGTGTTCCTGACCGTCGGCCAGGCCGTGGAAGGTGACCAGTTCGGCGTCGGCGGTGTAGCCGTCCTGGAAGCGCAGCGGGACCCGGACACGGGCGCGCTGGGTGGCGGCTGCGAGGGAGTCGGGCATGCGGGTCTCCGGGTTCCGTGCGGCTTCTGCTTCAGATTTGAAGCAGCTTCCGGGAGTGACCCTACCGCGTGCTTTAACTTTGAAGCAATAACTCCGGGTCACCAGTCCCTGCGGTGTGCGTCACGAGCAGGGCTTCGACGCCCGCCGGCGCCACGGCACCTCGTCGCCCGTGGTGTGGCCGCAGTCACCCTGGAGGCCCGAGCCGATCGCCGTGAAGATGTCCTCCAGCTGGCCGACCTGCTCAGGTGACAGCCGGTCGAAGATCAGCGACCGTACGGTGTCCACATGCCCGGGGGCCGCCTGCTCCAGGAGCCGCATCCCCTCGTCCGTGAGGGCCGCGACACTGCCCCGCTTGTCCACGGGACAGTCCTCGCGCCGCACCAGACCGTCCTTCTCCAGCCGTGAGACGCCGTATGTCAGCCGGCTGCGGGTGATCTTCAGTCGCTCGGCGAGGTCGGTCATGCGCAGCCGGCGCTCCGGGGCGTCGGACAGGGTGGCGAGAATGGAGTAATACAGATGGGGCATGCCGGCCTCCTGCTGGAGCTGCCGGTCCAGCGCGTCCTCCACGAGCGCGACGGCGGCGATGTAGGCACGCCAGGCGCGCTGCTCCTCGGGGGTGAGCCAGCGAGTCGTCATGCGTCCAGTGTAGGTTTGTTTCAAACTTGAACCAAGCCCCTGTCTGTCGAATGAACCAAGCCCCCGTCGAATGAACCAAGCCCCGTGTGAACCAGCCCCGATCGCCGAGCGGGAGAGCGCGCCGATGCCGTCGTACCCCTATGTCCTGCTGTCCGCCGCCGTCTCCCTCGACGGCTACCTCGACGACACCGGCCCCGACCGGCTGCTGCTGTCCGGCCCGGCCGACTTCGACCGGGTCGACGAGGTGCGGGCCTCCGTGGACGGCATCCTCGTCGGCGCCGGCACCATCCGTGCGGACAACCCCCGGCTGCTCGTGAACTCGGCCGAGCGGCGCGCCGCGCGGACGGCCCAGGGCAAGCCCGCGTACCCGCTGAAGATCACCGTCAGCGCGTCCGGCGAGCTGGATCCGGCGGCGAACTTCTGGCACACCGGAGGCGAGAAGGTCGTCTACACGACGGAGAAGGGCGCGCGGCGGCTGCGGGAGCGGCCCGTCGCCGCCGACGTCGTCGCGCTCGGCGACGAGCTGGACTGGCGGGCCCTGCTGACCCACCTGCGCGAGGTGCGCGGCGTCGAGCGGCTGATGGTCGAGGGCGGCGGCACCGTCCACACGCAGCTGCTGCGCCAGGGACTCGCCGACGAGCTCCAGCTCGTGCTCGCGCCGCTGTTCGTGGGCGACCCCCGGGCGCCCCGGCTCTTCGGGCCCGGCGGATACCAGGGGGGCCGGCTGCGGCTGGTGGAGACCCGGCGCATCGAGGACGTGGTGCTGACGCGCTACGAGCCGACCGCGCCCGGCACCGGCGTCCTCCCGGCCGCCGCCGACCGGCACTGGCTGGCCCTGGCGTGCGACCTGGCCGCCGAGTGCCCGCCGTCGTCCACCGCGTTCAGCGTCGGAGCGGTCGTGGTCGCCGCGGACGGCACGGAGCTGGCGCGGGGCCACTCCCGGGAGGCCGGCGACCCCGTCGTGCACGCCGAGGAGGCGGCCCTCGCGAAGATCGCGCCCGGTGACCCGAGGCTGGCCGGGGCCACCGTCTACAGCAGCCTGGAGCCCTGCACGCACCGCGCCTCCCGGCCCACGCCCTGCGCCCGGCTGATCCTGGCGGCGGGGGTGCGGCGGGTGGTGACGGCCTGGCGCGAGCCGGACACCTTCGTCGCGGACGCCGACGGCAGCGGGATGCTCGCCGGCGCGGGCGTGGACGTCCTGGTGCTGCCCGAGTACGCGGCCCGGGCGGCGGCCCCCAACGCCCACCTGGCCCTCTGAGGCCGGCCTCAGAGAGCCCACCCGGCGCCCTGAGGCCGGCCCCGCGACACCCGTGCGACCGGGGCCGGGCCCCGGCCCCGGGAGCGCCCGCGGCCGGGGCCTGCGGAAAGGCGTGTGCGGAGGGCCCCGCCGATGGCGTACTATGGACACATCGACGCGGGGTGGAGCAGCTCGGTAGCTCGCTGGGCTCATAACCCAGAGGTCGCAGGTTCAAATCCTGTCCCCGCTACTGAAGGCTCAGGGCCGGAACTCATCAGTTCCGGCCCTGAGTGTTTTCCGGACCGTTCCCTGCCGCGCCTCCCCGGTCGGACGCCCCCGCTCGCCCACCGTCACCGCTTCGGCGACCCTGGTCGGGTGGAGGAAGGGCGAATCTCGTACGTGCGCCGGTCGGTCCGGGTGCTGCCCGCCCTGCTGATCGCCGCCGGAGTGGGCTACGACATCGCCGCCCCCCTCGCGTTCTCCGGCGCCCCCTTCCTCGCCGCCGCGCCCCTGGTGGCCGCTCCCCTCTACTCCCAGCGCGGCACGGTGGGCACCGGCATCGCCGCGATCGGCTCGCTGCTCGTCGTGCGCCTCTCCGTCGGGGGCCTGGACGAGGTGGAGGCGGTCACCGAACTGGTCACCGTGATCGTCGTCTCCGCCCTGGCCGTCGTCATCAACGTCCTCGTCCGCCGCGGCGGCGAACGCCTCGCCTCCGCCCGCCGTGTCGCGGAGGCCGTCCAGCGCGCGGTCCTGCCCGAACCGCCCGAACGGGTCGGCGGGTTCCAGGTGGCCGCGCGCTATGAGGCGGCCCAGGAGGACGCCTCCATCGGCGGGGACCTGTACGCCGTGCAGGACACCCCGCACGGCGTCCGGATGATCGTGGGCGACGTGCGCGGCAAGGGCCTCGGCGCGGTCGGTACCGTCGCCGTCGTGATCGGGGCGTTCCAGGAGGCCGCCGAGCAGGAGAGCACCCTGGAGGGGGTCGCCCAGCGGCTGGAGCGGGCCCTGGCGCGCGCGAGCACCCGGCGGGACGAACGAGGCCCCCGTGAGGGCTTCACCACGGCTGTCCTCGCCGAACTGCCGCCCGGCGCACCGGCGGTGCGGCTCGTCAACCGGGGGCATCCGCCGCCCCTGCTGCTGTACGCCGACGGAGCCGTGCGGCCGCTGCCCGCGAGCGATCCCGCGCTGCCGCTCGGCATGGGCGGGCTCGGCACCTGGCCCGACCGGGCCGACGAGGCGGAGTTCCCGAGCGGGGCGACGCTGCTGCTCTACACCGACGGACTGTCGGAGGCACGCGACCGGACGGGCCGGTTCTACGACCCCGAGCAGGGCCTGGCGGGGCGCGCCAACGCGCTGCGTGAACCGGCCGAACTGCTCAGGACGCTGGCGGGGCAGGCGCGCCGGCACTCCGGGGGCGGCATGGTGGACGACCTGGCCCTCCTGGCCGTGCGCCGCCCCGACGTTCTTCACAGAAAGTGAACAGACGAACCCCCTCCGCATAACAACTGACGCACCGTCAGTGCGGTGAGCGTGGTCGGAGGGGAGTCAACTCGCCCGATTTGGGCCGCTCATGGCCCGTACGTCCCGGCGGAATTCGTTAATGATCAAGCGGAACGGCTTGGAATCCGTACCCCGCGTCTATTAACGTTCGATAACGCAGCGCGGTCGTCCCAGCCGTCACAAGAGGCGGCTCCGTGCGCACGCGCCGAATCCTGCGAAGGAACCGGGGAACCACCACCTTGGGGTGAATCGCGCCGATACCGCCGTGACATCACGGTATGTAGACGCGCGTAGGAGACCTTCCTGCTCCGAACCCGTCAGCTAACCCGGTAGGCGAGAAGGAAGGAAAGGAGTACGCCCACGTGGCGTCGAACCGTCCTGCCCCGCATGCCTCGTTCGTACCCGGTCAGCGCACCGCCGACACCTTCGGCTACGACCGCACCGACGAGGGCCCCTTCGAGGAGTGGAACCCCACCGCGGAGTCCCTCCGTCCCGTCCGCGGCAGGCACCGCGTCTCCAAGCAGCGCGGCGGGGGACTCGCCCGCAGCTCCACGGTTCTCGGCGTCGGCGTCATAGCGGCCGTCGGCGCGGGCGGCATGGCCACCGCGCAGAGCGGCAAGCCGCCGGTCGCCATCGCCCTGCCCGACCTGCCCCTGATCTCCGACGACGACTCCGCCGCGGACGACACCGCCACCGCCCTCAGCACCATGGGCGAGACGGGCCAGGAGACCGCGCAGAGCGGCTCCGACGCCGGTGAGGCGCTGCGCAGCCGGATCATCGCCCAGGCCGAGTTCCAGCAGGACCAGGTCGACAGCAAGGCCGCCGCGGCCGCCGTCGCCGCCGCCGAGAAGGAGGTCGCCGAGGCGGCCGCCAAGGCGGAGAAGGAGGCCAAGGAGAAGGCCGCCGAAGCGAAGGCCGCCGCCGAGGAGGAGGCCCGCAAGAAGGCCGAGGCCGAGCGTCTCGCCGAGCTGGCCAAGCAGTACACGCTGCCGACCTCCTCCTACACCCTGACCTCGACCTTCGGCGAGGCCGGCGCCTACTGGTCGTCCGGGCACCACACGGGCCTCGACTTCGCCGCGCCGACCGGCACCCTGATCAAGGCGGTCCACTCCGGCACGATCACCTTCGCCGGCTGGGACGGCTCCTACGGCTACAAGACCGAGCTGACCCTGGACGACGGCACCGAGATCTGGTTCGCCCACCAGTCCTCGATCAGCGTCAGCGTCGGCCAGAAGGTCAACACCGGTGACGTCATCGGCCGCGTCGGCGCCACGGGCAACGTGACCGGCGCCCACCTGCACCTCGAGGTGCACCCCGACGGCAGCGCGAGCGGCATCGACCCGCTGGCCTGGCTGCGCGGCAAGGGCCTCACCCCCTGAGCACCCTCCCCACCTGATCCCCGGCGGTCCTGACGACGACCCCCCGACGTCAGGGCTGCCGGTCTTCGGTGCGCCCGCCTTCTCACCCGGTTGCGGCCGTCGATGCGGAATGGACGGCACCGCCGCGGTCGTTGACGCCTTGCATGACTTCTCTGCGCAAGCTCGGCTCCTCCGACCTCGAGGTCTCCCCGCTCTGCCTCGGCGGCAACGTCTTCGGGTGGACCGCCGACGAGGCCCACTCCTTCGCCGTCCTCGACGCCTACACCGCGGCCGGCGGCAACTTCCTCGACACGGCCGACTCGTACTCGGCGTGGGTCGAGGGGAACGTGGGCGGTGAGTCGGAGACCGTCATCGGCAACTGGCTCAAGGCGCGCGGCAACCGGGACGACGTCGTGATCGCCACCAAGGTCAGCCAGCACCCCGACTTCCAGGGGCTGAACGCGGCCACCATCAAGGCGGCCGCCGACGCCTCGCTGCGCCGCCTCGGCACCGACCGCATCGACCTGTACTACACGCACTTCGACAAGCCCGAGGTGCCGGTCGAGGAGATCGTGGGCGCCCTGGACGAGCTGGTGAAGGCGGGCAAGGTCCGCTACATCGCCGCGTCCAACATCTCCGCCGAACGGCTGGCCGCCTCCCTCGCCTTCTCCGACCGCGAGGGCCTGGCCCGGTACGTGGCGCTCCAGCCCCACTACAACCTGGTCTCCCGGGACACCTACGAGGGCGGCCTCCAGGACCTCGCCGAACGGGAGAACCTCGCCGCGGTGCCGTACTACGCGCTCGCGGCGGGTTTCCTCACCGGCAAGTACCGTCCGGGCGCCGCCGTGGACAGCCCGCGTGCGCAGGGCGCCGGACGGCACGCGGAGACCGGGCGGGGGCGGCGGGTGCTGGCCGCGCTGGACGAGGTGGCCGCCGCGCACGGAGCGCCGGTCGCCACCGTGGCCCTGGCCTGGCTCGCCTCCCGGCCGACGGTCGCCGCCCCCATCGCCTCGGCCCGCACCCCGGAACAGCTGCCGGCCCTGCTCGGTGTGGGTGAGCTGACCCTGACGGACGACGAACTGCGCCGGCTGACGGAGGCGTCCGCCTGAGCCGTCAGACCTGGTAGGGGTTCCAGGCCGGCGCCGGTCCTCCGGGGCCCTGCCCGTGCGGTGCGTACGGCTGGGCCCACCAGGCGCCCGGCGGCGCGTACGCGGGGACCGGCCGGCTCTTCGCGGCGAGCGCGTGCTCCAGGGCCGGGCGGGCCCACGCACGGCGGCGCCACAGCTCGTTCAGCAGCTCGACCTCGCGGACCACGAAGTCCGCGCCGGCCCGGCCCCGGCGGCCCCGGCGCCTCAGGAACGCCAGCGAGGTGGCGTACGCCTCGTACTGGGCGACCGCCCGGGCCGCGGGGCGTCCCCCGTGGTGGCGGGCGTACTGCCGGGCCACCCGGCGGTCCCGCATCGAGCCCAGCGCGAACGGCTCGGCCGGGGACAGCCATCCGGCGACGGCGTAGGCGGGCAGCTCCTCGCGCACGGTCCGCAGCTCGCGGTACCGCGTCCACAGCATCAGCCAGACCAGCAGCCCGAACGCGGGCACCATGAAGGCCGCGTACACGGCGAAGAAGCCGAACTCGCCGAACGTCGACGAGCCGTTCCACAGGGCGTGCATGCCCATCGCCAGCAGCAGCCCCGACAGCGGCAGGAGCACGCGGCGCACCCGCTGGCGCTCGCCGGACAGCGCGGCGGCGCCGAAGCCGAGGCCGGTGAGCACGGTGAACAGGGGGTGCGCGAAGGGCGACATGACGACGCGGACGAAGAAGGTCGCCGCGGTCACGGACGCGATGCCGCTGTCGCCGGACAGCTGGTCGGTGCCGAAGGCGGTGCCGAGGTAGAGGATGTTCTCGGTGAAGGCGAACCCGGTGGCGGTGACCCCCGCGATCACCACACCGTCCAGCAGCCCGCTGAAGTCCCGGCGGCGGAAGAGGAAGAGCAGCAGGACGGCCGCCGCCTTCGCCGTCTCCTCCACGACGGGCGCTATGACCGTCGCGCCCAGGGTGTCCGCGTGGGACGGGTCGGCGGTCGCCGTCGCTATCCACCGTGTGGCGAAACTGTTCGCCACGATCGCTATGAGCGCCGCCGCGCAGGCGCCCCAGGCGAAGGAGAACACCAGGTTCCGCCAGGGGCCCGGCTCGACCCGGTCCAGCCAGCGGAACGACGCGACGAGCAGCGGGACCGGCAGGACCGCCAGCCCGAGCCCGACCAGGAAGCCCTCCGTACCGGTCTGCTCGCGCACCAGGGCCAGGATGACCAGCCCGGACAGGGCCAGCAGGGTGCTGAGCGCGGCGTAGGGAACCCAGCGCCGCTGCCACCAGTGCGCGTGCCGCAGCGCGCCGGCGGGAGCGGGGGGATGCGTCGGGTACGGGGGGCAGGTGGCCACGGCATCGACCCTAACGAGACGGGGGCGCCGCCCGCAGCGGCGCGGGAGTGCCGGGCGCCGGTGAGGGGCTGCTTTCGGTGGTGCTGCGGGTGTTCTCGCAGGTGCTGTCCGCCCGCCGCTCCTACCGCTGTACGCGGCGGAAGAGCAGGTCGTTCACCACATGACCCTTGTCCAGTCCCTGGCCCTCGAAACGGGTCAGCGGCCGGTGCGCGGGACGCGGTGCGAAACCGCCGTCGGGCCGCGTGTTCTCGAAGTCCGGATGGGCCGTCAGCACCTCGAGCATCTGCTCGGCGTACGGCTCCCAGTCGGTGGCGCAGTGCACCAGCGCGCCGGGCTTCAGCCGGGTCGCGGCCAGGTCCAGGAACGCGGGCTGGATGAGGCGCCGCTTGTGGTGCCGCTTCTTCGGCCAGGGGTCCGGGAAGTAGACGCGCAGCCCGTCGAGCGAGTCCGGCGCGAGCATCTCGCGGAGCAGGATGATGGCGTCGCCGTTGCCGACGCGGATGTTGCGCAGGCCGTGGTGCTCGGCGAGGTTGAGCAGGTTCCCCTGGCCGGGGGTGTGCACGTCGACGGCGAGGATGTCGGTGCCCGGGTCGGCGGCGGCCATCTGCGCGGTGGCCTCGCCCATGCCGAACCCGATCTCCAGCACGACCGGGTGGTCGTTCCCGAACAGCTCGGCCAGGTCGATCACGCGCTGCCCGTCGATGTCCAGGCCCCACTGGGGCCACAGCCGCTGCAAGGCGTCCGCCTGCCCGGCGGTGACCCGGCTGCGCCGGGGCTGGAAGCTGCGGATCCGCCGCTCGAAGTGCGATCCGGCCGGGTCGGCCTTGGGCCCGTCGGGGAACCGCGGCTCCCCCTTGTCCCGGGTGTGCCGGACGGGGACGCCGGGGGTGTGGGCGCCCTGCTCGCCGAGGGCGCCGGCGGAGGCGGGGGCACCGGGCGGTGCGGCTTCGGGGGCGTTGCGGGAATCAGACACAGTGGCATCGATTTTACGTGCTCCCCGGCGCGGGTCCCCCGGCGCGCGGGCCCGACCCCCGGGGGAGCGGACCGCTCGGTCACGTCCCGGGTCAAGGTCGGCTCATGCCCGGCTCGGGCCCGGATCAGGTTCGGCTCGGGCCCGGTTCAGGTGGTCTGCAGCGCCGCCAGCGCCCGGCGGGCCACCTCGCGTCCGATGGGCAGGGAGGCCGTCGCCGCAGGGCTCGGCGCGTTCAGCACATGGACCGCGCGCGGGCCCTCGCGGATCAGGAAGTCGTCCACCAGCGAGCCGTCCCGCAGGACCGCCTGGGCCCGGACCCCGGCCGCCGCCGGCACCAGGTCGCCGGCCTCCACGGCGGGCAGCAGCCGGCGCACCGCGTCCGTGAACGCCGCCTTGGACAGCGACCGGTGCAGCTCGCCCGCCCCGTACCGCCAGTGCCGCCGGGCCATGCGCCACGCCCCGGGCCAGGCGAGGGTCGTGCCGACCTCCCGGGGCCGTACGACGCCCCAGCGGTAGCCCTCGCGGGCCAGCGCGGGGACCGCGTTCGGGCCGATGTGCACGCCGTCGTCGATACCGCGCGTCAGATGCACGCCGAGGAAGGGGAACGCCGGGTCCGGCACCGGGTACACCAGGCCGCGCACCAGCTCGGGCCGCTTCAGCGTGTAGTACTCGCCCCGGAACGGCACGATCCGCGCCTCGGGGTCGTCCCCGGTGAGCCGGGCCACCTCGTCGCAGTGCAGCCCGGCGCAGTTCACCAGGACGCGGCCGCGCACGACGTCCCCGCGTGTGGTGCGCACGGCCACGCCCAGCGAGGGCCTGCGGTCGACGCGCTCGACCCGGGCGCCGTAGCGGATCTCCGCGCCGGACGCCTCCGCCAGCCGGCGGGCCACTCCCGCGAAGTCGCAGACGCCGGTCGTCGGCACATGGAGGGCGGCCAGGCCCTCCACCTCGGGCTCGTACTCGGCGATCTGCGCGGCGCCCAGCTCGCGCACCGCGATGCCGTTCTCCCGGCCGCGCTGGGCCAGCGCGTGCAGCCGGGGCAGCTCCTCGCGTCCGGTGGCGACGATCAGCTTGCCGGTCACGGCGTGCGCGACGCCGTACTCCGCGCAGAACTTGACCATCTCGGCGGCGCCCCCGACCGCGTACCGGGCCTTGAGGGAGCCGGGGCGGTAGTAGACGCCGCTGTGGATCACCCCGCTGTTGCGTCCCGTCTGGTGGCGGGCCGGGCCGAGCTCCTTCTCCAGGACGGTCACCCGGGTGCCCGGTGCGGCACGCGTGACCGCGTACGCCGTGGCCAGCCCGACGATGCCGCCGCCGACCACGAGCACGTCACAGTCCAGAGCGAGCGCCCGCACCCGCACCACCTCCCGGTTCCGATAATGCCCTGCGCCACCGACAGCGCGGTCAAACCCGGGACCGGCCCCTACGCGGGCGTCATCAGCAGCGGGCGGGCCCGCTCCCGCAGCTCGACCACCCTCGGCTCGTCGCCGTACGGCTCAAGGCGGTGCAGCAGGTCCTTCACGTACTCGGTGGTGCGCGCGGACGATATCCGCCCGGCCACCTCCACCGCCCGCACGCCCTGCTCGCACGCCGCGTCGAGGTTCCCCGACTCCAGCTCGGCGACCGCCGACACGACGAGCCGCAGCCCGTGCGAGCGCACGAACTCCTCCGTCGGCTTCGACAGGGCCTGCTCGGTGAACCGACGCACCTGGCGGGGCGCCTTCAGGTCCCGGTAGCACTCGGCGGCGTCCGCGCAGAAGCGGTCGTAGGAGTAGAAGCCGAGCCACGAGGGGTCGTGGTCGCCCTCCCGGGAGCGCTCCAGCCAGCCCTCGGCGGCCTTCAGGGCGGCGCCGGCCGCCTGCGCGTCACCCGCGCGGGCGTGGGCGCGGGCCTCGACCAGACGGAAGAAGCTCATGGTGCGAGCGGTGGCGAGGCCGCGGTTGCGCTCCAGGGCGGCCTGCGCGAGGTCGACGCCCTCGTCACCGAAGCCCCGGTAGGTGGCCTGCAGGGACATCGACGCCAGCACATACCCGCCGAGGGGCACGTCGGCCGCCGCGCGGGCGAGCCGCAGCGCCTGGATGTAGTACCGCTGCGCGGCCTCCTGCTGACCGGTGTCGAAGGCCATCCAGCCCGCGAGACGGGTGAGTTCGGCGGAGGCGCCGAAGAGGGCGCGGCCCACTTCGTCGGAGTACGAGCCGAGCAGCAGCGGGGCCGCCTCCACCCGTAAGCACTCGGGCACCATGGACGAACGCCAGTCGCCACCCCCGTACTTGGAGTCCCAGCGTCTGGCGTCCTCGGCGGCCTCGCGGAGTTTCTGCACATCGCTGTGGCCGACTTTGAGCGGCGCGCCGGAGCCCTCGGACGGGCCCACCTCGCGGGCGACCGACGAGTCGGCCGGTGTTATCAGCCACCGGGACGCGGGGGTCGCGTACGCGCTCACCGCGAACGAGCCGGCCAGGGACTGCCAGATGCCGCCGGAGCCGGCGCGGCGTCCGGCGAGGTCGAGACGGTAGAGCTCCGTCGCCGACTTCACCGCCTGTCCTACGTCCCGGGGGAAGGCGAGGCCCACCTCCGGCGCGGGGTCCGCGTCCGCAAGGCCGATCTCGTGGAGCGGCACCGGGCGGCCGAGTTTCTGGCCGATCGCGGCGGCGATCAGGTGCGGCGCGGCGCCCTGCGGCACCATGCCCTTCGACACCCAGCGCGCCACCGACGTCTTGTCGTAGCGAAGTGTCAGTCCCCGCTGGGCGCCAAGGTCGTTGACGCGCCGCGCGAGGCCGGCGTTGCTGATTCCCGCGAGGGCGAGAACGGCGCCGAGTTTTTCGTTCGGCCCGCGTTGCTCCCTGGACATGCGCCACCCCTCGACACAGACGGCTGCCGCCCTGGCATAACCGTGCGGCATTCGTAAACCCAGCGTAGTTCGCCGCATCCCAAGCGTTAAGGGGCATTCTTCCGGATGGCGGGATTGTGGTCCGTACTCAAGTGCGCACCCCCTACGCACAGTTGTGCCGTGCTCCCGCTGTGTGGCCGTGCGCCCGGATGTGCGCTCTTCTCCGGCCACCGGGGGAGCGGTTCCATGGATCTCGCGTGGGTCGGCCCGCTGTACTGGATCCAGTGGGCTGGGGGATTCCGCCGCCTCCATCCCCGCGGGCGGCGGAACGGTCCGGGGGGCGCACTCCGTTCCCCGGACTGCGCGCACGGCGAGCACGGCGCGTAGTCCGCGGGGCCTGCACGGAGTGTGCGTAAGCCTGCCCCTACAACGCCGATTCGGCCGAAAATCGCCCCCGCGTGACGCGAAGGATTTCCGCCCTCACCATGGCAGTTGAGGGCGCGAACGGCGGTTTTCGGGGAGCGTACCGGGGGCGCATTCAGGTCGCGGATGATGGCCGATCCGCCCCGGTCACCCGGCCGACCACCCAGCCCCATACGGCAGTTGGGGTCGCACGCGACCCAGGCGGGGGGCGCGGACGCGGGCGCATTCGACGACGCCGAGCGGCTCCGTCGCCGCTCCGGCGCGCCTCCTTCATGGCAGCATGGTGACCCGGTTCATACCGTGCACCTGGTTGTCCACAGCCTGTGGAGGCGTCGATGCGGTGGTTGGTGGGATGGAGCAGCACCGCCGCGGTGGCCGCCGGAATCGGCTCCGCCGGCGCCACCGGGCCGGACGGCGAGACCGTGCATCCGGTGGGCTCCCAGCTGCTGTGGGGCGACCCGGACCCGCTGTGGGCGGTCGGCGACTGGCGCCCCGACGAGGTGCGCGTGGTCAAGGCCGACGCCCAGAACCGCATCGCCGTCCTCGGCACCTGCGGAGCCAGCGACGAGCAGCTGCGCCTCGGGCTGTTCGCCGCGCGCGGGGGCGCACTGCGCCATCTGACGGCCTGGCCCGGCAGCTACACCGCGGTCGTGCAGGTCGGCCGCCGGGTCACGGTGTGCGGCGACCTCGCGGGCGCCCGGCCCGTCTTCTACACCCCCTGGGCCGGCGGCACCGCCTACGCGACCGCCGCCCTCCCGCTCGCCGACCTCATCGAGGCCAACCTCGACTTCGGGCACCTCGCGGCGCTGCTCGCCGCCCCCGACGTACCGGCAGCGGTGCACGACTCCACCCCGTACGACGGCGTACGGCGCATCCCGCCCGGGCATGCGCTCATCCTGCGCGCCGGGGCGCGTGAGATCGCCGGGTACGAACCCGTCGCCTCGCTGGCCGTGGCGGCACCGACCGCCGACCCCGACAGCGCGGTGGACGCCGTACGCGACGCGCTGGTGGACGCCGTACGCGCGCGTCTGTCCGCGCCCCGCCATGTGCCGGACATCGACCCGGGGCCGGTGCCGGGAATGGGCCCGGCCGAACGGCGCGCCGCGCGCGGGATGCCCGTCCCCGGCATCGGCGCCGACCTGTCCGGCGGACCCGCCTCGGGCACCCTGGCCCTGCTCGCCGCCGGCCTGCCCGGTATGCCGGGCACCGTCCTGGGGCACGGCACCGGCGCGGGCGAGCGCCTGCTGGCGGTCACCTTCAACGACCTGGCCGTCGGCGGCCGGGAGGCCGAGCTGGAGCGGGCCGGCGCCCTGGCGGCCAACCCCCGTCTGCACCACGTGGTGGTGGCGGGCGGCGACGAGACCCTGCCCTACGCCGATCTGGACGGACCGCTCACGGACGAGCCGGGCCCCAGCCTGGTGACGGCGGCCCGGCACCGCGCCCGCCTGGTGTCCGGCAGTGCCGACCACTTCACCGGCTACGGGGCCCGGCAGGTCCTGGACGCCCATCCGGCCCGCCTGGCCGACCTGCTGATGGACCGCAAGCGCCGCCACCTGGTCCGTCCGGTCGCCGCGCTGACAAAGGCCGACGGTTCGGTGCTGGTCCCCGCTCGCGTGTACGGCGCGGCGCGCAAGCTCGCCCGCACCCCGTACGGGGCGGGTCTGGAGAGCCTGGCCGCCCGTCTGATGGACCACCGCTTCGAGGAGCCGGGCGGCGCGGTGGGGGCCTCGCTCGCCGCGCTCACCTGGGCGAGACCCGGGCCGGCGGCCCGCTGGCTCACCGGGGAGGCACTGGCTGAAGTATCGGTTCGCCTGCAGACGGCGACGGGCCGCAACGGCGTCGGCCCCGGCCAGCGGCCCGGCGACTACCGCGCACGGGCGGCCCTCGCCCGGCAGGCCGCCGACCTCCGCGTCCTGGAGCAGGCCGCCGAGATCCGTTCCCAGCGGCTGCACACCCCGTTCCTCGACAACCAGGTCGTCCGCGCCTGCCGGGCCCTGCCCGAGGCCCTGCGCGTCCAGCCCGGCGCCCGCGCCTCGATCCTCCGTTCGGTCCTGGAGGGCGCCGGCGTGGCCGACCTCCCGCCCGGCTGGGGCGCCCCCTCGCACGCACCGGCGGCGGTGGCGGCCCGGACCGGCCTCCGGGTGGCGGCCGAACCCCTGATGGACCTCTTCGGCAGCCCTCTGCTGGCCCAGGCGGGGCTGGTGGAGGCGCGGGTGGTCCGCAAGGCCCTGCGGTCCGCCGCCGACGGCGAGCCGCTGCCCCTGGACGGCCTGGCCGACCTGGTCTCCCTCGAACTGTGGCTGGGCCGCCTGCTGTCCCGCCGCGGCACCTGCTGGACGGGCACCCCGGCCCGCGCCCGTGCCGTACCGGCGGGCATCCGGCCCCAGCGCGGAGCCCTCGGAGCGGGCGCGGCGGGCCGGTAGACGGCGGACACGGTCCAGGCGGCGGGCCCGGTCAGGGCACACCCAGCTCGAAGAGCACATACCCCGCGTACGAGCCCGAGGCCACCGCGGCCAGCCCGAGCAGCCCGCACAGCAACGGCATGCTCAGCGTGCGCAGTTTCATCGCGAGCGGCAGGAACAGCGGGAACGCCGGGAGCAGATACCGGGAGACGTTCCCGAAGATCTGCTGGCTGCCGAGGACCAGGACGAAGGTCAGCACCGTGTAGACGACCAGCACGGACGGCGGGCGCATCCGGATCAGCAGCGGGATCAGCGCCAGGCCCAGCAGGACCACCAGCACCCCGATCAGGTCCTCCACGGGGAACGGGAAGAGGTAGTCGCGCCGGCCCACCGCCACGGAGGTGAAGACGTCGAGGGTCTGCTCGCCGAAGTCGAAGGTGTGCGCCCAGGCGTGTTTCTGCAACGCGAAGTAGCCGTCGAGCCGGCCCATCCGGTCGCCGACGTACAGCAGATAGGCGCCCAGGCCGAGGGGGGCGAGGAGGATCGCGGTGAGCGGGCGGGCCACGTCCCCGTCGTGGCGGCGGTGCAGCGCCCGCAGCGCGGCCACGGTGAGCGCGGCGATCAGGGCCACCGAGGTGGGGCGGCTCAGCCCGGCGGTGAAGGTGAGGACCCCCGCGGTGAGCCAGCGGTCGTTCATCACCGCGTGGCACACCCACACGGCGAGGGCGACGTACAGGGACTCCGAGTAGCCCGACCACTCCGTGCCCGAGCCCGGCCACACGGCCCACAGGCCGGCGGCGGCGAGCCCGGCGCGACGGCCGCCGAAGCGGGCGGCGACGGCGTATATGCCGAGGGCCGCGACGAACGAGGAGACGATCGAGACCAGCAGGCCGGCGCCGTACAGGCCGAGGCCGGTGACGTCGGAGACCAGCCGCATCGTGGCCGGGTAGAGCGGGAAGAACGCCGCCGAGTTGCCCTCTACGGTGATCAGGCCGGTGGCGTCGGAGATGCGCACCAGCGCCGGGTCGTACCCGTGCGCGGCGATCTGCTGGTACCACCAGCCGTCCCAGCTGGCCAGGACGTCCCACGCGTGGGCGCCGCCGCCGAAGCGGGGGTGCTTGCGCCGGAAGTCGCCCGACGAGTCCAGCAGGTGCATGAAGACCAGGAAGCCGATCAGCTTCAGGACGCCGTACAGGACGACGACCGGCAGGTGCGCGCGGGCGAGTTCCGCCGCCCCGCGCCACGCCGCGTCGAGCCGGTCCCGGCCGGTGCGGACGGGCTGGACGGTGCCGGGGTCGTCGACGGGGCTCAGGATGCCGTTCACGCCCGCGCCCCCGTGCCGCGCCGGCCCGCGCGGAACACCCAGGCGCGCAGCAGCAGGAAGCGCAGCAGGGTCGCGGCCAGATTGGCGGCGACGAGCACCACCAGCTCCGTGAGATGGGCGGCGTCCGGCGCGAGACGGTCCAGGACGGCCAGCGAACCGCTGGTCAGGGCCAGGCCGACCAGGAACACCAGCAGCCCCTTGGCCTGGTGGCGCAGCGCCCCGCCCCGGCCGCGCACACCGAACGTGAGCCGCCGGTTCGCGGCCGTGTTGGCGAGCGCGCACACCAGCAGGGCGACCGCGTTGGCCGCCTGCGGTCCCGCGGCCGGGCGCAGCAGTGCGTACAGCAGGACGTAGCCCAGGGTGCTGAGGGCTCCCACGGCGGCGAAGCGCAGCAACTGCCCCGCCAGGCCGTCGGGTTGCCCCTCCTCGTTCCGGTGCAGCCGGGCCGTGGGCAGGGTGCCCCGGGCCAGCGCCGCGCCGATCCGGGCGATGCCGCGCAGGTCGGCCAGTGCCGTGGCCCAGATGTCGACGCGGCTGTCGGGGTCGTCGACCCAGTCCACCGGCACCTCGTGGATGCGCAGCCCCGCCCGCTCGGCGATCACCAGCATCTCGGTGTCGAAGAACCACCCCGAGTCCCGCACCAGCGGCAGCAGCCGTTCGGCCACGTCCCGCCGCACCGCCTTGAACCCGCACTGCGCGTCGCTGAAGCCCACCGCCAGGGTGGAGCGCAGCAGGACGTTGTAGCAGCGGGAGATGACCTCTCGGCGGGGGCCGCGCACCACGCGCGAGCCGCGCGCGAGACGGGTGCCGATCGCGATGTCGGAGTGCCCGGATATCAGCGGGGCGACGAGCGGCAGCAGCGCGGCGAGATCCGTGGACAGGTCCACGTCCAGATACGCCAGGACCGGCGCCCGGGACCGCGACCACGCCGTGTGCAGCGCCCGGCCGCGCCCCTTATCGGCGAGCCGCAGCCACTCCGTCTCCGGGAGCTCCGCGGCCAGCCGGGCGGCGATCGCCGGGGTCGCGTCCGTGCTGGCGTTGTCCGCGACGGTGATCCGGAACGGGTACGGGAAGGTCTCGCGAAGGTGGGCGTGCAGCCTCCGCACACTGCGCTCCAGGTCCGCCTGCTCGTTGTGGACCGGGACGACCACGTCCAGGACCGGCTCGCGCTGGTCCGCCGCCAGCGGCGTACGGAGCGGCAGATGATCCATCAGGTTTGTCACGTTCCATCCAGGTTCGTTCTCTGGCGCAGGGCATGCCGAGGGCGCGCGTGGCGTCACGGTGCTGACCTGCCGCGGGTGAGGTGGTCGGGGCCGGGCGGCCGGCCCGGCGGGCGGGGGCGGCTAGAAGGACTCCTCCGAGGCCGGCGCGGAGACCTCCGTGTGCGAGGGGAGGCCGTCCGGGGTGTTCGAGGGCGGGCTGGTGTCCCGGTCCGGCGGCGGCTCGGTGGTCGTGTCCTTGTCCGGGTCCGAGCCGGACTCGGTCTCCGTCCCGTTCTCGTCCTGGTTCGCGGACCTGGTGCTGGTCGCGTCGGTGGTCGCGGACTCCCGGCCGCCCGTGGAGGTGCTGGTCGGGGTGGAGGAGGGGCTCGAGGGCCCGGTCGGCGACTCCGGCGGCGACTCGGTGGGGGAGGAGAGCTCCGGCGACGGTGTGGGGCCCGGGGAGGCGGGGGCCGTCGCCGGACGCGGGAACGGGCCCTGCGGGTGCCCGTCACCCCGGTCGTGGGGCAGCGCGAAGTAGGCGAAGCCGAGGCCGATGCCGACGACCGCCAGCACCGAACCGGCGGCCCGCTTCACCGCCCGGACGCGCCGGTGGGTCCGCACGCCGGCGTGCAGCCGTGTCCGGTGCCCGGGCTCGAAGGGGATGTACTCCCGGGAGTCGCGCATCATCCGCGCCAGCTCCCGCTCGAAGTGGTCCATCGGCTTCTTCACCCCACCGGCTCGATCACGTCGGACAGGAGGCGGCGCAGCCGTGCCACGCCCCGTGAGGCATGGGACCGCGCGGTGCCCACCGGGCACCCCAGCACCTCGGCCACCTGCCGTTCCGACAGGTCCTGGTAGTACCGCAGCACCACCGCGGCCCGCTGCCGCGCCGGCAGCTGGGCCAGCGCGGCCTCCAGCCGGGAGCGCTCCACCACGGCGGCGGACACGTCCCCGGCCTCGGGCAGGTCGGGCATCTGCTCGACCGGCCGCTCTCCCCACCAGCGCCGCCGGGCGGACCGGGCCGCCGCGCGCACCAGCACCTTCCGTACGTACGCCTCCGGCGCCTCCTCGGCGATCCGGGGCCAGACGAACCACAGCTTGACCAGCGCGTCCTGGAGCAGGTCCTCGGCCCGGTGCCGATCGCCACCCACGAGGAGACGGGACAGGTGGAACAACGCCGACCAGCGAGCTGCCACGAACCCGTCGAACCCTTCGGCCCGACTCTGCTCCACGCCCACCGTCCCCTGTCGCCACCGGCCCCCTACATTCAGGGAAAGACACTGGGTGGCGTGAAACGATGCACTGTGTACGTGTGATCCGGGTTACATCGGCCGGGGTGCTCCCGAACGGCGTCAGGAGCAGCGGAACTTCGAGTCCGCCCAGTCCGCGGGCAGGAGCGTGTCGAAGGTGCTGTGCGGCTCCACGACGAGCTGCACGGTCCGGCGCCCGGTGAGGTCCACATGTACGGGCACCGCGGACTCACCCGCCTTCACCGTGCCGGAACTCCACAGCCGGATCCCGTCGGCACGCACCGAGAAGGTGAACCTGCCGAGCCCCAGCGTCGAGTCGTCGACGCCGACGCGCGCCTCGTAGGCGGTGCACCGCCGGTTGAGGTCGATGGTGACGGAGGACCGGCCGTGCACGGTGACGCCGTGCTCGTAGCGCCGGCCCGCGATCGGCAGACCCCGGCGCTGCCACACCCAACTGCTCTCGGCCAGCCGCATCTCGGGTCCGGTGCCGTCGCCGGTGACGTCGTACGCCAGCTCGTTCCACCGGTACTCGACCGGGGCCGGTGGGGGAGGGGGTGTGGGGG
>NZ_LLZN01000070.1 GCF_001509795.1 Streptomyces sp. NRRL WC-3605 | reverse complement strand
GTCCGGGGGCGGCGGGCGGTCCGGGGGCGGCGGGCGGTCCGGGGCCGGGGGACTTCACCCGCCCAGGGTGAGGCCGTTCGACGTGAACATGCGCAACCTGGTGGCAGCGGGACCGCTGGACGGGCCCGCCCGCAGCGACGGAGGAGAGCGATGACCGGTTCCACCTACCTCGCCTACGACTTCCCGCTGCTCAGCATGTTCTGGACGCTCCTGTGGTTCTTCCTGTGGATCATGTGGTTCGTCCTGCTGTTCCGGATCATCGGCGACATCTTCCGGGACGACTCGCTGAGCGGCTGGGGCAAGACCGGCTGGCTGATCTTCGTGATCGTGCTGCCGTTCCTCGGTGTCTTCGTCTACCTCATCGCCCGCGGCAAGGAGATGGGGGGCCGCGAGGTCGCCCACGCCCAGGCCCAGCAGCGGGCGTTCGACGACTACGTGCGCGAGCGGGCCGGTGAGTCCGGCGGCCGCAGCAAGGCGGACGAGCTGGCCAAGCTCTCCGACATGCGCAACCGCGGTGACATCGACGACGACGAGTTCCGCCGGGCCAAGGAACTCGTCCTCAGCGGCGCCGGTCCGTCGGCCGGCACCTCCACCCCGCCCTCCTCGGGCTCCCGGGTCTGACCGCCCGGGACGAGCACCACGGGGACCCCAGAAGGACCCCGGGGAAACAAGGAATCGAGGCACACGATGGCCACCTCACACTCGCGTCAGGACCAGACCACCAAGTACGCGTGGGCCGCCGGCCTGACGGCCTTCGCCGCGGTCATGCTCACGATCGCCGGTCTCATCGCGATCTTCCGCGGGATCATGGGGATCGCCGAGGACGACGTCTTCCTCGCCACCCGCAACTACGTGTTCGAGTTCGACCTCACCGGCTGGGGCTGGGTGCACCTCATCCTCGGAGCGGTCGCCGTGATCATCGGCATCGGTCTGTTCCAGGCGCCGATGTGGGCGCGGATCGGTGGCGTGGCCATCGCCGCGCTGATCATCATCGCCAACTTCCTGTCGCTGCCGTACTACCCGGTGTGGTCCGTGGTGACCATCGCGATCTCCGGATTCGTGATCTGGGCCCTGTGCGTCACCCGGCGCGACGACATGCGCGGCTTCTGATCCGGTCCCGGGCCCCGGCCGCGTGCCGGGGCCTCCTCACGCCCTCGGCTCGTCCGTGCGCGGCGTGACCGCCTCGCCCTGGATCACCCGCGGCGCCGGCTGCTCGTCCCCGTCCTTCATCGCCTTGGCCTCGGCCTTCAGGATGCGCGCCGACTTGCCCGCCGAACGGACCAGTTCGGGGAGCTTCTTCGCGCAGAGGACGGCTATGACGACGATGAGGATGATCGCGATCTCGCTCAGTCCGAACATGAGGTCCGCTCCTCCTGGTGACCGGCGGCCCGGCCGTGACGGCGGGCCGTACCGGCTGAAATCTACAGCAGTGTAGATAGCGGGGGGAGACCGTCTCTGCTTTCCTTACGACGGACCGTTGTAGAGGGCCGACGTGACGCGCGGGCCGTCGGGAGGGAAGCAGGGCATGACGGAACGACGACAAGGCTCCCGGCGCCGGGGGCAGGGCGAACTGGAGGCGCTGGTCCTTTCGGCGCTGGGCGAGGCGGACGGGCCGGCGACGGCCGGCTGGGTGCAGGAACGCCTCGGCGGCGACCTCGCCTACACGACCGTCATCACCATCCTGACCCGGCTGCTGGCCAAGGGCGCCGTCACCCGGGAGCGCTCGGGCCGCTCCTTCGCCTGGACCCCGGCCTCCGACCAGGCCGGTCTCGCCGCGCACCGGATGCGCCGGGTCCTCGACGCCGAGAGCGACCGGGGGGCGGTCCTCGCGAGCTTCGTCACCGGTCTCGGCCCCGACGACGAGCGGCTGCTGCGGGACCTGCTGGGCCGCGCCGGACACACGGGTCGGACGCACAGCGAAGGGGAAGACTGACGCCTCATGGGGGTCTTCGCCTTTCTGCCGCTCGTCCTGCCGCTCACGGCCTGGCCGATCGCCCGGCTCGCCGAGCAGCACCTGCACCCCCGCACCGCGACCCGGCTGCTCACCGCCGTCGCCGCCGTGATGGCCGCGTGCAGCACGCTCTGCCTGGCCCTGGTGATGGTCGTGGGCACCGCCCAGCTCCCCGGCAACCCGCTGCCCGACGGCTGGTCCGACCCCGAGGTGCGGGCCGCCGTCCCCTACGACGAGGTCGTCGGCAAGGCCGCGATCCCGGCGCTGTGCGCGGTGCTCGCGGCCTGCGCCCGGACGCTCTGGCGGCACACCCGCGTACGCCGCCGGGCCCATCGCGCCCTGGCCGGGCTGCCGGCGACCGGCGTGGCCGTCCTCCCCGACGAGACGCCGTACGCCTACGCCCTGCCCGGCGGCCGGCGGGACCGCGTGGTGGTGACCACGGGCCTGCTGGAGCGGCTGCGGCCCGCCGAACGCCGGGCGCTGTTCGCCCACGAGCGGGCCCATCTGACCGCCGGGCACCACCGGTTCCTGCTCACCGTCCAGCTGGCCGCCCGCGCCAACCCGTTCCTGCGCCCCCTGCGCACCGCGGTGGCGTACACCGCCGAGCGCTGGGCGGACGAGGAGGCCGCCCGGCACGTCGGCAGCCGCCGGACCGTGGCGCTCGCGATCGGCAAGGCCGCCCTGGTGTCCCGGGGCATCCCGGCGCCCACCCTGGCCGGCTTCGCGGCTCCCGGGCCGGTGCCCCGCCGGGTCGCCGCCCTGCTCGGCCCGGAACCCGCCGTACGCCGCTGGCCGTCGCTGTTCACCGCCGTGGGCCTCGCCGCGTGGTGCGCGGCCGCCGGGACGGCCGTCTCCGCGATGTCCTCCGCGAACGCCGCGGTGACCATGGTGCTGATCCTGCACGCGGCGACCCCGCTCTGACTGCCCGGGCCGGCAGGGCAGTTGTGCGCTTTTGATCCTTCGGGCAACGGAAGCGACGCGGACCGACGTCTGTGACAGGGGGGACCCACGGCCGGTCCGGTCGTCGTATGTCCGTATCCATGTAGGGTTCGACGGACCCACGGGGGAGGGAAGCGTGAGCGGAACGGGGAGGCGGCGCATGGCGTCGTCCGGTGCGCGCAGGACCCGGCTGACGCGGAGGGGCCGGATAGTGGCCTGGACCGTCGGCGTCACCTCGGCGGTCGTGCTCGGGGTCGCCGGCGTCGGCGCCTGGGTCTACCAGGACCTCGACGGCAACATCAGCTCGGCCGACGTGGACGACAAGATCGGCGGCGACCGCCCGGAGAACCTCAGCCCGGGCTCCAAGAACATCCTCGTCGTCGGCTCCGACAGCCGCGACGGCGCGAACGCCAAGTACGGCAAGGACCTGACCACCATGCAGTCCGACACGCTGATGGTGCTCCATGTGCCGGCCAGCCGGAAGTGGGCCACGGTCGTGTCGTTCCCCCGTGACTCCTGGGTGGAGATACCGGCGTGCGACCGGGGCGGCGGCAACAAGTCCAGCCCTCACCACGCCAAGATCAACGAGGCGTTCGCCCTGGGCGGTTCGAGCGGCGAGGTCTCCGGGGCCGCCGCCTGCTCCATCAAGACCGTCGAGGCACGGACGGGACTGCGCATCGACCACTTCATGTCCGTCGACTTCCAGGGCTTCAAGGGCATGGTGGACGCCCTCGACGGCATCGAGGTCTGCCCCGAGGAGGCCATCCACTCCGAGAAGGCCCGCCTGGACATGAAGGCCGGCTGCCAGACCGTCGCCGGCGAGAAGGCCCTCGGCTACGTCCGCGTCCGCTACGGCGTCGGCAACGGCTCCGACATCGGGCGCATCGGACGCCAGCAGGAGTTCATGAACGCCCTCGTCGAGAAGGCGCAGGACCGGCTCACGAGCCCCACCTCCCTCTACGGCTTCCTGAAGTCCGCCACCAAGTCCCTGACCACCGACCCCGATCTGGCCGGAATCAAGCCCCTGTACTCGCTCGCGTCCGAGCTCAAGGGCATCCCGAGCGACCGGCTCACCTTCGTCACGGTCCCCAACTACCCGCGCGAGGCCGACGTCCCCACCGACAAGGCCAACGTCGTCTGGCAGTACCCGCACGCCACCGATCTGTTCAGCCGCCTGGCCAAGGACAAGGAGGTCGACGGCGACCGTCTGAAGGCACAGACGAAGGTTCCGCTGTACGCCTCCTCGGTGAAGGTCCAGGTCCTCAACGGCACCTCGACCCCGGGCCTGGCGAACACCGTCGCCGGCAAGCTGCGCGAGGCCGGCCTGACGGTCACCGGCACGGGCAACGCGCCCGAGCCGTCCGCCACCACGGAGATCACCTACCCGTCGGGCCAGGAGCAGCAGGCGAGGGCACTGGCCGCGCACGCCCCCGGCGCTCCGGCGCCGCGCGCGGCGGACGCGGGCGCTGCCGCGGGCGTGATCACGCTGGTCGTGGGCGACGACCTGGACGTGGACCGGATCCGCTGACGGCGGGTGGTACGGGTGCGCCGGGCGCCCCGTGCTGTGCGGGGTCGCCCGGCGCCTCTTCCGCTTCTCTCCGGTCCGGCCGGTCTTCCGGTCAGAGGTCGAACTCGTGCGGCGGCAGGCCGAGGGTGTAGCACGCCTCCCGGACCACGCCCTGCTCGTCCTTGTCGAAGTCGCCGTCGGCGCCGCCGATGACGATGCCGATCTGGATGACGGCACGCGCCTCGGCGGGCTTCTTCTTCGCCTTGGCGATCTCCTGCATCACGCTCACCTTGCCGAAGTCGAAGTCGGTGGTGAGGCGGTTCAGGTTCTCCTCGAAGCGGCGGCGCAGATCGTCGGCGGGGAAGTTCTGCAGCACCTCGTTGCCGGCGATGAGCTGGGCGACCCGCTGCCGCTCGGACGGGTCGACGGTGCCGTCGGCCGCGGCGACGAGCGCGCACATGGCCATGCTCGCGTCGCGGAAGGCGCCGCTCTTGAGGTCGTTCTTCTTCGCCACCAGCTGGGTCTGCATCGTCGATGCGGACTCCTTGATGCGGTCCCACAGGGCCATGCGGACTCCTCAGTCGCTCGTTCCCACAGCTATTTCTACAGTGATGTAGAAGTTACCAGGTGGCTGCCGGGCACGGCCCGCTAGTCCTCGCCCTCCTCCTCGTCGTCACCCTCGAAGAAGTCCCCGACCTCGTCGACGACTTCGGCGGCGACCAGGCCGCCGGCCACCCCGACCGCGAGCCCGGCAGCCCCGGCGGCGACGGCGGTCCCGACTCCGGGGCCGGAGTGATGCCCGTGGTGCGCGTCGTGCCCGTGTCCGTGCCCCTGCCCCTGCCCGTGGCCGTGGCCGTGCGCGTACGAGGCCCGATGCTCGGTCAACTGCCGCACCCACCCCTCGACTTCCGCGTTCCAGTCCCGGACGTCGTGGTGCCCGACGGTGACGTGGGTGAGGGCGTCGTGGCCGTCCGAGAACAGCCCCCCGCGCTTGTCGGCCTCCAGGACCACCTCCACACCGGCCGGCCCGGCGAGGAACGTCACCTCGATCTCGTTCATCAGGTGCGCGTACTGAGGGGGCGGGGTGAGCTCGATCTCCTGGTAGAAGGGCAGTTGCTGCCCGGTGCCGCCGATGTGCCCGTACTCCAGATCGGCCGACCGGAAACCGAAGCCGAGCTGCCCGAAGGCCTCCAGGACGGCCTCCTGCACGGGCAGCGGGCCGACGGTCAGTGCGTCCAGATCCCCCTTGTCCCGCGCCCCGGCGACCGACAGTTCGGTGCGCACGCCCAGGACGACGCCGAGGGGCTGGCCGTACAGCTCGGTGACCGGCGTCTCCCAGGGCAGCACCACACCGAACGGCACGGAGCGCTCCTCACCGGCGGCCAGCCGGAACCCCCCGCCCACGGTGAACCGCTCGAAGGTGACGACGCCCTCGCTCTCCCCGTCCGCGTGCTCGGCCTCGACACGGGCGACCAGCTCCAGGGTGATGTGCTCGATGTCGAAGTCGGCGGTGCCGCCCCTGAGCCGGACGTGACCGTCGAGCGTGCCGCCGGGGAGGGCCGGGCGCGGCTCGAGCACCGTGTCCACCGTGGGGCCCCCGACCCCGAGCGAGCCGAGCAGTCGCTTGAACACCATCGTGGCGTCCACTCCTTCACGTCGTACCTGCGTTGTGCTTCTACAAGCGCGTAGAAGAATATGCCGGGCGGGCCGGGGCGCGGGTGACACGGGTTGAAACCGGCCGGGTCCGCGTGATCAGGGTGCGGGCGATGCTCCGCGCCGAAGCCACCCCGGGACAATGCCTGAGCACCGCTGCGCCCCTGCGGATACAGTTGATCATGTATATTGATACATGCATTCATGTATACGGAGGTGCGTCCATGAGCAGAACCGTCATCGACCTCGACGACGACGCTTTGGAGGCCGCCGCGAAGGAACTCGGCACTTCGACCAAGCGGGACACCATCAACACCGCGCTACGCGAGATCGTGGCCCGCAATCGCCGCCTGCGCGCCCTTCATGAGCTGCAGGATCTGGTGGACGAGGGCGCCCTCGACGTCGAACTCCTCCTGGACAAGCGCAACTACCGGGGCGGTCCGGCGCGGTGAGCGTTGCCGACTACCTGATCGACACGTCGGCCCTGGCCCGCGTCCTGCTGCGGCAGGCGACGGAGGAATGGGAGCAGCAGATGGCTGCCGGACTGGTCGCCCTGTGCGACGTCACGGAGCTGGAACTGCTCTACTCCGCACGTTCCGCGAAAGACCGTGAGGTCCTGCAGGAACGACTGAACCAGTTCGCCTGGTGCCCCATGCCCGACGGCATCTACCGGCGTGCCCGCGTTGTCCAGCGCGAGCTGACGGCCAAGGGAGAACACCGCAGCGCCGGAGCCGTGGACCTTTTGGTCGCGGCGGCAGCGGAAGAAGCGGGCCTCACGCTCCTGCACCACGACCGAGACTTCGAAACGATCGCCCGCGTCACCGGCCAGCCGGTACGGACGCTCGACCTCAAGTAATGAACCCCACTCGTCCCGAAGCGACTGGTACGGGTGCCTGATCTTGAACGTTCCCCTGACCGGCGTCGCGCCGGATTTCGGGCTGACCGCTCGGCCGCGAGATTCGCTCCGAGCCGAGATTGACCCTCGACCTTGTAGAGGGCCCAGAGTGCCGGGTGTGGAGAACGACATGCGCAGCATCGGCGAGATGGCCCGTGAGAGCGGCTTGGGCGTGAGTGCCCCTGCGGTTCTACGACCGCGCCGGTCTTCACGTCGTGGCCACCGACCGATACCGCATGGCTGTCGCGCGGGCCCGCGTTGTCGGCCACGACGGGAGCCGTGTGCAGGTCGTCGTACCCTCCCCGCTCGTCGACGCGATGCGGGCGCTGTCGGACGGCCAGGGACCCGTGCGGCTCAGCGTGGACGACGACCGCGTGACTCTGGAGGCCGGGGACAGACAGGCAGCCGGTCAGTACCTCGACCACGACTTCCCCGACTACCGTCGCCTCCTGCCGACGCCCGGCGAGCGCCGTGCCCTCGTCGAGGTGGCGGCCTTCCGCAAGGCCCTGGAGACCGGTCCCGTCCACGCCGGCGAGGCGGGAGCGCCCGACCTCGGCGTGCTCAGACTGGAGAACGACGGCACGGTGACCCTCTGCACGGACAGCGACGACGACCCGAACCGCATCGCGGTCAACTGTGAGTTCCTGCTGAACGCACTGACCGCCGGAGCCCCGGACCGACTGTCCCTGGAGTTCGGGGCCCCCACGGCACCGATCGCGATCCGCCGGCCCGACGACGAGGGCGCCTCGTCGATCCTGATGCCGGTCCGCCTGGACGGCTGACCGCACCCTCTCCATTCGGCCGCAGCCGGACCAGACGCACAAACGCCCAGAGGCCCACCCGCGATCACGCGAATGAGCCTCTGACCTGTGTCGGGGTGGCGGGATTTGAACCCACGACCTCTTCGTCCCGAATGAGGTTCGGGCGGGATCGGCACCTGCCTGTTTGGCATTTCCGCAGGTCAGGGCATTGGGATCGGTAGGGCTCGGGTGGTGTCGGAAGGGCCCGGGGAGCGGGACGGCTCCCGTCGGCTCCCAATGACTGGGCTTCGAGGGAGTACAACGTGTCGTTCGTTATCGGAGGGGGCGGTGACCCGTGCGCTGGGACCAGCGGACGGCGATGAGGCCCAGCGCGGCCACAAGGACCACGATGCCGATGATCAACAAGTAGCCCAACCCATCTGCTGCCACTCCGATGATTCCCAGCACGACGGCGACCAGAACGAGAAAGAGGAAGAGGGCCATGACGCGTACGCCTCCTTCGGGTGGCTGAGCGCGGGTGATCAGCGGCGCGCGAGTTGCCGCTCGCCGCCTGTGCCCGTCTGGTAGGGCATGTCGTAGTGCTGGAAGATCGCTTCCTCCGACTCGGCGGGCAGGATGTCGTCCATGCCGACCGAGGGCGACTTCTTCACCAGCGTCTTGGTGTAGGAGACCTTGACGTAGCCGGGCCCGAGATCGCCTCGTCCAGGGGTACGAAAGCCAGGTGGTGGCGGGTGGGGAGCCCGGGGCGGACCGTGGCCATGGCCGGTTCGTCGTTGGTGGTGTCGACGTAGACCGCTTCGAGTACGCCGATCTTGTGGCCCTTGGGGTCGACGACGCTGCGGTTGCGCCACTCGCGGATGTCGGCTGCATGGATCATGGCCTGCCTCCTGGGCCGTTGATCATGGCCGGTGCGAGCTGCCCCTTGCGGAAGTCGCCGCCCGCTGAGCCCGGTGGGCCTCTGTTCTTCCAGGTTATCCGTGAACGTCTGCGTCGCGCCCTCGCGCGCTGACGGTATCGACCGTGGTAGTCGACAGGCATGCCGATGAAGCCTTCTGGTGCCGCGGACCGTTTGTCTTGGTTCGGGCGGCTGCGCCGCGTGATCAGCCGTTCGCCCGTCGGACGAGGATGGCGGCGGAGCAGGGACATTGAGCTGTGGTCACGTTCGCTGGGCTTTGCCGCGCTGGGGCTGCTCACGCTGGTGCCACTCCTGATCATCGTCTCCTCCGCCGATCCCGAGCACGGGCGGGGGTTCGCGCAGTGGCTGGGGGAGGGGCTTGGTGTGTCGAGGGCCTCCAGACGCCAGGTCGAGCAGCTGTTCATCCGGCCCGGTCAGGCCCTGCGGACGACGACCGTGTTCGGTATCGCCGCCCTTGCCGTGTTCGGCCTGGCCTTCGGGGCGGCGGTGCAGACCGGCTACGAGAAGGTCTGGGACCTGCCGCCGGCCGGCTGGTGGGCCAGATGGCGGCATGTGGTGTGGCTGGGTGTCCTCACCGGATACCTTTTCGTCTCCGCCACCACCACGCTGCGCCGCGAACCCCTGGCAGGCGGGGCCGTGGCCTCGCTGAGCGCCGTGCTGTTCCTGTGGTGGTCCCAGCGCGTGCTGCTCGGCGGGAGGGTCCGCTGGCGTGCCCTGTTGCCCGGCGCCGTGGCCACCGTGATCGGGCTGCTCGGCCTGAGGGTTTTCTCCAGGCTCGTCTTCTCGCCGTTGATTGCATCCAACGCTGTCAGCTACGGCCCGGTCGGAACCGTCCTGGTCATCCAGTCCTGGCTGGTCGGCGTGGGTGTCGTCGTCTTCGGCGGTGCCCTGGTAGGCCGACTGCTGCACGAGGAACTCCCACGCTTGGCCCACGTACTGAACCGGCGCAGTTGAGATGCGGCCCTGCAACCGGTCAGCTCGCCCGGGCCGCGAGTTCGTCGTCGTGGGGTTGCCGCTCGGAGCCGGCGAGCAGGACGAAGGGAGTTGAAGCGGGAAGGATCAGCGCGTACATGTGTACCGCCTGGTGTGGGACGCGTGCGATACGGCGGGCAGCAGATCGGTGCCCGCCCGGGGCACATCGGGGTGCGACCGGGATCGCGTGACGAGGGGCGCGTACGGGAACGGCCTCGCTCGTGACGTGGCGGGTTGCGGCGCCGATGTGCAGGGTGGCCCTCTGGGGACGGCGTTGGCGGTGCGACGCTGCCGGGGGCAGGGGCGGCATGACGCATGCTAGCCCTCGCCGCAGTTCCCCGACAGGTGTCAAGCGGTCATCCATGCCGCACAGGACGCGCTGACGTCGCACGGTATCCGCAACCGTTCGGCAGGACTACGCTGTGGGTTGAGGCCCCAGTCCCCGGTATCGATGCTGTGTCCCGCTCCCGGGGAGGCCCACCGTGTTCGTGCTGCTCCTCATCCTCATCGTGGTCTTGTTCGGCCTCGGCTTCATCAGCCCCATCTGGTGGGTGGCTGCGGCCGTGTTGGTCTTCGGCGCCACCCGGAACGGCCGCGAACGCGGGGGAGGCTGGATCCGTGGCGACGGTTCCGATCTCGGAAACTATCGGGACTACCAGGTGCACCGGGATCGTCAGGACCGCTGGGACCGCCGCTACAGCCGTCAGCACCGGGCGCGCTGGCGGCGCGAGGACCGTCGGGACCGCGAAAACCGCAAGTGATCCGTGGAGTGGCCCGGGAGCCTGAGGTTCCGGGGATGGCATCAGCCCGGCCGGACGCGTTCTGATCGTTGAGAGGTGTATGCCGTGCAGCGCACACGTGGGATCCAAGAGGAGTGGTGGGATCTGCGGGCCGAGGCCACGTGGGGGAACGCACCTGTGGGACGGGATGTCGCCGCACTGCGCGCAGAGAGCGGCCAGCTGCGGCAGGCGCCGGCCGGCCGTGCGGTCATCGACCTGGCCCGCGGCATGCTGGGCAGTGCGACGCCGAACTTCCGGAGGTGGCCGCGGACCTGGTCGCCGCCTGGGAGGGCAAGCCGCTCCCCTAGCGGATGCAGCGTACGCGGCGAGGCGGGTCGTCCGAGTAGGGAGAGGTCATGATTCACGCAGCCGACGTCCGAGAATGGCGCAACCGCGATGTCGTCGACACCGAGTCGCACAAGATCGGTGTCCTGGAGGCGGTCTACGTGGACACCACCACCGATGAGCCGGCCATGGCCACGGTACGGACCGGGCTGCCCACCCGGCACCGTCTGGTCTTCGTCCCTCTCGACGACGCGATCGTCGGGCCGGGCTATCTCAGGGTCGGCTATGTCAGAACGCTGGTGAAGCAGGCCCCTTCGATCGGCACCGACGACGTGCTGCCTGCCGAGCAGGAGGAAGCGGTCTTCAAGCACTACGGACTGCCCTACAAGCCTGGTGCGGCCGGCGAACGGCAACTGGCGCGCCGCTGACGACTTGTGGACGGGATGACTGCCCTGTGAGGTACGGCCATGCACCAGGTGACCCCGCCCCGTGAGGAACACCGGCTGTTCACGGCTGTGCCTTCGGCGGGTTCCAGCGACAGGGCCTGGGACGTGCTGGTGGACGTGTCGCAGCGCTGCAACACCAAGCTCCGGGACGTGGCCGCCGCCCTGGTCGCCACGACGACGGACGAGGCACTCCCGGAACCGATACAGCGGGAGCTGCGCCGAGCACTGAGGCGCCTCCACGAAGCGGACCCGAGTTGACGGCGCACGGGGCCGGCGGACGGCATCGGGAGCGGCGAACTCAACTCTCCGGTGCCTTCGTCCAGGACGGCCGTCGGACGCCTGTGCTGTGCAGCCCGCCCGTGGGAGCAGTTGTGGCTGCTCCCCAGTGCGCTGCGGTCCGACGGCTCCCACGGTGAGCGACGCCACCGATGAGGAGACCCGTGCCCATGCCGTATGCACGTACCCAGAGGCCACGAGGCGCACACCCCTATGACGACGCCCCGGACACCGATGCCGCGTTCCGCCGTATCGCCGCCCCGCCGGACGGCCCGGAGAGGACCGCCCTGAGGCAGGAAGTGGTGTGCGCCTGGGCTCCTCGAGCAGGTCGCCCGACGTCTGATCAAGGCGGTGACCCGTTTCGACCCGAGCCTTGGCAACGCCTTCCCGAGCTTTGCCGTACCGACGATCCTGGGCGAAGTGAAACCGCACTTCCGTGACCACCTCTGAGGTGTGCACGTACCGCGACGGGTACAGGAGTTGAGTACCCAGGTCCGCTCCGCCGGCCGTGAGTGCGCTTCGCTCTACGGCCGCGAACCCTCCGTCCACGACATCGCCGTGCACACCGGCCTCACCGAGACGGAGGTGCGGCTGGGCCAAGAGGCGATGCGGAGCTTCACCTCCCTGTCCCTGGACGCCTTACCCGGTCGCTCCGAGCACAGCCACCCACTGACCGACACGGTCGGTGGCACCGAGCCCGGCTTCGACGTGATCGTCAACCGTGAAGCCCTCCGCCCGCTGCTGAGTGCCCTGCCAGAACGCGAACGGCAGATCCTCTACATGCGCTTCTTATGCGAGATGACGCAGGACCGCATCGCCCTGCAGCTCGGTCTCTCGCAGATGCACGTCTCCCGGCTGATCATCCGCACCTGTGCGCGCCTGCGCGACCAGATGATGGCCGAGGCCCACGATCGCAGGAGGGCAGGGTGACGATGCTCGGGGGCACGGGCAGCGCCGGAGCGGGCCCCGGCAAGGGCGTGGGTCAGGACCCCAGACCGGTGAGGGGTTCCGAGCCGTCGATGAGGGCGCGGGACACATCGGCCAGGCGCCGGTTGTGGGAGCGGGCGTAACCGCGCAGTGCGGTGAACGCCTGCTCCATGTCGATGCCCTGGCGTTCGGCGAGTTTCCCTTTGGCCTGTTCGATCAGTACCCGGCTGTTCAGCGCCGTCTGCAGTTGTTCGTTGAGCACCGTGCTGCGCTGAGCGGTGCGTTGTTGCAGCAGGCTGATGGTGGCGACGTCGGCCAGGGCCTGCGCGACGGGTGCGGCGGCCGGGTCGAAGGGTCCGGGGGTCGTGCGGAAGAGGTTCAGGGCGCCGACGACCTCGTCCCGCAAACGCATCGGCAGGGTCTGGACCGCCCCGAACCCGCTGCGCTGGGCCGCCACCGCGAAGCGCGGCCAGCGGGCGGTCACCGTGCCGAGGTCGGAGACGATCACTGGTGCGCCGGTGCGGAAGCACTCGAGGCAGGGGCCCTCGTCGTTCTGCAGCTGGAAGAGCTCCAGCAGGCGCACTTGTTCGTCGGAGGCGGCCATGACGCGGAGTTTGCCGTCCCGGTCGGCGAGCAGTACCCCGGCGGCGCTCACGTCGAGCATGCCGACGCAGCGGTCGGTCAGCAGGCGCAGAAAATCGATGAGGTCGAAGTCGGCGACCAGATTGTCGGCCAGCTCGACGAAGGTCTTGGCCAGAAGCTGTTGATCCATCGTGGGCACCCTCGATTGAGACTAGTCCCTGCCCGAGGGGACGGGAAGTAGGGCACATTCCTTGGCCGTGACCAACGCGTCAGGGTTCCTCCGCGGCCTGATCCGGCTCCGCGTCCGGGGTGAAACGAAGCCGTCGGGCCACCACGTCGGCGGCCACGTCGGCGAGCCGGCGCCCCTGCGCATAGGCGTGGGCGCGGAGCCGGACGAAGGCTTCTTCGATGCCGACTCCGAGCTGAACCGTGAGCATCCGGCTGGCCTGGTCGATCTCCGCCCGGTACGCGCCCAGGTCCCCGAAGCTGCGGTCCGGCATCGGCCCGACGGCCCGCGCGCCCGCATCGTCGATCCTGGTATCGAGCAGGAGCAGTGTCGCGAGATCGGCGAACGCCAGTGCGTCGGCCAGTTCCTCCGTGCCCAGTACGGTCGGAATGTTGGCGTACAGGTCCAGAACTCCCGGGCTGATCGCCCCCTTCTGCAGGGGCAGCGAGAACACCGCGCGGGCTCCGGCCTCCAGGGCCGCATCCGCGAACACGGCCCAGTGATCCTGAAGTTCGGTGGTGAGCAGATCGGGTGTGAGGACGGCCGAGCCGCGTACAAAGGCGTCCACGCAGGGCCCCTCACCCAGCGTGAGCTGGAGCTCTTCCAGTTGCCCGCTGATGTCGTCGGTGCTGTACAACGGATGGCTCGCCGCGATTCGGGACATCGCCGACAGCCCGGCCCCGCTGACCGGCAGCGCGGCTACGGCCGCGGTGCACACGTCCACCACACTCACCCGGGCACCTCGTCGGACCGCCTGCTCGGCCACCAGCATCCGAATGCGGGCCGACCGCCTGTCAGGCCCCACCCGGGCCACCGTCTCCCGGCATCGCGACAAGGCCCTCCAGCCTCGCCGTGGTGCGTTCCCCGAGGGGAAACACCAGCGCGCGGAACGTGGCGGCGCCCAGTGGCCTGCGCAGCTCTCCGATGTCCAGCCACCCCCAAGAGCGGAGCACAGCGAGGGTCGGGCGATCGGCCCGGTCCACCAGAGTGGCGCCGAGCGATGCCTGATGGTCGGTCAGCAGCCGCTCCTGCACGCGATGGGCGAGTTCCCGGCTCTGCGGGTGCGGCCGGATCAGGATGTCGGCGAACGCGAAGACGCTGCCGGTCACGGTGAGTTGCCCGACGCTGCGCGGCAGTATTCCTTCGAAGCCGAGCCACCATGAGCCGTCGCGGCGTACCGGGAATCCGAAGGCGCATCCCATCAGGCCGTCCGTCTCGGCGATCACCATGGCGAATTCAGGCCGGCGTATGTCCGTGATGAGGCGGTTCAGGAAGTTCTGGCGGCTGGGACGGCGGTACGGATCACCCGGCGGCGTTGCGCGGGACTCCACATACAGCCCCGCCAGATCCTCACGCAGGTCCTCCACCAGCCAACGGCTCAGCCGACGCAACCGCACCGGAGCCATGGCTGAGGGCTCGCCATCCCCTGGCTTCCGTGTGTGTCCCCGCTCTGGTTCGGCCTTCATCGCACACCTCCTGGAAGAACAGGCGCAAGTGGGACAGACCAGTGCGGCGGGGCCGGAAGGGGCGCGGCCGGGGTGTCGCCGAGGGGAGGCGGCAGGTGGCCGAACGGAGGGCCGAGGAGCTGGAACCCGCGGCCGGCGAGGTCGAGGATCCGCCCGCTGCAGTCGCAGAAAGCCACGGTGGTGCAGTGGGCGGTGGGCTGTGAGAGGGGCATGACGCCTCGGTTCGGAAGACCATTCGCCGACGGGCACCCGGGGCCGGAGTTCCGGCCCCCTGGGCGCCGCTCCGGCAGGGGCGTGTTTCGGCGGAGGCAGAGCAACGGTCGGTCCGACAGCCTGCGCAGCAGGACAGAGGACCCACCCAGTTCCCTCCAGGGATGCGCCGGGTGACAGACGAAGAGTCCGCACCCCGCAGCCATCTGTGCTCAGTAACAGCGTGCCGCCGGGGTCTGGGACGTCTGTACGACACAGTAGTCGTCAGGTCGTGTGACGGAGGGTCCGAAGCCGCCCAATCCCAGGATATGGACGGTGCCGGCTGAGGTCGGGGGCGCACCGGCGACAGCCAGGGGCGAGTGCGTACCGGGGTTGGGCAGCAAGTGGGTCCCTGTTGCGTCGGCCCGTCTTCGGTGGTGCGGTTGTCGGCTCACTCCAGAAGCAAGAGGTGGTCGGCGGCGCCCCCTCGCCATTCGATCATGAAGAGGGTCGCGTCGTCGGTGGTGCGGCCGCCCCGTTGCTGCTTCAGGGCGTGGGAGAGTGAGCGCACCACTGCTCGTACTCCCTTCGCTGTGTGTTCGATGCGGTTGACCCAGTGGATGAGTTGTTCTTCGCCGAATTGTTCTTCGCCGGCTTCGTGCTCCTCGATCAGGCCGTCGGTGAAGCACAGCACTCGGTCGCCGCGTTGGAGCATCTGCCCGCCGATCCGGGGCTCTTCACCGCCGAAGCCGACGGGCAGGGTGGTCGGGCCTGCCAGTTGCCTGACGACCCGGTGGTCGCGGATCAGCAGTGGTGCGGGATGGCCCGCGTTGACCCACTGCAGGTGGCCCGTCGCGATGTTCAGACGCATCATCTGGGCGGTGACGAAGTGGTCGGGCCCGAACTGCTCGGCGATGGCCCGGTCCATGAACGCGTAGATCTCGGACAGTCCGATGTCGGCACGTCGGGCGTGCCGGTAGGCCCCGACGGCGACGGTCGCCATTGTGGCGGCATCCAGGCCGTGGCCCATCGCATCGACCATGGCCACGTGCAGGATGTCCTCGTTGAGGGCGTAGTCGAAGCTGTCGCCCGCGACGTCGTAGGCGGGCTCCAGGATTCCGGCCACCGCGACCTGCGGGACGGACATCGCCAGCGGCGGCAGCAGGGACCACTGGATCTCCGCGGCCACGCTCATCGGTTCACGGCGCCGGGCGCGAAAGAACTGATCGGTGTAGCTGTGCTTGGTGACCAGCATGTCGGCGACCAGACCGGCGAGCCTGCGCAGCAGCCGCCGGTCGTCGTCATCGACGGTGTCCAGGGTGAGGGCCATCACGCCCTGCCGTCCAGCAACGGCAGGTACATCCGGACGCCGTCGGACTGCGGCATCTCGACAGTGGCCGCGTGCAGAAAGGCTCTCCCGGCGGGAGAGTCATCGATCGGCTCGGGCTCGCCGACCAGCAGCCGCCGACCTGACAGCGGCACCAACACCAGCTGGGCGTAGTCCTGCAGCAGGATCGAGACGTCGCGGCCACCGACCCTGGCCACCTCTTCCGCGATCAGCGGGGCGATCAGCTGCGGCGGCATCTCGTGTGCCCGGTCCAGCAGCACCCCCAGCAGGCGCTCACCGAACCCTTCCGACCGGTCCAGCATGCCCTCGTCAGGTCGGCGCTCACCTTCCGCCACAACCGCACCCCATCGGCGTCGTCGAAGCTTCGGCCGCCGTGTCCATGCTCACCTCGTGCCGCGAGTCCAGCGCCCGCACCGACACACGGGCTCCTGACACGACCGCGATCAACCCGCACAGAGTGACGCGGCCAGTCACCCAGGACAGCCCATTACGCCGAAGAACGGCATGTCACGCATGATCAGAGAAGATGGCTCTCCGCACCGCTGTGCACGACATCTGTCCCGGAGCCGTCACAGGAGCAGAAGATCGGAGCCGGTCTCCGCGAGGAGCCGTGCGGTCTGCGGGGACGGGTAGTGCAGCCGCAGGGACGCGTGGGCCCCGGCGGCGAGCCGCGATGCGTCGAGGAAGACACGCAGGCCGCTGCTGTCGCAGCGGCCGACGGTGGTCAGATCCACGTCGATGGTGGTGATGCCTCATGCAGGCACCGCTCCAGAGCGGCGCGCACCTGGGGCGCGGTGGCCGGGTCGATCGAACCGGCCAGGATGAGCAGTGCCCGCCTGGCCCGGTCGTGCCGGTAGATGTTCAGCTGCGGAAGAGTCATGACGCCTCGGTTGAGATGCCTCGGTTCATGGGGCCCGGCCGCTCCTCGCGCGGTCCATGGCCCGAGTGCACGCGCTCGCGCACGCGTTGGTACGAGCCGAGTCGACGGTCTGTGCCCGCGGCCGGTGGGGGAACCGGCTGGTCACTTGTGGTGAGTGGTACGGCTGCGGCGGCGGCGCGGTGGGAAGCGCCCGCGGCCCCCGTCGCGGTGGTCCCGCCGTTCGCCGGGGGTGGGCGACTCGGACCGGTCCGGTGCCACCGGGGGCTGCGGCATGCCCCGGCCGCGGCGGCCGGGCAGGGGGGAGCTGTACCGGTGCACGGCGATTCTGTCGGTGTGCTGGATGTTGAGCCGGTGGATCACGTATGCGGCGGCCGTCAGGAAGGTGTTCATGGCGGCCACCTCACATACCGATGATCAGTCGGCTTGCCCGGTCGGGCGGACTGGTCTGTCGGGGAACGGTTGCGGACACCGCGGAGGCGCCGCCCTCGTACTCCCATGCCTCGTCCGGACCCAGTGAATGGTCGGCCGCCAAGACGCCGTGCCGGGCCTCGTCCGCGGCGATGAGAGCGCTCGCGGTCAATGGCGGGCCGTCGTAGTCGGACGCGGCAGCCATCAGCCGGGCCGCCGACTCCGCCCCGGTTTCGGGCGGGATGATGAGCAGGTCCCAGCGGCCGGTGCCGTAGGAGAGCAGCAGCAGCTTGTGCGGGTCGATCTCCGGGGTGAACCAGCCGACCTTGACGATGTGGCCGTCCACGGGAACCTTGCGGGGGATGACCGGCCAGTGCTTCGGGTTGACGGCGATGCGGGTGATGCGGCCCCACAAGGGGTCCAACACGTCGGTGAGCGACGGAAGTTCGCTCAGCAGATCCCGGGATCGGGGCCACCAGGCCCCGTCCAGGAGTCCGCGGGAGGTGCCGTCGGTCTTCAATGCGAGACGCGCGGCCGGGGCTGCGACGGGCTCCGGGTGCGGCAGGGTTGCGTGCAAGGTCGCCGACATGATGCGGACCCGTCTCCGGGCCGCCTCTGCGGCGGCCCGGGTTTCATCTTTCGCCGAGAACGACCCGACGTGGAAGCCGGTGTGCGAAATGCCCTCGGTACTGTCCACGGTACTCCGCGCAACGCCGCAGCGGGGGAGCAGTGGCCGCCTGGATGTGGAGCAGCCGCTGGGTGACCTCCCGGTACCGCCTCAGCGCGAGCCGGAGTTCCTCGGACTGCGTCCCGGGATCCCGGTCCTGCCAGCCGGCGCGCAGGACACGCCGTCGTTCCGCGAGGGCGTTCACGAGCTGGGCGGTGGCTTCGTCATAGGCGCTCTCGGCCACTTCCGGCGCCTCGAGCGGGGTTTCGGCGAAGATGTTGAGGGCGTGCCGGAGGTGCTGGGCGATCTTGTCCTGTTCGTCCGACGGGAGCAGCGGCTCCGGGTCCGGGCTGCGGCGTTCGGCGGGGCGCCGGGTCTGGCCCGCGGGCTGCTGGACGCGTGTCTGGTCGTACATCATCGGGGGGCGCTTCCGTTGCGCCTGCAGGCGTCCTTGGTCTTCTCGACGGCCTGTTCAGGCTCCCGGAAGCCCGGTCGGCCCTGCCCCGGGGTCGCAGTCGCCTGTTGCGGGTGACCCGGCCGAGCTCTTCCGTGATCCTGCCCTTCATCGTCTGCGCCTGGTTCCTGATGGTCCGTGAAACGGTCATGGCCGGCCTCGCTGTTGTCCGGTGGATGGTTCTCGCGGGGGCTGGGCGAGGCGGGAAGGCGGAATGCTTCGCCGTGTGTTCCGGAGTGGCATGGCCCTGCACCGTGCCGCCAGTGAACGTCCGGCAACGGTCGGTGTCAACGCGGCGGCCACGCGGTCCGGCCCGCCTCGTCCCGGAGCGTGCGGGAGTACCGTGGAGGAAGCGAGGGCTCTTCGTATGCCGCTGTCCGAACCGGCCCCGTTCTCGCGACTCCCATCTCATGGGCAGCCCTTGACCCCGGCCGCGCCATCCGCATCCAGGCCGAGGAGCCACGTATGTCGCGCAGTCCGACCACGTCCAGGACGGTCACACCGTCGGACCCCGCCCCGCCGCCCCAGGGCTACGACGGGACGTCCCCTTTTCCACCGGACGGACCGGCGCCCGCGCGCGACGGCGGTGAGCGTCTGTACGTCACGGTGACGGCGGTGATCGTCCTCCTGCCGTTCGTGGCGATCGGTCTCGCCGGCTGGCTGCTGTGGGGCAGTCTCATCCATCCCGCCGACATCGTGCTCGCCCTAGTCCTCTACACGATCACGGGTCTCGGCGTCACGGTCGGCTTCCACCGTGGCCTCACCCACGGCGGCTACCGGGCCGTCCGTCCCGTGCGGATCGCGCTCGCGGTCGCCGGCTCGATGAGTTTCCAGGGTGACGTCATCGGCTGGGTCGCCACCCACCGCCGCCATCACGCCTTCACCGACCGGCCGGGTGACCCGCACTCCCCGTACCGCTACGGAACGCACCTGCGCGGCCAGTTGCGCGGACTGCTGCACGCACATGTCGGCTGGCTGTTCCGCAACGACCGCACGCCCGCCGACCGGTACGCCCCCGACCTGCTGGCCGACCGCGACATCCGTGCCGTCGCCCGCGCCTTCCCGGCGCTGTGCGTCCTCACCCTCGCCCTGCCGTTCGCGGTGGGCTGGGCCATCGGCGGTACGTGGCTGTACGGCGTGACGGCCCTGCTGTGGGCGGGACTTGTGCGCATCGCGCTGCTTCACCACGTCACCTGGAGCGTGAACTCCCTCTGTCACATGATCGGTGAGCGCCCGTTCCGCACCCGGCGCCACGACCGGGCCACCAACCTGTGGCCGCTGGCCCTGCTGTCGTTCGGCGAGAGCTGGCACAACCTCCACCACGCCGACCCCACCAGTGCCCGCCACGGCGTCGACCGTGGCCAGCTCGACCCCTCCGCCGCCGTCATCCGCCTCCTGGAACGCCTCGGCTGGGTGTACGACGTGCGTTGGCCCACTCCGGACCGCGTGGCGGCCCGCCGCGCCTGACACCGGTCACTCATCTCCTCCGCCGCACGGCAGTCGACAGGAGCTTTCATGACCACCGCGCTGCAGCCCCCTCCTCCCTCTCGTCCCCTTCTCCGTCTGCGCCTGGCTCCCCACGGCGGTATGCCCCAGCCCATCGACGGAGCGTGGTGGCCCCGTTCGTACGACCTGCTCGCCGAACTCCCCCGGCTGCTCGCCGGATTGCCGCGCGCATGGGGCCACATCACCAGCGTCACCGTCAACGGAGCGGCGTGGCCCGCGGTGCCCGGCCGGATGCTCGTCTTCAACCAGGTCGTACGACTGCGCAGGACCATGACGGCATCCGCCCCGCACACCATCGTCCTGCTCGCCCCTGGCCGCGGGCGCTGGGACCTGCTGGTCGTCCCTCCGGATACGACCGAAGAGGCCGCAGAGCCGCTCATGGCGGCCGCGGCACATGGTCACGCCTGATCCGGCCTGCCATGGCAACTGGCCACTCACACCTCGCCGTTCACCAGCCCGTCCTCAGCGCACGCGCACTGAGATGGTCACACTGGCGCAGACGACGCCAAGCCGTCGCCCGCCGCTGTCACAATCAGCGGCGGCTGCACACGATCGAGGGGCGGCCCGGGAAAGAGATCACAGGCTGGCCATCGGCCCTTCTACACTCGCCCAGACCGCCCTTGAACAGGGAAAACGTCAAAGTGCTGCTGGAGTACTAGTAGCCGTTTCTCATACTGTCTGCGGCTCGCGCGGCTCTGACTGCGGCTTGATGGAGCGTCGACGCATTGTCAGCAAGCCCCACCAGGTCCTGGGTGGCATCGGCGAGGGTGCTTGCAGTGTCCTGTAGATGCGACAGCCTCTGAGCCGCTTCAGCTAGCAAAAAGGCGGTGCCCTGGAGGTGGGCGAGCCCGTTAGAAGACCGGCTCAGCGAATTCATACGCCGGCGACAATGTAGATGGTGCCCTTGCGTCTCCGGAGGGCCGGCGAGATGGCCACCAGCGGTGCCAGATGATCGAGGATGCGGTCGACCGGCGGACTTCGAGATCCCGCCAGCGGTGCCACCCGTCGCAACGTGATATCGGTTCGCCAGTACGTCGCTACCGACAACACACGGTCGGCCAGGAGCCGTCGCCAGGAGTGGCCGCTGGAAGTCGCCGACGTGCCGACGCCACCAGCCCGGCGAACTGTAGCTCGGTCAGCCAGGAGAAGGGTTCGATCCACTCGGGATCATCCGCTGGGATACCAGCCGACGCACCCATCTGCCCCACCGGAAACGGGAGACCTCTATTCGTGTTCCGGAATGCGGAGCCGAGTGTTCGGATGCGTGGGCGAGCCGCCATCCGGGGGAATTGTGCTGCCATCTGTTTCAGGTTAATGGAAAGTACCTCCCGGATGAGGAAGACTGCTGCCTCCTGTGAGGGCAAGTGCCATCTACCTAAGGGCCGGGAGGCGAAATCGAATCTGGAATGGCTCGCTGCAAAGACGCCCATTCAGCCCAATATTTGATACCCTCCTTAACTCGCATCGAGTAACTCCGGCAACATCACCCGATGAATCATCGCTTCCGGTGGATGCCTGCGTAAGATCCGCCCACAGAAGAGGCGATTCCGTTGACGAGGAACGCCGGATGTCACCACCCCACGGGAGTTGACCCCTCGATGAGACTGAGTATTTCCGATGCGTCGCATCGGAGCACAATGACGGCCTGGATCGCGGGGGTACTAACCCTGCTGGTTGCGTTGGCCGTTGTGGCCGTCACACCTACACGGGCAGCTGCCGTTGCAACGGCAGTGGAACTGGGAACGGCGGAAAGCTTTGCTGTACTGGGTGGCTCCGCGGTCACCAACACCGGCCCTACGGTGATCAACGGAGATCTCGGAGTGAGTCCGGGGTCGGCCGTCACCGGATTCCCTCCCGGAATTGTCAACGGGGCTACGCATGTCACGGATGCTGTGGCTGCTCAAGCGCAGAGTGACCTGACCACTGCGTACAACGATGCGGCCGGCCAAGCGCCGGATGTAACGTTCCCCGACGACCCTCCGGTGGAACTCGGTGGTCGGACGCTGACTCCAGGCGTATACAACGCCCCTGTCAGTGCCGCTATTACTGGCACGCTCACCCTGGATGCTGAGGGCGACCCCGACGCCGTCTGGGTGTTCCAGGTCGGTTCGACGTTGACGACGGCATCCGCCAGCCAGGTTTCCCTCATCAATGGCGCCTCGCCGTGCAATGTGTTCTGGCAGATCGGAAGCTCGGCCACCCTCGGAACCAACTCCGACTTCGTGGGCACCATCATGGCCTTGACCTCTATCAGCGTCACTACGGGGACGAACATCGAGGGCCGTGCGTTGGCCCGCAACGGCGCCGTGACGCTGGACAGCAACGTGATCACCCGACCGCTGTGTGAGGGCGACACGACCACGACCACGGGTGACGACGCTGCCGCTGTGACCACGGGTGACGACGCTGCCGCTGTGACGACGGGTGACGACGCTGCCGCTGTGACGACGGGTGACGACGCTGCCGCTGTGACCACGGGTGACGACGCTGCCGCTGTGACCACGGGTGACGACGCTGCCGCTGTGACGACGACGGGTGACGACGCCGCAGCTGTGACGACGGGTGACGACGCCGCAGCTGTGACGACGGGTGACGACGCCGCAGCTGTGACGACGGGTGACGACGCCGCAGCTGTGACCACGGGTGACGACGCCGCAGCTGTGACCACGGGTGACGACGCCGCCGCCGTGACGACGGGTGACGACGCCGCCGCTGTGACGACGACGGGTGACGACGCCGCCGCTGTGACCACGGGTGACGACGCTGCCGCGACGACGGGCCACGACACAGGTGGTCCTGGTGACCACCACCCCGGGAAGCCGGGGAAGCCCGGGAAGCCGGGGAAGCCCGGGAAGCCCCACCACTACGGGTCCAAACCCCCGTGGCACAAGATGCACACACACACCACTAAGTGAGTTCCCCGTAGTTCGGCGGGAGTGACGAGTTGCGCTGGATCTCCTTGCCGGAGCGTACGCAACTTGCTCATCTTCACCCGCGAGTAAGGGGTGGCGCGCAGCGGATCGTCGTCGATGCCGTCGTGCGCCACCCGCGGAATCAGTAGTAGCAGGTGCAAGCAGTCGCAATGGGAAGGACCGGGTGGGTGGGGTCGTGCTGATCGGTGTTGAGTCGACAAATACGAGGGATTCGCAGCAGGTTGGCGCTGAGTCTGCAGCGGAGAACGGTGGACTGCGTGGCACTCGTGAAAATCCAGGGCCATACCGCCTACTGACCGCTGGAACGGGAGTCGCGGTTGCCTTGTGCCTAGCAGTGACCCTGGTCCATCTTGTCCTGGTGTTTCTGTACGTGGCGCCCTCGAACGCCATCTCCAAGGCATACAACCAGCAGATTAACGCGTGGGTCCGGCCCTTGTTTTCGCAGAACTGGCGGCTCTTCGCCCCGGAACCGCAATCCGTCAACCGGCAGATCTCGGCGAAGGTGGGGTACACAGCGCCGAACGGTTCCAGGCGAGTGAGCGGCTGGATCGATCTGAGCTCCATGGACGATTCCGCCGTTAAGCACCACGTCTTTCCCAGCCATACGGCACAGAACATGCTGCGCCAGGCGTGGAATTCCTACCTCAAAACGCACGGCAGCGACGACCAGCCATACTCGGATCGGGCTCGCCTGATTCAGAAGTATCTCCAGAACATCGCAGTGGACCGTGTCACAGCTCAGCGGGGCGGCACCTTCGACTTCATCCAGCTACGGGTGACCACGCTGCCCATCGCCGCTCCGCGCTCGGCGGATGGCTCCCGTGCTGCCGCCGCGGCACCTGCGCCGGCCGTGATCCGGTACCTGCCCTGGTGGAAGGTGGATTCCCGTGAATCAGAGTGAGAAGGCACCGACCATGGGGGCAACAGCGCCCCGAGTGACCACGAAGCAGGCGGCCGTGCACCTGCTTCAGCGCGGGTTGGATCGGATCCACGCTTTCCTCGTGCTCCTGACTGAGCGGACGGTCTCCTTGTACGCGGCGGCGATGCTACGCATCGGGTACGGTCTGCTTTACCTCGTCTTCCTGCTCCGGGAGTTTCCACACCGCGAGGAGATGTGGGGCCCCGGTTCGCCGTGGACACCCGAGCTGGCCCGACTTATGTACGACCAGAGCGGATGGGCCAGCGTCCTTCTCCTGTCCGACAGTCAGGCGTACTTCGAGGTCTGTTACGCCGTTGCTCTCATCACGTGTGCGCTGTTCGTGCTGGGTTGGCGCACGCGTGCGGTATCCGTGCTGTTCGCGGTCGTGGTGGTGTCGTTCCACGGCAGGGCGATCTACATGGCGGACGGCGGGGACAACCTCATGGTCCTCATGGCCGTCTATCTGGTCTTCACCGCGTGTGGGCGTCGCTGGTCCCTCGACGCGCGCAGGGCCCGGTGCAGGGCTGCGACCGGCAAGGTGGCAGATCCCCGCGGGACCGGTCTCCGGCACCAACTTGGCGATGCGCGCTCCATCTTGACCACCGTGCTGCACAACTGCGGGATGTTCGTCATCGCAGCCCAGGTCTGCTTCCTCTACGGATGTGCGGGCCTGTACAAGGTGCAGGGTTACAAGTGGGCCGACGGCACTGCCCTCCACTACATCCTGAACATCGACCTGTTCCGTCCCTGGCCTGAGTTGTCCCAGATGATCGACGGCAACCACGTACTGCTCACTGTCGTCGGCTATATGACGGTGCTCGTGCAGGTCGCCTTTCCCTTCGTCCTCTTCAGTAGACTTAAATACCCTGTCCTCATCCTTTTGCTGGGTATGCACGTGAATATCGCGGTGCTCATGGGACTGCCGCTGTTCTCCGGCGCAATGATCGTCGCCGACGCCGTATTCCTCCCGGACCGCTTCTACCGGGCCGTGGAACGGCAATTGCGGCGTACCGTCCGACGAGCAGGCGTGACCGGAGCGGAAGCCCATCCCGGGACGGCATCTGCCGCGCTGCCACTGCAACCCGTACCAGTCGGCGACACTCACTCCCCAGGCTGATCCTGTAACCCTCTTGGCCCGCCATGAGCAACAGGGTTCTTTTGTTCCGGCTTGGTCCGCACCCTCGGAGAGGGCCCGGCCCCGTAGTTTCACTCGTAGGGGCTTCTCGGGGATCTCCCAAGCGATTTGATGCACTTCCAGCCCGGGGATCAAGGTGTCAGTGCGGACGATGGTGGCGTCGATCTGGACCAGCCAGTCGATGTCGCCGACCGCGTCCGCATTGGCTTGGAACGAGTAACTCCCGGTCTTGGTCGGTGAGTTCATGACGACGTTCCACAACGTCGTGATCCACCAACCGGATGATCTTTGAAGGCGGACGATAAGGGCTCGCAGCGAAGTAACTTGTGGGCTCAGCGGCTTGACTTCCCAGGTCAGCGCTCCGCGCACCCGCATGATGTTCTTCTGCGAGCCCTAACGAGCTTGTGCATGATAGGCGGTGAGGCGCAGAGCTCGCGTTCGTTGATCACGGTCGTGTGGTGGGGAATGTGTCTCGTGCAGTGATCACCAACGACCGGAGGATCACGGGGGCTGCCGGCCGGAGTGATCGCTGAACTCGTGGCCGAGGCGGGCCCGTTGTGGCACGAGCTGCAAGAAGAACGCGCCCGACTGGTACGAGGAAATGTACGAGCGGCAGCGCAAGGCGCATTCCTCGCGGCGCATCCGGGCCGAGCACGGCATCGCTCACCTGAAGAACTGGCAGGCTCTCGCATGCCACCTCGGCTGCCGCGAGCAGATCAGCGACATCGTTCAAGCCGTCACAGGACAGCTGTCCCATCAGCAGACTGCAGACCTGGCTCCGGCAGGGCAGAGGTAAACACCGAGCCCTACCGAAGCTCTCGACGTCTCACCGCCTACCGTGCACGAGGTCGTTAGGGCCCGCAGAGGAACAACTTGCGGTGCGCGGAGCACTGACCTGGGAGTCAATCCGCTGAGCCCACAAGTTACTTCTCTGCGAGCCCTTAGGCCTGCACGGCTCGACGCCTAGTTTGGAGAACGATTGAAGGGAAGGGAGGGGTCGTCGGGTCGCACGACCCCTCCCTCTCGCCGACTGCGAAAGTGCCGACTCTCGGAGTATGTGGTCAGTGCCGGGGCTGGGCAATTCGGCTCGCCGTGCGGTGACCTGTTGCGGTCGGACCCCCGAAGCCGCGGAGATTCGTAAAATGACCCGTCGGAGCGGTACTGGTAAGCCTGCTTCGGCAGAATGCCTCGGTGAGGCAGGATTGCTCTATGCAGACCCTACCTGTGCTGGTTTATGACGGTGACTGCCGTTTCTGTACAACGTCAGTGACATTGCTCGAGCGCATGCTGCGGCTCGACTGCTCCATCACTCCTTGGCAGTTCGCGGACCTGGCTTCTCTCGGTTCCACTCAGCGGCGGGCCGAGTACGAGTTGTTGTGGATCACGCCCACAGGGGCTGTCTACGGCGGCGCTCAGGCGGTCGCCAAGCTGTTGCTGAGGGCAGGTAGGGGGTGGGCTGTTTTGGGTGCGCTACTCACCCTGCCGCCCATGCGTTGGGTCGCTCATGGTGCCTACAGGACCGTCGCGAACCACCGTGACCGTCTGCCAGGCGGGACCTCGGCCTGTGCCCTCCCCGCAAGCCACCGACCAGGCCGGACACCTCCCGCCTAATGCCCGTGTAAGGCAAGGTTTGCCGTGTCGTGATGCGTTGCTCGGTTAGGACTTGTCCGGCCGATCATGGTTGTGGGCAGTCGGGCATGATGCCCGGGTGAGCATCATCGTGAAGTTCTTCGTGGCACCGGATGACACGTCAGCGGCTCTGACACTCCAAACCGGGCCGGGACGGGCATTCGAATCGCTCTCCTTCGGCAACTTCGATCCCGAGGAGGCAGTGATCGAGTGGGAATGCCTTCTGGCCGGCGGCAGCTTCGAGGAACTCGTCGATGCCGGTGAGCCTCGCATCGTCGCCGGCCAGGACAACGACGGGTGCGTCGTCTTCGCGATCTCGCCTCGCCTGTCCACTGCTCTCGCGGATGCCGGGCTCTCCAGGTTGCGGGACATCGCCGCCTCATGGGCTCAGCTGCGCGCGGAGGATGGCGAGGCCATCGACACGGAGATCGCCCAGGCGATTGTGGGTGAGCTGGCTGGTCTCGTCAGCACCGCCCGGCGCCAGGATCACGGCGTCTACTGCTGGGTCGCGTAGGAGTTCAGGTTCGGAGCCAGATGGCGACGACCGCCGCGGTGGCGGTGCCGAGGAAGATGTAGCCCCGTTTGTCGTAGCGCGTGGCGACCGCCCGGAACTGCTTCGGGCGGTTGATGGCCCGTTCGACGGCGTTGCGCTTCTTGTGGCGGTCCTCATCGAAGCCGGGCGGTCGGCCACCGCGTGCGCCTTTGCGTAGGCGGGCCGCCTGGCTGTCGGATTTCTCCGGGATGGTGTGTCGGATTCCCCGCCGTCGCAGGTACTCGCGGATGGGGCCGTTGCTGTAAGCCTTGTCGGCCGCGAGGCTGTCCGGCATCTTGCGTGGCCGTCCCAGGCCAGGTCTGGGCGCTCGGATCTTTTCAAGGACCGGCTTGAACTGGGTGCAGTCTGCCCGCTGACCTGGAGTGACGATCAGGGACAGTGGGCGGTAGCGGCCGTCCGCGCTCAGGTGGAGCTTGCTGGTGAACCCGCCCCGCGAGCGACCCAGGCCCTCACCTCCAGCACCACCTCCACCAGGCGGGCGACGAGACTTTGCCACGGCGTCTCGTCCTGGTGTTCCATCCCTGCGGCCCCCTTTGATCCCGGGCCGGAGGCGGGTCGGTGCAGGCGCCGGCTGCGTGCTGATGACCGCGGACGATGGTGGAGTCCACCGAGATGTCCCAGTCGATCTCGCCGGCGGCGTCGGCCGCGGCCTGGACCTGCTGGAGCAGACGTTCCCAGGTTCCGTCGGCCGACCACAGGCGGTGGCGTTCGTAGACGGTCTTCCACGGCCCGAACCGTTCGGGCAGGTCACGCCACTGCACCCCGGTCCGCACGCGGTGCAGAATCCCGTCGATCACCTGCCGGTGATCCCGCCACCGGCCACAACGCCCGATGCTCACCGGCAGGAACGGACGCAGCCGTGCCCACTCGGCATCACTCAGATCGCCCCGCCCCATGCCCACTGCAACGACTCGGGCACGGAGTAGTCACATGATCGGCCGGACAAGTCCTAGCTGCGCAGGCAGCATGACCGGGTGATCCGATTGCCGACGGCCTTCGCTCAGCAGGTCAACCAGCAGTCGTCCGCGGCCTGACATGCCGCAACATACGAAGCCACCGCCTCCATGCCCCGTGCGCCAGCGGAGAGCAGTCCTGAGATGCCGTACCTCAAGGGAACGTGATCCTTGATTCCTGCTGGTCAGGCATGGTTCCGATCGGGCTGAGGGAGGCATTGCGATGTCTTGTGTCCGCTTCATGGTCGAGGGGAGCGCGGTGGTGTCCGTGCGGGGAATGCTGGACGAGTGAGAGGCGGCTGCCCGGATGCGGGTAGAGGGCTTGCGGGAGGAAGCCGCGCGGCTGGCCGAGGCGTTAGAGGCTGCGGAGATCGAACGCGACCGGCGGGTGATCGCGCGGGAGGAACTGGTCGAGGCCCTGGCAGTTGCTGCGGCCGAGTTACGATCTCCAGCGTCTCCATGCCGGACGCTGCCAGGATCTCCCTGTCCTCGTCTCGCCGTGAGGGCGCTGGGAAGAGCGCGCGCGTTACGGTGCACCCAGAGGTCGTTGAGGTCGCGATAGCTGTTCAGCTGACCATTGAAGGGTGCTGGCGGCCAGCTACGGTCGTCGTGGTTGCTGTACTCGCTGCTGTACCGCAGAGATCAGGGCAGCCGCTCGGCCTGGTCGTACTCGGCTGCCTCGGAGCTGGGCTGTAGCTCACCTGTGGCGTGGGATCGCTCGCTCGCTGTCGACGCTGCTATGTACCGGTTGGCGCACGGCCGTGAGCTCGCACAGAGCCATGGCGCCGTCGTCCTCACGACGAGTCGACGGCAACCTAGCGCCTCTCTAGGCGGCGACGTGGGCGTGCCTGAGCGGTGCTCCGGCCTGATGGAGACTGGTGAGGGCCAGCCGGTAGGAGGTGATCAGCCCGGTCTCCACGTAGTCCACGCCCAGCTCCTCGCAGTAGCGCCGGACGATGGTCCGGGCCTTGCGCAGGTTGGGGCTGGGCATGCTGGGGAACAGGTGGTGCTCGATCTGGTGGTTCAGTCCGCCCAATGCGATGTCGGTGAGTCGGCCGCCGCTGACGTTGCGCGAGGTGAGCACTTGGCGGCGCAGGAAGTCCGGGCGGTCTTCGCCGGTCAGGATCGGCATGCCCTTGTGGTTGGGCGCGAAGAGGGAGCCGAGGTAGACGCCGAACAGGCACTGGTGGACGGCGAGGAAGGCGATCGCCATGCCGGGCGGCAGCAGCCAGAACAGGACGCTCAGATAGACGACGAAGTGCCCGAACAGCAGCGCCCCGTCTAGCCCTCGGTGCTTCAGTGAGCGATTGGCCAGCGCCTTCATGCTCGACACGTGCAGGTTGAAGCCCTCCAGCGTGAGGAGCGGAAAGAACAGGAACGCCTGCCAGCGGCCGATCAGGCGGGGGAGCCCCTTGGCGGCCCGGGCCTGTTCCTGGGACCAGACCAGCAGGTCGGGGGCGAGGTCAGGGTCGAGTTCCGCATGGTTGGGGTTGGCGTGGTGGCGGGTGTGTTTGTCCTGCCACCACCCGTAGCCCATCCCGATACCGGCACCGGCGATCCGTCCGGACACCTCGCTGGCCCGGCGTCGGCGGAACACCTGGCGGTGGGCCGCGTCATGGGCGAGCAGGGCGACCTGGCCGAAGACGACGGCCAGGAAGCCGGCGACGGTCAGCGTCCACCAACTGTCACCTATGAGCGCGACGGCGGCCCACCCAGCGACATAGAGCGCGGCCACCACTGTGATCCGCACTGCGTAATAGCCGGGACGGCGCCCCAGCAGGCCGGCATCAGCGATCTTTCTCGACAACCGGGCAAAGTCACTGCCGGACGTCTCCGAGGGCGGGGGGCGGACCGTGGTGTTTGTGGTCATGTTGCTGAAACTCTCTCCGAAGGAGGCAGATGGTCAGGCGCCGCCTCGGGAGTTGCTGAGACCGGGCCACAGGCAGGGGTGCGCTTCCGCCGTTGCGGATACACATCGCGCGACCGCGGAGCTAGGACGACGTCTGCTTCGTCTGTCGGCGGCAGCGCACACCCTTCGTCGGCATGCGGGTTCCCTGCCAGGCAGGTCTCACACCGCGGCAGGACAGGGCTGGCGGAGCGGTCCGCGCACGCGCACGTCAAGGGAAGAATCGGGGACGGCCGATGAAGGGGACCGGCTGATCACTGAGGGGCACTCATCACGGTGACCGGCGAGGTCCGTCGCCAGGCCGCGGTTTCCGTGATGAGGGCGGCGACGGTGACCGGGCCCGGGGCGTCTGTGGTGGCTGCATAGGCCACCGCCACCCGGACGGCGCGGGCGACTTGCAATGGATGGTGTCCGGGGGCGACCGCGAGGTGAACCTCGATGTGTCGGCCGGGTGGATCATCATGGTCCTCCACCCTGACCGGGCGGCTGCCCAGCACGGCGGTGAGGTGGGCGACGCCCGGCACACCCGCTGCGATGTCCGCCAGCTCCCCGACGAGTCCCCGCATGGACCCTGTTCCGGTCACCGGGGGCGAGCCCTGCGCGGCCGCGGCTTCCGGCGTGGGCCTCATGGCCGTCGCCGCGGTCGGAGACGTCATGCCCGCCTCCGGAACCTCAAGGAGATCCGTTACGCGCATGTCAGCCGTCACCGTGGCCAGCCCGAGCCGTTCAGCGGCCGCGCCCAGCAGCGCGCTCCTCAATTCGTCGGCGGTCTCCGGCAGCGGCCGCACGAGGGATGCGGCGAAGGCGGCATCGATGGTGAGCGGGCCAGGCGGTAGCGCGCTGGCCGGCGGACGGACGGCCGGCTCGGACACGGGTTGGAGCGGCGTCGACCCGATGCGCAGGGACTCCAGTCGGACACCGGGGACCTCGGCGGCAGTGCGCCCGAGGGCCTGGACGGCCGCTTGCTCGGTGATCCACGTCCCGTCGTGGGGCCCGCCGAGCGGGAGCAGCCGGCCCAGGCCAAGCTGGCTTCGTACTGCCTGCGTCCACGCTTTGGTCACCGGCCTCTCTCCCTTCTTCTCCACGGCCGCGGTTCTCTTCGCGGCGCTCTGCCCGGGGGTGTCCTGCGCAAGCTCGGGGGCCACCCTGCCTCACGCTCTATATTCGGGCAAAAGGCACTAAAAAGACTATAATCCGAGTGATGAGTGCTCTGTGGCCTCGCGAGGGAGGAATATCCCGATGACTGAGAACACCGGCGTCAGGCTCGGCGCTGCGCCCGGTTCTCGCGGCCGGACGACCATCGCCGATGTGGTGGTGGAGAAGATCGCCGGAATGGCGGCACAGGATGTCCGCGGCGTCTATGCCCTGGGCAGCGGATTCGCCCGCTCGATGGGATCCATGCGGGAGCGGATGCCCGGCGCCGGCAGCGGCAAGTCCGCCACGCGCGGGGTGAGCGTCGAGGTCGGAGAGCTGCAGGCGGCCATCGATCTGGAGCTCGTCGTCGACTACGGCGTCTCGATCACGGACGTGGCCGCCGCGGTGCGGGAGAACGTGATCTCCGCCGTGGAGCGGATGGCGGGTCGGGATGTCGTGGAAGTCAACATCACGGTCAGCGACGTGAAACTGCCGGACGACGAAGAGGACCAAGGGGAGGAGCGGCAGCGGATCCAGTAGCCGGGGCGGCAGCCCGCTTGAGTGAAGGAGCGCGTAATGAGCAGGGCCGTGGTGGGCTTGATGGCCGGAATGGCGCTGGGGTTCGCCGCGTATTTCGGTGACTTCTGGGCTTTCCTGGTGGTGCTGGTGCTGGGCCTCGTCGGTCTCGTCATCGGGCGGTTCATGGAGGGGGATCTCGAACCGGGCGACTTCGTCCGTCGCCGGGACCGGCAGGATCGGATCCGTGACGACCGGCGACAGGCTCGGGGAGACTGGCGGCGGTGAGCGGCGAAGCCGATGAGCGCCCAGGTGTCCCCCGCGGGGAGCGCGGAGCGACCGCCGTGACCGACCGGGTCGTCGCGAAGATCGCTGCCCGGGTGGCGCGCGAGACGCTGAGCCGGTTCGCCGACTCGTCCGGCCACGTACCCCCCGGCCGCCGGGCGCCGCACGTGAGCACTTCCGTACGGCAGGCGCCGGAACGGACCGGCGCGGCACGGGACGCCGAGTCCGCCGCCGGACTGCGGGCGGTGCTCGGCGAGGCACGGCTGCACATCACCGTCGAGCTCGGCTACCCGTCCGACATCGGCGAGCAGTGCGCCGCGGTGCGCCGGGAGGTCACCGAACGGGTCAGGGCATGGGCCGGCATGGAGGTGTCCGACCTCGCGGTATCGGTCGAGCGGCTGCACTCGGCTCACACGCGGCATACGGACCGGGAGAGGGTGAGATGAGCGCGAACGCCTCGCGGCAGCCGGCCGGCGGCAGCGACCTCTCCTCCGGCCCGGGACAGACGGCGGCTCCGCCCGCCGACGGCACTCCTGGGGCGGCCGAGGGCGCGACGAAGGCGATCGACGGATCAGGCCGGGCGGCGCGCCGTTTCTGGTCGTCGCGGCGGATTCCCGCGGCCCTGGCAGCCCTGCTGTCCGCCGCGGCCGTCGGACTTCTCCTGTACGACGTGATCGCGGTGCGGGCGGGCCGCACCGCGATGGAATGGCGGCGGCGGCTCGCCGAGGAACTGGCCACACGGCCCCTGGACGACGTCTGGATGATCGTCGGGGCCGCGGTGGCAATGGCCCTCGGCCTGTGGATCTTCCTGCTGGCGGTGACGCCGGGACTGCGCCGGCTGCTGCCCATGCGGCGGCCCACCGGCATCCCCGGGACGGAGGACGTCCGAGCCGGGCTCGACCGCCGCGCCGCCGCCCTGGTTCTGCGCGATCGGGCCATGCAGGTGCCCGGCGTCCAGTCGGCACAGGTCGCCGTCGGCCGCCGGAAGGTGAAGGCCCGGGCCCAGGCGCATTTCCGCGGTCTCGAGGAGGTCCGCGCGGATCTGGACGCCGAGCTGGGCGAAGCCGTGGCGTCCCTGGGCCTGGCCCGGCAGCCCGCCCTGGCCGTGCGCGTCCGGCGCCCCAAGAAGGGCTGAGGTGATCCTGATGCTCAAGACGGTGAACCGGGTGCTGCTCGGGCTTCTCGGCCTCGGACTGTTCGCCCTGGGCGGCGGCGTGCTGCTGGGCGCACTGGATCTGCAGCGCCACTGGAATTTCGACGTGCCGGGCTGGTGGCCCTTCCGCGGGCCGGACGACGTGGTGCTGGGCGCCTGGGGACGCACCCGGTGGCGGCAAGAGGACTGGTGGTGGCCGACCGTGATCGCGGTGCTGGCCGTGCTGCTGGCCCTGCTGCTGTGGTGGCTCCTCGCGCAACGCAGACACCGCCTGGACCGTGTCCTCGTCGACAGCGGAGACGGCGCGCCGGCCCGACTCGACGGCCGCACACTGGAGAACGTCATCGAGGAAGAGGCACAAGCCCTGAACGGGGTCTCGCGGGCTCATGTCCGCCTGACGGGCCGACGTACCGCTCCGACCGCCCGCGTGCGGCTGCTGCTGGAGCCTCACGCCGACCCGGCGCGGGTTATTGGGCGGCTGAGCCGCGAAACACTCGCACACGCACGGGACTCGGCCGGCCTGGACCGCCTCCCCTCGAAGGTCCGGCTCCGGGAAGCCCGCCACCGCGCCAAACGCACCGCCTGAGATCCCTAAGGCCGAAGCCCCGTGGGGGTACCGGCTGCGAGGCGCCCAGGAGTCCTGGAATCCGAGCGTCCGGGCACGCGGAGGATCAAACGAACAGCATGCTGCCTGGCGCACTCGCTTTCCTGACGGCGCGCTCGAAGAAACCGGCCGGTTGTCGTCGGCATCGTCCTGAGAACTTTGGGGTCGGTGGGGCACGCGGTCGGCGGACGCCGCCTCCACTCTGGTGGCGACCTTGTGCGCCGGAGCCGCCACGTACCCCTCCTCGGCCGACGCGACATCGAGCACAGGCACAGCGTGTCCTGCCGTAGCCGAGAGAACACATAGATTCCGCACGGTTCCTTCCCACGAGGCACCCCGTCATGGTCCCCTTCCTGATCCTGCTCATCGCCGGAATCGCTCTGGTCGCCATCGGCGCGGCCGTCGACGGCATGCTCTACCTGATGTCCATCGGCGTACTGCTTCTGATCGTCGATCTGCTCTACCTGGCGGCCCGCTCCATCTGGCGCTCCACCCGCCGCCCGGCCCGCTGACCGACTCCCGAAAGCCCGGACCAGCCCGGGCCTGACAGCACAACAGCCAGGCGCAAAAGGCAGAGTGTTTGCGCCGGGAATGGGAAGGAGTCAGAGCGGGAGGGAGGACAGGAGACAACCGTGACCGTCCTCGCGATCTTTCTCCTTATCATCGGGACGCTCTTGGTCCTGATCGGGGCGCTTCTGGTCCTTATTGGCACGTTTCTGATCGCCATCGGGATGGCCTTGATCCTTACGGGGGTGGCCCTGATCGGCGCGGGCACTTTCTTGCTAATACGGAGACTTCTCGGCCGTGATCGAACACGATCTCACTCCTGGTGACCCTTTAGGCGGCACCTCAGCACAGCCACACTGATCACGGGCGGCCGTGACCTGCGGCCGCCTAACCGATCAACGTCCTGACCTGCTGATGCGCTGTCGGCAGTTGTCGACGTCGGTCACCATTGAGCGCCCTTCGACGGCCCGAGGACGGCCCGGGAGGGCGCTTGGACATGTGGCACGGCTTCCACGTCACTGGTTGCGGTCCTGGCAGACGTGGATGTCTACATCCTCCAAGGACTCGGGCCTGTAGCTAGGCATCTCGAGCCGGTCTCCGTCGAGAGTCAGCCCTCCGGCATCCGATTGCATGTCGCATGAATAGCCCAAGAAGTAGCAGTTGATTCCGAAGTGGCTATTTACGGACTTGATAGCCGTCTTGGTTGAATCCAGCCAGGCCTGGTGAGGGTCGGACCAAAGACTTCCGCCGTGAATTCCGTGAACACCTCTTAGGTGTGCGGTCATCTCGCGGACGGAGAGATTGAGCAGCCGATTCATGGGCAGAGCTATGGAATGTCTGTTGATCAAGTTTCCAAGAAGGATCCAGGGCTAACGGAAGGTGCCTCCGCGATCCTTCGGAAGCTGCTATCTCTAGGGCTGATAGAAAGTGCATCGAACGGCATAAGTGAGAAGGTCGGTGGAGCCGACCGCCCCAGCCATGGAGGGTTTTCCTACCTCTGTCCGCATGCACGCAGCGCGCCGCAGAGGCGGCGCGCGCCCGCGCCGTGCGCGGGCCTTGAACTAGTAGAGAGACTTTGAATCACGCTCATCCTGGCGGCTGTTGATGCTGCTCTTGCACCCGGTCGCTATCGGCTCGTGGTGTAGAACCCTGCGTATGGGGAGTGAACGGCGCGAGCGGATGCGGGTGCTTGGGGCACGTCTTCGGGTTCTGCGTGCGGAGGCTGGTCTGACGGGTGCTGCACGGCGCTGAGGCACTGCCTCAAGGTCTCCTGCGCCAAGGTCGCCGAGTACCAGCGACGAGGTGCCGTCCACTTCCGCGCCGTCATCCGCCTCGACGGCCCGGACGGCGCCGAGGACGCCCCGCCGGCCTGGGCCACGACCGAACTCCTCACTGATGCGATCCGCTGGGCGGCCAAGGAAGCCGAGGTGCCCGGTCCGGTCCTCGACGGACACGCGTACACCTTCCGCTTCGGCGACCAGCTCGACATCCGCCCCATCCGCTCGGCCGACTTCGCAGGCAGCTCGGAACTGTCCAGCCGCGCCGTGGCCGCCTACATCGCCAAGTACGCCACCAAGGGCGCCGAGACCGCGGGCACCCTCGACCGCCCCATCCGCAACCCGATCACGGACCTGATCGGCTCCGACGTCACCGACGACGCCCGGCGCATGATCCTCACCTGCTGGCGCCTCGGGGCGCTTCCCGAGCTGGAAGACCTCCGCCTGCGCAAGTGGGCCCACATGCTCGGCTTCCGCGGCCACTTCTCCACCAAGTCCCGCGCCTACTCCGTCACCCTTGGCGCCCTCCGCCAGGCACGCGCCGACCACAACGAAGCCTTGGCCCGCGAACGCGCGACCGAAGCCGGTCACCCCCTGCCCGACCGAAGTGATCTCACGCCGCACTCGGGCACCGCCGTAACTGAGGAGGTCTACCGGAAGCAGAGCACACGAAAACAGGTGAGGCACCTAGGAACGTTCCTAGGTGCCTCACCTGCTGTTTCGGCTGTCGGGGTGGCGGGATTTGAACCCACGACCTCTTCGTCCCGAACGCGATCGCGCCCCTCTTGACCTTGCTCCGTAGGGACTGAACTGCCGGTTCGGCTCCGGTGCTGTCCATCACCGTCCTGGACGGTCTTGCTGTGGTTGCAGCGTTTGGCCCCCTGTTTGGCCCCCGCATTGATGCGCGCTTCGCTGCGGTCGGCACCGGCGGGCACCGTTACCGTTCCGTGCCCCGCCCTCTGGTTCCGAGGCCTGCATGACGCCAAAGCACTCCTCTGTCACCTGAAGAGGATCAACCGTGCGAAACCCGTAGAGCAGCCGCGTTGCGCTGCTGCATGATGTTGATGTGCTACTGGCCTACATTGACGAGTCGGGCAACACGGGCGCGGTCGCCAAGGGCGGCACCGTGACCTACACACTCGGCTGCGTGCTGCTTAGCTCGCACAACTGGGCTGCATCGTTTGACGAGGCTGTAGCGTTCCGACGACGCATCAAAGACCGCTTCGGCATCCTCATGCGCTCAGAACTGAAGGCCAACTTCCTCTTGCGCAATAGCGGTTCCATCCGCGATCTCGGTCTAGGACCCAGCGCTCGCTACATCATCTATCGAGCGCACATGCGCGTACTCAGCCAGATGCAGGCCAAGGCATTCGCCATTGTGATCGACAAACGCGAGAACGATCTACGAGACTCCGAGTGCTTCGAACTCGCCTGGATCACGCTGCTCCAACGACTTGAGCGCGCCAGCTCCGCCACCGGGGAACCGGTGATGATCTTCCATGACGAGGGAGAAAATGATCACGTCCGGCGGTTGGTCCGGCGAGCCCGTCGGTACATGACCGCGGGGAGTTACTACGGCACGGGCTCACTCAAGGTCCCTGCTCGGATGCTGGTTGACGACCCAGTCCCCAGACGCTCCGACCACTCGTATCTCATTCAATTCGCAGACCTCGTGGCATACGCGGGGTTCCGATCCCTCATCCCCCCGAGCGCGGGGGTTGCGCGTGTATGCCCCGCCGAAATGTGGCATGAGCTGGGGGATGCGATGCGCCGCGAGACCAATCGCGTGGCTGGCGGCCCTGCGCCAGGCGTCGTCGTCCGGAAAAGTTGAGGCCCCCCAGGAATCCTGGGGGGCGGAAAGTGCCTAGCCGGAGCATGAGCTCCGGGTCAGCCCTTACGACCACCGTACGGCAGGGTTCGCCATGAGGAAACCTGTACGCAGGTGCAGTCACTCACAAGGTGTATGCCACTGTCCGCTACAAGACTCGGGCCAGCCGAGTCGGGCTCTCAGCGCTCCCGTAGCGCGCTGGCGACATCGCTGCCAGCCTCGCGGATGGCCGCTGCAACCTCCAGGAGAGCGCTCGTAACCGCCGCCAGGCCCCACCCGATTGCGTTCTCTTCGCCGAAGTCGGTCGCCTTCTCCGACCGCCGATCGGCCATGTTCTCGTTCACGCCAGGCATAGCCACCCACCCGTTGATCGATGCCGTCATGACCTCGGGTAGCTACCTCTGCCGTTAGCCAATCAAGCACCCACCGGATGGAATGGCCGGATCGCTGTGCCCTAAGCGCACAACAGGCCGTGCTGAACGCAGATGTTATCCATGGCTCGCTTCCTCAGACACGAGGCGGCTCGTGAATCCGTGGTCGCGAAGACGGTCGTACGCGGCCTTGATGTCGGCGGGAATCTCCTGCTCGATCATGAACCCCTGCCGGGGGTAGACCATGAGCCGCTGCTGAGCCCCGACCAGCATGTCGACGACGAGACGTGCGTCCCCGATCGAGTCGACGTAGTCAGGGAGCGTCATAGGGGTGGATGCACACACCCATTCGACGCCGGGCCACATCTTGCAGGCTGTCGCGTACGCGCGCCGTTCCTCGTAGGGCTTGCTGACCAGGAGGGCGGACGTGACGGGCACGTGCCGCTCTTTGAGGAGCGCGCGGGAGAAGCGGATGTTCTCGCCCGTGTTCCTCGCATTCGGCTCAACGAGGATGACGTGCTCGGGAACTCCCACCTCCATCGCACGGTCGCGGTAGTGCTCGGCTTCGCCGCGTGGCATCCGCTCACGCGTCGTGCGGCTGGTCGCCCCGGTGAAGACAATGAGCGGCGCCATGCCCTGGTGGTAAAGGTCCGCCGCAGTATCGGCCACCCCCAGGTCGTGGCTGCCGAGACCGATGGCGACTGAGCACGGGCGCGGCTCGTGCCCCATCTGCTGGAAGTCCCAGAGCCGCTGTGCGTCCGCCCACGCCTGAGCCGGGATCACTTGCTCTCACCCTCCGTCTTGGCCGAGTCCGGAACCTTAAAGTCGTACGACCACGCAAACCGCGTCGCCGCGTGCACCCCGATGGCGAACTCAACCACGGTCCCATCCGCTGTGTAGGTGGTGCGATGCAATTCCACCACCCATTCACCCGGCGTTAGTTGGAGAAGCTGGGTCTCTTCCGTCGTCGGTACGCGCGCGAACAGCTCCTCCGTCATGTGGTCGATTTCGTACCCGGCCTCATACAGGACACGAAACCCACCACCGCGACCGGCCGGGCCCGGGGCCGGGTCGACGATGCGCGTTCCTTCGACGTGTTCGGGCCGGTAGTAGCTGGTCAGGGTGTGGGTTGGCTGCGAGCCTTCCTTCACTAGGCGCGCCCGCGCGTACACATCGGCCCCCTCGGGCAAGCCGTGGGCCGCTGCCACGGCCGCCGGCGCCTTCACTCGGCTGACTGTCTGGGTCTGCTCGTTCCGGCGGTACGCGCGGCCGGACGCCACCCGGTCAGCAATGAACGCGACTTCGTCACCGTCGCGCCACTTGGCCTTGTCGTACCGGGCGATGCCCAACCGCTTGAGCGGTGACTTGGGGCGCACCACTGTGCCGTGGCCGCGGGTCATCGTGACCAGCCCTTCGGCTTCCAGGGCTTTGTAGGCGCGATGGACGGTCTCCTTGGACCCCTCGCCCGCGTCCACGAGGTCCCGGATCTGCGGAAGCTGCTTGCCGGGGGCCAAGTCGCCGTGCCTGATCTGCTCGGCGAACCGGTCGGCCAGTTCCCGCCACTTTGGCGCTTTCGATGCCACGCGGAACTCCTTTCGACGACTCAAGTGAAGCACACAGTCCTAGGACTGTTGACAGTCCTAGGACAGCGGTGCATTCTCATTTCAGGTCGCCGTAGTCCTAGGACAGCGGTGGAAGGCTCCTTCTTTGGGCTGCCTTCATCGCCTTGCCGGTTCGGGATAGCTCGTGGTTCGCCGTGGGCCCCTTGCTGGGTGCTGCTTGAGAACTTCACACAGGGAACAGCCGGTAACCCGTGGTCCGCCTGCCCGAAGGGGTCGAAAACAAGGCGGAGAAGACCGGCGTGCCCCGTACGGCAGCCCGGCCGGTTGAGTCCGGTCCGGCGCACTTCGACCGCTGCTCAGTGGCCGTACCGCGCATCTGGCGCGGCTGATCACCCTCAACGGCGCGCACCCCCGGAGAGGCAACTCCGGGGGTGCTGTTCGGGCCGTTGCCGCCTACTAGGGAGAACACGACCCATGAATCACATCGTGACTGTTCAGGACGCTGTTACCGCGTTCGAGCCGTGGATGGAGCCCACGGACGCGGAGCTGGACGCCATCGACCACGAGATGCCCGTCATCCGCGCGGAAATGGAGCTGCTGGACGCGCAGATCGTTGTCATCGACCGCACGCCGTGCGAGCTGGACGAGCGGCGTATCCGTCGGGCCCGCCGGCGCGTGCTCGCCGCGCACCGCGACCACGTCAACGGCCTCACCGGCGAGACGGGCGGTGCCGCATGAGTCTGCACCGTAAGGGCCGTGCGGCCCTCGTGTTCGCGCTGGTCGTCGTCGTGGCGATGGCGTTCCGGGTGTCCTGGAACGCACTGCGGGACATCGCGGGCGCCATCGGCGCGGACGACACGGCCGCGACGCTGTACCCGTTCGTGGTCGACGGCCTCATGGCCCTGGCCCTGATCGCAACGCTCGTGCTCGCGGGGCGGGATCGGGTGTTCGCGCTGCGGGTGCTGGCCGCCTACACGATCGCCTCGCTCGTGCTGAACTACGTGCACGGCCTGGTCCCGGAGCTGCACGGCCGCACGGTCGACTGGGGCCGACTGGCGGACTGGGACCCGGCGAACTGGGCGCTCGTACTGCTCGCCACGTCGCTGCCGGTCGGGTCGATCTACTTCGGCTCGGATCTCGTGGCGAAGGTGCTGCACCATCGCCCGACCCCGATCGCACCCCCGACCGCGAATGTGGAGGAATCGACCGGAACCGAGAGGAATCGGTCTACTTCTGACCTCGCGGTATCGACCCCGCAGCCGATCACGTCGAACGTGACGGCACTTCCCCGGGCGGTGGCGGTCGGGTTCATCAAATCGACCATCCCGGCCAAGCCCGTCCCGGCGATCGAGCAGACGGTCCCGGCGCCGATCGAGCGGGGCACGGCGGCGGCCGAGTCGACCCGGCCGCGCCGGGCGACGGGCCGTGTGCCCGAGGTCGCCCGCACCCCGCGGCCGAAGCGCAGCCCGGATGAGCTGCTGGACGAGGCGCGGAAGGCGACCGCCGATTGGCCGGACGCCCGGCTGACGGCCGAGGGCATCCGCCGTGAGGTGCGTACCTCCCCGGCGAACGCCCGGAGCCTGCGCGACACCCTGCGTGCCGAGCGTGGCCTTCAGGCCGTGTGATGGGCGCGCTGCCGGTCTACCGGTGGCGGCTCGCCCCGGACGGCTACGCCACCCGCCGCCAACTCCGCGCCCTCGGACTACGCCCCGGCGGCCAGGACGTGGCCGCTCAGCTTGAACGGCCGCGCCGTAGGCGGGGTCCGCTGGTCGCCTACCTGTACCGCATCGACCGAGCTAAGCCCGTACGCCCGATGACCGCCGCCCGGTGGGCGGCCCTTGCCAGGGCCAACGCCGCCCGCCGCACCTGCCCCAAGTGCCGCCGCGACGCCGGATACGTCATCCCGCCGTCGCTCGGCATGTGTCCTGCCTGCGCTTTTCCCGACAACGCCCCGGAGGGTGCGTCATGGAACAGCTCCCCGCACACCGCCCGATGACCGTCGTTCAGCTCCCCGACGGCCACCACGTCTACGCCGACCCCACTCACCTGTCCGCGCAGCAGCCGTCTGGGCCGCAGGTGGTGCACATCCATCAGGCGCTGCCGGACCGCACGGTGCAGCGCGTCGCGCTCGGCTCCGGTGTCGGTGCCGGGGCGGTAGCGGCCGGCGTCTACTTCGGCCCGCTGCTCGTCGGTGCGCTGACCGCCATCGCCGCGAACCTCGCGATGCTCGCGTTCATCGCGCTCGTGCTCGGCTGGGCCGTCGTCACCGTGGTCCGCGCCGTCGGCGACAGCACCAAGAGAACCGGCAGGCGCGGCCGGAAGGCCCGCTGAACCGCCCCGAGGCCGTAGGCGCCCCGCAGGGCGTCTGAGGCCCCTTCCTGGTGGGGTTTGACCCCCGGAAGCCTGTTCGGCCGCCTGAGGCCCCGTAGCGACGCAGGGTGACGGAAGTTTCCGTCCTCGCGCGCGCACGCGTAGGGACCCTCTCGGAAACCAGGAAACCGGAAACCTGCTCACTCCGCGTAACACACGCGTGTGGTGACGGGCCGTCGCAGGGCCCGTCACCACCAACCCACCGAACCCTGAGAAGAGGACACGTGAGTCACGGACAAGTCTGGCGCACCCACCACCAGTACGCCGCCACCGCCGCCCGCTGGACCGCCGACCACTGGCGCAAGGAAGCCGAACGCCGCCGCGCCCTGCGCGCCGAACGCAAGCCGCTCGTGCGCGACGCCCGCCGCGCTCTGGCCACCGCACGCGCCATCGACCCCGAAGGCGTCACGCCCCTGCGCCACCGCGCCGAACGGGAGTTGCGCACCGCCAAGCGGCGCGTGCCCGACCCCATGTGGCTGTTCGCCACCAAGACCGCCACCGCGCTCGGTGCCGCCGGATACGTGTGGCTGCCGCAGGTCTCCACCCGCGCATGGGTGTGGTCGGCCGTGGCCGTCGTCGCAGCGGTCACCGCACTGTCGGTGTGGATCGCCGTGCGCGAGCGCGACACCAGCGGACTCAAGCCCACCGCCGAAGAGACCGCGTTGCTCAAGCGTCTTCAGCCGCAGCACTGGAAGGACCACGCCGAACAGCGCGGCCTCGCAGGCACGCTGACCGGCCGGCCGAAGCTGACCGAGGCCGGGATCGTGTGCGCCGTCCGGCTCGACGGCACGTGGACCGCGACCAAGCTCCGCGCCGCCGAGGACCACATCCGCAACCTGCTCGGCGCCCGCACGAGCCTGCGCATGCAGATCAAGGCAGGCAAGCAAGGCGGCTGGGCTGAAATCACCTTGCGCACCCGCAGCGCGGCCGACGGCGACGACCTGACCTGGACGCCCGAACGGCGCTCCCTCGGCATCGACACCGTCACCGGCGAGCAGGTCACCGTGCCGCTCGGGGAACGGCTGCTCATCGCCGGGCGCTCCGGCGCCGGTAAGTCGGTCGCGTCCCGGCCCCTGCTGTACGACGCGTCCGAAGGTCCGACGAACGCGCTCGTCATCATCGACCTCAAGCGGGTGGAAGGACGGCTGTGGGACCACCGGGCCCGCGTCGCCTCCACCCCGCGCGAAGTCGTGGACGTGGTGGACGAGCTGGAGACGGAGATGCTGGAACGGCTCTCCGTCCTGCCCAAGGGCCAGGACACCTGGACCCCCACCCCTGACCGGCCCCGCATCACGGTCGTCGTCGACGAGGGCGCGGAAGTCATGACCGCCGCCGACAAGGTCCCCTACGAGACCGAGACCGCCGACGGCAAGACCCGCACCGTCAACCGCTCCGCCCTGCCGGGCCTGGAATCCCTCGCACGCATGGGCCGCGCGGCGTGCATCGACCTGTGGTGGATGACCCAGAAGCCCACCATCGGCGACGGCATCCCCAAGCAGATCGCCCCACAGATCGGCGTCTCCATCTGCCTCGCCGTGCGCACGCCGGCCGAAGCCCGCGTCGTCCTCGGGGAGGACGCACAGGCCAAGGGCTGGAACGCCGACGAACTCCCCGTGCCCGGTGTCGCGCTGGTGCGGGACGGCAAGCGCAAGCCCGACCCCGTCAAGGTCCGCTACATGGACAAGAGCGTGGTCATCGCACTGCCCGACCGCACGCCGTGGTCCCGCTCCATCGCGCCCACGGTGGAAGCCGCGGGCGCCCCCACTCTCACGCTCGTCAAGGACACCTCATCCGAGGCGGCACCGGCCGTGGACGGCGCCGCTGCCCGCGTCCTCAAGGCCATCGAGACCGCCGACGAACCGGTCCGGCAGAAGGACCTTGTCACGATCACGGGCCTATCCAAGAGCGCCGTGTCCAAGGCCGTCAAAGCCCTCACCATCGGCGGCACGGTCGTCCGCACCGTGGATGGCCGTCTGACCGCCACGCGCGGCGACGACTCCGCCGCCGCTTGACCCTGCCCGACACACGACGGCGGCGGCCCCCCTCACGCCAATGAACCGGGGCCGCCGCCTTCCACCAGACCGTCAACAGACCTGTGGAGGTCTCCCAGCATGACCCAACCGACCGACATCCGGCGAGACGGCCACCGGCCGTTAGCGCCGGACCTGCTCGCCTCCGCCCTCGCGGCGGCCGAACGCGGCTGGCCCGTCATCCCGCTCCACCCCGGCAGCAAACGCCCCGCCGGGCACCCCGAACGCGCCTGCCCCCGCACCGGCCGCTGCACGGGCGGGCACCGTAAGCCCGAGCAGCGCGCAACCACCGACCCCGCGCTCATCCATGCAGCATGGGCGTCCCGCCCGTACAACGTTGGGATCGCCACCGGCCCGGCCGGACTGCTCGTCATCGACCTGGACGTGTGCAAGCTCGAAGAGCCGAAAGGAGCGCCTGACGGCGCAACTTCCTTTGCGGCGCTCTGCGAGCGCACCGGACAGACTGTCCCGGGGACCTACCGGGTGCGGACCGCGCGCGGTGGGGAGCACCTGTACTTCACCGCCCCGTCCGGCATCCGGCTGAAGAACAGTGCGAACCGGCTCGGACCGCACATCGACACCCGCGCGTGGGGCGGCTACGTCGTCGCCCCCGGCAGCACCACACCCGACGGCACGTACGAGGTCGCCCACGACGCGCCCGTAGCCGAACTGCCCGCCTGGCTTACTGCCTTGCTCACCGAGCCGGACAGGCCCGTTCAATTGCCCGTACGAGCCCACGACGGCACCCGCGCGGCACGCGTGGCGCTGGAGCGCGAGTGCGCCGTCATCGCCTCCGCGTCCGAGGGTGGGCCGCACGGCCGCAACGTCACCCTTCACCGCAGCGCCTGCAAGGTGGCACGGTTCGTGGCGTGGGGCGACATCCCCCGGCACGTGGTGGAGGAGGCAATCCAGGGGGCGGGGGAGGCTACGGGCCTGCCGCCGGCCGAGTGCCGCACCACCATCCGCAGCGCACTGGACTGGGTCATCGCCCACGCCACCCCACGGGAGGTGGCATGACGGCCCCGACTCCCCCCGCCCTGGATTGCCCCACTAACACCCCCACCGGCCCGCACGCCGCTGCACAGGCTGTGGACACGGCGGCCGTGGGCGAGCCGAAAGGCGCCGCCCGTCAGGGCGTCGTCACTGCTCTTCGTTCTGAGCGGTTCCGAAGCAACGAGGCACGCCACGACGCGGAAGACCCGACGCCCGAGCGGCCCGGCATCCGCATCTACGCCCCACCGGTCTACCGCCACCACTACGACGGCGCCCGCTGGTCCAAACGGCACGGCGACACCCCCACCGCCGCCTACGCCTGCACCTGCGGGCAGACCGGCACCGCCACCGGGCCCCGCCCCGTGGCCGCGCTGATCTCCGAGTACGAGGGGCACACGTCCGGCTGCACGGGAGCTCCCACGACCACCCAGGAAAGGAGGACCGCCGCATGACCCCGAAGTCCATCGACGGCGCCGCGCTGCTCGACGAGGTGGAAGCCTTCCACCGCCGCTTCAACGTCTTCCCCACCGACGCCGCATACGTCGCCGTCGCCCTCTGGGACGCTCACGCCCACCTGCTCGACTGCTTCGACTCCACCCCACGCCTGGCCTTCCTGTCCCCCGAACCGGGGTCGGGCAAGTCACGGGCACTGGAGATCGTGGAAACCCTCGTGCCGCACCCGATGGTCGCGGTCAACGCGTCCGCCGCCGCCCTCTTCCGCGCCGTGTCCGGAGCCGACGGACGGCCCACCATCCTGTTCGACGAGATCGACACCATCTTCGGCCCCAAGGCCGGGGACAACGAGGACCTGCGCGGCTTCCTCAACGCCGGACACCGCCGCACCGGCGTCACCTACCGGTGCATCGGCGACGGCGGCAACCAGACCGTGCAAGCCTTCCCCTCGTACTGCGCGGTCGCCGTCGCCGGACTCGGCTCCCTGCCCGACACGATCCTGACCCGCTCCATCGTCATCCGCATGCGCCGGCGAGCACGCAACGAACGCGTGGAACCCTTCCGCGCCCGCATCCACGAAGCCGAAGGCCACAAGCTCCGTGACCGGCTCGCCGAATGGGCCGCGCACGCACGCGGGTTCGTGCTCGGAGCCTGGCCCGAGATGCCCGACGGCGTCACCGACCGACCTGCGGACGTATGGGAGCCATTGCTGGCCATCGCGGACGCCGTCGGCGGACAGTGGCCCGAACGGGCCCGCGAAGCATGCGTGACGCTCGTCAAGGCCGCGCAGACCACCGACAAACACAGCCTCGGCATCCGGCTCCTGACCGACCTGCGCGACCACGTCCTCATCGGCGTGGACAAGCTGCCCACCATCGCCATCCTCGACCGGCTCAACGCCCTCGACGACGCCCCGTGGGCCGACCTCGACGGCAAGCCCCTCGACAACCGGCGCCTTGCCCGGATGCTCGGGGAGTACATGACCGCCGACAACACCCCCGTCCGATCCCGCAACATCCGCACCGCCGGCGGAGTCCTCAAAGGCTTCCACGCCGAGGACCTGGCGGACGCGTGGGCCCGCTACTGCCCACCCCCTCCCCAGGACTCCGCTACATCCGCTACACCGCTACAGCCCAGCTCAGAAGCCCTAAATCTGTAGCGGCACCGAAGCGTGTAGCGGCTACGCCCGCAACGACGCAGCGCACGCGTAGCCGCTACACGCCACCCCTCCGCTACAAAAACACCCCCGCTGACCTGCGATGTAGCGGCGTAGCGGATGTAGCGGACTTCCCAGAAGGGCCCAAGAGACCAGCCGAGGAGCACCCCGGATGAGCATCACGCTTACCTCTCCCGCTGAGCGGGTTCTGTACCGACCGGAAGAAGCAGCGACGGCCTTGGGTATCGGTCGCTCGCTGGTCTACGAGGAGATCCGCCTCGGGCGTCTCCAGACGGTTCGCATCGGCCGTCGGCGGCTTATCCCGCCTGAGTACATCGCACAGTACGTCGAACTGCTCAAGAGCGAGGCACAAGCCGCCGCCTGACTTTCCCTGTCCGTTCGCACCCCGGGCCGCGCCATCTGGCGCGGCCCGCTCGTTTGGAGAACACCACATGACCGAGACCCCGAAGCCTGCCCGTAGGGCTGGCCACGGTGAGGACACGATCTATTGGGACGCGGCGAAGAATCGCTACGTGGGCGCCGTGTCCATGGGGTACGCCCCGAACGGAAAACGCCGTCGGCCGAAGGTGTACGGCAAGACCAAGACCGAGGTTCGCCAGAAGATCCGGGACCTGAAAAAGGAAGTCCAGTCCGGCGTCAAGACGCCGGCCAATTACACCGTGGCCGATGCGGTGAGCGACTGGCTGGAGCGCGGGCTCAAGGGACGCGACGAGAAGGGCACCATCGGCAAGAACCGTGCGATGGCGAACAAGCACCTTCTCCCGTTCATCGGCAAAGCCAAGCTGAAGGACCTCAGTGCGGATGATGTCGACGACTGGTTGGAGGGCAGGGCCGAATTCCTGGCAACGCGCAGCCTGCGCGACCTCCTCGCCATCCTGCGCCGTTCCATCGAGCACGCTCAGCGCAGGGATAAGGCCGCGCGGAACGTTGCCCTGCTCGTCACCGCGCCGGAGGGGCGCCCCGGACGCCCGAGCAAGGCCCTCAACCTGGAGCAGGCCAAAGCCGTGCTTACTGCCGCCCGTCCGTCACGGCTGTACGCCTACCTTGTGCTCTCACTCCTCAGCGGCGTACGTACGGAAGAGGCGCGTCCTCTCACGTGGGACCACGTCTTCCTGGAGACCACAGAGGGTGTCCCGCCTCACGTCGCTGTATGGCGCTCGGTGCGTAAACACGGAGAGACAAAGACCAGGAAGAGCCGTCGCACCATCGCCCTCCCGAGGCAGGTGGTCGAAGTCCTTGAAGAGCACAAGCGATGGCAGAAGCAGGAGCGGGTATCGAGAGGGATGGACTGGAGCCCGACCGGCCGCGTCTTCACGACCCGGAGTGGTGAGCCACTTGACGCGGCCAACGTCCGCCGTGACTTCAAGGCCATCGTGAAGAAGGCGGGGCTCGCTCCAGAGTGGACGCCGCGGGAGCTCCGGCACAGCTTCGTCTCACTGCTCTCCGACCATGGCATCCCGCTGGAGCGAATCGCCCAGCTCGTCGGGCACACCAGCCAGGCGACGACAGAGGCCGTCTACCGGAAGCAGCTCCGTCCGGTCATCACATCCGGTGCAGAGGCTATGGACGTGATCTTTGCGCGGCCACGGGAGACGACCGAGCGCGAGGCTTGATCGGAATCCGTTGGCCCCCTGTTTGGCCCCCCGACCACGAAAGAGGCCACCTACCAAAGTTGGTAGGTGGCCTCTGACCTGTGTCGGGGTGGCGGGATTTGAACCCACGACCTCTTCGTCCCGAACGAAGCGCGCTGCCAAGCTGCGCTACACCCCGATGTCGCTGCTTGCCGCGGCGACGTCGTTTACTTTAGCCCACCGGTGGCTGGAGACGAAATCCGGTTTGTGAGCGGTGGTGGACGCGGCCGCGCAGCGGGTTCGGGCGGACGTGGTCCAGGGCCACCAGGAGGAGGGCCAGGGCGTACATGGCCAGGCCCAGGAGCAGAGCGTTGCCCAGGACGGTCTTGAGGCCGTGACCGGAGACGTCGAGGAACGGGTACAGGTAGCGGGCCGGCTCGGCGGGGACCAGGAACTCGCCTCGGGCCAGGACGAAGCCCAGGTAGGCCACCGGGTAGAGGAGCCAGGGGGCGGCCTGGCGCAGGTGCAGGTCGCGTGGGGGTGTCAGGAGGAGCCAGTCCAGCAGGGCCGCCAAAGGGGTCACCGTGTGCAGGATCTGGGTCGTCACCGCGTGCCAGCCGGTCGGGTCGGTCGTCTCGCCCGTGAGGACGCCGGGCAGGGGGGTGAAGGGGCTCGCGCTGTTCGCCAGGAGCAGGTGGTAGACCAGGCCCGTGATCAGCGCGTAGAGCAGGGTCGCGCCGGTCAGGGACGAGGGGAGGGGGCGGCGGGCCGTCCAGGCGAGGCGGGCCGACGCGGCGAAGACCAGGACCAGGAGGATGTTGCTCTGGATCGCGAAGTGACTCAGGAGGCGCGCGGGGCTGCCGAGAGCCAGCTCGATGATCACCGCTACCGCCGCGAGTACGGCCGTGGCCAGGCGGAACGCTGCCGCCAGGCGGCGGGGCGCCGGAGTCGCCACCGCCGTGGCGGGGACGTGCGACGGCATCAGTATGGGCACGCCCGGTATCGCGGGCAGATCCGGGATGTCCCTGGGTATCGGGGGTATCGGGGCGCTCATGCACCTCACGCTAGGGAGCGTGGGTGAAATGGGCGATATGGGTGGGCCGGGTGGGTTACCCCATCCCACCCACAGCGGGACGCCCCAGCCCGCCCCCTACTCCCGCCCCACCAGCGTCAGCAACGTCGCCTCCGGCGGGCACGCGAAGCGGAACGGGGTGTAGCGGTTCGTGCCGCAGCCCGCCGAGACGTGGAGGTAGGACCGGTGGCCGTCCGCCGTGTGCGTGGACAGGCCCCTCGCCCGGTCCGTGTCCAGGTCGCAGTTGGTGACCAGGGCGCCGTACAGGGGGACGCGCAGCTGGCCGCCGTGCGTGTGGCCCGCCAGGATCAGCGGGTAGCCGTCGGCCGTGTAGGAGTCCAGCACGCGCAGGTACGGAGCGTGCACGACGCCCATCGCGAAGTCCGCCGCGCCGGACGGGCCGCCGGCCACCCGCTCGTAGCGGTCGCGCTTGATGTGGGGGTCGTCGAGCCCCGTCAGCTCCACGGACACGCCCTCGACCTTGAGCGTCCCGCGGGTGTTCGTCAGGTTCAGCCAGCCCGCCGCGTCGAAGCCCTCGCGCAGGTCCTCCCACGGGTTGTGGATCGCGCCGACCGCGGGCGCGTTGCCGTTCAGGCCGTGGCGGCCCTGCGCCTTCTCCAGCAGATAGCGGGCGGGGTTGCGCAGCTTCGGACCGTAGTAGTCGTTGGAGCCGAACACGTACGCGCCCGGGAACTCCATCAGCGGGCCCAGCGCGTCCAGTACCTCCGGCACGCCCTCCGGGTCGGACAGGTTGTCGCCCGTGTTGATCACGAAGTCGGGGCGCAGCCCGGCCAGGGAGCGCAGCCAGCGCTGCTTCTTGCGCTGCCCGCCGACCATGTGGATGTCGGAGACCTGGAGCACGCGCAGGGGGCGCATGCCGGTCGGGAGGACGGGGACCGTCACCCGTCGGAGACGGAAGGAACGGGCCTCGAAACCGGCCGAGTAGAGCAGACCGGCGGCGCCGACCGCCGTGATGCCAAGGGGTACTCCGTATCGCGCGCGCATACGACCATCGTGTCAGACGGCGGAAGTGTCCCGCGCCCTGCGGTCCCTGACCGGCCGCACCCGCCCCCGGTACGGCCTTCTGGCGCAGCTCCCTTGAAATCAAGGGGCGTTCCGGTCCCCGCACCTGCGACAATCGGACACATGACCACGCTCAAGTCGAAGCTGCAGGAAGACCTCAACGCCGCGATCAAGGAGCGCGACGAGCTCCGCTCCTCGACGCTCCGGCTGACGCTCGCCGCGATCACCAAGGAGGAGGTCGCGGGCAAGACGAAGCGCGAGCTCTCCGACGACGAGGTGCAGAAGGTGATCACCCGCGAGGCGAAGAAGCGCCGTGAGGCCGCCGAGGCGTTCGCGCAGGGTGGGCGTGCCGAGCAGGCCGAGCGGGAGAAGGCGGAGGGCGAGGTCCTCGCCACCTACCTGCCGAAGCAGCTGAGCGACGACGAGCTGAACCAGATCGTGGCGCAGGCCGTCGAGGAGGCCAAGGCCGCCGGTGCCGAGGGCCCGCGGGCCATGGGTGCCGTCATGAAGATCGTGAACCCGAAGGTGGCGGGGCAGGCGGAGGGCGGCCGGGTCGCCGCCGCGGTGAAGAAGCTCCTCGCTGGATAAAGGGTGCGCATCACCGGATAGCGGGTCCGGGTAAGGGGTGCGGGGGAGCGCCGCCGCACACCAGGTACGACGAAGGGGCCCGGCACATGTGCCGGGCCCCTTCGTGCGTCACTCGCGCCGGGTGTCAGCCGCGGCCTCCGGTCCCGTTCCCGTTCGACTGGCCGCGCCAGAAGCCCTCCGGGATGGAGATCGTCGGGTCCGGCTCGGGGCCGCCGTTGCTGTTGCCGCCGTCGTTGGCTCCGCCGACCAGGCCGCCGATGAAGTTGTCACCGTTGCCGTTGTCGTGGCCGCGCCCGTGGTCGTCGTCATCGTCGTCGTCCCCGCGGCCGTGTTCCCGGTCCTCGTCCTCGTCCGGGATGTGCACGGTGTGGAACTGCTCGGCCGGCTTGCCCTCCAGCGCGCCCGACATCGCGTCGCGCCAGATCGGGCCCGGGACCCGGCCGCCGTAGACCAGGTCGTGGTACTGGCCGCCGATGTAGATGTCGCGCATCTTGACCTTCTGGGTGGCGCTGCCGACCCAGACCGCGCCCGAGAGGTTCGGGGTGTAGCCCACGAACCAGGCGTTGCGGCGCTCGTCCGTCGTACCGGTCTTGCCGGCGCTCTGCCGGGACGTGAGACCGGCCTCCTTGCCGGTACCGGAGTCGACCACGCCCTGCAGCAGGCTGTTGACCGTGTCGGCGGTCTTCTCGGACATCGCCCGCGAGCACGTCGACTTGGGCACCTCAAGCGACTTCTGCTGGTCGCCGACCTTCTGCGTGATGGCCTCGATGGCGACCGGCGTGCAGTACATGCCGCGGGAGGCGAAGGCCGCGTACGCGCTCGCCATGGTCAGCGGGGAGAGCCCGACGGAGCCGAGCGCGATGGCGGGCCGCTCGGGGAGCTTGTCGCCGTTGCCCTGGCGGACCTGGAGGTGATCGGTCATGTCGACCACCGGGCACAGCCCGATGTCGGCGATCATCTGCACGAAGTAGGTGTTGACCGACAGCTCCATCGCCTTGCGCAGGCGGTACGGGCCGTGCTCCGACTCGCTCTCGTTCTCCAGCTTCTCGCCGCGCAGGTTGGTCCACGGCTTGTCGTCGCACGTCTGGACCGGGCTCGGGTACTGCATCTGGTACGGCGAGGAGTACTCCTGCGTCGGCGGGCGGCCCTCCTCCAGGGCGGCCGCGGCCACGAACGGCTTGAACGTCGAACCGGTCGGGAAGCCGAAGTTGGAACCGCCGTACGCCGCGTCCACCGAGTAGTTCAGCTCGGTCTGGTTCTTGCCGGAGCCGTACGGCTTCGACTGGCCCATGCCGAGGATCTTGCCGGTGCCGGGCTCGACCAGCGTGGCCGCCGCGGCGACCTTGTCCGACTTGTAGACGTGCTGCTTGAGCGAGGACTGGACCGACTTCTGGGACTTCGGGTCCATGGTCGTCTTGATCGTCAGACCGCCGCGGTTCCAGATCTTGGCGCGCGCTTCGCGGTTCTTGCCGAAGACCGGGTCGTTGAGGAAGACGTGCTTGACGTACTCGCAGAAGAAACTGGCGCCCTTGACGGCGGTGATGCAGCCGTTCTCCGGCCGGCGCACCTTCAGGCCCAGCGGGGCCTTCTTGGCCGCGTCGGCCTGCTCCTGGGAGACGTCACCGAGGTCGGCCATGCGCTGCAGGACGACGTTGCGGCGCTTGGTGGCCTCGGCCTCGTCGTTGATCGGGTCGTACCGGCTGGGCGACTGCACGATGCCGGCGAGCAGCGCCGCGTCCTGGAGTTCGAGGTCCTTGGCGGACTTGGAGAAGTAGCGCTGGGCGGCGGCCTCGACGCCGTACGCCTGCTGGCCGAAGAACGTGATGTTCAGGTAGTTCTCGAGGATCTTCTTCTTGCCGAGCTCCTCCTCGACCTGGATCGCGTACTTCAGCTCCTTGATCTTGCGGCCGAGGGTCTGCTGGGTGGCCTGCGCGACCTTGGTCGGGTCGTCGCCGGCCTCCTCCACGAAGACGTTCTTCACGTACTGCTGGGTGAGCGTCGAGGCGCCCTCGGAGACGCCGCCGCTCTGCGCGTTCTTGTTGAGGGCGCGCAGGATGCCCTTGAGGTCGACCGCGCCGTGCTGGTAGAAGCGGGCGTCCTCGATCGCGACGATCGCCTTCTGCATGTACGGCGAGATGTCCTTGAGCTCCAGCACCGTACGGTCGCGCGAGTAGACCGAGGCGATCATGCCGCCGTCGGCGTCGAGGATCGTGGTCCGCTGGCTCAGCGGCGGCGTCTTCAGGTTGGCCGGGAGTTCGTCGAAGCTTTCGACCGACCCCTTCGCCGCGAGCCCCAGCGCGCCGACGGCGGGCAACGCGATGCCCGCCAGCACGGCTCCGGCGAGCACACTGACACCGAGGAACTTCGCGGCCTGCTGCGTTGGCGACAGACCACCGCCCGAGCGCTTCTTTGGCATGGGGGAAGCCTAAACCGTAGACATGAGCGAACCGAGGGCCGACCGTGCCAGGTCATGGCATGGCGGGGTGACGCGGGCCACGGTGCCTTCCGATTCGCCGGACAGGCGCACAGGCCTTGGCCTAAGCTGCTCTCAACTGTCACAGCGGTGCGGCCACGTATCAATACGTCCGGCGACCCCGAATCGTTCCGGAGTTTCCCACTTTTCTGGTGGGGGCGTGTCCGAATCCGCCTCGTGTGTCATGCGGCGTCCGTTGTGGCGCAAGGTAACTGTCCCGGTTTGCCGGGAAGGTCGCGCATGTCGCCAGCTCACTCCCCCGGGTGATCTGCCGCTTACCCATAGTCCGTTCGGACCATTCAAGATTGGGCCCGCTGGGGGTGTTGCGCTGTGCCCACCTTCCGTAACGTCCTCAACTGGCGGCGGTGAATATGCCGCTGCCGCCGTGGGGGAGCCTCGATTCGGGAGAGGACGGCGCCGGTATGGGCTGGGTAGTCGACTGGAGTGCGCAGGCGGCCTGCCGCACTACCGATCCGGATGAACTGTTCGTTCAGGGAGCAGCGCAGAACAGGGCCAAGGCGGTGTGCACCGGATGCCCGGTGCGCACGGAGTGCCTGGCGGACGCGCTCGACAACCGCGTCGAGTTCGGCGTGTGGGGAGGCATGACGGAGCGGGAGCGTCGCGCACTGCTGCGCCGGCGGCCCACCGTCACCTCGTGGCGCCGGCTTCTGGAGACGGCGCGCACGGAGTACGAGCGGGGAGCTGGACTGCTGCCCCTCGACGACGACGAGGTGTACGAGGACTACGCGGCCGTCGGCTGAGAGGCGGCCGTCGGCTGGGACGCGGCCGGTCACCGGGCCCCGATACAGGGACGGGGCCCAGCGGGCCGTACGGTGCCCAGGCGCGCCCGCAAGGGGCGGCCGTCAGGCCTCGGGCGCCTGGGCGGGTGTTCCTGCGAGTGGTTCCTGGGTGGGCAGCTCGGTGGGCAGCTCCTGTCAGGCGTTCTCAGGCGGGTGGTTCGGGGTCCGGAAGCTCCGGCCGGTTGGCCGCGAGCCGGTTCCCGATGTCCCGCAGCCCGGCCAGGTCGTGCACGTCACCGGGGAGCGCGGCCACTTCGGCCACCGCCACCTCGGGGTGCAGCGCGGCGAAACGATCGCGTGTGCGCTGCTCGCGGGAGAGCAGTTGCATACGTTCGGCGTGCAGCCTCAGCAGGCCTGCCGTGAGTTGGTCGACGGTCCGCTCCACATGCGGAGCGCCGGTCTCGGGCTCGTCAGGGGCCGCGATGCGCTCCATGTCCGTGGCGGCGGGGGAGCCTGCGTCGGGAGCTGGTGCCTCGGGAGCGGCCGTGTCTGAACTGTCGTACGTGTCGGGGGAGTTACGAAGAGCAGCTTTCCCGGCCTCCTGATCCACAATGCGGGGCTCTTCAAGATTTTCCGCGGCGGCGAGCGCCCGCTCGGCCGACAGACGGTCGGCGCCGCTGCCGTGGACCCGGTTGAGCACCAGCCCGGCGAGCGGCATGTCCTCGGCGGCCAGCCGCTCCACGAAGTACGCGGCCTCCCGCAGCGCGTCCCGCTCCGGCGCCGCCACCACCAGGAACGCCGTACCGGGCGCCTGGAGCAGCTTGTACGTGGCGTCCGCGCGCGTGCGGAAGCCGCCGAACATCGAGTCCATCGCGGCCACGAACGTCTGCACGTCCTTCAGCAGCGGTCCGCCGAGGAGCTTGCCGAGGGCGCCGGTCATCATCGACATGCCGACGTTCAGGAACTTCATGCCGGCGCGCCCGCCGACCTTCGCCGGGGCGAGGAGGACGCGGATCAGCTTGCCGTCCAAGAACGAGCCGAGCCGCTTGGGAGCGTCCAGGAAGTCCAGCGCCGAGCGGGACGGCGGGGTGTCCACGACGATGAGGTCCCACTCGTCCTTGGACCGCAGCTGGCCCAGCTTCTCCATCGCCATGTACTCCTGCGTGCCCGCGAAGCCCGCCGAGAGCGACTGGTAGAAGGGGTTGCCCAGGATGGCGGCCGCGCGCTCCGGGTCCGCGTGCGCCTCGACGATCTCGTCGAAGGTGCGCTTCATGTCGAGCATCATCGCGTGCAGCTCGCCGTCGCCCTCGACGCCCTTCACCCGGCGCGGGGTGTTGTCCAGCGAGTCGATGCCCATGGACTGGGCGAGCCGGCGGGCCGGGTCGATGGTCAGTACGACCACCTTCCGGCCTCGCTCCGCGGCGCGCAGGCCCAGGGCCGCCGCCGTTGTTGTCTTTCCGACGCCGCCCGAGCCGCAGCACACCACGATCCGGGTCGCCGGGTCGTCGAGCAGGGGGTCGAGGTCGAGCACGCGGGACGCTGAGAGGTGGTGGGGGCGGCGGAGGGGGTCCTGGCCCTGGCCCTCCGGGTTCGTTTTGTGCGTCTGCTTCGGCTTCGGCCTCTGCTGCGGCTCCGGGTTCATTTTGTCCGTCTGCTTCGGCTCCGGGTTCTGATGCGGCTCCGGCTTCTGCTCCGGCTTTTGCTTCGGGCCGCTCATGAGTTCCCCTCTGCTTCCGGGGCCGACGCCCGTGGTCCAGCTTCCGATGCGTGGTGGGTCACCATGACAGGTCCTGTTCCCGCAGCTCGCGCGCGAGGGCGTACAGGCCCGCCAGATCCATGCCCTCGGCCAGCAGGGGCAGTTCGTGCACCGGCAGGCCAAGGTCGGCCAGGACCGCGCGCTGCTCGCGCTCCAGGGCATGCCGCTCGGCGTACTCCTCGGCCTGCCCCAGCAGCGGATCGACCAGACGCTCGGCCAGCCCGCCCCGGCGTGCCCCGCCCAGCCCCGCCGCCGACAGCGACTTGGCCACGGCGGCGCGCGGGACACCGCGGACGAGTTCCAGATCGGCCGCGTCCAACACCTCGGGTCGCATCATGTTCACGATGACCCGGCCCACCGGCAGGCGTGCCGCCCGCAGCTCGGCGATGCCGTCCGCGGTCTCCTGGACGGGCATCTCCTCCAGCAGCGTCACCAGGTGCACCGCCGTCTCCGGCGACTTCAGCACCCGCATCACCGCCTGCGCCTGATTGTGTATCGGCCCTATGCGGGCGAGGCCCGCCACCTCGTCGTTGACATTCAGGAAGCGGGTGATGCGCCCGGTGGGCGGCGCGTCCATGACCACGTAGTCGTAGACGAAGCGGCCCGCCTTGTCCTTGCGGCGGACGGCCTCGCAGGCCTTGCCGGTCAGGAGGACGTCCCGCAGGCCCGGGGCGATGGTGGTGGCGAAGTCGATGGCGCCGAGCTTCTTCAAGGCCCGGCCGGCGCCGCCCATCTTGTAGAACATCTGGAGGTAGTCCAGAAGGGCCAGTTCGGGGTCGATGGCGAGGGCGTACACCTCCCCGCCCCCGGGCGCGACGGCGATCTTCCGCTCCTCGTAGGGCAGCGCCTGTGTCTCGAAGAGCTGTGCGATGCCCTGCCTGCCCTCGACCTCGACGAGGAGCGCGCGCTTCCCCTCCGTCGCGAGGGCGAGCGCGAGTGCGGCGGCGACCGTGGTCTTTCCGGTCCCGCCCTTACCGCTGACGACCTGGAGCCTGCTCACGTCTTCGAGCCTAACCAGTCGGTGCGCCGACTACGCGACAGCCTGTGGACAACGTGACGCGGTCGGCCGTCGGAGTCGCCCGGGGCAGCGGATAAAGTCGGCCACATGACCAAGTGGGAATACGCAACCGTGCCGCTGCTCGTCCACGCCACGAAGCAGATTCTGGACACCTGGGGCGAGGACGGCTGGGAGCTCGTCCAGGTCGTGCCCGGGCCGAACAACCCCGAGCAGCTCGTCGCCTACCTGAAGCGGGAGAAGCAGGCGTGAGCGCCGTCGAGGAGAAGCTGGCCGAGCTGGGGCTGACGCTGCCGGAGGTCGTGCCTCCGCTGGCCGCGTACCAGCCTGCCGTGCAGTCGGGCGTGTACGTCTACACCGCCGGTCAGCTGCCGATGGTGGACGGAAAGCTTCCGGTGACCGGCAAAGTGGGCGCCGAGGTCACCGCCGAGGAGGCCAAGGACCTCGCGCGCGTCTGTGCCCTGAACGCCCTGGCCGCCGTGAAGTCGGTCGCGGGCGACCTGGACCGTGTCGCGCGTGTCGTGAAGGTCGTGGGCTTCGTGGCCTCCGCGTCTGACTTCACCGGGCAGCCTGGCGTCATCAACGGCGCGAGCGAGCTGTTCGCCGAGGTCCTGGGCGACAAGGGCGTGCACGCGCGCAGTGCGGTGGGTGTGGCGGTGCTGCCGCTGGACGCGCCGGTGGAGGTCGAGGTGCAGGTGGAGCTGAGCGGGGCGTAGGTCTCCGACGGTTCGGGCGGAGGGACGGCTCGCGTGGAGGGACGGCTCGCGCGGAGGGCGGTTCGGCCGGGGGTGGTTCCGGTGGATTCGTGGTTCGGCCGGGTGGGTTCAGAGCGTCGTGCGCGGTTCGATGATGCCGTGTTCTTCCAGGTAGTCCAGCTGCGCCCGGACCGAGAGCTCCGCCGCCGGCCACAGTGAGCGGTCCACGTCTGCGTAGACATGGGCCACCACGTCGGCCGGGGAGCGGTGTCCGTCCTCCACCGCCGTCTCGACCTGCGCCAGCCGGTGGGCGCGGTGGGCCAGGTAGAACTCGACCGCGCCCTGGGCGTCCTCCAGGACCGGGCCGTGGCCCGGCAGCACGGTGTGCACCCCGTCGTCGACCGTGAGGGACCGCAGGCGGCGCAGGGAGTCGAGGTAGTCGCCGAGGCGGCCGTCGGGGTGTGCCACGACGGTCGTCCCCCGGCCCAGGATCGTGTCGCCCGTGAGGACGGCCCGGTCGGCCGGCAGATGGAAGCACAGGGAGTCGGCGGTGTGGCCCGGCGTCGGGACCACCCGCAGCTCCAGGCCGCCGACCGTGACCACGTCTCCGGCGCCGAGCCCCTCGTCCCCGAGCCGCAGCGCCGGGTCGAGCGCACGCACGCGTGTGCCGGTCAGTTCGGCGAACCGCAGGGCGCCCTCGGCGTGGTCCGGGTGCCCGTGCGTGAGCAGGGTCAGGGCGACGCGCTTGCCGGACCGCTCGGCCGTGGCGACGACGTTGCGCAGGTGACCCTCGTCCTGCGGGCCCGGGTCGATGACGACGGCGAGGTCGGAGTCCGGCTCCGAGACGATCCAGGTGTTGGTGCCGTCCAGGGTCATCGGCGACGCGTTGGGTGCCAGGACGTTGACGGCGCGGGCGGTGGCCGGGCCGGAGACGACCGCGGCTCGCGGCTGGCCGGGGAGGGATGCGGCGTCCGTCATACGAGGGGGCCTTCCGGGGCTCGAGGCGTGGGCGCGAGCGGCTGGGCGGTGGCGGTGGCGGTGGTGGTGGTGAGGGCTGGGGCTGGGGCCGGGGTGGTCATGCGGGGGTTCCGCCGGTCGGGATGTGCTTGGTGAACTCGTCGTGGCCGGGCCAGGCGAGCACGATCTCGCCGTTCACGAGGCTCGCCTGCGCGAGGACGGCGGTGAGGTCGCGGTCGGGGGCGGCGGCCAGGGCCTCGGCGGCGGTGCCATACGGGATGAGCTGGCGGAGGGTCGCGATGGTGGGCGGCATCATCAGGAGTTCGCCCCTGTCGTACGCGGCGGCGGCCTCGGCGGGGCGGATCCAGACGGTGCGGTCGGCCTCCGTGGAGGCGTTGCGCGTGCGCTGGCCCTCCGGGAGGGCGGCCACGAAGAACCACGTGTCGTAGCGGCGGGGCTCGAACTCCGGGGTGATCCAGCGGGTCCAGGCGCCGAGGAGGTCGGATCGCAGGACCAGGCCGCGGCGGTCCAGGAACTCGGCGAACGACAGGTCGCGGGCGACCAGGGCGGCGCGGTCCGCCTCCCAGTCGTCGCCCGTGGTGTCGCCTACGACGGTGTCCTCGGTGGGGCCGGCGAGGAGGACGCCCGCCTCCTCGTACGTCTCACGGACGGCAGCGCAGACGATCGCCTGGGCCGTGGCCTCCTCGACGCGCAGGCGGGACGACCACCACGCGCGCGTGGGGCCAGCCCAGCGGATCTCGTGCTCGTCGCGGGGGTCGACGCCGCCGCCGGGGTAGGCGTAGGCGCCGCCGGCGAAGGCCATCGAGGTGCGGCGGCGGAGCATGTGGACGAGCGGGCCGGTGGGGGGCTGCCGTGTCGTGTCCGGGTCCTTGAGCAGCATCACCGTGGCGGCGCGTCTGGGGGCCACTGGGGTGAGGCTTCCGTCCGCGAGCGCGCGGATGCGGTCCGGCCACTCCGGTGGGTACCACTGCCCGTTTGCCATGGGCGCGAGGCTATCTCTTGACGCGCGGATGTTCGAGGGGGGCCTGGGGGTGGGGGGGGGGGG
>NZ_LLZN01000069.1 GCF_001509795.1 Streptomyces sp. NRRL WC-3605 | reverse complement strand
GGCGCGTTCGATGTGGGCCTCGATCCTGCCGTGCAGCAGGGAGAGGGCGCACCAGCCCTGGGCGAGGGCGGTGAGTGCGGGATCGGTCGCTGTCATGGCATGTCCTTCGTCCCGGGGTGGACTGCAACCAGAGTAGACGAAGGCTGCAATAGTCGGCGGTTGCAAGTAAGGCGCGTCTGCAAGTATTGTCGTCACTCGTAAAGCGCACCTGCAATCTTTTGGGAAGGTACCCCTTCATGCCTCTCGCGCTTCTGGCCCTCGCGATCGGGGCCTTCGGAATCGGGACGACCGAATTCGTGATCATGGGCTTGCTGCCCGAGGTCGCAGGTGACTTCGGGGTCTCCATCCCCACCGCCGGACTCCTGGTGACCGGCTACGCCCTCGGCGTGGTCCTCGGCGCCCCGCTGATGACGGTGCTCGGCACCAAGGTCTCCCGCAAGCGGATGTTGATGCTGCTGATGGGACTGTTCGTCCTCGGCAACCTGCTGTCCGCCGTCGCCCCGTCCTTCTCCGTGATGCTGATCGGCCGTGTGGTCGCCTCGCTCGCCCACGGCGCCTTCTTCGGCATCGGCTCGGTCGTCGCTGCGGACCTGGTCGCCCCGGACAAGAAGGCCGGCGCCATCGCGATGATGTTCACCGGGCTGACGGTCGCCAATGTCGTCGGCGTCCCGCTCGGCACGTTCGTCGGTCAGGCCGCGGGCTGGCGGATCACCTTCACCATCGTGGCCGCGCTCGGACTGATCGGCCTCGCGGGTATCGCCAAGCTGGTCCCCGACATGCCCAAGCCGCAGGGCGTACGGCTGCGCCACGAGCTGGCCGCGTTCAAGAACGCCCAGGTGCTGCTCGCCATGGCGATGACGGTGCTCGGCTTCGGCGGCGTCTTCGCGGCCATCACCTACATCGCGCCGATGATGACCCATGTCGCCGGCTTCGCCGACGGCTCCGTGACCTGGCTGCTCGTCCTTTTCGGGCTCGGCATGGTCGGCGGCAACCTGATCGGCGGCAAGTACGCCGACCGTGCGCTGATGCCGATGCTGTACGTGTCCCTGGGCGCGCTCGCCGTCGTGCTCGCCGTGTTCACGGTCACCGCGCACAACAAGGTCCTCGCGGCCATCAGCATCGCGCTGATCGGCGCCCTGGGCTTCGCCACCGTGCCGCCGCTGCAGAAGCGCGTCCTCGACCAGGCGCACGGCGCCCCGACGCTGGCCTCGGCCGTGAACATCGGCGCCTTCAACCTCGGCAACGCCCTCTCCGCCTGGCTCGGCGGCATCGTGATCGCCGCGGGCTTCGGCTACACCTCCCCGAACTGGGTCGGCGCCGCCCTCGCCGCGGCCGCGCTGCTGCTCGCGTTCCTCTCGGCGGCGCTGGAACGCCGCGGCGGGACGTCCACGGACACCACCGTCTCGGGCCGCCCGGCCCCCGTCGAGGCGGAAGCCGTCGCCCACCACTGAGCCGATCCGTGCGCGGGGTCAGGGCCGCCCCCGCGCACCCGGCCACCCGACCATCCCCGTCAGTACGCACCACAAGGAGAACCCATGACCACCGCGACCGCAGTCACCCCCCTGACCAGCCAGGACGCCGACGCCCTCGTCCTCGCCGCCCAGCGTGCCGCCGAGGCCGCCGGAGTGCCGGTCAGCGTCACCGTCCTGGACGCCGGAGGGCATCTGCTGGCCTTCCGTCGCGACGACCGCGCCGTGCTGATCTCCGGCGAGACCAGCACCCGCAAGGCCTACACGGCGCTGCAGCTGGGCACCCCCACCGCCGATCTCGTCGACGCCGTCCAGCCCGGCGGTCTCTTCCACACCCTGCCGACCGCGCTCGACCGGCCGCTGCTGTTCATCGCGGGCGGCCTGCCGATCCACCGTGACGGCCGGCTGATCGGTGCGATCGGTGTCGGCGGCGGAGCGCCCGCGCAGGACCACGGGTTCGCGGCCACGGCCGTCGACACCGTCCTCTGACGGCACACCCGCCACGACGCACCGACGAAGCGCCGGTTCCCGACGGGGACCGGCGCTTCGGCGTGCGGACGTGGCGGCGACCCCTCAGCCGGCGGCCACCGTCAGCGGGGCGAACCGCCGGCTCCAGTCGCCCGGCAGCTCCGGGATGCCGTACGTCATGACCGCGTTGAAGGCCACGGAGCCCAGCCCGTGCCGCTTCACCCAGGCGAGCAGTTCCTCGTGGCGCACGTCGATGTCGGTGCGCAGGGGCCGGTCGGTGTGGGCGGCGAGAGAGGCGACCAGGGCCTGGGCCGTCTCCGTGTCCCGGGCGATCAGAGGGCCTACCACCTGTGTGTCCATGTTCGGCCAGGCGCCCGCGTACCCGATGATCCGGCCGCCGTCCTCGGCGACCCGCAGCTGGTCGGTGAACGCGGGCAGCCGCGTGATGATGTGGGTGCGATCCGCCCCGAACACCTCCTCGTCCAGGCGGACGATCGCCGGGAGGTCCTCGGCGGTCGCCGCACGGGTGGAGACGGAGGGCCGGAAGTCGCCAGAGACGAAGTGCCCGCGCACCATCTCCGCCCGGCCTGTGGTCTTGAAGCCCAGCTCCTCGTACAGAGGCCGGCCGTTCGGGGTGGCGTGCAAGGTCAGCGGAGTCGTGCCCATCGCGGAGACGACGTGACGCATCAGACGCCGGCCGACGCCCTGGCGGGCGTACCGCTCGGCGACCAGCACCATGCCGATGGCTCCCAGGTCGGGCCGCTCCCGGGGTCCGTACTCGGTGACGACACATGCGGTGACGAGCCCGCCGTCGGGTGCGTCGATGCCGTATCCACGGCCGGCGGTCAGAAGCAGTCCCCACTTGTGTTCCTCACGGGGCCAGCCCCGGTCCTGGGACAGGTCGGCGCAGGCGACCAGATCGCGAGGGGTGAGACGGCGGATGGGCAGAGCGGCGAGGGAAGGTGTCGGCACGCAGGTCAGGCTGTCCGACGAGTGCCCTGGTCGTCCACCTGTTTCAGGGGAGACAAATGTCCTTCCGGCCATGCCTCCCAGGGTCGCCACGGCAGGGGTGACGGCACAGGGGGTTTCACGTGAAACGCGGACGAACGGCGGCTGATCGACCGCCGTACGTCAGCCCAGATCAGACGCGTGCAGGGCGCGCACGCCCTCGATGTTCCCGTCGAGGTAGTGCCGCAGTGACAGCGGCACCAGGTGCACGGAGGCGATCCCGACCCGGTTGAACGGCACCCGCACGATCTCGTACTCGCCGATGGGCTCGTCCACTTCGGGGCCGTGCCGCAAGGCCGGGTCCATGGACTCCAGGTGGCAGACGAAGAAGTGCTGGACCTTCACCCCGGTCGATGCCTCGTCGTGGCCGATGTGTTCGACGGTGTCGACGAAGCAGGGGACCACATCGGTGATCTTGGCGCCCAGCTCCTCGTACACCTCGCGGTGCAGCGCGTCGACGACGGTGGAGTCCGTCGGTTCGACCCCGCCTCCGGGCGTGAGCCAGTACGGATCCATGCCCGGCTTGGTGCGCTTGATCAGGATCAGATCGTCACCGTCCAGCAGAACGGCGCGGGCGGTGCGCTTGACCACGGGTCGGACGGTCATGGAGGAAATGTGGCCCGGCTGGTTCCACGTGAAACATCGCATCCGGTCACCGCGCGAGCCCGCCGGGTGACCGCCGTAAAACCCCTGCTCAGGCCCAGTCCGCCGCCGCCCTGAGCAGCCACTCGTGAGCCCGTGCGATATGCGGCATCGCCAGAGTGCCGGTACGGACGGCCAGGAAGTACGTCCGCAGGGGTGGAACGGGCGGATCGTGCAGGGCGACGACCTCGCCGCGGTCGAGGGCGTCCCCACACAGATAGCGCGGCAGCACCGCAAGACCCGCACCCGCGACGGTACAAGCGAGGACGGCGCGCAGGTCCGGAACGATCACCGTGCCGGGTGCGGCCGGGCGGGAGTCGAAGACGGCGGCCCAGTATCGGGAGACGAACGGCAGGGACTCGTGCACCTCCACCACCGGAATGTCCTCCAGCGCGTGCGCCCCCTTCTGGCGGAGAAGGCCGGCGCCGATCCGCTCGATCCAGTCGGGAGCCGCGACCAGGACGTGCTCCTCGTCGCAGAGCGCAGTCGCCGTGAGCAGAGCACCCCGCGGACGGGTCGTCGTGATGGCCAGATCATGATGTCCGGCGGCCAGCCCTTCGAGGGTCTCCTCCGCGGTGCCGAAGGAGGCGCGCAGGGCGAAGCCCTGATTGTCCTCGCCGGTCAGACCGGTGAGCGCGGGCAGCGCGCGCTCGGCCGTGAACTCGGGAGGTCCGGCGAGATGCAGCGACCGTAAGGAGGACTCGTCGTCGAGACCGGTCTCGGTGATCTCCACCAGGGCGTCGAGATGAGGGGCGGCCTTGTGGGCGAGCTCGTCGCCGATGGTCGTCGGCGTCACGCCGCGTGCCTGCCGTAGGAACAGGGGACGCCCCAACTGCCGTTCCAGCGTCCGGATCTGCGAGGTCACGGCCGGCTGGGACAGGCCCAGCAGCGCCGCGGCCCGGGTGAAGGAACCGGCCCGGTGCACGGTCACAAAAGTGCGCAGCAAGGCCAGATCCATGCCACCCTCCTCCCCTTCCCCGCCCTTCTCCCCACCCCCAGGGCAGGGCCCAACTATAAATATGTCGATAGGTCGCTGTCGCTACTGTGATTGGACACTGACAGAGAGTCAACTAGCCTTGGTCGCGCGGTTCTTCGCGCGCGGAACCGGGGCGGTCCGAGCCACGAGGGGGGAGGCTCGGACCGCCCGCCCCTCCCCGACGGACCCCGGCACCGGTCACCGAGCCGATGCCTCCAGGGCCCGCAGCACATCCGCCACCAGGTCCTCGGTGTCCTCGGCTCCGACCGACATCCGGATGAAGCCCTCCGGCACGTCGTCCCCGCCCCAGCGGCCCCGCCGCTCGGCCGTGGAGCGCACACCGCCGAAGCTGGTGGCGTCGTCGACGAGCCGCAGCTCCTCCAGGAAGCGCTCGGCACGCGCGCGCGTGGGCAGCGTGAAGGACACGACGCAGCCGAAGCGTCGCATCTGCCCGGCGGCGACGGCGTGCGACGGGTCCTTGGGCAGTCCCGGGTACCGCACCGCGAGGTCTTCCGGCCAGTCCTGCAGGGCCTCCGCGACGGCCAGGGCGGTGGCGTTCTGCCGCTCCACCCGCAACTGGAGCGTGGCCAGGGAGCGATGCGCGAGCCACGCCTCCATCGGCCCCGGGATCGCGCCGACGATCTTGCGCCAGCGCCGTACGGCCGCCATGGCCTCCGGGTCGCGGCCGGTGACATAGCCCAGCAGCACGTCACCGTGGCCGGTCAGCTGCTTGGTGCCGCTGGCCACCGAGAAGTCGGCGCCCAGCTCCAGCGGCCGCTGCCCGAGCGGCGTGGCGAGGGTGTTGTCGACGGCGACGAGCGCCCCGCGCGCGTGCGCCTCCTCGACGAGGCGCCGGACGTCGCACACGTCGAGCCCGGGGTTGGACGGCGTCTCGATCCACAGCAGCCTGGCGCCGTCGAGGACGCGGAGCTGGGCGTCGCCGCCGGTCGGCGCCGTACGCACCTCGATGCCGTACGCCTCCAGCTGCCCGCGCACCAGGGGGAGCGCCTGGTAGCCGTCGCTGGGCAGGACGACCGCGTCGCCGGACCGCAGCTGGGAGAAGAGCACCGAGGAGATGGCGGCCATGCCGGACGCGAAGACGAGCGTCTCGACGTCGCTCTCCCCCGGCGCCTCCAGGCCGCCGATGGCCCGCTCCAGGTGCGTCCAGGTCGGGTTCTCGTCCCGGCCGTAGGTGTACGCACCCGTGGGCTCGCCCGGCAGGTGGTAGTGGGCGGCGAAGACCGGTCCCGGAAGGGTCGGCTCGTACTTGACCGGCTCCGGCAGCCCGGCCCGCACCACGCGCGTGCCGTCTCCCGCCCCGGGAACCGGTGCCTGTCCCTGCGTACCGCTCATGCCGTCCTGCCTTCCACCTCTTCGCGGACCGCTGTGAGCAGGCCCGTACTCGCCGACTCCACCATGGTGAGGCATTCCTCGAAGCCGTCCCGGTCACCGTAGTAGGGGTCGGGCACGTCGAGGTCCTCGCCGGCGGCGGGGTCGTAGGAACGCAGCAGCCGGACCTTCGCCGCGTCGTCGGCCGTCGGGGCGAGCCGGCGCAGCGCTTTCATATGACCCTCGTCGAGGGCGACCACGAGGTCGACGCGTTCGAACCAGGAGGTCCGGAACTGCCGGGCGGTGTGCTCGCTGTCGTAGCCGTGCTCCTCGAGGACGGAGACGGTGCGCGGGTCGGCCGGGTCACCCTCGTGCCAGCCTCCGGTGCCGGCGCTGTCGACCTCGACCAGAGCGTCCAGCCCGGCCTCCTCGACCCGCGCGCGGAAGACGGAGGCGGCCATCGGGGAGCGGCAGATGTTGCCGGTGCAGACGAAGCAGACGCGGTAGGCCATCGCGCGCTCAGTCACCGTCGGGCAGGACGACGTTCAGCGCCCAGGAGACGATCGAGATGATCAGGCCGCCCAGGACGGCCGTCCAGAAGCCCTCCACATGGAAGCTCAGGTCGACCTTGTCGGCGAGCCAAGAGGTCAGCAGCAGCATCAGGGCGTTGACGATAAGGGTGAACAGGCCCAGCGTCAGGATGAGCAGCGGCAGGCTGAGAAGCTTCACGACCGGCTTCACGACAACGTTGACCAGGCCGAAGATCAGGGCGACGAGCAACAGGGTGGCGACCTGCTTGCCGGTGCTGTCGCCGGTCAGGGTGATGTTGTCTATCAGCCAGACCGCGACGGCCAGGGCGCCCGCGTTGGCGATCGTCTTGACTACGAAATTCTTCATGTGTCTGATCGTGGCAGACGAGATCGGCCAAAAGCACTGTGACAAGGGCGGATGACTGCGATGAAGGCCTTCCGGCTGGACGAACTGGAAGCGGAGCGGGCTGCCAACGACGGTGCCTACCTGCAGTTTCTGCGCGAGCGGAACATGTCGGTGGGGCTGTACGCGCTCGACGCGGGCGAGCGCGATCCACAACAACCGCACAACCAGGACGAGGTCTACTTCGTCGTGAGCGGCCGCGCACAGATCACCGTCGGCCTGGAGACCACGCACGTGGCACGGGGGAGCGTCGTCTACGTCCCGGCCGGCGTCGCCCACAAGTTCCACCACATCAGCGAGGACCTCAGGGTGCTCGTGGTGTTCTCTCCCCCGGAGAGCTGAGCTCGGGTCTCAGGGTTCCCTAGGGGTTCGATCAGGGGAGGACAAGGGCTGCGAGGCGTCCGCCCGACCACCCGCCGGCCCTAGCATCGAGTGCAGGGAATCAGAGGATTCGACAGTCAGGACCCGCACTGGACGGGCGGAGAGGTAAGGACAAGGGCGATGCGTGAGATCTTCGCGGGACTGCCGTGGTGGGTGAAGTGGATCGCGGTGCCGGTCATCGCCCTGGTCGTGTTCGGCGGGCTGATAGCCAGCGTCGTCGGGTTCGTGATCGGACTGCTCTTCAAGCTGCTGGTCTTCGTGGCCCTCGTCGGCGGACTGATCTACGTCGTCAGGAAGTTCACGTCGAGCTCGTCGTCGCGCAGCGACTGGTGACGTTCACGGGGGACCGGTGGGCGGTAACAGGAACCGCCGGTTCCCTCGGGCGAGGGAAGTTTTCCCGGCCGTGCGGCCGTCAGCGGTGACGGGCCAATAGGCTCCGTGAATCGACGCGGGGTCGCCCCCGCGAGCGGCGTGCACCCCTCCCGTGTTCCCCCGCACGGGCTCCTCCTCGCCCCTCGGGAGTGACCTTGGCCACGGTTGACACCGCACCACCCACACCGACCCACCACCCCCTGGAACAACCGCGCTCCTCCGTACCCCAGGTCCCGCGGCAGACGACCCCGGCCTCCGAGGCGGCGCCGGCCTCGTCCGAGCAGCTGCCGTCCGCGACCCTCATCGGATCGGTGCAGCGCGCCATGCGGCTGCTGGAATGCGTCGCTGGCCACGCGTACGGCGCTCCCGCCAAGCAACTCGCCCGGGAGACGGGACTCGCGCTGCCCACGGCCTACCACCTGCTGCGGACCCTGGTGCACGAGGGCTATCTGCGCCGCGACAAGGGGCTGTTCTTCCTCGGTGAGGCCGCCGTGCGGCTGAGCAGCACGAGCGCCCAGCAGAAACGTCGCAGCACGATGGTCGACGCACTCGCTCAATGGCGTGACGCGATCGGTGTCCCGGTTTACTACGCCCAGTACCGCGACGGCGAGATCGAAGTCATGTGCGTCTCCGACACCCCGGGCAATCCGGCGGTGCACGAGTGGGCCGACTTCCGCGAGACCGGCCATGCCCACGCCATCGGACAGTGCCTGCTCTCCCAGCTGGACGAGGAGGCCCGCCGGGACCATCTGTCCCGGCACCCCGTGCGCGCCATCACGCCCTACACGGTCCCGGACAGGCACAGCCTGCTACGACGCCTGGACCAGGCCGGGCGCATGGCCCCCGTGACCGAACGTCAGGAGTACGCGCTCGGCGCGGTCTGCGCGGCCATCCCGATCACGGTGGGCACGACGGCCGCGACGATGGCGCTGTCCCTCCCCCTCCATCAGGCCGACCGGCTGCCCTCGGCGGTGTGCCAGCTCCAGGTCGAGATCGGCCGGCTCCTGGGGTCACTCGCGCTCTCTATCAGTATCTGAAAACTCACTCCTTGTGATCTCTCGTGTACGTTCAGCAAGATTCCACCAGTGTCGGGGGTCCGTCCCGGCCAGTCGAAGGCAACCGACGGGGTAGTCGATGCGCGAGTCCGTACAGGCAGAGGTCATGATGAGCTTTCTCGTATCCGAGGAGCTCTCCTTCCGCATCCCGGTGGAACTGCGCTACGAGACCTGTGATCCCTATGCCGTGCGGCTGACGTTCCATCTGCCCGGTGATGCCCCGGTCACCTGGGCGTTCGGGCGCGAGCTGCTGGTCGACGGCGTGGGCCGGCCCTGCGGTGAGGGCGACGTACGGGTCTCGCCGGCCGGCTCCGACACCCTGGGCGATGTGCTGATCCGGCTCCAGGTCGGGCCGGACCAGGCGCTGTTCCGCTCCTCCGTCGCACCGCTCGTGGCGTTCCTGGACCGCACCGACAAGCTGGTGCCGCTCGGGCAGGAGGGGGCGCTCGCCGACTTCGACGCGCATCTCGACGAGGCCCTGGACCGCATCCTCGCGGAGGAGCAGAGCGCGGGCTGACGCGTCGCGGCGCCCGGGGGCGGGGGTGGCGTAACGCTTCAGCGGATGTCAGCGGCGCCTCGGATGCCAGGAGGGCGCCGAAGGCCCTGCCTCACAGCTTGCGCCGCGGACGTCGGGGGCGCTCCGGAAGCCCTCCCTCACCGCTTGCGCCGCCTCCCGCGCCCACCCCGCCCGGCAGCCGGTACGGGGCCCGCCACGGCCGCTCGGGCGCCCACGGGCGCCGTGCCGGGCTCGGGACGGTCGGCCGACACCACCAGCGCCGCCAGGGCCGTCGTCACCGGCACGGAGGCGACGAGGCCGATGGAGCCGACCAGCGTCCGCACGATCTCCTCGGCCACCAGCTCGCTGTTGGCGACCGTGCCGACGCCGCTCTGGGCGATGGAGAAGAGCAGCAGCAGGGGCAGCGCGGCGCCGGCGTAGGCGAGGACGAGCGTGTTGACGACCGACGCGATGTGGTCGCGCCCGATGCGGATGCCCGCCCGGTACAGCCCGCGCCAGCCCATCGACGGGTTGGCCTCGTGCAGTTCCCAGACGGCGGACGTCTGGGTGACCGTCACGTCGTCGAGCACGCCGAGGGAACCGATGATGATCCCGGCCAGCAGCAGACCGCTCATGTCGATCGACGGGTACAGGCCGTGGATGAGGCCCGTGTTGTCGTCGGTGTTGCCGGTGAGCGCGGCCCAGCCGATGAACACCGAGCCGAGGACGCCGATCAGCAGGAGCGAGATCAGGGTCCCGAGGACCGCGACCGACGTACGCGCGGAAGGGCCGTGGCACAGATAGAGCGCGATCAGCATGATGGCGCTCGCCCCCACCACGGCGACGACCAGCGGGTTCGATCCCTGGAGGATCGCCGGCAGGATGAAGAAGTTGAGCAGCAGGAAGCTGATCGCCAGCGAGACCAGCGCCATGACGCCCCGCAGCCGTCCGACGAGTACGACGGCGACGGCGAAGATCCCGGCGAGCACCGAGAGCGGGACACGCCGGTTGACGTCGGCGACGGCGTACTGGAGGTCCTCGGGGGCCGAGGGCTCGTAGGCGACCACGACCTCCTGGCCCTCGCTCAACTGCCGTGACTGGTCGGGCTGGACGATCTCCGTGAACGTACGGCCCTTGTCGTTCCCGGTGTCGACGCGGATCGTCGCCTTCTTGCAGGTGCCGCTCTCCTCCCGCGTGGTGGAGGAGCCCTGCGGGGCCGAGGCGTCCCCGGCCGGGGGTGCTCCGCCGGCGCCCACGTCCTTGCAGCTCAGCTCGACCACCTTCGTGACCGTGGCCTGCTGGGTCTGCCGGTCGAAGCCGACCCCGGTGCGCTCGTGCGCCGGGGCGCCGCCCGGCCAGAGTACGGCGAGGCCGACCACTACCGCCGCCGCGAAGGGGATCAGGACGGCCGCGATGACCTTGCGCAGATGCCGGGAGACGGGAGCCGCCGGACCGTGGGAGTGGCTGTGGGAGTGCCCGTGGCCGGATCCATGTCCGTGCCGCCCGCCGTCGGAGTGGCCCCCGGACGCCCCCGAACCCCGGTGTACACCGGGGTCGTTGTGTCGCGCGGGGCCGTCCTCCGCGCTCGTGTCGCGGCGCGGTTCGTGCGGCGGGTACGGAGGTTCATGCGTCGTGGTCACCGACCGATCATCGCAAGAAGGGTGAGGGCCCTCTGTTCACCGCGCCCGAACGGGCGCTAGCGTGGAGGCACCTTTGTACACGCGGGAGCTCGGAGCACCGGGCTGAGAGGGCGCTGACCTCCGTCTCAGCGATGTTTCACATGAAACATCGGCAGACGGACACCGCTGCGTCGACCGCCGAACCTGTTACCGGGTAATGCCGGCGTAGGGAGTAGGTCTCATGACCATCAAGGACGCGCGCACGCCTGCCTCGAACCAGGACGAAACGCCCCTGCCGGGCGAATCCTCCGCCGAGGCCGGGAAGTCCATCGGCTGGCACAAGGCGTACGTCGAGGGCTCACGCCCCGATCTGCGGGTGCCGGTCCGCCAGGTGCACCTCACCAACGGGCAGTCGGTCACGCTGTACGACACGTCGGGCCCGTACACCGATCCGGCCGCCGAGACCGACGTCCGCCGGGGGCTGGCCCCGTTGCGGGAGAACTGGATCATCGCCCGCGGAGACACCGAGGAGTACGCGGGCCGGCCCGTCCGGCCCGAGGACGACGGCATCAAGCACACCTCGCCGCGCGGAGGTCTGCGCAACCTCGACGCGGTGTTCCCGGGACGGCCGCGCCAGCCCAGGCGCAGCCGTGACGGCCAGGCGGTCACGCAGCTCGCGTACGCCCGTCGCGGGGAGATCACGCCCGAGATGGAGTTCGTGGCGATCCGGGAGAACGTGGACCCCGAGGTCGTCCGTGCGGAGATCGCCGCGGGCCGGGCGGTCCTGCCCGCCAACGTCAACCACCCGGAGATCGAGCCGATGATCATCGGCAAGCGGTTCCTGGTGAAGGTCAACGCCAACATCGGCAACTCCGCGGTGACGTCCTCCATCGAGGAGGAGGTCGAGAAGATGACCTGGGCGACCCGCTGGGGCGCCGACACGGTCATGGACCTCTCCACCGGCCGCAACATCCACACCACGCGCGAGTGGGTGCTGCGCAACTCCCCCGTGCCCATCGGCACGGTGCCGCTCTACCAGGCGCTGGAGAAGGTCGACGGCAAGGCCGAGGAACTGACCTGGGAGATCTACAAGGACACGGTCATCGAGCAGGCCGAGCAGGGCGTGGACTACATGACGGTCCATGCGGGCGTGCGCCTGCCGTACGTGCCGCTCACCGCGAACCGCAAGACGGGCATCGTCTCGCGCGGCGGCTCGATCATGGCGGCGTGGTGCCTGGCGCACCACAAGGAGTCGTTCCTGTACGAGAACTTCGAGGAGCTCTGCGAGATCCTCGCGGCCTACGACGTCACCTACTCGCTGGGCGACGGTCTCCGGCCGGGGTCGATCGCGGACGCCAACGACGAGGCGCAGTTCGCGGAGTTGAGGACGCTCGGGGAGCTCAACACCATTGCCAAGCGTCACAACGTGCAGACCATGATCGAGGGGCCGGGACACGTCCCGATGCACAAGATCAAGGAGAACATCGACCTCCAGCAGGAGATCTGCGAGGAGGCGCCGTTCTACACGCTCGGCCCGCTGACGACGGACGTGGCTCCGGCCTACGACCACATCACCTCGGGCATCGGCGCGGCGATGATCGCCTGGTGGGGCACGGCGATGCTCTGCTACGTGACGCCCAAGGAGCACCTGGGCCTGCCCAACCGTGACGACGTCAAGACCGGCGTCATCACCTACAAGATCGCCGCGCACGCCGCGGACCTCGCCAAGGGCCACCCCGGTGCGCAGGAGTGGGACGACGCGCTGTCCGACGCCCGCTTCGAGTTCCGCTGGGAGGACCAGTTCAACCTGGCGCTCGACCCGGACACCGCACGCGAGTTCCACGACGAGACCCTGCCGGCCGAGCCCGCCAAGACGGCCCACTTCTGCTCCATGTGCGGGCCGAAGTTCTGCTCCATGAAGATCTCCCAGGACATCCGCCGCCGGCACGGCGGCTCCCAGGACGAGATCGAGGAGGGCATGGCCCAGAAGTCCAAGGAGTTCGCGGCGGCGGGCAACAGGGTGTACCTGCCGATCGCGGACTGAGTTCTGCCGGTACGGGACGGCCGGCGCCGCGTCCGGCGGCGCGGGCCCGTCCCGTACGGCGGGTGCAGACGTAACGACCAGGACACGTCGCCGCTCGGGTCGATCAAGATCCGTAGTGTGGTGGGCCTATGGCCGGGATCGATGTTGCCAACGGGGTAGTGGGCGCTGTCATCGGCATGCTCTTCGCCGTGCTGTTCCAACAGCCGTTACAGGACGCCTGGTTCCGGTTGCGGAAACGGTCGACCCGCGCCCTCCGCAGCCTCGGACGCCGAGAGGAGTCGGGCCCTGCCTGGCGCACCTTCTCGCTCGGGCCTCTGCAGACGTCCGCTCTGATCGTCGAGGGGGACGGGGAGTCTCCGATACCTCCCGAGACCGTCTAGGTGCATGTGCTCGACGACGAGATCGAGTTGCCCCCGGACATGCGGTCCTGGCGGGACGAGGTCGCTGCGGAGAGCGAGCAACTGCGGGCCGAGGGGCGCACTCCGCTGTGGAACGGGCCACGGTACGCCGTCGAGGCGTTCGACATCTCGCGCACCGCTCTGGACGAGCGACCAGAAGTCCATCTGCGGCTGCGACCGACCGACTACTACACCTTCCTCGCCGCTCAGCAGCTCGACCGCCGGCTTCCGGACGGCACTACGCCCCGGTCCCGGTATCTGGATCCCGACCAGCCCTTGAAGGCGCCGGCCTTCCTCCAGTGCAGCTTCGCCGTCAACATAGCGGTGGTCACCGCCGACGACATGCTCGTCGTCAGCCAGCGCAGTGACCGGGTCCGGATGGCCCCCGGCGTCTGGAACTCCTCGGTCAACGAGGGATTGTCCCGGCACATAGATTCGTCGGGCAGGAGTGCCCCGGACCTCCACTCCGTGGCCCGTCGCGGGATGCGCGAGGAACTCTCCCTGGAGCCGCACGAGTACTCACTCGACCTGCTGGCCTTCGTCCTGGACATCGGGAAGCGCCACTGGAGCGGCCACTTCTACGCCAAGCTGCGGGACCTGAAGAGCTCGGACCTGCAGGCGCGCATGAGCCGGGGCGTGGCGGACCGCTGGGAGCACCAGAGGATCGACTACGTCCCCTTCCGGCCCGCGGCGGTCGTCAGATACATGCTGCGGGACGACCGCGTCCACCGGTGGGCGCCCCTGGCGCCGGCACTGTTCCATCTCTCGCTGGTGCATGCCTACAGCCGCACGCTCGTCGAACGAGTCGAAGCACAGATCACCCGGCGCTTGTAGGGCCGGCGTCACTCCGGCTGGTGTTCCGGGCCTCCGAAGTCCGGGCTGGTGTAGTCCGGGCTCGAGAAGCTTGGGCGGGGGGCCGCTGCGGGGCCGTCGTCCGGGCTGCTGAAACCGGGGCGGCCGTAGCCGAGGTTCGGCATGCGGCCCGCCGGAGTCGACGGTGTGGTGGGGTGCAGGGCGGCGCTCGTGCCGGCGTCGGCGAGCGCGTCCCGCAGGAAGGGCAGGATGCCGCGTTCCAGCAGGGCCTCCCGCCAGGCATCCCTGGCCAGGACGACTTCCTCGCTCAGCGCGCCGTGGGGCGTGCCGTCGAGGGCGGGCCGGTTGCGCAGGGCGGTCAGCAGGAGCCCGACGCCGGCGACCAGGATGGCCGCCGCCGCGATGGCTCCGAAGACCCATCCGGTGGTGAGCATCGTCTGGGCGAAGGCCGGCTCGGGGTTGAACATCTTGAGGATGTATCCCACGAGCAGGAATATCGCCGCAGCGGTGCCGGCGAGGACGGGTGCCAGGACCGCGAGGACGGCGACGAGGCCGGGTCCCGCCGTCTCGGCGACCTCTCCCACGGTGGCGGCGAGTCCCATCGCGCCCCCGCCCGGCTCGCTGGAGCCGCTCTCACGGGACGACGACGGGCTGGACGGCGCCGGCTGGCGCAGTTCCTCACGGACCTTCACGTAGTGCTGGTACTCGGTCGCTGCGGCCGCCGTGATGAGCGCGGTGGCGTTCAGCGCCATGGTGCGCAGTTGTTCGGGGTTGAGCCGCTGTCCGACAGCGGCCGGTTCCGGGCGGTGTGGGGCGGAGCGCAGCGCCTCGTCGAGGATCCGCTCGTAGTCCTGGCGGTCCTCGCTGAGCAGGTGCTGCGGAACGCTGTTCATGTGCATCCCCCGATGCTCCGTAGGGCTTGGGGCTCGCATGCCAACGAGCCGTCGGGCAGAAACGGAGGGGAGCCTGCTACGGATAAGCCGATGGTAGAGCGGTGACGGCACACGGTGACAGGGGGTTTGCCAAAATTGGGCCCCCGGTCCGCGCCTCCTTGCGCCCCCCGTGACCGGGGGACGCGGCACCGTCGAACGGTCAGACCTCCAGGGGAAGTTGCTGGACCAGCAGCTTTCCGGCCATGGTCACGCCGCCATCCATCGCGATCGCGAGTCCGTCCGCGTAGAGGTGCGGGCCCTCGACCAGCGGCCCGGAGTCGTCCTCGCCGTCCTCGGAGCCGACCTCGCCGAGCAGATACGGAATCGGGCTGTGGCCGTGAACGATCCGGGTGCCGCCGTACGTATCGAGCAGGGAGCGCACGGCCTGTGCGCCGCCCTCGTCACGGAAGGAGAACCGCTTGGTGAACTTGCGGAACAGGTCCCAGACCTCGTCGGCGTCGTTGCGCGTGAGCGTCTCGCGGACGGTGTCGTTGACCTCCTCGATGGACCGGCCGTAGTCGAGATAGGCGGTGGTGTCGGAGTGCACCAGCAGATGCCCGTCCACCTCCTCGATGGCGTCGAGCCGGGACATCCACTGCAGGTGGTGGTCCTGGAGGCGGTCCATGTCGGTCTTCTGCCCGCCGTTGAGCAGCCAGGCCGCCTGGAAGGTGGCGGTGCCCGCGCCCGAGTTGACGGGGGTGTCGCCGAACCGCTTGGCGCCGAGCAGCAGCAGCTCGTGGTTGCCCATGAGGGCCTTGCAGTAGCCGCCGGATGCGGCGGCTTCGGCGGAAAGCCGCATCACCAGGTCGATGACGCCGATGCCGTCGGGGCCGCGGTCGGTGAAGTCGCCGAGGAACCACAGCCGCGCGGTGCCCGCGCACCAGCTGCCGGCCGAGTCGATGAGGCCCTTCTCCTGGAGGGCGGCCGTCAGCTCGTCCAGGTATCCGTGTACGTCACCGACGACGAACAGCGGTCCGGGACCGGCGGTGGACTGCTGGACCGGGACGGAGACGGGCTCCACCTGCACCTGGACCGTGTCGCCGCGCTGGATGACCGGCAGGTCGCGCTCGGTGGGCGTGTAGCCCTCGGGGTAGGGCTCCGGGAACGTCTCGGCGGGAGGCGGCGGCACCACGTCGCCGGGGTGCGTGCTCTGGGCGTACGGACCGGTCTCGTGCACGTAAGCGGGCACCCGGAAGTCGCGCAACGTCGCCGTCCGCTCCACCTCGGGTCCCTGACCGGCCCCCTGAGTCATCAGACCCCTCCACCATCGCGCCGCAGCTGCACCGCTTCGGACTGCCTGGTCGCAGCGGCCCGCGGTGTCGTGCGCCCATCATAGGAATGCCGATCGCGCCATGTGATGACCCAGGGGTGGTGAATCGGAGCAGGACTCCCGTCCGGTGCGGCTTTCGCCCCGGTTGGGTGGGAAAACGCCCGCTCGACGAGTGCCCCGATCACCCTTCGGCGACCGTCCCGGACGCGCCCACGGACCTGTGTGCGACGCGCCCCAGGCCGGCGTCTACCGGTTCTCGGGGGACCTCGGCGGGCTGACCGTCGTACGCGGCGGGCGTCGCTGGGACGAGGTGCGCACGATCAGCTCCGTCGGTATCACCTGCTCGACCGGCTGCTCCGAGTCGACCCCCTCGATGGCGTCGATGAGGAGCTGCACGACGGCCGTGCCGATGCGGCGCGGCTTGAGGGAGAGCGTGGTGATGGGCGGCTCGGTGTTCGCGTACACGGTGGATTCGCTGCAGCACACCAGAAGCAGGTCGTCCGGTACGCGCAGGCCGTAGCGACGGGCGGCGGCGAGCAGGTCCGTGCCGTTCGGGTCGAACAGGCCGTAGACCGCGTCGGGGCGGTCCGGCCGGGCGAGCAGCCGGTCGGCGGCGACGGCTCCCGCGCACGGGTCGTGCGCCGGGTAGGCCTCGTACACCGGGTCCTGGCCGACCCGCTCGCACCAGCGCAGGTACGCGGTGGTCGACAGATGGGTGTACGTGTCCGTGGTGGTGCCGGTGAGCAGGCCGATGCGGCGGGCGCCGGCGTCGGCCAGGTGGTCGAGGATGCCGAGGACGGCGGCCTCGTGGTCGTTGTCGACCCAGGCGGTGACCGGCAGCGAACCGGCCGGGCGGCCGTCGGAGACGACGGGGAGGCCCTGCCGGACCAGCTCGCTGACGACCGGGTCCTGGTCGGACGGGTCGATGACGACGGTGCCGTCCAGGGCGACGTTCGACCACACGTCGTGGCGCGAGGTCGCCGGGAGGATCACGAGGGCGTAGCCGCGGGCGAGCGCGGCCGAGGTGGCGGCCCGGGCCATCTCGGCGAAGTACGCGAACTCCGTGAAGGTGAAAGGTTCATCCCCGTACGTGGTCACGGTCAGGCCGATGAGGCCCGACTTGCCGGTACGGAGGGTGCGGGCGGCGGCCGACGGGCGGTAGCCCAGCCGGTCGGCGACCTCGCGGACATGGCGTCGGGTGGCGTCGGGGAGCCGGCCCTTGCCGTTGAGGGCGTCGGAGACGGTCGTGATGGAGACCCCGGCGGCGGCGGCCACGTCTCTGATACCCGCCCGGCTGGACCGGCCGCCCCGGCGAGAGGTTTCCGCGCGGCTCACCTGGTGCTTCCCTGCTGCTGTCATGGCGAGCCGATAGTAGGGCTCATCGGGTGGGGTAGTGCGGACGCATATGCACGCGTTGACAGACACGTTTCTGCATGGTCATCCGACGTCAATCCCCTTGGAAACCAAGAGAGTTGAACGATCCAATAGTAGGACGTGACGTGTCGGCGGGTGTGGGCCTGCCCCCTGCCCGATGTTTCGAAGAGGTCTCAACTCACCTGCACGAGGGATGCGCGCCACGGCGCGAGCTACCGGCGCATAGATATATGTGCGGCGCGCCCCTGGTTTCGTACGCCTTCGTACGGCGATGCCCTGGATGGAGGCGGATCCGGGGTGTGACCCGGTGGCGGGGCGGCCGGACCGTCTCCCCTGTACGCATCGGAGCCGAATCCTCATAAGGTGAGGAGTATTGGAGCCGGCGGCGGTGATGGGCCGCCGGTGGTCGCGAGGAGGACTGCGGTGAGCGAGACGAGCCCCAAGCTGCGCGCCGAGCTGGAGGGGATCCCCACCTACAAGCCGGGCAAGCCCGCCGCGGCCGGTGGCCCGGTGGCCTACAAGCTGTCCTCCAACGAGAACCCCTATCCGCCGCTGCCGGGTGTGATGGAGACGGTGGCGGCCTGCGCCGCATCGTTCAACCGCTACCCGGACATGATGTGCACCGGGCTCATGGACGAGCTGTCCGAGCGCTTCGCCGTCCCGGTGTCGCACCTGGCCACGGGCACCGGCTCGGTCGGTGTCGCCCAGCAGCTCCTCCAGGCCACCTCGGGACCGGGCGACGAGGTCGTCTACGCCTGGCGGTCCTTCGAGGCGTACCCGATCATCACGCGGATCAGCGGTGCCACACCGGTCCAGGTGCCGCTGACGCCGGGGGATGTGCACGACCTGGACGCGATGGCCGACGCGATCACCGAGCGCACCCGGCTGATCTTCGTCTGCAACCCGAACAACCCGACGGGCACGGTCGTGCGGCGGGCCGAGCTCGAGCGGTTCCTCGACCGGGTGCCCAAGGACGTCCTGGTGGTGCTGGACGAGGCGTACCGCGAGTTCATCCGCGACCCCGAGGTGCCGGACGGCGTGGAGATCTACCGCGAGCGCCCGAACGTCTGCGTCCTGCGGACCTTCTCCAAGGCGTACGGCCTCGCCGGACTGCGCGTCGGCTTCGCCATCGCCCATGAGCCGGTCGCGGCGGCCCTGCGCAAGACGGCGGTCCCGTTCGGCGTCAGCCAGATCGCGCAGGAGGCGGCCATCGCCTCGCTGCGGGCGGAGGACGAACTGATCGGCCGCGTGGGCTCGTTGGTGTGCGAGCGCAACCGCGTCGTCGAAGGGCTGCGCGGGCAGGGTTGGACGGTGCCCGAGACCCAGGCCAACTTCGTGTGGCTGCGGCTGGGGGAGCGCACGGTCGCGTTCGCGCAGGCGTGCGAGCAGGCGGGCGTGGTGGTCCGGCCGTTCCCGGGCGAGGGCGTGCGGGTGACGGTCGGAGAGGCCGAGGCGAACGACATCTTCCTGAAGGTGACGGAAGGCTTCCGCAAGGAGAAGTAGCGGCCGGGGGCCCGGCCGGGAACGCATCCCGGCCGGGCCCCACGGGGTTGACCGCGGGTAACAGGACCCCCCTACGGAAGGGAACACGCGTGCTGCATAATGGCTTGTGAATGTGAACGCTTTCACAAGCGTAGGTAAGGAGCGGCGACGTGAACCTGGCTCTGGCGCCGGAGACGCTGGCGCGATGGCAGTTCGGCATCACCACCGTCTACCACTTTCTCTTCGTCCCGCTGACGATCTCGCTGGCCGCTCTCACGGCCGGACTGCAGACCGCGTGGGTGCGCACGGAGAAGGAGAAGTACCTCAGGGCGACGAAGTTCTGGGGCAAGCTCTTCCTGATCAACATCGCGATGGGCGTCGTCACGGGCATCGTGCAGGAGTTCCAGTTCGGCATGAACTGGTCCGACTACTCACGCTTCGTCGGTGACGTCTTCGGCGCTCCCCTCGCGTTCGAGGCCCTGATCGCCTTCTTCTTCGAGTCCACCTTCATCGGGCTGTGGATCTTCGGCTGGGACAAGCTGCCGAAGAAGATCCACCTGGCCTGTATATGGATGGTCTCGATCGGCACGATCCTGTCGGCGTACTTCATCCTGGCCGCCAACTCCTGGATGCAGCACCCCGTCGGCTACAGGATCAACGAGGCGAAGGGGCGGGCCGAGCTCACCGACTTCTGGCACGTGCTGACCCAGAACACCGCGCTCGCCCAGGCCTTCCACACCCTGTCGGCGGCCTTCCTCACGGGTGGCGCGTTCATGGTCGGCATCGCCGCCTTCCACCTCCTGCGCAAGAAGCACATCCGCGAGATGAAGACCTCGCTGCGGCTCGGCCTGGTCACCGTCGCGATCGGCGGCCTGCTGACCGCCGTCAGCGGCGATGTGCTCGGCAAGATCATGTACGAGCAGCAGCCGATGAAGATGGCCGCCGCCGAGGCCCTGTGGGACGGTGAGCAGCCGGCGCCCTTCTCGGTCTTCGCCGTCGGTGACGTCGACAAGGGCCACAACAAGGTCGCCGTGGAGATCCCGGGCCTGCTGTCCTTCCTGGCCAAGGACGACTTCACCTCGTACGTCCCGGGCATCAACGACATCAACAAGGCCGAGCAGGAGAAGTACGGGCCCGGCGACTACCGGCCCAACATTCCGGTCGCCTACTGGGGCTTCCGCTGGATGATCGGCTTCGGCATGGCCTCGTTCACGATCGGCCTGGCCGGCCTCTGGCTGACCCGGAAGAAGTTCATGCTGCCGCAGCACCTGCGGGTCGGCGACGACGAGGTGCCGCATCTGGTGCTGCTGCCCCACAAGGCGCTCAGCCCGAAGCTGGCCACCTGGTACTGGCGCATCGCGATCTGGACGCTGGCCTTCCCGCTGATCGCCAACTCCTGGGGCTGGATCTTCACCGAGATGGGACGTCAGCCGTGGGTCGTCTACGGCGTCCTGCGCACCCGTGACGCGGTCTCCCCCGGTGTCTCCCAGGGCGAGGTCCTCACCTCGATGCTCGTGTTCACCGCGCTCTACGCCGTCCTCGCGGTCGTCGAGGTCAAGCTCCTCGTCAAGTACATCAAGGCCGGTCCGCCGGAGCTGACCGAGGCCGACCTGAACCCGCCCACGAAGATCGGCGGCGACTCCCGGGACGCCGACAAGCCGATGGCCTTCTCGTACTAGGCCGAGGGAGCTGCACAGTCATGGAACTGCACGACGTCTGGTTCGTCCTGATCGCCGTCCTGTGGATCGGCTACTTCTTCCTGGAGGGCTTCGACTTCGGGGTCGGCGTCCTCACCAGGCTGCTCGCCCGCAACCGGCCCGAACGGCGGGTGCTGATCAACACGATCGGCCCGGTCTGGGACGGCAACGAGGTCTGGCTGCTCTCGGCGGGCGGCGCCACCTTCGCCGCCTTCCCCGAGTGGTACGCCACGCTCTTCTCCGGCTTCTATCTGCCGCTGCTGCTGATCCTGGTCTGCCTGATCGTCCGGGGCGTCGCCTTCGAGTACCGGGCGAAGCGGCCCGAGGAGAACTGGCAGCGCAACTGGGAGCAGGCCATCTTCTGGTGCTCCCTGCTCCCGGCGTTCCTCTGGGGCGTGGCGTTCGGCAACATCGTGCGCGGCGTGAAGATCGACCAGGGGCACGAGTACGTCGGTGGCGTCCTGGACCTGCTCAACCCGTACGCCCTGCTCGGCGGTCTGGTGACGCTGACCCTGTTCACCTTCCACGGTGCCGTGTTCACGGCCCTCAAGACCGTGGGGGAGATCCGGGAACGGGCCCGGGCCCTGGCCCTGCGGGTCGGTCTCGTGACCGCCGCGCTGGCCCTTGTCTTCCTGCTCTGGACGCAGGCCGAGAACGGGGACGGGCAGAGCCTGGTCGCGCTGGTCGTGGCCGTCGCCTCCCTGGTCGCGGCGCTCGTGGCCAATCAGGCGGGACGCGAGGGATGGGCGTTCGCGCTCTCCGGCGTCACCATCGTGGCCGCCGTGGCGATGCTCTTCCTGACGCTCTTCCCGAACGTCATGCCGTCGTCGCTGAACGCCGAGTGGAGCCTCACGGTCACCAACGCCTCGTCGAGCCCCTACACCCTGAAGATCATGACCTGGTGCGCGGTGATCGCCACGCCGCTCGTCATGCTCTACCAGGGCTGGACCTACTGGGTCTTCCGCAAGCGGATCGGTACGCAGCACATCGCTGAACCCGTGCACTGAGGTGTGTTTCACGTGAAACCAATCGACCCCCGTCTCCTGCGGTACGCACGCGCCACCCGGCTGTTCCTGATCGCGGTCGTCGCGCTGGGTGCCGTGGGAGCGGGTCTGGTGATCGCCCAGGCGATGCTTGTCGCCGAGATCGTGGTGGGCGCGTTCCAGCACGGCCTCTCCGCCTCCGGACTGCGCACTCCCCTGGCGCTGCTGGTGGCGGTCGCCGTCGGCCGTGCGGTGGTCGCGTGGCTCACCGAGCTCGCCTCCCACCGGGCCAGCGCGGCGGTGAAGTCGGAGCTGCGGGGGCGACTGCTGGAACGGGCGACGGAGCTGGGGCCCGGCTGGCTGGGCGGGCAGCGGACCGGTTCGCTGGTCGCCCTCGCCACCCGCGGGGTCGACGCCCTCGACGACTACTTCTCCCGCTACCTCCCCCAGCTCGGGCTGGCGGTCGTCGTCCCGGTGGCCGTGCTGGCGCGGATCGTGACCGAGGACTGGGTGTCGGCGGCGATCATCGTCGGCACCCTGCCGCTCATCCCCGTCTTCATGATGCTGATCGGCTGGGCGACCCAGTCCCGGATGGACCGTCAGTGGCAGCTGCTCTCCCGGCTGTCCGGCCACTTCCTGGACGTCGTCGCCGGTCTGCCCACCCTGAAGGTGTTCGGCCGGGCCAAGGCGCAGGCCGAGTCGATCCGCCGGATCACCGGCGAGTACCGCCGCGCCACGATGCGGACGCTGCGGATCGCCTTCATCTCCTCCTTCGCCCTGGAGCTGCTGTCGACGCTCTCGGTGGCCCTGGTCGCCGTGTCGATCGGGATGCGGCTCGTCCACGGCGAGATGAGCCTGTACGACGGCCTGGTCGTCCTGGTGCTGGCCCCCGAGGCCTATCTGCCGCTGCGACAGGTGGGCACGCAGTACCACGCGGCGGCCGAGGGGTTGTCCGCCGCGGAGGAGATCTTCGAGGTCCTGGAGACCCCCGCACCCGCCACGGGCGGAGCCGAGGTCCCGCCGGGCGCGGTCACCTTCGACGGCGTCCGCGTCCGCTACCCCGGCCGGACCACGGACGCCGTGTCCGGCGCGTCCTTCACGATCGAACCCGGTGAGACGGTGGCCCTCGTCGGGCCGAGCGGCGCCGGCAAGTCGACGCTGCTGAACGTGCTGCTGGGCTTCGTACCGCCCACCGAGGGCCGCGTCCTGGTCGGGGGAGCCGACCTCACCGGACTCGACCTGGCGCGGTGGCACGCACAGATCGCCTGGGTGCCGCAGCGTCCGCACCTGTTCGCCGGGACCGTCGCCGAGAACGTCCGGCTGGCCCGTCCCGACGCCGACGACGACGCCGTACGGCGGGCGCTGCGGGACGCCGGGGCGCTGGAGTTCGTCGACGCCCTCCCCCAGGGCGCCGCGACCCTCCTCGGAGAGGACGGGGCGGGGCTGTCCGCGGGCCAGCGGCAGCGGCTCGCGCTGGCGCGGGCGTTCCTCGCGGACCGGCCGGTGCTGCTGCTCGACGAGCCCACGGCCGCCCTGGACGGGGCCACCGAGGCCGAGGTCGTGGAGGCCGTGCGCCGGCTCGCGGTGGGCCGGACGGTCCTGCTCGTGGTGCACCGCCCGGCGCTGCTCGGCGTGGCCGACCGGGTCGTTCGGCTGGCGGAGCCCGAGACGTCCGCCCGGACGGACGGCCCGCACCGGGAGCCCGCCGGCTCTCCGGCCGAACGTGCCCTCCCGTCGGACGCCTCCGAGGCCACGGTCGCCGAGGCGCCCCGGGACACGGGCGCCGGGCAGGGTGTCCTCGGCCGGGTGCGTGCGATGTCCGGAGCCCGGCGCGGCCGGCTGGCCCTCGCCCTGCTGCTGGGCAGCCTCGCGCTCGGCAGTGCCGTCGGGCTCATGGCCACCTCCGGCTGGCTCATCTCCCGCGCCTCGCAGCAACCGCCCGTGCTGTACCTGATGGTGGCGGTGACCGCGACGCGCGCCTTCGGCATCGGGCGGGCCGTGTTCCGCTACGCGGAGCGGCTGGTGTCGCACGACGCGGTGCTGCGGATGCTCGCCGACACCCGGGTCGCCGTGTACCGGCGGCTGGAGCGGCTGGCGCCCGCCGGGCTGCGCCGCACCCGGCGTGGCGATCTGCTGTCCCGGCTGGTGGCGGACGTGGACGCGCTGCAGGACTACTGGCTGCGCTGGCTGCTGCCCGCGGGCGCGGCCTTGATCGTCTCCACCGGAGCGGTCGGCTTCACGGCGTGGCTGCTGCCCGAGGCCGGTGCCGTGCTCGCGGCCGGGCTGCTCGCGGCCGGTGTGGGCGTCCCGCTCGTCACGGGCGCCGTGGCCCGACGCGCCGAGCACCGGCTGGCGCCGGCCCGGGGCGTGCTCGCCACCCGGGTGACGGACCTGCTCACCGGCACCGCCGAACTGACCGTCGCCGGGGCGCTGCCCGCCCGCACCGCCGAGGCCCGCCGGGCGGACGGCGTGCTCACCCGGATCGCCTCGCGGGCCGCCACCGCGACGGCCCTCGGCGACGGACTGACCGCGCTGGTCTCCGGGCTCACCGTCGCCGCCACCGCGCTGGTGGGCGCCCAGGCGGTCGCCGCCGGACGCCTGGGCGGAGTGGCGATGGCCGTCGTCGTCCTCACCCCGCTGGCCGCCTTCGAGGCGGTCCTCGGGCTGCCGCTCGCCGTGCGGTACCGGCAGCGGGTGGGCAGGAGCGCCGAGCGTGTCTTCGAGGTGCTGGACGCCCCGGAGCCGGTACGGGAACCGGAGGCGCCGCGGCAGGCGCCCGCCACCCCCTTCCCGGTCGTGCTCAGCGGCCTCACCGCACGTCACGCGGGCCAGGAACGGGACGCGCTCACCGGCTTCGGCCTGGTGCTCGGGGAAGGACGCCGGGTCGCCGTCGTCGGCCCGTCCGGCTCCGGCAAGACGACGCTGGCACAGGTGCTGCTGCGCTTCCTGGACGCGGACGCCGGCGAATACACGCTGGGCGGCGCCGACGCGGCCGCGCTGGACGGGGACGCCGTACGCCGGCTCGTCGGGCTGTGCGCCCAGGACGCGCACCTCTTCGACAGTTCCGTACGGGAGAACCTGCTGCTGGCCCGGAAGGACGCCACCGAGGCCGATCTGCGGGACGCCCTGGAGCGGGCCCGGCTGCTCGACTGGGCCGACGGCCTGCCCGACGGACTGGACACGCTCGTCGGGGAGCACGGCGCCCGGCTGTCGGGCGGACAGCGGCAGCGGCTCGCGCTGGCCCGCGCGCTCCTCGCCGACTTCCCCGTGCTCGTCCTGGACGAGCCCGCCGAACACCTCGATCTGCCGACCGCCGACGCCCTCACCGCCGACCTGTTCGCCGCCACCGAGGGCCGCACGACCGTGCTCATCACCCACCGGCTGGCCGGGCTCGAGGCCGTCGACGAGGTCGTCGTCCTCGACGCGGGACGCGTGGTGCAGCGGGGGCCGTACACGGAACTGGTGGCCGTGGACGGGCCGCTGCGGGCGATGGTGGAGCGGGAGGCCGCGGCCGACCTTCTCGTCGCAGCGGTGTAGCGCCGGGGTGGACGCCCGGATTGCCCCGTCCGCAGCAACGCTTCCCCCGACCGGCGGACGTGAACAGGACCCGGCTCCCGTGCCGGGTCCAGGATCGCTGACATGCGTTCACATCGCCGTCGCCCCCGGGTCGTTCCGGTGCTGCTGTGCGCGCTCGTCCTGCTGGTGTCCCGGCCCGCCGTCTCCGTCGCGGACGACACGGACTCCCCGGGCGGTGACGGCCCCGGCGCGCTCGGGCTGAGCGCCCAGGTGGTGCGGCTGTACGAGGACGCGGCGCTGGCGACGCGGCGGTACGAGCGGGGACGGCAGGAGGCCGAGGCACACCGCGCCCAGGCGCTGCGGATCGAGAAGCTGCTCGACCGTGAGCGGCGGGAGCTCGGTGTGCTGCGCGAGGACCTGGGGCGGATCGCTCGGGCCCAGTACCGCACCAGCGGCGGGATGCCGCTGACCGCGCAGATCGTCCTCGCGTCGAGCCCCGAGGAGCTGATGCGCGGTCAGCACGTGTTCTCCCAGACCAACCTGGCCGTCAACAACGCCATCGAGAAGAGCCGGCGCGCCGAGGACCGGCTGGTGAAGGACGAGGCGCGGGCCGTCACCGCGTGGGAGGGCCTGGAGAGGCGCAACACCGAACTCGCCGAGCTGAAGAAGACGGTGGAGCGCACCCTGGACGCGGCGCGGTGGGAGTTGCAGGGGCAGGCGGACGCCGCCGTGGCGGCCGGGTCCTGCCCCGGCGCCGTACGGCTCGACCAGAAGCGGAAGAAGCTCTCCACCGCATGGGTCACCCCGGTCGAGTCGTACGCGCTGTCGGCGTCCTTCGGCAGCGGCGGGCAGCGGTGGGCCCACCGGCACACCGGGCAGGACTTCGCCGTGCCGATCGGGACGCCGGTGCGCTCGGTCGCGGACGGCCGTGTGGTCAAGGTGTCGTGCGGCGGGGCCTTCGGCATGGAGGTCGTCGTCCTGCACACCGACGGCTACTACACGCAGTACGCGCACCTGGCGTCCGTCGCGGTCGACCAGGGCGAGCGGGTCGACGCCGGCCAGTGGATCGGGCAGTCGGGCACCACGGGCAACTCCACGGGCCCGCACCTGCACTTCGAGGTGCGGATCACCCCGGAGCTGGGGTCGGGGGTGGACCCGGTGCCCTGGCTGAAGGAGCGGGGCGTGCGGCTCGGCTGACGCCGCTCAGGCGTGCTCCGCCAGCAGCCGCTCGATGACGACGGCGACGCCGTCCTCGTTGTTGGCGACGGTCTGGCCGGAGGCGGCGGCGACCGCGTCCGGGTGCGCGTTGCCCATCGCGTAGGAGCGGCCCGCCCAGGTCAGCATCTCGACGTCGTTCGGCATATCGCCGAAGGCGACGACCTCCTCGTGCGAGATGCCGCGTTCGGCGCAGCACAGGGCGAGGGTGCTGGCCTTGGAGACGCCGGGGCCGCTGATCTCCAGCAGGGCGCTGGGGCTGGAGCGGGTGACGTCGGCACGGTCCCCGATCGCGATCCGGGCGAGGGTCAGGAATGCGTCGGGGTCCAGTGTGGGGTGGTAGGCGAGGATCTTCAGCACCGGCTCGGCGGCACCGGGGCCGTCCGCCGCCAGGATGTCCTCGGCCGGGGCCAGCTCGTCCGGGGTCTCCATGTGCAGCTTGGGATAATCCGGCTCCTGGTGGAAGCCGTAGGTCTGCTCGACCGCGTAGACCGTGCCCGGCGCCGCGTCCCGCAGCAGCCGTACGGCGTCCAGCGCGTTCTCCCGGGCCAGCTCGCGGACCTTCACGAAACGGTGGGCGCCGGGTCCGCCGTGCAGGTCGACCACGGCGGCGCCGTTGCCGCAGATCGCCAGGCCGTGACCGTGGACGTGGTCGCTGACGACGTCCATCCAGCGCGCGGGGCGGCCGGTCACGAAGAACACCTCCACGCCCGCCTTCTCGGCGGCGGCCAGCGCGGCGACCGTGCGGGGGGAGACCGACTTGTCGTCCCGCAGCAGCGTGCCGTCCAGATCGGTGGCGATGAGTCGCGGGCGGACGACGGGCCGATCGTCCTGCCCGAGCGAGGTCGAGAGCGCGGGGGACGCCGGGTTCTGGGGCTGTCGAGTCGCTGAGGTCACCTGGTCATTCTCCCGCATATGCCTGCACGCCCGTGCAGGAGTCCGCACATCTGATGCGGTACCTGAGGAGATACCGCCCCTGCGGGCACCGGCGGGACCGCCCGCACCCGTACCGTCGCCCGGGCTCGCGCCCCGATCGCCCGGCTCACCGGAGCTGGGCCTCCGCCTCCATGGCGATCTGTTCGAAGACCTTCATGTCGGCCGCGAAGTCCGAGTCGGGGATCGGCCAGTGCACCACGATCTCCGTGAATCCGAGCTCCCGGTGACGGCCCGCGAAGTCCACGAACGCGTCCAGCGACTCCAGCGGACGTGCCCGGTCCGGGGTGAACCCGGTCAGCAGCACCTTGTCGAGCGAAGCCGTGTCCCGGCCGGCCTCCATGCACGCGTCGCCCAGCTTCTCGATCTGCCCGCGAATGGCTTGAACCGACTGCTCGGGAGTGCCGCTCTCGTACAGCTTGGGGTCGCCCGTGGTGACCCACGCCTGCCCGAACCGCGCCGCCAGCCGCAGTCCGCGCGGCCCGGTCGCGGCCACCGCGAAGGGCAGCCGGGGGCGCTGCACACAGCCCGGGATGTCGCGCGCCTCGTGCGCCGAGTAGAACTCGCCCCGGTACGACACCGAGTCCTCGGTGAGCAGCCGGTCCAGCAGCCCCACGAACTCGGCGAACCGGTCGGCGCGCTCGCGCGGCGTCCAGGGGTCCTGGCCCAGCGCGGTGGCGTCAAAACCGGTGCCGCCGGCCCCCACCCCGAGGGTGACCCGGCCGTCCGAGACGTCGTCGAGGGAGATCAGTTCCTTGGCGAGGGTCACCGGGTGGCGGAAGTTCGGCGAGGTCACCAGCGTGCCCAGCCGCAGCCGGTCGGTGACGGCCGCGGCGGCGGTCAGCGTGGGCACGGCACCGAACCACGGCCCGTCCCGGAAGCTCCGCCAGGACAGATGGTCGTAGGTGTAGGCGGCGTGGAAGCCGAGCTCCTCCGCCCGCTGCCATGCCTCGCGGCCTCCTTCGGACCAGCGGCGGTACGGGAGGATCACGGTGCTCAGGCGCAGACTCATGCGTCGAGCGTATGCGGCCCTGCTGGTTTCACGTGAAACGGTCACCGCACGCGCGCGCTCAGCCACGGAGTGAGGCTGAGCATCGGCAGGAACTCCCGGTGCGTACGGTCACCGGGCAGCGGCACGATCAGGAAGTGGCCGGGCGGGAAGCGGCGGGCCCGGACATGGGCGAGGCCGTCGTAGAGGGACCGGACGAAGGCGGGGACGTCGTCACGGTCGACGTCCGGGCAGTCGACGCCCTCGACGGTGACGAGCGCGTCGTCGTCCGGATAGAGCCGCACGCTGACGCGGGGAGAACCGTCCAGTTCGACATACGCCTCGTGCGGCAGCGAGCCGTCCGGGTCCATGGTCACGCCGACCCCGGCGGCACTGCGCCGGGACGTCTGGTCGGCGCCGATGTCATGGGTCACCTCGATGGCACGGTCGTATGCGGTGGCGAGGGCGCGCAGCGCGGTGACGGCGGACTCGGTGGTGGGGAAGTGGTCCATACCACCGATCATGCAGGAGGAGCCGGCCACGCGGGGCGGATCGAGGTCAATGCGCCTCGGGGAACCGCAGGTACTCCGGCGGCACGGCCTTCGTCAGCCAGACCCCGTTGGCGCTGACGTGGAAGACATGCCCGTCGCGGTGCATGGCGCCGGCGTCCACGGAGAGCACGACGGGGCGGCCGCGCCGGGCGCCGACGCGGGTGGCGGTGTCGCGGTCGGGCGACAGATGCACGTCGTGCCGGTTCATGGGCCGCAGCCCCTCGGCGCGGATCGCGTCCAGATGAGCGGCCACGGTCCCGTGGTACAGGTACGGCGGCGGGGTCGCCGGGGGCAGCCCCAGGTCGACCTCGACGCTGTGGCCCTGGCTGGCGCGGATGCGGGTGCCGTCCACGGCGAACCGCTTCTTGTCGTTGGCCGCGACCACGTGGTCCAGCTCGTCGCGGGTGAAGGGGAAACCGTGCGCCCTCGCGGCGGCGATCAGCGTGTCGATCTCCACCCAGCCGCCCTCGTCCAGCGTGAGACCGATCCGCTGCGGCTGGTGGCGCAGATGCTTCGACAGATACTTGGACACCTTCACGGTGCGTCTTTCGTCCATGCCCACCAGCGTGCCGGGAGCGGCACGAATCACGCGAACGATTTCGCGCGGGAGGTTTGATCCACAGCCAAGTGCGGTTATCCACAGGGGATTTGGCGGTGCTGTGGAGAAACAGGCGCCCGGGCCAGGGGTGTTGGGAGACGGAACCGGCCACCCGCCTACAGCCGTGGCTCCACGCGCGCGATCCTGCGCAGCGCCCTCGGGGCGAACCGGGCCAGCAGATACGAACCGCGGGCCTCCGGCGTCACCGGGACCACCGCGTCGCCCCGTACCACCGCCCGCAGGATCGCGTCGGCGACCTTCTCCGCCGGGTAGTTGCGCAGGCCGTACCAACGCGCCGACCGCTTCCGCAGCCGCCGCTCCTCCTCGGCGTCCACCCCGGCGAAGCGCGCGGTCGAGGTGATCGGGGTGTTGACGAACCCCGGGCAGATCGCCGTCACGCCGATGTCCTGTCCCGCCAGCTCCGCGCGCAGGCACTCGCTCAGCATCAGCACGGCCGCCTTGGAGGTGCTGTAGGCGGGCAGCGCCCTCGACGGCTGGTACGCGGCGGCCGAGGCGACGTTGACGATGTGGCCGCCCTGCCCCCGCTCGGCCATCTGTTTCCCGAACAGCCGGCACCCGTGGATGACGCCCCACAGATTGACGTCCAGGACCTGCTTCCAGTCCTCCGGGGTCGTGTCGAAGAAGGAGCCCGCCAGACCGATCCCGGCGTTGTTCACCAGGACGTCCACCACGCCGTACTCGGCGGCGACCTTCGCGGCCAGCTTCTCCATGGCCGGCCCGTCGGAGACGTCGGCCGTCTCGGCCCAGGACGCGGGCGCGCCCATCAGCCGGGCCGTCTCGGCGGTCGTCGCGGCGGACTCGGCGTCCCGGTCCACGGCCACCACACGCGCCCCGGCCTCGGCGAACGCGTACGCCGTCGCCCGCCCGATGCCGCTGCCCGCGCCGGTGACCAGCACGAGCTGCCCGCCGAAGCGGTCAGCGTGCTTCCCGCTCGCCGGCGTCTCCTTGGGCCGCCCGTCCTCCACCGACGTCACGAACTCCGTGATCCAGCCGGCCAGCCGGTCGGGGCGGGTGCGCGGTATCCAGTGCCGGGCGTCCAGGGTGCGCCGGGTCAGCCGCGGCACCCACTGCTCCAGGCCGTCGTACAGCCGCTCCGACAGGAAGACGTCCCCGAGGGGCGTGATGAGCTGCACGGGCGCGTGCGCGTAGGCGTCCTCGCGCGGGCGGCGCAATCGCGCCCGGACGTTGTCCCGGTACAGCCACGCTCCGTGGGCCGCGTCCGACGGCAGGGACGGGGTCGGGTAGCCGTCGCCGGAGACCTTCTCCAGGCGCTCCAGCATCCGCGGCCAGCGCCTGCCGAGGGGGCCGCGCCACGCCAGCTCCGGCAGCACCGGCGTGTGCAGCGCGTACACGTACCAGGACTTGGCGCCCTGCCCGAGCAACTGCCCGATCCGGCGCGGGGTGGGACGGCGCAGACGCCCGCCGATCCAGTGGCCGAAGTGGTCCAGGGACGGCCCCGACATCGACGTGAAGGACGCGACACGGCCCTCGGTGCGCCCGACGGTGGTGAACTCCCAGCCCTGCACCGAGCCCCAGTCGTGCCCGACCAGATGCACCGGCCGGTCCGGGCTGACCGCGTCCACCACGGCCAGGAAGTCGTCCGTCAGCTTCTCCAGCGTGAACCCGCCGCGCAGCGGACGCGGCGCCGTGGAATGGCCGTGGCCCCGGACGTCGTACAGCACGACGTGGAACCGCCCGGCGAGCCGCACGGCGACCTCGGACCACACCTCCTTGCTGTCCGGGTAGCCGTGCACGAGAACCACCGTCGGCCGGGCGGGGTCGCCGAGCTCGGCGACGCACAGCTCGACCCCGCCGGTCGCCACCCGGCGCTCACGCGCACCCTGAAGGGTCACTTCTCCTCCGCCCCGCGCCGCACCCGCGGCAGATCGTCGTCCGGCCCGCGTGCCCCCGCGAGCCGCCGGGAACACACCCGTCGGCCCCGGTCGCGGTACGTGCCCGTAGCGTGACACCGGCGAATCTGACACCTGTTGGAGATCGCGTCAATAGCGCCCCCCGAGCCTGTGGAAAAGCCGCGCCTTGGGGAAAATCAGGGCTCGGCGCGTTCGACCTCAGGGTGATCCCCGGGGCGGCGTAGTCCTGGAGTCTGACCCCGAAACAGCTCTGCGGGGTGACGACCGGCGTGGTGCGGGTCACTACCTTCGTGGTGTGACTGTGATCGCGACCGAAAGCCTGAGCAAGCGGTTCCCCAGGGTGACCGCGCTTGACCGGCTGACCATGGACATCGGGCCCGGGGTGACCGGACTCGTCGGGGCCAATGGAGCCGGCAAGTCCACCATGATCAAGATCCTGCTGGGTCTGTCCCCCGCGACCGAGGGCCGTGCCGAAGTGCTCGGACTCGACGTCGCGACCAAGGGCGCCGCCATCCGCGAGCGTGTCGGCTACATGCCCGAGCACGACTGCCTGCCGCCCGACGTCTCGGCCACCGAGTTCGTCGTGCACATGGCCCGCATGTCCGGACTGCCGCCGACCGCCGCGCGCGAGCGCACCGCCGACACCCTGCGCCACGTCGGCCTGTACGAGGAGCGCTACCGCCCCATCGGCGGCTACTCGACGGGCATGAAGCAGCGCGTCAAGCTCGCGCAGGCGCTCGTCCACGACCCGCAGCTGGTCTTCCTCGACGAGCCGACCAACGGCCTCGACCCGGTCGGCCGCGACGAGATGCTCGGCCTGATCCGCCGCATCCACACCGACTTCGGCATCTCGGTCCTGGTCACGTCCCACCTGCTGGGCGAACTGGAACGCACCTGCGACCACGTCGTCGTCATCGACGGTGGCAAGCTCCTGCGCTCCAGCTCCACCACCGACTTCACCCAGACCACCACCACCCTCGCCATCGAGGTCACCGACAGCGACGAGCACCCGGACGGCACCCGCGCGGTGCGCGACGCGCTCCACGCGCGCGGGGTCGACGTCCTCGACGGCAGCGGCGGCCTCCCCGGCGCCGGGCACATCCTGCTGCTCACCGCTGAGGGCGACGAGACGTACGACCTGGTGCGCGACCTGGTCGCCGACCTCGGCCTCGGCCTGGTCCGCATGGAGCAGCGCCGGCACCACATCTCGGAGGTCTTCCAGGACGGCGACCAGGCCGCCGGCGCACAGCGAAAGGAGGCGGTCGGCCATGGCGGTTGAGCAGCCCGTGGGGACACCGGTCCCGCAGCAGGGTGACCAGACCCGGATCCACAACATCGGCTACCGCAGCTACGACGGCCCCCGCCTCGGCCGTTCGTACGCCACCCGCTCGCTGTACTCGCAGTCCCTGCGCGGCGCCTACGGCCTCGGCCGCTCGGTGAAGTCCAAGGTGCTGCCGATGCTGCTGTTCGTGGTGATGTGCGTGCCCGCGGCCATCATGGTGGCCGTCGCGGTCGCCACCAAGGCCAAGGACCTACCGGTCGACTACACGCGTTACGCGATCATCATGCAGGCCGTCATCAGCCTGTACGTCGCCTCGCAGGCACCCCAGTCGGTCTCCCGCGACCTGCGCTTCAAGACCGTGCCGCTGTACTTCTCGCGGCCCATCGAGACCGCCGACTACGTCCGGGCGAAGTTCGCGGCGCTGGCCTCCGCGCTGTTCATCCTGACCGCGGCCCCCCTGCTGGTGCTGTACGTGGGCGCGCTGCTGGCCAAGCTGGACTTCGCCGACCAGACCAAGGGATTCGCGCAAGGACTCGTGTCGGTGACACTGCTCTCCCTGCTGTTCGCCGGCATCGGCCTGGTCATCGCGTCGGTCACCCCGCGCCGCGGCTTCGGCATCGCCGCCGTGATCGCCGTCATGACCATTTCCTACGGCGCGGTCTCCACGCTCCAGGCCATCGCCGACGCGCAGAGCCTCGGCGAGGAGGGCGGCAGCGGGGCCATCGCCTGGATCGGGCTGTTCTCGCCCGTCACCCTCATCGACGGGCTGCAGTCCGCCTTCCTCGGCGCGACCTCGGCGTTCCCGGGCGGAGTCGGCCCCAGCAACGGCGAGGGCGTCGTCTACGTCGTCGCCGTCCTCGGTCTGATCGCAGCCAGCTACGGCCTCCTGCTGCGCCGCTACAAGAAGGTGGGACTGTGACCACGCTCCAGATCGACCACGTCTCCCGCTGGTTCGGCAACGTGGTCGCCGTCAACGACATCACCATGACGATCGGCCCCGGCGTCACCGGCCTGCTCGGCCCGAACGGCGCCGGGAAGTCCACCCTCATCAACATGATGGGCGGCTTCCTCGCCCCCTCCAACGGCACCGTCACCCTCGACGGGCAGCCCGTGTGGCGCAACGAGGCCATCTACAAGCAGATCGGCATCGTCCCGGAGCGCGAGGCGATGTACGACTTCCTCACCGGCCGCGAGTTCGTCGTCGCCAACGCCGAACTGCACGGTCTGGGCGCCAAGGCCGCCCAGAAGGCGCTCGCCACGGTCGAGATGGAGTACGCGCAGGACCGCAAGATCCAGACGTACTCCAAGGGCATGCGCCAGCGCGTGAAGATGGCGAGCGCCCTCGTCCACGACCCCTCGCTGCTGCTGCTCGACGAGCCGTTCAACGGCATGGACCCCCGCCAGCGGATGCAGCTGATGGACCTGCTGCGCCGCATGGGCGACGAGGGCCGCACCGTGCTGTTCTCCTCCCACATCCTCGAGGAGGTCGAGCAGCTCGCCTGGCACATCGAGGTCGTGGTGGCCGGACGGCACGCGGCCAGCGGGGACTTCCGCAAGATCCGCCGCCTGATGACCGACCGTCCGCACCGCTACCTGGTGCGCTCCAGCGACGACCGCGCCCTCGCGGCCGCGCTGATCGCCGACCCGTCGACGTCCGGCATCGAGGTCGACCTGGCCGAGGGCGCGCTGCACATCCAGGCCGTCGACTTCGGCCGGTTCACCGCCCTGCTGCCCAGGGTGGCGCGCGACCACGGCATCCGCCTGCTCACGGTCTCGCCGTCGGACGAGTCCCTCGAGTCCGTCTTCTCGTATCTGGTCGCGGCGTAGGAGGCCAAGATGTATGACCCCACAGTCGCCCGGCTCACCTATCGAGCCCTGCTCGGCAGGCGCCGGGCCCTCATCCTGGGCGCGCTGCCGCTGCTGCTCGTCGTGATCGCCGTGGCCGTCCGCGGTCTCGCGGGAGCCGACGACCAGACCGCGTCCGACCTGCTCGGCGGGCTCGCGCTCGCCACCATGGTGCCGATCATCGGCGTGATCGCCGGCACCGGCGCCATCGGCCCGGAGATCGACGACGGCTCGGTGGTGTACCTGCTGTCCAAGCCGGTGAAGCGGCCCACGATCATCTTCACCAAGCTGATCGTGGCGATCGCGGTGACGATGGTGTTCTCGGCCCTGCCGACGTTCATCGCGGGCTTCATCCTCAACGGCAACGGCCAGCAGATCGCCGTCGCGTACACGGTGGCCGCGCTCGTCGCCTCCATCGCCTACGCCGCGCTGTTCCTGCTCCTCGGCACGGTCTCCCGGCACGCCGTGGTCTTCGGCCTCGTCTACGCGCTCGTCTGGGAGGCGCTGTTCGGCTCCCTGGTGCCGGGCGCGCGCACCCTGAGCGTCCAGCAGTGGTCGCTGGCGGTGGCGGAGAGGGTCGCCGGCGGCGAGATGGTCACCTCGGACGTCGGCCTGACGACGGCCACGGTGCTGCTGGCGCTGGTGACCGTGCTGGCGACCTGGTACGCGGGCCAGAAGCTGCGCTCCCTGACCCTCGCCGGCGAGGAGTGAGCGTCTCCACGCTTATTCGGTGGCGCCCGAGTCGGCGTCCCGGCACCATGGTTGTGCCGAGGACGCCGGCCGGGTCCGGCGCCACCGTCTGGGAGAGGAGCTGAGCGATGTCCCTGCACGACAGTCCGTTCAGCTCCCGTCAGGGCGGCCCGCGGCGGGTTCCGGTGTAGTTACCCCACCGTCGAGCCCGCTTCCGCAAGGGAGCCGCCCGGGGCGGCCGCTTCGAGCACGCGATGTCGCTCTCGCGTGGGCCGCCCACCCGGAGGATTGGCCGAGTGGTAAGGCACCGGCTTGCTAAGCCGTGGTCGGGGGAGACCCCGCGCACGTTCGATCCGTGCATCCTCCGCGAGACGTTGTCACTGGGACTGAGCCGCGTAAGCCGTGGGGGCGCGGTCGAGGGGTGACTGCGGGTCTGTTGTGGCTGGTCGCGCAGTTCCCCGCGCCCCTTGGGGCGGAGTAGTTGCCCGAGGGGGCGCTGCGGGGCGGCCTTTGCGGTCGAGAGTTGGCTGCGGGTCTGTTATGGCTGGGCGCGCAGTTCCCCGCGCCCCTTCGGGCGGGTCGGTCAGCCGAGGAGGCGTTCCAGGACGAGCGCGATGCCGTCCTCGTCGTTCGACGCCGTGACCTCGTCCGCGACCGCCTTGAGTTCCGCGTGGGCGTTGGCCATGGCCACGCCGTGCGCGGCCCACGCGAACATCGGGATGTCGTTCGGCATGTCGCCGAAGGCGATGGTCTCCGCGGCCTTCACGCCCAGCCGGCGGGCGGCCAGGGACAGCCCGGTCGCCTTGGACAGCCCCAGGGGCAGCAGCTCCACGATGCCCTCACCGGCCATCGCCACCGTCACGAAGCCGCCCGCCGCCCGGCGGGCCGCCTCGGCCAGCTCGTCGTCCGACAGCTCGGGGTGCTGTATGTAGATCTTGTTGAGCGGGGCGCTCCACAGGTCGGACGCGTCCGTGAGCGGCGTCGAGGGCAGCGCGCCCGTGAGCGCGTACCCCGGGCCGACCAGCACGTCCCCGTCCAGGCCGTCCCGGCTCGCCGCCAGGTACAGCGGGCCGACCTCGGCCTCGATCTTGGCCAGCGCGACACCCCCGAGCTGCCGGTCCAGCGTCACGGACGTCAGCAGACGGTTCTCACCGGCGTGGTACACCTGCGCGCCCTGCCCGCACACCGCGAGGCCCTGGTAGCCCAGGTCCTGAAGGATGTGCCGGGTCCACGGGACCCCGCGGCCGGTGACGACGAGGTGCGCGGCGCCCGCCTCGGTGGCCGCGGCGAGCGCGTCACGGGTGCGCCGCGACACCGAGTCGTCGGAGCGCAGCAGCGTCCCGTCGAGATCGGTCGCGACCAGCTTGTACGGCAGACCGTCACGGCCGGCCGGGAGACCGGCCGCGACGCCCTCGGTGCCGTCGGCGCAGGCGGTGCCGCTCACTTGGCCACCGGCTCCAGGACCTCGCGGCCGCCCAGGAAGGGGCGCAGGACCTCGGGGACCCGGACGGAGCCGTCGGCCTGCTGGTGGTTCTCCAGCAGGGCCACGATCGTGCGCGGGACGGCGCACAGGGTGCCGTTGAGCGTGGCCAGCGGCTTGACCTGCTTGCCGTCACGGACGCGGATCGACAGGCGGCGGGACTGGAACTCGGTGCAGTCCGAGGTGGACGTCAGCTCGCGGTACTTGCCCTGCGTCGGGATCCACGCCTCGCAGTCGAACTTGCGGGACGCCGAGGAGCCCAGGTCGCCCGAGGCGACGTCGATGACGCGGAACGGAAGCTCCAGCGACGTCAGCCACTGCTTCTCCCACTCCAGCAGGCGCTGGTGCTCGGCCTGGCTGTCCGCCGGGTCGACGAAGGAGAACATCTCGACCTTGTCGAACTGGTGCACGCGGAAGATGCCCCGGGTGTCCTTGCCGTGCGAGCCGGCCTCACGGCGGAAGCACGGCGAGAAGCCCGCGTAGCGCAGGGGCAGCTTGTCGGCGTCGAGGATCTCGTCCATGTGGTACGCCGCCAGGGCGACCTCGGAGGTGCCGACCAGGTAGAGGTCGTCCTTGTCGAGGTGGTAGACGTCCTGGGCGGCCTGGCCGAGGAAGCCGGTGCCGGCCATGGACTGCGGGCGCACCAGCGCGGGCGTCAGCATCGGCGTGAAGCCGGCCGCCGTGGCCTGGGCCATCGCGGCGTTCACCAGGGCGAGTTCCAGGAGGGCGCCGACACCGGTGAGGAAGTAGAAGCGGGAGCCGGAGACCTTGGCGCCGCGCTCGACGTCGATCGCGCCGAGCAGGGAGCCGAGCTCCAGGTGGTCCTTCGGCTCGAAGCCCTCGGCGGTGAAGTCGCGGATCTCGCCGTGCGTCTCCAGCGTGACGAAGTCCTCCTCGCCGCCGACCGGGACGTCGGGGTGCACGAGGTTGCCGAGCCTGGCCAGCAGCTCCTGGGTCTCGGCGGCGGCGGCGTCGCGCTCGGCGTCGGCGGCCTTGACGTCGGCGGCCAGCTGGCTCGCCTTCTTCAGCAGCTCCGCCTTCTCGTCCCCGGACGCCTTGGGGATGAGTTTGCCGAGCTGCTTCTGCTCGGCGCGGAGTTCGTCGAAGCGGACGCCGGACGACCTGCGCCGCTCGTCGGCGGACAGGAGGGAGTCGACGAGGGCGACATCCTCTCCACGGGCGCGCTGCGAGGCGCGCACTCGGTCGGGGTCCTCACGGAGCAGGCGAAGGTCAATCACGTGCCCCAGGCTACCGGGGCACGGGAGGCGCTCACGACTCACTATTCCGGAACACGGCTTACGTTGCGTTACGGGCGAATTGCGAGCCGTGTCAATAAAGTGTGCCCGGCTCCCTGGAAGAAGCACTTGCGGGGCGGCCCGTTGACTGGATTCCCTTGCGGGGAGCGGGACTTGGAGCGTTCTTGTCCACAGGAATCCCCAGGCTGCGAAAAGTTATCCACAGGCTGTGTGGAAGAACTGTGGATGTCGGAATCGATCACTCCGTAAGACGGCGACCACGTCGAGGATTCCCGGGGTAAACCCTCCCCACCCGCACCTTTGGGGGGAAAGTGGTCGCCCCAAAGGGTGGCGCAAGGGAAAAGGGTGGACGAAGGGTGATGTGCACGAAGGTGGATGGAGAGGGCCGCTGAGGACCGATTTGTCGACAGACTCACCCTTGTCTGTCGACTTGTCCCCAGGTCGAGATGCAGACCTGTGGAAAACTCCTGTGGATAACGACTATCAGCAGGTAGGACCGGCCGCGATCGCAGGGGAGTGCTGCGGTCGGCCCGCCACCGCGTCGCTCAGAACCGCCCGTCCTGGCAGCGCGCCACCCAGTCCGCCGCCGCCACGAACTCCTCGTCCGACGTTCCGAGACGCGGCCGCTCCACGTCCGCCGGCGTCAGGTCCGCCCGCGGATACGAGCCGAGGAACCGCACCTGCAGACAGATCCGCTTCAGGCCCATCAGCGCCTCCGAGACCCGGCGGTCGGAGATGTGCCCCTCGGCGTCGACGCAGAAGCAGTAGTTGCCGATGCCCGCGCCTGTCGGACGGGACTGGAGCAGCATCAGGTTGATCCCGCGGGTGGCGAACTCGCCGAGCAGGTCCCGCAGCCCACCGGGGTGGTCGTCCCGCTGCCACAGCACCACCGACGTCTTGTCCGCCCCGGTCGGCGCGGCGGGCCGGGCGGGCCGGCCGACCAGCACGAACCGCGTCTGCGCGTTCTCCGCGTCGTGGATCTCCGTCTCCAGCGCCTCCAGGCCGTACCGGGCGGCGGCGAACTCACCGGCGAACGCGGCGTCGTACTGGCCCTCCTGGACCAGACGCGCGGCGTCCGCGTTCGACGCGGCGGACTCCCAGTGGGCGTCCGGGAGGTTGTTCTTCAGCCAGTTGCGCACCTGGGGCTGCGCCGCCGGATGAGCGGAGACCGTCTTGATGTCCGAGAGCTTCGTGCCGGGCCGGACCAGCAGCGCGAAGGTGATCGACAGGAGCACCTCGCGGTAGATCATCAGCGGCGCGCCCGCGACCAGTTCGTCGAGCGTGGTCGTGATGCCGCCTTCGACGGAGTTCTCGATCGGCACGAACGCGGCCTCCGCGTCGCCGGCGCGAACGGCGTCGAGCGCGGACTGCACGGACACGTACGGGATCAGCTCCCGGGTCGCGGCCTCGGGAAGCGTGCGCAGGGCGACCTCGGTGAAGGTGCCCTCGGGGCCCAGATAGGCGTAGCTCGCTGGCATGACCTCACCCTAATGGGCCTGGCGGAGCCGGGCGTGCGCCTTCCGGCACCGCCCACCCGCGAGGGCGACACCGCGTCCCGCCGGACCCCGGCGCACGGCTCCTCACCCTCAGCAGCCGCTGCCCCACGCACTCGGCTCACTCCCCCGAGCAGCCGCTGCCCCACGTACTCGGCTCCTCACCCCTCCAGCAGCCGCTGTCCCACGTACTCCCCCTCGGCCGCCCCGCCCGGCACCGCGAACAGGCCGCTGGCCTCGTGCCGGATGTACCGCGACAGCGCGTCGCCCCGGTCGAGCTTGCGCTGGAGGGGGACGAAGCCGCGCAGCGGGTCGGCCTGCCAGCAGATGAAGAGCAGACCGGCGTCCGGCACCCCGTCGGCGTCCATGCCGTCGTGGTACGAGAAGGGCCGGCGCAGGATCGCCGCCCCGCCGTTCTGGTCGGGCCGGGTGATGCGCGCGTGCGCGTCGAGCGGCACGACCAGGTTCCCCGCGCGGTCCGTCTTCTCCAGGTCCATCTCGGTCGTCTCGGTGCCGCCGGTCAGCGGCGCCCCGTCGGCCTTGCGGCGCCCGATGACGTCCTCCTGCTCCTTGACGGAGAGCTGTTCCCAGTCGTCGAGGAGCATCCGGATCCGGCGTACGACGGCGTAGGAGCCATTCGCCATCCACGCCGGGTTCCGCGAGCCGGACTCCGGGACGAAGATCCGCCGGTCGAAGTCGGCGTCCGAAGGCTTCGGATTGCGGGTGCCGTCCACCTGGCCCATCAGGTTGCGGGCCGTCATGGGGTGCGCGGTGGCGCCGGGGGACCGGTTGAAGCCGTTCATCTGCCAGCGGATCCGGGCGGCCCGGCCCGCGTCCTTCTGGATCGCCCGCAGCGCGTGGAAGGCGACCAGCGAGTCGTCGGCGCCGATCTGCACCCACAGGTCGCCGTTGCTGCGTGCCCTGTCCAGCCGGTCGGAGGAGAACTCCGGCAGCGGGTCCAGGGCGACCGGCCGCTGCTTCTCCAGACCGGTGCGGGCGAAGAAGCTGTGCCCAAGACCGAAGGTGATCGTCAGGGAGGACGGTCCCGCGTCCAGGGCGACGCCCGTGTCGTCCTGCCGGGCGCCCTCGCCCGCCATCAGCCGCCGGGCCGTCTCCGACCAGCGGCGCAGCAGAGCCGCCGCCTCTTTGCGCCCGGCGCCTGCCGCCAGGTCGAAGGCGACGAGATGACCGCGGGCCTGGAGCCGCTGGACGATGCCGGGCTGATGTTTCCCGTGAAACATCACCTCCCCCGACCCCAGCGAGCTGAGCGGGGTCGCCCCGGCCGGACGGGCGGCGTATCCGGCCGCCCCGCCCGCCGCGCCGAGCACCAGGCCGGTCGCCCCGGCGGTCCCGAGCAGCCGGCGCCGCGAGAGCCCGCCCGTGGCCGGGCTCCCGGCGGCGCCCTTGTCCGGGGTGTCCGGGGCGGCGACGGCCTCGGCCTGCGTACGGGCCTGGGGGATGGACTGGTCGGTCATGGTGCGGTTCAGCCGATCTGCGCGTTCTTGGAGACGGTCGCCTGGTCGATGTCGGAGGTGCGCACGGTCACGGCGACCTTCCACTCGCCGGCCATCGGGATCTGCACCCCGCTCGCCGACCAGTGTCCGGTGGAGATGTGGTCGGGGACGACGGGCAGCGGCCCGATGTCCTGGGACTCCAGGGTGAAGGCGATCTTCACCTCGGGGATGTCGAAGGCGCGTCCGTTGGGCCGCAGCACGTAGACGTGCATCTCGTTGGAGCCCGGGCGCGCGGGATCGAGGTCGATCCTTACGACGCCCTTGCCGTCCTCGCCCCCGGTGTCGAAGGACATGTCCAGGGTGAGCGCCCCGGCGGCGTTCGCGTCGGCGGTCGCGGACGAGGTGGCCGCGGCGGCCTGCTCCTCGGTACGGCCCGGCTCGGTCGACGTCAGCATGGTCGTGACGGCGAGCAGGACGACGGCGACGCCCGCCTCGGCGAGCACCGAGCGGCGCAGCCCGAAGCGGTTCGGGTCGGCGTCGCGCTCCCGCTTGCGCCGGGCGGTGTCGATGGCGGCCCGCTGCCGGGCGAGCTGCGCGGCCCGCTCGGAGTCGCCGTCCGCGCCGGCGGAACCGGCCCCGGAGGCATCCCCCGCCCCGGAAGCGGAACCGGCCCCGGACGCGCCCTTCGCCGTCGTGGAGGCACCGGCACCCGTGGCGACGTGCTCCTTCTCGGCCTCGTCAGCCGTCACCCTCCCGGCGTCCGCCTCAGCCACGTCGGCCTCAGCCACGTCGGCCTCAGCCACGTCGGCCTCAGCCACGTCGGCCTCAGCCACGCCGGACTCCGCCAGCCGTCCCGTCCACCGGCGCGAGATCCACGCGATGCCGACCAGCAGCACCACGAGCCCGATCTTGATGAGCAGCAGCTGCCCGTACCGGGTGCCGGTGAACGCCGACCACGATCCGAGCTGCCGCCATGACTGGTAGACGCCGGTCGCGACGAGCGTCAGCACGCTGCCGAACGCCAGCTGCGAGAACCGCCGTACGGCAGCCGCGTCCACGGGCGTCTCCGCGGGCGCCCGGTACAGGGCCACCAGCAGCGCGGTCAGCCCGCCCAGCCAGCCCGCGACGGCCAGCAGGTGCAGGACGTCGACCGGCATGGCCAGCCCCGGCTGGAGCCCGGTCGAGGCGTGCTCGGACATCGCCCAGCTCGCCGCGAGCCCGGACGCCACGACGGTCCCGCCGATCGCGAGCCCGAAGGTGAGGTCCCGCTTCTCCTCGTCGTCCCGCTTGTCGTACGCCCCGAACAGCACCGCGATGAACAGCGCCGCCGCGGCGAGCAGCAGCAGCCGTGAGACGAGGGCCGCGCCGGTCTTGGTCTGGAGGACCTGTCCGAGCAGGTCCAGGTCGAAGATGTCGCCGACCTTCCCGCTGCCGGTGTAGGAGCCCCGCATGAGCAGCAGCCCGAGCGTGGCCGCCGTCAGCGCGAGCCAGCCGGACACCACGAGCCGCTGCACCGACCGCACGGCCGTCCCCCGCCGCCAGCAGCCGAGCACGAACGCGGCGCCGCCGACGAGGACGATGAACCCGGCGTACGACACGTACCGGCCGAAGCCGTAGAGCACGCCGACGACCCCGCCGCCCGCGGTCTGCCCGTCGACGGAGACGGAGGTCTGGGAGGGCGCGCCGATGGAGAAGGTGTAGGCCCCGGCGACGGGATGGCTGTCCTCGGACACGACCTGGTAGGTGACGGTGTACGTGCCGTCGGGCAGACCGCCGTGCAGCTTCACGGCGTAGGTCGTCCCGCCGGTGCCGGCGGGGTCGCCGCGGTCCACGCGCTTGCCCTTGGGGTCGAGGACCCGCAGGGAGTCGTCGGACAGGGCGACCTTCTCGGAGAAGGTCAGCGAGACCTGCTGCGGTGCCTTGCCCACCACCGCCCCCTGCCGGGGGTCGCTGCCGGTCAGCGCGGCGTGCGCGGAGACCGGGCCGGCGCCGGCGAGGAGCAGGCCGGCGGCGGCCACGAGCAGCAGCACCAGTGTCCGGACCCGGGGGGCGATGGTTGACGTCAAGGCGGTCTCTCCCTCAGTGTCCGGTCTTCGGGTTGTACGTCGCGGACTTCACCGGAATCTCGACCGTGACGGTGCCCGACTCCGCGAAGTGGAGTTCCACGGTCACCTTCTCGCCCTGCTGCGGCTGCCGCTTCAGCTTTTCGAACATCAGATGGTTGCCGCCGCTGCGGAACACGAGGGTCCCGTGTGCGGGGACCGCGAGGTCCTTCGCCTCCCGCATCGCCGAGTCGACCGTCTCGTGGGCGGTCACCTCGCCGATGTCGCTGGTCACGGAGGTCAACTCGTCCTCCGTACCGCCCGTGTTGGTCACCGTCAGAAAGCCGGCCGCCATGGAGTCGGACACCGGCTGCGGTATGTAGGCGCCGCTGACGGACAGGTCGGCCGCCGAGTCGTCCCCGGAGCCGCAGCCCGCGAGGAGCAGGGCGCCGGCCAGGAGCGCGACGGGTGCCACGCGACGGCTCACGGCCGGGCCCCCTTGATCAGTGCGGGGAGGTCCTTGGTGTAGTCGTCGACGGTGGCGTCCTCGGTGTAGAGGACGTATCCGGCGTCGGTCTTCGGGGAGAACGCGACGACCTGGGTGCCGTGGGTGGAGACGACCTTGCCGTTCTTGTCCTTGTGCGGCGCCTCGATGGTGATGCCGAGGGTGCGGGCGCCGGCCTGGACGGTGTCGAAGTCACCGGTCAGGCCCACGACCTGGGGGTCGATGCCCTTGAGCCACTTGCCGAGCGCGGCGGCGGTGTCCCGCTCGGGGTCTGTGGTGACGAAGACGATCCGCAGCTCGTCCTGCTGGGCCTTGGGCAGCTGCTTCTTCGCCACGGCGATGTTGCTCATCGTGGTGGGACAGACGTCGGGGCAGTTGGTGTAGCCGAAGTAGATCAGCGTCGGCCTGCCCGCCGTCTCCTTGCGCAGGTCGTACTTCTCGCCGTGGGTGTCGGTGAGGACCAGGTCCGGCTTCTCGAACGGCTTGTCGAGGACGATGGCGGCCTTGTCGGAGCCGGTCTCCTCGGAGACCACGGTCACCGGCGAGGCGTCGTCCCCGTCGCCGCCGCCGCACGCGGTCAGGGTCAGGGTGGCGGCGGCGAGCAGGGCCGCCGCCGCGAAGGTCTTCTTACGCATGTGCAGTCTCCCGGGGGACGGCCCCGGCCCCCGTCCGGCGCGTGCCGGGGACGGGGGACCGGGGACGACCCGAGGTATGGGTTCGGGACGGATCAGGCGGTGGTGCGCCGACGGCCGGCGAGCACGCCGTAGGCCACGCCCAGCGCGCCGACGACGATGCCGACCACGCCCAGGACGCGGGCGGTGGTGTCGCTGCTGTCGGCGGGTTCGGCGGCGGACGTCTTCGCGGAGGCGGCCTCGGCGTCGCCGGAGCCCTTGCCGGCGGAGGCCGAGCCGTGGTGGCCGCCCTCCTCGGCGGCGGACAGCTGGAGCACGGGCGCCGGGTTCTCGGGCTCCTCCTGGCCCTCCTGCGGCACCTCGATCCAGCGGACGACCTCCTTGTTGGAGTACGTCTGCACCGCCTTGAAGACGAGCTGGTCGGTGTCCTCGGGGAGGGTGCCGACGGACAGGGGGAACTTCTGGAAGAAGCCGGGCTCGACGCCCTTGCCGTCCGCGGTCCAGGTGACCTTGCTGACCGCCTCGGTGATCTTCTTGCCGTGCAGCTCCAGCGGCTTGTCCAGGGTGGACTTGGTGACCTCGGCCTTCCAGCCGGGGACCGGCTGCGGCATCACGGACGCCAGCGGGTGGTCGGTCGGGAAGGTGACCTCGAGCTTGGTGGTCGAGGCGTTGTCGCGCTCGTTGGGCACCTTGAAGTCGACGACGGCGTAACCGCCCTTGGCGGCCTCGCCCTCCGGCTGCACGCTGACGTGGGCGAACGCGGGCGCGGACAGGGCGAGCACGGCGGTGCCGGCGAGGGTGGCGGCGGCGGCGAGACGAGAGGCCTTCATTCGGAGCACTCCACTGTGGGTGAGATACGGGATTTCCGGTGGTGAAGAGGAGTACGCGTGCGCGGAGGTGCCTGATCACGGGGGATCGGCGGGAACCGGTCACCGGGACCGGCGTGCCGGACCGCCCCTCGGTCGGGAGACGGGCGCACGCGCGCGTGCCGCACGACGGCGGCCTCTTCGCACCCGTGGGTGGAGTGGTGGTCGCGTCGTGTCAGGCGGCGAGGCAGAGCGCGGCGGCGGCCGGCGGGCCGCGCCTGATCACGGTGTGCTGGAGCGCGACGGTGCGCGGGGCGGGCAGGGTGTGTCCTTCGGTGCGCGGAGGACGCGGGCCCGCCTCGGGCGCGCCGGGCAGCCCGGCCCGCAGAGCGCGCACCAGCGCGAGCGCCCCGCGCAGGGAACGTACGAGTGCGCCCTCGGCGACCGTGTGCGCCGACAGCGCGGACATCTCGGCGATCCGCAGCACCGCCAGGTCCCCGCGCCGCAGCAGCCACCCGGCGACGAGCGCCGCGAGCAGGTGGCCGAGCAGCATCGGCAGGGACGGAAGCAGCGAGACGGACGTCGTGTCCACGGCCGTGGCCACGGCGTCCGCGTGGACGTGCGCGGCGTGCGCCCCCGTCCCCGGGCCGATCCGGGCGTCGGTGAGGATCCGCTCGGCCTGGACGGGACTGATCGCGGCGGCGGCGGTGCCGCAGACGAGCCGCGCCGCCTGCTGGACGAGCGCCGCGTCGGACACCGGACCGGAGGAGCCGGAGGCCGCGGAGGACGCCCCGGCCGTCACCGCCCCGTGCTGTCCGAGCCCGAACAGCGTGTGCAGGACGGTCTGTCCGACGGCGAGCAGCGCGGCCGTGCCCGGCAGCGTGCGCACCCGGCCGGTGAGCGGCACGGTGACGAGGAGGACCCCCAGGAACCCGGCGCCCAGCGTCCACAGCGGGACCGTCGCGCACGAGCCGAGCGTGTGCCCGATCCCGGCCAGCACGACGCAGACCGCGGCGAAGACCGCGGCCCGCGGTACCCGGAGGTCGCTTCCGGCGCGCGCTGTGCGCGGGTGGGGGGCAGACATGGCGGCCTCATCATCGCACTGGCCCCATGGCCGCCATACGGCAGGTCCGCAAGATGAGGTACGGGCGGAAGAGCACGTTCTGGTGTGGCCCGCCACCACATACACCGATTCACGCATAGGCGCATCGACCATATGGGCGGCGTCACGTCACGGATGTGCTTACGGCCGGTCACTCGCGGCAATACGTATCGGTATGTCGAGCCGCGGCCAGGAGGCTGGAGCATGAGCATCTGGTGGTCACTCCATCTGCGGCGCGATGCCGCGAGCGTGCCGCTCGCCCGGCGCCTGCTCATGGGCACCATGGAGACCGCCGGGGTGGACCCCGACGTCTCCTACGACCTCTCCGTCGCCCTCAGCGAGGCCTGCGCGAACGCCGTCGAGCACGGCGGCGCCGCGACCCCCGACGGCTCGCCCCAGGCGTACCGCGTCACGGCCTACCTCGACGGCGAGCGGTGCCACATCGAGGTCGCCGACTCCGGCCCCGGCTTCACCCCGCCGCGCCGCGCCGCCCGCGCGGCCGCCTCCGACGCCGAGCACGGCCGGGGACTGTGCCTCATCGAAGAGCTCGCCGACCACGTCCAGTTCGGCAGCCCGGCGGGCCGCAGCGGGGCCGTGATCAGCTTCGAGAAGATCCTCAAGTGGAAGAAGGACCCGGCGCTGGTCGCGGTCTGAGCCACCCCGTCACACGCCCTCGGCCGTCGCGAGGCCGGGCGGGCGGCGGAGCCGGCGGTCGTGCCGGTGGCGCCGCGTCGCCGGCCCCATCGCGTACGACGCGGCCAGCATCACCGCGCCCAGCGCCAGCCAGCCCGGCGTCCCCCCGTCCACGAGCAGCCATGTCAGCAGGAGCGGGCCCAGGGTCCGGGCGACGGTGACGCCGGTGCCGAACAGGCCCTGGTACTCCCCGGTGCGACCCTGCGGGGCCAGGTCGAACGACAGCTGCCAGGACCCCGCCGACTGCCCCATCTCGGCGACCACCTGGAGCACCGCCCCCAGCACCAGAACGCCGACGCCGATCCACAGCGGGGCCCCCGCGCTCAGGGCGAACGCCCCGCACGCGGCGAGCATCACCCAGGCGGCCCGGCGGATCGCCCGCGTCGCCGTCGCCGGCCCCGTGACCCCGCGCGCCACCCGCACCTGGAACGCCATCACGGCCCCGGTGTTGAGCACGAACAGCGCGGAGACCATCCAGGCCGGCGCGTCGGTCCGCCGCGTGATCCACAGTGGCAGCACGAGACTGAGCAGCGGAAGCCGCAGCAGCAGCACGGTGTTGAGCAGCGCCAGCACGGCGTACGGCCGGTCCCGCAGCACCCCGAGCCGTGCGGTGCGCCGCCCGGACCCGGCCCGAACGGCGGGCAGGCGCAGCAGCAGCCCGGCGCAGAGCAGGAAGCTCAGCCCGTCCAGCGTGAACACCGCCAGGTACGCCGTCCGCGTCCCGGCGTGCAGCGCGAGCCCGCCGAGCCCTGCCCCCACCGCCAGCCCGGCGTTGAGCGTCGACTGCAGATGCGCCAGCAGCCCCGTCCGCTCCCCGGCGGACACCAGCCCCGCGAGCAGCGCCTGGCGGGCCGCCGCGAGGCCGGACTGCGCCGCGGCGTACGCGCAGGCGACCAGGACGAACGGCGGGAACCCGCGCACCACCGTGAAGGACGCCACCGCCAGCCCCGTCGCCAGGGCCAGCAGCACCGCCGTCCCGCGCGGCCCGCGCCGGTCGGCGAGCCGCCCGAGCGGCACCCCGGCCAGCGAGCCGACCGCCCAGCCGACGGTCAGCCCGAGGCCGACGCGGGCGGGGCCGAGACCCACGATCTGGGTGAAGTACAGCGCGGACGTCGTGTAGTAGGCGCCGTCGCCGACCGAGTTGCTCAACTGGGCCAGGGCGAGAAGGCGCCGGGGACCGGCGGGCGGGAGAAGACGGGTGGTCATAGGACGACCGTAGGGAGCCGGTGGGCCGGTAACGAGGCCCAATTCATGGGCTTCTCAGGGGTCCAATCCGCTCAGAGAGCCGATCCGGTTTCGTCCAGAGCCCGCGCCAGCGCCTCCAGCGCTCCCCCGTAGGCCCCCTCCCGGGGCGTTCCGTACCCCACGACCAGCCCTTGCGGCCTGCCCGCGCCGGGCGTGTGCCAGTGGTCGCCCAGCCGGCCCACCGCGAGCCCGTGCGCCCGCGCCCGCGCCAACACGCGCTCCTCGTCGTCGACCTGCACCAGCGCGTGCAGCCCGGCCGCGATCCCCCGCACCCGTGCGCGTGCCCCCAGCCGGTCCAGGAGCCGGTCCCGGCGTCGCCGGTAGCGCAGCCGGCAGGCCCGCACATGCCGGTCGTAGGCGTGACTGTCGATCAGCTCCGCGAGGGCCAGTTGCCCGAGGGACTCGGTGTGATGGTCGCTGTGCAGCTTGGTGTCGGCCACGGCGTCCACCAGGTGGGGCGGCAGCACCATCCAGCCGAGCCGCAGCGCGGGCCCGAGTGTCTTCGAGGCGGTCCCCAGATACGCCACCTGACCCGGCGCCATGCCCTGGAGGGCGCCGACCGGCTGCCGGTCGTAGCGGAACTCCCCGTCGTAGTCGTCCTCCACGATCAGGGCGCCCCGCGCGCGGGCCCACTCGGTGAGCGCCCGCCGCCGCTCCGGGTGGAGCGTCACCCCGGTCGGGTACTGGTGCGCGGGTGTCACGACGACGGCCCGGCAGTCCCCGGGAGTGCCGGCCCCGCGCCCGTCGACCTCCAGCGGCACCACGGAACCCCCGTGCCGCCGTACGACCTCCCGGTGGAACGGCAGCCCGGGGTCCTCCATGGCGACCGGGCCGCCGCCGAGCACCCGGGTGAGCAGCGCCAGCCCCTGGACGTACCCGGAGGTGATCACGATGCGTTCCGGGGGAGCGACCACACCGCGGGCCCGGCCCAGATACCCCGACAGGGCGGTGCGCAGCTCGATCCGCCCCCGCGGGTCGCCGTAGTCGTAGGCGAGGGCCGGTGCGCTCGTGACCGCCGAGCGCAGCGCCCGCAGCCAGGCCGCCGCCGGGAACGCCCCGACGTCCGGGCTGCCGGGCCGCAGATCGAAGCGCGGCGCACGCGCGGGCTCCCGCTCCCGGGGCGCCCTCGTCTCGACGGGCGGCAGCGCGGCGACCCGCGTGCCCGAGCCCTGGCGGGCGGTCAGGAACCCCTCCGCGACGAGCTGGTCGTAGGCGGCCTTCACGGTGTTCCGTGAGACGCCGAGTTCCCCGGCGAGCTGCCGGGTGGCGGGCAGCCGCTCCCCGGGCGCGAGCCGCCCGTCCCGCACGGCGTCCCGCAGGGCGCGCTCCAGGCCGGCCCGGCGCCCGTCGCCGGCGGCGACCCCGAGATGCAGGTCCACGCCCAGGTCCACCCCCCACCCCCCACCGGCAGCGACGACGGCCGGGCACCCCCGTGGGGCACCCGGCCGTCCTTTCGTCCGTCCGCTGTCGGGCGTCAGCCCTTCAGCGCGGCCATCCAGCTCTCGACCTCGTCCGAGCGGCGCGGCAGCCCGGCGCTCAGGTTCCGGTTGCCGTCGGCGGTGACGAGGATGTCGTCCTCGATCCGCACGCCGATCCCGCGGTACTCCTCCGGCACGGTCAGGTCGTCGGCCTGGAAGTACAGACCCGGCTCGACGGTCAGCACCATGCCGGGCTCCAGCGTGCCGTCGACGTACGACTCCACGCGCGCGGCGGCGCAGTCGTGCACGTCCATGCCGAGCATGTGCCCGGTGCCGTGCAGCGTCCAGCGGCGCTGCAGCCCGAGCTCCAGCACCCGCTCGACCGGGCCCTCGACGAGCCCCCATTCGACCAGCCGCTCGGTGAGCACCCGCTGCGCGGCGTCGTGGAAGTCGCGGTACTTCGCGCCCGGCTTCACGGCGGCGATACCGGCCTCCTGGGCGTCGTACACGGCGTCGTAGATCTTCTTCTGGATCTCGGTGTACGTGCCGTCGATCGGCAGCGTCCGCGTGACGTCGGCGGTGTAGTACGTGTGCGTCTCGACCCCCGCGTCCAGCAGCAGCAGGTCGCCGGAGCGCACGGGGCCGTCGTTGCGCACCCAGTGCAGCGTGCAGGCGTGCGGGCCGGCGGCGCAGATGGAGCCGTAGCCGACGTCGTTGCCCTCGACGCGCGCGCGGAGGAAGAACGTGCCCTCGATGTAGCGCTCGGAGGTCGCCTCGGCCTTGTCGAGGACCTTCACGACGTCCTCGAAGCCGCGCACGGTCGAGTCGACGGCCTTCTGCAGCTCGCCGATCTCGAAGTCGTCCTTGACGAGGCGCGCCTCGGACAGGAAGACCCGCAGCTCCTCGTCCCGCTCGGCGGTGACCTTGTCGGTCAGAGCGGCCTCGATGCCGGCGTCGTACCCGCGCACGATCCGGACCGGGCCGGTGGCCTCGCGCAGCGCGTCCGCCAGCTCGCGCACGTCGGAGGCGGGGATGCCGTACAGCTTCTGCGCCTCGGTGAGGGAGTGCCGCCGGCCGACCCACAGCTCGCCCTGGCCGGAGAGCCAGAACTCGCCGTTCTCGCGGTCGGAGCGCGGCAGCAGGTAGATCGTGGCCTCGTGGCCGCCGGCGACGGGCTCCAGGACGAGCACGCCGTCCTCGGTCTGGTTGCCGGTGAGGTACGCGTACTCGACGGAGGCCCGGAAGGGGTACTCGGTGTCGTTGGACCGCGTCTTCAGGTTGCCCGCCGGGATCACCAGGCGCTCGCCCGGGAAGCGCGCGGACAGCGCCGCGCGGCGGGCGGCGGTCTCGGCGGCCTGCGGGATCGGCCGCAGGTCGTGCAGCTCGGTGTCGGCCCAGCCGGACTTCATGTTCTCGGCGAGCTCGTCGGACACGCCCGGGTACAGGCCGTTCTTGCGCTGCTTGATCGGCTCTTCCGTCTCTTCCGGGTCCGCTGCGGTGGCAGCGATGGACTCGGCCGGGGTGAGCTCGTCGGCCACGGTCATCCTCCTCGATACGGCATTCGACCCCGTCCATCGTACGGTCGTGCCCGCCCGTCCCGGGGGGTGCGGGACGAGCCGTCCGCCGCTGCTATGGCGCAGGCCACGCGCCTGTTATGGGACGGTCACCGAGGGCCCGCGGGGCGTCACGCGAAGCGAGCGGCCAGCAGGACGACGTCCTCGTCGCTGTCGGTGCCGTCCAGACCCTCGGGCAGCACGGCCCGCAGCACGTGGTCGGCGACCGCCTCCGGGTCCTGCCGCAGCGCCCGGGGCACCCCGGCGGCCGCCGAGTGCAGCCGCGCGAAGGCCCGGTCGGTGGGGTCGCCGGTGCGGTGCAGCAGCCCGTCGGTGTAGAGCAGCACCGTCTCCCCGGCCTCCACGGTCAGCTCCACGCTCGGCGCCTCCCAGCAGGCCAGCATCCCGAGCGGCGCGGACACCGACGTCTCCACGAACTCCGTGCGGCGCTCCCCGAGCAGCAGCGGCGGGCAGTGGCCCGCACCGGCCAGCGTGATCTTGCGCAGGGCGGGCTCGCAGTAGGCGAACAGCGCGGTCGCGGAACGGGCCGGTTCGGTGAGCCGCAGCAGCAGCTCCAGGTCGGACAGGACCGCCACCGGGTCCTCGCCCTCCATCACGGCGTACGCCCGCAGGCTGGCCCGGAGCCGGCCCATCGCGGCGACGGCGCTCGGCCCGGACCCGGTCACCGAGCCGACCGCGAGGCCCAGCGCGGCGTCCGGCAGCGGCAGCGCGTCGTACCAGTCGCCGCCGCCGCGCGGCCCGGTGCCGTGCCGGACCGCGAGCTCCACACTGGCGGTGCGGGGCAGCCGCGCGGGCAGCAGCTCCTCGGTCATCGTCCGCATGGCCGCGCGGGTGCGCTCGACCTCGACGAGCCGGGCCAGGTGCGCGGCCGCGGACCGGGTGTACAGGCCGACGAGGTGGCGCTGGCGCTCGCCCGGTTCGGCGGGCTCGTCGTACAGCCATACGGCGGCGCCGAGGCGCCCGGCGTCCTCGGTGGACAGCGGCAGCGCGTAGCTGGCGGCGTAGCCGAGGCGCGCGGCGACCTCGCGGTGGCGCGGGTCCGGTCCGTCCTCGGCGAGCAGGTCGGGCTCGGTGATCTCGCCGTCGCCGCCGGGCAGCCCGTCGAGGATCCGCCCGTACGACATCGCGCTGCGCGGCACGGTCTCGATGTGCCCGAGGTCGGCGCGGGCGAGGCCCAGGCCGATGGTCGTGTCGGGCCCCTGTCCGTCGCCCGGTTCCAGGACGACGAGACCGCGCCGGGCGCCCACGAGGGCGGACCCGGCGCGCAGCAGTTCCTGGAGGGCTTCGTCGAGCGAGTCGGTGCGGACCAGGCGCTCGGTGAGTTCGTGCAGGGTCGTCAGGTCCGACACCCAGCCGGCGAGACGGTCCTGGAGCAGGGCGCCCGGCGCGTGCGGTGAGGCGACCGCCGGGGCTGCGGGCGTGGGCGCGACAGTGTGTGCGGGTGAGGGAACCGTTGAATCGATTCCGGCCACTTTCGGAGGGTGAGGGGCGTTCATGGCGTCCGGCTTTCCGACCGGTGCGTACTGCTCAAAAGCATCGCAAACCCCCATGTCATTCTGCGCCGCCAGCAGTGTCTCCACATGTACACGCACTCGTGAGGGGATGTCCAGCATTGTCCTGCGGGGATTCCTGGTGTCCGTGGGGTGCCGGAGCATTCCGCGTACACCTCTTGCGTCAGAGCGAAGTTGGCTTGAAACTGCCTCAGGGAACGGGGTATTGCGGTCGACTGGTTTCGCTCCCCGGAGCGTCACAGCGGTCGTTATGGGTACGTACTCGGTGAAGACCAGGGGTGGTTGACGACCACCCGGAACCTGGTGACGGAGCCGAGCGTCCTAGCCACCGACGATCGTGCCCCATCCTCCCGTGGCGGAGGCGAAGAGAAACACGCGCGACGTAAAACGCCAGACTTCGCCACCCCACGCCATGCCCATGCTTCTGGTAGACGCAGTATGGACGAGGCCGCCACGGACGCAGTCCACGTTCGGCCCAGAGGGGTGCCCCTTGCCCGGAGCAGGGGTGTGATGCGCCAACAGGTACGCACAGTGAAGTGATCGACACATGGTGTGATGTGGTCCTCGGTGTTGCCAGCGGTGCAACGGAAAGGAACGAGCGCTCATGCGCGAGATCCTCGGAAGGCGACGCAGGCTCCTGCGTGGTGACGGGAAGTCTGAGCTGATCAGCGCGGCCCTGACCTTCGCGACGCAATGGCGGTGGCCCGTGCTGCCGGGTGTGACGGCGCCCCCGCAGGGGCGCGCCCGCTGCGGCTGTCCCGACCCGGAGTGCACGGTGCCCGGAGCCCACCCCTTCGACCCCGGCCTCCTCGCGGCCACCACCGACGAGCGCATGGTGCGCTGGTGGTGGGCCAACCGGCCGACGGCCCCGATCATCCTGGCCACGGGCGGCACGGCGCCGTGCGCGGTCAGCCTGCCCGCCCTGCCGGCCGCCCACGCCCTGGCCGCGCTCGACCGGATGGGCATGCGCCTCGGCCCGGTCGTCGCCTCGCCGGCCCGCTGGTCGATCCTGGTGAAGCCGTACTCGATGGAGCAGCTCGGCGAGCTGCTGTACGCCAAGGACTTCGTCCCCGGCTCGCTGCGCTTCCACGGCGAGGGCGGCTATCTCGCCCTGCCGCCCTCCGGGACGGGGCTGGGGCCGATCAGCTGGCAGCGCGCCCCGCTGCCCGGCTCCGCCTCGCCGTGGGTGCCGGACGTGGAGGCCGTGGTCGACGCCGTGGTCGAGGCCCTCACTCGTACGGGTGTGAGCGCGCCCGAGTTGTAGGGCTGTCCGGCGCGCACGGACCGCGCACGGGCCCCGGATCGTTAGATTCCGCCCTATGCCGCGTCATTCCAGGGGAAAAAGGGCACCGTCGTCGCATCGTCGCGGGCCCCACCAGCGAAGAGTCCGTCTGATCGCCCTCGCGTCCGTCGCGGCGGCCGCGATCGCCCTGCCACTGGCCTGGGCGGCCGCCGGCCAGGTCGTCGAGGCCGGCCGGTCCACGGCCGAGGAGCCCGCGAAGGACGCCCCGGCGCGCTCCCCGCGCGACGGTGCCGACCGTCCGTCCCCCCGCGTCGACGCGAAGGCGCCGTCGGCCGCGCCGTCCGGCCTGCTCGGGCTCGGCATCGCCACGGCCGTGCGCTGCGGGCCCGAACTCACCTCGCCCGAGGGCGTCGAGGCCCAGACCTGTGTCCTCACGCAGGGCGAGGAGACCTGGGCGCGCACCTACTACCGCAACGCCACCGGCGGCGCCCTGGACTCGGTGCTGAGCCTGATGGGGCCGGAGGGGCGCACGATCCGGATGCGCTGCGCGGTCGGCGCCGGGGACGACCCGGGGACCTGTGAGACGCCCCGGCAGCGCACCCGTGCGGGAGCCGACGGCTACACGGCGGTCACCGAGTTCGCCGAACGGGCCGGGCGCCAGGCGCTGTTGCTGCGTTCCGCCAGCAACTCCGCGCCCGCTTCGGCGGGGTCGACCACGGGCGGTTGACACGCGGCGGCGCTCCGTAAAGGGCCGCGCACATGGAAAGACCCGGTTGCTGGCGACGGGGGATGCACCAGCAACCGGGCTACTGGAACGGTAACAAGAAGTCGGCGGTTCGCAAATTCGATCCGGGCTTTCCAGTCACGGATTCCCTTGCTCCGCAGGGGAGTTGTGATCGGATTCACCCCGCGCGGGCGGGCGCGTCCCGCTGAACCGCCGTTCAGCCGGGGCGGGCCCGCCCCTCTCGTCAGCTGAGGGTGACCTGCCGGTTGGTCAGCCCGCCGCGCGCGCGGCGCTCGTCCGGCGTCAGCGGGGCGTCCGTGGCCAGGGCGCCGGCCAGCCGCTCGGCGAACTCGGCCGCCGGCTTCTCCACGTCCTCCGCGCCGACACCGCTCGGCAGGTCCCAGACCGGCACGGTCAGGCCGTGAGCACGGAAGGAGCCCACCAGGCGGGTGCCCTCGCCGAGGCTCGACGTGCCCGCCGCGTGCAGCCGGGCGAGCGCGTCCAGAAGCTGCTCCTCGGGGTGCGGCATGACCCAGCGCAGGTGGTTCTTCTCCGGCGTCTCGCACCAGTAGGCGGAGTCCACGCCGGTCAGCTTCACGGTCGGGATGGCTGCGGCGTTGGCGCGCTCCAGGGAGGCGGTCACCTCGGCGGTGGCGTTCTCCGCGTCGGGGACCCAGAACTCGAAGCCCGGGTGCACAACTGGCTCGAACGCGCCTTCGGGGTCGAGCAGGTCCTGCAGCCGCGGGCCGTCGGCGGGGGCGCGGCGGCCCTGCACCGGGGTGCCCGGCTGGGCCGCGAGGGCCCGCTGGAGGGTGTCGGCGAGGTCGCGGCTGATGTCGCCGGAGGCCGTGTCGTTCTGCAGGCCGAGGAGGACCGAGCCGTCGTCGCGGCGCAGCGCCGGCCAGGCCATCGGGAGCACGGTGGCCAGGGTGACGGACGGGACGCCCTCGGGGAGGCCGCCCTTCAGGGTCAGTTCGGCCGTGGCGGCGGGCACCAGCTCGCGCAGGGCGACCCAGTCGCACTCGCCCGGCAGCCCCTCGAACGGGCGCTGGACCAGCTCGGTCACCGCCTGCGCGGCGGCCCGGCCGTGACAGGCCTTGTAGCGGCGGCCGCTTCCGCAGGGGCAGGGCTCGCGCGCGCCGACGACCGGGACCTCTCCGTCGGCGATCTGCGGGCGCTTGGCCTTGGTCTGGGGTCGCTTCTTGGCCATCGTGGGTGTCTCCCGGTTACGGCTCGTCTGGTACGGGCGCGAGCCTAGCCGTTTCCGCCATGGTCGACGGGAGCCTGTGGACGGAGCACGCGGGCGTGCCGGGAGGAGCGGTGGTCGGAGGACGCGGTCGGGGACGCGGGCGTGCCGGCAGGAGCGGCGGTCGGGGACGCGGGCCGACGGCCCGTCAGTCCAGGTCGTCGAAGGCGTCCGTGAAGTCCAGGCCCGGGATGGCGCTGACCGCCGGGGCCGTGACGCGCGTAGCGAAGTCGTCGCGCCGGTGCCCGGTGTGCGCGGCTCGTACGTCGCCGTGGACGACCACCCAGACCGTGACCTCGCCGCGGACGTCGTCGCGCACGCCCCAGTCGTCGGACAGGGCGCTGATGATGTTCAGCCCGCGGCCGCCGTGCGCGGTGACCGAGGGCGTCGCCGGAGCGGGACGGGTGGGTCCGCCGCCGTCCGTCACCTCCACGGTGAGCCGGCCGCCGACGTCCACCCGCCAGGCCGCGCGGACGTCGCCGTCGCCCGCCAGGGCGTCGCCGAGCGGCCGGCCGTGTTTGCACGCGTTGCTCAAGAGCTCGGACAGAATCAGTACGGCGTCGTCGATGACCGATTCCGGGACCCCGCCGCTGCGCAACTGCGCCCGCATGCGGTGCCTCGCCTTCCCCACGCCCGCAGGACCATGGGGTACGGCCATGCTCGACGACGTGGGCACCTCCTGTGCCACCACCAACGCCACCCCCGAGACCTCCTTCGCCCCACGCCACGGAGTGGATGCCCTCTTGGCCTGAACCGGAAACCGGCCAAACAAGGTCCGGTGACGCATTGGCAACGACCGAACACGCAGCGAACGCGCCGGAGCACTCCCTGTCACCGTGATGGCTGAAATCCGATGGTGTGGCTGAGAGTGGAGGATGAGGCCGCCGGGACCACCGGGTCAAGAGGTCGTACGTGACTTGCCCGGAGCGGCCCCGCGGGGCTCAGCGTCCGAGCTGGTCCAGCACCGCGCGCGGGCGGTTGGTGATGATGCCGTCGACCCCCAGCTGGACGCAGAGGTCCACGTCCTGGGGCTCGTTCACGGTCCACACGTGCACCTGGTGGCCGGCCGCCTTCAGACGCCGTACGTACGCGGGGTGGCTGCGCGCGATCCTGATGGAGGGGCCGGCGATGTGCACGCCCGCGGGCAGCCGCCCGTCCCGCAGCCGGGGCGAGACGAACTGCATCAGATAGACGGTCGGCAGCGTCGGCGACGCCGCGCGTACGCGGTGCAGCGAACGCGCCGAGAAGCTCATGATCCGTACCGGCGACTCGGCCGGGGTGGCCGGAGCGTCCAGTCCGAACCGTTTCAGCAGGTGCAGCAGGCGCTCCTCGACCTGGCCCGCCCAGCGGGTGGGGTGCTTGGTCTCGATCGCCAGCTCCACCCGGCGTCCCGCGTCCGCGACGAGCTCCAGGAGGCGTTCCAGGGTGAGGACGGAGGTGTCCTCCGGATCCTCGGGGCGGACCTCCCAGTCCGGCTCCTCGGTGCGGTTCTTCCAGGAGTCGCGGTTCCTGCGGGAGCCGAAGTCCAGGGCGGCCAGCTCGGCGAGCTCCAGGGCGGAGACCGCGCCGCGACCGTTGGATGTGCGGTTGACGCGGCGGTCGTGGACGCAGACCAGATGGCCGTCGGCGGTGAGGCGGACATCGCACTCGAGGGCGTCGGCGCCGTCCTCGATCGCCTTCCGGTACGCGGCCAGGGTGTGTTCGGGGGCGTCCTCGGAGGCTCCGCGGTGGGCGACGACCTGGATCTGGTGCTGCCGTGCGTGGGTCACCGCGTCATGGTGCCACCGTGCGGGGGTACACGTGCCACCGCGGTGGGTGCCCGAACGCTCGGATTGCGACCGTTTAGTGAGAAATGACCTATATAAAGAGTGGCCGTGGACCCACAGGCACCGCTTATGGTGCTCTGACGGCCGTTGGGAAAAGCTGACCGCATACAAATAGGCATGCACAGCTGAGCGCACCGACCGCCGAGATCGAGCGTGAACGGGCATGCCCGTGTGCGACCGAAGACACCAGCCGTGGATCGAGGAGAGAAGCTGTGAGCACCGAGAACGAGGGCGCCGCGGTACCCCCGGCCCCGTCCGCACCGCCCGCGCCGGTGGATGCTCCCGCTGCTCCGGCCTCCCAGGAGCACCCCGCTCCCGAGAGCGCGACGGCGCCGCTCCCGCCGGTGCCGGCCGGCAACCCGTACGCCGCGGACGCCCGGGCGCACGGCGGTGGCGACGGATTCCACACCCCCACGACGCCCGCTTCCTCCGGTTCCGCCCCGGACGCCTCCTGGCCGCCCCCGCCGCCCTCCGGCACGTCCCCGTACGGCGACGGCGCCGGCGGTGGGACGGGCGCCGGCGGCGGCATGGGGGCCGGTGGCTGGGGCAGCACCTACCAGCAGCCCGCGCCCCGTTCGGGCCGGGGCGGGATGCTCGCCGCGGTCCTCATCGCCGCGCTGGTCGCGGGCGGCCTGGGCGGCGGCCTCGGCTACACCCTGGCCAAGAACGACGACAACACCTCCTCCACGACCGTCTCCGCCCCCGACAGCGGCGGCTCGGTCAAGCGCGACCCGGGCACGGTCGCGGGCGTGGCCACGAAGGCGCTGCCCAGCACCGTCACGATCCAGGCGGAGAGCAGCAGCGGCGAGGGCGGCACCGGCACCGGTTTCGTCTTCGACACCGAGGGCCACATCGTCACCAACAACCACGTCGTGGCCGACGCGGTGGACGGCGGCAAGCTCACGGCGACGTTCCCGAGCGGCAAGAAGTACAACGCCGAGGTCGTCGGGCACGCGCAGGGCTACGACGTCGCGGTGATCAAGCTCAAGAGCGCCCCGTCCGACCTCAAGCCGCTCACGCTGGGCGACTCCGACAAGGTGGCCGTCGGCGACTCGACGATCGCCATCGGCGCGCCCTTCGGCCTGTCGGACACGGTCACCACCGGCATCATCAGCGCCAAGAACCGCCCGGTGGCCTCAAGCGACGGCACCGGCAGCAACGCCTCCTACATGAGCGCGCTGCAGACCGACGCGTCGATCAACCCGGGCAACTCCGGTGGCCCGCTGCTGGACGCGCAGGGCAACGTCATCGGCATCAACTCGGCGATCCAGTCCACCGCCAACGGCATGGGCGGCACCGCCCAGTCCGGCTCCATCGGCCTCGGCTTCGCGATCCCGATCAACCAGGCCAAGTACGTCGCCCAGCAGCTGATCAAGACGGGCAAGCCCGTGTACGCCAAGATCGGCGCCTCCGTCTCCCTGGAGGACACCAGCGACGGCGCCAAGATCACCGACCAGGGCGCCGGCGGCTCTGACGCGGTCGAGACCGGCGGCCCCGCCGCCAAGGCCGGCCTCAAGCCCGGTGACGTCATCACGAAGCTCGACGACACGGTGATCGACTCCGGCCCCACCCTGATCGGGGCGATCTGGACCCACAAGCCCGGCGACAAGGTGACGATCACCTACGAACGGGACGGCCGCACCCGCACGGTCGACCTCACCCTCGGCGCCCGCACCGGCGACAGCTGACCCCCCGCCCGGGCCCCCACGGTACGCTGTACCCGCTCCGCTCTCCGGCGGGCCGGAGCACGGGTGGGTTGCCCGAGCGGCCTAAGGGAACGGTCTTGAAAACCGTCGTGGCGGCGACGTCACCGTGGGTTCAAATCCCACACCCACCGCACAGCTCAGAGAATCAGCAGGTCAGCGGGCCCGGCTCCAGGATGGAGCCGGGCCCGCTGTGTTCACCCTGTCTCACCCCGGACCGCCCGTATCCCACGTCTGATCAGGGCGTGTGGGCCATGCGTGGGCCAGGATCCTGGCTCACCGGCCGCCGCTCAGCCCCTTGTCGATCAGGTCGTTGGCGAGTGCCTGCTGGCCCCGGAGGATCTTGGCGTAGAAGCGGAACAGCACGGTGAGGCTGTGGCCGGCCCGCCGCGCGACCTCGACCGGATCCACGCCCGAATTGATCCACAGGGAGACCCCGGCGTGCCGCAGTGAGTACGGCACGTCCGCGAGCGGCGTTGCGGCCTCGGCCTTGCTGAGTGCCTTGACGCGGGCCCGGTCCCAGACCTCGCAGTACTCCGTGGACCGCACCCGGCCGCCACGCGCCGCGCGGAACAGCCGCCCGTCCTCGGCGGTGCCGTACGTCTTGAGGTGCTCGCGCAGCATCCCGACGAGCACGGGCGGGATGGGTACGGGCCTGGTCGCCCGGCGGGCCCGGCGCTTGAGACCACGCTGCTCGTACGACGCTCCGTCGTCGGTCCAGCCGGAGCCGACTGGCGAGAACGTCCAATTCTCCCGGGTCTTGCTCGCAGAGCAGGGCGTCGACGTCTCCTCCGTGCTGCTGGTGAGCAAGCCCTACGAGGAACGCCGCGCCTACGCCACCGCCCGCAAGTTCTGGCCCGAAGTGGAGATCATCAGCGCGTCGACGCCTATGAGCTTCGGGGAGTACGTGGAATCGATCGGGGACGCGAGGCTGGTCGTCGACATGTTGGTGGGAGCACAGCAACGGCTGTTGGTGTACCCGCAGGAGGGATTCATGATCAGCATGGATGTCCCCGCGGACGTGACCGCGGCGTACGAACGCCTCTGTGCGGCGGGCTTCACGAGCCGGCTCATTCGCGAGGCCGTCGACCGGTCGACCGGATAGCAGATTCCCTACCCCATCAAGGCGCTCCCGCCGCGCAGGGCACAGCGTCGCGCGGCTCAGGTCCAGCAGCCGGTCAGAGCTGAAGGCTATCGGCGCTTCCCTCGGGTTCGTTGTTGTTTCGGCTTGCCGGAGGCGCGGAGTTTAGCGGCCTCGAACGGTCTGCCTGTAGCAATCAGCGCGTGGGCGAGGTCGTGGGTGACAGCCTCGGTGAGGGGGTGATTGTCGCCGAGGGTGCGGCGGCTACGTACGCGAGCGTCTTTGAGTAGTCGCGCTGACTTCGCATGTTCCCCGAGGCACCCCAAGATGACGGCCAGATTTCGCGCGGAGTGAAGGGCGTCGGGGTGGTCTTCGCCCAGGACGCGGCGGCGGCGCTCCAAGACGTCCTCGCTCATTCGGCGGGCCTCGATGTGCTCTCCAAGGTCGCTCACAATGTT
>NZ_LLZN01000068.1 GCF_001509795.1 Streptomyces sp. NRRL WC-3605 | reverse complement strand
CAAGACGTCCTCGCTCATTCGGCGGGCCTCGATGTGCTCTCCAAGGTCGCTCACAATGTTGGCTAGGTTCTGGGCGGAGTGAAGGGTGTCGGGGTGGTCCTCGCCCAGGACGCGGCGGCGGTGCTCCAAGACGTCCTCGATCATGCGGCGGGCCTCGATGCGCTTGTGCTTTCCAAAGTGGCCCAGACAGATGGCGAGGTTCTGGGCGGAGCGAAGGGTGTCGGGGTGGTCCTCGCCCAGGACACGGCGGCGGCGCTCCAAGACGTCCTCGCACATAGGGCGGGCCTCGATGTGCTTTCCAAGCTTGCCCAGAGAGACGGCGAGGTTCTGGGCGGAGCGAAGGGTGTCGGGGTGGTCCTCACCCAGGACGCGGCGGCGGCGCTCCAGGACATCCGCGTCCATACGGTGGGCCTCCTCGTACTCCCCGAGGCTGCTCAGGGTCGAGGAGAGGTTGTTGGCGGAGCAAAGGGTGTCGATGTGGTCCTCACCCAGGATGTGACGGCGGCGCTCCAGGACCTGTTCGTGCCCGCGGCGGGCTTCGACGTACTGACCGCGATAGGCCAAAGACGTGGCGACATGGAATGCGGCATCGAGGGTGTCAGCATGGTCCTCGCCCAAGGCGTTGGCCCAGGTGCGTTGGAGGGAAGCGGTTAGATCGTGAGCGGCACGTGATTGGCCACTTTCGTTGAGGTAGACGAAGGCTTGACGGAGCGTGCTGCGCAAGTGCGGGTGGTGGGTGGCGGTGTGCTGGCGGGCGGCGAGGTGGGACGCAAGTGCGGCCCACTGGGGCCAGGCGGCCGGGGTGTAGGGGTCGCCAGGTGCAACGGTAGAGAGAATTGCAGTGACGTCTTCCTCGACTGCGATGGTGTCAACGTCGGTGGTGTGGTCGCGGAGGATGGCCTGGGTGAGCCGGTGAATCTGGAAGGTTTCGTGATCGACCCGGGCGAGCCCGTATCGGGCCAGGTGTTGCAAGGCAGCCTGGGGCCACATGAAGTCGTCTGGTTCGACGGCGATTGTGGTCAGGTGGTCGCGGGCGTTCTCCAGCCATGCAGTGGGAACGGGATCGGGGCCAAGGAAGGCGCCCAGGCGCAGCAGGGCGGTAGCGTCGGGGTGGTCGGCAGCTATCCGGGTGGTGGCGATGTCCACGGCGGCCGCCAGGGACGCGGTGTAGCCATGTGGGAGGCCGTTGGCCAGGAGAGAGGCGGTCTTGTCGGTGAGGAGCTGGCGGTAACGATCGACCGTCATGCCGCTGCAGACGACGCCGGCGGCTTGGGCGAGGGCGAGGGGGAGATCGCCGAGGTCGTCCGCGAGGGTGTCGGCCTGCTGGAGGGAGAGGCCGGGCATGCGGGCACTGAGGTAGGTCAACGAGTCAGCGCGGCTGAAGACCCCCAGATTCAGGCTGTGGACGATGTTGTTCCAGTCGGGGTTGCGCGAGGTGATCACGACGTGGCCGGGCCCCACGGGAAGAAGTCCGTCGAAGTCGCGAGGGTCGTCGGCGTTGTCAAGGATGAGGAGCCAGCGCTCCCGGGTACGAAGGTCGTCCAAAAGGATGCGTGTGTTGTGGTCCGCGCCAGCGTCGGGTTTGGCGATGCCCAGGCGGGCGGCCAGTTCGGTGTAGCGGACGGAAATCTGGTCAGCCTGTTCGGCGTCGATCCACCACACGGTGTCGTACTGGCTGGCAAAGCGGTGAGCGTACTCCAGGGCGATTTGAGTCTTGCCGATGCCGCCCAGGCCGTGCAGGGCCTGGATCACTGCTTGTCGGCCGCCCAGCAGCCCCTCGCGGACCTGGGTGAGTAGGTCCGCGCGCCCTGTGAAGTGGGGGTTGCGACCGCGCACGTTCCACACTTGCGGCATGCCCGCGCTACTGGGCAACCGAGGGCGCCAACCGTCAGACGCCGGGGCAGGGCTGTCCGGGGTGGACCGGCCGGGGAAAGCGGGCGCGGTCAGGGGACCAGTGGGGCCGCTGACGGCATCAAGCAACGCCGCTTTCGCGGCCGGCTCATCGAGACCGTGCAGGTCCTTGCGAATGATCCCAGCCAGGATTGCAGGGACATCCGCTCCGGTGAGAGGCTCGATCGTCACCGGGATCAAGCGCTCGCGGCGCGCGACGACCGACTTCCATTCCTCAGCGGTCCACCGCTCGCGGTCGAAATAGTTGTTGGAAAAGAGGGCCACCACCGCGGTCGCACGCGTCAGGGCGTCGTTCATCCGCTCCACGAAGTCGTCGCCAGCACGCCACTCCCACACATCCAGCACCACCCGGTGGCCGGCCTCCCGCAGATGCCAGGCCGCCCACTCCGCCCAGGCACCGTCCTGTCCGGCGTAGCTGATGAACACCGACTCCGAGATATCACCCATACCAGCCCCCTGGCCCCACATAGCCGCCCCGATGCGGCACGGCACCAATGATCCTGCCGATACGGTGAGCGTGGGGGACGAATCCTCAAGGTCGGGAAGCTGGGGGAAGGAGCAGACGATGGTGCGGGCACCGAAGAGCGTAGAGGTCAAACTCAACCTGCGTGTACTGGAGATCGCCGGAACATGGGAACCCAATGATGCCGAACGACGGGCGGCCTGGGAGCTGTACGTCGAGCTCGTGACCCGAGTCTCGGTGGTGCCGCTCCGTGAGGACGAAGGGTTGCTGCGGGAGGCGCTGAGCAGCCTCTACTCGCTGTTCAACACAACCCGCGAGGTGCTGCGCAAGTACGGGCCCGACGTCGCCGAGCCCAAGAAGAGCGACCAGTACAACTTCGGCTATCTGGCCGTGGCCATGCTCAACTACGGCCTTCGGCCCCTGCTGGCTTCCTGGCATCCGACCCTGCAGGACTGGGAGAACTGCCGCCCTGCCGACGTCTCCCGCCGCGACCACGAACACGCCTGGCCCAACGCCGGAGACCTCCGCACCGCGCTGCGCAACACCCGGACCATTCTCACCGCTTACGCAGACCTTCTCGCCACCGCGTGCGGCGTCCCCAACCTCCTCGCAGCCGTCCCGGAACGCTGACGTTCAACCTGTCCCCTCACGCGCCGATTTGTATTCGCCGTAGGCCGCCTTCCCGACCCCCCGTGGGTTCAGATCCCACACCTGTCGTGGCTGCTCAGGGGCGGGCGGAGCGGGGAGCGGGCCCGGCGGAGGGGAGACGCGACCGGAGCCCGATTGCGTACCCCAGTGAAGGCCCTCACTGTCCTGGTCTTTGTCGAGCGCGCGGATGGCCGTTGGCGTTCATTGCTGTACGGGCACCCCGTCTGATGCCGCGTGAAAGCCTACGACCGATCCCGAACGGCCATGCGGACAGTTGGAAAGCGTATCGGGGACAACCGCTTTGCCTCTCCCTTGATCAAACAAGAGGCGCTGCCACCGACTCGCAGGAGGCCGAAGGGCGGCACCCTGAATGTATGTGGGCCATGTGTGGGCCAGCAAGCTGGAGTTCCGGAGCATCTTCGACATCTGTGCAGGTCAGGCTAGATGCCGACAGTGATGGCGCGACGCTCTTGAAAACCGTCGTGGCGGCGACGTCACCGTGGGTTCAAATCCCACACCCACCGCGCTGGAAGCAGTACGAACGGCCCCTGACCTGTGTTGATCGGTCGGGGGCCGTTCGCATGTCGCCGCGGGCGCCGGAACCGGTCAGCAGTCGAAGGGAGCGGCCGTCTGGTTGGCCCAGAACGCGAGCTGGCCGCTAGCGCAGCTCTGACCCTTGTTCGGTCAGCGGTGATGATGGCCCCATGACAGAACAGTCGCGTGTCCCGCCGGTCATCCTCGGTATAGACGATCTCCGGCCACTGCCGTGGACCACGCGGATCGCGCGCAGCAGCGCCGAAGGTGTCAGGCTCCTGCAGGAGCACCGCGACACGGCGATCGATGAACTCTGGCTCGACCACGACCTCGGCGGCGACGACAGCATCCTGCCCGTGGTGACCCTCCTGGAAGAGGCGGCTTTCGACGGGCGGCCCTTCCAGATCGGCACGGTCTACGTGCACAGCGCCAACCCCATCGGCGCCGAGACCGTCGTCCGGTCGCTCACACGCTGGAACTACCAGGTCCGGCGGGCGACCATCTAGGACTCCGTCCGCTTCGACGGCGGAACGTCCTGTGCTGTGGCAGCGCTGTCGCCGGGACGAAGATTCCGAAGAGCGTGATCGGTGCCGGTCCGACCGGCTTCACGCAGGAGCGGCCACGAGACCGCGTCGCCCGGGGCGAAGCTCTCGCCGCAGCACTGCACCTGCCAGCCGTCGACCCAGATCGTCACCGTCGTCACGCCGCCAGTGTCCTACAACTGGCCCGCGCTCAGCTGTAGTAGGCGATCTTGTCGTCCAGGACGTCGATGGCCCGGCGCAGGGCGTCCACGCGTTGTTCCAGGGCCGCGCGGCGGTCGCGGAGGAAGGTGACGCGGTGGTGCGGGGGGTGGTCGGCGCGGAGCATCGCGACGAACTCCCGCAGGTCCGCGATGCCGAGGCCCGCGTCGCGGAAGCAGGTGACCATGCCGATCCAGAACAGGTCGTCCTCGGTGTACTCCCGGTGCCCGCCTGCGGAGCGCCGGATCGGTCCGATGAGTCCTTCGCGCTCGTAGTACCGGAGGGTGTCGAGGGAGACGCCGGTGCGTTCGGCGGCCGTCGCCGGGCTGACGGTGGTCATGGGGGGCTGGCTCCTCGGGTGGGTTACCGGGCTTCCTCGAAGCGCGTCATGTGTGCGTCGGTGAGGCTTACTTGGCGGGCCGTCAGAGCTTCCTCGAGCTGTTCCACCCGGCTCACGCCGACGATCGGATCGATGCCCTGCCGCATCAGCCACGCCAGGACGACCTGGTTCCGCGTGGCCCGCAGATCCGCGGCGACCTCGTCCAGGACGGCCAGCACCCGGGCCGTGCCGGGGTGATCGTAGGCGGTCGGCAGCGGCTTGTCCGGGCGTACGTAGGACCCCCAGATCAGCGCGCTGTACGCCCACACGGCAAGCCCTTCGGAGCGCGCGAGGTCCAGGTCCTCGGCGGTGAGCAGGCGGTGGCCCGCCTCCGGGAGCGGGGTGTAGGGGCGGGGCTGCACGAGGGAGTGGCGCAGTTGCAGGGCCGTGTACGGCTCCACGCGCTGTTCCCGCGCCAGGGACCGGGCGCGTTCGACCCGCCAGGCGGCGTGGTTCGCGGCCCCGACCCGCAGGGCGGCCCCCTTGGCGACGAGCTCGCCGAAGGCGCCCACCGTCTCCTCCAGCGGTACGTCGCGGTCCTCGGCGTGCGCCCACAGCAGGTCGACGTGGTCGACGCCCAGCCGCGCCAGGCTCTCCTCCACCCCGGCGTGGACGGCCCGTGCGGACAGCCCTTCGGCGCTCTGCGGCCAGGAGTGCGGGACGAGCGGATTCTGTCGGACCTTGGTCGCGATACGCACCGCGTCGCGTGTGCCCGGGCGGGCCCGCAGCCACGCCCCGATCACCCGCTCGCTCGCGCCGCCGACACCGCTGGGGTCGTTCCAGAAGGAGTAGCAGTTCGCCGTGTCCAGCCAGACGCCACCGCCGGCGACGAAGCAGTCGAGGATCGCGAAGGCCCTGCCGGTGTCGACGCGGGTGCCGAAGTCCATGGTGCCCAGAATGAGTTGGCGGTCACTGGTCGTCGTCATGCCGTTCATGCTGGTATCTGGAGCGCGCTCCAGGTCAAGAGCGTTCCCGCCCGTCCTACAACTCGAAGTCCTCCGCCAGCCCTCCCAGTCGATCCCCCGCAACGCCTCCTCGCCGTCCTCGCCGGACGGCACCCGGGGCGTCGGCTGGAACCAGACGACCGTGAGGGACGAGCGGTGCAGAACCGGGTCGTGGGCGGGGTCGAGGGCTGTCGAGCGGAACGAGCCGACGCAGGCCACGGGCGGCAGGATCTCGACCGGGCCGAAGGGGCCCGCCTGCTGGTCGGGGCGGTCCAGGTGAGGGGGGACGAGGTGGACCGGCGATGAAGGGCGGGTCTGCCGGGCGGTGTTCAGGAGGCCGTGGATCGCCATGTCGTTGACGAGCTTGCAGGGGTAGCCCTCGAGCATGCCGCCGTATGTCGACGTCATCCGGAGTTCGGTGAGGTCGAGGGCGCGGCCGGACGTGAGGATCACACGGGTCAGGGACATGGCGGCACTGTAGGGCGGGCGTGCGGGGCGGGTCGCCCGGGTTTTCCCGGTGACGGTGTCAGGGGTGGTGGCCCGTGAGGCGGGCCGCCGAGGCCAGCGTGGCGCGGGCCTCCCGTTCGGTCAGGCCGGTGTCGAGAGCCGCCTCGACGAGGGGTTCGACCAGGGCGGGCCCGATGCCGTCCTCGTAGGCCCGGCAGGCCGCCCAGAACAGGCGGGTGTTGCGCTGGCCCTCGTGGGCAGCCAGCACGAACTGGACGAGGCCCTGCCCGTGGCCGCCGGCCGACGAGGGCGTGGGGTGGTGTGTGCGCGGCGGCGGGAGCAGCAGGCGCAGCAGCGCGCGCGGGCAGGGTGCCGGGCCGATGTGGGCGGTGCCCGGGGCGGTGCGGTAGACGCCGTGCTCGGTGCGGGAGCCGGGGCCGACCAGGTAGCCGCCGGCGCCGCGGATGTCGATGCCGGGCGCGAGCCGGCCCGCGGAGTTCGGCACGATCACGTCCGGCGGGCCGGTCAGCCACAGGTGCCGGCCGCCGCTCGGCGTCAGGACGACGACGGTGGGCGGGATCGTGAACAGGTGCCGCAGCGCCAGTTCGCGCAGGGCGGCCGAGGAGTCCGCGTCGGACTTGGTGTCCAGGTCGACGCCGATCAGATGGTGCGGCGGCAGTCCGCAGGCAATGCCGTAGCCGGTGGCCCAGGGGGCGGCGGCGAAGAGCTCGCGGATGCGGGCGGGGTCGGTGGAGGCGTCGTAGACGCCGTGGCCGGGGCGGCCGCACTCGCCGTGGCAGGGCGTGGGCGCGGGGTCGTCGCGGTGCGGGGAGCGCAGGGCCGGGAGCTTCGTCCGGGACAGGGGGATGACGGCCAGTCCGCGTTCGGCGGCTGACAGGGCGTGTGCGAGGGCCAGCGTCGTGGCCTGCCGGTCGGTGGTGGCCATGCCTCTATGTTCGTACGAGTGTTCGAAAAAGGGAAGAGGGGGCGGTGGGTGCCGGCGGGTGACACGCCGGTCGTGGCGAGTGGTCCGAGCGACTGATGGAACCTTTCGTCCCTTGCGGGGCTTGAGGCCGGACTGTCCTGACTGTCCCGAGTGGTGGCTAAGTGTGGCGAAAGGGGTTTATCGACTTGTCATCACGCTTGAGGGCGAATAGGGCCGTCCGGGGTGGTTCGCCGGGGTTCCGGTGGGCAACTCTGATCTCGCGACGTCGTGCAGGACTCCGGGGCGGTCGGCCAACTGCCTGGAGAGAAGCAGTACTTCTCGCACCACCAATGCGTCCGGCGGGGAGCCTGGGCGCACCTGTTCTGGAGGAACAACATGGCAAGCATCCGTACCGCCCGCGTCGTCGCGGCCCTCACCGCACTCCCGCTCGCCGCCGCCCTGTTCGCCGGGGTGGCCAGCGCGGACAACGGCGCATTCGCGGACGACGGATCCAGCGCGGCCGTCTCGACCGCCGTCCAGGGCCTCCTCGGCAGCGGGGTCGGGGGCGACAACTTCGGCACCTCGTCGACCACCCAGCAGCAGGCGACCGGGTCCGGGGCCTCGAACCAGAGCAACACCGCCCAGGTCAACGGCTCCGCGTTCACCTCGGTCAACCAGGGCAACGACAACACGTCCGTCGCCTTCACCCCGCTCTGGTGGTGAGCTGAGAAGGCCGGTGCCCAGGTGCTCAGGCACCGGCCCTCTCTGTCCGTGGGTGTGCTTGTGGGGTTTCACATGGCTGCGCGGCGGTGCTCCGGCATCGCCGCGCAGGCGTGTCCGCACCCCGACGCATGTCGCGCAGTCGCGTGTCCGCACCCTCCGGCGCATCGCCCTGCCCTTGACGGCTCCCGCAATCTGACGGACAGTCAGAAACCGGCGGAAGCCTCGGCGGAGGACCAGGAGGCGCGGTGGGCGGCGACGTGACGGCGCGGCTGGAGGCGTACGACCTGGCGGCGCGGCTGAAGGCGTACGAGGGGCGGCCCGCCGCCACCGCGCGTGCCGGCAAGGACCCCGTGAACGCGCCCATGATCCGGCACTGGTGCGAGGCGATGGGGGACACGCATCCCGCCTACACCGGCCCGGACGCGATCGCCCCGCCCACCATGCTCCAGGTGTGGACCATGGGCGGCCTCTCCGGCCACGGCGGCCGGGCGCACGCGTACGACGAACTGCTCGCCCTGCTCGACGAGTCGGGCTGCACCTCGGTCGTCGCCACCGACTGCGAACAGGAGTACCTGCGCCCGCTGCGGCCCGGCGACGAGATCACCTACGACTCGGTCGTCGAGTCCGTGTCGGAGCGCAAGACGACCCGGCTCGGCACCGGTTACTTCGTGACGACCCGCACCGACGTCCGCGCGGGCGGCGCCCTCGCCGGCACCCACCGCTTCCGCATCCTCAAGTACGCGCCGGCGCGGCCCGGGGGCGGCACGGGACGGGGCACCCGTCCACGGCCCGTCGTCAACCGCGACAACGCCGGGTTCTGGGAGGGCGTACGGCGGCACACCCTGCTCGTCCAGCGCTGCACCGGCTGCGGCACCCTCCGCCACCCCTGGCTGCCGGGCTGCACCGCGTGCGGCTGCCCGGACTGGGACACCGTCGAGGCGTCCGGCGAGGGCAGGGTCCACTCGTACGTCGTGGTGCACCATCCGCCCTTCCCCGTCTTCGACCCGCCCTACGCGGTCGGACTGGTCGAGCTGGCCGAGGGGGTGCGGATGATCGGGAACGTCGTGGGCGTGCCGTACGACAAGGTCCGCATCGGGCTTCCCGTACGGCTCGAATTCCGCACGTACGACGAGGAGTTGACCCTGCCCGTCTGGCGCGCGCGGGAAAGCGTCCCGGGCCCGGCGGAACCCGGGGAACCCGGGGGACCCGCGGAGCCCGCCGACCGCGCGGAACCTCCGGACGTGCCGGTCCACGCCCTGCCGCCGCTGGAGATCCCCGTCACCCGCACGCTGATCGTCGCCGGTGCCCTCGCCTCACGGGACTACCAGGACGTCCACCACGATCCCGAGCTGGCCCGCCGCCGGGGCTCGCCCGACATCTTCATGAACATCCTGACGACCAACGGCCTGGTCGGCCGCTACGTCACCGACCAGTTCGGCCCGGCCTCCGTCCTGCGCAAGGTCGCCATCCGGCTCGGCGCGCCCTGCCACCCCGGCGACACCCTGGTGCTGACGGGCACGGTCGAGTCCGTCGCCGGCGACACGGCGACCGTGCGCGTGACCGGCACGAACCGCGCGGGCCGGCATGTGACCGGCACCGTGACGGTCACCGTCCCCGGGGAGGACCCGAGTGAGGCCCTGAGTGACGACCCGAGGGAGGACCCGAGTGAGGACCCCTCATGAGCGCGAAGGGAAGGGGCCTGCTGTCCGGGCGGGCGGCCGTCGCCGGGATCGGGGCCACCGAGTTCTCCAAGGACTCGGGCCGCAGCGAGCTCCGGCTCGCCGTCGAGGCCGTACGGGCCGCCCTTGACGACGCGGGTCTGATGCCGGGGGACGTGGACGGGCTGGTGACGTTCACGATGGACACCAGCCCGGAGATCACGGTGGCCCAGGCGTGCGGGATGGGCGAGCTGTCCTTCTTCTCCCGCGTCCACTACGGCGGCGGCGCGGCCTGCGCCACCGTCCTCCAGGCGGCCCTCGCGGTGGCGGCGGGCGTCGCGGAGGTGGTCGTCTGCTACCGGGCGTTCAACGAGCGCTCGGGCCGGCGCTTCGGCGCGGGAGTCCAGCACCGCGAACCGTCGGCGGAGGGCGTGGCCCTCGGCTGGGCGCTGCCGTTCGGGCTGCTCACCCCGGCGTCCTGGGTGGCGATGGCCGCCCAGCGCTATCTGCACCGGTACGGGCTGGCCCCGGAGGCGTTCGGGCACGTGGCCGTGGCCGGCCGCCGGTACGCGGCGACCAACCCGGCCGCGTACTTCCGCGGGCGCCCCATCACCCTCGCCGACCACGCGGCCTCCCGGTGGATCGTCGAACCGCTGCGCCTGCTGGACTGCTGCCAGGAGACGGACGGCGGCCAGGCCCTCGTCGTCACGTCCGTGGAGCGCGCCCGGGACCTGCCGCACCCGCCGGCCGTCATCGCGGCGGCCGCCCAAGGGGCCGGCCGGGGCCAGGAGCAGATGACCGGCTTCTACCGGGACGACCTCGGCGGCCTGCCCGAGGCGGGCGTCGTGGCACGCCGGCTGTGGCGGACGTCCGGGCTCGGCCCGGGGGACGTCGACGTGGGCATCCTCTACGACCACTTCACGCCCTTCGTGCTGATGCAGCTGGAGGAGTTCGGCTTCTGCGGCCGCGGGGAGGCCCCGGACTTCGTCGCGGAGGGGCACCTGCCCCTCAACACCCACGGGGGTCAGCTCGGCGAGGCGTACCTGCACGGGATGAACGGCATCGCGGAAGGCGTACGGCAGGTGCGGGGCACGTCCGTGAACCAGGTGCCGGGGGCCTCGCGGGTGCTCGTGACGGCCGGGACGGGGGTGCCGACCTCGGGGCTCGTCCTCACGGCCGACGGATGACCGGCGGTTGCCCGGCGGTTGCCCGGGAGATGCCCGGCGGGGCGTCCATAAGGGACATCCCTCAGTGGGAGGGCGGGCGTTCGTCCACCTTCAGGAGGTGGAGCAGACCCCACCCCTACAACCTGAGGCGGACGCGGCTTCGGCACCTGCGGCCGATCCGCCGGAGCGGGGTCCGCTCATAGCGTGGAGCCATGACCCCACCCGTCTGCACCAGCGCCTCCGACGCCGCGACGCGGTCCCTGCCGAACGCGACGTACCCCTCCTTCTCGTCGTACGTACGGGCCCGCCAACCGGTGCTGCTGCGTACCGCCCGCTCGCTCACCGCGAACCCGAGCGACGCCGAGGACCTGCTGCAGACGGCGCTGACCAAGACGTACGTGGCCTGGGAGCGCATCGAGGACCACCGGGCGCTCGACGGCTATGTGCGCCGGGCCCTGCTGAACACGCGCACCTCGCAGTGGCGCAAGCGCAAGGTCGACGAGTTCGCCTGCGACGAGCTGCCCGAGCCGGAGCCCCTGCCCGGCCACCACGACGACCCGGCGGAGCGGCAGGCGCTGCGCGACGCCATGTGGCGCGCGATCATGCGGCTCCCGGCGCGGCAGCGGGCGATGGTCGTCCTGCGGTACTACGAGGACCTCAGCGAGGTCCAGACGGCCGAGGTGCTCGGGGTCTCGGTCGGCACGGTGAAGTCGGCGGTGTCGCGGGCGCTCGGCAAGCTGCGCGAGGACCCGGAGCTGGTGCCGGTCCGCTGACCGGGTGCGGTCCGGTGACCGGGTGCCGGTCCGGTGACCGTCACGAGGGGCCGGACGCCCGTGACTGTCACGAGGGGCCAGACGCCCGTGACCGTCACGAGGGGCCAGACGCCCGTGACCGTCACGAGGGGCCGGACGCCCGTGACCGTCACGAGGGGCCGGACGCCCGTGACCGTCACGAGGGGCCGGACGCCCGTGACCGTCACGAGGGGCCGACGCCGGTGAGATCCTCCCTCTCACCCGTAGCCGCAGAGTCCCGTGAACGCAACGTGACATGATCGATCACCCGGGCCTAGTGACATACCGCGCGGTATGCGCGCAGAATCTCCGCAACCCTTACCACCGCGTAGGCAATGTCGCCCCCGGGAGGACGCCGTGCTGAGCACCATGCAGGACGTACCGCTGCTGATCTCGAGGATCCTGGCCCACGGGTCGACGATCCACGGCACATCGCAGGTCATCACCTGGACAGGCGAGGCCGAACCGCACCGCCGCTCCTTCGCCGAGGTCGGAGCCCGCGCCGCCCAGCTGGCGCACGCCCTGCGTGACGAGCTGGGCGTGACCGACGACGAGCGGGTCGCGACCCTCATGTGGAACAACGCCGAGCACGTCGAGGCGTACTACGCGACCCCCTCCATGGGCGCGGTCCTGCACACCCTGAACCTGCGCCTGCCGACCGAGCAGCTGGCCTGGATCGTCAACCACGCGGCCGACCGGGTGGTCATCGCCAACGGTTCGCTCCTCCCCCTGCTCGCCCCGCTGCTGCCGCACCTGAAGACGGTCGAGCACGTCGTGGTGTCGGGCCCCGGCGACCGCTCCGCCCTCGCGGACGCCTCCGTCCAGGTGCACGAGTACGAGGAGCTGATCGCCGGCAGGCCGACGGCGTACGACTGGCCCGCGCTGGACGAGACCCAGGCCGCCGCCATGTGCTACACCTCCGGCACGACGGGCGACCCCAAGGGCGTCGTCTACTCGCACCGCTCGATCTACCTGCACTCCATGCAGGTCAACATGACCCAGTCCATGGGGCTGACCGACCAGGACACCTCGCTGGTCGTGGTCCCCCAGTTCCACGTCAACGCGTGGGGCCTGCCGCACGCCACCTTCATGACCGGCGTCAACATGCTGATGCCGGACCGCTTCCTGCAGCCCGCGCCCCTCGCCGAGATGATCGAGCGGGTGAGGCCGACGCACGCGGCGGCCGTGCCCACCATCTGGCAGGGCCTGCTCGCCGAGCTGACGGCCAAGCCCCGCGACGTCTCCTCCCTGACCCAGGTCACCATCGGCGGCTCCGCCTGCCCGCCCTCGCTCATGGAGGCGTTCGACGAGCTGGGCATGCGGGTCTGCCACGCGTGGGGCATGACGGAGACCTCGCCGCTCGGCACGGTCGCCCGTCCCCCGGCCCACGCCGTCGGCACCGACGAGGAGTTCGCCTACCGGCTCACCCAGGGCCGCTTCCCGGCGGGCGTCGAGGCCCGGCTCACCGGCCCCGGCGGCGAGCGCCTGCCCTGGGACGGCGAGTCGGCGGGCGAGCTGGAGGTGCGCGGACCCTGGATCGCGGGCGCCTACTACAACGGCCCGGACACCGAGCCGCTGCGCCCCGCCGACAAGTTCAGCGAGGACGGCTGGCTGAAGACCGGTGACGTGGGCACCATCTCCCCCGACGGCTTCCTCACCCTCACCGACCGCGCCAAGGACGTCATCAAGTCCGGCGGCGAGTGGATCTCCTCGGTCGACCTGGAGAACGCGCTGATGTCCCACCCGGACGTCGCCGAGGCGGCCGTGGTCGCCGTCCCCGACGACAAGTGGGGCGAGCGCCCGCTCGCCACGGTCGTCCTCAAGGAGGGCGCCACCGCCGACTTCACGACCCTGCGCGCCTTCCTCGCGGAGGAGGGCCGGATCGCCAAGTGGCAGCTTCCGGAGCGGTGGACGGTGATCGAGGCGGTGCCGAAGACGAGCGTGGGCAAGTTCGACAAGAAGGTGCTGCGCAGGCAGTACGCCGAAGGTGGGTTGGACGTCACCCGGCTCTGACGGGGGCCTTTTGAGCGGGGGACTGTTGTCGGTCGGCTGCGGGTTCGCCGTGGCCGGTCGCGCAGTTCCCCGCGCCCCTTTGGGGGTGCGCTGTCGTCGGCCGGGTGCGGGTTCGTCGTGGCCGGTCGCGCGGTTCCCCGCGCCCCTTCCTGGGGCGCGGGGTCAGTTCGTTCCGATTCTCGACAGCAGGTCCACGATGCGGGTCTGGACCTCGGGGCTCGTGGAACGCTCCGCCAGGAACAGGACCGTCTCGCCCGAGGCCAGGCTCGGCAGGTCCGCCTGGTCGACGGCGGCCGTGTAGACGACCAGCGGTGTGCGGTTGAGCTGCCCGTTGGCACGCAGCCAGTCCACGATCCCGGCCCGGCGCCGGTGCACCTGCAGCAGGTCCATCACGACCAGGTTCGGCCGGAAGTCCCCGGCCAGCGCCACCGCGTCGGCGTCGCTCGCGGCACGGGCGACCTGCATGCCCCGCCGCTCCAGCGTCGCCGTCAGCGCCAGCGCGATCTCAGCGTGCTCCTCGATCAGCAGCACCCGCGGCGGATGCTGCTCGCTGTCCCGGGGCGCCAGCGCCTTGAGCAGGACGGCGGGGTCGGCGCCGTACGCGGCCTCCCGCGACGCCTGCCCGAGTCCCGCCGTCACCATCACCGGCACGGACGCGGCGACCGCCGCCTGCCGCAGCGACTGGAGCGCGGTCCGGGTGATCGGGCCGGTCAGCGGGTCGACGAACAGCGCGGCGGGGAACGCGGCGATCTGCGCGTCCACCTCCTCGCGGGAGTGCACCACCACCGGCCGGTAGCCGCGGTCGCTCAGCGCCTGCTGGGTCGTCACGTCCGGCGCGGGCCACACCAGCAGCCGCCGCGGGTTGTCCAGCGGCTCCGGGGGCAGCTCGTCGTCCATGGGCTGCGGGCGCGGGGGATCGGCGACCTCGACGGCGCCGCCCGGCCCGTCCAGCGGTTCGGGTCCTTCGGCGGCGTTCTCGTCCGGGGCGCCTATGGCGTACGACCGGCCGGCCGCCTCCGCCACCGGCGCGAGCCGGGTCTGTCCGGCGCCCGACGGCGGGGAGGACTGCGGCTGGGGCGCGGCGGGCGCCGCCTGCTCGACGGCCGGCGGATGCGGACGCGCGGGCTGCTCGGCGGCCGCACCGGCCCGCGCGGCGGGATCGGGCGGCGTGCCCAGCTTGCGGCGCCGTCCGCCGTTCGTCTGGTGCGGCGGGGGTGTGGCCGGCACGGGCTGCTGGACCTGCGCCGCCTGCCGGGTGAAGGGCACGCCCTGCCCCAGCGTGCGCACGCTGATCGCGCGCCCCTGGGTCGAGTTGGGGTCGACGGGGGCGCCGGGCGCCTCGGCGGGCAAGGGCTGCGCGGCCCGCTGCGGCCGCCCGGCCGCGGCCTCCGGCGGCATCGGCGTCCCGGGCGCGGGGGTGCCCTGCGGCACCTGCGGCCGCGCCGGCTGCGGAACGGCCTGCGGCGGTACGGCGCCACCCCCGGCGGTGCCGTCGGCGGCGGGCCACTGCTGCGGAACCTGCGCGGCGGCACCGTGCGCCGGGACGCCCTGCGCGGGGGTGCCGTGTGCCGGGGCGCCCTGCGCGGGGGTGCCGTGTGCCGGGGTGCCCTGACCCGACGGCGCCTCGGCCGGGAGCGGGCCCCCGGGAGCGGCGGCGGGGGGCACGGGCTGGGCCGGAGCCGCCTGGGCGGCCGGGGCGGTGACGGGAGCGGGAGCGGCGGCCGGGACGGGCTGTGCCTGCGGCACGCCCTGCTGCGCCGGAACGGGAGCGGCCACCGGCACGTCCGGTGCGGCCTCCTCCGGCGGGCGGGCCACGGCGCGCCGGCGCCGTCCGGTCGGCGCGGTCGTGGGGTGCGGCTGCGGCGGGGTGTGGTCCTCGGCCGGATCGTGCGCGACGGCGTGCCCCTCGTCCGGGGTGGCCTCCGGCACGGCGGCCTGCGCTACGGCGGCCGGCTCCGCACCGGTGCCGGGCGCGCGGTCCGCGTCGGCCGGAGGCAGCGCGAACACCTGGCGGGGCCCGGCCTCCTGGGCCTGCGCGGCGGCGGCCCGTTCGGCCGCGGCGGCCAGCGCACGGCGGCGCCGCCCGGTCGGCTGGGGGGCGTCACCCGGCGCGGCGGCGTCCGGCGCCGCGGGCTGCTGGGCCTGAGCGGCGTCACCGGCCGCCGGAAGCGCGGGTGCGGGCGCGGGCGCCAGCGCCTGCTGCTGCCCGCCGTCGCGCCGGGCACGGCGTCCGCCGGACGAGGGCACGCCCTGCGGCGGCACGGTCCCGCCCAGGTTGTTCCCGGCGGCGGCGGTGCCCGCGGACTGCTCGCCGGCCATGACGACGGCACCCTCGGACACGGCGTCCGTACCGGCCTCGGCCGGGCGTCCACGGCGCCGTCCGGTGCCGCCGGAGACCTCGGGCGCGTTCTCCGTGGCGGCGGCCTGGGGGAGCGCGGGCGCGGCGGCCCGCCTCCGGCGCCGTCCGGTCGGCGCGGCACCCTCCGCACCGGCCTCGGCCTCGGCCTCGGGGGCGTCGCTCTCCAGGAACGCGTCGACGGAGGACCGCCGGGCCCGCCGCCGGCCGCCGCCACCGGTCTGCCCGGCGTCGTCGGAGCCGGCCGGTTCCTCGGCGGGCGCCTCCGCGGGAGCGGCGGGAACGGCTCCCGCACCGCCCCCGATGGGCACTTCGAGGACGAACGCGCTGCCGCTCATCCCCGGCACCTCGTGCGTCTGCAGGACACCGCCGTGCGCGCGGACGATCCCGCGCACGATCGGCTCGTGCACCGGGTCTCCCCCGGCGTACGGCCCGCGCACCTCGATGCGGACGACCTCGCCGCGCTGCGCCGCCGCGACGACGACCGTGTTGTCCAGGTAACCGCCCGCCGACACCGGTGAGTTGCCGGTGGCGTCCACCCCGGCGACGTCCGCGACGAGATGCGCGAGCGCGGTCGCCAGGCGCTGCGGGTCCACCTCGGCCTCGATGGGCGGCGCGTGCACGGCGAACTGCACACGGCCCGGCCCGATCAGCTCGACGGCCCCGTCGACGCCCGCCGCGACGACCGCGTCGAGCATCACCTTCGTCCGCTGGATCCCGTCGGCCCCGGCGTCGAGACGCTGGTAGCCGAGGACGTTGTCGATCAGGGTCGTGATCCGTGAGTAGCCCGCCGACAGGTGGTGCAGCACCTGGTTGGCCTCGGGCCACAACTGCCCCGCGTCGTCGGCCGCCAGGGCCGCCAGCTCGCGGCGCAGCTCGTCCAGCGGGCCGCGCAGGGAACCCCCGAGCAGCGTCAGCAGCTGCTCGTGCCGCATGGCCAGCGCCTCGAGCCGGTCCTTCTCGCGCTCACCGAGGGCGGCGTACCGCTCCTCACCGGCGGCGAGTTCCTCCGCGTGCCGCTCCTCGAGCTCCTCGATCTCGGCGACGTGCTTCTGGCGCAGCGCGGTCAGCTCGGAGGCGTGCTCCTCGGTGAGGCGCTCCAGCTCCTCCTCGTGCTGCCGCTGCGCGGCCTCCTTCTCCTCGGCGAGGGCGTCGTAGGACCGCCGGTCGGTGAAGGTCATCACGGCGCCGACGAGCTGGTCGCCGTCGCGTACGGGTGCCGTCGTCAGGTCGACGGACACCTGGTCGCCGCTCTTGGACCACAGCACCTGCCCGCGCACCCGGTGCTTGCGCCCGGAGCGCAGGGTGTCGGCGAGCGGGGACTCCTGGTACGGGAAGGGGGAGCCGTCGGCGCGGGAGTGCGCCACCAGCGTGTGCAGCTCGCGGCCGCCGAGGTCGCTGGCCCGGTATCCGAGGATCTGCGCGGCGGCCGGGTTGACGAGGACGATCCGCCCGTCGGTGTCGGTGCCGACGACGCCCTCGGAGGCGGCCCGCAGGATCATCTCCGTCTGCCGCTGCGAACGCGCCAGCTCGGCCTCGGTGTCGACGGTGCCGGTCAGGTCCCGGACGACGAGCATGAGCAGCTCGTCGCCGCTGTAGCCATACCCGTCGTAGGCCTGCTGGCCGTTCTCCAGATTCGCGGACGTGACCTCGACCGGGAACTCGGTGCCGTCGGTGCGGCGGGCCGTCATCCGGGTCGGCTTGGTCCGGCCCTGCGGGTCCATGTGGTCGGGCCGGCGCATCGAGCCGGGGATCAGCTTGGAGTCGAACTGCGGCAGCAGGTCGAGCAGCCCGCGTCCCACCAGCGCGGTGCCCGGCGCCTCGAAGGCCTCCAGGGCGATGGTGTTCGCGTTGACGACGGTCCCATTGGCGTTGACCAGCACCAACGCATCGGGAAGCGCGTCGAGTATGGCTGCGAGGCGAGCAGCGCCTCGGGATGGCCTGCTGCTCACGAGACGCTTCCTCCCTGTTACCGCACCTAGCCGACCGCTCCGGCCATCTTGCCAATCGGTCCGCAGCGTGTCACGCGAGGGAGTCTAAGGGCTGGGGTTGCGCTCGCGACGCCGGATGAGAGCGAGGTCGCACCAGGCGGTGACGTAGAACGTATGACCGCCCGGCCCTCCGCCCCTCCGGCCTGCGCCCCTTGTCCCACGGGGCTTCGCGACACCTTCGCGGGACCTTTACGGACCCGTTGCCTCCGGTGTACGGACCCGGTGCCTGCGGTATGCGGAAGCCGCGCGGGTCGTAGGCCGCTCTACGCTCCCAGCCCCTGCGCCCGGACGTCGGGGAGGAGCGGCACGAACCGGTTCCACCGCGCGATCGCGCAACCGTCGCCCCGGTCGAACCGGGCGTCGACCGGACGCCCGGCCCACCTCCCGGTGACATGCGCGGTGGCCGGTCCGCCGTACTGCATGGTGCACAGGCCGCCGGGCGCGTCGGGGGCGAAGAGGTCCCGGCCCCACCGGGTCCCGCCGTCGAGCGCGGCGCAGGCGCCGGCGGCGTCGGGGTGATCACCGCCGGCCGGGTGGCAGGTCAGCTCGTGGGTGCCGTCGCCGGCACCGGTGCCGCGGACCGTGACGGTGAGGTGATCACCGGAGCGGGCGAGGACCGGGCTCTGCGCCTGTGCTGCGGCGGGCACGACGGTCCCGGAGGCGACGGCGACGAGGGAGCCGGCCGCGAGGAGCAGCCGGGCGGGGACGGAACGGATGACCTGCGACATGCCCTGCCTAACGCCGAGCCCGGCCGGACGTTGCGCGCGCAGCACGCCGGGAAGAGCTTTGCCCTGCGGGCTCTCCGCCTAGTACCGTGGAGGTCGATTGGTGACAGCACGCTCGACTGTGTCATCATCTGCACGCACCGAACGCGCTCGCGCGGGCGGTTGTGCTGGAGGCGTCGCCTAGTCCGGTCTATGGCGCCGCACTGCTAATGCGGTTTGGGCCTTAAAGCCCATCGAGGGTTCAAATCCCTCCGCCTCCGCCCTCCGACAGGGAGCCCGGCTGATCTCAGCCAGGCTCCCTGTCCGCGTTCGGGGCCCCGTGTGTCCGCAGGACCCCCTGCGGCGCGTTTCCGCAGCTCACAAGGGGTGCGGCAAACGGATTTCACATGGCGGCGGCAGTCATGTAATGTTCTTCCTGTCGCCGCGAGCGGGCCGGAAGGGCCGGGAGCGGCGAAAAAACAGAACAAGCACTCGTAGCTTAACGGATAGAGCATCTGACTACGGATCAGAAGGTTGCAGGTTCGAATCCTGCCGAGTGCACATCGGACCAGAGGCCCTGTGGAGAGATCCACAGGGCCTCTGGTCTTTTCGCGTAGCTGAGTACGCGTGTCTGAGTAGGTGTACTCATGCGCCGGTCCGGCGGGGGCGAGCAAGGTCGGGGGTATGGATCTGCCCTCCGCGCCGCCCGCCTTCGATGCCACCCGAGGTCCTGGGCCGCGGCGTCGTGCGGATCGGGGTGCCGATGTCGGGGCCGGGTGTGGGCTTGTGCTGTTGGAGCTGGTCAGCCTTGTGGTGATCTTCGGGCTCTGGTTCCTGTCCGGGTTCCATCTCGATCCGGCGGACAGCGCCTCGACCGATCCGCTGTGGACCTACCTGGCCGGTGCCGGGGCGGTCGGGGTCCTCGCCGTGGTGGCGGCCGCCGTGGCCGCGCGGGCGGGGGCCGTCGTGACCGTTGTCAGCCAGGCGGTCATGGCCCTCCTGATCTGCCTCGTCGTCTTCGGCGGTGTCGCCGTCCAGTCCCACCAGGATCAGCGATGCCGTGACGTGCCGTCAGCGACGGGGTGCGGGGACGCCGGCTAGGCCGCCTTATGCGTTGCACGGGGCTTGTGCGACGTGTTTGGGTCGGGGGATGAAGTGTCTGTTGACGGCCGCCGGCCTGCGGAACGAGACGTTGCGGGACGCCCTGCGGGACATGCTCGGCAAGCCGTTCGGGGAGGCGAACGTCGTGTACGTCCCCACGGCGTCGACCGCCGAGGCGGGGGACCACGGATGGCTCCTCGCCGACATGAACCGGGTGCACGCCCTCGGCTGGCGGGAGTTCGACGTCCTGGAGCTGAACGGGCTGCCACCGGAGACGGTGCTCGACCGGGTGCGCCGCGCCGACGTCGTGTACGTCAGCGGCGGCAACCAGTACCACCTCGCGCGCAGCATCACCCGCAACGGGCTGGCCGGCGGCTTCCTGGAGGCGCTGGAGAGCCGGGTGTACGTGGGGTTCAGCGCCGGGTCGATGCTCTTCAGCCGGTATCTCGACGCGCACTCGGCCGACGTCATCGGGGACAGTCGGGACCTGCACGCGCTCGGGGCGACCACCCTGGAGCCGCCGTTCGGGCTCTTCGACTGGTACCTCAAGCCGCACCTGTACTCGCCGGACTTCCCCGAGCGGGACGACGCCTGGGCCGACCGCATCGCCGAGCGGGCGGACTTCCCCGTCTACTTCATCGACGACGAGACGGCCGTACGGGTCAGGGACGGTGAGGTGGACGTCGTCACCGAGGGGCGGTGGCGTCTTCATCGGTGACGCCGGTTGCCTGTGCGGCACGGGGGTCAGGCCCGTGCCGCACAAGCGGTTCAGTGGCCGGTGTCCGCCAACTCGGACCGGGGGGAGGGGGTGGACGCCGTACGCAGGACCCCGGCGCCCACCGCCGTCGTCACGCACAGCAAGGTCAGCAGGACGAAGGCGTGGTTCAGGGCGACGACGTGGGTCAGCCAGCCGATGACGGCGGGCCCGGCGAGCATGCCGACGTAGCCGAGCCCGGCGACACGGGAGACGTTCGCGCCGGCCGCCGCGGGGTCGGCGTGCCCGGCCGCGCTGAACAGCTGCGGGACACAGCCGGACAGGCCCAGGCCGAACAGGGCCCAGCCCGCGAACGCCGTCCACAGCCACGGACCGAAGGCCACGAGCGTGATGCCGACGCCGGCCATGGCCGCGCCGTACCGCAGGATCGCCATGGAGCCGAAGCGGGCGGCGAGCCGGTCGGCCAGCAGACGGCCGATGGTCATGGCCGCCGCGAACGTGCCGTAGCCGAAGGCGGCCGTACTGGTGGACGCCCCGAGGACGTCCTTCAGGTGCAGGGCGCTCCAGTCGTTGGCGGCGCCCTCGCACAGCATGACCATGAGCGCCAGGACGGCGAGGAGCCAGACGCGCCCGGCGGTGGCGCGTCGTGCGGAGGCCGGTGACGTCTTCTCGCCAACCGTCTCCCCGCCACCCGTCTCCCCGGCAACCGTCTCCCCGGCAACCGTCTCCCCGGCGGCGGGGGTGGCCGGCATCAGGACGCGCGCGGACGCCAACGCGATCACGATGCTCACCGCGCCGACCCCGGCCAGGGTCACGACCGGCTCGGCACCGGCGGCGGTCGCCCCCGCCGCCACGAGCGCGGCGAGCACCCCGCCGACGGAGAACGTGGCGTGGAAGCCCGACATCACCGGGCGGCCGTACGCCTTCTCCACGTGCACGGCGTGGGCGTTCATGCTCACGTCCAGGCCGCCGTTGCAGAAGCCGAAGACCAGCAGGGCGCCCGCCAGCGTCCACGGATCGTGAGCGAGGCCCGGCAGTACGAGGGCCGCGCCGCACAGCACGCCGGTGGCGGGGACGACGACGCGTGCGCCGAGGCGGTCGGTCAGCGGGCCGGCCACCTGCATCCCGGCGAAGGCGCCGAGGCCGAGCAGCACCAGCAGCCCGCCCAGCGTCGCGTGGCTGACGCCCACCCGCTCCTCGACGGCCGGGATGTGCACCACCCAGGCGCCCATCAGCGTGCCGCAGAGGACGAAGTAGACATAGGTCGCCACACGGGCGCCGAAGAGCGAGCGTTCCATGGCTCGCCACCGTAACGAACAAAGTGTGTGTTTGAAAGGGCTCCTAACGAACGCCTTGCGTGTGCGTTTTCGCGTGGTGTTCAATCCCCGTATGAGCAACGCAGACCGGCACGGGCTGATCGCGAAGGCCGTCAGGGACTCCGGCGGTGCCACGGTCCAGGAGCTCGCCGAGCTGACCGGCGCCTCGGAGATGACCATCCGGCGCGACCTCGACACCCTGGCCACGCAGGGCGTCCTCGAACGGGTCCGCGGAGGCGCCCGCACCCTGCTGCTCCGGGGCGAGGAGCCGCCGTTCGCGCTGCGCGCCCACGAGGCGGTCGAGGCCAAGCGCCGGATCGCCGCCGAGGTCTCCTCCCTCGTCGCCGACGGGGAGAGCGTCGTGCTGGACAGCGGCACCACCTGCCTGGAGGTCGCCCGGCTCCTGCGCGAGCGGCCCGTCACCGTGATGCCGTTGTCCCTCCAGGCCGTCCACCTGTTCGGTGAGGCGCCCGGACCGGCCACGCTGGTGGTGCCCGGCGGCCAGCCCCGCGCCGCCGAGGGAGCCCTCACCGGCCCCCTGACCCTCGCGTCCCTCGCCGCCCTGCGCTTCGACACGGCCGTCATCGGCTGCTGCGGCCTGAGCGCGGCCGACGGCCTGACCGCCTACGACCTCGACGACGCCGCGGTGAAGAAGGCGGCCATCGCCTCCGCCCGCCGTGTCGTCGTCGCCTCGGACGGCGGCAAGCTCGGCCGCACCGCCTACGCGTACGTCGGCCCCTCCGCCGGTCTGCACACGCTCGTGACCGACGGCACCGCACCCGCCGGCGAGGTGGCCGCGATCGAGAGCGCCGGCACGGTCGTCAAGACCGTCTGACCGGGCCGGGGCGGGCGGCGCGCGGCGGCCTCCGGTCCGTCAGGCGTACTTCCAGCGCCATGCGTTCGCGCTGTACACGCATCTGATCCGGGCGCCGCTCGCCGTCGTCGTGGTGGCGCCGTGGTGGCTGTTGCGGCAGAACTGGCCCGCCGAGTAGCAGTTGCCCGAGTTGGAGACGATCGAGCAGGTGCCGGTGCTGTCCCCGCCGCCGCTGCTCCCCCCGCTGCCGCTGTCGGTGCCGGCCGCCGCCACGGTGGCCGTCCTCGTGACCGTGACCGTGGGGCCGGGCTTGGCCTTGGCCTTGACCGTCTCGGTGACCGTCGGGCCGGGCTCGGGCGTGGTCGTCACGGTCGCCGTGACGGTCGGACCCGCCTTCAGTTTCGTCTGGACGGGCTGCTGTTCGTCGCCGTTGCCCGGGGCGGCGATCAGGAGGCCCGCCAGGAACAGGCCCGAGCCGCCGAGCCAGACGCGCTTGCGCCGGCGCAGCGGGCGGGTGTCCGGCGGGCGCGGTGCCGGTGGCGGCGGTGTGGTGTACGGGTTGGCCATCTCGTCCCCCCAGAGCGATACGGATGGGGCGACGGTAAGGCTCCGCGAGCCAGGATGTGAAGAGGATGTGAAGGGCGTGACTGTCTTGTGACGGGCTAGCTCAGGCCCGTCAGGTCCGGTCCCGCTCCCGGAGTTCGTCGATGTACGTCTGCGCGAGCCCGGTGGCGCGGGTGAACCAGTCCGTGAGGACGGCGATCTCGTCCGCCGAGTAGGAGGCGAACAGCTCGATGAGGCGGACGTAGTAGGGGCCGTAGAGCTCCTCGACCCGGGTCAGCGCGTCGGGGACGGCGGCCACCCGGACGCGGCGCCGGTCGCCCGGGTCCGGCCGGCGGGTGACGAAGCCGGCGCGCTCCAGGCGGTTGAGAATGCCGGTCATCGCGCCGGTCGTGACGTGCACCTGCTCCGCGAGGGTCCCGGCGCCGAGCAGGTCGTCGCCGGCCTTCACGACGAAGCCGAAGCAGAGCAGGTCGGTGATGTTCAGGCCGAGCCGCTGGGCCATCTCCTGCTGCCCGAGCAGATGGGCGGCGATGAGCGAGTCCATCGCCTCCAAGGCCTGGGCGGGGCTGGCGGTGGGGCGTGGCGTGGCTGGCATCTTCCCTTTTACCTTAGCGCGTGAGAGATTTAGCTACTGAAAGTCTTGCGTCGTAAGGGATTCGGGGTCCCTTCGACGTGCCGGGTTCCGCTGCCCTCGAACGGAGTGGGAGTGGAGGAAGAGCGGGAGGAGCGGGCGGCATGAGCCAGTATGACGAGGGGCACACGCTTGCCGGGTGGATCGGGGTCGCCGTCGCGACCGTCGGATGTTCGGTGCTGGGCGCGGGGATCTGCGTCCACTCGGCCGCGCTGATCGTGGCCGGGCTCGCCGTCACGGTGGCGAGCGTCCTCGTGACCTGGACCCTCCATCTGACCGGTTGGGGCAAGCCGTCGGGGATCCGGCCACGCGACCAGTGGGGGATGCGCGTGCGGGACCTGAGCGCGCTCGAAGGGCACCCCGACTGCTGGGGATGCCGGCTGGCCGGGCGCGGAAGCGGGCGCGGACGAGGACGGCGTACGGCCGAGTCGGAGGCGCCGGTGGGCCAGGCGGCGGCGCCGGTGGGCGGGGCGGCCGGGGCGGCCGGGGAACGGGAGCCCGTCGCCGTCGGGGCCGAGCGGTAGGCCGAGCGGTGGCAGCCGAGGGGCCCCTCGCCCTCGGCCGCGTTGTCAGTGCCGCCCCCTACCCTCGACGGTGATGGCACAGGCATGGAGATGCTCGGGTCTGCGCTGGTCGGCGGACGGGCCCGAGCTGGTCTGGGACGGCGGGCGGCGGTCGGCGCTGACCTGGGGGAAACGGGTGGCCTTCGCGGTCGCGGAAGGGGGAGTGCGGACATGCGTGGGAGCCCGGCGGCATCCCTGTCCGACGCGCGCGGCCGTCCCCGGGCGGGGCACGGGGGCGCGGTGCGAGGAGTGCGCGCGGCTGGACCGGGCGCACTCGGTGGCCGCGGACACGCTGGCCGACGACCCGCGGCCGTACCACGTATATCTGGCGTGGTTCGGGCCCGGCATGACCAAGGTCGGCATCACCGCCGTCGAGCGGGGTCCGGCGCGGCTGCTGGAGCAGGGGGCGGTCTGCTTCGGCTGGCTGGGCGCGGGCCCGTTGATGGCGGCCCGGCGCACGGAGGAGTTGCTGCGGGCGGCCCTGGGTGTGCCGGACCGCATCCCGTACGCCGCCAAGCGGGCCGTGCGCTCCGCGCTGCCCCCGTCGGCGGCCGAGCGGGCGGCCGAAGTGGCGGAGCTGCACGCCCGGGCCGTGGCGCTCGACGGCTGGCCCGAGTCGCTGACCCCCGAGTCGTGCCGGCCCGTCGACCACGCGGAGGTGTTCGGGCTCGCCGGGCTGCCGCCCGCGGCCGGCGCGGTGGGTGAACTCGTCGCGGGCGGGGCGGTGAGCGGGGAGCTGATGGCGGCCGCGGGTCCGGACCTGCATCTGCGGACGGACCGCGGGGTGGTGGTCGTCGACACACGGCTGATGACGGGGTGGGAACTGGTGGCCGCGGGCGCGGACGCCGGACTGACCGTCCCGGTGGTGGAGTTCGGGGAGAGTGAGGGGAGCGTGCAGGACGGACTGTTCTGACGAACCGACGAACGCCGAACAACGAGGTGGCGAACCGGCGCCCTGACGAACTGGCGCCCCGGCGCACTGACGAATTGACGAACCGGCGATCTCGCAGGCCGCACCCAGGTGCCGCCTGAGAGGAACCCGTGCGTTTCTCAGATGATTCACAGGTTGGGGAAAGGGTCTTCTCAGGGGCCGTGGACAGGGTGTGCCCCATGACCACGACCTCGCCCCAGGGGCGTACCGAAGTGCTGAGGGCGGACGGGAGCCCCGTCCGCGTGCTGGTGGTGGACGACGAGCAGTCGATCACCGAACTGCTGTCGATGGCCCTGCGCTACGAGGGCTGGCGGATCCGCAGTGCCGGGGACGGCGCGGACGCGCTGCGGGCCGCGCGGGAGTTCCGGCCCGACGCCGTCGTCCTCGACATGATGCTGCCGGACATGGACGGGCTGACCGTCCTCGGGCGGCTGCGCCGGGAACTGCCGGACGTGCCGGTGCTCTTCCTGACCGCGAAGGACGTCGTCGAGGACCGGATCGCCGGGCTCACGGCGGGCGGGGACGACTACGTCACCAAGCCGTTCGGCCTGGAGGAGGTCGTCGCGCGGCTGCGGGGGCTCATCCGCCGCTCCGGCGCGGCCGACCGGCGGGCCGAGTCGGTGCTGGTCGTCGGTGACCTCACCCTGGACGAGGACAGCCACGAGGTCACGCGGGCTGGGGACGACATCCACCTCACCGCGACCGAGTTCGAGCTGCTGCGCTTCCTGATGCGCAACCCGCGGCGCGTGCTCAGCAAGGCGCAGATCCTCGATCGCGTGTGGTCGTACGACTTCGGCGGCCAGGCCAACGTCGTCGAGCTGTACATCTCCTACCTGCGCCGGAAGATCGACGCCGGACGGGAGCCGATGATCCACACGCGACGCGGCGCCGGGTACCTGATCAAGTCGGCCGTGTCGTGACAGGGCGGCGAGGGCGTGGACGCGGCGGGCGGGCCGGCCGCGCACGCCGCGGTCCCGGGACGGCGTCGCTCAGTCACGGCCGCCTTCAACCGGGGGCCGAGCCCGCGAGCGCAAGCTGAGGGGGGCGGCGCCGCTATTCCGTTGTACGGTGTACAGGGACTGTTCTACGGTGTAGAACATGACGACGTCCCCCCAGGAACAGGCCGCGGCCCGGCCGCAGTCGCCGCAGGCACCAGGCGGTCACCCCCAGCGCTGGCTGATCCTCGGCGTCCTCTGTCTCGCCGTGCTCACCGTCGTGCTGGACAACACCGTCCTCAACGTGGCCATCCCGTCCCTCACCCGTGAACTGGACGCGTCCACCTCGGACATCCAGTGGATGATCAACGCCTACTCGCTCGTCCAGTCGGGGCTGCTGCTCACGGCCGGCAGCGCGGCCGACCGCTACGGCCGCAAGAAGATGCTGGCCGTGGGCCTGGCCCTGTTCGGCACCGGTTCGCTGGTGGCCGGACTGGCCGGATCCACGGGCCAGTTGATCGCGGCCCGGGCCGGCATGGGGATCGGCGGCGCGCTGCTGATGACGACCGTCCTGGCCGTGGCGATCCAGATCTTCACGCCCGAGGAGCAGCCGAAGGCCATCGGCATCTGGGCGGCGGTGAACTCGCTGGGCTTCGCGGCCGGACCGCTCCTCGGCGGATTCCTGCTCGACCACTTCTGGTGGGGCGCGATCTTCCTGGTCAACCTGCCGGTCGCGGCGCTCGCCCTGGTCGCGGTCGTGACCCTCGTCCCGGAGTCCAAGAACCCGCAGGGGGACCGCCCCGACGTCCTGGGCGCCGTGCTCTCCACGGTCGGCATGGCCGCGCTGGTGTTCGCGATCATCTCCGGCCCCGAGCACGGCTGGACGTCCGGCCGAGTCCTGCTGACGGCGGCCGTGGCCGTCGTGGTGCTGGCCGCCTTCGCCGCCTGGGAGCGCAGAATCCCGTACCCCATGATCGACATGCACTTCTTCCACGACCGAAGGTTCACCGGCGCGGTCTCCGGCGGGGTGCTCATCACCTTCGGCATGGGCGGTTCGCTCTTCCTGCTCACGCAGCACATGCAGTTCGTGCTCGGCTACGAGCCCCTGGAGGCCGGTCTGCGCACGGCACCGCTCGCCCTGATGATCGTGGCGCTCAACTTAACCGGTCTGGCCGCGAAGTGGGCGGCCCGGCTGGGGACGCCGCTCGCCATCGGGCTGGGCATGCTGGTGATGGCGGCCGGCCTGGCGTCCGTGGCCACGGTCGCCCCCGGCGGCTACACCGGGACCCTGCTCGGGCTCGTGCTCATCGGCACCGGCGCCGCGGTGGCGAGCCCCGCGATGTCGCACGCCATCATGAGCGCGATCCCGCCGGAGCGGGCCGGCGTCGGAGGCGGAGTCAACGGCACGGTCGCCGAGTTCGGCACCGGCCTCGGAGTCGCCGTGCTGGGCGCCCTGCTCAACGCCCGGTTCGCGGCGCTGATCCCGATGGCGGCCGCCTCCCTGCCGATGGCGCTGGCCCAGGCGGACGGCGCGGCCGAGCGGGGACGGGTCCTGGACGCCTTCTCGTCCGGGCTGGAGACGAGTCTTCTGGTGGGCGCGGCGGCCGTCCTGCTCGGCGGACTGGTCGCGGGGGCGTTGCTGCGGCGGGCGGAGAGGGCAGACAAGAGCTGAGTGCTGCTCGGGTGGCTCCCCGGGCCCCGGGGGTCACCTGGCATCCTGAGCAGCCGATGACGGAGTCGGAGGAAGGTGCGCCATGCCCAGGGCAGCCCGGCGGTCCCCGCGGACCAGTGTCTGGCTGGAGGACAAGCCCCGCCGTGGCGCCCGTGGCGGCGGGGGCCAGCCCTCCGGCCTCGACCGGGACCGGATCACCGAGGCGACCGTACGGCTGCTGGACGCCGAGGGGCTGGCCAAGTTCTCGATGCGCCGGCTCGCCGCCGAGCTGAACGTCACCGCGATGTCCGTGTACTGGTACGTGGACACCAAGGACGACCTTCTCGAACTCGCCCTGGACGCGGCCTTCGGCGAACTCGACCTTCCGGACGCCGACGCCGCCGAGGACACGGGAACCGGCGGCGGCGAGGGCTGGCGCGACGAGCTGCGCGCGCTGGCCCGCGCCTACCGGGGACTGCTGGTGCGCCACCCGTGGCTGTCCCCGCTGATCGGCACCTACGTCAACATCGGCCCCAACAGCCTCCGGTTCTCCCGGCAGGTGCAGCGCATCGTGCGCCGCACCGGCCTGCCCGCACACGGCCTGGTGGCGGCGATCTCCGCCGTCTTCCAGTTCGTGTACGGCTTCGGCACGATCGAGGGGCACTTCATCGCCCGCAGCGCGGCGTTCGGCATGAGCCCGGACGACTACTTCCGGCACGCGATGAGCTCGGTGACCGGCTCCGCCGAGGCCGCCGACATCGTCCAGGACTCCGCCGAGCTCATGGCGGCCCGCGGCGGCGACACCGTCGAGGAGATGTGGGAGCGGGACTTCGACTTCGCCCTCGACCTGCTCGTGGCCGGTATCGAGGCGATGGTCGACCGGGCCGGCCCGGCACCCTCCTAGGGGGTGTCTTGTCGATCGGGCCGGGTCGGGAGGGAGTCGATGCGGCGCATCGGCGACCGACGACAACGCGGCGAGGCGCGGTGCCAGGCGCCGGGAGCCCGGCCTGATCGGCAAGACACCCCCTAGGGCCGCGTCAGTCGCCCTCGACGAGCCGCGCCGGGAAGCCGCCCGTCGCCACCGGGCCCCACCGCTCGGGCGTGACCCGGATGATCGACTTGCCCTGCTTCACCATCGCCGCCCGGTACTCGTCCCAGTCCGGGTGCTCCCCGGCGATGTTCCGGTAGTACTCGACGAGCGGCTCCACGGAGTCCGGCGTGTCGACGACCTCCGCGGTCCCGTCGATCTGCACCCAGGGCCCGTTCCAGTCGTCGCTGAGCACGACCAGGCTCACCCGCGGGTCCCGCTTGGCGTTGCGCGTCTTGGCCCGTTCCGGGTACGTGGAGACCACGATCCGTCCCGAGTCGTCCACCCCGCACGTCAGCGGACTGGCCTGCGGGCCGCCGTCGGACCGGCGGGTCAGCAGCAGGGCCCGGTGCCGGGGCCGCACGAAATCGAGCAACTCTTCGAGGGAGACGCGGGTGTTGGTCGCGATGTTCGGTGCCATGGGACGAGCCTAGGCGCCCTCCGCCCGGTTCTGCCTGACCCTGCCGGGCTCAGGCTTGCGGGAGTGTCCCGCCCTGCACGGCCTGGATGTCGAGCTCCACCTTCAGCGTCGTGCCGATGGCGGCGATGCCCGCCTGCACGACCTGGTTGTAGTTCATGGCGAAGTCGTCGCGGCGCAGTTCGGCCGTCGCCCGGAACGCGGCGCGGGTGCCGCCCCACGGGTCGGCGCCGGTGCCGAGATAGGCCAGGTCCAGGTCCACGGGACGCACGACCCCGCGCATCTCCAGCTCGCCGTGCACGGTCCAGCGGTCGGTGCCGCCGGCCGCCGTGACGCCCGTCGAGCGGTAGACGATCTCCGGGTGCCGCTCCACGTCCAGGAAGTCCGGCGACCGCAGGTGCCCGTCGCGCATGTCGTTCCCGGTGTCGATCGAGGCGGCCTCGATCACCGCCTCCACCCGGGACTTGGTGACGTCGTCCGGTGCGATCTCGACGGCGCCGGAGAACCGCGCGAACCGGCCGTGCACGCTGGAGATCCCCAGGTGCTGGGCGACCGCGGCGACCGTGGAGTGCGCCGGGTCGACGGTCCACGGTCCGGGCGGCGGCAGTTCCGTGCCGCCCTGGCGGGCCAGCGTGACCGTGCCGACCTCGGCCCGTCCGCTCGCGGTCACCAGCGCGCTCGCGGCGGCCGGCGCGTAGCCGACGGCCGTGACGATGACGGTGTACGCCCCCGGCGGCAGCGGCTCCGCGTCGCGGACCGCGCCCTCCGGGTCGGCCTCCAGCCGCAGCACCTGCGCCCCGGTCATGTCCGTCACCGTGACGACCGCGTGCGGCACGGCCCATCCGTCCCGCGTGCGGACCCTCGCGGTCAGTCCCATCTCACGTACTCCTCGGAAGTCCTTGAAGAGAACCGGCCCGTGGCGGCGGCACGCCTCCGCTCGGAGCGCGCTCGCCACCACGGGCCGGGTCGGGTCACTCGCCGGGGTGGGCGAGTTCGATGTCGTGGCCGTCGGTGCCGCGGCCGGTGACCGTCAGCGCCGTCGCGACCGGCGGGTAGCCCGTCGCGATGACCGTGTACTCGCCGCCGTCCAGGTCGGTGAAGGCGTACGCCCCGTCCGTCCCGGTCGTGGCCGTGCCGACGACGTTGCCGGCCGCGTCGACCAGCGTCACGCGGGCGTCGGCCAGCGGGCCGTGCGGCGCCCGGACGACGCCCTGGACCTGTGCCCCGGCGTCCAGCTCGACCTCGATCCGGGTGACCCCGGTGCCGGCGACCTCGACGGGCAGGGCGCGCGGCCGGTAGCCGTCGGCGTTGACCGCGACGGTCACGGCGCCGGGCACCAGCTCGGCGAAGCTGAACTCGCCCTGCTCACCGGTGGCGGCGGTGGCCAGCAGGTCCCCGCGGACGTCGGTCACGATCACCATGGCGCCGGTGACCGGCTCCGCGCCCTGCGCGGCGCGCACGACACCGCTCAGGCCGCTGGTGCCGCTGAGCAGGATGTCGTAGGCCACCGGCTCGTCGCCGTCGACGACGATCGTGGAGGCCTGCGGCTGGAAACCGTCGGCGGAGGCGATCAGGACGTACGAGCCCGCGCCCGGCGCGTCCACCGCGTAGGCGCCGTCGGCCTGCGCGACCGAGCGGCCCAGCTGCCGTCCGGCCAGGGAGATCAGCGTGACGGCGGCCTGCGGGACCGGCGCGCTCTCGGCGCCCCGGACGAAGCCGCGCACCGGGACCCCGCCGGAGGCGGCGCTCCCGTTCGCCTCGGCGTCGGCCACGGTGGCCACGGCCGCGAGGGCCTGGGCGGTGCCGGGGGCGGTCTCGGCCTGCGCGGTGACCGCGGTGGACGGCTCCGGGGTGGCCTCGCCGGCGACTGCGGCGGCGGCCGGCGTCTCGGCCGGGGCCGGGTTCTCGTCCTCGGCTGCCTGGGCCAGGGCTCCCTTGGTCTTCAGCGGGACCTCCTTGATGAACACGGCGAACACCAGGGCGAGCAGGGCGATCGGCGCCGCGTACAGGAAGACGTCGGCGACACCGTGGCCGTACGCGCTCTCGACGACCGTGCGGACCGGCGCGGGAAGGGAGTCCAGGTCGGGGATCTCACCGTGGCCGGAGGACGAGCCCCGCACCCCGAGCTCGGCCAGGCCGTCCTGGACGTAGTGGGTGATCCGGTGGCTGAGGACCGCGCCGAGCGCCGAGACGCCCATGGCACCGCCGAGGGACCGGAAGAAGTTCACGACGGAACTCGCGGCGCCCAGGTCGCTCGGGTCGACCTGGTTCTGCGTGGCGAGGACCAGGTTCTGCATCATCATGCCGACGCCGAGGCCCAGCAGCGCCATGAAGATCGCGACGTGCCAGTACGCCGTGTCGTAGCGGATGGTGCCGAGCAGGCCGAGGCCCGCCGTGACCAGCACACCACCGCCCAGCAGCCAGGCCTTCCAGCGGCCGGTGCGGGTGATCACCTGGCCGGAGACCGTCGAGGAGACGAACAGGCCGAGGATCATCGGGATGGTCAGGACGCCGGACATGGTCGGCGACTCGCCCCGGGCGAGCTGGAAGTACTGGCTGAAGAAGATCGTGCCCGCGAACATCGCGATGCCGACGAACAGCGAGGCCAGCGACGCGAGGGTGATGGTGCGGTTGCGGAACAGCCGCAGCGGGACGATCGGCTCGCTCGCCCTGGACTCGACGAATACGAAGATCAGCAGCAGCGCGAGCGCGCCACCGGTCATCGCACCGGTCTGCCAGGACATCCAGTCGTACTTGTCACCGGCGAAGGTCACCCAGACGAGCAGCAGGCAGACCGCCGCGGTGATGAAGAAGGCGCCGGCCCAGTCGACCTTGACCTTCCGCTTCACGACGGGCAGGTGCAGGGTGCGCTGCAGCACGATCAGGGCCACGACGGCGAAGGGCACGCCGACGTAGAAGCACCAGCGCCAGCCGAGCCAGTCGGTGTCGGTGATGACGCCGCCGATCAGCGGGCCGCCGACCATCGCGGTGGCGAAGGTCGCGCCGAGGTAGCCGTTGTACCGGCCGCGCTCGCGCGGCGAGATCATCGCCGCGAGGATGATCTGGGCCAGCGAGGACAGGCCGCCCATGCCGATGCCCTGGACCACGCGGAAGGTGATCAGCATGGCCGGGTTCTGCGACAGACCGGCCAGCGCGGAGCCGGCCACGAAGACCACCAGGGCCAGCTGTATCAGCAGCTTCTTGGAGAACAGGTCGGCGAGCTTGCCCCACAGCGGTGTGGACGCGGTCATCGCCAGCAGCGACGCGGTCACCACCCAGGTGTAGGCGCTCTGACCGCCGCCGAGGTCCTTGATGATGTCGGGCAGGGCGTTGGAGACGATCGTCGACGACAGGATCGCGACGAACATGCCGAGCAGCAGCCCGGTCAGGGCCTCCATGATCTGCCGGTGGGACATGGGAGCGCCGGCCGGGGCTCCCGAATGCCTGGCGTGGGCCCGCACACCGGCTGGTGTGGTCGTTGCCATGAACTTCCTTCTCTTACTGGGTGATCGCGGGTGTACGGCAGTCGTCGAAGCTGGCCCGCAGCCGGGCCATGAGCCGGATGAGCGAGGCGATGTCGTCGTCGGACCAGTCGCTCAGGCGCTCCTCGAGCAGCCGTGTGGTCCGGTGGGACATCTCCCGCACCCTCTCCTCGCCGCTCGGGGTGAGGCGCACGATGCGGCTTCGCTTGTCCGCCGGGTCGGGGGAGCGCTCGATCCAGCCGCGCTCGGCCACATGGGCGACATGCCGGCTCGTGACCGACATGTCCACGGCGAGCAGCTCGGCGAGCTTGCTCATGCGCATCTCTCCGTGGCGGACCAGCAACGTGAGGACGGCGGCGGATCCGGAGGGGCAGTCGGACGGCAGGGTGCGTCCCATCTCCCGCTTCACGGCGCCGAAGGCACTGAACTGGCGGACCAGCTCCTCGTACTGTGCCGTTTCGGCCATCACACCTCCCGTGTTTGTTGCTCAGGGCAACTATAGACAGTGCTTGGTTGCTACAGGCAAACAAATCCGGGGATGCCGCCGCAAAAAGTTGGCAAAGGCAAGTATTGCGACCGTAAATGTGCAGGTGGAGTGGGGTGTGTGGACCTGTGTGCGGAGCGGCGTCCCCCACTTGGGCCTCACCGGCTCATTCGCTAGGGTCTCGGGCCATGGCTAACACCCAGGGCCCTCAGGGCAACCACGACCCCGCAGGCAGCACCCAGATGTTCCGCGCCTTCGTCGACGAGGGTCCGCAGGGCGGCGGACGGCAGCAGGCGGCCTCCTCCGGCCCCCGCATCGGCCTGATCGTCGGTGTGATCGCCGCCGTCGTGATCGTCGCCGCGGTCGCCTGGCTCGCGCTGAAGTAATACCGCGGGCCGCGGCGGCGATACGGCCCACCGGCTCACCGCCGACGAGCCGCGCCCGCGGGACGGGGCCGGGTACGCCGGGGGAGCCGGGGTCGCCGAACCCGGTGCGTTCGCGGTGAGGGTCGCCCGGCCGGGGGCCCTCGACGGCACCGGACCGGGACCGTCCGTCGCGCCCGCCTGATCCGCACCCGCGGACGGGGCACGCCCCCGCGTCCGCCTGATCCGTACCCGCGGGCGGGGCGCGCCCCCGCCCCGCCCCTGACCCGCCGCCCGCCCGGCGGAGCCGCCCTCCGCGCCACCCGGCCGCTCGGCCGAGTCGCTCTGCGCGCCGCCCGGCCCCCGGAGGGCAGCGGCACCCGCGTCACCGTGCCGGTCGGGCCGGCCGCCGGGACCTGGGACGGGCCGCCCGCCGGCCCCGTCGCGACGAACTCCTCACCACCGGACCGCCCCCGCACGAGGCCGGGACGGCCCCCAGGACGACGACGGCCGCCGACGCGCCCCACAGGGCGCACCGACGGCCGGGTGTCGAGGTCGTCCACCTCGCGCGGAGCAGCGGGCCGTGATGGCCGGCCCTCCGTCAGGCACGAGGAGTCAGTCGGAGATCAGGCCCTCGCGCAGCTGGGCCAGGGTCCGGGTCAGCAGCCGGGAGACGTGCATCTGGGAGATGCCGACCTCCTCGCCGATCTGCGACTGCGTCATGTTGGCGAAGAAGCGCAGCATGATGATGCGGCGCTCGCGGGGCGGCAGCTTGGCCAGCAGCGGCTTCAGCGACTCCCGGTACTCCACGCCCTCCAGCGCGGTGTCCTCGTAGCCGAGCCGGTCGGCGAGCGAGCCCTCCCCGCCGTCGTCCTCCGGGGCCGGCGAGTCCAGCGAGGAGGCGGTGTAGGCATTGCCCACCGCGAGGCCGTCGACGACGTCCTCCTCGGACACGCCGAGCACGGCGGCGAGTTCGGTGACGGTCGGCGAGCGGTCCAGCTTCTGGGACAGCTCGTCGCTGGCCTTGGTCAGCGCCAGGCGCAGCTCCTGGAGGCGGCGCGGGACGCGCACCGACCAGGACGTGTCACGGAAGAACCGCTTGATCTCGCCGACCACCGTCGGCATCGCGAAGGTCGGGAACTCCACGCCCCGCTCGCAGTCGAAGCGGTCGATCGCCTTGATCAGGCCGATGGTGCCGACCTGGACGATGTCCTCCATCGGCTCGTTGCGCGAGCGGAAGCGGGCCGCCGCGTAGCGCACGAGGGGGAGGTTGAGCTCGATCAGGGTGTCCCGGACGTACGCGCGCTCGGGGCTGTTCTCGTCCAGCGCGGCGAGCCGCAGGAACAGGGAGCGGGACAGGGTGCGGGTGTCGATGTCCGCCGAAGCCGGGACGGCTGTGATGTCGGATGCCGGAAGAGCCGGGGCCGGAACGGCCTCGAGAGCCGAAACGTCGAGCGCGGCGTCGGGCGACTCGCTCTTCATGAGCGTGAGCACCTTCGAGCTGCCCTGGTCTGCGGACATGCCACCCCCTCTGGGTCGCGGGACGGTCGTGGCGAACGCTCCGAACGAGGAACGCCAGCCTTCACCTGAATACCGGAGCCGAAGCCGCGGCAAACGCGCTGGCGAAAGAATGTCACATGTCGGCAACGCGCTGTAGTGACATGTCGACATGTGAGATCCGAATCCGCCCTGCTTACAGGGGGTCTGACGGTGTTTCGGCTCTCAACTGTCGGCATCCGCCCTGGTGAGCGATTCGCTCTCGCAGGTTATGGCTCGCTCATGCTTGCGGTTATGCGTCGATCCGGTTCGCCGAGCGGAGCCGCTGGAAGCTACGGGCCAGTAGCCTCGAGACGTGCATCTGGGAGACCCCGAGTTCCGCACTGATCTGCGACTGGGTGAGATTGCTGTAGTAGCGCAGCAGCAGGATTCTCTGTTCCCGCTCGGGCAGTTGCACGAGGAGGTGGCGGACCAGGTCCCGGTGCTCCACGCCGTCCAGGGCGGGGTCCTCGTAGCCGAGCCGGTCCAGGAGTCCGGGCAGCCCGTCGCCCTCCTGGGCGGCCTCCAGCGAGGTGGCGTGGTACGACCGCCCGGCCTCGATGCAGGACAGGACCTCGTCCTCGGTGATGCGCAGCCGCTCGGCGATCTCGGAGGTGGTGGGGGTGCGCCCGAAGGCGGTCGTGAGGTCCTCGGTGGCGCTGTTCACCTGGACCCACAGCTCGTGCAGCCGGCGCGGCACATGGACCGTGCGCACGTTGTCGCGGAAGTACCGCTTGATCTCGCCGACCACCGTCGGCATCGCGAAGGTCGGGAACTGCACGCCCCGGTCCGGGTCGAAGCGGTCGATGGCGTTGATGAGGCCGATCGTGCCGACCTGGATCACGTCCTCCATCGGCTCGTTGCGGGAGCGGAAACGGGCGGCCGCGTAGCGCACGAGCGGGAGGTTCGCCTCGATGAGCGCCGCGCGCACGCGGTTGTGCTCCGGCGTACCCGGCTGGAGCTCCTTCAGCTCCCCGAAGAGGACCTGGGTGAGGGCCCGGGTGTCGGCGCCACGGCTGCGCGGCGGGGACGCGGGAGTTTCCTCCTGCGTCGGGGCTTGAGGCGCAGTACTGGCCGGCACGGTCAACTCCACCTCGTGATCCATCAACTCATCCGTCAAAAGCGGTCATAGCATCACAAGACAGTTCATTGTGTTCAAGTACCGTCTAATCCCGTGTTGAGGGCCCGTCACCCCTGCGGACACGCGAAAGCCCCCCGCCGGAGGGCGGAGGGCTCGGGTCGGGACGGGGCGCCCGGGGGCGCCGCGCCTCAGAATTCGTAGTCGGCGATCACCCAGCTGCTGAACTCGCGCCACAGGCCGACGCCCGCCTGGTGCTCGGGGTGGTCCACGTAGGTGCGCAGGGCGGCCGGGTCCTCGAAGGCCGAGTTGATGGCGAAGTCGTAGGCGATGGGGCGGTCGCTGAGGTTCCAGCCCAGCTCCCAGTACCGGATCTCGGGGATCTTGCCCTCCAGTGCGCGGAAGGCCTCGACGCCCTCCACCACGCGGGGGTCGTCGCGCTCGACGCCCTCGTCGAGCTTGAACAGGACGAGGTGGCGGATCATGAGTCTCCTCCGTTGGCGATCCAGGTCATGAACTCCCCGACGGCCTGGGCGGCGTCCGAGATGCCCTCGAAGCCGACCTGGACGTAGTCGGCGGCCTTCGCCGGATCGGTGATGATCACATAGAGCGCGAAGACCACGACCAGGTAGACGGCGATCTTCTTGCCATTCACCGCCATCGCGGCCTCCCCTGTGGCTGCTGTGTCTGCCGTGGCTGCTGTGCCCAGTGCGTCGAAAGAGCCCGGAAAGGCCCCGTGTTTCCGGCGGTGAGTGTAGCGGCCACGCCTCCGCGGAGATCAACAGCACGAAGGGCCCCGTCGTGAGACGGGGCCCTTCCAGAGCGGTAGCGGAGGGATTTGAACCCTCGGTGACTTGCGCCACACTCGCTTTCGAGGCGAGCTCCTTCGGCCGCTCGGACACGCTACCGAGGGAGACCTTACAGCACGCCGGGCCGTGCTTCGAAATCGATAAGCGGCCCCGGTTCAGCGGGCCCGGAAGAACTCCGTGAGCAGGCGCGCGCAGTCCTCGGCGAGGACGCCCTCGATCACCTCGGGCCGGTGGTTCAGCCGCCGGTCGCGTACGACGTCCCACAGGGAACCCGCCGCGCCGGCCTTGTCGTCGCGGGCGCCGTAGACGACCCGGTCCACCCGGGACTGCACGAGGGCACCCGCGCACATCGTGCACGGTTCCAGGGTGACGACGAGCGTGCACCCCGTCAGCCGCCACTCACCGAGCGCGGCGGCGGCCCGGCGGATGGCCAGCACCTCCGCGTGCGCGGTCGGATCCCCGGTCGCCTCCCGCTCGTTGTGCCCGGCGCCGAGCACCCGGGTGCCGTCGGCGGACAGCACGACCGCGCCGACGGGAACGTCCCCGCCCCGGACGGCCTCCTCGGCCTCTCCCAGGGCGAGCCTCATCGCCGCCCGCCAGCGGTCGCGTACGGGGTCGGGTGAGGTCAGCGGACCGTCTCCAGGACCTCCGAGGCACCCAGCGCGTCGGCGATCGCGCCGAGGGCGTCCTCGGCGTCCAGGGACTTCAGCTCCTTCTCGCCGACGCCGAGGTCGTCGAGGATCTCGCTGTCGCCGACCGGGCTGTGCGGAACAGCGTCCCCGCTCCCGCCCTCCTCGTCGTCGGAGTCGCCGTCCGGCTCCTCCGTGCCGTCGAGGTCGAGGGAGTCCAGGTCGGCGCCGTCGTCGCCGGGCTCCCTGCCGAGCAGTTCGTCGGTGAGCAGGATCTCGCCGTAGCTGCTGCGGGCGGCCGCGGCGGCGTCCGACACGTAGATGCGGGGGTCGTCCTCACCGTCGATGCGGACGACGCCGAACCAGGCGTCCTCCTGCTCGATGAGAACCAGCACCGTGTCGTCCTCGGGCGAGGCTTCACGGGCCAGGTCGGCCAGATCCGACAGGGTCTCCACATCGTCGAGCTCTGTGTCGCTCGCTTCCCACCCGTCTTCGGTGCGCGCGAGCAGTGCGGCGAAGTACACCGTGACTCTCCCACTGGTCTGAGGCGTGCCGGTTGGGGGTCCCCCCGGCGGAGGTTACGGGCGGGACGGCTCGGGGTCCGAGCCCCACCCACTCGGAATCGTGGCAGAAACGAGGCGTCCAGGGGACGTCTTCGGCTCCCTGTGTCCGGCTGTTTTGATCGCCGTGGCCCGAGGGGGTCCGCGAGCGCGTCCGCGAAGGACTCACCAGCGCACTCGTTGCCGCCACCTGCGGATCGTACGCGGCTTTCCCGGGTGTTCCGGCACGCCCCGGCCCCAACTGAGCCCGGCGCGGCCGGTGCTCACGGCGCCGCGCTACCAGCGGAACGTGCGCATACGCATGGCGTGGCGCAGCCGGGCCGCCTTCGCCCGGCGCGGCTGGACCCGGTCGCGCAGCGCGCGGGCCTCGGCGAGTTCCCGCAGGAACTGGGCGCGCCGCCGGCGCCGGGCGGCGTCGCTCGTGTCCGGCGCGTCCGGTGCGGGATCCGCAGGCGATTCGGCGTTCGGCATAGGCTCACCCCCAGGTCGCGTCCCTCCCACTTTCCCTCCGACGGACGGTTTGATGCCAGCGCGAGGGTGAACGGCGCAGCGAGGGCTTGCCGTGTGCGGGGGCGCCGGGCATATCGGGCCCGGTTACTGTTGTGGACATGCGTCTCCACGTCGTCGACCACCCCCTGGTCGCCCACAAGCTCACCACGCTGCGCGACCGGCGCACCGACTCCGCGACCTTCCGGCGGCTCGCCGACGAACTGGTCACCCTGCTCGCCTACGAGGCCACGCGGGACGTGCGGACCGAAGCGGTCGACATCTCGACCCCCGTCACCGACACCACCGGTGTGAAGCTCTCCCACCCGCGCCCGCTCGTGGTGCCGATCCTGCGGGCCGGACTCGGCATGCTGGACGGCATGGTCCGGCTGCTGCCGACCGCCGAGGTGGGCTTCCTGGGCATGATCCGCAACGAGGAGACGCTCCAGGCGTCCACGTACGCCTCGCGCATGCCCGAGGACCTCTCCGGGCGTCAGGTGTACGTCCTCGACCCGATGCTGGCCACCGGCGGCACCCTGGTCGCCGCGATCCAGGAGCTGATCAAGCGCGGCGCCGACGACGTGACCGCCGTGGTGCTCCTCGCCGCGCCCGAGGGCGTGGAGCTGATGGAGCGCGAGCTGGCGGGCACGCCGGTGACCGTCGTGACGGCCGCCGTGGACGACCACCTCAACGAGAGCGGGTACATCGTGCCCGGCCTGGGCGACGCGGGCGACCGCCTGTACGGCGCCGCCGAATAGGCGCAGCGGCGCCCCTCAGCACCCCTTCTTCGACGAGGCGGGCGTCGGCTCGGGCTCGGCCAGCGCGGCCAGGGCCTTGTCGGCGTCCGCCTTCTTCGTCAGCTCCTTGAACCTGTCGCCGATGACCAGGTCCACGGCGGTGCCCTTGCGGGCCGCGTCGGTGCGGCGCTCGGCGGCGGTCAGCTGGGTCGCGAGGACCGGCAGCGAGGTGTTCAGCGAGGAGGCCGGGCCGAGCAGCAGCCCGGTGCCCTTGACCTTCTTGTCGTACTCCTTGCTCGCGTTGCCCACGTCACCGATCTTGAAGCCGCGCTTCTTCAGCTCGTCCGCGGTCTTCTTCGCCAGCCCGCCGCGCGTGGTGGCGTTGAGGACGTTGACGGTGATTGCGCCCGGCTCAGGCGGCTTCGGCGCGGCGGACGGCGAGGCCTTCGCCTTCGCCTTCGTCGCGCAGCCGCTCCCGGCCCCGGCCGCGGAGGCCGTGCCGCCGCCGCCCGTGAAGACGTCGACGAGCTGGAGCGTGCCCCAGCCGGCCAGGCCGAGGCCGGCGAGCGAGGCCGCGCCGAGCAGGACGAGCCTGCCGCGCGCTCGACGACGCCGCATCCGTGGGTACTTGTCCCCCTTGATCCGGTATTGGCCACCCATGCCGGGGGGAGTCAGCATGCTCATGGGCGCAGCGTAGTGCGCCCGGGCGGCAATGCCTACTAGATGATCATTCGCAGCCGCACGGTCCAACCCGAAAGGGTCAATGCGGACGAGGCCCGGCCGCGTCAGCCCGGACTCAGTCCAGTTCCAGCACTCTCGCGTGCAGCACCTGGCGCTGCTGGAGTGCCGCGCGGACCGCGCGGTGCAGGCCGTCCTCGAGATACAGGTCGCCCTGCCACTTCACGACGTGCGCGAAGAGGTCGCCGTAGAACGTGGAGTCCTCGGCGAGCAGGGTCTCCAGGTCGAGTTGGCCCTTGGTCGTCACGAGCTGATCGAGGCGGACCGGGCGCGGAGCGACGTCCGCCCACTGCCGGGTGCTTTCCCGGCCGTGGTCGGGGTACGGCCGGCCGTTTCCGATGCGCTTGAAGATCACACGGAAAGCCTACCGGTCGAGACGTTCCGGGCGCAGCCATGGCGGCGGAGTGCGACGCTGGAAAAGATCGGGCAGAACATGACGAAACGGCGAAGGCCGTGGGGAGAGCGGACATGAGCGACCGCAAGAGCACCCCCGGAACCGGGGCCGCGCCCCCGGCGCCCGGGACCCGGACCGGTGCCCCCGCACTCCCGCGCGAGGCCCTGGAGATCGCCGCCGGATACGCCTTCCCCGGCCCCGCCCTCGACCTCGGCGCCCTGCTGTGGGACGGCGCCTGCCTGCCCGACGCCCAGATCAGGGTGCCGCTGTCCATGCTCAACCGGCACGGTCTGGTCGCGGGCGCCACCGGCACCGGCAAGACCAAGACGCTCCAGCTGATCGCCGAACAACTGTCCGCGCAGGGCGTCCCCGTGTTCCTCGCCGACGTCAAGGGCGACCTGTCGGGGATCGCGGCGCCGGGGCAGCAGAACGACAAGGTGCGGTCGCGCGCCGCCGAGGTCCACCAGCGGTGGACCGGCACCGGTTTCCCCGCCGAGTTCCTCGCGCTGGGCGGCATCGGGCACGGCGTCCCGGTGCGCGCCACGATCACCAGTTTCGGCCCGGTGCTGCTGTCCAAGGTCCTCCAGCTCAACCGGACCCAGGAGCAGTCGCTCGGCCTGATCTTCCACTACGCCGACACCAAGGGCCTGGAACTGGTCGACCTCAAGGACCTGCGGGCGGTCGTCGCCTTCCTCACCTCCGAGGAGGGCAGGACGGAGCTGAAGGACATCGGTGGTCTGTCGACCGCCACCGCCGGGGTGATCCTGCGCTCCCTGACCGCCTTCGAGGCGGAGGGCATGGGCGACTTCTTCGGGGAGCCGGAGTTCGACACGGCCGAGCTGCTGCGGACGGCACCGGACGGGCGGGGCCTGGTGTCGGTCCTCGAACTGTCCGCCGTCCAGGACCGGCCCCGGCTGTTCTCCACCTTCCTGATCTGGCTGCTCGCCGACCTCTTCCACGACCTGCCCGAGGTCGGGGACGCCGACCGGCCGAAGCTGGTGTTCTTCTTCGACGAGGCGCACCTGCTGTTCGACGAGGCGTCCAAGGCGTTCCTGGAAGCGATCACCCGGACCGTACGGCTCATTCGCTCGAAAGGGGTCGGGGTCTTCTTCGTGACCCAGACCCCGAAGGACGTACCGGCCGAGGTGCTCGGCCAGCTCGGCAACCGCGTCCAGCACGCGCTGCGCGCCTTCACCCCCGACGACCAGAAGGCGCTCGGGGCCACGGTGAAGACGTTCCCGGACTCGCCGTACGACCTGGAGGAGCTGCTCACCGGGCTGGGCACCGGGGAGGCCGTGGTGACCGTCCTGAGCGAGAAGGGTGCCCCGACCCCCGTCGCCGCGACCCGGCTGCGGGCCCCCGAGTCGCTGATGGGCCCGATCGCGGCGGAGGAGCTGGACCGGGCCGTGACCGCGTCCGCGCTGCACGAGCGGTATGCACAGGCTGTGGACAGGGAGTCCGCGTACGAGAGGCTCCAGGAGCCCAGGGGCGGCAAGGGCCCGGACGAGACCAACGGGGAGCGGCGTCCGGGGAAGGGCCCCGACGAGATCGCCGGGGAGCCCCGGCGTGGCAAGGGCCCCGACGAGATCACCGGCGCGGGCGGGCGCGGCACCTCGTCGCGCGGCAAGGCGGAGAAGGACGAGTCCGTCGTCGAGCAGGTCGTCGGCAGCGGCATGTTCAAGTCCCTGGCCCGGTCGGTCGGCACGCAGATCGGACGGGAGATCACCCGGTCCCTGTTCGGGACGGCGCGGCGGAGGCGGTGACCCGGAGAAGTCCGCCCCCGCCGCGCCGGTCTCAGCCGCGCTCCCGTTCCTCGCGGGGACGCGGCGGCTCCTTCTTCCGGGCCCCGGGCTTCGGGGCGCTGCGCGCCGCCTCCGCGCGCAGCAGGGCGCGCAGGACGGCGTAGGGGTCGGCGGGCATGGCTGTGCTCCTCCTGTCGTGCTGACGGGGCCTCCTGGCGGGGGCGGTCAGCAGCGCAGGACGACGGTGCGCAGCAGGGGCGGGACGCTCGGGGCCGCGGCCGGACGGTCCGTCCGGGGGGTGGCGGGGGCGAGGGGCGGCCGGTGGGGCGGGCCCGCGCAGCGCCGTACGGAGCGACGGGTGCCGGCGCGGCGCTCGGAGCGGGCCGCCGGCCGCACGGTGGCGTCGAGGGTGTCGTGCTCGACGGCCTCGGCCCCTGCCGTCACGGCCACCGGCAGGGCGTGCGCGTGGGCGTCCGCTCCCGGTACGAGCAGCGCGAGCAGCAGCACGACGACCCGCAGCCAGACCCGGCTGCGCGATCCACTGCGTGCGGTGCTCACGGAAGGTCATGTCCCCCCGCACCGTCCGATGTTCATCACGCCTGACGCCGGAAACCCCCGCACGGGCTAAGAAAGGTCAGGTGCGGGACGAGGAAGGTCAGGCGCGGGACGCCTTCGCCGCCTTCGCGGCCGCCTTCATCTCCTGCTTGTGCGCCCGCACCTTGGCCAGCGACTCCGGTCCGGTGATGTCGGCGACGGACCGGAAGGACTCGGTCTCGCCGTACGCGCCGGCGGCCTCCCGCCACCCCTGCGGCCGCACGCCGAGCTGCTTGCCGAGCAGGGCGAGGAAGATCTGCGCCTTCTGCTTGCCGAACCCGGGCAGCTCCTGGAGCCGGCGCAGCAGTTCACGGCCGTCGTCGACGCCCTTCCAGACCAGCCCGGCCTCGCCGTCGTAGTGCTCGACCAGGTACTGGCACAGCTGCTGGATCCGCTTGGCCATGGAGCCCGGGTAGCGGTGCACGGCCGGCTTCTCGGAGAGCAGGGCCACGAACGCCTCGGGGTCCTGGGCGGCGATGTCGTGCGCGTCGAGGTCGTCCGCGCCGAGCCGGTCCGCGATCGTGCGCGGCCCCTTGAACGCCCACTCCATCGGCACCTGCTGGTCCAGCAGCATGCCGACCAGCGCGGCGAGCGGGCTGCGGCCGAGGAGCGCGTCGGCCTCCGGGTCCTGGGCGAGATGCAGGGTGACGTCCATGCCCCCGATCATGCCGCGCGGGCCGCCGGGCCGCGCGCGGGGGCGGCCCGGCCGGTCAGGGGCGCCAGTAGCCCAGGGCGTTCACCCGCTGCTTGGGCAGCCCGAGCTCCTTGCGGACGTACGCGGTCAGCGCACGGGTCGTCGCCGTGTCGCAGGCGATCCAGACGTACGGGTCCGGGGTCTGCCGCAGCAGGCCGGGCAGAGCCTCCTTCACGGCGGTGACGAGGTGGGCGCCCGCTTCGCGCCGCGGCACGGTCCGTACGTCGTGGCGGGCGGGGTCCGTGCGGAAGGGCAGGCCGTCGCGCTCGCCCTCGAACCACACGGTGGCCGGTGTCCCGCCGAGCGTGCCGACGAGGGAGTTCAGGGCGGGCAGGGAGGCGGCGTCGGCGACGGCGAAGACGTGCGTGGGCGCCGGGTCGGGGTCGGTGAAGCCGGTGCCGTGCACGGTCGCCTCGACGGTGTCGCCCGGCTTCGCGCGCCGGGCCCAGTCGCTGGCCACGCCCTCGTGCAGGGCGAACTCCAGGCTGAAGGTGCCGGCCGCCGGGTCGGGGTCGACCAGGGTGTAGGCGCGCTGGTGCGGCCTGCCCGCGTCGTCGAACCAGAGGCGGACCCACATGGTCGGGTGGACGCCGGTCGCCGCGAGCATGCCGCCGTCGGTGAGGCGCACCCGGCGGTAGTGCGCGGTGACGTCCTCGGCGCCCGTCACCGTGAACGTGAAGTCCTTGGCGCGCAGCAGTTTCAGGACCGCGCCCTCCCAGCCGTGCCCCTGCCCCATGTCCCGCGCCCCGTTCCCGTACTATTCCGGCACCGATGATGACTTAGGCAAGGCTAACCTAAAGCAAGGGAGGGGTGCAGGTGGCCGGCGAGATCTTCCGTGACGCCTGGGGCATTCCGCATCTGCGGGCGGACGGCGTGGACGAACTCGCCCGCACCCAGGGCCGGGTCACCGCCCTCGACCGGGCCTGGCAGCTCGAGGTGGAACGGCACCGGGCGCGCGGCACCTCCGCGTCCTTCCTCGGCGCCGAGTCCCTCTCCTGGGACGTCCTGGTGCGACGGGTCCGCCTCGACGACACGGCGAGACGCTGCTTCGAGGCCCTGGAACGACAGGACCCCGAGACCGCGCGGTGGGTGCGGGCGTACGTCGACGGGGTGAACGAGGGACTGGCCGAAGGCGCCCGCCGCACACCGGAGTTCGCGCGGACCGGGCTTGCCCCCGGGCGCTGGGAGCCCTGGACGCCGTTCGGGATCTGGCTGGGCGTCCACCTGCTGTTCGCGGGCTTCCCCGCCAAGCTCTGGCGCGAACAGGTGCGGCGGCACCTCGGCCCCGGGGCGGTCGGCCTGTTCGCCACGGACGGACCGGGCACCTCCGGCAGCAACGGCTGGCTCGTGAGCGGCGAACGGACCCTCACCGGGCAGGCGATCATCGCCGGCGACCCGCACCGCTTCATCGAGGAACCCGGCGTCTACCAGCAGATCCACCTGTCCTGCCCGGAGTTCGACGTCGTCGGCCTCGCCGTCCCCGGCGTCCCCGGCATCGCCCACTTCGGACACACCGGCTCCGTCGCCTGGGCCATCACCAACGCCATGGCCGACTACCAGGACCTCTACCGCGAGCGGCTGCGGCGGACCGGCGCGGGCGTCGAGGCACTGGACCCGGACGGGGTGTGGCGGCGCGCCACCCGGCACACCGAGACCGTCGAGGTCGCGGGGGAGGAGCCGGTCGAGGCCGAGGTGATCGAGACCGCGCGCGGACCGGTGATCGTCGGCGGTCCGGAGGGGCTGCCCGACGGGACCACGGGCGGTGACAGGGAGGACCCGCCCCTCGCGCTCGCCCTGCGCCACCCGCCCCGCGTCACCGGCGACCTCGGCTTCGGCGCCCTCCTGCCGCTGCTGCGGGCCCGCCGGGTCGCCGACGTCGACCGCGCCCTCGACGCGTGGACGGAGCCCGTCAACGCCGTCCAGGCCGCCGACACCGAGGGCGGCCTGCTGCACCGCGTCGCCGGGAAGGTGCCCGTGCGCTCCACGGCCAACCGCCTCCACCCGGTGCCCGCCTGGGAACCCGGACACGAGTGGCGGGGCTGGCACGAGACGCCCCGCGGCGGCCTCACCGACGGCGTCGCCGCCATGGCCAACCAGCGCGGACTCGCCACGCCCCTGGGCGTCGAGTTCGCCGCCCCGCACCGCGCCGACCGCATCACCGCCCTGCTCGCGGAGAAGGAACGCTGGTCCGCCGCCGACATGCCGGCGATCCACAGGGACACCCATCTGGCCTCGGCGGCCCCCCTGCTGGACCTCCTGGCCGGCCTCGGCGGCCTCGGCACCGCCGCCGAGCGCGTCCGCCGCACGCTGCTCGCCTGGGACCGCCGTATGGACGCGGACAGCACGGACGCCGCCCTCTACGCCCGGGTGCGGGGCGCCGTCGTCCGCCGGCTCGCCGCGCACCCCGCCTTCGCCGCGCTGGCCGTCCCGCCCGCCCACCCCGACGTCCTGCTCCCCTGGCTGGCCCTGCTCCCCCGCGTCGCCTTCGCCCTCGAACACCTGCTGCGCGCCGACGACCTGTACTGCGTCGACCGCGCGGAGCTGGTGCGGGCGGCCGTCGAGGAGGTCGCCGAGGACACCGCCGCGCCCGCGCCCACCTGGGGCGACACCCACCGGCTCGCCCCCTGGCGGGCCCTGCCGGACCCGGCGTCCGCGGAACCCGGCCTGTCCGGCGACCACGACTGCCTGCTCTGCACGTCCGCCGTGCCCGGACTCACCGACCTGAGCGCGCGCGGCCCCGCCGCCCGCTACGTCTGGGACCTGGCCGACCGCGAGGAGAGCCGCTGGGTCGTCCCGCTCGGGGCGTCCGGCGTCCCCGGCTCGCCCCACCACCGCGACCAGCTCCCGCTGTGGCTGCGCGGCGAGCTGGTCCCGGTCGTCACCGACTTCACCGCGTTCGAGAAGGAGACCGATGTCTGACCAGCCCACGGCCGCCCCCGCCGACCCCGTCCACGAGCAGACCGTCGACGGCATCGGCACCGTCACCGTCCGCCCCCTCGACCCGCACGCCGACGCCGGGACCGTGCACACCTGGGCGAGCGAGGAACGTGCCGTCTTCTGGGGCATGAACGGCCTGACACGGGACCAGATCGCCGAGATCTACGCCCACATGGCCACCCTCGACACCCATCACGCCTTCCTCGTCGAACGCGACGGCGACCCGGTCGCGCTCCTCCAGACCTACGAGCCCGACGCCGACCGGGTCGGCGAGTGCTACGACGTCCGGCCCGGCGACATCGGCGTGCACCTGATGCTCGCCCCCGCCGCCCCGGGCGGCGAGCGGCCCGGCTGGACCTCCGCGCTGCTCACGGTCGTCGCCGCGTACGTCTTCCGCACCCTGGGGCGCTCGCGGGTGGTCGTCGACCCCGACGTGCGCAACGAGAAGGCCGTGGCCCGCTTCCTCAGGCAGGGCTTCACCGCCGGACCGGCCGTCGTGCTGCCCGAGGTCGACCTGCCCGACGTGTACCTCCCGCGCAAGGAAGCCCAACTCGCCTTCCTCACCCGCGAGGTAGCTTGTGGGGGATGACGCCCGAGGAACTCGTCGCGCACTACCGCCTGGAGCCGATCCCGCGTGAGGGCGGGCTGTTCCGCCGCACCTGGGCCGGACCCGAACGGCCCGACGGGCGGCCGCAGGGCACCGCGATCGTCGTCCTGCTCACCGCCGACGACTACTCCGCCCTGCACCGCCTGCCGTCCGACGAGGTCTGGCACTTCTACCTCGGCGACCCCCTGGAGCTGCTGCTCCTCGCCCCGGACGGCACCTCCCGCACCGCCGTCCTGGGCCCCGGCATAACGCGCGGCCAGCACCTCCAGCTCACCGTGCCCGCCGGGACCTGGATGGGGGCCCGGGTGGCGGCCGGGGGCTCCTGGGCCTTCTTCGGCTGCACGATGACCCCCGGCTTCACCTACGAGGACTACGAGCACGGCGACCTGGCGGACCTCACGGCGCGCTATCCCCACGAGGCCGCCCGGATCGCGGAACTGTGCCGTCCATGAGCGGACTTCTCGACGGACAGGTCGCCCTCGTCACGGGCGCGGGCGGCGGCATCGGACAGGGCATCGCGGCCCGCTTCGCCGAGGAGGGCGCGGCGGTCGCCCTGCACTGCCGCACCGCGCGCGAGGCGGCCGACCGGCTCGCCGGGCGCATCCGCGAGGCGGGCGGCCGGGCTGTCGTCCTGACGGCCGACCTGACCGACGAGGACGCGTGCGGGCGGCTCGTCGCCGAGGCCGCCGCCTGGGGCGGCGGCCTGACCGCCCTGGTGAACAACGCGGGCGTGCAGCCCACCCGGGACCTGGCGGCGATGACCGCGGCCGACTGGCGGGCCGTGGTGGACGCCAACCTGTCCGGCGTCTTCGCCTGCACCCGCGCCGCGGCGGAGGCCATGCGGCCCGCCGGCGGTTCGGTCACGCACATCGCCTCCGTCGAGGCGGCCCGCCCGGCCCCGCTGCACGCCCACTACGGCGCCTCGAAGGCGGCGGTGGTGGCCCACGCCCGCACGGCCGCCCAGGAGTACGGCCCGCACGGCGTCCGCGTCAACACCGTCTCGCCCGGCCTGATCCACCGGGAGGGGCTGGCGCAGGCGTGGCCGGACGGAGTGGCACGATGGCGGGCGGCGACGCCCCTGGGACGGCTCGGGCGGCCGCGGGACGTGGGCGACGCCTGCGTGTTCCTGGCCTCCGCACTGGCGTCCTGGATCACCGGGCACGACCTCGTGGTGGACGGCGGGGTGTCCGCGCGGCCCGGCTGGTGAGCACACGGGCCCCCGCGTCCGTATGTACCCCGAGGCGGTGCGGACCGAAGGCGGAGATGCGGCGTGAGGTGTGCGGACGGACGACCGGGACGACGGGGGCCACTGCGGCTGCTCCTGCTGGGCCCGTTGCTGGTCCTGCTCCTGCTCGGCGGCACCGGGTCCGCGTCCGCGCACGCCGTGCTGCGCGACTCCGACCCCGGCGACGGCGCCGTCCTGAAGTCGGCGCCCCAGCACCTCACCCTGACCTTCAGCGAGTCCGTCGCCCTGCTCGACGACTCCTTCCGCGTCCTCGACCCCGACGGCCGCCGACTGCGTGTCGGCGAGCCGCGGAACGGCCCGGACGGCGCCGACACCGCCCGGGTGACCCTCCCCGCCGGGCTGGAGCAGGGCACCTACACCGTGGCCTGGCGGGTGGTGTCGGCCGACAGCCACCCGGTGTCCGGCGCGTTCACCTTCTCCGTAGGCAAGGCCACCGTCTCCACGGCCGCCGCCGCCCTGGCCACCGGCCCCACCGAGGACCCGGTGACCAAGGCCCTGCACACCATCGCCCGCTACCTCGCCTACCTCTCCGTCGCCGTGCTGATCGGCACCGCCGCCTTCGTCGCGGTCTGCCGCCCGCCCCACGTCCCGCTGCACGAGAAGCTGTCGCGGGCCTCCTGGTGGGCGCTGCTCGCCGCCACGCTCGTCCTGCTGGTGCTGCGGGCCCCGTACGAGACGGGGGAGGGGCCGCTCGGCGCGTTCGACGCCGACGCCGCGGGCCGCGCCCTCACCGGCCGCCCCGGCATCGTCCTGCTGGCCCGGCTCGCCCTCGTCCTGGCCGCCGGCGCCTACCTGCTGCGCATGGCCCGCCGGCGCAGGCGGTACGGCTGGACCGGCGCCGCCCTCGCGGCGGGACTCGCGGCGACCTGGGCGGCCGGCGAGCACGCCTCCGCCGGTCTGCAGGTGCCGGTGGCCATGACCTCCTCGGCGCTGCACCTGCTCGCCACGGCCGTCTGGCTGGGCGGTCTGGCGGCCCTGCTCGCCGCCCTCCACCAGGCCGCGCTGTCCGCTCAGGCGGTGCGCCGCTTCTCCCGGGTGGCGTTCGCGTCCGTCACCGTCCTCGTCGTGACCGGCGTCTACCAGTCCTGGCGCGGCCTCGGCGGCTGGGACGCGCTCGCCGACACGACGTACGGCAGGCTCCTCGCCATCAAGCTGATGGCGGTCGTCGTGCTCCTCGCCGCGGCGGCCGTCTCCCGCCGCTGGACGGCCCTGCAGACGACGCCCGCCGTGGCGGAGCCGTCCGGTGACCGGTCCGAGGAGCGGGCGGTGCGGACGAAGGTGGCGGCGGCCGTGGGCGGCCCGTCCGGGCCACCGGCCTCCACGTCGGTGCCTGCCTCCCCGCCGGAGTCGCCCTCCCCGTCGGATCCGCCCGGACCGGACCCCTCCGCCGAGGGGGGACCCGACCCCGCGCACCGGCGGGCGCTGCGCCGCTCGGTGCTCACCGAGGTCGCCGTCGGCGCGGCCGTGCTGGCCGTCACCACGCTGCTGACCAGCACGCTTCCGGGCCGGGCCGAGGCCGAGGCGGCCACCGCCGCGCCCGCGGTGGTCGGCGCCTCCGTCACCGACGTGCCGTTCGACGTCGGCACGCCCGGCGGGCGCGGCACGGCGCAGATCACCATCGACCCCGCCCGCGTCGGCGACAACTCGATCGAGGCGGTCGTCTACGGCCCCGACGGCGGCATCTCCTCCGTCCCCGAACTGCGGATCTCCTTCACCCACCCCGGCCAGGACATCGGCCCGCTCGACGCCGGGCTCACCGACCGGGGCGGCTACTGGGGCAACAGCTTCCTCAACCTGCCCGTCGCCGGGACGTGGGAGATGAAGGTGACCGTGCGCACCTCGGACGTGGACCAGATCACCGAGACCCGGGCGGTGACGATCCGCTAGGGCGTTTCGAGGGCTCCTCAAAGGTGAGAGTCCGGGAGGAAACGGGCACATCATAAGAAGTGCGGCATCCATCCGAGGAGGCCGTCCGCCATGCCCGAACTGCCGGACGTCGAGGGATTCCGGGGCGTGCTCCGTTCCTGCGCGCAGGGCCGGACCGTGCGCCGGATCGAGGTGCGCGACGCGGGTGTGCTCCACGGCGTGAGCGCGCGGCGGCTGCGCGAGGCGTTGGAGGGGCGGCGGATCACCCGGGCCGAGCGGCACGGCAAGTGGCTGCTCGCCCGCACCGGCGGCCCCACCCTCGCCCTGCACTTCGGTATGACCGGCTCCCTCGTGTGCGCCGGTCCGGACGACCCCGTGGCGCCGCACGACCGTGTGCTGTTCACCCTGTCCGGCGACCGGAGCCTCCGCTACCGCGACCAGCGCAAGCTCCAGGGCCTGTGGCTCGCCGAGGACGACGACGCCGTCGCCCGCCTGCTGGCCGGGCAGGGCCCCGACGCCCTGGACGTGGACAGGGAGCGGTTCGACGAGGCCCTGCGCGGGCGCCGGGGCGCCGTCAAGGGCGTGCTGCTCGACCAGTCCGCGGTGGCCGGCCTTGGGAACCTGCTCGCCGACGAGATCCTGTGGCGGGCCCGGCTGAGCCCCGCCCGCCGGGCGAGCGACCTGACCGACGCCGACCGCAGGGGCCTGTACCGCCAGATGCGCCGCACCCTGCGCTCCGCGGTCCCCACCGGACGCGTCCCGCCCCGCCCCTCCTGGCTGACGGGCCGCCGGGACACCCCGGACCCGCACTGCCCGCGCTGCCACGCCCCGCTGCGCCGGACCCGTGTGGCCGGCCGTACGACCGTGTGGTGCCCCGCCTGCCAGCCCGCCACCTCCGGCACCGCCACCGGATCGCGCCGATGACGGGGCACGGCGCGCCGAGGGCGGCGGGGCCCGGGGCGGCGGAGTGCGGGCCGGCCGGAATCCCCCCGAGAGCGAGATGAGCGATCATGCACGAGCCCGCCGTCGGCGCCCGGGCCAGGTCCGACCTCGACGACCTGGTCGGCGCGGACCTGACCGCCCGGGTCACCGTCGACGAACACGGCACCGTCACCGGCTGGAACGCGGGCGCCGAGCGGCTCCTCGGGTACCCGGCCGGCGAGATCGTGGGCCGTCCGGCGGCCGGTCTGCTGGCGGAACCGCCGCGCGGGCGGGACCTGCCCCCGTTCCCGAGGCTGCGGCGCTGGCACGGCACGGTCGGTCTCCGGCACCGCGACGGCCGCACCCTCCCCGTCAAGGTCCTGGCGCACCACCGCACCCACGAGAACGGGCGGCGCGAATGGTTCTGCGTCTGCGCGCCGACCGCCCGCCAGGCACCGCCCGAGCGGCGCGACGAGCCGTTCGTGAGCTGGAGCTTCGCCCAGTCCCCCTCCTGCGCCACGGCCCTGTACGACACCCGGCTGCGGCTGCGCCGGGCCAACCGGGCCATGGAACGGGCCGTCGCCCTCACCGAGGCCGACATGCTGGGGCTGCGCGTCGAGGAGATCGTGGACGAACCGGCCGGGCGGCGCGCGGAGGAGAGCATGGCCCTGGTGCTGCGCACCGGGGAGACCCAGGTCAACGAGGACTTCCTGCCCGCGGCGGGAGAGACCCGGGCGCACGCCTGGTCGCTGCTGATGTCCCCGCTGCGGGACGCCGCGGGCGCCGTCCGGGGCGTCTGCCTCACCGCGCACGACATGACCGAACAGCACTGGGCCCGCCGGCGCCTCCAGCTGATCGCCGAGGCGGGCCGGCGCATCGGCACCACCCTCGACGTGATGCGTACCGCCCAGGAACTGGCCGACGTCGTCGTGCCCGAGCTGGCCGACTTCGTCTCCATCGACCTGCTGAGCGCCGTCGACGACCCGCCGGACACCTCCCGGCGCGGCGGCCCGCCGCCCGGCCCGCTGGAACTGCTCCGGGCCGCCCACCAGTCGGTGACCCCGGGCGTCCCGGAGGCGGTCACCGCGCTCGGCGCCCTGGACCGGTACGCCGACGGCTCGGCGCCGGTGGAGACGCTGCGCTCCGGCCGGGCCACGGTGTACGAGATGACGCATCCGGCGATCACCGCGCTCGTGGCGCACGACCCGGTCCGGGCCGCCCGCGTCCGGGAGTTCGGCATCCACTCGGTGATGACGGTGCCGCTGACGGCGCGCGGCACCACCCTGGGTGTCGCCGTCCTCGCCCGCCACCGCCACCCCGAGATCTTCCAGCAGGACGACGTGGTGCTGGCCGAGGAGCTGGCGGCCCGCGCGGCCGTCTGCATGGACAACGCCCGCCGCTACACCCGTGAACGCGACCGGGCGGTCACCCTGCAGCGCAGCCTGCTGCCGCAGCGGCTGCCCGAGCAGGCGGCCGTGGAGGTCGCCACCCGCTACCTGCCGGCGGGCGCGCACACCGGGGTCGGCGGCGACTGGTTCGACGTGATCCCGCTGTCCGGGGCACGGGTGGCCCTGGTCGTCGGGGACGTCGTCGGGCGCGGCATCCACGCCTCCGCCACCATGGGCCGGCTGCGGACGGCCGTACGCACCCTCGCCGACATCGACCTGGCTCCCGACGAACTGCTCACCCACCTCGACGACCTGGTGTCCCGGCTGTCCACCGAGCGGGACGGCGGCCGGACGCGCGAGCGCCACCCCGAGTGCGAGGGGGAGGTCGGCGCGACCTGCCTGTACGCCGTCTACGACCCGATCTCCCGGCGCTGCTCCCTGGCCCGCGCCGGGCATCCGCCGCCGGTGGTGGTCGTTCCCGGAGGCAGCGCCGAGCGCGTCGACCTGCCGCCCGGACCGCCGCTGGGCGTGGGCGGCCTGCCCTTCGAGGCCGCTGAGATCGAGCTGCCCGAGGGCAGCCTGCTCGCCCTCTACACCGACGGCCTGATCACGCCCGGCGGCCGGTCCCGCCCCGGGGACGCCGAGGCGGACGTCAGCCGGCTGAGCCGCCTCCTCACCGGTCCCGAGCCGACCCTGGACGCCCTGTGCGACCGGATCCTCACCGACCTGCTGCCGCCCCGGCCGCCCGACGACGTCGCCCTGCTCGTCGCCCGCACCCGCGCGCTGGACGCCTCCCAGGTCGCCACCTGGCAGGTGCCGGCCACGCCGTCCGCCGTGGCCCAGGCCCGCAAGGACGCGCTCGCCCAGCTCGACGCGTGGGACCTGGAGGACGCCGCGTTCGTCACGGAACTGGTCGTCAGCGAACTGGTCACCAACGCCATCCGGCACGCCCAGCCGCCCGTCCAGCTGCGCCTGATCCATCTGACCCACGAGGACTCCCTCATCTGCGAGGTGTCCGACGGCGACAGCACGGCCCCTCATCTGCGCCGGGCCCGCACCTACGACGAGGGCGGCCGGGGGCTGCTGCTGGTGGCGCAGCTCACCCGGCGCTGGGGCACCCGCCAGTCGGCCAACGGCAAGACGATCTGGGCGGAACAGCCGCTGGACGCCTGACCCCGGACCGGCGCCCGACCCCGGACGGCGCCTGACCCCCTGACCCCCGGACCGGCGCCCGACCCCGGACCGGCGGCAACGCACCGGCCGTCTTTCGCGTCTTCGTCGGCGGAGGGGGCCCCCGAGCAGCGCCAAAATCCCCCTTGCCCCGCTCCGATACCATGCTCGAACTCACGAACGAGTGCTGACGACCGCCCCTCACACATCGGCCGAGACAATTGATATCCGAGACATCGCAGACGTCCGCGCGAATAGGCAGCCGGCAGCGGGCGCTGATGTGGTCCGCCGTGGGCGTGGTCGCCCTCGGGTTCCTGATCGCCCTGGAGGTGGCCGCCCGCCACTACGGTGAGCCGGGCCCCCTCACCAACCAGGTCCGCGAGATCGCCTTCCCGCCCAAGTCCGGCTTCCTGCTGTACGCCGGCATGGGCCTGATGATGGTCGTCCTCACCTGGCGGGAGCGCCTCGTCGCCTTCGGCGCCGCCCTCGGCATCGACCTCGTGATCGTCGCCGTCCGCTGGGCCACCGGCACCCTCCCGGCCCTCGGCGGGGGGCACCCCTTCGGCAACGGCGCGCTGTGCGTCGTCCTGGCGTGCGCGGTCGTCGCCGTCACCCGCCGCACCGGCGCCGAACGCCTCCTGCTCCTCAAGGGCGTCGGACTGGCCCTGCTCCTGGTGGCCGGCCGCAAGACGGGCGACACCTGGCTGCTGATCACGTCGAAGACCCAGCCGCAGGTCCTCGACCCGTACGTCGCCATCGCCGACAAGGCGCTCGGCAACCCCTCCTGGGTCGTCGGCCGGATCGTCGAGGCCACCGGGCCGGTCGGCGCCCATGTGCTCGACTACGTCTACGTCCAGCTCGCGGTCGCCGCCGTCCTCGTCTCGGTCCACCAGCTGCGCCACGTGGCGGCCGAGCGCCGCTTCCCCAGCCACCACCTGGTGCGCACGTTCCTCGTGATCGGCCTGCTCGGCCCCGGCATCTACATGATCTTCCCCGTGGTCGGCCCGGTCTTCGCCTACGGCCCCGACGGCGGCCACTGGGCCACGGCCGACATCTGGCCCCAGACGGCACCGGCGCTCGCCGCCCCGCACCCCATGCCGTTCGACGGGATCACCCCGCGCAACTGCATGCCCAGCCTGCACACGGCATGGGCCACCGCGATCTTCATCCACTCCCGCCGCGGACCGCGCCTCCTGCGCTACGCGGGCACGTTCTGGCTGGTCGCCACACTCGGCGCGACCCTCGGCTTCGGCTACCACTACGGCGTGGACCTCGTGGCCGGTGTGGTCTTCACCCTCACCATCGAGGGGGCCCTGCGCGCGACGTCCCGCGGCTGGGACCGGGCGGGTGCCCGCCTGGTCGTCCACGGCGCCCTGGTGTTCACCGCGCTCCTGCTGTCGTACCGCTTCCTGCCGCTGGAGATGGCCCGCCACCCCTGGCTGTACGGCCCGCTGCTGCTCGCGGCGATGGGCTCGGTGATCTACGGCTACCTCCGTACGACCCGCGTCTGGGACCCGAAGCCCACCCCGGCCCTGCGCCCGGAGCCGCGGCCCGAGATGGCCTGACCGGGCGGCCGCGGCGGACGGCGCCGAGCGCGCGCCGTCCGCTGTGGCTGGGCTGTCCGCTTTGTTGTCTACTGGGACTCATGTGACGCGCGCGCCGAGAGCGGAAGCCGTACCCGATTCTGCGAGGCGATTCTCGTGAACCTTCAGCCCCGAGCACTTGTCGCTGTCACCGGAACAGCCCTGCTGCTGTCCGGGACGACCGTCGCCCACGCCGCCGGCGCCCCGTCGGCGACCGAGGCCAAAGCGGCGTCCTCCGTGACGGTGACCACCAAGAACACGTCACTGGGGAAGATCCTCGTCAACGAGAAGGGGCACACCCTCTACCTGTTCGAGTCCGACAAGAAGGACAAGTCCACCTGCAACGACGCCTGCGCCGAGGCATGGCCGCCGCTGAAGGGGGACGGCAAGCTCGTCGCCAAGGGCGGCGTGGACAGCAAGCTGCTCGACACCATCAAGCGCAGCGACGGTTCGAAGCAGGTGACGTACAAGGGGCAGCCCCTCTACACGTTCGCCGACGACACCAAGGCCGGGCAGACCAACGGGCAGGGCGTCGACGCCTTCGGCGCCAAGTGGTTCGTGCTGGGCACCGACGGCAAGAAGATCACCAAGCAGCCCGCGTCCCAGAACGGCGGCTACTGACCGTCCGCGTCACGTCAGCCCAGGCGTGTCGAACCCGTTGAGCTGCCACAGCGCGGCGGTGTACCAGAGCAGGGCGATCGCGCAGAAGAGCAGACCGCCCACGAGAGGCAGCGTCCACCCCGGGAACCGATGGCTGCGCACCACGAGCACCTTCGCGGCGAAGGCGCCGTACAGGACGCAGCCGGTGACCGAGTGGATCGACACCCGTGGCGAGGTCGTCTCGACGCCGTACGCGCTCAGGCAGTGGTAGGCGATCGGCACCGAGAGCAGGAAGGCGAGCAGTCCGGTCACCCGGTGCGTGAGGGGGACGGCGCGCGGTGCCGACTTCGACCCGGGCAGCAGGCCGTACATCCAGGCGGCGAGCAGCAACTGGACCAGTGCGAGACCCAGCAGGGCGCTCCCCAGCCGGGCCTTGAGCTCCATGGCCTCGTTGTACCGGGCGCCGAACAGGCTGCTGTTCGGGTCGGGCGTCAGGCCCCGCCCCACGAACCAGATGCCCAGGCCCACGGCCACGGGGATCAGCAGCAGGACCGCGGCACGCCCCTTGCCCGTCGCGCCGCGGGAGGAGGCGGGTTGCTGTTCCACGAGGGCTCCGTAAGAAGGGCGACGACCGGAACCCTCACCATGGCCCCGCCCCCGCCCGCCGCCCGGCCGACCGCTCCGCCACCCCACCGGGAATCACCCGATGGACGGCCCATGTCCGTGTGTGACGGACACCACGCCGGCCGCGGGGTCCCCGGACAACGTCGAAGGGCCCCACCGCGAACGGTGGGGCCCTTCGACATCGTGCCCGGTGAGGCACTGGCGGAGGATACGAGATTCGAACTCGTGAGGGGTTGCCCCCAACACGCTTTCCAAGCGTGCGCCCTAGGCCTCTAGGCGAATCCTCCGCCGCAAACAATACAAGACGTTGAGGAGTGCTCGCGAACTCGTTCCCCGCCGCCGTCATCAGGTACTGTTTGGGCAGCCCCTCACGCGGCGCTATCTGACTGAACTCCCCCAGGGCCGGAAGGCAGCAAGGGTAGGTCGGCTCTGGCGGGTGCGTGGGGGGCGTTCGCGTGCTCCGGGGGCGGGACCCGATGTCAGTGCGCGCCTATAACCTCGTAGGCGTGTCGTCTCTCGCGCTGTACCGCCGCTATCGCCCGGAGTCGTTCGCCGAGGTCATCGGGCAGGAGCATGTCACCGACCCGTTGCAGCAGGCGCTGCGGAACAACCGGGTCAATCACGCGTACCTGTTCAGCGGTCCGCGCGGATGCGGCAAGACGACCAGCGCCCGGATCCTCGCCCGCTGTCTGAACTGCGAACAGGGCCCCACCCCGACCCCCTGCGGCCAGTGCCAGTCCTGCCAGGACCTCGCGCGCAACGGCCCGGGCTCCATCGACGTCATCGAGATCGACGCGGCCTCGCACGGTGGTGTGGACGACGCCCGTGAGCTGCGCGAGAAGGCGTTCTTCGGACCGGCCGCCAGCCGTTACAAGATCTACATCATCGACGAGGCCCACATGGTCACGTCGGCCGGCTTCAACGCCCTGCTGAAGGTCGTCGAGGAGCCGCCGGAGCACCTGAAGTTCATCTTCGCGACGACCGAGCCCGAGAAGGTCATCGGGACGATCCGCTCGCGCACCCACCACTACCCGTTCCGGCTGGTCCCGCCGGGCACCCTGCGGGACTACCTCGCCGACGTCTGCCGCCGCGAGGACATCCCCGTCGAGGACGGCGTGCTCCCGCTCGTCGTCCGCGCCGGCCAGGGCTCCGTGCGTGACTCCATGTCCGTGATGGACCAGCTGCTCGCCGGGGCCAAGGAGGAGGGTGTGACGTATGCCATGGCCACCTCCCTCCTCGGCTACACCGACGGCTCGCTGCTCGACTCCGTCGTGGAGGCCTTCGCGACCGGTGACGGCGCCGCCGCCTTCGAGGTCGTGGACCGGATCATCGAGGGCGGCAACGACCCGCGGCGGTTCGTCGCCGACCTGCTGGAGCGGCTGCGGGACCTCGTGATCCTGGCCGCCGTGCCGGACGCCGCCGAGAAGGGGCTCATCGACGCCCCCGCCGACGTCCTGGAGCGGATGCAGGCCCAGGCCGGCACCTTCGGCGCCGCCGAGCTCAGCCGCGCCGCCGACCTGGTCAACGAGGGGCTGACCGAGATGCGCGGCGCCACCTCGCCCCGGCTCCAGCTCGAACTGATCTGCGCGCGGGTGCTCCTGCCCGCCACCTACGGCGACGAGCGGTCCCTCATGGCCCGGCTCGACCGGCTGGAGCGGGGCGTGAGCTTCTCCGGGGGCGCCGGCGCCCCCGCGATGGGGTACGCCCCCGGTCCCGAGGCCCACGCCGCCCCCGCGCCCCCGCAGGCCGTCGCCCCGCAGGCCGCCGCCCCGCCGGTGCCGCCCGGCGGAGGGCTCGCCGCCGCCCGCGCGGCCGTACGGGGTCCGGGCGCCCCCGCTCCGGAGGCACCGCCCGCGGAGGCTCCGCCGGCCGCCGCGGCCCCCACCCCTCCCG